>NZ_CP023565.1:120000-1172500 GCF_003288115.1 Ligilactobacillus murinus | reverse complement strand
CCATTAAAGCGGTACGCGAGCTGGGTTCAGAACGTCGTGAGACAGTTCGGTCCCTATCCGTCGCGGGCGTAGGAAATTTGAGAGGATCTGTCCTTAGTACGAGAGGACCGGGATGGACATACCGCTGGTGTACCAGTTGTTCTGCCAAGGGCATCGCTGGGTAGCTATGTATGGATGAGATAAACGCTGAAAGCATCTAAGTGCGAAACTCACCTCGAGATAAGATTTCCCATTCCTTTATGGAAGTAAGACCCCTGAGAGATGATCAGGTAGATAGGATGGAAGTGGAAGTACGGCGACGTATGGAGCGGACCATTACTAATCGGTCGAGGACTTAACCAAGTCAAAAACGTAGTGTTTTCGGAAATAAAGATATTGTCTAGTTTTGAGAGAACAAGGTTCTCACAAAAAAGTGTGGTGGCGATAGCACAAAGGCTACACCTGTTCCCATTCCGAACACAGAAGTTAAGCTTTGTAACGCCGATAGTAGTTAGGGGATCGCCCCTTGCGAGGATAGGAAGTTGCCACGCTATCATTATGGAGGATTAGCTCAGTTGGGAGAGCGTCTGCCTTACAAGCAGAGGGTCACAGGTTCGAGCCCTGTATCCTCCATCATGAGTCGTTAGCTCAGTCGGTAGAGCATCTGACTTTTAATCAGAGGGTCGACAGTTCGAGCCTGTCACGACTCATTAAAATAAAAAAGCACTTGACAAACAATTGTGATTGTTATAAGATGATTAAGTCGCTTGTTTTAGCGCCGACTTAGCTCAGCTGGCAGAGCATCTGATTTGTAATCAGAGGGTCGGAGGTTCGAATCCTCTAGTCGGCACCATTAATGCGGAAGTAGTTCAGTGGTAGAACACCACCTTGCCATGGTGGGGGTCGCGGGTTCGAATCCCGTCTTCCGCTTGTGATCAGTGTATCACGCCGGGGTGGCGGAACTGGCAGACGCACAGGACT
The DNA here is from genome assembly GCF_003288115.1 of Ligilactobacillus murinus. NCBI lineage: Bacteria > Bacillati > Bacillota > Bacilli > Lactobacillales > Lactobacillaceae > Ligilactobacillus > Ligilactobacillus murinus. The sequence continues at coordinate 1,171,540 of NZ_CP023565.1, read as the reverse complement.
TAAAATCCTGCGGTGAGTGATCACCGTACCGGTTCGATTCCGGTCCTCGGCATTAAATATTAATAGTACGCACCCATAGCGCAACTGGATAGAGTGTCTGACTACGAATCAGAAGGTTGCAGGTTCGACTCCTGCTGGGTGCATATATCGGGAAATAGCTCAGCTTGGTAGAGCACCTGGTTTGGGACCAGGGGGTCGCAGGTTCGAATCCTGTTTTCCCGATTGAACGAAAGTTCTTAAGTTCAATATCGCGGTGTAGCTCAGCTGGCTAGAGCGTCCGGTTCATACCCGGGAGGTCGGGGGTTCGATCCCCTCCGCCGCGATTTACGTACTAGTGCCTCGGACCTTTAGCTCAGTTGGTTAGAGCAGACGGCTCATAACCGTCCGGTCGTAGGTTCGAGTCCTACAAGGTCCATTTGATCTGTTTATTAGATGGATCATAGTATGTAACTAAATATCATGGAGGATTACCCAAGTCTGGCTGAAGGGAACGGTCTTGAAAACCGTCAGGTGGGTCAAACCACGCAAGAGTTCGAATCTCTTATCCTCCTTTTTATTATCGCGGGATGGAGCAGTCTGGTAGCTCGTCGGGCTCATAACCCGAAGGTCGTAGGTTCAAATCCTGCTCCCGCAATAATGGTCCTATGGTGTAGGGGTTATCACGCCTGCCTGTCACGCAGGAGATCACCGGTTCAAATCCGGTTAGGACCGTAAATATGGCTCGGTAGCTCAGTCGGTAGAGCAAAGGATTGAAGCTCCTTGTGTCGGCGGTTCGATTCCGTCCCGCGCCATTAACAACGTTATATGCGGGTGTAGTTTAGTGGTAAAACCACAGCCTTCCAAGCTGTTGTCGCGAGTTCGATTCTCGTCACCCGCTTAAGTGTTAAATGGGCCTATAGCTCAGCTGGTTAGAGCGCACGCCTGATAAGCGTGAGGTCGGTGGTTCGAGTCCACTTAGGCCCATCTGGAGAAGTACTCAAGTGGCTGAAGAGGCGCCCCTGCTAAGGGTGTAGGTCGGTAACACGGCGCGAGGGTTCAAATCCCTCCTTCTCCGTTAATATGGCCCGTTGGTCAAGTGGTTAAGACACCGCCCTTTCACGGCGGTAACATGGGTTCAAATCCCGTACGGGTCATCACAATATATAATTATCGCGGGATGGAGCAGTCTGGTAGCTCGTCGGGCTCATAACCCGAAGGTCGTAGGTTCAAATCCTGCTCCCGCAATATGGTCCTATGGTGTAGGGGTTATCACGCCTGCCTGTCACGCAGGAGATCACCGGTTCAAATCCGGTTAGGACCGTTGTGACTTTATATTTTAGCTGCCATTACGGTAGCTTTTTTTATGAAATCAACCTAACTTTATTTACAAGTGAAGTTAGATGTAGTATCATATAGTATATTGGCTATGGCGATAGTGGCGAAGTGGTTAACGCACCGGATTGTGGCTCCGGCACTCGTGGGTTCGATTCCCATCTATCGCCCTTAATGCCGGTGTGGCGGAATTGGCAGACGCGCTGGACTCAAAATCCAGTGTCCGTTGAGGACGTATCGGTTCGACCCCGATCACCGGTATTTCTTGGGACTAGGTAGTTATACCTAGTCTTTTTTTGTACCTAAAAAAGCTTTTGCAAATATTTAAGCATTTTACCTTGAATAAGTGCAATCTTGTGTTAGAATAAGAACGTTACAACTCACTCATTCCCGATAGGATTCACTATCTAGTGAAGATGCCTTGTAACCACAAAATTGAAATGGGGGAATTCAAAGTGTCAGAAAGACATTTATTTACATCAGAATCAGTCTCAGAAGGACATCCAGATAAAATTGCAGATCAAATCAGTGATGCGATCTTAGATGCGTTGCTGGAAAAAGATCCCAATGCACGTGTAGCAGCAGAAACAACTGTTACCACAGGTTTAGTAGTTGTTGTCGGTGAAATTTCGACTAATAAGTATGTCGATATTCAAAAAGTAGTACGCGATACGATCAAAGAGATCGGTTATACTAATGGCAAATATGGTTTTGACGGCGATAATTGTGCCGTTTTGACGGCGATCGATGAACAATCAGCTGATATCGCTTTAGGTGTTGATAACTCATTGGAAACAAAAGAAGGTCAAGCAGATCCGCTCGATCAGATCGGTGCGGGGGATCAAGGTTTGATGTTTGGGTATGCGATCAATGAAACACCTGAATTGATGCCATTGCCGATCGCGTTGAGCCATCGCTTGATGCGTAGGATCGCCCAAGTGCGTAAGTCAGGTGACCTTGCCTATTTAGGACCTGATGCTAAGGCACAAGTTACCGTTGAATATGCTGATGATGGCAAACCGTTACGTGTTGATACAGTTGTTTTATCAACGCAACATGCGGCCGAAATCGGGTTGGAACAAATTAGACAAGATATTTTAGAAAAAGTTATCCAGACAGAGATCCCAGCTGAATTACTTGATGAGAAAACAAAATATTTCATCAATCCGACTGGACGCTTCGTTATCGGTGGTCCACAAGGTGATGCTGGTCTGACCGGACGAAAGATCATCGTTGATACTTATGGTGGTTTTGCTCATCATGGTGGTGGTGCTTTCTCTGGGAAAGATGCTACTAAAGTGGATCGTTCAGCTAGCTATGCTGCGCGTTACATTGCTAAAAATATCGTAGCTGCAGGAATCGCATCTCAAGTTGAGGTCCAGATCGCATATGCTATTGGAGTTGCGCAACCGGTATCGATCGCAGTCGATACATTTGGAAGTTCAAAAGTAAGTAATCAAGCATTAGTGGCAGCTATCCGCAAGATTTTTGATCTGCGTCCAGCGGGGATCATTGAAATGCTCGATCTTCGTCGCCCTATCTATAAGCAAACAGCCGCTTATGGTCATTTTGGACGGACTGATGTTGAGTTGCCTTGGGAGAAAACAGATAAGGTTGCTGAATTGAAGGCGGAATTGAATTTAGATTAAAAGTTAGAACTATTTTGAGCGCTAGTTGATATGAACTAGTGCTCTTTTTTGAGAGAAGACTTTGGGAAACCTAAGAAAATATTGTTCATCATTAAAATATAAGTTATAATTTAAATGTAAAAGCTAGAACTGATGGATTGCCGTCTGAAGCAAAGAAAAATGAAGTTATCATATATAGGGTAGAATTACCTTTTAGTAGTGCCAAGAAATAGTTTGCAAATAAATATGTTAGTGAAGTCCGTACTTTGATATACAATAAGATAGTAAAGAGGTCAAGATAGTCTTTGGAGAAAAGAGCGTGGATAGCATTAATGATTTTATTGCCGAAAGTAAACGAATATGGTGATTATTATGGATGACAAATTAAATATTATTTATAATGTTATTGGGTATATCATATGTGATATTTTTTTATTTTGGTATTTACCAACTGACACTTGGTATAATATTATGATCAACATTGTAATTATGATACTGGTGATGTTTGGTGTATGGGGATTATTAACAATATTAGGAAATAAAACTTTCAGATCATAATTAGCCCCGACTTTGACATCTTTATAAAATTCAACTTTTATAAGGGTAGACGTATTAGCTACTTTATAACGATCCATAAATAAGGCCACTCAATAACTGGGTGGCTTATTTTACATTGATCGGAGTGAAAAAGCTAGCATGAATCAGCGATAGAGGATATAATCAAAGTAAGATCTTAATTTGAGCAATTATTATAAATATTAGGAGGGTCGAATTTTGAAGAGTAGAAAAGAACGTCTTGAGAATAAAAAACAACAGCTGTTATCTGAGAATATAAAGTCTGTCAAAAAAGCTACGACGTATATTGGAACGACTGTTTTGATGGGAACAGCTGGTTTAGTGTTGAGTAAAGTTAAGGCGCAAGCTGATACAGTTCAGATCGATCAAAATACATCATCTAATAACAATAATGAAAATACTAGTGCAAATTCCAACAATATAAATGACCAAAATCAAGTTTCGACGCAAACTGCGCAAACTCAGACACAAGCTCAAGCTGCATCTTCTAGCCAAGAACAAAGTCAAGTTGCTTCAGCTAGTCAAGCGGTACCTAGTTCTGCCGCTGCACCAACAGTCAATGTCTCACGCACTTACCCAGGGAATGTACAAACATTTTTGAATAATATCGCTGGCCCGGCACAACAAGTTGCACAGCAACGCGGACTATATGCATCTTTGATGATCGCACAAGCTGCCCTTGAAAGCGGATGGGGTGGGAGTTATTTATCGACTTCAGCTTATAATCTGTTCGGGGTCAAGTGGTCAGGCTCGGGAGCATATATTGAGTTACCAACACAGGAATTTTATAATGGCTCCTACCATACGATCTATGATAAATTTCAACGTTACTCAAGCTATGCAGAATCTTTGAATGGCTATGCCAATGTGATCACAACACGTTTTCCTAAATCTACGCGAGCTAACTCGGCTAATTATGCAATTGCAGCGCAAAATCTGCGTTATGGGGTATATGGAACATATGCGACAGCGCCAGACTATGCGGATAAATTGATCCGGGTGATCCAAACCTATAATTTAACAGCTTATGATGTTGGAGGCACATCAGTTGATACGAATCAAACGCCAACAAATAACAATAATAATGTAGATCAAACCCAAACAAGTGGCAATGGGACTTACACTGTTAAAGCCGGCGATTCACTATATCGGATCGCTAAAAATCACAACATAAGCTTACAAGAGTTGAAGAGTTTGAATAACTTAAATAGCGATCTGATCTTTGCAGGTCAAGTTCTAAAAGTCTCAGGCCAAGTGTCTTCGAGTCAGCCAAGTACGAATACGAATACATCTCAAAATTCCAATCAGACCCAAACAAATGGTAATGGGACATATACGGTCAAAGCGGGTGATTCGCTATATCGTATCGCAGTCAACCACAACATGAGCTTACAAGAGTTGAAAAATTTGAATAACTTGAGCAGCAACTTGATCATGCCCGGTCAGGTCTTAAAAGTCTCAGGCCAAGTGTCTTCGAGTCAGCCAAGTACGAATACGAATACATCTCAAAATTCCAATCAGACCCAAACAAATGGTAATGGGACATATACGGTCAAAGCTGGCGATTCACTATATCGTATCGCAGTCAACCACAACATGAGCTTACAAGAGTTGAAAAATTTGAATAACTTGAGCAGCAACTTGATCATGCCCGGTCAGGTCTTAAAAGTCTCAGGCCAAGTGTCTTCGAGTCAACCAAGTACAAATACATCTCAAAGTTCAAATCAAACTCAAGCAAGTGGGAATGGGACATATACGGTCAAAGCTGGTGATTCGCTATATCGTATCGCAGTCAACCACAACATGAGCTTACAAGAGTTGAAAAATTTGAATAACTTGAGTAGCAACTTGATCATGCCCGGTCAGGTCTTAAAAGTCTCAAGTCAAGTGTCTTCGAGTCAACCAAGTACGAACACATCTCAAAGTTCAAATCAAACTCAAGCAAGTGGGAATGGGACATATACGGTCAAAGCTGGTGATTCGCTATATCGTATCGCAGTCAACCACAACATGAGCTTACAAGAGTTGAAAAATTTGAATAACTTGAGTAGCAACTTGATCATGCCTGGTCAGGTCTTAAAAGTCTCGGGTCAAGTGTCTTCGAGTCAACCAAGTACTAATACATCTCAAAGTTCAAATCAAACTCAAGCAAGTGGGAATGGGACATATACTGTCAAAGCCGGCGATTCGTTATGGGCGATCGCTAATTCACATAAAATGACGTTAAATGACTTAAAACGGGTCAATAACTTATCCAGTGATCTGATCTATGTTGGACAAACGCTTAAAGTAACTAAGGGCGCAGTTACAACGGCTAATAAGCCAAACACCCAAAGTAATACAAACAAAACATATACAGTCAAAGCCGGTGACTCGCTTTGGCGGATCGCTTCCAACAATGGTACAACGGTAAATCAATTGAAAGCCTTGAATAATTTGACTTCAGACATGATCTATGTCGGGCAAAATTTGAAATTAAAATAATTTTCTCTTGAATTAGTCGAGCGGTTTTGCTAAGATGGAGTAAATATTTGAACGCAGATAAGGAGTATTAGGAAGAACTAAGCTATTTTCAGAGAGTATACGGTTGCTGTGAGTATACAAGTTGGTTCTTCTGAACTCGCCTTTGAGTTTTTCGCCGAAGTTAGTAAGTGAAAACGGTCCTTCCCGTTACGAAGTTAAGTGTCAACTTAGTGTTGGAATATGGGTGGTACCGCGGTTTTTCGTCCTATATGGAGTTTATAACTCTATATAGGATTTTTTTATTTTCTAGAAAGGAACTATGAATAGATGAGCTATAATCATAAAGAGATCGAAAAAAAATGGCAACGTTATTGGGACGAACATAAGACGTTCAAGACAACTGAGGATAAGGATAAAAAGAATTACTATGCTTTAGATATGTTTCCTTACCCATCTGGACAAGGGCTCCATGTAGGCCATCCAGAAGGATATACGGCAACTGATATCATTTCACGTATGAAACGGATGCAAGGCTATAATGTTTTACATCCGATGGGGTGGGATGCCTTTGGATTACCAGCAGAACAATATGCGTTGAATACTGGTAATTCGCCACGTGAATTTACTAAAAAAAATATTAACAATTTTAGACGTCAGATCAAATCATTAGGTCTTTCATACGATTGGGATCGCGAAGTAAACACGACCGATTCGGCTTATTACAAATGGACACAATGGATCTTTGAACAACTTTACAAGCGTGGGCTAGCTTATGAAGCTGAGATCCCAGTTAACTGGAGCCCAGATCTAGGGACTGTAGTGGCTAATGAAGAAGTTATCGATGGTAAGACTGAACGAGGGGGCTTCCCTGTTATTCGTAAGCCAATGCGTCAATGGGTCTTAAAGATCACCGCCTATGCAGACCGTTTGATCGATGATCTGGAAGATCTTGATTGGCCTGAAGCGATCAAAGAACAACAACGTAACTGGATCGGCCGCTCAGTTGGTGCCACGATCGATTTCAAAGTTGATGGTCAAGATGAACAATTAGAAGTATTTACTACACGTCCGGATACTTTATTTGGTGCTTCAGCGATCACGATCGCACCGGAACATGAACTTGTAGCTAGCTTAACGACACCAGAACAAAAAGAAGTTGTTGAAGCTTATGTTGAAGAGATCTCACATAAGTCTGATCTTGAAAGAACAGACCTAGCTAAAGATAAAACAGGGGTCTTTACCGGAAGTTATGCGATCAATCCAGTAAACGGTGAAAAATTACCGATTTGGTTGGCTGACTATGTTTTAGCTTCTTATGGTACTGGAGCAGTTATGGTTTCGGCTGCCCATGATCCACGTGATTGGGAATTTGCAAAGAAATATGATTTGCCGATCATCCCAGTCATTGCTGGGGGCGATGTTGAAAAAGAAGTTTACACCGGTGAGGGTGAATATATCAATTCCGATTTCTTGAATGGTTTAACTAAAGAAGAAGCGATCGAGACGATGATCAACTGGTTAAAAGAACACGGTGTGGGTGATAAAAAAGTAAATTACCGCTTACGTGATTGGACTTTCTCACGCCAACGCTACTGGGGCGAACCGATCCCTGTGATCCACTGGGAAGATGGCGAAACGACGTTAGTTCCAGAAGATGAATTACCGCTTCTTTTACCTAAGTCAAATGATATCAAGCCTTCAGGTACAGGTGAAAGTCCATTAGCTAACCTTGAAGATTGGGTCAATGTGGTCGATGAAAATGGGCGTAAAGGGAAACGTGAAACGAATACGATGCCACAATGGGCTGGAAGTTCATGGTACTTCTTGCGTTATATCGATCCACACAACAATGAGTTGATCGCTGATCCTGAAAAATTAAAGGCTTGGTTACCAGTAGATCTTTACGTTGGTGGGGCTGAGCATGCGGTCTTACACTTATTGTATGCCCGTTTCTGGCACAAATTCTTATATGATCTAGGTGTTGTGCCAACTAAAGAACCATTCCAAAAATTGGTCAACCAAGGGATGATCTTAGGAAATAACCATGAAAAAATGTCTAAATCTAAGGGCAATGTGGTCAACCCAGATGACATCGTTGAGCAATACGGAGCTGATACATTACGTCTATACGAAATGTTTATGGGACCACTTGATGCTTCGATCGCTTGGAGCGAAGATGGTTTGAATGGGGCTAATAAGTTCATCAACCGTGTTTGGAACTTGTTGATCGATGAAAATGGTCAATTACGTGACCGAATCACAACGATCAACGAAGGTAATTTAGACTTGATCTACAATCAAACAGTCAAGAAAGTTACCGAAGACTATGAAAAATTGCATTTCAATACTGCAATTTCACAATTGATGGTCTTAGTCAATGAATTCTACAAGGCTGATTCCTTACCACTAGAATATGTTGAAGGTTTAGTCAAATTGATCTCGCCGATCACACCACATATGGCTGAAGAACTTTGGACTTTATTAGGGAATGTTGGTAGCATCGCCTATGCTAAATGGCCAACGTATGATGAAAGTAAATTAGTCGAAGATACAGTCGAGATCGTTGTCCAAGTTAACGGTAAGATCAAGCAACATCTGCATGTTTCACGGACTGCTTCAAAAGAAGAGTTAGAAGAACTTGCTTTGAATGACGAAAAGATCAAGACTGAGCTTGAAGGTAAGACGATCCGTCGGGTGATCGCAGTGCCAGGTAAATTAGTCAATGTAGTTGCTAACTAATAGTAAATAAAGAAATGAGATCTAAGTGGGGATCTCATTTCTTTATTTTTTAACGGCCGAAGATCAAAATTTGTTTGATTTTTAGAAAGAAATTTGCGAAATCAAAGTAAATTGGATAGAATAGAACGTAAATGTATTTATAAAAAGGAACATTAATGTCTCAGAAAGGATTTTAATAGCATGAAAAACGAACTATCTCGTGCATTGACGCACCGCCATGTACAGATGATCGCGATCGGCGGTGCCATAGGAACTGGGCTTTTCTTAGGGTCTGGGAGCGCGATCCAAAAAGCGGGTCCAGCGATCATTCTCGCTTACCTGATCGCCGGGATCTTTTGCTTTTTAATGATGCGTGCGATCGGTGAATTGATCTTGTCTGATACCTCTAAAGCATCGTTTATTGAATTTGTACGCCAATATCTCGGTGAAAAGTGGGAATTTGTAGTTGGCTGGACCTATTGGCTATGTTGGGAAAGCTTAGCTATGGCCGATCTGACCGCTAGTGGTATCTACATCCGCTACTGGTTCCCCAATATTCCACAATGGTTGACAGCTTTAGCGATCATTTTGATCTTGTTAGCCTTTAATTTACTGAGTGTGGGAGTTTTTGGTGAATTAGAAGCTTGGTTTTCTAGCATCAAGGTTTTAGCGATCATGGCTTTGATCGCGACTGGTTTGATCTTATTATTGACTTCAGCTAATGTTGGTGGTCATCAAGTACAATTGAGTAATTTAGTTGACTATGGTGGCCTTTTTCCAAAGGGATTTTCCGGGTTATTAGCTGCTTTTCCGATGGTCATCTTTGCCTTTACAGGGATCGAAATGGTCGGTTTGACTTCGGGTGAAACGGCTGATCCTAAAAAAGATCTTCCACGGGCGATCAACACATTACCGATGCGGATCGGGCTATTTTATGTGGGCTCGATGTTTGTCTTGATGTGCATCTATCCTTGGAATGAGATCGCCACGACTTCAAGTCCATTTGTCCAGGTCTTCTCTGGGATCGGGATCAAAATGGCTGCAGCTGTGATCAATTTTGTGGTCCTGACTGCGGCGTTATCGGCATGTAATAGTGCGATCTTTAGTACGAGTCGAACGCTGTTTGTTTTAGCAAATAGTGGACAAGCGCCAAAGAAGATGGCTAAGATCAGTAATCGCAGTGTGCCAGTTGGTTCTTTAGTCTTTTCTTCGTCAGTCCTCTTTATTATCGTGATCTTGAACTATATTTTACCAAGTAGTATCTTTGAGATCATTTCAGGGGTGGCTACGGTCAGCTTTATCTTTGTTTGGATCATTTTAGTTTGGTGTCACTATAAGTATCGTCAACAAAATAAAACCGCTAAAAGCATTTTTCCGATGCCGCTTTATCCCTGGACTAATTTTTTAACGATCATCTTTTTTGTGATCGTCTTAGGGTTATTGGCAACGAGTAAAAGTACTTTGATCTCGATCATTTTTGCGCTGATCTGGTTTAGTTTATTGTTCATACTTTCGGGAAAACTTAAAACTACTAAAGAAAATAATTGAGCAAAAACGCCTTAGAGTTTGTACTCTGAGGTGTTTTTGAGTTGAAAATCTTTTTTAGTATTATATTTTTTGCTAGAATCTATACTGAAACAGTAGAAAGGAATATATGCTATGAAAGAACAAACGATGAAAGAAAAAATGCTTCGTGGTTCGGCGTGGATGACAGCTGGGAGTATCATTTCCCGCATCTTAGGTGCGCTCTACATCATTCCTTGGTATAGCTGGTTTGGAAGTGACAAGTTACAGGCCAATGCTTTATATACAAAGGGGTATACTGTTTATAGTATTTTTTTGATGATCGCGATATCGGGTATCCCTTCAGCTGTTGCTAAACAAGTTGCACATTATAATTCTAAAAATGAATATGGCGTTTCAAAAAGATTGTTCAAAACCAGTTTAATGGCTTTGTTTATTTTAGGGGCAGTTTGTACCCTTGTTTTTTGGCTGATCGCTCCTTTTATCTCGCAAGGCGACCCAAGAATGGTCTCGATCTATCGTTCCTTAGCCTTAGCTTTATTGGTCATTCCAGCAATGAGCCTTTTGCGCGGATATTTTCAGGGCTTTCAGGATATGGCACCGTCGGCTTTATCGCAATTGATCGAACAATTTTTACGAATAATCTATATGTTATTAGCGACCTATATCACGATCAAAGTTATGGGGCTGCCATTTGAAGTTGGAGTTTGGCAGTCGACTTTTGCGGCTTTTATCGGTGCTGTAGGTGGGACTTTATTGTTAGTGGGATATTATCTCAAGCATAAAAAAAGATTGGATGAACTAGTATCTCAGAGTAACGATCAGCTCGAAATAACAAATAAGACTTTATTAAAAGAGGTCTTATATCAAGCTTTACCTTTTATCTTTATTGCCTGTGCGATGTCGATGTTTAATTTGGTCGACCAGTTTACCTTCCCTGTGATCATGCAACAAGCAGGTGCGTATAGTATGACTCAGATCAATGCCTTATACGCTTTATTTGCGGGAAATGCCAATAAGTTGATCATGATCGTGGTGGCATTATCGACCGCGATGGCAACGACCGCGATCCCACTTTTAAGTGAAGCTGTTGCTAGACGCGATAGTGCTTTGATGAAAAAGCAACTATTAGAATCCTTAGAGTTGTTATTCTTTGTAATGTTACCAGCCGTCTTTGGGATGGCTGCAGTCAGTCGCCCGCTTTACTTAGTATTTTACGGTTATGAAGCAACGGGGATCTTTGTTTTAGCGATCTCGGCGTATGTAGCGTTAGCAATGGGACTATTTAACGTTTTAGGCTCACTATTGCAAGGGATCTATGAAAATAAACAAGCTATCAAATATACTACCTTGGGACTAGGTGTGAAATTAGTCCTTCAATATCCGTTGACTCTTTGGCTAGGTGTTTTTGGACCACTTTTAGCGACCGGGATCGCGATGAGTTGGGCCAGTTATTTAATGTTGCGCTTTTTATATTTGAAGTATAATTTGCCAACAGGCCAGTTACAAGTTAATGTCAATAAGATGTTCATAGTAGCATTACTGATGTTTGGCGTGACTTTACTGTTTGTCAGTGGTTATTATATGGTATTTCCCGGGAATAGTCGCTTGTCGGCTTTGGTCGGGCTGAGCTTAGCCGCTGGGATCGGGGGTTATCTGTATTTATTGGCTTGTTTTAAACTCGGCCTATTACAACGGATCTTAGGCATAAAAGTGACAAGTAAATTACAAAAGATATTTAGGTGGAAATAAGATGAGATTAGATAAGTATTTAGCGACTGTGGGCTTGGGAACACGCTCAGAGGTAAAAAAATTGTTACGTAAAAAAAGCGTCAGTGTTGACGGTGAAGTCATCACTGACGGAAAATTTCAACTTGATCCGGCTATTTCCCAGGTTATGGTGGGACAAAAAGTACTGATATATCAAAATTATTATTACTATATGCTAAACAAACCTAAAGGGGTAGTTTCAGCGACAACAGATAAGGTCGAGAGAACAGTTTTAGATCTGTTGGTCGAACCTGCAAGTAACCAAAAACTTTTCCCAGTGGGGCGTTTAGACAAAGATACGACGGGCTTGTTGCTTTTGACAAATGATGGGGCCTTGAGTCATGAATTGTTGAGCCCCAAAAAACACGTGGCAAAAACTTATGTCGCCCAGATCGCGGGAATAGTGACGCCAACAACTTGTGAGATTTTTGCTAGTTCGATGACGTTAAAAAATGGCGAAAAAACTAAACCCGCCAAGTTGAAGATCTTGACGGTTGATGAAGCACATGAGCGATCTGTGATCGAGATCACGATCACAGAAGGCAAATATCATCAAGTGAAGCGGATGTTTGCTGCGGTAGGGATGAAAGTTTTAGAACTAAAACGTCTTCAAATGGGGAGTTTAAAACTTGATCCCAAGCTAAAACGAGGAGATTACCGTCCCTTAAGCAAGCAGGAATTAGCTAAATTGCGCCATGAAAGTTTGTAAATGTTCAATGATATCGGTCGGTAAAACAACATATTTACTTTGGGAGAGGTCACTTGCAACGGCGCTGTGCAAATAAACGGCGGCATCTAAAACATCAGCTGGAGCTAATGTTTTGAATTGTCCCATAAAAGCAGCGATGATCCCAGTCAAAGTATCGCCCATACCACCAGTTGCCATGTAGGGACCACCAATAGGCAAGCGACTGAGCGTATTATTAAGATGATAGATCTCAGTGTGATACTTTTTTAAAACAATATGAGCAGCTAGTTTTTGTTGGGCGCTTTGATTGGCTTGAGGTAGTTGCTCTGTAAGCGCTAGTCCAGATAAACGAGCCCATTCGACTTGGTGTGGGGTGTAGATCACCTGACATGTCGGACGTAAGGGCTCGTTTTGTTGTGCAAGGAGCGTGATCGCGGACCCATCGATGATCAGGGTCGTAGTTGGATCGACTGCTGTTAAAGTTATTTTTAATATCTGTTTTGCAAGTTTATCTAGACCTAGGCCAGGTCCAATGACGATCGTATCAGCTTGCTTGATAGCTTGGGTCAAAGCCTCAAAGTCGCTATGATCGACGACCATTGCTTCAGGTAAGCGCGCATGAAGTGCAAAAAAATTTGAACTATCTGTAGCACAGGTGACAAGACCAGCGCCGGCATGGACTGCAGCGCTAGCAGACATGATCACAGCGCCACCCATATTTTTGTTACCACCGATGATCAAGATCTTACCGAAATTTCCTTTGTGACTTTGTTTAGGCCGCGGCTTAATCACTTGTTTTAGACAAGCTACGGTCAGATTTTTCATAGTTTCCATTGGATCTCACTCCGATCGCTCAAGGTATTCTATGTCCAAGGTAAGTCATTTTATTATATTTTTCAACTGATAAGATAAGTGTTAAGGTGGAAGTTGGTAGAATTTATGCTAAAATAGGGGAGAGATCGAATCTAAATAAGAGGTGGATTTTTATGACAATCGATTGGAAAGAAGAAGCCGCTAAACGCAAAGACGATATGTTGGCGGACTTAAAGACCATGCTTCGGATCGAAAGCGTACGTGATGAAGCAAAAGGAACTCCTGAAGCTCCACTTGGACCAGGTCCTAAGGAAGCTTTAGACAAATTTTTAGAAATTGGTCAACGTGATGGCTTTGAAACACTTGAATTAGATGGCTTAGCTGGACACATTGAATATGGTGATGGTCCTGAAACATTAGGGATGTTAGCTCACGTAGATGTTATGCCAGCTGGCAACGGTTGGAATACAGATCCATTTGAACCTGTTGAAAAAGATGGACGTTTATACGCACGTGGGGCTTCAGATGATAAAGGACCAAGTATGGCGGCATATTACGGCTTAAAGATCGTTAAAGAACTTGGTTTACCAGTTTCAAAAAAAGTACGTTTTATCTTAGGGACTGATGAAGAAAGTCAATGGCGCGGTATGACCCACTACTTTGAAAAAATGCCACAACCTGATTTTGGCTTTTCACCAGATGCCTTTTTCCCGATCATCAACGGTGAAAAAGGTAATGTTAGCTTTGTTGCTGATTTTGCTGGAACCAATGGTGGTAAAGTTGAATTAGTTAGCTTTGAAGCTGGCTTGCGTGAAAACATGGTGCCACGTGATGCGGAAGTTTACTTGAAAGCTCAAGATACTAAAGCTATTTTGAGTGCTTTTGATGAATTTGTAGCTAAAAATCCTATTACAGGGACAGCTTACTTGAAAGAAGGTAAGGTCTACTTGCATATTATCGGTAAAGCTGCCCATGCGCAAGAACCACGTAATGGTCAAAATGCCGCTACTTACATGGCGACCTTCTTACAACAATTTGATTTTGGAGGTGCGGCGGCCAACTTTATCAAGTTCACGGCTGATTACTTGCATCAAGATTCGCGGATGAAAGCTTTTGGTGTTGCTTATACCGATGAGATCATGGGGGATCTAACGATGAACTCTGGGATCTACAGTTTTGAAGCGGGCAAAGGTGGCCAGATCACCCTTAATTTCCGTTTCCCTAAAGGTACAGATGAAAAAGATATCGAAGCTGGTTTGAAAAAAGCTGCTCAACCATTAGATATCGAAGTAAAGCGTAGTGGCAAATTACAAGTGCCACATTACGTTTCCCCAGAAGATCCATTGGTCAAGACTTTACTTAACGTTTACCAAGAACAAACAGGTGAACCAGCTGAAAGTAAAGTTGTCGGTGGTGGCACATATGGTCGTTTGATGGAACGTGGGGTCGCTTTTGGCGCAATGTTCCCAGGTGTACCTGATACGATGCACCAAGCAAACGAATTTATGCCGATCGATGATCTGGTGAAGGCAGCAGCGATCTATGCGCAATCGATCTATGAGTTGATCAAATAAGAATAGTTTTTGGAAAGACTGTCGGATGGCAGTCTTTTTTTGATAATTTCAAAAAAAGAGCGTAAAATGTAGTTAGAGTAACATTAGCCTAGCGGAGTAAGTAACAGTTAGAAAGTTCAAAATGTGAAGCTGGGATTACTTGAGATAAGGGCCGCGGGTCATGTTTGCGGTGATTATAGAAAGGAAAAACTATATTTCTTTCGCAAGTATAAATGATGTACTTGTTTGCATTTTATATAGCAGGGATTTAAGATGAAGAAAGGTTTTTTAGAAAAGAATTCAGCCCAAAGTGATGAAAAAACAACACTGTTTAAAGTTTTAAGTCGGCGTGAAGATCTTTTTTTGCGAGTTGATAACAGCTTGTTGCCTAAATTAGACGATGATGCTAAGTTAAAAAAGATGCTTGATACTTTATTACGCAAGCGCTCTAAAGCCAATCGGCGCGAGATCATAAATATCACTCAGCATAATTACCGAATCTTTCTTTAATGATCAATGAGGTGAAGCAATTGTTTTTAACTACAGGTGAAGTCAAGCAAGCTTACACGATCAAAGGGATCGTACATGCGACTGTCAAAAAAACTTTAACAGCAGAACAACTTGATGAGGTTGATAATTTCGATGAACTCTATCGCCAAGTTCAAGATATTTTGATCGAACGCGCAGTCGCTAAAGACGGTGACGGGATCATTGGGGTCAGTTTTGAACCGCAGATCGTTCGGGTTTCAGTTGGACCTAAATATTTGATGTTACATGGTTACGGAACTGTGATCAGTTTAAACTAGGTTGCTTGACTATTTGGTGTTTTAGTGTAAAATAATAGAAGTTGATGCCACTATGGCGGAATTGGCAGACGCGCAACGTTCAGGTCGTTGTTTGGTTTATCCAAGTACAGGTTCGACTCCTGCTAGTGGCATAGAACTTAGTGATAATACTGGGATTTTGAGCGATAGTGTCTTAGATAGAAAGTGGATAGTTCTATCTGGGGCACTTTTTTAGCTTGCATGTGTCGCTCAGGACAACTAACGGAAAAAATGCTATAATCTAAGTATAGCTAAACATTTAATAATAGTTGGGCGGAAATCCCCTTACTTTAGTGAGGGGCTGGATAGCCCTAGCTTACGTCAGTAAGCTATTAATATGATATATTAATAGTTGAAAGGTGGTGAAGTAAAATGAAATCAATGAGTAAACTAGCTTATCACTTTGGGTTAAAAATGCGAATTTATCCTTCGACTAAGCAAAAGCAAATTATTCAAGTCAACTCTGATATTAGTCGCACGGTGTATAATAAGATGGTGGCGATTGACCAAGAATTATACCACTTAAAGCAAGTTAAATTGCCAATTGATACTATCCAAGCACGGATTGTTGACTTGGAGAGTCGTAAAAACGCTAGAAACATGTCTAATCACTACCAATATATGCAAGATAAACGAATTGATAGTTTGACTAAAGCTAATGCAATCCAAAACTATCAAAAGGCTTGGAAATTGTATCGGAAGGTTCATAAAGCTGGCACACCTAACTATCATAAGAAAAGTTATCGACAAAGTTATCAAACCAATTGCCAGTACGGTAAAAATAAATCCATGGATATGTTTAGTGGGTCAGTTAGATTTATTGATAAGAAGCATATCCAAATGCCCAAATTAGGTAAATTGAGAGTCAGTGGCTCATACCGTCGTATTTTAGATAAGAAAAGCGATATTAGAATCGGAACAGTAACTATCTCAAAAGATAGTGCTGATAGGTATTTTGTTTCCATGCAATTAGGGTCTGATACCCCATTCGTTAAAATCTTACCTAAAACCAATTCTCAAATCGGCATTGACCTTAATACCGAGAACTTCTTAACGACTAGTGACGGCGTAATTGTTGATAACCCACGTTATTATCGAACTATTAAGCATAAATTAGCTAAGGCTCAACGAACCTTATCACGGCGTGAATTGCGAGCTAAGAAAGAAAACCGTTCCTTACGTGATAGTAAGAATTATCAAAAACAAAGACACTTAGTAGCTAAGTTGCATGATAAAATTCGCAATCAACGAAAAAACTTCTTAAATTATCTCTCCATGGTACTTATCAATAACCACGATTTGATTGTGGCAGAGAATCTAAGAAGTAGTAATTTGTTGAAAAATCACGCTTTAGCTATGTCAATTTCTGATGTCGGTTGGCGAAGCTTTTTACAAAAATTAGAATACAAAGCTAATTTATACGGACGAATCTTTATTACCGTTAACCCAAAGAACACAACGCAAATGTGTCATACGTGCAAATTTGTAATGGGAACTGATGATACTCAAAAACTAACCCTAAAGGACCGTCAGTGGATATGCCCTCAATGTGGAGCTTTCCACATTCGTGACCACAATGCTAGTCTAAATATCTTAGACAAAGGCTTAGCTAAGTTGGCTAAATAACTCATTAAAATAGTCCGTTTGGCAACTTGCGGACTCTAATGGCGTTGGTAATTAGCGTGTCAGACTTATGATTTATCTCAGATGGATTATAAGCAGGGCTGTATCTACGCAAATTGTGATTAAAAGCCGTAAGGCTTAGCCTCACAAGCCCCTCACTTTAGTGAGGGGTAGTTGACATCAGCGGTAAATAGACCAATGTCTTTAATCATTTTAGGTACTAATTCATTGATAAGCTTAGTAGCTTCTTTTGTTGCTTCGCGTTGTGCGATCGCTGGAATGTTTAATAATAGTTGGGCGGAAATCCCCTTACTTTAGTGAGGGGCTGGATAGCCCTAGCTTACGTCAGTAAGCTATTAATATGATATATTAATAGTTGAAAGGTGGTGAAGTAAAATGAAATCAATGAGTAAACTAGCTTATCACTTTGGGTTAAAAATGCGAATTTATCCTTCGACTAAGCAAAAGCAAATTATTCAAGTCAACTCTGATATTAGTCGCACGGTGTATAATAAGATGGTGGCGATTGACCAAGAATTATACCACTTAAAGCAAGTTAAATTGCCAATTGATACTATCCAAGCACGGATTGTTGACTTGGAGAGTCGTAAAAACGCTAGAAACATGTCTAATCACTACCAATATATGCAAGATAAACGAATTGATAGTTTGACTAAAGCTAATGCAATCCAAAACTATCAAAAGGCTTGGAAATTGTATCGGAAGGTTCATAAAGCTGGCACACCTAACTATCATAAGAAAAGTTATCGACAAAGTTATCAAACCAATTGCCAGTACGGTAAAAATAAATCCATGGATATGTTTAGTGGGTCAGTTAGATTTATTGATAAGAAGCATATCCAAATGCCCAAATTAGGTAAATTGAGAGTCAGTGGCTCATACCGTCGTATTTTAGATAAGAAAAGCGATATTAGAATCGGAACAGTAACTATCTCAAAAGATAGTGCTGATAGGTATTTTGTTTCCATGCAATTAGGGTCTGATACCCCATTCGTTAAAATCTTACCTAAAACCAATTCTCAAATCGGCATTGACCTTAATACCGAGAACTTCTTAACGACTAGTGACGGCGTAATTGTTGATAACCCACGTTATTATCGAACTATTAAGCATAAATTAGCTAAGGCTCAACGAACCTTATCACGGCGTGAATTGCGAGCTAAGAAAGAAAACCGTTCCTTACGTGATAGTAAGAATTATCAAAAACAAAGACACTTAGTAGCTAAGTTGCATGATAAAATTCGCAATCAACGAAAAAACTTCTTAAATTATCTCTCCATGGTACTTATCAATAACCACGATTTGATTGTGGCAGAGAATCTAAGAAGTAGTAATTTGTTGAAAAATCACGCTTTAGCTATGTCAATTTCTGATGTCGGTTGGCGAAGCTTTTTACAAAAATTAGAATACAAAGCTAATTTATACGGACGAATCTTTATTACCGTTAACCCAAAGAACACAACGCAAATGTGTCATACGTGCAAATTTGTAATGGGAACTGATGATACTCAAAAACTAACCCTAAAGGACCGTCAGTGGATATGCCCTCAATGTGGAGCTTTCCACATTCGTGACCACAATGCTAGTCTAAATATCTTAGACAAAGGCTTAGCTAAGTTGGCTAAATAACTCATTAAAATAGTCCGTTTGGCAACTTGCGGACTCTAATGGCGTTGGTAATTAGCGTGTCAGACTTATGATTTATCTCAGATGGATTATAAGCAGGGCTGTATCTACGCAAATTGTGATTAAAAGCCGTAAGGCTTAGCCTCACAAGCCCCTCACTTTAGTGAGGGGTAGTTGACTATTGATATATGAGTTAAAGAAGCTAGTATATGAATAAGTATCTGTATTCATGTAGCCGTATTCTTTTACTCGATCAAAGAAAGCATTTAATAATAGTTGGGCGGAAATCCCCTTACTTTAGTGAGGGGCTGGATAGCCCTAGCTTACGTCAGTAAGCTATTAATATGATATATTAATAGTTGAAAGGTGGTGAAGTAAAATGAAATCAATGAGTAAACTAGCTTATCACTTTGGGTTAAAAATGCGAATTTATCCTTCGACTAAGCAAAAGCAAATTATTCAAGTCAACTCTGATATTAGTCGCACGGTGTATAATAAGATGGTGGCGATTGACCAAGAATTATACCACTTAAAGCAAGTTAAATTGCCAATTGATACTATCCAAGCACGGATTGTTGACTTGGAGAGTCGTAAAAACGCTAGAAACATGTCTAATCACTACCAATATATGCAAGATAAACGAATTGATAGTTTGACTAAAGCTAATGCAATCCAAAACTATCAAAAGGCTTGGAAATTGTATCGGAAGGTTCATAAAGCTGGCACACCTAACTATCATAAGAAAAGTTATCGACAAAGTTATCAAACCAATTGCCAGTACGGTAAAAATAAATCCATGGATATGTTTAGTGGGTCAGTTAGATTTATTGATAAGAAGCATATCCAAATGCCCAAATTAGGTAAATTGAGAGTCAGTGGCTCATACCGTCGTATTTTAGATAAGAAAAGCGATATTAGAATCGGAACAGTAACTATCTCAAAAGATAGTGCTGATAGGTATTTTGTTTCCATGCAATTAGGGTCTGATACCCCATTCGTTAAAATCTTACCTAAAACCAATTCTCAAATCGGCATTGACCTTAATACCGAGAACTTCTTAACGACTAGTGACGGCGTAATTGTTGATAACCCACGTTATTATCGAACTATTAAGCATAAATTAGCTAAGGCTCAACGAACCTTATCACGGCGTGAATTGCGAGCTAAGAAAGAAAACCGTTCCTTACGTGATAGTAAGAATTATCAAAAACAAAGACACTTAGTAGCTAAGTTGCATGATAAAATTCGCAATCAACGAAAAAACTTCTTAAATTATCTCTCCATGGTACTTATCAATAACCACGATTTGATTGTGGCAGAGAATCTAAGAAGTAGTAATTTGTTGAAAAATCACGCTTTAGCTATGTCAATTTCTGATGTCGGTTGGCGAAGCTTTTTACAAAAATTAGAATACAAAGCTAATTTATACGGACGAATCTTTATTACCGTTAACCCAAAGAACACAACGCAAATGTGTCATACGTGCAAATTTGTAATGGGAACTGATGATACTCAAAAACTAACCCTAAAGGACCGTCAGTGGATATGCCCTCAATGTGGAGCTTTCCACATTCGTGACCACAATGCTAGTCTAAATATCTTAGACAAAGGCTTAGCTAAGTTGGCTAAATAACTCATTAAAATAGTCCGTTTGGCAACTTGCGGACTCTAATGGCGTTGGTAATTAGCGTGTCAGACTTATGATTTATCTCAGATGGATTATAAGCAGGGCTGTATCTACGCAAATTGTGATTAAAAGCCGTAAGGCTTAGCCTCACAAGCCCCTCACTTTAGTGAGGGGTAGTTGACAGTAGCTTCGTTGTCGTTATAATCAACGATCTTAAAAGACTCTTTGTCTTTTTCAAAGTTAACGGTCAAAGTCTTTAGCTTGATAGTGCTATTGTCGTCTAGCTGTCTAAATAATTGCTTAGCGTCTTCGATCATTTGACTAACACGGTCTTCAATTTCAGATTTAAAATAAAGCTGGATCGTTTGTCCGTCTTTGGTGATCCCGTCTAATGTAACAGTTGTTTCACCGTGTTCATTTTTGCCGATATTTAACTTTAATAATAGTTGGGCGGAAATCCCCTTACTTTAGTGAGGGGCTGGATAGCCCTAGCTTACGTCAGTAAGCTATTAATATGATATATTAATAGTTGAAAGGTGGTGAAGTAAAATGAAATCAATGAGTAAACTAGCTTATCACTTTGGGTTAAAAATGCGAATTTATCCTTCGACTAAGCAAAAGCAAATTATTCAAGTCAACTCTGATATTAGTCGCACGGTGTATAATAAGATGGTGGCGATTGACCAAGAATTATACCACTTAAAGCAAGTTAAATTGCCAATTGATACTATCCAAGCACGGATTGTTGACTTGGAGAGTCGTAAAAACGCTAGAAACATGTCTAATCACTACCAATATATGCAAGATAAACGAATTGATAGTTTGACTAAAGCTAATGCAATCCAAAACTATCAAAAGGCTTGGAAATTGTATCGGAAGGTTCATAAAGCTGGCACACCTAACTATCATAAGAAAAGTTATCGACAAAGTTATCAAACCAATTGCCAGTACGGTAAAAATAAATCCATGGATATGTTTAGTGGGTCAGTTAGATTTATTGATAAGAAGCATATCCAAATGCCCAAATTAGGTAAATTGAGAGTCAGTGGCTCATACCGTCGTATTTTAGATAAGAAAAGCGATATTAGAATCGGAACAGTAACTATCTCAAAAGATAGTGCTGATAGGTATTTTGTTTCCATGCAATTAGGGTCTGATACCCCATTCGTTAAAATCTTACCTAAAACCAATTCTCAAATCGGCATTGACCTTAATACCGAGAACTTCTTAACGACTAGTGACGGCGTAATTGTTGATAACCCACGTTATTATCGAACTATTAAGCATAAATTAGCTAAGGCTCAACGAACCTTATCACGGCGTGAATTGCGAGCTAAGAAAGAAAACCGTTCCTTACGTGATAGTAAGAATTATCAAAAACAAAGACACTTAGTAGCTAAGTTGCATGATAAAATTCGCAATCAACGAAAAAACTTCTTAAATTATCTCTCCATGGTACTTATCAATAACCACGATTTGATTGTGGCAGAGAATCTAAGAAGTAGTAATTTGTTGAAAAATCACGCTTTAGCTATGTCAATTTCTGATGTCGGTTGGCGAAGCTTTTTACAAAAATTAGAATACAAAGCTAATTTATACGGACGAATCTTTATTACCGTTAACCCAAAGAACACAACGCAAATGTGTCATACGTGCAAATTTGTAATGGGAACTGATGATACTCAAAAACTAACCCTAAAGGACCGTCAGTGGATATGCCCTCAATGTGGAGCTTTCCACATTCGTGACCACAATGCTAGTCTAAATATCTTAGACAAAGGCTTAGCTAAGTTGGCTAAATAACTCATTAAAATAGTCCGTTTGGCAACTTGCGGACTCTAATGGCGTTGGTAATTAGCGTGTCAGACTTATGATTTATCTCAGATGGATTATAAGCAGGGCTGTATCTACGCAAATTGTGATTAAAAGCCGTAAGGCTTAGCCTCACAAGCCCCTCACTTTAGTGAGGGGTAGTTGACAGTAGCTTCGTTGTCGTTATAATCAACGATCTTAAAAGACTCTTTGTCTTTTTCAAAGTTAACGGTCAAAGTCTTTAGCTTGATAGTGCTATTGTCGTCTAGCTGTCTAAATAATTGCTTAGCGTCTTCGATCATTTGACTAACACGGTCTTCAATTTCAGATTTAAAATAAAGCTGGATCGTTTGTCCGTCTTTGGTGATCCCGTCTAATGTAACAGTTGTTTCACCGTGTTCATTTTTGCCGATATTTAACTTTAAAATACTTGAAATATTGTTATCGTCGATACCTTGAATGTGTGTTACTGGCACAGTCGTTAAATAGTGTCGCAACGCTTCGACGTGAACAAATTCGTTCCAGTTATCGCGAATAAATTCATTTTCATTTATTAACATGTAAAAACTCCTTTTCAATAAGATATTTTAATAATAGTTGGGCGGAAATCCCCTTACTTTAGTGAGGGGCTGGATAGCCCTAGCTTACGTCAGTAAGCTATTAATATGATATATTAATAGTTGAAAGGTGGTGAAGTAAAATGAAATCAATGAGTAAACTAGCTTATCACTTTGGGTTAAAAATGCGAATTTATCCTTCGACTAAGCAAAAGCAAATTATTCAAGTCAACTCTGATATTAGTCGCACGGTGTATAATAAGATGGTGGCGATTGACCAAGAATTATACCACTTAAAGCAAGTTAAATTGCCAATTGATACTATCCAAGCACGGATTGTTGACTTGGAGAGTCGTAAAAACGCTAGAAACATGTCTAATCACTACCAATATATGCAAGATAAACGAATTGATAGTTTGACTAAAGCTAATGCAATCCAAAACTATCAAAAGGCTTGGAAATTGTATCGGAAGGTTCATAAAGCTGGCACACCTAACTATCATAAGAAAAGTTATCGACAAAGTTATCAAACCAATTGCCAGTACGGTAAAAATAAATCCATGGATATGTTTAGTGGGTCAGTTAGATTTATTGATAAGAAGCATATCCAAATGCCCAAATTAGGTAAATTGAGAGTCAGTGGCTCATACCGTCGTATTTTAGATAAGAAAAGCGATATTAGAATCGGAACAGTAACTATCTCAAAAGATAGTGCTGATAGGTATTTTGTTTCCATGCAATTAGGGTCTGATACCCCATTCGTTAAAATCTTACCTAAAACCAATTCTCAAATCGGCATTGACCTTAATACCGAGAACTTCTTAACGACTAGTGACGGCGTAATTGTTGATAACCCACGTTATTATCGAACTATTAAGCATAAATTAGCTAAGGCTCAACGAACCTTATCACGGCGTGAATTGCGAGCTAAGAAAGAAAACCGTTCCTTACGTGATAGTAAGAATTATCAAAAACAAAGACACTTAGTAGCTAAGTTGCATGATAAAATTCGCAATCAACGAAAAAACTTCTTAAATTATCTCTCCATGGTACTTATCAATAACCACGATTTGATTGTGGCAGAGAATCTAAGAAGTAGTAATTTGTTGAAAAATCACGCTTTAGCTATGTCAATTTCTGATGTCGGTTGGCGAAGCTTTTTACAAAAATTAGAATACAAAGCTAATTTATACGGACGAATCTTTATTACCGTTAACCCAAAGAACACAACGCAAATGTGTCATACGTGCAAATTTGTAATGGGAACTGATGATACTCAAAAACTAACCCTAAAGGACCGTCAGTGGATATGCCCTCAATGTGGAGCTTTCCACATTCGTGACCACAATGCTAGTCTAAATATCTTAGACAAAGGCTTAGCTAAGTTGGCTAAATAACTCATTAAAATAGTCCGTTTGGCAACTTGCGGACTCTAATGGCGTTGGTAATTAGCGTGTCAGACTTATGATTTATCTCAGATGGATTATAAGCAGGGCTGTATCTACGCAAATTGTGATTAAAAGCCGTAAGGCTTAGCCTCACAAGCCCCTCACTTTAGTGAGGGGTAGTTGACATTTAAACATCGGCAAAAATGAACACGGTGAAACAACTGTTACATTAGACGGGATCACCAAAGACGGACAAACGATCCAGCTTTATTTTAATAATAGTTGGGCGGAAATCCCCTTACTTTAGTGAGGGGCTGGATAGCCCTAGCTTACGTCAGTAAGCTATTAATATGATATATTAATAGTTGAAAGGTGGTGAAGTAAAATGAAATCAATGAGTAAACTAGCTTATCACTTTGGGTTAAAAATGCGAATTTATCCTTCGACTAAGCAAAAGCAAATTATTCAAGTCAACTCTGATATTAGTCGCACGGTGTATAATAAGATGGTGGCGATTGACCAAGAATTATACCACTTAAAGCAAGTTAAATTGCCAATTGATACTATCCAAGCACGGATTGTTGACTTGGAGAGTCGTAAAAACGCTAGAAACATGTCTAATCACTACCAATATATGCAAGATAAACGAATTGATAGTTTGACTAAAGCTAATGCAATCCAAAACTATCAAAAGGCTTGGAAATTGTATCGGAAGGTTCATAAAGCTGGCACACCTAACTATCATAAGAAAAGTTATCGACAAAGTTATCAAACCAATTGCCAGTACGGTAAAAATAAATCCATGGATATGTTTAGTGGGTCAGTTAGATTTATTGATAAGAAGCATATCCAAATGCCCAAATTAGGTAAATTGAGAGTCAGTGGCTCATACCGTCGTATTTTAGATAAGAAAAGCGATATTAGAATCGGAACAGTAACTATCTCAAAAGATAGTGCTGATAGGTATTTTGTTTCCATGCAATTAGGGTCTGATACCCCATTCGTTAAAATCTTACCTAAAACCAATTCTCAAATCGGCATTGACCTTAATACCGAGAACTTCTTAACGACTAGTGACGGCGTAATTGTTGATAACCCACGTTATTATCGAACTATTAAGCATAAATTAGCTAAGGCTCAACGAACCTTATCACGGCGTGAATTGCGAGCTAAGAAAGAAAACCGTTCCTTACGTGATAGTAAGAATTATCAAAAACAAAGACACTTAGTAGCTAAGTTGCATGATAAAATTCGCAATCAACGAAAAAACTTCTTAAATTATCTCTCCATGGTACTTATCAATAACCACGATTTGATTGTGGCAGAGAATCTAAGAAGTAGTAATTTGTTGAAAAATCACGCTTTAGCTATGTCAATTTCTGATGTCGGTTGGCGAAGCTTTTTACAAAAATTAGAATACAAAGCTAATTTATACGGACGAATCTTTATTACCGTTAACCCAAAGAACACAACGCAAATGTGTCATACGTGCAAATTTGTAATGGGAACTGATGATACTCAAAAACTAACCCTAAAGGACCGTCAGTGGATATGCCCTCAATGTGGAGCTTTCCACATTCGTGACCACAATGCTAGTCTAAATATCTTAGACAAAGGCTTAGCTAAGTTGGCTAAATAACTCATTAAAATAGTCCGTTTGGCAACTTGCGGACTCTAATGGCGTTGGTAATTAGCGTGTCAGACTTATGATTTATCTCAGATGGATTATAAGCAGGGCTGTATCTACGCAAATTGTGATTAAAAGCCGTAAGGCTTAGCCTCACAAGCCCCTCACTTTAGTGAGGGGTAGTTGACATAACCAGTTGGGAGTGGAGAATTATGGAATTGATCAAGCAAGAATACCGCAACATTTTAGTACCAGTTGATGGTTCCAAAACGGCTGAAAAAGCTTTAGAGCGTGCAACTGAGATCGCGTTACGAAATAAAGCACACTTAGATATTTTAAATGTGATCGATCTCAAACAATTTTCCGTTAGCTTTGGTGGGATGGTCGATGCTAATGGCGATGCGGTCTACCAAACATTTGAAGATGTTGAAGGCTATTTGAGTACCTTAGTTGAACGTGTAAAAAAACAAGGGCTAGAAGATGTAACGGCTCATGCACGTTTTGGTTCACCACGAGCTGTGATCGCGCGTGAATTCCCAGATGATCATGAAAATGATCTCATTATCATGGGGCCAACTGGCTTAAATCCAGTCGAGCGGTTATTAGTTGGTGCGGTAACTGATTATGTTACTCGTGCTGCTAAGTGTGATGTTATCATTGCACGTTAAGAATTAATCTATTTTCAGAGAAAGGTCAAGGATGCAAATCAATACTATTTCACTTGTGATCTATACTGCACTGATCGTTTTATCAGCATATAATTTACGCTTAGCTTGGCGTTTGTCTAAGTTACAGACTTCAGCTTTGTTGCGTCGGCCAGAGGATATTTTGCCCGATGAAAGTGCGCGTTTACAAGCGATCGATCAAGACAAGAAGAAATGGAATATTTTAGGGCGAATCTTTTTTTGGGTAGCATTGTTAGTTGCTTTTGTCGGTGAGATGGAGGAATTAGCGTTCTTTCTCAGTTTATATTCTATTTGCAATATTATTGTATTGCGTGGAAATATCGCGACCCTAAATATTTTAGTAGCTAAATAATAAGTTTGTATGTGAGGCGGAAAAAATCAAACGATACAGTATGATATTATTAGACGGACTAGCGGCTGTGATCGTCTTATTGGCGTTATGTCGGTTAGTTTCTGATCAAGCGTGGCGGTCAGTATTGTATTACTATACGATCAGTAATTATTTGATGTTATTTCCATATAATCGGCGTCAACAATTACTAACTAAGCAAAGTAAAGCAGTCGTTGAAGCAAACCGACCGTTACGTCGTTTAAAACCTAAGACAAAACGTCAAGTCGATAGTGAACTTTTAACTAATTTAGTAAAATCATTTTCGAAAATTTGTTTAGAGATAATTATAGCTCCATACTATTTTATGAGCTATTACTTTAAGACTGAAAAATAGTGGCTTCGATGAGTGAAGTCACTATTTTTTTAGGCTCTATTAAATTGATTTACTATTAATGACTGGTTGAAAAAAGGATCGAAACGGAAAAAATGCTGAGGGGAATTTGGAATGGATATGAAAATATGATGAAATTTATTTAATCTTTCGTATTGACTAATCTCCAAATGCTTTGCTATAATCTGTTTATTCTAATGTAAACTTTCAGAAAAAATTTATATAGGAGGATTTTCTATGGGTAAACTGTGGAAAAAGATGACGCATAAAAAAGATCCAAAAGAGTATCAAAAAAAGGATGCTCATCTACTTCAAGTTTTAGGCGTTAAGGACTTTTTAGCGTTAGGTGTAGGAACGATCGTATCGACCTCGATTTTCACACTTCCAGGGATCGTGGCAGCGCAACATGCGGGTCCTGCTGTGGTTTTATCATTCTTAGCAGCAGCGGTCGTTGCAGGGCTAGTTGCCTTTGCATATGCTGAAATGTCTTCTGCCTTACCATTTGCTGGTTCAGCTTACTCTTGGATAAACGTTGTCTTTGGTGAAGGCTTTGGCTGGATCGCCGGTTGGGCTTTACTAGCTGAATACTTTATTGCTGTTGCCTTTGTTGCTTCAGGACTTTCAGCTAATTTGCAAGGTCTTTTGGAACCACTAGGCTTTAAGTTACCAGTGCAGTTATCAGCAGCTTTTGGAACAAATGGTGGTGTAGTTGATATTTTGGCGATTTTAGTGGTCGTCTTAGTTGCTATTCTACTTTCACGCGGAACATCTGGTGCTGCGGCTGTTGAAAATTTATTGGTTATTTTGAAAGTAGCTGCGATCTTAATTTTCATTGCCGTTGGTGCAACTGCTATCAAAACAGCTAACTATCATCCATTTATTCCAGCTCATAAAGTCAATGCCGATGGGACTTCATTTGGTGGTTGGCAAGGGATCTATGCTGGTATTTCATCGATCTTTTTATCATATATCGGTTTTGATTCGATCGCAGCGAATGCGGCTGAAGCTAAGAATCCATCTAAAACGATGCCACGCGGGATCTTGGGGTCCTTGTTGATCGCAGTTGTTTTATTCTCAGGTGTTTCTTTAGTCTTGGTCGGGATGTTCCATTATTCAAACTATGCTGGTAATGCTGAACCAGTTGGTTGGGCTTTACGGCATGCGGGTTATCCGATCGTTGCGACAGTTGTCCAAGCGATCGCCGTGATCGGAATGTTTACTGCCTTGATCGGGATGACTTTAGCTGGTTCACGTCTGCTCTATTCATTTGGGCGTGATGGCTTGTTACCTAAGTGGTTAGGTGAGTTAAACAAGAACAATTTACCAAATCATGCCTTGGGCTTATTGTCTGGCGTTGCGATCGTTTTAGGGGCGATCTTCCCATTTGCTTTCTTATCGCAATTGATCTCAGCTGGGACATTGATCGCCTTTATGTTTGTGACGATCGGGATCTACCGCTTACGTCCACGTGAAGGTAAAGATTTACCAGTACCAGGCTTTAAGATGCCGCTTTATCCGGTCTTGCCAGCATTAGCATTTTTAGGTGCTTTGTTTGTCTTCTTAGGTTTGGATCATATGGCAAAACTTGTTACCGGGATCTGGTTTGTGCTGGGACTTTTAATTTATATTATCTACGGGATGAATAATGTAGAAGAACAAAAATAGATAAGAAAAAAGAGGCTGTGACATAAGTCTCTATCTTTAAAGAAGACCATTCGAATTTTTTGAAAATTTTGAAAAATTCGGATGGTCTTCTTTTTGTTTTTATTATTTGGTGATATTTTTGAACTACTAGTGGACATTTTCCACATGTTCAATGCCATTAACGCTATCCCCATTTGTCGATTTACCTTTTTCTTACTTCGTACGGTAAATCGAGTAAAACCCAAATAAGCCTTCAAATTACCGAAAATAGGTTCGATCTCATACTTTCTTCTACGATAGATCTTATTTTTTTCAGTATTTGAAAGGTTTGTTTTTACTTTCCCCTTGAAATATTCCCATTGTGGATTGATATAGATCTTTCTGACATTTCCTTTTTTGGTCAATGCATTTGGATCTTCTTTACGATCTTCATCGAATTTTTCAGCTTCATATACTTTAAAATTTCGTTTATAACCATATGTATCATGGCGATATGCATAGCGTTTAAAGTTAAAACGAACATTCTTTGGATCTATATAGTAATCATCTTCAGCGTTATAATGCCAATTCATCACTTTGCGCTCATCTGATCTCCAACGTTTGGTTTCTTCCTTTAACATCGTATTATATGGAATAAGGTAATCAAACACTCCGAATTTATCTTCGATAAATTCATAGTTAGGTTCAGATCCATAACCAGCATCAGCAACTATCGGACCTTGGATAACATCTGCATCCATCTTTTCTAAAAATGGGATCAAAGTACGCATATCAGTTGGATTAGGTGCGAGGGTGTAGTCCAAAGCAAATTGATTATTAGCAGCGACTTGGAGATTATAGCCAGGTTTGGTTTGACCATTTTTCATTGGATCTTCTTTCATACGCATAAAAGTGGCGTCATTGTCAGTTTTAGAATAGCTGTTTCGCTCGCCAACGATGGCAAACTGTTCAGCATATTTAGAGTTTTTCTGTTTACGCTCGCGTGTTTGTTTTAAGTATTTCTTGGCCACCCGTCGTTCCTGCTTCGCAGGATTAGGGGAGATCTTCTTAGTCTCTTCGACTTTTTCATTCAAATATTCAATTCGTTGTTCCAATCGGGCACATATCTCATCAAGTTGATCAACAGTCAGATCATCAGCAAAATCAATATTGACGATCGATTCTTTGATCTCTTTCAATAACTTTTTAGCTTTTTGTCGATTTAAATCATCATAGCGAATAGTATTTTTCTTCCAAACAAACGAGTATTTATTTGCGTTAGCAAGAATCTTAGTACCATCAATAAACACAGCCTCATCAATGAGCCCATTTTTTCGCAAATATTCTCTAAATTCAGAAAACGAACTTTTTAGCATCATCTCAATAGTATCAGAGACAACAAAGCGAGCAATAGTACGATAAGTAGGTTGGGCTTCCTGAGTCAACCACATGGCAACAACGTTTTCCCGAGCAAAACGTTCGATCTTTCGACAAGAAAAAATACCATAACTATATGCCAAAAGAACTAACTTGAGTAAGACCCGAGGTTCATATTCGAAAGGACGCCCAAAGGTATAAGAGTCATCAAAATCAATAGATTCGACTAAATGGTGTATGTAGTGTGCTTGATGATTTTTTTCAGGTTCATAGAAGGTCGCCATGTTCAAACTGAGTTGATTTATGTTATAATTGCTGTGCATGGGTTTATCTCCTTTCTTTTTTGAGGGGGTAGACTATAGGGCATCAGGGGGGTTCTGATGTCCTTTTTTATTTATAGTATACAAAAACGGTCGTAAATGAACAATTTTTAAGTCCATTTACGACCGTTTTTTGAAGACTTATGTCACAGCCTCTTTTGTTTCTAAAGGATATCAAGGCAAAATCAAAGTTGTATTTTCAAAATTTTGCAACCATTTTTTACGCTCGACGCGCTTTTTAAAAGCTTCGAGCGTATTTTTTTCAAGGTAAGCCGATGTTGGGACGATCTTTTCTGAAAATAGATCAGCTAGACCGTATGGTGCAATAAATTCAAAATTTGTTGCTGGTGAGTGGCAAATTCCTACGGCACTACAGGTTTCAGGAAAAGTTGCGATCACGTCAGCTAGCGAATCTTTACCTTGAAATTCCGGTCTATGAGGATTATTAAGTGAAATATTAGTCAATTCCCACAGATATTTAGAATGACGCTGATTTAGTTCAGTTTTACGTGTTAGATACTGTTCGTAGGATTCATTAGGATCAAGATAATAAATGTCTAAATTTCCAAGCATCAAATTGAAGGGTTTTTCTTCGCGTTCGGACCAAACTAGGTCGCGGATACTTCCGGCACAAAGAAAAGCGTCTCCAAGATGCATTTTATCTAAGATCGTAAAAACTTCACGAAATTCTGGTCTTTTCTGGATCAATGTTAACAATTGTTCATCTAATGTCATAGGTAATGCGGCTTCCTTTCAAAGTGTTTCGCATTTTTCTACAATAGCACATCAGTTTGGATTTGGCAAAAAGAAAACAGCAATCGTTTTGCTGTCAATTATCGAAGAATTGAACTAAAATATAGGCGAAGATGTAGCTATATTTTGAAAAGAGGTCTTTACAATTGAAACATTATAAAACGATCTTAGTTGGCCTGGATGGCTCAGCTAATTCACTTAGTGCCCTTGAAAAAGCTGGGGAATTAGCCCGATCTATGGATGCTAAGTTAGTTTTGGTCACTGTAGTCAAACCCAAACTCCAAGTAGGCTTTGGGGGACCTGGACTTGAGGTCAACACTTTATCAGCTGAGAAACTTGAGGTAAAACAAGAGCAGGCCCAAAAAATGCTGGCCCACTATCAAGTAAAGCTACCTGAAAAAGTTAATTATCAAGCGGTGGTCGTTATTGGTGATCCTAAGGAGATGCTAAGCGAAATACTACCAAAGAAGTATCAAGCTGAATTGGTGATCGTTGGTGCAACTGGCTTAAATAAGCTCGATCGTTTTATTTTGGGTTCAACAGTAGCGTATGTAGTTCGAAACACTAAGGCAGATATACTGGTCGTTAATGAATAGTTAAATTTTTTGATTATTACAGGCGAAACTTTTTTGTAACGAAATCTTAAAAAAAGTTTGTTAACAAATACCGTCAAAAGTGGTAAATTAGTCAAGTCAAGATTAATTTATGTTTTTTGGGAGGCTTTGTGATGGGCAATAAACTTGATATTTTGCATGAGTATCAGTTAGCGGAGCAAAAATGTGCCGAGCTCACCAATGTTTGCGAAAAATTACATGGAACTAAACGTGGTAGCCATCTGGTGGCTGTATATGATGCTAAACTAAAAGATACAAAAGACCGCCGGGATCATCTAGGTGTGATCTTAAAAGCAATGGATGCTGCTGAAGATTAGAATTTGAAAAATAATTACAGGAAGTGATATATCGCTTCCTGTTTTTTTAGTATCTGGCAGCATGGTGCAAAATCTAGCTTAAAATGATAAAATTAACAAGAGAATCAGTTTGGTAAGTGGGTGGCACGGACCCATTTTTTAGTTTAGAAAGGATTTTTGGATAGATGCCACAAAAGACAAAAAAGACGCCAATGATGGAACAATATTTGGCAGTCAAAAAACAGTATCCCGACGCCTTTTTATTTTATCGTTTAGGGGATTTCTATGAGATGTTTTACGATGATGCGGTCAAAGGAGCTCAGATACTTGAGTTGACTTTGACGACGCGTAATAAAAATGCGGTCGATCCGATCCCAATGTGCGGTGTACCGCATCATGCTGCACAAAATTATATTGATATTTTAGTTGACCAAGGCTATAAAGTAGCGATCTGTGAGCAAGTTGAAGATCCTAAAACGGCTAAGGGGATGGTCAAGCGTGAGGTGGTCCAACTAGTGACACCTGGGACGATCATCGACCAAAATGCAAGTGAAGCTAAAGAAAACAACTACTTAACAGCGCTACATGAAAAAGACGGACAGTATGGTTTTGCCTACGCTGATCTATCGACGGGTGAGATCAAAGTAGCGACTTTAACGAGCACTGAGTCGCTGCTAAATGAATTGATGAGTTTGCAGACCAAAGAAGTTGTGATCGATGATTCACTTAGTCAACCAACGCAAACATTATTAGAACAACTGAAAGTTTTGATGTCAGATCAACCAGAAGTGATGCCAAGCGCAGAAGTTTCGTATGTGAGTCAAGATCTCCAGCAGACATTAGAAAAGCAAACTGTCAAGCAATTGCTAGCATATTTGACTACAACGCAAAAACGCTCTTTAGCCCATTTACAAAAAGCCGTCCACTATGAACCATCCCACTATTTGAAATTAGATCACAATGCCCAACGTAATTTAGAATTATTGAAAAATTTACGGACACATAAAAAATCTGGGACCTTGCTTTGGCTGTTAGACGAGACTAAGACAGCCATGGGAGCTCGTTTATTGAAACAATGGATCGGACGCCCATTATTAGATCTCCAGCAGATAAAGCAGCGACAAGCGATCGTTGAAAATCTATTAGATAATTATTTTGAACGTTCAGGGATCATTGAACAATTGACCCAAGTTTATGATCTTGAACGTTTAGCTGGGCGCGTAGCATTTGGCAATGTCAATGGTCGTGATCTAGTCCAGTTGCGGACCTCGCTTGCTCATATTCCGCAGATCCGCTATATTTTAGAGCAACTAGACCAAGATATTTATCATGATTTTTTGACCGAATTAGATCCAGTCGAAGATGTTGCTGACCTGATCGAACAAGCGATCGTTGATGAACCGCCGCTATCGATCACTGAAGGGAATTTGATCAAGGCTGGCTATAATGCTCAGTTGGATGAGTACAATGATGCGATGAAAAATGGAAAGCAGTGGCTAGCTCAGTTAGAAGCACGCGAACGTCAAGTAACGGGGATCTCCAATCTAAAGATCGGTTTCAACCGCGTATTTGGTTATTATATTGAAGTTTCTAAAGCCAATGTCAAAAAGCTTCCGCAGGATCGTTATCAACGAAAACAGACGCTGACGAATGCCGAACGCTTTATCACACCTGAATTAAAGGAAAAAGAAGAATTGATCTTAGGCGCAGAGACTAAAGCCTATGAGCTAGAATATCAATTGTTCACCCAGATCCGTGACCAGATCAAAGACCAGATCAAGCGACTACAAAAATTGGCAGCTAAGGTCGCTCAATTAGATGTCTTGCAAAGCTTTGCGACTGTTAGTGAGGATAATCATTTTGTCCGTCCAAGGTTGAGCCAAAATGAGCGCACTTTGGATATCGTCGATGGTTGGCATCCAGTAGTCGAAAAAGTTTTAGGCAAGCAAAGTTATATCCCAAATGATGTCAAAATGTCTTCAAAGTTGGATATCTTATTGATCACTGGACCAAATATGTCTGGGAAAAGTACCTATATGCGACAATTGGCGCTCAGTGTGATCATGGCACAGATGGGCTGTTTTGTCCCAGCTAAACAAGCAAAAATGCCGATCTTTGACCAGATCTTTACTCGGATCGGAGCGGCTGATGATCTGATCTCGGGAGAATCAACTTTCATGGTCGAAATGAAAGAAGCTAATTTAGCTTTAAAACAGGCGACTTCAAATAGCTTGTTACTCTTTGATGAGTTAGGACGTGGGACGGCTACTTATGATGGAATGGCTTTGGCCCAAGCGATCATTGAGTATGTGCACGATAAAGTCAAAGCTAAGACGCTCTTTTCAACACACTATCACGAATTGACGGTACTCGAACAAGAATTGCCACGTTTGGCAAACATTCACGTTGGTGCAGTCGAAAAAGATGGCGAATTAGTCTTTTTACACAAGATGCAAGCTGGTCCAGCTGATCGTTCTTATGGGGTCCATGTTGCAAAACTAGCTGGTATGCCCGCAAGTTTATTGACGCGGGCCGATACGATCTTACATCAACTAGAAGGAAAAGACGTGCAAAAAACGACGGCTATGCTTAAAGAGGTCGCCCCAGTTCAAGTTGAAACTGAGGCTGATGATAGTGAAGCTCAACTTTCGCTCTTTAGCCCCGAAGTTGTGACGCCAAAGGAACCTGTTGGCAAAGAAAAAGATGTTTTGACCGAGATCTTGGATCTAAATTTAATGGCGATGACGCCGATGGATGTAATGAATGCAGTATTTAAATGGCAAGAAAAATTAAAATAGCAAGGTGAGACGAAAATGGCTAAAATCCATGAGTTAGCGACTGTTTTAGCCGATCAGATCGCAGCCGGTGAAGTTGTTGAAAGGCCAGCCTCAGTGGTCAAAGAGTTGGTAGAAAATGCGATCGATGCTAACAGTACGCAGATCGATATTTATGTTAAAGAAGCAGGTATCAAAGAAGTCACTGTGATCGATAATGGTGAAGGGATCGCTGCTGAAGATGTTCCGCTGGCATTTTTTAGGCATGCGACAAGTAAGATCAAGGATCGCCAAGACCTTTTTCAAGTAAATACACTAGGTTTTCGAGGCGAGGCGTTACCAAGTATTGCTTCAGTGGCTGATGTTTGCTTGGAGACCGCACTTCAGACTGAAACGCAGGGGACATTTTATCATGTGCGTGGTGGAGAAGTTACCGCCCATAAGCCAGCAGCCATGCGCCAAGGCACAAAGATCACAGTAACTGATCTATTTTATAATACGCCTGCTCGCTTAAAATATCTCAGTTCGCTTCAGACAGAACTAGCCGCGATCAGTGATATCGTCAATCGCTTGGCTTTAAGTCACGGTGAGATCGCTTTTGCTCTATATAACAATGGCAAGAAGATCTTGCAAACGGCGGGAAATGGCAAACTGATCCAAACGGTAAGTGCGATCTATGGGATCCAAAATGCCCGGCAGATGGTATCTTTTTTGGGAGAAGACCTAGATTTTAAGGTCCAAGGTTATGTGTCGTTGCCTAAATTGACGCGTGCTTCTCGAAATTATATCAGTTTGCTGATCAATGGCCGATATATCAAAAATAAGCAATTGCTAAAAGCAGTTTTAAAAGGCTATGGCTCAAAATTGATGGTCGGACGCTATCCTTTTGGGGTCATCGACATTCACTTGGATCCTTTATTAGTTGATGTCAATGTGCATCCGACTAAACAAGAGGTCAGGATCAGTAAAGAAGAGCAGTTAGCGGATCTGATCGAACAAACGATCTATGCGCGTTTAGCTAAAGAAAATCTGATCCCGAGTGCCTTGGAAAATCTTAATTCAAAGCCTAAGACTAAACGTGAACCTAAAGCTAAACAGTTAGACTTTACCTTAGCTGAAACAAGCGATAGTTATGAAGTAAAACCAAAGAAGAAGCGTTCGACCGCTGAGATGACCCAGGTCTTGCTGGGAAATTCTTTAGAACAGCCCCAAGAATCTGAGCCCGCTAAAGCCCAAGACGTAGCGCTAACTAAGCCAGTGATCATAGAAGATAGGCGCCAACTAGACTCTGATGCACTCAAGGCGTGGGATGAAAAATATCAAACAAAAGTACAAGCCAAGTCAATAGATACAACAGCGCTAGAAGCTGAGGCTGATGATCAGGCTAGCCAAACGCAGGTAAAAGAAAAATTTCCTGGGTTAACTTATATCGGACAACTCCATGGAACTTATTTGTTGGCGCAAGCAGCGGATGGGTTATATCTAGTTGACCAGCATGCTGCTCAAGAGCGGTGTAAATATGAATACTACCGTGAAGCGATCGGTGAAGTCTCAAAAGCGCAACAGGAGTTACTGGTGCCGATCATCTTAGCTTATCCGACGACAGATACACTGAAGATCAGTGAAAATCGTACTAAATTAGCCGAGCTAGGGATCGAGTTAGAAGAGTTTGGACAAAATACTTTTATCGTAAGACACCATCCAATATGGTTCATCAAGGGGCAAGAAGAAGATACGCTCAGAGAAATGATCGAATGGTTTTTAGCAGATCATAAATTGACAGTTGCAAAATTTCGCGAAAAAACAGCGATCATGATGAGTTGTAAGCGATCGATCAAGGCTAATCATCATTTAGACGATTTTCAAGCTAAGTCTTTATTGGATCAACTGGCTAAATGTAATAATCCATTTAATTGTCCGCATGGTAGACCGACTTTAGTGCATTTTAGCAACTCAGAGCTTGAGCGAATGTTCAAACGGATCCAAGATCCTCACCAAGGAAAACAGACCGAATTGTAAAAAATTTCAGTCAAGATGCTGTTTCTGTGGTAACATTAAAAGGCATGTAGAAAAAGAACAGGTGAAAATTTATGTATGAATATATCATTGGGACGATAGTTAAAGTTACGCCGCGTTATATCGTAGTTGAGAGTGGTCAAATGGGGTATTTAGTATTTGTAGCTAATCCATTTCGCTATCAAGTCGATCTTGACCGTCAACAAAAGATCTATTTGCACCAAGCTGTTCGTGAGACCGAGATCATGCTTTATGGCTTTGTTGATGAAGCTGAAAAGCAACTTTTCTTGAAATTATTGAATGTTTCGGGGATCGGACCGAAAAGTGCGCTAGCGATCTTAGCCAGTGAAGACCATAGTGGTTTGATCAATGCGATCGAACAAGAAGATGATGGTTACCTGACTAATTTTCCTGGTATCGGTAAGA
Organism: Ligilactobacillus murinus; assembly: GCF_003288115.1. Taxonomy (NCBI): domain Bacteria; kingdom Bacillati; phylum Bacillota; class Bacilli; order Lactobacillales; family Lactobacillaceae; genus Ligilactobacillus; species Ligilactobacillus murinus. Next base: position 1,133,784 of record NZ_CP023565.1, on the reverse strand, counting down.
AAACGGCTAAGCAGATCATTTTAGACTTGAAGGGTAAGTTAAATGATCTAGATCAGACTAAGCTCGTCGGGCAACAAGGGATCGAATTGACCACGACTGAGCAGCCATATTTACAAGAGGCGGTCGAAGTCTTAAGTGCATTAGGTTATACGAAAACTGAGATCAAGCGAGTTGCTAAGAAGTTAGAAACGTACACTGGTGCTTCGACTGATGCTTATTTACGCCAGGGATTACGTTTGATCATGAAAAAATAAGTAGAAGGGACTGATTTGGATGGAAGATGAGCGTTTGATCTCAAATGCGGCTTTTGATCAAAATGATGTGCAAACAGAATTGAGTCTACGTCCGCAAAAACTAGCTCAATATATCGGTCAAGAAAAGATTAAGCAAAAAGTAGCGATCTATATCGAAGCTGCTAAAAATCGCCAAGAATCACTTGACCATGTCTTGCTCTATGGACCACCGGGTTTAGGTAAGACGACTTTGGCAACGATCATTGCTAATGAATTGGGAGTCAAGATCAAGACGACAACAGGACCAGCCATTGAACGTCCAGGTGATCTAGTGGCGCTATTAAATGAACTTGAACCAGGCGATGTGCTCTTTATCGATGAGATCCATCGAATGCCAAAGAGTATCGAAGAGATGCTTTATTCAGCGATGGAAGATTTTTATATAGATATCATCGTTGGACAAGATGCGACCGCTCATCCGGTCAGATTTCCGCTACCACCGTTTACTTTGATCGGAGCTACAACTAAAGCGGGCATGTTGTCGGCTCCTTTGCGTGCGCGTTTTGGGATCGTTGAGCATATGAACTACTACACTGATGCTGAACTAGCGCAGATCGTTACCCGTTCTGCCAGTGTTTTTTCAACGGCGATCAGCGAGCAAGGAGCCTTGGAGATCTCGCGCCGTTCGCGGGGGACTCCGCGTGTGGCCAATCGTTTATTAAAGCGCGTGCGTGATTTTGCGCAGGTAGCAGCCAAAGAACAGATCGACCTTGAGATCGTAAAATTTGCTTTGGAGATGCTGCATGTTGATGAGCGGGGCTTAGATGAGACCGATCACAAAGTTTTAAGAACAATGATCGAATTATACGGTGGTGGGCCAGTGGGTCTGAACACTTTGGCTGCCAATATCGGTGAAGATACTGAAACGATCGCCGATATGATCGAACCCTATCTCTTACAGATCGGGTTTATCAAGCGAACTGCTCGGGGACGTGTTGTGACCCCTTTGGCGTATGAGCATTTACGCCTACCATATACCAAAAATTAAAGAGGATGATTTTTTTGACAGAAGAACATTTAACGACCGAAGATTTTGATTATGAGCTACCCGAAGAATTGATCGCGCAAACACCTTTAGAACATCGCGACCAATCACGGATGCTAGTCTTAGATTCTAAAACAGGAAAATATCAAGATGACTATTTTTACAATGTGATCGACCGCTTAGAGCCTGGTGATGCCTTAGTCATGAATGATTCACGTGTTTTACCAGCCCGGATCTATGGTGTCAAACCAGATACTGGTGGACATTTAGAAGTGCTACTTTTAAATAACATCAAAGGTGATCAATGGGAGACTTTGATCAAACCAGCTAAACGGGCTAAAGTTGGGACTAAGATCAGCTTTGGCAACGGTGAATTAACGGCCGTTGTCAAAGAAGAGCTTGAACATGGTGGTCGGATCGTTGAATTTGAATACGATGGTATCTTCCTAGAGGTCTTAGAAAGCTTGGGGGAAATGCCATTACCACCATACATCAAGGAAAAATTGGACGATCCTGAAATGTATCAAACAGTTTATTCTAAAGAAGTCGGTTCTGCCGCTGCTCCTACAGCTGGACTCCACTTCACGGAAGAATTATTGGCTAAGATCGAAGCTAAAGGTGTCAAATTAGTCTACTTGACATTACATGTTGGTTTAGGAACTTTTAGACCAGTCAGTGTGGATAATATTGAAGAACACAAAATGCACAGTGAGTTTTACCGTTTGTCAGAAGAGGCGGCTAAAACATTAAATGAAGTTCGCCAAAATGGTGGTCGGATCGTAGCTACAGGAACGACCTCGATCCGGACGCTAGAAACGATCGGTAGCAAATTTAACGGTGAGATCAAGGCTGATAGCGGTTGGACCGATATCTTTATCAAGCCAGGTTATGAATGGAAAGTAGTCAATGCTTTCATCACTAATTTCCATTTGCCAAAATCAACATTAGTAATGTTAGTTTCAGCCTTTACAGGGCGTGAAAATATTTTGAATGCTTATCGCCACGCGGTTAAAGAAAAGTATCGCTTCTTTAGCTTTGGTGATGCAATGTTTATTTATTAAAGTAAGTATAATTTCCCTAGAAAGATAAAATGTGGGGGATAAGCTAAAAAAGAATCGAGAAAGGAAGTATATAATTCTTTCTAAATGGCATATGTGTATGCTATTCCACATTTTTATATCACAAATAGATGACTGAACCAGCAATTAAATATCGTTTGATCAAGAAAGAAAAGCATACTGGCGCGCGTTTAGGCGAGATCATCACGCCACATGGTACATTTCCAACGCCGATGTTTATGCCTGTTGGGACCCAAGCGACCGTGAAAGCTATGTCACCAGAGGAATTAAAAGCAATGGGGGCTGGGATCATTTTATCCAACACCTACCATTTGTGGTTACGCCCTGGTGAAGATCTAGTTAAAGAAGCCGGTGGTCTGCATAAATTTATGAACTGGGATCAAGGTATCTTGACTGATTCCGGTGGCTTTCAGGTCTTTTCACTAGCTGATATGCGTAATATCACAGAAGAAGGCGTTCATTTCAAGAGCCACTTGAATGGAGCCCCACTTTTCTTGTCGCCGGAAAAAGCGATCCAGATCGAAAATGCTTTGGGCTCAGATATCATGATGAGTTTTGATGAATGCCCACCATTTTACGAAAGTTATGATTACATCAAAAAATCAGTTGAACGGACGAGCCGTTGGGCAGAACGGGGCTTAAAGGCGCACCAAGATCCTGAAAAACAAGCTTTATTCGGGATCGTTCAAGGGGGCGGACACGAAGATCTACGTAAATTGAGTGCTCGTGACCTTGTTTCGTTAGATTTCCCAGGTTATTCGATCGGGGGACTATCAGTTGGTGAATCTAAAGCTGAAATGAATCGAGTTTTAGATTTTACGACACCATTACTTCCCGAAGATAAACCACGTTACTTGATGGGTGTCGGCTCTCCAGATGCTTTGATCGATGGGGTCTTACGTGGAGTTGATATGTTTGATTGCGTCTTGCCAACACGGATCGCACGCAATGGTACATGTATGACCTCACATGGACGTTTAGTCGTTAAAAATGCTAAATATGCGCGTGATTTTTCACCGATCGATGATAACTGTGATTGCTACACTTGCCGTAATTATACCCGGGCTTATGTGCGCCACTTGTTCAAAGCGGATGAAACATTTGGTTTACGTTTGACGAGTTATCATAACTTGTATTTCTTGCTCAATTTGATGAAGCAAGTTCGCCAAGCGATCATGGATGACAATTTACTCGAATTTAAAGAACATTTCTTTGAAGAGTATGGTTTGAATGTTAAAAATCCAAAAAACTTTTAGTTCTTAAGGCAAATACGCTAGTTTTTAATAGATTTTTTTGATACAGTTATAAGGAGCACATATACTAAGGAGGCAAATATTGTGAATTCTTCAATTTCAACAATTGTAATGTTTGTTGTTTTGTTCGGTTTGATGTATTTTATGATGATCAGACCCCAAAAGAAACAACAACAACAACATCAAGAAATGATGAACGCCTTGAAACCAGGCGATGAGATCGTAACTATCGGTGGTTTGCATGGGGTCGTAAGTGAAGTAAATGCAGATAAAAACATCGTAACGATCGATTGCGATGGGGTCTATCTTGACTTTACTCGTTCAGCTATCGCGCGTGTTTTAAAGAAAGCAGCTGAAACAACGGCAACAACCACAACAACTGAAGACAAAAATGACTCAGTTGTGGTAGATGAAACAAAAGAAGATAAATAATTTTGGGGATGTCTGTGTGACATCCTTTTTTAGTAGATTTTACTTGCGGGTTTTAGTAAAACGGAGTATTATGAAACAAACTAATTGATGCTTAAGCATCAGTGGGGAGGAATTTTAAATGAGAAAATTAGGTGTTATCGGAATTGGTAATGTTGGTGTAACTGTAGCTTATACGATCGTTTCTCAAGGGATCGCAGACGAACTTGTGATGATCGATACCAATGATAAAAAAGTCTTAGCTGAAAAGTTGGACTTTGAAGATGCAATGCCACGGATGCCATATCACACCGAGATCAAGATCCAAGATTATGCTGATCTAAAAGATGCCGATGTTGTGATCACTGCCTTTGGTGATATTCAAGCCAGTGTCAGAACCGGTAATCGTTTTGCAGAATTTGAGATCAACAGCAAAAATGCGGTCGAAGTAGGGCGTAAGTTAAAAGAAGCTGGTTTTAATGGGGTCTTGATCAATATTTCCAACCCATGTGATGCGATCACGACGATCTTGCAACAAGAAACTGGGTTACCACGCAACCGTGTCTTTGGAACTGGGACTTTCTTGGATACAGCACGAATGCAACATGTAGTGGGGGACTACTTACACCAAGATAGCCGTAATATCGATGGTTATGTTCTAGGGGAACATGGAAATTCCCAATTCAACGCTTGGTCGACTGTTCGGGCTAATAATAAACCGATCACGGAGATCTTGAGCCAAGCTGAGCTCGAGGCTTTAGATAGCAAACCATCTGAAGGAGCTTGGACAGTGGCAAGTGGCAAAGGTTATACTTCTTATGCGATCGCAACTTGTGGGGTGCGGTTAGCGCAAGCAGTCATGTCTAACGCTAAATTATTTGCTCCCGCTTCAGTATATGTTGAAGCTTTAGGAACATATATCGGTTATCCAGCGATCATTGGCGCTGAGGGAGCCGAAGAAGTAGTTGAGCTTAAATTAAATGCTAAAGAAGAAGAGCAGCTTGCACGCTCAGTCCAATATATCAAAGATCATGTAGCCCAACTTGGGAAGGACTAAACAAAGCGTGAGCCCGTGTAGATGATATAAGAAAACGTCAGGAAACATATCCTGGCGTTTTTTATTATCTAGCCTAAAAAAATAGGCACCTTGCCGTCGCAAAGTGTCTATCTAAAAATTAAACTGTTAATTTAAGGGTTCGAGTGTAAAATTGAGTTCTAGTGGTTTATCAGCTTTGAGCCAGTAAGCTTCATGAACTGGTGCCCCCCAAGAATCATCACCGCCGACACCCATTTGCTCAGCCATGAGACGTAACCAAGCAAAGCGCATTGGTGGTAGTTCATCTTGATGGAGCGCTTCTTCAAGCATCATTGTACTATATGGTAAAAGGCTAGCCGAAAACGCGTGTTTAGTAGCACTGATCTTTAGTCCAAGCTCTTTGTCAGCTGTAAGCACTAAAGTGCGGACATCACAGTGGTTTCCTGTCTCTTGTGGAACTAAATAGGAAGCAACACTGTCTTTAGCAGTCGTAGTAAATGTTCCTAAGCGTGCCCCAAGTTTACGGTCGAGATAATTTTCGGCTGGGCCACGACCATAGTAAGTCATGCTATCGTATTTGGCAGGTAACTTGAATTCAAGCCCAAATGTCGGCAGGGATGGTAAGTCTGGGTATCCTGGATATTTGGCACTTACATTGACTTTACCTGTTCCATCGACCAAATACGTAACTTGAACGGTGGCTTGCTTTGGTAATGGTAATTCATAGGTGTAACTTACTTCAACGGCGTGTTCTTTAGATGCTACTTGAAGATCAACGACTTTGGCAAATTTACCAGCACCTAACCACATTGCACGTTCAAAGCCATGACCACAACCACGATCATTATCGGTCATTGGACGCCAGAATAATAGTTGTGGTGTTCGCGTGATAAATTCTTGGCCACTGTATTTAAGTGAGACTAACCCACCTTTGTCTTTAGATAAGAGCACTTCGAAGTTTTTACCCGAGATCCCGATATTGACGTCTCCCATAGCGACTTTAGGTGTACCTTGAGCTTTAAATTCCGGTAAAGCGTAACGGCTCACAGTTTGCCCGAAATTGATCTCAAAGCCAGCTTTGGCCCAAGCTGTATCTTTAGCTAAATGTTGTTGGACTTCATAGATGACCTCACCAGTTTTAGGTAATGGAAGTTCAAGGTCAAAGTGCTTGCTTTCTTGAGGTAAGACGATCAATTGATAGTCTTTTTCGAAAACAACTTTGCCGTCTTGCAAGACACGGGCAGTAAAATAGCTGTCTGCACTATTAGTGAATAAGCCATCATTAGTCAATGTGACACCAGTTTCATCGGGCTCGATCTTAATGTCAGCGTATAGATGCTTGACTTCTTGGGCTTTAGGAGAGATCGTTCGGTCAGCAAAGACTAAACCATCGCCGCAGAATTCGTAATCACTTGGACGGTCGTTAAAATCGCCCCCATAAGCTAAACGCGTCGTATCACCTAATTTTTGATAGAGCGCTTGGTCAATGTAATCCCAAATAAAGCCACCTTGGTAGTGTGGGTATTTCTCAAGTTTAGTGTAGAGCTCTAAGCCACCGACTGAGTTCCCCATAGCATGCATGTATTCACATGAGATATATGGTTTCTTAGGCTCGTTTTGGAGATATTCTTCGATCTCATGTGGTTTAGCGTACATTCGACTTTCGATATCTGTAATGTAGTCAAATTCGCGATTCCAAGTCACACCTTCATAATGAACGACACGGGTCGGATCTTTGTGACGTAAATAATCACCCATTGCTGCAATATCTGTTCCAGCATAAGATTCATTACCTAACGACCAGATGAGGACACTTGGATGATTTTTATCACGTTCAAACATGCTGTTAGCGCGATCGATACAGGTCGGTTCCCATTCTGGTAGGTTACCAGGGATGTTCCATGATGGTTCACAGGCACCGAGTTTTTGCCAAGAACCGTGGGATTCAAGATTAGCTTCATCGATCAAGTAGATCCCATATTCATCACATAAGCGATACCAAAGCGTTTGGTTAGGGTAGTGAGATGTGCGTACGGCGTTGATGTTATGGCGTTTCATAAATTTAATATCCCATAACATATCTTCTTTGGTGATCGCGCGGCCGAGTTTAGGATCAAATTCGTGGCGGTTGACCCCTTTAAAGATGATACGTTTACCATTTAATAGCATCAGACCATCTTTGATCTCAAACCGTCTAAAGCCGACTTTTTCTGGAACAAATTCGACAACAGCGCCATCTTTATCTTCTAAAGTCAATTCAAGTGTATATAAATTTGGAAGTTCAGCACTCCATGGCGCTACTTGACTTAATTCTTGGCTTAGATCGATCATTTGATTCAAAGGTACTTTGGTTTCAAAGACAACACGCTTATCAGGGTCTAAGAGACGCGCATGTAAAAAGTTATCAGTAGTTTGACCAGTCACCGTTGCTTTTAATTCAAAGATGCCAGTTTCATAGTCAGACGCTAGGTTTGCGGTAACGTGGATATCAGCTAGGTGAGCTTTAGGTAAAGCATACAAGAAGACATCACGGAAGATCCCGTTCAAGCGCCAGAAATCTTGGTCTTCGATCCAGCTAGCACTACTGTACTTAAAGACTTCAACGGCTAAATGGTTTTGCCCTTCGACTAAATATGGCGTTAGATCAAAGTCACTTGGAGTAAAGGAATCTTCGCTGTATCCGATAAAATGACCGTTTAACCAAACATAAAAGGCCGTAGCGACGCCTTGAAATGAAATATGAACGGGCTTGTCTTTTAGCGCGTGATCTAATTCAAAGGTCTTGATATAAGAAGCAATTTTATTTTTCTTAGGTAGTTTAGGGGGCCGGAGTTCTTCGTGACCGTCCCAAGGATACTGAGTATTAACATATTTATGCTCGTCAAATCCTTGTGTTTGTAAATGACCAGGAACTTGAATGTAGTCAAAACGGCCAAAATCAAAATCGGGTCTGATAAAATCAAGTTTTTGACTAGCGATATCAGGTTCGAGATGGACGCGCCAAGTTCCATTTAGACTTTGTTTTAGTGAATTTTTACCTGTTTTAGCACTGTAGAATTCGTGGTCGGAATGAGCGGCCAAACGATTTACGGCAAAAACAGTTGGGTCTTCAAGCCAAGATAATTTAGGTTTTGTTACATGCATCAGTAGGCTTCCTCCTTGGATAGATAGTAATTTTTAAATTTTTGCTACATCTCTATCGTAAACGATTACATTTAGATATTCAAGTTATATTTAGTAAAAATATTACTTTTTGAGGAAAATTAAATTACTAAAAAATTTGTTAAGTTATAAAATGAATCCAGTAGCAAAAGTCAAGCGATACGACTCTAAATACAAAATTAAGTAATTTTTAGTAAATAATCCTTGATTTGTCTTTTGAAAGCGGTTAAGATTAGAGTTGTAAAAGAAATAGTAATTATAGTTAGGAGAATTGTGATGGAAACAAAAGAACGCCCTGTAAGTAAATTTACTTCACGTTTATCATATACTTTTGGCGCTTTTGGTAATGACGTATTTTATGCTGCTCTATCAAGTTATTTGATCATGTTCATTACCTCCCACCTTTTTAATACAGGTGATAAAGCAACTAATAACCGTTTGATCAGTTATGTGACTTTGATCATCATGATCTTACGGATCGTTGAATTGTTGATCGATCCTTTTATCGGAAATGCGATCGATCGAACAAAAACACGTTGGGGACATTTTCGTCCTTGGGTCGTAGTCGGTGGGACGATCAGTTCGGTCGCACTTTTGATCTTATTTACTAACATGGGTGGCTTGAATAAGTCAAATCCTTGGTTATATCTCTTTATCTTTGCCGTATTGTATATCACGATGGATATCTTCTATTCCTTTAAAGATATTGGTTTTTGGTCGATGCTACCGGCGCTTTCCTTTGATTCACGGGAACGTGAAAAGATCGCAACGTTAGCCCGTATCGGTTCAACGATCGGTGGTTCTTTAGTCGGGGTCGTTGTAATGCCATTGGTGTTATTCTTCTCACTTCAAAGTAATGGTGGGACTGGTGATGATCGTGGTTGGTTCTGGTTTGCCTTTATTGTTTGTGCTACCGCCTTTCTTAGTGCGTTGGCCGTTGGTTTTGGGACCCGCGAAGTTGAAAATGATCTCCGGAAAAACGAAGAAGATACAGCTGGTATCGGCGCTGTCTTAAAGATGTTAGTCAAAAATGACCAGTTGTTATGGGTAGCGATCGCTTATCTTTTCTATGGTATCGGGGTCAACTTGGTAAATGCGCTTGAATTGTACTACTTCACGTATATCATGGGCTTTTCTAAGGGCTTTTCGATCCTTTCATTTATCAATATGAGCGTTGGGCTTTTCTCGGTAGCTTTCTTCCCATTCTTAGCTAAGAAGTTTAGCCGTAAGCCATTATTTATCGGATGTTTGACGATGATGTTGATCGGTCTAGCAGTCTTTTCAGTTGCCGGAAGCAATTTAGCCTTAGTTTTGTTTGCCGCTGAATTATTCTTTATCCCACAACCAGTTGTTTTCTTGATCGTTTTGATGATCATCACTGACTCAGTTGAATATGGTCAATGGAAATTAGGTCACCGTGATGAATCATTAGCCTTATCCGTTCGGCCGTTAGTCGATAAATTCGGTGGTGCTATCTCCAACGGTGTTGTTGGTCAGATCGCTGTTTTAGCTGGGATGACTACCGGTGCAACTGCTTCTTCTATCACAGCAAGTGATCGATTTACCTTTAAGATCATGATGTTTGCGATCCCAGCCGTTATGATGTTGATCGGGATGTTTATCTTTGCTAAGAAGATCACTTTGACTGAAGAACGTCACGCACAGATCGTGGCTGAGTTGGAAAAAACTTGGGGTGATCAATTTAGCAATGAAAGTAGTGAGGCTGGTGTCCTGATCAAAGACGATGAATTGACAGCCATGGTACCTGTAGCAGGTAAAGTGGTAGCTTTAGATGATGTCTCTGATCTAACCTTTGCTTCAGGTAAGATGGGAGCTGGAGTTGCGATCGTCCCTAGTGATGGTAAAGTTTATGCTCCGTTTGATGGGGTCGTAAAGACGGTCTTTGTCACCCGCCATGCGATCGGCTTAGTTTCTGACAACGGTATCCCAGCTTTGATCCATGTTGGGATCGGGACTGTTAAGATGAAAGGGACTGGTTTTGTCACATATGTCAATGAAGGTCAACATGTGACAAAGGGTGAACAGATCATGGAATTTTGGGATCCAGCGATCAAGAAGGCTGGTTTAGATGACACGGTGATGTTTACATTTGCCAACTCAGATCTCTTTGAAAAATTTGATGTTGAAGTCAAGCCTGGGGCAAAAGTAAGTCATACCGATGTTGCAGTTAAGATCGAAAAATAGTTCCACTAAAAACCTCGCTGGTAACTACCGGCGAGGTTTTTTATGAGCGATCGGTAAACTATTTTAGTTGAAAAAAATTTAAATTTCGGCTACAATACAGGAAATTATACCAACGAAAAGAGGGCGCTTAGATGAACTATCAAGAACAAGATCCACAATTATGGGCAGCTATTGCAGCAGAAAAGAGACGCCAACAAGGAAACATCGAGTTGATCGCTTCAGAAAATATCGTTTCTGAAGGAGTCTTAGCAGCGCAAGGAAGTGTTTTGACCAACAAATATGCAGAAGGTTATCCTGGGAAACGTTATTATGGTGGTTGTGAATACATCGACGTTGTAGAAGATCTGGCGCTCGACCATGCCAAAGAACTTTTTGGAGCTAAATATGCTAATGTTCAACCGCACTCCGGTTCCCAAGCTAATGCAGCTGCCTACCGTTCCTTGATCGCACCGGGGGATACGGTCTTAGGGATGGATCTTGCTAGTGGTGGTCACTTAACGCATGGTTCGCCAGTCAACTTTAGTGGTCAAACATATAATTTTGTCAGCTACGGTGTTGATAAGAAAACAGAACGCCTAGACTATGATGCGATCTTAGCTTTAGCCAAAGAAATCAAGCCTAAGTTGATCGTAGCGGGTGCCAGTGCGTATCCACGTGAGATCGATTTTGAGCGTTTTGGTCAAATCGCTAAAGAAGTCGGAGCTTACTTGATGGTCGATATGGCGCATATCGCAGGTTTAGTTGCAGCAGGTAAACACCAAAATCCAGTGCCATATGCGGATATCGTGACGACGACGACACATAAAACTTTACGTGGGCCACGGGGAGGCTTGATCTTGACTAATGACGAACAATTAGCTAAAAAGATCAATAGTGCTGTTTTCCCTGGATTACAAGGTGGTCCGTTAGAACATGTTATCGCAGGTAAAGCAGTTGCATTTGGTGAGGCGTTGCGCCCCGAATTTAATGATTACGCTACCCAAGTTGTCAAGAATGCTCAAGCTATGGCAGAAGTATTTGCACAAAATGACAAAGCTCGGCTGATCTCTGGGGGGACGGATAATCATCTATTATTAGTTGATGTTTTAGGTTTTGGATTGAATGGCAAAGAAGCTGAACAATTGCTCGATAGTGTTTCTTTGACTGTCAACAAGAACTCGATCCCATTTGAAACACTCAGTCCCTTTAAAACAAGCGGTATTCGTTTAGGTACTCCTGCGATCACAAGTCGTGGCTTTGATGAAACTGATGCTAAAAAAGTAGCTGAGTTGATCTTAGCGGTACTTGGATCAAAAGGTGAAGCTAAAATTTTAGCTGATGTCAAAACTAAAGTAGCGCAATTGACAGCCGCTCATCCGATCTATGAATAGGAAGTAATGTTAAAAAAGACCATAAACGTTGCGATGAAGTGAACCCATAAAGTTGGACACTCTATTTAGACTATATTTCTTAAGGCAAGATGTCGGTATTCTACCGGTGTCTTGCCTTTTAGTTTGACCTTTATCCGTTCGTTATTGTAATAGCTGATCCAGCTGATCATTGCGTTGACCAACTCTTCTTGTGTTGTATATTCTTTATTGTGATATAGCTCTACTTTCATTGTGTGGAAAAAACTTTCCATGGGTGCATTATCTAAGCACGTTGCCCTACGAGACATGCTTTGAAAGATCCTATTTTCTTTTAGCTTCTTTCGCCATTGGACACTCTGATATTGGACACCTTGATCGCTATGGAGAGTCATACGATAGTTTAATTTAGGTCTAAGTTTTATCAATGCATCCAACGGTTTTACCACGAAGGCTGTTGTTGGATGCTTACTGATACTATAGCTCACTATTTCATCTGTACATAAATCTTTGATAGGTGAAAGATAGACACGTTCTTCTTGTGTCTTATTTCCATACCTAAATTCACTTACGTCGGTCACCATTTTTTGAAATGGTAAATGTGTATCAAAACGTCGATGTAATAAATTCTTAGCTTTCTTACCTTGTGGTCCAAGGGCAGAATTATATTTTCGCCTTTGTTTATTATACATATGCGCTGATAGATCATTTTCTCGCATGATGCGACTAACACGCTTATGATTTACTTTTATGCCTTGAGATCGTAATTTCAGTGTTACTGTACGATAACCAAAACACGGGTGCTTTGATTTGACCTCCTTTATAAGCTTTAATAGCTCCTCATCTTTATTTTTTCGCCTGTTTATTCGTTGGGCTTGATAGTAAAATGTACTACGTTTAAGACTAGTGTAAGGTAGTATTTCATCCAATGTATATTTAAATTTTTGCCTTAGTTCTTGGATGATTTGATATTTTTCTTGCGATGTCCGCGCTTCTGAACCAAGGCATCGAGTTTTTTTAAGTATTCATTTTCAACCCGTAAAGCACGATTCTCAGCTCGTAAACGTTCTAATTCAGATAATTCTGATTTTTCTGCTTGTTTATTATTGTTGGTCGTCATGTGTTTAGCCCGTCCTCTTCTAGTAAATAAGGCATCAACACCTTTAGTATCCAATTTACGTTGCCAAGTCGCGATCGTCCCAGGATTACTTATATCAAACTGAAGTGCTGTTTCCGGATAGGAAGCCTTATGTCTTTTTCTCCAGTTTAAAACATTGAGCTTAAAATTTCCATCGTAATCGTATTTAGGGTAGCGAACTTTTAACCCATCAATACCATATTTTTGATATCGTTTGACCCACATAAGGATATTTGAGTGATTCTTCACTTTATAAACTTTAGCTACTGTGTTACTTCCATAGCCTCTTAGATACATATTTACAGCCCGCAACTTATCCTCAAAAGAAAATTTAGTCATAGTAAAACCCCCTAAGTTAGATTCCTTTGTCCAACTTAGGGGGTTCACTTCACGACGTTTATGGTCTTTTTTGATGTGGACTAATTTAAGCTACTGTCACGTTTGATCAGTTTAGTTCCCAAGGTCACCATTTCGGGTGTTTCTTGCTCTTGTTCGGCTAAGGTGCTAAGTAGAGTCACCGCTGAACGCCCCATTTGTTCAGTGAAGACTTTGATACTGCTAAGCGCAGGGAAAGCAAATTTTGCTAAAGATGTATCATTAAATGAGATCAAACTGACACGCTCGGGCACTGAAATATTATTTTCTTGTAGTGCGCGCAAAGCTCCGACGGCGATCGCATCATTAGCGATGAAAAAGGCTTGGGGTAGATCGTCGCCTAACTCTTTGATCGCTTGTTCCATCATTTGATAACCTGATTCAGGTGAAAATTTTCCGATGTAAACATAGCGCGGATCGTAAAGTTTTAGATCGCTCAAATAGTTTTTAAATGACCTGAAACGTGGATCGATCAAGGAATCAGTTTGATCGGCGGTCTTTTCTTCACCAGCTAAAAGTCCGATCTTGGTTTGATCTTGGCTCAAAAAGTGGTCTAAAGCCATTTTAACGGCACCATCAAAGTCAGAAATGACACAATTGTAGCCCAAATTCAAAGTATTGCTATCGACAAATACTAAATTTGAGTTTAAAGAAGCAATATCGTGACTTTCTTGGCGACTGTACTTGCCGATCGCGATCACACCATTAGCTTGGGTCGCTTTCTCCAAAGGATCATTATGAAAGATCCGCGTGATCTCATAGCCGAGCTTATGCGCTTGTTTTTCGATCCCTAAACGAATCGCGTAGTAATAAAGATCGTGGACTTCTTCTTGTTCGGTGTACCATTGAATGATCGCTAAACGTTTTTCCAAAGGTCGATCTTTTATCTGCTTTTTATTTTGAGTGTGCTTGACGTAATTTAGTTCTTCAGCAATTTTAAATATCCTGTTTCGAGTATCAGGACTGACAGACATTGTTTCGTCATAATTTAAAACGCGTGAGACTGTAGCAGCAGAAACGCCTGCTTTAGTTGCGATATCTTTGATCGTAGCCATATTTTCCTCCATTCATGATCGTTACGTATAAGTATATGTAATCTAGTATAGCATAAGCTTAGTAAAAAAACGCCTACAAGTTGAATATAGTTTAGTAAAGGTCAGAATGAGCTCTTTTAAGAATGGGAAAATAAATGAAATCGTTTTTACTAAAAATTAAGTAAAAACAGTTGCTAAATTCCGAAATTGTCTCTATAATTATAACTGTAAATAAAACGCTTGCATAAATGAAGAGAGGTAATGGAAATGGAAAAAACAGAATTAAAACAACGCTTTGAAGAGATCTTTGGTCGGCCCTCAGAAGCAGAGTTCTTCTCACCTGGTCGGATCAATTTAATCGGTGAACATACTGATTATAATGGGGGTCATGTTTTTCCGTGTGCGATCACTTTAGGGACTTATGGTGCTGCTGCTAAACGTGATGATCAAACATTGCGTTTTTATTCAGAAAACTTTGCTGATGAAGGGATCATTGAAGTTCCATTAGCTGACCTACATTTTGACAAGGCCGACAAATGGACGAATTATCCTAAAGGCATGATCCATTTCTTAAAAGAAGCTGGACATAAGATCGACACAGGGATGGATGTCTATGTCAATGGTAATATCCCTAATGGTTCTGGTCTATCATCATCAGCTTCATTGGAATTGTTGATGGGTGTCATTTTGCAACATTTATTTGATCTCGACCTTGAACGCCTCGACCTAGTAAAGATCGGGATGAAGACTGAAAATGACTTTATCGGTGTAAATTCAGGGATCATGGATCAATTTGCTGTAGGAATGGGACAAGAAAACAAGGCGATCTTGTTAGATACCAACACATTGAAGTATGATCTTGTCCCATTAGATCTAAAAGATAACGTGATCGTGATCATGAATACAAATAAACGCCGCGAATTAGCTGATTCCAAGTACAATGAACGGCGCAGTGAATGTGAGACTGCTTTAGAAGAGTTGAACACCAAATTAGCTGCCAAGAGCTTGGGTGCTTTGGATGAGCAAACCTTTGATGAGTATAGTTATTTGATCGCTGATGAAGCTCGTTTGAAACGGGCACGGCATGCAGTTTGGGAAAATCAAAGAACTTTACAAGCACGTGAAGCCTTACAAGCAGAAGATCTTGAAAAATTCGGGCGTTTAGTAAATGCCTCACATGTTTCATTGGAACATGATTATGAAGTAACGGGTAAGGAATTGGATACTCTAGCTCATACAGCTTGGCAACAACCAGGTGTTTTAGGTGCCCGGATGACAGGGGCTGGTTTTGGCGGTTGTGGGATCGCGCTTGTAAATAAAGCTGACGTTGAAGCCTTTAAAGAAAATGTTGGTAAAGTTTACGAAGAAAAGATCGGCTATGCACCAGCATTTTATATTGCTGAGATCGCAGATGGAACAAAGAAATTGTAAAAAAATGGGGGCATAAGAGATGAAAGCAGATGTAGTGGCACGCTTTGTAGATAGCGTTATTGCTAATAGTGATTATACACAAATGGATAAACCTTACCTGTATAATCGAGTTTTAGCGCTAGTCGGTGAAGAGGGGCTTAAACAAGAAGTTGAAACGACTGACTTGATCGCATTAAAAGATGAATTGTTAACGATCGCGGCTAAAAATGGTAAAGTAGGCGAAACGCAAAATGAGTATGATAATTTAGGCGCTGAGTTGATGAATTTTATCATGCCAGCCCCAAGTGTTTTGAACCAGCGTTTCTGGCAAACATACGAAACAGATAAAAACAAGGCGATCGCAGATTTCTATGCATTAAGCAAACAAAATGATTATATCAAGACTAAAGCGATCGCTAAAAATATTGCCTACAGTGTGCCAACACAATATGGTGACATCGAGATCACGATCAATTTATCTAAACCAGAAAAAGATCCTAAAGCGATCGCAGCTGCTAAAAAGATGAAGCAAACCGGTTATCCTAAGTGCCAATTATGTATTGAAAATGAAGGTTATCAAGGACGGCTCGACTATCCAGCACGTGCTGATCACCGGATCATTCGCTTTGATCTAGGTAACAAGACATGGGGCTTTCAATATTCACCTTATGCATATTTTAATGAACATTGTATCTTCTTAGATGGTAAACATGAGCCAATGGCGATCACAGCCAAGACATTTAGCCAATTATTAGCGATCGTGGAGCGCTTCCCAGGCTACTTTGCTGGAAGCAATGCTGATCTACCGATCGTTGGTGGTTCGATCTTGACACATGAACACTACCAAGGTGGTAACCATGAATTTGCGATGCAAAAAGCACCGATCGAAAAAAACTTACACTTTGCTGGCTTTTCTGATGTTGAAGCTGGGATCGTTAAATGGCCAATGTCTGTCATCAGATTACGGGCTAAAGATCAAGCTCGTTTAGTCGAACTAGCAAGTAAGATCTTGGATAAATGGCGAGCTTATTCGGATGAAAGTGTAGATGTTTTAGCGAGCTCTAATGGCGAATCACACCACACGATCACGCCGATCGCCCGCAGATCAGGCGCTGAATTTGAGCTAGATCTAGTCTTACGGGATAATCAAACTTCAGCCAAATATCCAGATGGTATTTTTCATCCCCATCAAGATGTACAGCATATCAAAAAAGAAAACATTGGTCTGATCGAAGTAATGGGCTTAGCGATCTTACCACCACGTTTAAAAGACGAGCTGACTGAAGTTGAAAAATACTTACTGGGAAAGCCAAACCAAATGGCTGACTATCATGCCAAGTGGGCTGAAAAGATCAAGGCTGAGCATCCAGAGGTAAGTGAACAAAATGTTGATAATTTGGTCAAAGCTCAAGTGGGTAAAGTCTTTGCGCGTGTTTTAGAGGATGCAGGAGTCTTTAAACGCGACCAAAAGGGGCAAGAAGCATTTGTGAGATTTGCTGAATTTGTAGGCTTAGAGGGGTAATTTAATTTAGAAAGTAGAGAGTGTATCGATGAACAAGTTGATTGAATTTGATGAAAAAAATAAAGTTTTTCATTTGCATAATGATAAGATCTCATACATTTTATCAGTAGAAGAAGGTGGCTATTTAAGTCACTTATACTTTGGGAAAAAAGTGAATGGGTATCACGGGCAGTTGCGCTATCCCCGAGTAGATCGGGGCTTTTCAGGGAATTTACCTGAGAGTCTAGACCGGACATATTCACTTGACTCGTTATTACAAGAGTACAGTGGTGTTGGTAATTGTGATTATCGCACACCGGCTTTGGATCTCCAAAATGCGGATGGTTCATTTGCAGCCCGTTTAGTCTATCAAGGCTATGAGATCACAGAGGGCAAACCTAAACTTGAAGGCTTACCAGCTGCCTACGCTAACGCTGATGAAGCTCAGACCCTAGCGCTCTTTCTTAAAGATGCGATCAGTGGTGTTGAAGTGACCTTATTGTATACGATCTTTAAAGAATTAGCGATCATAGCCCGTTCAGCTAAGGTGACTAATGCTGGCTTTGAACCGGTAGAACTAAAAAAAGTCGCTTCTATGCAACTTGACTTTATCAAACAAAATATGGATGTTATCTCTTTACCTGGTGCTCATGCTAATGAACGCCATATCCAACGTGAAGCGATCGGACAAGGCCGCAAAGTCTTTGAGAGCCGTCGGGGAGCTTCAAGTCACCAAATGAATAGTTTTATCGCGGTATTAGAGCATAATGCAGACGAATTTTCGGGTGAAGTTTATGGCTTTGACCTAGTGTATTCAGGTAACCACAGTTTTGAGATCGAGAAAGATCAATTCGAGCAAACACGTGTGGTCGCTGGGATCAACGATTATAACTTTAGCTGGCACTTAGAAGCTGGGGAAAGTTTCCAAGCACCGGAAGTTTTGCTAGCTTTCTCAGCTAATGGTTTAAATGAGATGAGTCAAAATTATCATGAATTGATCAGAGAACATATCGTACGCGGTAAATTCAAGCACAAAGAACGCGAGATCCTTGTGAACAACTGGGAAGCAACGTATTTTGAATTCAACGAAGATAAGTTAAAGACGATCGTTGATGATGCTAAGGAACTAGGGATCGAAATGTTTGTCTTAGATGATGGCTGGTTTGGTCATCGAGATGATGATAATACGTCGTTAGGTGATTGGACTGTTTATGAACGTAAATTCCCTCAAGGTATCAAGCATTTTGCTGATTATGTCCATGAACAAGGGTTAAAGTTTGGACTTTGGTTCGAACCTGAAATGATCTCTATCGATTCAAAACTTTATCAAAAACATCCTGAATATTTGATGCAAGTTCCTGGAAGAAAGCCAAGTCCTTCGCGAAATCAATTTATCTTGGATCTGACCCAAAAGGCAGTACGTGAAAACGTAGTAGCTCAACTGAGTGCCTTATTAGATGGTGGTTTCATCGACTACATCAAGTGGGATATGAACCGCCATATCTCAGATGTTTATTCAGTATCCTTGCCAAAACAACGCCAAGGCGAAGTCTACCACCGTTATATGCTAGGACTTTACGAGATCTTAGAGACATTGACGACTAAATACCCAGATATCTTATGGGAAGGTTGTTCAGGTGGTGGTGGTCGTTTTGACACTGGTTATGCTTATTACATGCCACAATCATGGACAAGTGATAATACTGATGCGATCGCACGTCAAACGATCCAATATGGTACTTCATTAGTTTATCCACCATCTGTCTTCACCGCACATGTTTCGGCAGTACCTAACCATCAGACGGGACGGATCACACCATTTGAAACTCGTGGAGCAGTAGCGATGAGTGCCGTCTTTGGCTATGAGCTTGATCTGACTCAATTGACAGCTGATGAAAAAGAAGCGGTCAAAGAGCAAGTCAAGACCTATAAGAAGATCCGGCCATTAGTTCAATTTGGTGACTTTATTCGCTTGAAAGATCCAGCTAAGGGCGATCAATGCGCTTGGATGTTTGTTTCCAGAGATAAAAATGAAGCTTTGGTTTTTGTATTTGACCGTTTAGCTTCTGCACAACCAACTTTGACTTTGACTAAATTAGCTGGTCTAGATCCAGCCAAAAATTATCAAGATCAAAAGACTAAGGCGGTCTTTAGTGGAAGCGAATTGATGGAATTAGGGTTCTATGATCCTGTTAAACGGCATGATTTCACGGCGGATATGTACCACTTTAAAGCCGTAACAGACTAATAATACCTCTTTTAAAGGCAAACTCTACCATGTGAGTTTGCCTTTTTAGCTTGAAGAATAATCTTAGTATATGGTATCTTATCCGATGAACAGGCATAAGAAAGGAAGGTCGTGAATGAAAAGAAAGTTTTGGTGGCCGATATTACTATTGGTAGTCCTGATTTTTGGAGGGTGGTTGATCGTTTCACAAAGTTTACGTGATAATGCAAGCCAGCAGTATGAAAAGACTAAAGTGCCAACTTTATTTTTGCACGGTTACGGTAGTAGTCATCGGGCAGAAGAGCATATGACTCAGGCGATCGTTAAAGCAGGAGTTACACAAAATGTGATCCGGGCAACGGTCTCTAAGGATGGAACAGTCAAATTACAAGGGGCACTACCTCAAAGTGCATATAATCCGCTCGTCGAAGTGGAATTTGAAGATAACAAAAACGCCAATTATCGGCAAAATGGTGTCTGGCTCAAAAATGTTTTGGTCAAACTCCAAAAAACGTATGGCTTTAAGAAATTTAATGCTGTTGCTCATTCGATGGGAAACCTAACTTTAGCCTATTACATGCTAGATAATGGTCAGAATAAAAAATTGCCCCAATTGCAAAAGCAAGTCGATCTTGCAGGGCATTATAATGGGATCATTGGTCTAGATGATCAAGCTCATCAAATGCAGTTAGAAGAAAATGGTGCCCCCAAACAGATGAATGCAACTTATCAAGAGCTATTGAAACTAGACGACAGTTACCCTAAAAAGCAGGTCGCGGTATTAAATATTTATGGTGATCTAGATGATGGTTCTGATTCTGATGGACGAGTAAGTAATAATTCTTCACGGTCAGAGAAATATCTTTTGCAAGATGTCTACCGCAGTTATCAAGAACTTGAGATCAAGGGTGAAGGTGGACAACACAGTAAGTTGCATGAAAATCGTCAAGTTGACCGGGCAATTATTAATTTTATTTGGAAAAAATAGTTTATAAAGAGATATTTGTCGAAAAAGTGAGTAGCAAATATCTCTTTTTATTATATTTTGATTAGAGTTTTGAATAACAAAATAAACGGCGAGCGAACGAATCACTAAATAGCAGAATTTTGAGTGCTAATAAATGGCGGATCATTGGACAAAAGATGCGAGCGTGCATTAGATATTTTGAAGTTATTAACTATTTTTCGGTTTTTTAGATAAACGTAAATTATTTTAAATGTTGTTCGATGTAAAAGCGTTTTTTAGCAGTTTGACACTCAAAGCTAAATATAATAACATTCGACTATTGAATATTTTGGTATTCGAAATAATTTGAAAGAGGTGGCGTGTTTGAAAAAGTTAATGGATGCTCAAGCGGTAATGGAGTTGATCCCTAACCGCTATCCGATCTGTTACATTGATTATGTTGAAGACTTGGTTTTAGGTGAGAAGATCACCGCTGTGAAAAATGTGACGATCAATGAATCATTTTTTCAGGGTCACTTTCCAAAAAATCCGGTCATGCCAGGTGTCTTGATCATTGAGGCCTTAGTGCAGGCTGCTTCGATCATGATCTTAAAAGATCCTAACTTTTTAGGTAAGACCGCCTATTTAGGCGCGATCCATAATGCCCGTTTTCGTCAAGTAGTTCGTTCAGCAGATGTCTTACAACTGGAAGTAACGATGGATAAACAAAAAGAAAACATGGGGATCGTCAAAGCTAAAGCCCTCGTTGAAGGGAAAAAAGTCTGCACGGCTGAGCTGATGTTTATCGGTGGTCAGTCTAAGGATAAAATTTGATGGTATTAAGTACTTTTTTCTGGTATTATTTTGATAACCAAACAATATGGTAATCAAAATATTCAAGGTGGGGAACTTATGGATAAAAGAAGTAGGTACATCAATGACGCCTTGGTCAAGATCTATAGTGATATTCTTTGGATCGAGGAAAAAGAACTTAAAAAGAGCCGTTTCAATGATTTAACGATCAAGGAGATGCATGCGATCAGTGCTATCTCAATGTATAACCATAAAACTGCTTCTGAAGTTGCTAAAGAACTTCATTTAACACCAGGTTCGTTAACTGCAACTGTTGATCGTCTCGTCAAAAAGGGCTATGTTGAGCGGATCAGAAGTAGTGATGATCGTCGAGTCATTCGCTTAGGTTTGACTAAAAAGGGACGCGTGATGTTTCGCGCCCATGATGCTTTTCACCATAAAATGGTCGAAGGGTTTCTCAAGGATATAACGCCGGCTGAGTTACAAGTGGTCGAAAAAGCGATCCGAAATTTAGAGGCGTTCTTAGCCGAGCATTCTTAAATCAAAAGACGGAAGTGGCGTAATGGACAAATTGAAAATTGTTGCAAGTGCGAGTTATGTAGCGCCAACCAAGCCGTGAAACAAGCTCAAATCACCTCTGAAAATACCGCTGCTAAAGATCTTGGCGTTATTTTTAGTTCAGGGATCGGGGACTTGACGACGATCCAAGAACAAGTGATCAAGATGCATGAAAAAGGTCCTAAAAGAGTCTCACCGATGTTTGTTCTAACCGCGATCGTCAATATGGCAGCTGATAATATCACTTTGCGGATCGGGGCGAAAAATATTTGTACTTCAGCCGTAACAGCGTGTGCTTCAGGGACCAATGCGATCGGGGAAGCTTACCGTCAGATCAAAGAAGGTAGGGCCAAGGTAATGGTCGCTGGTGGGGCAGAAGCTTCAGTCAATGCTCATGGGACGGCAACTAAAGCAAATGATGCAGCTGAAGCCAAAGCGATCAATTTAGTTTTTGGTGAAGATAGTCGAGTTTTAGTCGGAAGTACCAAGGCGATGACTGGGCATTTATTAGGTGCTGCTGGGGCGATCGAAGCCATTGCGGTAGTTGCTAGCTTACAAAAAGGGCGATTACCTGTTAATATAGGTATGACAGAACAAGATAAAGAGTGTAAAGTTAATGTAGTAACACAGGCTAAAGCCCACCCTGAAAAACTTGAATATGCTCTGAGCAATTCATTAGGTTTTGGGGGCCATAATGCAGTTTTAGCTTTTAGAAAATGGAGTTGAACGACTTGGACTTTAATGATATTGAAAGATTAATGGATGATTTTAAAAAGTCAGAAATACGTGAGTTAGAGATCACGACTGATGGCTTTCATATCCACTTGAGTAAAAATGAGACCCCATTTTTACCAGTACGTGAAAAAGCTGAACAACCAGCGATCACAGCGGTTGAAGAAGATCTGCCATCGGCACCAAAAGATATTAAGGTTGAAGGAAAGTTCATCAAATCGCCGATGGTCGGTAGTGTTTATCTACAACCTAAACCAGATCAAGAACCTTATGTAACAGTGGGTTCACATGTGCATAAAGGTGATGTGGTCTGCATCATTGAGGCGATGAAGATGATGACTGAGATCAAAAGTGATCAAGAAGGCATTGTGACAGAAGTCTTGGTCGAAAATGAAGATCTAGTTGAATTTGATCAACCGCTGTTTAAAGTAGTGCGAGGTTAGATGATGAAGTTAAGTAGTGCAGAGATCAAAAAGATCTTGCCCCATCGTTACCCGTTGTTGATCGATCGGATCGAAGAATTAGAACCAGGAAAGTCAGCGCGGGCGCTTCGCTGTGTGACAGAGCATGAAGCTTTGTTTACGGGGCAAGGATCGGCTGTTTTACCAGAAACTTTGATCATTGGATCTTTAGCGCAGACAGGGGCCTGTGCGTTGCTGATGTTACTAGAATTTGTTGGTAAGACGGCTTATTTTGGCGGGATCAAAGCAGCAGAATTTATGTGTCCTGTGTACCCAAGGGATGTGTTAGAACTTGAGGTAAAACTTGAAAAGATCAAGAGCAGTATCGGCAGTGGTAAAGCGACCGCCAAAGTGGCTGGTCAAGTAGTTTGCCTAGCTGAATTGGCTTTTATGATCGGATAAAAGAGGTAGTTACATGTTTTCTAAAGTATTGGTGGCTAACCGTGGTGAGATCGCGGTCCGCATTATTCGCTCTTTAAAAGAGCTTGGTATCAAATCAGTTGCGATCTACTCGACTGAAGATCGTGAAAGTTTGCATGTCCAACTGGCAGATCAAGCGGTCTGTGTTGGATCGGCTAAACCAAAAGACTCATATTTGAATATGAAAAATATCTTGGCAGCTGCTGTTTTGACAGGTGCTGAAGCGATCCATCCCGGATTTGGCTTCTTATCAGAAAATAGTCGCTTTGTAGAATTGTGTGAGGCTTGTGGATTAGTTTTTATCGGCCCACGCTTTGAGACGATCGAATTGATGGGAAATAAGGCTAATGCAAGGATCCAGATGCAAAAACATGATATTCCGGTGATACCTGGTAGCACAGGCTTTTTAGAAGATGTTGCTGAGGCTAAGCAGGTCGCTAAAGAGGTCGGTTATCCGGTCTTACTGAAGGCAGCGGCAGGTGGTGGTGGTAAAGGAATTCGGCGTGTTGATACAGAAAAAGAACTCGCTAATTCTTTTAATGAAGCTAAACGTGAAGCACAGATGGCTTTTGGGGATGCCCGGATGTATTTGGAAAAGATCATGGAAAATGTTAAACATATCGAAGTCCAGATCTTTCGAGATGATGCCGGAAATACGGTCTATTTTCCCGAACGAGATTGTTCATTGCAAAGAAATAAACAAAAGATGATCGAAGAAAGTCCTTGTGCTTTGATCACTGACGCCCAACGCAAATACTTAGGTGAATTAGCGATCAAAGCAGCTGAAGCGATCGATTATCGTAATACGGGGACGATCGAATTTTTGATGGATCAAGAGCATAAATTTTATTTCATGGAAATGAATACTCGGATCCAAGTGGAACATACTGTCACAGAAATGGTGACCGGTGTTGATCTAGTCAAGGCCCAAGTCAAAGTCGCTTTTGGTCAAGATCTACCCTTTGAGCAAGCTGATATCAAATTACTGGGCACAGCGATCGAATGTCGGATCAATGCTGAAGATCCTGCCAAGAATTTTACACCTTCTGTTGGTAAGGTCGACTATTTGTATTTTCCTGTGGGCAACTTAGGAATGCGGATCGATTCTGATCTGTATGCCGGGGCTAAGATCTCACCGTATTATGATTCGATGATCGCTAAAGTCATCGTCTTGGGGGAAAATCGCCATGAAGCGATCGAAAAGCTAAAACGTTTATTAAGTGAGATGGTGATCTCTGGCATCAAGACTAACCAGAATTTCTATCTAACTATTTTAGAAGACCAAGGTTTCTTGGATGCAACGTTTAACACTGATTACTTGGAACGTGTTTTATTACCAGAGTGGAAACGAGGGAATGCCGATGAAACTGTTTGATGAGGCCAATACAGTCCAAAATAAACAAGTAAAGGCTAATAAAGCTGCTGAAAAAAAAGTTCCGGCTGGCTTATGGGTCGCTTGCCCTAAATGTGGTTATGAGATCTTTCATCAAGATCTAGGACCATTGCAAGAATGCCCAAAATGTTTTTATGGCTTTAGAATAAAGGCTAAAAAGCGGCTATCGTGGTTGGTCGATGAGTTTGTTCCTTGGGACGAAGACTTAGTGACTGACGATCCGTTGGCTTTTCCTGAGTATGCTGAAAAATTGGCTAAAGCACAAAAGAGCACAGAACTAAATGATTCCGTTTTGACGGGGCTGGCCCGGATCGCAGACCAAAAATTTGCCCTAGGGATCATGGATCCATATTTTATCATGGGCTCTTTAGGCAAGGTCACTGGCGAGAAATTGACGCGTTTATTTGAGCGGGCCACTAAAGAAAAGCTACCTGTCGTCGTCTTTACGGCGTCAGGGGGGGCGCGGATGCAAGAGGGGATCCATGCCTTGATGCAGATGGCTAAAGTCTCAAATGCAGTCGCTAAGCACTCAGAGGCTGGTTTATTGTACATCGCAGTCTTGACCGATCCGACAACTGGTGGGGTCACAGCTAGTTTTGGGATGCAAGGCGATCTGATCTTGGCTGAGCCCCATGCTTTAGTAGGTTTTGCTGGTAAGCGAGTGATCGAACAGACGATGCATCAAAGGATCCCAGCTGATCTGCAAAGTGCTGAAACAGTGTTAAAAAACGGTTTTATCGATGCGATCGTCAAGCGCCAAGATCAAAAACAAACTTTGGCACAGTTATTGAGATTCCATCAAAAGGAAGGTGAAGCTAATGGCAAATAGCAAGACGCCAGCTCAGGTAGTAGCTGCAGCTAGATCTCAAGCTAAGATCACCACACCGGAACTTATTGAGCATTTATTTGATGATTTTTTTGAATTACATGGTGATCGTCAAGGGGCCGATGATCCTGCAATCGTAGGTGGCTTAGCCCGCTTTTGTGGCCACCCACTCACGGTGGTAGCTACTGATAAGGGTAAAACCCCTAAACAACGGGTAGCTAAGCATTTTGGTTCACCTGAACCAGCGGGCTATCGAAAATTATTGCGGTTAGCTAAACAAGCCGAAAAATTTGGGCGACCATTAGTAACATTTGTCAATACAGCCGGCGCTTATCCTGGTCGTAGTGCCGAAGAGCAGGGGCAAGGTGAAGCGATCGCGCGCTGTTTGTTGGAACTTGGATGCTTAAAAGTACCGATGATCACGTTTATCTTTGGTGAGGGTGGTAGTGGAGGAGCCCTTGCCATGGCCTGTGGTGATCGAGTTTATATGTTAGAAGATAGCATGTACTCTGTTTTATCACCTGAAGGGTTCGCGTCTATTTTGTGGAAGGATAGTCAGCGAGCCGACGAGGCAGCAAAAGTGATGCAGCTGACCCCTAATGCACTTTTAGAGCATGGTGCGATCGAAGGGGTGATCGCAGAAGATGAAAATGACCATTTGGCGACAGTAGAAGCGATCAGGATTGTATTAAAACGCGATCTGGAACTTTTGACCAAAAAAGATCCAACCGCATTGTTAGCCGAGCGGTATGAACGTTTTCGGAAATTTTAAATGAGCTTGCCAGTTTGGTAACTTTGACCTATATGGGTTCGACACGGGCGATCCAAGCTATAATACAATGGGGATCGCCAAAGCGGCTTTAGAATCCAGCGTGCGTTATTTAGCACGTGATCTAGGTAAATTTGGGATCCGTGTCAATGCAAAACGTTAGCTGTGACAGGGATCAAGGGGCACTCTGATCTTTTAGAGATCTCCAAGCAACGGACAGTCGATCAAGCGGCGGTGACGATCAGAGAAGTCGGTGGGACCTGTGCCTTTTTGATGAGTGACTTGGCGACTGGTGTAGTTGGCGATGTCATTTATGTAGACAAAGGGGTCCACCTGTTCTAATGAAAACACAGTAATACGCTCACGAGTGATTCGGGGCGTTTTTTTGTGCAAAAGATAAGCAAGCAACGACTACCTTTTCGCATTTCTTTATACTGAATTACTTGTTAAATGTTAGCTAAATTAGTAAAATAAACATAACTATAATCAATCATGAAAGTGGTGCTTAATTTGGCTAAGAAAGAACAAAAAGCATTGTTTGTTATTTTTGGTGGGACTGGCGATCTTGCGCAACGCAAATTGTATCCTGCCTTGTTTGATCTGTATAAGCGTGGTTATTTGAAGAAACACTTTGCCGTTATCGGTACAGCAAGACGTCCTTGGTCAAATGGCTATTACCGTGATGTGGTTAGATCATCGATCGATGGGATGGTCAACTCCCAAACTCAGATCGATGAATTTGCGAGCCATTTTTACTACCAATCACATAATGTCAATGATGTTGATCACTATGAGACTTTACGTGTTTTGGCCGATAAGTTAGACCAAGATTATGGCTTAGAAGGTAACCGCTTGTATTATTTAGCGATGTCACCTAGTTTCTTTGGAACGATCTGTGAACATTTGAAATCACAAGGTTTAACTAAAACAACAGGTTATAATCGCGTGATCATCGAAAAACCATTTGGTCATGACTATGCTAGTGCTAAAAAATTAAACGATGAGATCAGTAAATATTTCCCCGAAGAAGCGACCTTTAGGATCGACCACTATCTAGGTAAGGAAATGATCCAAAATATTATGGCACTTCGCTTTGGCAACAGCATCTTAAGTGCGATCTGGAACAATAAGATGATCAGTAATATCCAAGTGACGCTCAGCGAATCATTGGGAGTCGAAGAACGTGGAGGCTATTATGATACAGCTGGTGCCTTGCGGGATATGGTCCAAAACCATATTTTGCAGATCGTTGCGTTACTCGTGATGGATCGGCCGGATTCTTACTGTGCTAAAGATGTTCGGAAGCGAAAAGTTGAAACTTTTGAGTCTTTGAAGATCTATTCACCTAAAGAAGTCGCACAAAATTTTGTGCGGGGGCAATATGGCGCGGGCAAAGATATGGTGGCTTATCGTGAAGAAAGCATGATCGCCCCAGATTCGATGACAGAGACTTTTGTAGCAGGAAAACTTGAAGTCGATAACTGTGATATGGCCGGTGTGCCGATCTATATTCGTACAGGCAAAAGATTAGCTACGAAAGCTACCCGGATCGATATCGTCTTCAAAAAAGATGATGAGTCTTTATTTGGCGGTCAAGGTTTGGCGGACAATATTTTAACGATCAATGTTGAACCTGATACGGGGATCGACTTTACTTTGAATACCAAAAAGATCGGCCAAGAATTTGCAACACGTCAAACTAATATCGGCTATCGTTTGACTAAAGAACAAGTGGCCAAAGTTCCTGAAGCTTATGAACGCTTGATCTTAAATGCATTGCAAGGTAATTCGGTGAACTTTACGCATTGGGATGAATTGGAATATTCTTGGAAATTTGTTGATGCGATCAGAAATGCTTGGGATCAAGAAGACCTACCAGTCGATTATTTCCCAAATTATGCATGCGGGACGATGGGACCACAAGCATCAGATGAATTATTGGCTAAAGCAGGTCACCATTGGATCTTCTAAACAAGTTGAATGATTAAATATTTGGGACCCTGGGATGTTTTAGCTAGGGTCCTATTTATGATGTGAGGAAACTGATGAAACAACGTGATATCATCCATGTGGATATGGATTGTTTTTATGCTTCGATCGAGATGCGCGATGAGCCCAAGTTACAAGATAAGCCAGTTGTGATCGCCCGTGATCCGCGCAAAACAGGGGGACATGGAGTCGTGGCAACGGCTAATTATCAGGCCCGTGCTTTCGGGATCCATTCAGCGATGAATGCCCAACGAGCCATAAAACTTTGCCCTAAAGCAGTTTTTGTAACTCCCAATTTTGAAAAATATCGTAAAGTATCGCGGCAGATCCAGGCGATTTTTGCGGAGTTTTCCGATCTAGTTGAACCGGTCGCTTTTGATGAGGCTTACTTAGATATTACGGCTGATAAACAAGGGCTTGGCTCAGCGGTCTTAACAGCGCATCGCTTACAGCAAAGGATCTATGATGAAACACAGCTGACGTGTTCGATCGGTATTTCGTACAATAAATTTTTAGCTAAATTAGCCTCAGATTTTTGCAAACCGGTGGGAACGACTGTGGTCAGACCAGAGGAAGTCAAAGCCTTCTTATTCCCATTACCGATCGAAAAATTTCGTGGAGTGGGTAAAAAGACTGCGCCTAAGATGCATGCTTTAGGGATAAAGACGGGTGAAGATCTTTATGCCAGATCAGAGCGGTACCTAAATGAACATTTTGGTAAGATCGGTACAGTTTTATACCAACGTGTGCGAGGGATCGATGAACGTCTTGTCGAAGTTCGGGAACGCAAATCGATCGGAACGGAGAAGACATTTATTCGTCCGTTAGTGAGTGAGTCACAAGTCAACGATGAATTTATGCAACTAGCCACACGCTTGGTAAAGGAATTAAATAAAAAGCAAAAGCACGGTAAGACCTTGGTTTTGAAATTGCGGACGGCTTCATTTGAAACAGTCACGAAGCGTTTGACTAAGCAAGAGTATTTTTTAAATGACGTAGCGACCATCGTCTATTATGCCATGCAGTTATTTGAAGAAGTAGCCCCAACAGAATTAGAATTACGTCTGTTAGGTCTGACGATGACGGGGTTAGCCCCATTAGAATTTGAAAACATGAGTCTACCATTGTTTGAACAAGAGTGAAATAACGTGGTATACTACATTGTTATAGGTATTTAACTACAAAAAAAGATAAGGAAACGAAAAATGAAGGTTGAAGAAGAAATCTTAGCACAGATCAAACAGTATGACACGATCATTATCCATCGCCACCAGCGGCCCGATCCAGATGCCTATGGCTCACAATGTGGGTTGGCTGAAATTATTCGTGAGACATTTCCGACCAAGACAGTCTATCAAGTCGGTAAAAATGTCAAAGGCCTAAGTTGGCTCGATACGCCCCAAGAGATCAGCGATGAATGCTATCAAGATGCCTTAGTGATCGTCACTGATACGGCTAATCAACCGCGTGTCGATGATGACCGTTATACTAAAGGTAAGTTTTTGATCAAGATCGACCATCATCCAAATGATGATCCTTATGGTGATATTTGTTGGGTCGATAGTTCAGCTTCTAGTTGTTCGGAGATCATCACGCGTTTGGTGGAAAATTTAGATGGTAAATTAAAGCTAAATGCAAAAGCAGCGCGTTTATTGTATGCAGGGATCGTTGGGGATACAGGACGTTTCATGTATAATGCAACGACACCAGCTACCATGCGGGCGGCAGCTAAATTGATGGAATATGATTTTGATGCTAGTCAAGTGAATCGGATCTTAGATGAAATAACACCAGAAGTAGCACGGCTATCAGCTTATGTTTTAGAAAACATCAAGTACACTGAACATAATGCGGCTTATGTGGTCTTAGATAATGAGACGCTAGCACGATTCACATTAGAGGATGCTGGAACAGCTTCGATCGTGCCATTGGTGGGTAAGATCTCTTCTGTCGTTTGTTGGACCGTGATCGTGCAACAAAAAGACGAGACCTATCGTTTACGGATCCGTTCTAAGGGGCCTGTGATCAACGAATTGGCCAAAGAATATGCAGGGGGCGGTCATCCCCTAGCTAGCGGCGCAGTCTTAAAAAGCTTAGATGAACTCCCAACTTATCTTGCTAAGTTAGATAAGATCGCAGCGACTGCAGAAAAATAGAAATTGAGGATATTATGAATAAGACATTTAAAGATTTTAACTTAAAACCCTTCTTAAATGAAGCGTTGACTGAGATCGATTTTAAAACACCGACTGAAGTGCAACAACGCTTGATCCCAGTGATCAAAAAGGGCAAAAGTGTTGTCGGACAATCGCAAACAGGGAGTGGTAAGACCCATACTTTCTTACTTCCGATTTTTAATGCGATCGATCCAGCTATCCATGAAGTGCAAGCTGTTATTACGACCCCAAGTCGAGAATTGGCTTATCAGATCTATGGCGCTGCTAAGCAATTAGCTAAGCATTCTGAAACTGAGATCTTAGTCCAAAACTATGTCGGTGGGACTGATAAATTACGTCAGATCGAAAAATTAAAGCACCATCAACCACAGATCGTGATCGGGACTCCAGGGCGGATCTTGGATCTGATGCGTTCAAATGCTTTGGATGTGCATAATGCGCATTATTTAGTCGTTGATGAAGCTGATATGACATTAGACTTAGGTTTCTTAAAAGAGACCGATGCGATCGCGTCAGCTTTGCCAAAGGATCTTCAAATGCTGGTCTTTTCAGCAACGATCCCGCAAAAGTTAAAACCATTCTTACGAAAATATATGAATGACCCCGTTGTTGAAGTGGTGGAAAATAAAACAGTTATCAGTCCTACGATCGATAATTGGTTACTTTCGACTAAGGGACGCGATAAAAAGCAATTGATCTATCAATTGCTGACGCTGGGCGAACCATATTTGGCATTAGTTTTTGCTAACACCAAAGAACGGGCTGATGAATTGACGACTTATTTGCGTCATCAAGGCTTAAAAGTGGCTAAGATCCATGGGGGTATCCAACCACGGGAACGCAAACGTTTGATGCGTGAGATCCAAAACCTCGAATATCAATATGTGGTTGCGACCGATCTAGCAGCCAGGGGGATCGACATCGAAGGTGTTTCCCATGTGATCAATGATGATCTACCAGAAGACCTTGAATTTTTCGTCCATCGTGTCGGGCGGACTGGGCGTAACAACCTTAAGGGCATAGCGATCACATTGTATGTTCCAAGCGAGGAAGCTCAGATCGAAGAATTAGAAAAGATGGGGGTCACTTTTGTCCCTAAAGCGCTCAAAAATGGGGAGATCGTGGACTCTTATGACCGCAATCGGCGCCAAAAACGTCGGACTAGACAAGAAAGTCTTGATCCTAAGATGATCGGGATGGTCAAAAAGGCTAAAAAGAAGCGCAAACCGGGCTATAAGAATAAGATCAAGCGTGCGTTAAAACGTGATGCACAACAAAAACGCAAGATCGCACGTCGACAAGAACGTAAAAATCAACGTTCGTAAGCTTGACAAAAGGGTGATTTTTGCCTATACTTTGCATTGACTCAGGATATGTCAGTTAGCTGTTTTGCTTCAGCGAGGGTCCGGTGGGTGAAAGGACTTGCAAAAGCTGATTGGTGCTCCCTGAAATTAATATTATTACATGAAAATAACGTGCTCACGTATTTGAGCAGCTGAGAGGTTACGACTAACATCGTTGCAAGCAAGGTGGTACCGCGCCAAGGCGTCCTTGCTAGCAGCGGTGTTTTTTTGCCTTCAGCCCAGAAAGGATCAAAGATGAAAGAATTATCAAGTGCCCAAATTCGGCAAATGTATTTAGATTTCTTTGCACAAAAAGGTCACGATATCATGAAAAGTGCACCTTTAGTTCCTCAAGATGACCCAACTTTACTTTGGATCAACTCTGGGGTCGCTACGATGAAAAAATATTTTGATGGTTCTGTTGTACCTAAGAACCACCGCATGACGAGTTCCCAAAAATCCATCAGAACTAACGATATCGAAAATGTTGGTCGGACTGCGCGCCACCATACATTATTTGAAATGTTAGGTAACTTCTCGATCGGTGATTACTTCAAAAAAGAAGCGATCAATTGGGCATGGGAGTTATTGACGAGCGAAGAATGGTTCGCTTTAGATCCCGAAAAACTTTACATCACGGTTTATCCAAAAGATACCGACGCTAAGAAGATCTGGCTTGAAGCTGGTGTCAAAGAAGATCATATCTACGAAGATGAAGATAACTTCTGGGATATCGGCGAAGGTCCATCTGGTCCTGACTCTGAGATCTTCTACGATCGTGGGCAAGCGATGAACAACGTGGCTGAAGATGATCCGCAAAACTATCCTGGGGGCGAAAATGAACGTTACCTTGAGATCTGGAATATCGTGTTCTCTCAATTCAACCACAAACCAGATGGCACTTACGAAGAATTACCACATAAAAACATTGATACGGGGATGGGCTTAGAACGTGTCGTTTCTGTTTTCCAAAACGCTAAGACAAACTTTGAGACTGATCTTTTCATGCCACTTATCAAGGAAACTGAAAAGCTAAGTGGCAAGTATCATTACGGGCAAGACCCTGAAAAAGACATCTCATTTAAGGTCATCGCTGATCATGCGCGCGCTGTGACCTTTGCGATCGGGGACGGTGCTTTACCTTCAAACGAAGGGCGCGGCTATGTTATTCGGCGTTTGATCCGGCGTGCTGTTATGCATGGTCAAAAACTTGGGATCGATCAAGCATTCTTGTATAAATTAGTGCCCATCGTAGGTCAGATCATGGAAGCGGCTTACCCAGAGATCTTGGAACAAGCTGATTACATTCAAAAAGTCATCCGCATGGAAGAAGATCGTTTCAATGAGACCTTAAAAGATGGGGTCGCCTTATTGGATGACTTGATCGACCAAACCAAAGCGGCTGGTCAAACTGAACTTTTGGGAGCAGGTGTCTTCAAACTTTATGATACTTATGGTTTCCCATATGAATTGACACTTGAATATGCAAGTGATAATGGTCTAGGTGTGGATAAAGCTGGTTTTGATACTGAAATGGAAAAACAACGTGAACGTGCGCGCAACGCTCGTTCTGGGGCTAAATCCATGGGCGTTCAAAATGGTTTATTGACGGATATCACGACTCCAAGTGAATATGTCGGTTATAGCGAGTTAAATGCTTTAGGGACCGTCGAAGATATCATTTTAGATGATGCTTTAGTAAATGAAGCACAGGCTGATACGACAGTACAAGTTATCTTTGATAAGACACCATTTTATGCCGAAATGGGGGGGCAAGTAGCCGATAAAGGTCTGGTCAAAGATGAAGACGGTAATGTGGTCGCTGAAGTGATGGATGTGCAACATGCACCAAATGGTCAAAACATGCATACTTTAAAATTACGCCAAAAATTGGCTAAGGGCATGACTTACCGCTTAGAAGTAAACCGTGAATTCCATAACAAGGTCAAAAAGAACCACACCGCGACCCACTTGTTAGACCAAGCTTTACGTGATGTTTTAGGCGAACATACGCATCAAGCTGGTTCATTGGTGGAACCAACTTACTTGCGCTTTGACTTCACGAACCTTGGAGCAGTCACAGCTGAACAATTGCAACAAGTTGAAGATATCGTTAATGCTAAGATCTGGGCTAATTTACCAGTTGAAACAGTGGTCACTGACCTTGAATCAGCTCAAAAGATGGGTGCGATCGCATTGTTTGGCGATAAATATGGCGATACTGTACGTGTTGTTAAAGCCGGCGACTATTCCATGGAATTCTGTGGTGGTAATCACGTTGACAACACTAACGAACTTGGTCTTTTCAAGATCGTTTCTGAATCCGGTGTTGGTGCTGGGGTGCGGCGGATCGAAGCTGTAACTTCTAAGGAAGCTTTTGAATTCTTAGAACAACGCAATAACTTATTGCAAGAAACAGCCGCTGAAATGAAAGTCGTGCAATTAAAAGAAGTGCCACGTAAGGTCGAAGCTTTACAAGCTCAGATCAAAGAATTAGAACAACAAAAACAAGCACTTGAAGCTAAGTTTGCAAGTCAACAAGCACAAGATATCTTTAAAGATGTTGCTAAAGTCAATGATCATACTTTGATCGTGGCTAAAGTCAACGTTTCTGGGATGGATCAATTGCGGCAATTAGCTGACCAATGGAAAGAAAAAGATCTATCCGAAGTGTTAGTCTTAGCGACAGCGCCAGCTAAGGATAAGGTCAACTTGATCGTGGGTGTTTCCGATGCCGGCATCAAAGCAGGTATCAAAGCTGGCGACTTGATCAAAGACATCGCTCCACTTGTTGGTGGTGGCGGTGGTGGTCGCCCTAACTTAGCCCAAGCTGGTGGTAAGAACCCAGCTGGTATCGGTGAAGCTTTAGCTAAAGCCAAGACTTGGTTGGCTGATAAATAATCTAGCGTTAAAAGATCTTAGAAGGTGA
Organism: Ligilactobacillus murinus; assembly: GCF_003288115.1. Taxonomy (NCBI): domain Bacteria; kingdom Bacillati; phylum Bacillota; class Bacilli; order Lactobacillales; family Lactobacillaceae; genus Ligilactobacillus; species Ligilactobacillus murinus. Next base: position 1,098,976 of record NZ_CP023565.1, on the reverse strand, counting down.
TTTCTAAGGTCTTTTATTCGTTAGCATGACGTTTAGTTTACAAACATAATCTTTTTGTAATATACAAATTGAGAGATATTCATTGTAGCGTAAGCATTTGTTTAGTAAAATAGAACTGGTAGACAAGATCACGGAGGTGTTTTGAGATGAGTTCGTTGGATAAAACAATGTATTTTAATTTTGATGACGGCAATAAAAAGGATGTACGCGAGACGCTAGAAACTGTTTATGCGGCTTTGGAAGAAAAGGGCTATAACCCGATCAACCAAATAGTGGGCTATCTATTATCAGGTGATCCAGCCTATATTCCGCGGTTAAACGATGCGCGTAATCTGATCAGAAGACATGAACGTGATGAGATAATCGAAGAGTTGGTTCGTTCATATCTCAACAAGGAGGAAACAACTGTTAATTAAAATATAATCAAATGTGATATAATATCTGCAAGAAAGATAAAATGTGAGGTAGATATTATGGCGATATTAAAACCAAAAGAAATGGCTGAAAGATTGGGCGTTACTGTTCTAACCCTACAACGCTGGGATAATAATGGGACTTTAAAGGCTTATCGTACCCCACTAATCGAAGATATTATACAGAAGAACAATACTTAAAATATATCGGTCGATCAACTAGTAATGATCGTAAGAATGTTGCTTATGCTAGAGTCTCAACATATGGGCAAAAAGATGATTTAAAAAATCAAATTGCTTTTATTAGACAATATGCTAATGCTAAAGGCGTTATTCTTGATGAAACAATTACTGATATTGGCAGCGGGCTTAATTATAACCGTAAAAAATGGAATCAATTACTAAAAGAAGTAATGGATAATCAAGTCGACACAATTTTTATTACCTATAAAGATAGATTTATCCGCTTTGGTTATGACTGGTTTGAAAGATTATGTAAGATGCACAATACGGAAATTGTAGTGTTAAATAACATTGAAACTAGTCCTACTCAAGAAATGATCGACGATATGATAAGCATTGTACATGTATTTTCTTATCGCTTATATGGTTTACGCAAGTATAAAAGTAAATTGAAAAATGACAGGTCTTTGTGCAGATGACACATGTAGCTTCTAAAGGCTTACAAAGATCATTATTTGGTTACTTTAGACAAGTCTTGACCTATAAAGCTGGCTGGTATGATAAAGAAGTAGTCTTAGCTGATAAATACTATCCAAGCACACAAAGGTGTTCTGATTGCGGTCATATCAAGACTGGTGATGAAAAAATTAGTCTTGATGGTAATCAAAAACATAAAACTAAGCATAACGAATATATTTGTTATGAATGTGGTGCGATCATGGATCGAGATGAAAATGCCGTAGCTAATCTTTTAGCTTTATTAAACTAGAAAATATAATGGGGTGGGCTACATCCTTAAGCTATCTGAGCTAGTCAATGTCATTACCCTCTTGTTAGGATATGGGAACACTAGCGTTGACGGTAGTAAATAAAATTTAGGAAGGGAAAAGCTATATTTCTTTCTCAAATGTAATCATTTGATATATTTGATTACGTTTGTTCATATTTTATATAGCAGGAAGAAAATTAATGGCGCGATTGATGGGGCTAGACGTAGGTTCAAGAACCGTCGGAGTAGCAGTTAGTGACGAATTGGGCTGGACAGCTCAGGGTGTTGAGATCGTTAGGATCAATGAAGATGAAGAACAGTTTGGGATCGAACGGATCGCTGAATTGGTCTTAAAATATGATATTAAAGGTTTTGTTCTCGGATTACCTAAAAATATGAATAATACTTTAGGACCTCGAGCAGAAGCTTCTAAAAATTATGGTAAACTTTTAGAAGAAAGATTTGCTTTGCCCGTTGTTTTTTGTGATGAACGATTGACAACGGTCGAAGCAGAACGTATGCTAGTTGAACAAGCTGATACTTCACGCAAGAAGCGCAAGCAAGTGATCGATAAACTAGCTGCGGGCTTGATCTTGCAAAACTATCTTGATAGCAAAGGTAAGTTACTCTCAGAATTATAAGAAAGAGCAGGTATTGATAATGAGTGAACAAGAAGAAAAGATGATCACATTAGTTGACGCAGATGGCAACGAAACTTTATACGAAATTTTATTCACATTTGAATCAGAAGATTACGGCAAGGCTTATATCTTGTTGATCCCAGCCGGTTCAGAACCTGAAGAACAAGTTGATGTCTTAGCCTTCTCCTTTAACCCTGATGAAGATGGTCAAGCTAAGGATGCTGAACTCTACGATATCGAAAGTGAGGAAGAATGGGATATGGTCGAAGGTGTCTTAGATGCTTTCTTGAATGACGAAAAGCTCCAATAATTCTTTTCACTTACAGGCCCTGAGTATCTTTTGGATATTGAGGGCTTTTTTGTAAGTGGGGGTGCTATGATCCATATTTTTCCACACTTAGATATTATGCTAAAATAAAGTATGTTAATTTTTGATTAGGGGGCTTTTTTGAGAATGCCTGAAAATAAGCGACGTTTTAAAGTTAAGATTGCAAATGAAGTTTATACGATCATCGGTAAAGCAGAACCAGATCATATGGCAGCTGTTGTCAAGATCGTAGAAGAACAATTGGCGGAGATCAAAGAATTGATGCCATCATTAAATAATGAAAAAGCAGCGATCCTATTAGCGATCAATGCAGTTTCAGATCAGTTATATAAACAAGAAGAATTGCTGAAATTAAAGCAAACAAAGCCAAAAGAATAGAGAAAAAATGATTTTAACAATAGGTATTTTGATCGTACTAATAGCAGCTTTTCGTCATGGAACGCATAAAGGGCTAGCAGCGATCTTTATCAAGCTAGTTGGCTTTGTAGTAGTCGCAGGTCTGGGACTTTACTTTGCACCTAGTTTGGGTCAAAAGTTAAGTAGTATATTGGCAACGACAGAAGTGAATCGGATCTTCTATCAGATGCTGGCTTTTTGGGTCATCGCGATCATTGGTGGCTTAGGACTACGGTTCATTACAAATGCAGTCCGCCAAACAGCCAAGAAGATACCGATCATTTCCCAAGCTGACCGTCTATTAGGTGGGCTTTTTTCGTTGGCAATGATGTATGGTGTGATCTTCTTTTTGTTGCTACTAGTGGATACTTGGCCTGGTGTGCAACCAAAACCATTTATCGCCGAATCGAGCGTAGCACAATTTATGTTAAAAAAGACACCAGTCATCTCACAACAAGTATTAGATAACTGGTTACTTGAACCACAGGGGGATGGAAATGAATCGTAAAAGTTTAGCGATCCTCGAATATGACAAGATCAAACATAAGTTGTTCCAACATGCGACAACTGAAATGGGTAAGCGTCAAGTCAAGCGCTTAAGCCCTAGTACTGACCTTGATGAGATTCAGGTGAAGCTCTTACAAACAAAAGATGGCGCAGATATTTTGCGCCTAAAAGGTGGGGTACCAATCCCACAGTTAACGTTGATCACCGATCATCTTAAACGTTTGGAGATCGGAGCAACGCTAAATGGCAAGGAATTAGCTGAGATCAGTCAGGTGTTGCGCTCAGCTAATGAAGTGCATCATTTTTTTATGGCTCTAGCAGATGAAAAAGTTGAATTGAATTATCTGTATGAACTCGAAGAACAACTTGAGACGCTACCACAATTAGCTAAACGACTGCAAGTATCATTGGAAGCTGATGGCTATGTGACCGATGATGCATCCAGTCTTTTGCGCTCATTGCGCCGTCAGATCTCAACAACTGAAGCCACGATCAGGAACCGTTTAGTGGCATTGACTCGTGGTAATAATGCCAAATATCTGAGCGGGGCGAATGTGACGATCAGAAATGATCGCTATGTTATCCCTGTGCGAGCCGAGCATAAGGGAAAATTTGGTGGGATCGTTCATGACCAAAGTTCTTCGGGGCAGACCTACTTTATCGAACCACGTGAGATCGTAGAGCTAAATAATCGTCTCAAGCAAGAGCAAGTTGCTGAAAAAGAAGAGATCTTGCGGATCTTACGCGAATTATCGGAAGAAACGATGCCTTATACGGCTGAGTTGGCACACGATGCTAAGATCTTAGGTGAATTTGACTTTATCAATGCTAAAGCAAAATACGCTAAAGAGCTCAAAGCAACACAACCTTTATTGTCAGAACAAAAAGACATTTACTTGCGTCAAGTTTGGCATCCGCTGTTAGAGATGGATAAAGCGGTCAAAAATGATATTATCTTAGGAAAAGATTATCAAGCAATGGTGATCACCGGACCTAATACAGGTGGTAAGACGATCACGTTAAAGACTTTGGGATTAGTTCAAATGATGGGACAATCAGGGTTATTTATCCCAGCTTTTGAAAATAGTCGGATCGGTGTCTTTAAGGATATTTTTGCTGATATTGGAGATGAACAATCGATCGAGCAAAGTCTAAGTACGTTTTCTTCGCATATGACAAATATCGTCAATATTTTAGAACGAGTCGATCAAGACTCCCTTGTTTTATTCGATGAGTTGGGAGCTGGAACTGATCCACAAGAAGGGGCTGCGCTTGCGATCGCGATCTTGGACGCTATCGGTGCTAGTGGAGCTTATGTTTTGGCAACGACACACTATCCTGAGCTTAAAACATATGGCTTTGAACGGACCCAAACGATCAATGCTTCGATGGAATTCAATGAAGAAACATTACGGCCGACATATCGGTTGCTTATCGGGATCCCAGGGCAAAGTAATGCGTTCAATATTTCCGAGCGCTTAGGGCTATCCCAAACGATCGTCACAGCCGCTCGGAATTTAGTCGCTAAAGACAGCCAAGATTTAAATAATATGATCGCTGATCTGGTTGCAAAACGGCGCCAAGCAGAAGAAGAGGCGATCAGTTTGCAAGCAAACCTTGATGAAGCTCAAAAATTGCACCACGAGTTGGCAACGGCCTATGAACGTTTTGTCAATGAGCGTGAGCAAATGCAAGATCAAGCTAAGCAAAAGGCTAACGAGATCGTCGAACAAGCTAAACGAAAAGCTGATGAGATCATCAGTGAATTACGAGCATTAAAACAAAATGCTGCTACCCAGATCAAGGAAAATGAACTGATCGATGCCAAGGCCAATTTAAATGCGCTTGAGCAAAAACGGGCTTTGAAGAAAAATAAAGTCTTGAAACGTGCTAAACGCAAACAAGCTTTCAAGCCAAACGATGATGTGATGGTGACCTCGTATGGCCAACGCGGGGTCTTGGTGCAAAAAGTTGGTGAGCATGTTTGGGAAGTTCAGTTAGGGATCTTGAAGATGAAGATCGATGAAGCTGATCTCGAAAAGATCAATGTTGAACCAAAGAAAGTCAAACGTGCTGGGACCGTCTTGCGCTCAGCCAAAACGAGCCATGTTTCACCTCAACTTGACCTGCGAGGCAAGCGCTATGAAGAAGCAATGACTGAGGTGGATCGCTATATTGATGCCGCGATCTTAGCGGGATATCCGTCAGTAACGATCGTGCATGGTAAAGGAACCGGAGCCTTGCGCCAAGGGATCACACAGTATCTGCAATCTAATCGTGCTGTTAAAAGCTTTAATTTTGCAGCTCCGAATAATGGTGGCAATGGAGCTACGGTCGTTTATTTCCGTTAAAACAAATAAGTTGCTTTTTGGTTTAGATATGATATATTCTTACTGAATAAATATAAAATGAAGAGTGAGGGAACAGCGTAATGGTAAAAGAATGGACAGATGAAGACTTTGCACAAGAAACTGCAAGTGGTGTGACTTTAACTGATTTTTGGGCAACATGGTGTGGCCCTTGTCGGATGCAAGCGCCTGTAGTTGAAAAACTTGCCGAAGAGATGGCAGGCCAAGTGAAGATCGGTAAAGTCGATGTTGATAAGAACCAAGCTACAGCAGCTAAATATGGTGTAATGAGTATCCCAACTTTATTGATCCAAAAAGATGGTCAAGTAGTTGATACTTTGATCGGCTACCATGATAAAGGCGCACTCAAAGCAAAATTAGAACAATATCTTTAATAAATAACGCGGGCGCTACCATGATGTTTTGTATCGTGGTAGCGCCCGCGTTATTTATTTAGATGGATAACTGTGAAAGATAAATAGATCTATGTTTAATTTTCTTCTGATCCAGTCAAGATGTTAAGAGGCTGTTTTTCTTCGATAAAGTCGAGATCAAGGGGATCTTTAGTGTCGACTTGGACTAAGATCGTTACAGTACCATGTGTCTTTTTATCAATGATCGCTTCTGTGACGAAACCGAGTTGATTTTGGATCGTTTCTGCCAAAAAGCCCGCTTCGATCAAAAATTCACAAGCTGAATTCAATTTTTGTCGCGTCTCAACGATCTGACCAGTCAATTCAAAGTATTGTTGTTCCTTTTTGGCTTTGACCCGCTCTAACTTTCCCCAATTTGCCTGTTCAAAGAAGATCGGTAACTCTTCATCCTTAGCTAAAGGAAAGAGACGGGCTAAACGTCTGCCAGCCCAATAAAGTATATTGTTATCCTTACCCAAGATATCGGGGATCAAGGCATCGCGGATCAAAGTCGCACCGAGTTGATCTTGCGAACTTGCCAGTTCATAAAAATTATCTTGCATTAAAAAAGACACATCCTTAATAATAGTTATTACTCTAATTATACCGTGTTACTAATGATTTTTAAACTCGGTGGATAGTGGTTAGTTTGAAATCAAGGTGTGCTTTAGTGCATAATTGTAGTGAGGTGATGTTCATGGATAAGATTTTAATTGCAACTAAAAATGAAGGTAAGGCTAAAGAGTATCGGAAACTATTTGAACCAAAGGGCTTTGAAGTTGTGACGTTAAATGATCTAAATGATCCGATCGAGATCGTCGAAGATGGTAAAACGTTTGCGCAAAATGCAGCTATCAAAGCGCTAGCCTTAGCTGAAAAGTACCAAGTGATCGCTTTAGCAGATGACTCAGGGCTGATGGTCGACTATTTAGATGGGGCCCCAGGGATCTATTCGGCACGTTATGCTGGCGATCACGATGATGAAGCCAATAAACAAAAATTGTTGGCTGAATTAGCCGGTGTTGCTTCTGATAAACGGACAGCTCATTTTCATTGTGCGATCGTCGTTGCTAGTCCAGCTGGCGCACAGTTGGCAGTTGAAGGTGAAGTCAACGGTGTGATCTTAGAGAAACAACGCGGACAAGGTGGTTTTGGTTATGACCCACTGTTCTATTATCCGCCATTTGAGCGCTCATTTGCCCAATTGTCAATGGAAGAAAAAAATAGTGTCAGTCATCGTGGGCGAGCAGTCAATGCTTTGATGGAACGTTTTGATGCATGGCTAAATGAGGTACGATAAAATGAAATATTTAGTTGTTAGTGATAGTCATGGTGATAAGGCGATCTTGCAAAAATTGGTCACAGCTTACGCAGGTAAAGTTGATCTGATGTTACATTGTGGTGATTCAGAGTTGCCAGTAACAGATGAAGTTTTCAAATATTTTAAAGTCGTTCGTGGTAATTGTGATTATGATCTGGATCTACAAGACGAACAATTTTTTGATCGTGGTCAAGACAAGATCTTGTTAGTTCACGGGCATTTACTTGGTGTAGGCTTTGGCTTGGGTGGTCTACAAGCTAAAATGGATGAATTGGGTGCCAATATGGCTTTCTTTGGGCATACTCATCAATTAGGGGTCGAAGTAATTAATGGTAAACTACTTTTGAATCCGGGAAGTATCAGCTATCCACGTGGAAAATACACTGCGATCGGTGGAACATTTGCGATAGTTGAGACTTTTGCTGACGAAAATGCTAAGCAGATCGAGGTCCAATACTATGACCGTGAGTTAAATGCGATCCCAGAATTGCAAGTGACATTTAATGGCAAATGAGAATGCATATCTTAAACGTAAGCTAGTTATTTGGTGTGTTATCACCTTAGTAGTGTTTGCTACTAGATTTTACCTAGCTTTTGCATGGTTAGATCTGGTTTTTGTCCTCTGTGTTATTTGGACGGGACTACTCTTTTTAAGTTATTGCTTTTTTGCGTTAAAAAATTTGAATAAATAGTTGACGTTATTTAAAAAGAGAGTATACTAATAAGAGTAGTCATTGCCCGTTGGTCAAATTGGTTAAGACGTCGCCCTCTCAAGGCGGAGTTACGGGTTCGATCCCCGTACGGGTGATAAGTCAAAGCTGTTGGTTTTACCAGCGGCTTTTTTTATAAAGTTATTGAATAATTCTTTTAAATTTGTTAATGTTAATAAATTATTATCAAAAAATAAGTTCAAAGGTGCTATAATAGGTGGAGTAAGTAAAAAGGATTACTATCAAGTTAGGAGGAGAAACATGCTTAGAAAAACGAAAAATTTTCTACGTGCACACGGTGTCGAGTATGAAAAAGAGCACGTTAATCCGTTGATGGTGCCTGAGAGAGTATATGTACTGAAGTTTGGCAAAAAAGACGGTAAGTTTTTGAATCGTTTTATCGTTGAACATAGTTATACCTGGACAGGACGTGACAAGATCAATAAGATCACTTTACGGTTGCACGGCCAACAACATCCACGTGAATTTGCCAACGAGACTAAATTATTACAGTACTTGAAAAAGCATGCCCACCGTTATGTTAAGGAAAAAGACCGTAACAAGCATACGGTAAAACGTGGGTAGGATATAAGACGGAGAGCTTGGGTGCAGGAACGCCCAAGCTTTTTTATTGGAGAAAAGGCTAGCTAAAGAAAGCTTAGCTGTGTATATGATAGTTAAGAGTATATAAAAAGATCACTCAAAATTGAAGTGAACCCATAAAGTTGGACACTCTATTTATACTATATTTCTTAAGGCAAGATGTCGGTATTCTACCGGTGTCTTGCCTTTTAGTTTGACCTTTATCCGTTCGTTATTGTAATAGCTGATCCAGCTGATCATTGCGTTGACCAACTCTTCTTGTGTTGTATATTCTTTATTGTGATATAGCTCTACTTTCATTGTGTGGAAAAAACTTTCCATGGGTGCATTATCTAAGCACGTTGCCCTACGAGACATGCTTTGAAAGATCCTATTTTCCTTTAGCTTCTTTCGCCATTGGACACTCTGATATTGGACACCTTGATCGCTATGGAGAGTCATACGATAGTTTAATTTAGGTCTAAGCTTTATCAATGCATCCAACGGTTTTACCACGAAGTCTGTTGTTGGATGCTTACTGATATTATAGCTCACTATTTCATCTGTACATAAATCTTTGATAGGTGAAAGATAGACACGTTCTTCTTGTGTCTTATTTCCATACCTAAATTCACTTACGTCAGTCACCATTTTTTGAAATGGTAAATGTGTATCAAAACGTCGATGTAATAAGTTCTTAGCTTTCTTACCTTGTGGTCCAAGGGCAGAATTATATTTTCGCCTTTGTTTATTATACATATGCGCTGATAGGTCATTTTCTCGCATGATGCGACTAACACGCTTATGATTTACTTTTATGCCTTGAGATCGTAATTTCAGTGTTACTGTACGATAACCAAAACACGGGTGCTTTGATTTGACCTCCTTTATAAGCTTTAATAGCTCCTCATCTTTATTTTTTCGCCTGTTTATTCGTTGGGCTTGATAGTAAAATGTACTACGCTTAAGACTAGTGTAAGGTAGTATTTCATCCAATGTATATTTAAATTCTTGCCTTAGTTCTTGGATGATTTGATATTTTTCTTGCGATGTCCGCGCTTCTGAACCAAGGCATCGAGTTTTTTTAAGTATTCATTTTCAACCCGTAAAGCACGATTCTCAGCTCGTAAACGTTCTAATTCAGATAATTCTGATTTTTCTGCTTGTTTATTATTGTTGGTCGTCATGTGTTTAGCTCGTCCTCTTCTAGTAAATAAGGCATCAATACCTTTAGTATCCAATTTACGTTGCCAAGTCGCAATCGTCCCAGGATTACTTATATCAAACTGAAGTTCTGTTTCCGGATAGGAAGCCTTATGTCTTTTTCTCCAGTTTAAAACGTTGAGCTTAAAATTTCCATCGTAATCGTATTTAGGGCGGCGAACTTTTAACCCATCAATACCATATTTTTGATATCGTTTGACCCACATAAGGATATTTGAGTGATTCTTCACTTTATAAACTTTAGCTACTGTGTTACTTCCATAGCCTCTTAGATACATATTTACAGCCCGCAACTTATCCTCAAAAGAAAATTTAGTCATAGTAAAACCCCCTAAGTTAGATTCATTTGTCCAACTTAGGGGGTTCACTTCATTGAGTGATCTTTTTTAGTAGTTGGGCATACAGGGTTCGAACCTGTAAATTATGGATTCAGAGTCCACTGCCTTACCGATTTGGCGAATGCCCAATAAAAACTCAACTATTACAGTTTATGCCTGTCGCGTAGCTTTGTCAATACTTATAAATAGAATTATTTTGTTGCACTAATATATCAGATCATAACTCTTTTTGTATAGATAATCGTTAAAAATATTTTGATATACATTTTTATGTTGTTAACAAAAAGTGTATAATGAATAAATATTAATAATTATGTATAAAAGGAAGGACTTAATGTGAATAAAAAGAAAATCAAACTTTTTGGTTTGGTAATGATGATCTTTTCAACGATCTTTGGATTTGCGAATTCGACCGTCGCTTATGAACAGATGGGATATGGTAGTATCATGTGGTATATCTTAGCGGCGCTCTTTTTCTTTCTTCCCAGTGCTTTGATGTTAGCCGAGTATGGTGCTGCTTTCAAAGAAGCAAAGGGAGGGATCTATTCTTGGCTAGCAGGTTCAGTCGGAGAAAAGATCGCTTTTATCGGGACGTTTATTTGGTTAGCTTCGTGGGTCATTTGGTTAGTCTCGACGTCAAATAAAGTCTGGATCCCGTTATCAGCTTTGCTTTTTGGCAAAGACACCACTCAGAGTTGGAATTTTTTGGGTCTAGGTGCAACGCAGACGATCGGGTTATTAGCGATCATTTGGATCTTGGGAGTCACATTTTTTAGTACTCGTGGGATGGATTTTGTTGCTAAGGTCGGTTCGATCGGTGGGATCTTCACGATCGTTTTGAATGTGATCTTTTGTGTGGCTAGTGTTGTGATCTGGATCGCTGATCATGGTGCTTTAAAACAACCGATCACAAGCTGGAGTAGCTTTACGACTTCACCTAATCCAGATTTTAGTACGCTAGTCGCTTTGTTATCCTTTGTAGTTTATGCGATCTTTGCATATGCTGGTATGGAATCGCTTGGTGGCGTCATGGATGATATTGAAAAACCAGAAAAAACTTTTCCACGGGCGGTTTTGATCTCAACTTTAGTGATCGCGCTTAGTTATTCGTTGATGATCTTTATGTGGGGGATCAGTACTAATTGGCAAGAGATCATTGGAAATAATGAAGCTAACCTGGGAAATATTACATATGTTTTGATGAATAATCTAGGTGTCGTTTTAGGTCAAACGCTGGGCTTAGCAGCGCAAACGAGCCAATTTCTCGGAGTCTTGATGACGCGCTTTGCTGGCTTGGGGATGTTTATCGGTTATGTTGGGGCCTTTTTTATCTTAGTCTATTCACCGATCAAATCATTTATTTTAGGTTCTGATCCTAAGCTTTGGCCTAAAAAAATGACAAGCTTAAACAAAGCAGGAATGCCAGCCTTTTCAATGTGGCTTCAAGCAACGATCGTTTGTATCTTCATCTTCTTAGTGGCTTTTGGGGGCTCGGCTACCCAAAAGTTCTATACGATCTTGACGGATATGGCTAATGTCTCAACGAGTTGTCCGTATCTCTTTTTAGTTGGAGCGTTTCCGTTCTTTAAACAAAGAACTGATATCGAGCGGTCCTTTGAATTTTTCAAGAGCCGTAAATGGACATGGACCGTAACAGCCGTGGTGTTGCTGGTTCTTGTAGGTGGGATAATCTTTACTTGTGTTGAACCTATTTTACGACACGAGTATGATACTGCCTTTTGGACGATTATTGGGCCAGTTTTTTTTGGGGTGATCGCTTGGCTCTTTTATCATCAAGCAGTAGCTAAGGGGAAACTCGATAAATAGTCGTCAAAGTACGAATATGTAGGCAAGAGTTAACGTATTCGTACTTTTTTAGTGCTATAATCAGAAAAAATCAAGCTCTGAAGGTGATCTGATGAAAGTTGTCATTGTTGGTGGGACTGGTTTTGTTGGACAAGGTATCTTGCAGGTCCTAGTTAAGGATAAGACACTTGAATTATATAGTTTATCGCGTGGTGGCAAACGCCCAGACAGTGTAGCTGGTGTTATTTATCAACGAGTAGATCTAGAGCGCCCAAATGCTTGGCAAACCTTGCTCAAAGAGGCGGATTGGGTCATTGATTGTGTAGGGATCTTATGGCCTGATCGTAAAAAGCAGTTGAATTATCAAAATGCCAGCATTAAGCCTGCTAAAAAGATCATTACGACTATCAAAACAAGCGAAACTAAATTTTTGTTCATCTCCGCTAATGTGGGACTTCCGGCTTATTTAAGGGCTAAACGGACTGTTGAAAAATACGCACACCAAGTTTTAGGGAAGCGTGCCTATGTGGTGTATCCCGGCTTGATCTATGATCGTACTAAAAAGAGCACGTATTATTTAGGAAAGATCTTACACGTAATTGCCTTTTTGCCGGGATTAAAAAAGTATCGACCGGTCAAGCGAAAAATACTAGCCCAAGCGATCGAAAAAATTTTACAGGGGAAAACAAGTGAATTTGAAAGATCATGCAAATAATATGTTATATTTTATCACATTCATAGGTTATGATTTCGGTAGTGCCGATTTAATTATAAATGCTGTTATCTTAGGTTTATTAGCAAGTATCGGCTCCTTTTGATTAATTACATGTCACAAAAGTTAATCAAAAATTAATTTTATTTTTTGGACTCAGGATAAAAGCTTGTTTTTATAGGCTTTTTTAATAGTATTATGATACAAAATCTAAGTTTTATATTATGGATCGAGCTTTCATGTACTATCTTCTGACAAAAGTTGTGCTATAATAATTTTATATTAAATTCTAGTAAAGGGGAGTTCCCATGAAGAAGTTTATTGCAATGTTAAGTGCAGTGCTTGGATTGTTTATGTTGGGTGTTTTCTCCCAGCCACAGATCCAAGCTGCATCAGAAAAGACATATACGATCGACACGGATGTGACTTTCCCACCGTTTGTGTATGCCAACACAGAGAATAAGTATGTGGGGATCGATTTAGATCTTTTACGTGCAATTGCTAAAGAAGAGGGCTTTAAAGTTAAGATCCGCCCCGTTGGCTTCAATGCTGCTGTTCAATCTGTGAGTGCTGGCCAAGCCGATGGGATGATCTCTGGGATGTCGATCACAGAAGAAAGAAAGCAAAAGTTTGATTTCTCAGACCCATACTATTCTGCTGGGATCGTAATGGCAGTCAAAGATGGTAGTGGGATCAAAAGTTTATCTGAGTTAAAGGGTAAAAAAGTTGCTGTTAAGACTGGAACAGCCGGGGCTGATTATGCTAATTCGATCAAAGATAAATACGGTTTTGAGATCGTAACGTTCGATGATTCAGATGGTGTGTACAATGATGTCCTCAATGGTAACTCGGATGCCTGTTTTGAAGATAGTGCTGTAATGTATTATGTGATCAAAAATGGCTTAGATCTAAAAGTTGTAACTAAACCAGCTAATACGACAGAAACCGGTTTTGCTGTTAAAAAAGGGCAAAACCAAGAACTACTTAAGATGTTCAATGAAGGTCTAGCTAAGTTGAAAGCTAACGGTGAGTATGACAAGATCATCAAAAAATATACAGAAGGCAAAGCAACCTCTGAAACTAAGGTCAAGTCACAAACAGCAACTGCTGAAGATCGAACAGTTTTAGGTATCTTAAAAGAAAATAAAGATGCTTTTATCTCAGGGATCATTGAGACGCTGAAGTTGACGGTTGTGGGTATCTTTTGTGCCACGATTTTTGGGATCTTTGTCGGCTTGTTAGGTGTCGTACCAAACAAATTCTGCCGTGGCCTTTCGACAACGATCATCTATATCTTCCGGGGGCTACCATTGATCGTGTTAGCGCTGTTCATTTATAATGGGGTCCCAAGTTTGATCGGTAGTAAAGTCCCAGCTTTCTTAGCTGGTGTGATCACGTTGATGTTAAATGAAGGTGCCTATACGGCTGCCTTTGTTAAAGGTGGGATCGAATCGGTCGATAAAGGGCAGATGGAAGCAGCACGTAGTTTAGGGCTACCGTTTGGTAAAGCAATGCGTCGGGTCATCTTACCTCAAGGGATCAAGATCATGGTCCCATCGTTTATCAACCAGTTCATCATTACTTTAAAGGATACCTCGATTTTATCTGTTATCGGGTTGCTTGAACTTACTCAGACTGGTAAGATCATTATCGCTCGCAACCTAGAAGGCTTTAGAGTCTGGGCGATCGTTGCGGTGATCTATTTAGTCATCATTACAGTTTTAACACTTCTTTCAAAGTGGATCGAACGGAGGATCAATAATTAATGACAGATTTAAAAGTAGATGTTACGAATTTAAAGAAAAACTACGGCTCAAATCAAGTGCTAAAGGGCATTGATTTTAAAGTTGCAAATAATGAAGTAGTCGTTTTGATCGGGCCTTCTGGTTCAGGGAAAAGTACTTTATTGCGTTGCTTGAATAAGCTCGAAGAACCAACTTCTGGATCGATCGTGATCGACGGACATGATATCAGTGATCCTAAGACAAATATCGATAAGGCTCGTGAAAATATCGGGATGGTATTCCAACATTTTAACTTATTCAACAATTTGAGTGTGGGTGAAAATATCATGCTAGCACCAGTTGAGTTGGGTAAAGCCAATAAAGATGAAGCGATGACGACTGCTAAAAAATTACTAGAAACGGTCGGTTTAGCTGATAAATTCGATGCGATGCCAGCTTCACTTTCAGGTGGGCAAAAACAACGGGTAGCGATCGCACGTGCTTTAGCGATGAATCCAGATATCATGTTGTTTGACGAACCGACCTCGGCGCTTGACCCAGAAATGGTCGGTGATGTTTTGGAAGTTATGAAAGATCTAGCTAAAGAGGGGATGACGATGGTCGTTGTGACCCACGAAATGGGCTTTGCTAAGGAAGTTTCTGATCGAGTCGTCTTCATGGCTGATGGCTATGTTGTCGAAGAAGGACGTCCCGAAGCGATCTTTGAAGATCCCCAAAATGAACGGACTAAAGCGTTCTTAGAAAAAGTTATCAATATCTAATGTAAAGGGTTCTGCTAGGAGACTGGCAGAACTTTTTATATTTTTTGACAAATACCTATGTAAAAAAATATTGATATATACTATAATGAAAGAGCTTTGATAAAGTAAAAAAATTTTAGGGGGGATCGAAGTGACGCAAGCGATTCTAGTCATGCACGAAAAAAACGGGGATTATTACCGGATGAACAAAACTTCTTTTGAAAAGTTGCCGGTGATCGGTGAGCATATTTATAATAATGACGGTCTGACTTATCTGATCGAAGACGTGGTATCTTTAGCAGGATATGAGTCGGCCAAAGCAGTTACGGCGATCCTTGTAGTTAAACCGACTGCTAAGACTGATCCAGTCAGTGAACTCTACGGCTTGGATCCTGAAAAAGACTTTGAAATGTAATTAAAAGGTGAACTACTCAGGTAGTTCACTTTTTTATTTAGGTTTGTAATTTGAAGTTATTTTTGCTAGAGTGTAAATATTATGATGACAGGAGTGATGAATATGGTAGCAGACCCTGAGCTGCCTGCCTCATGGCGTAAAACTTTTATGACCCTTTGGCTAGGGTGTTTTATGACGGGACTGAATTTTTCGATGACGATGCCATTTATGGCGCTTTATATTGAAACATTGCATCCTTATGGAAAATTTGAATTGAACTTATATGCGGGTCTAGCCTTTGCTGTTACATATCTAGCCCAAGCGATCGTTTCACCACTATGGGGCAATCTTGCCGATCAAAAAGGGCGCAAACTCATGTGTTTACGGGCCTCTGGGGTGATGACTTTTACGATCTTTGCCGTTGGCTTAGTCCACCATGCTTGGACGATCGTATTACTGCGCTTCGTTCAAGGAGCTTTTTCTGGTTATATCAATAATGCGACTGCTTTTATGGCAGGTGAGACCCCACATAATCGTTCCGGTGCTGTTATGGCAAACATGATGACAGCCAATGTGACGGGAAATTTGCTCGGTCCACTAGTTGGGGGGCTATTAGCTGGTTTTGCCGGTTATCGGGTAACGTTTTTTGTATGTGGGGCGATGATGGGGATCGTCTTTTTGCTGACCTTATTTAATACGAAAGAACATTTTACGCCGATCCCAGCTAAAAAGATGAAGCCAATGAAAGAGATCTTTGCACAATTAGAAAACAAACAGTTGATCATTGCAATGTTTATCACAACGTTATTTATCCAATCAGCCTTGATGTCGATCGCGCCGATCGTTAGTTTGTTAGTCAAATCATTGATGCACGGTACGGGAAATGTTTCCTTTGTCAGTGGGGTCGTGGCGGCAATGCCTGGTTTTGGGACGTTGTTAGTTGCTTCACGCTTAGGTGTCAAGATGGATAAGATCGGACCTTTAAAAGTATTAGTCTTTGGTTTAGTTGCTGCTATGGTAGTTTTTTTGCCGATGTACTTTGTGACTTCACCATGGAGTTTAGGTTTTTGGCGGTTTTTATTGGGGATCGCTAATGCAGCACTATTACCTGCAGTTCAAACTGTTTTGACGGTCAGTGTCCCACGGGAAGCTTTTGGACGGATCTTTAGTTATAATCAATCATTTCAAGCAGCGGGGGCGATGCTTGGCTCGATGATGGGCTCGCTCATCTCGGGATTATTCAACTATCAAGCGGTCTTTTTGGTAACAGCAGCTTTGATGGCGTTAAACTTACTTTTGATCTGGAAAGTCCACCGTCCACTTGAAAACGAAAAATGATCAAAAAGTGTAAATAAATGCGGTCAGCGCCGTATACGTAACAAGGACCTCAAGCTGATACATTGCATCAGCTCGAGATCCTTGTTATCTTGTCTCACTATAGTACAGTTACTATTCAAATGAGAGCTCTAATAAGTACATGTTTTTTTGGGTCAAATGCGATGTTGTGGCCCAAACTTCGTGATGATCAATGTAGTCGTGACCAGCTAGTTGCCAAAAACTGTCTAAAAGATCACCGTTTTGAGCTAAAAAGTCATCAGTCAAACAATTGACCATTAATTTATTGTCCGGAAAATAAATGTTTGCATCAGCAACTTTGATCACGTCTTTGAAAAAAATCTGGATCACATTGTCGTAACGTGATCTTAAGGCAAAGATCTTTTCAGGATGGCGCTTCAAATATGATAAAATGTTGAAAATCGAATCAGAATTACTTGCCAAAAATACTACCCCCATTATCTATCAACATTTTAGCACAATCATTTGAATTATGGTTGCGCAAAGTTTTAGGTAAAATGTTTTGCATGTTGGCGTGGTAAATCTATAATAGAGATAGGTGTTTTTAGAAAAAGAGAGTTGGTGAAACTAGTGATACATTTTTATTTAGTCCGCCACGGACAGACACGTTTGAATCGATCGCGTCGCTTGCAAGGGACAACGAATTCTCCGTTGACCAAAAAAGGGATCCGTATGGCAAAACGACTAGGCCAAGAATTGAAAAATATCCGTTTTGAAGCTGTTTACACGAGTGATTTTCAGCGGACCAAGGAAACAGCGCGCTATATTCTTGCGGAAAATAAACAGGGTTATCCGCCAATTTATAGTGATCCCGATCTGCGTGAATTGAGTTTTGGTAAATTTGAAGAAGCTAATAATTTTACGATGGTCCCCACAGCTTTGCGGACTTTGGGTTTGCGAAAGATCTTGCAGGCTTTTGCCAATGAAGAGCATGTCTCTGAGTTGACCGAGCTTTTTCGCACGATGGATGGTGAAGAAGAGATCGAGACGTCAGTTCACCTCGAACAGCGCTTTACCCGTGCTTTAAAGACGATCGCCTGTGAATATGAAGGTAAGGATTGTAATATTTTGATCGTAACGCATGGTTTGATCTTGTCGAATTTCTTAGAGTCGTTGAACGGTGATGTACCGCTATTTTTAGTCGACAACTCTCGGGCAAGTCGGGTAGACTATGCTGATGGTAAATTTAAGATCATCTATATCAATCAATTGAAACAAGAGGAAAGTTGAGCATGAACGAAAAAACAGTTGCCTTATTACACCAGCTGGTAGACCAAAAGATCGTGCCTGGGGTCTCCTATGCCATGATCTATCAAGATGATGTCCAAACTGAAGTCTTTGGCAATAAGCAACTAGTTCCAGCGCTAAAGCCACTAGAAGATGGGGCATTATATGATCTGGCTTCGTTGACTAAGGTCATTGGGACGACGACGGTGATCTTACAGCTGTTGGAGGCTAAAAAGTTACGATTGGATGATCGAGTTGCTAAATATTTACCGCGCTTCAGCGATCAAAGGGTGACTTTGCGCCACTTATTGACCCACACATCTGCTCTTAGTGGTTACATAAAAAATCGTGATCAACTGCCACCAACTGAATTGATGGCGGCTTTGTATACCTTGAAACCAGCTGCTTGGTTGGGGAAAAAGGTCGTTTATGCCGATATCGGCTTGATCTTACTGGGACAGATCATTGAAGTTTTTTACCATCGACCTGTGCAAGCGGTGATCATGACCGAGGTTTTACGGCCATTAGGTATGAAAAATTCGACCTTTGCTCCTCCAAAAAAGCAGTGTGTACCAACTGAGCTAACGGCGACTAGAGGCTTGATCCAAGGAGAAGTTCATGATCCTAAAGCTTTTATTTTAGGTGAGCATTGTGGATCGGCGGGGTTATTTTCTAATTTAGCTGATCTGATCAAATTTGCTAAATGGATGCTTGCTCCCCAAACGATCCCAGGAATATTAGCACCAGAAACGGTCGTGATGCTCTATGCTGACCATACTCCGACCCATGATCTTGGACGCTCGCTAGGTTGGAATCTGCGTTATGATCAAAGTAATACCCCTTGTCTATATCATACTGGTTTTACCGGAACTTTTATGCTACTTGATCAAAAAGGGAAAAATGCCTTGATCGTTTTAACAAACCGCGTGCATCCAAGGGTAGATAATGAAGCATTTTTAGAATGGCGTGATAAGATCGTCGCTACGTATCTTGCAGAAAAAGACTAGATGGAAAAGGTTTACAATTCATTTGAGTGTGATAGAATAAATGTATAGACTTTTAGGCGAGGCGATGATGAAGATGAGTAATGAACCATTATTTTTAGAACCATATTTTCAAGAAAAAATTTGGGGTGGCGACCGTTTACATACTGAATACGGTTATCAGATCCCAAGTGATCATACAGGTGAATGTTGGGCGATCTCGGCCCACACACATGGACCGGCGATCGTTGAAAATGGACCATACAAGGGTCTGACGTTGACTGAGGTCTGGGATAAGCACCGTGAAGTTTTTGGTAACGCTAAAGGCGATGTTTTCCCGCTATTGACGAAGATCTTGGACGCTAAAGCTGATCTTTCTGTGCAAGTGCACCCAGATGATGCTTACGCTAAGGAGCATGAAGGCGAGTTGGGCAAGACTGAATGTTGGTATGTATTAGCTGCCGATAAAGGGGCTCAGATGTATTACGGGCATCATGCAAAGACGCGGGAAGAGTTAGCTGAGATGATCGAAAATAAACAGTGGGATAAATTGTTACGCAAGATCTCCGTCAAAGCCGGTGACTTCCTCTATGTTCCAGCTGGTACGATCCATGCGATCGGTAAAGGGATCATGGTCCTTGAGACGCAACAAAGTTCAGATACGACTTATCGCTTGTATGATTTTGATCGGATCGATAAAGCGACCGGTAAAAAGCGTGAGTTGCACTTGAAACGATCGATCGATGTGACCAACGTTCCGCATGTCGATCCTAAATTGGATATTCAAACGACTGTAACAGGTGATAAGAAAGTTACCCGGTTTGTCGATACTGATTTCTTTGCGGTCTATAAATGGGAGATCGCTGGCAGTGCGACTTTTGAACGTCAACAAGCACCATATACGCTGGTCTCAGTCTTAGATGGAAACGGGCAGTTGGAAGTAGAGGGTCGCACCTATGAACTCAAGAAGGGGATGCATTTTATCTTACCTTATGCCGTTAAATCTTGGACGTTGGCTGGGAAGATGATGTTGATCGCTTCTGAACCGGGTAAAAAAGCATGATCAGAGTCAAGCAGCCTTGAAGTGAACCCATAAAGTTGGACACTCTATTTATACTATATTTCTTAAGGCAAGATGTCGGTATTCTACCGGTGTCTTGCCTTTTAGTTTGACCTTTATCCGTTCGTTATTGTAATAGCTGATCCAGCTGATCATTGCGTTGACCAACTCTTCTTGTGTTGTATATTCTTTATTGTGATATAGCTCTACTTTCATTGTGTGGAAAAAACTTTCCATGGGTGCATTATCTAAGCACGTTGCCCTACGAGACATGCTTTGAAAGATCCTATTTTCCTTTAGCTTCTTTCGCCATTGGACACTCTGATATTGGACACCTTGATCGCTATGGAGAGTCATACGATAGTTTAATTTAGGTCTAAGTTTTATCAACGCATCCAACGGTTTTACCACGAAGTCTGTTGTTGGATGCTTACTGATACTATAGCTTACTATTTCATCTGTACATAGATCTTTGATAGGTGAAAGATAGACACGTTCTTCTTGTGTCTTATTTCCATACCTAAATTCACTTACGTCGGTCACCATTTTTTGAAATGGTAAATGTGTATCAAAACGTCGATGTAATAAGTTCTTAGCTTTCTTACCTTGTGGTCCAAGGGCAGAATTATATTTTCTCCTTTGTTTATTATACATATGCGCTGATAGATCATTTTCTCGCATGATGCGACTAACACGCTTATGATTTACTTTTATGCCTTGAGATCGTAATTTCAGTGTTACTGTACGATAACCAAAACACGGGTGCTTTGATTTGACCTCCTTTATAAGCTTTAATAGCTCCTCATCTTTATTTTTTCGCCTGTTTATTCGTTGGGCTTGATAGTAAAATGTACTACGTTTAAGACTAGTGTAAGGTAGTATTTCATCCAATGTATATTTAAATTCTTGCCTTAGTTCTTGGATGATTTGATATTTTTCTTGCGATGTCCGCGCTTCTGAACCAAGGCATCGAGTTTTTTTAAGTATTCATTTTCAACCCGTAAAGCACGATTCTCAGCTCGTAAACGTTCTAATTCAGATAATTCTGATTTTTCTGCTTGTTTATTATTGTTGGTCGTCATGTGTTTAGCTCGTCCTCTTCTAGTAAATAAGGCATCAATACCTTTAGTATCCAATTTACGTTGCCAAGTCGCAATCGTCCCAGGATTACTTATATCAAACTGAAGTTCTGTTTCCGGATAGGAAGCCTTATGCATTTTTCTCCAGTTTAAAACGTTGAGCTTAAAATTTCCATCGTAATCGTATTTTATTTAGGGTAGCGAACTTTTAACCCATCAATACCATATTTTTGATATCGTTTGACCCACATAAGGATATTTGAGTGATTCTTCACTTTATAAACTTTAGCTACTGTGTTACTTCCATAGCCTCTTAGATACATATTTACAGCCCGCAACTTATCCTCAAAAGAAAATTTAGTCATAGTAAAACCCCCTAAGTTAGATTCCTTTGTCCAACTTAGGGGGTTCACTTCACCTTGTTGTGAAAGCAATGAGGCTTTTTTGTAATGAAAATGTAATAAAGGGGAATTGATAATTAAAACGTTATTTAATTTATTAATAAAAATATAATCATTTGGGTTTTAGCAATTATATTGCTACTGGTAGATCTGGTCATACCAATGTGTACTATTGAGTGACAATAGATCGTATAAAAAATAGCTAATTTTATTTGTAAAAAAAATTTAAATGTTTTGGGTAAAATATAGCCGACCTTTAGTTAAAATTACATTGACTCTCATTATATTATGATGATAATATCAATTTTGTTAAAAATAAGAGAAAGGTGGGGGCACATATGGGCGCAATTTCCGTAACTCCTGAGCAATTACGTGCTTCGGCAAAAGTTTACATCCATGCATCACAAGAGATCCAACAACAGATGCAACGGGTACAAAATGAGAATAACACGATGGCAAATGAATGGCGAGGGCAAGCTTTTCAGGCTTATCTCCAACAATTTGAACAATTGAAGGGGAATGTCAATCAAATGACACAGCTTTTAGAGCAGATCGATCAACAGCTTGAAACATACGCTAATACCGTTGAACAACGGGATAACGAAGATCGCAACGCTTTTGGTTTGCACTAGTTTTAAAGGGACCTCAATTTTATAAGTTGGGTCCCTTTTTTGGTAAGAAAAAAGAAGAGGTGAACGATACGCATGAAAAAATACATAACTAAGCGGCATTTTAGCTTAGCGTTGATCAGTTTATTAGGGGGATGTTTGGTGTTTAGTTTAGTCTGGTTGGGGCTTAAAAACCACAGTGTCGTGCGACATGATGAAAATGCACAGGCTAATAATAAAGTTCGCTATGTCTTAGTTAATCAAGATAACGGAGCAAAATTCAACGGTAAAGAGTATAACTTGGGGGGCGACTTTTTAAAGCTCGTCTCACGTGATAAAGAACACGATTGGCAAACAGCCCCGTTTGATATGGCAGAAACAGGGATGAATGATGGAACTTATGACGTTGAAGTTGTGATCCCAGAAAATTTCTCAGCGCGGATCTTAGCTTTACAAAGTACCGATCCTAAGCAGGCAGGGATCAGTTACCGAGTTCGCAAGGGGCAAAATGAGATAACCAATCAAGTCGTCGGGCGCAACGTCGACAGCTTGATCAACTATTTTAATAACCGTGTCGTTCGGATGTATTTTTCGAGTCTAGTCGGTAACTTGCGGAGCGCTCAAGTTGCGATGGAAAGAGGCGCTAATCAGCAAAAAAATCAGGTCAGCGATCTCTCCAGCCAAGTCCAAGCACCATTTTAAGGCTTAAACGATCAATTTGCTACGATCTTTAGTACAGCTAGTGTTTTAGATGAAGATCGGCAAGCAAGTGTTCAAGCAGATGAAGCTTTTAGTCACAGTGTTCAAACATTATTACAAGGCTTAAATCAAGACTTAACGAGCAATAATGAGGCTGAGCAAGCTGCTCGCACCGCTTTACATGACAAGTTAGAGGAGCAGATCAAGCTCTATGAGGCATTGACCAAGAAGAATTCAGCTTATCAATTGAATGTTGGCAATTATTTTACAGATACAGCTCCAGTTTTACCGCTCCATGATACTTCGAGCGCTTTAGTCGGTGTCGTTTCTAACGATCAGGCGGCTTTAGCTAAGCAAGTGCAACAGTTAAATGAACAGTATCAAACTTTGCATTCGTTGCAACAACAGCTAGAAAAAGAGTACGGTCTGACCCAAACGACGGCAGAAGAGAATCTAGCCACGCTAAAAGCAAAATTAAATGGTGATAACGGCAATAATACGCAGATCTTGACCGCTTTTGAAGCACAACTAAAGAAAAAGTTATCCAAGCTAGGGGTAGCAACTGAATTGACGCAAGCTGATGACGAGTTAAAAGATCTTTGGTCTAAGCAAGATCAAAAAGATTATCAAGCTGCTACGCAGATCTTGAGTAAATATGCTAAAAATCTTGGGGTCGATTACGGTAAGCCAGTGACTTATCTCAAAGAAAATACTAAAGAAGAAAATTACCAAGCTAAAGTGACTTTAAATCTAACGGCGGATAAACCCAATGTGATCCAACTAAAAGGTGATGGAGCAGCGGTAACTTTGGCTCAAAATAATATTGTTTCGACTTTAAGACAAGCGGGATATCAAGACGTCAAAATAACTCCTGTTAGCCAGGGGCGTTTTACAATCAGCTTTACCCGGCCCCAAACAACGACTGCCGTAGCTAAGACTGAGTCAGAATCTGAAGCTACAACGAGTTCAAAAAGCAGTGAGTCAGCTGAAAGCTCTAGTTTAGCTGAAACTAGTTCAACGGCTAAAGAAGAGACATCTCCACAGACACCGAGCGTTACGCCACTTCCAGCTAATTATGCATTGGAAATGACTGTTGACTACCAGATCAAGGAAACGACGGATTATGAGTGGAGCGTCAATGGTCAGGTCCAAAATACTGGTCATTTCGTAGTAGTCACACAAAAAAATAGCACTGAATTGAACCAAAATGTAGCGCAAACGTTGGCTTTAGCACATGAGGTCATGGCTGTTTATAGTCGAGAAAACGATCTGGGCAACTTTTTAGCTACACAAGAACAAGCTAAGATCGTCGCAAGCCCTGATTCATTAGCAGCATTAGTTACTAAGAGTGCCCAACTTAGCCCTGAGCTAGAACAATATGCCACTCAATTAGTGGGGCAATACGCTAAACTGAGCCAACAAGTCAAACGTCTAGGTGAAGCAACAGGTCGGCTCACACTCGATGACCAAACCCCAGCTCAAATCAAGACGTTAAATGAGATCAGCCAAAGCTTGAATGAAGCCGGCTTACAAAGCTATCTCGAACAGGTAGCTGGGATCATCGAGTGGTATAACAAAGCCCAGTTAGCGGTCAATACAGCTAAAACTGACTCGTCAGCCCCAGAGAGCGTACCACTGACAATGGCAAGTGCTACGGCTGAGGTGAGACCTGAACAGTTGACACAACAGTATCAAACTTTGAAAGCATCTTTGACTACTGGGACAAAGGAATTGACGACAACTGATAAGGTCGATCCTAAAGGTTTACAGCCGATCATTAAAGATCTCACGAATAATACCACTAAGTTGCAACAGACGACCGAAACGATCAAGACTAATTTGAGTCAAAATTTAAAGGATAGCCAAAAACAAGCGCATAACAATCAAGATTATGCTAAGGCATTCAATACGGTCATGCAAAATGCGCGTAGTGGTGAGGCTGATAACAGTAAGGTCTATAATTTCTTGACCAATCCGATCAAAGCTACTGGTTCGTATACGGCGATGCCAAAACATTCGTTAGTACCATATTTTATGACAGTGATCGGGGCCTTGAGTGCAGTCTTTATTGGCTTTGGGATCGCTAAATATCTACCTAAGCGAACTATTTTGGAACAAGAAGCTTTGATCGAACATACACGTGCATGGTTGAATCTACCTAGCGTTATTTTGACATTTGTGATCAGCTTGGGATTAGGGGTGATCTTTGCTTTGAGCACGTACAGTCTGCCAGAGATCGGAGCAAGAGCAGTTTGGATCATCTATGCGATCACGGTCATGACGCTTTTGACAGGTTTGATCACGGCGGGTGCTCGAATGCAACGGGAAGTAACACTCTTTATCTTTGGTTTGATCTTAGGCCTATATATCCTATTGACACCATTTTTAGGGATCTTAGTTAAAGCGGGCACGTTCGTTCAAGTGCTGTATCGCTTTTCACCGTTGCAAAACATCGAAGCCGGCTATACGGCGTTGGTGAGCGGGGGCACGGTGGGGATCACGACCTTATTAGGACTGATCTTAGCGACTGTCGCAGTCTTTGGGGCTAGCTTATTTTTGCGCCCGCTGACAAATGAGACCGTGGTAAAAAACGATGATGAAAATTAAGACTATCGGTGTGTGTCTAGGAGCTTGTCTGGTGTTTTTAGGCGGTTTAGCTGTGACAGCAACAGCCGATGAAGGTAGCCTCGAACTAAATGAACAAATGATCTATGATGATGGCTACCAAGATGATACCCTACAAAATTATGGAGTCAAGACACTGTTTTCCCCCGAGATGGAAAGTCAAAATAAAAAGCAAAAAAAGCAAGCTAGTGCTCCCGTAGTTCAAGCTGAAAAAAAGATCTTTACGCACCGTGAGCACAGTTCAAAACAGATCCAGCAAAAAAATCAGCAGGTCTTACGCAAATATTTATTTACCAAGCGCTCTAAGCTAAAAGTCGTGCCCGGTGACAAAAAGGGAAAAACGTCTGAGCTCGCAGGCTTCAAATACCTGTGGTCCACGCTGTTATTTGGAATAATGGCAGTTTTAGGAAGTGCGTTAGGGATATATTTCACCAAAAGACGTGTAAAACGAAAGGAAAGTAATAGTCGATGGACGAACAACTGATCAGGATCGGACTGAAATACGCTGGCACAGTCTATGATCTGCAAGTTTCTAAAAAGACAACGCTAAAATTATTAGCTGAGCAACTTAGACCAGCGCTAGCCGTTGTCAAGGTGGAACTACCAGCAAGATTTGAGTTGCACCTACTTAATAAAGCATTGACGCTAGATGAAAATGTACCATTACAGGCCTACCCTTTGGGAGATGGCGACCAATTTGAAGTGAGTGTGAGGAAAGAAAATGACGCTGATAAGTGATGGCAAGCTTGAGCTTGAATTCAAACAAAATAAGTCTGAGCTCAAAGTGACCTTAGGCGCAGACAAATATCGGTTGACTGAATTAGCCGAATACGAACTTTTTTTGTCAGGTGATGAACATTATTTGCCCGGCAAAGTACTCAAAGCAAACGAAGATCAATTGACTTTGAGTTATCAACTTCCTGAAAAAGCTTTGGCGCTGACAGAATATGTTAAACGCTTTGACCGGGCGGCAGTCTTACGTTTATTGCCCCAACTTTATTGGGTCGTTGACGAACAAGCGGGGTTGTTACAACCTTTTATTGCCCCTGAGAACCTTTTTGTTATCGGGCAACGGATCGTTGTCGCACACCGGGGGTTCAAGTCTTCGGTGGCGCCGTTCAAAGAAACAGCCGAACTTAGAGTCAAGCAATTTCGGGCGTTGGTCTTATATTTACTTGAACCTAAGCAAGATTATGCCAAGTTAGTCAATGGTGCCGGTGCTTTGCGGCATACGTTCGCCCAGCAATTAGCAAAAGCAACTACGATCACAGCACTTGAAAGCCTGGTCGATCAACAGGTCATGACCCAAGAGCAGGTGGCGCAAAAGACACTAGTAACGGTCAAAAAAACTAAATTTCAAATGCTCAAATGGATCGCGGGTATTGGTAGCGTGATAAGTGTGATCTTACTTGGCGTGACCCTTTTTTGGGGTTTTTATACAGTGCCTAAAGCCGAGCATATCGTAACGGCACAAGCGCGTTTTTTAAATGACAATTATGCTGATACGACTAAAGAGCTGGCGCGTTATTCACCGGAGCACTTGCCCCAGAGCGCACGCTACGTATTAGCGGTCAGTTATATCCAGCTTGATACACTTTCAAGTCAGCAAAAAAAGGCAGTCTTGAAAAATATCTCACAAAATTCTAACTCTAACCAGTTGAACTACTGGATCCAGATAGGTCGTGGGCAATACACAGAGGCGTTGAGTTTAGCTAAAAATATCGGTGATGACGAATATATCTTGCATGCCTATACGAAACTTTACACTGCGACTAAGAACAATACCACGATGGATGGGGCTAAAAAGCAAGCTGAATTGAGCAAATACCGTAAACAGATCAACGAATACCTGAAAAAACTAGGAGGTGAGAAGAATGAATTTGAAGCCGATTGAGCAACTTTATGCAGATCCAACTAACCGCGTTGACGATCGGATCGATCAACAAGCGACCACGGCGTTTGAAATTTTTGAATTGACGAAAACCTTCAAACACTGGACCGTAACTGACAAGCCAGCAAAAAAAGTGCCCGAGCAGCTCGTTATCGCCCATGAACACTTGCGGGTATTAACGACTGATCTTCCAACACGTTCGCTTGTCTTAGCTGATAAAGCAGGGGATATCGTTTTTGATACCCCAGCTCTCATGAAGATCACGGTCACGGAACATGGGTATTTTGTGCAGGCTTTTGGTAATGGGGCCAAGCTTTATTGGCAAGATGAACTTTGTGAACAGCTCGAGGCTAAATGGGAGCTAGGAACAAGATTGTACGTTGATGGCTTATTGCTTGAATTACGGGAATCACAGCTTAAATTGACACCCTTACGGCAAGATATCATGTTAAATATCGATAAATTATTACCGACTAATCAACAGCATGAATATCCCGTTGATTTTCCTAATTTTCGCCGAAGTCCACGGATCTATCTGCAAGAACCTAAACAAAAGTTGCGTTTAGAAAATGTCCCGACACCACAAACGCCTCCCCAAGGTGCTTTGATGCAAATGATCGTTCCGCCCCTGGGAATGGTCGTAGCTAGTGGATTAGTCAGCTTATTGAGTGGGGGCAATGGCTTGATGATGCTAGGGATGGGGAGTGCTAGTGTCTTGACCGCTGGTTTCTCGATCTCAAGCTATTTTACCAATAAAAAAATGATCCAAACTCAAAATAAACAGGCTAACGCAGCTTATGAACAGTACCTGTTAAGTATCACGGGGCAGCTGGCTAAATTAAATCAAGAGCAACGAGCCGTGATGCAATACGATCATCCTACATCCGAAGAGATCGCTGCGATGATGTATCACTATGATCCGCGCTTGTATGAACGGATGCTCAGTAATGATGACTTTTTGACCTTGAGTTTAGGTCAGGGGACTCTGCCGATCAGTTACCAGTTCGAGCACGACAAAAATGATGCTAAGATCAAGAGCAAATTAGAAAAATTCATTGAGCAAAAGATCATCGAACCTTATGAAAAAGTTGAAAATATTCCCGTGACGATCGGATTGCGCCAAACGACCTTGGGGTTAGCGGGCAATAGTGCTGCTTTACGCCAAGCGTTACAGACGACATTGTTTCAATTAGCAGCGTTTCATTCATATCACGATGTTCAATTTGTTGCCGTGCTAAATGAAGCTGAATATCAAAATTATTGGCAGGAGTGGCGGTGGTTACCACATTTTCAATTAGAAAGTTTGAATTTACGCGGACTTGTCTATAACGCTCAAACCCGTGATATGGTCTTAAATTCGTTGTATCAGATGTTAGTCAAGCGCCGCCAAGAATATAAAGAACAGCGCAATTCTCGGGAAGCAATGTTTTTTAAGCCCCAGATCGTTTTAGTGATACAAGATGAAGCATGGCTGACAGGGCATAACTTAAATGAATTCTTGATGGAAGATATGAGTCGTTACGGTGTGACTGTGATCTGGGCGAAAGAGACTTTAGCAATGTTGCCTGAAACAGTCACGACCTTAGTTGACTATCACAGTTCAAAGTTAGGGACGCTGATCAATGAAGACCAAACCTATTTGAACCTAGAATTTGTGCCTAATTCGTATCCTAAGAAGGTCACGCAGGCAGCAGCGATCAAGCGTTTGGCTAATTTACGCCACGTTGAGGTCGAAAAAAATTCGATCCCTGAAAGTATCTCGTTTTTGCAACTGTACAATGTTAAGCGTGTCGCAGAGCTAAATGTGAAAAAGCGCTGGCAGCTAGCTGATACGTCTAAGACGTTGGCAGTACCTTTGGGCGTACGGGGCAAAAATGATGTGGTCAACTTGAACCTACACGAAAGAGCACATGGTCCTCACGGCTTATTAGCTGGGACGACAGGTTCGGGTAAATCTGAAGTTTTACAGAGTTTTATTTTGTCGTTAGCAGTCAATTTTGCTCCCGAAGATGTGGGCTTTTTACCGATCGATTATAAAGGTGGGGGGATGGCGAACTTATTTGCTGATCTGCCACATTTATTGGGGTCGATCACTAATCTTGATGGAGCAAGTACAGCTCGGGCCTTGAAGAGTATTCATGCTGAATTAGAGCGCCGCCAGCGTTTATTTAGAGAATTTGGGGTCAACCACATCAACGGTTACACCAAGTTGTATAAAAAAGGAAAAGCGGGTGCGACTGATCGCGTGTATCCAACTGAGCCGTTACCACATCTGTTCTTGATCAGTGATGAGTTCGCTGAGTTAAAAGCTAACGAACCTGAATTTATGAATGAGTTAGTTTCGACTGCACGGATCGGGCGTTCTTTAGGGGTACACTTGATCTTAGCTACGCAAAAACCAAGTGGGGTGGTCAACGAACAGATCTGGTCGAACTCACGCTTTAAGATCGCCTTAAAAGTGGCCGAACCTGCTGACTCAAAAGAAGTGATCAAAACACCAGACGCCGCTTCTATCACCTTACCTGGGCGTGGTTATCTGCAAGTTGGTAATAATGAGATCTATGAGTTGTTCCAAACCGCTTATAGTGGTGCTAAATATGTTCCTGATGAAGCCCAAAATACTGCCAAAGTAGATGATCGGATCTGGTTGATCAATCATTTAGGACAAGCAGAATTGTTAAATACCGATCTTTCTGAAGGTGAAGTTGTTCAGGCAGAATATGAGGAAGTTCAGTCAGAATTGGAAGTAGTTGTAGACGAAATAGCAAGGATCGCTGAGAAGGATCAAGTTGTTCTTCCGATGAAACCATGGTTACCAGATCTAGCTGAAAAGATCGTTACGCCTAAAGTAGATTGGGTAAATGAATGGCAAAAAGAACGAAAATTAGCAGTGCCATTTGGAATGTTAGATATACCTGAGCAACAGATGCAAAAGGAATTATTGTTTGATATTGAGAAATTTAATCCAGCCGTCTTTATTGGTAGTTCTGGTTACGGAAAATCCACGGCATTACAAACGTTAGTGCTCAATTTGGCACGTTATAATTCTCCAGCTCAAGTCCAATTTAATCTGCTTGATTTTGGGAATAATGGCTTATTGCCTTTGAGAAACTTACCGCATGTAGCTGATCACGTAAGACTAGAAGAAAAGGAAAAATTCTTCAAAATGTTACAACGGATCGGCGAAACTTTAGATCAGCGGAAAACTTTATTCCAAGAACATGGTGTCGCTAACTTTGAACAGTACGAAGCAATGGCTGACCAACCATTAGCAATGAGTATTAATGTGATCGATGCTTATGATGCGCTTATTGAAGATGACGATCGTGATGTTGTTGACAGTATGATCAATCGTGTTTTACGCGAAGGTGCTGCTTTAGGCGTATTTCTAGTAATGAGTTCTAATCAGATGACAGCTTATCGCTTAGGAATGCGCTCTAATATCTCTAAAGCATTGATGCTTTATCTAGTCAATAATGATGATTTGATCGAGGTGTTAGGTAGTGATCGGATCCAAATACCACCTATTCCAGGACGCGGACAAGTAGAGATCGACGATGCAGTTGATGTCTTTCAAACATATCAACCAACTACAGGTGAAGATTCATTGAGCATTATTAAAAACATTGGAGCATTGGCCGAAAAAATGGATACTTTTTGGACTGGTGAACGGCCAAAAGCGATCCCGATGCTACCACTACAATTTGGGTTAGAGTACTTCGAAAAACGTGATGATGTTACGAAACTACTTGTAGATGGTGAGTTACCGTTAACATTTGATATTCAAACCACAGAGGTCTTAGGCTTTGAACCTGTAAGACATCATTTCTTCACATTGATCTATGGAACTGAGGAACAACGTCAAATGTTAGATACTAGTTTATTGTTCTTGCTGAAATATACAAAGAAAAGGACAGTATTGGTCGATTTTGAAGGCCAAGTATATACGGATAACTATGCCAGCTTTGATGAAGTTTATACGGCATCGGGGGATGATATCGAGCGCTTGAAATTATTGTTGGCTGAGTATGTGAAGCTAGCTGGGAGTAAGGCTGTGGGAGAGCAAATATTTATGTATATTCCTAATTTGCGCCTGTTCTTTGAAAAAAGTGGTTTGACGATCGATAACTTTATCTTGACTTTAAAGCAAGCTTGGCGAGCAGGTTTATATATTATCATTTCTGATAGTATCAACTACATTGAAAAAGGCTTTGATTTAAATGTTCAAGAACTGCGCAAAAATATTACAGCCGGAGTTGTCACAGCCAGATTGAATGATACGGACACGATCAAAGTTATGGGATCATCATTAGAAAAGAATTTAGCAGGTAATGAAGCTTATTACTTTGAATCGCAAGGAACCAAATATGCCAAAGTACGTTTGGCAGGAAAAATTTAATGAAAGAGATGACAGTAGAATGGAAAAAGTAGATTTTTTACCCTTAGGGACAGTAGTTGTTTTAAACGGTTCGATCAAAAAGGTCATGATCGCGCAACGTGCGGTTTATGTACCTGCAAATGAGGACGAAACAGATGTCAAATATTTCGAATATGGGGCAGTCTTATATCCTGAAGGTTTAGTGGATGGACAATTAGTATATTTCAATAGCGAAGATGTCTATAAAGTAATTGCTGTAGGCTACACAGATGCTGATGATGAACTCTTGGTTGAAGAGATCAATGAGGCATTAGAAAAAGTGGAAAACGAGCCTAAAAAGGTCACTAAGATTGCAGAAAATTCTTCAAGTACAGTCGATCCTTTCAGTGGTTTGTCTGAGAAATTTGATAAAGGAGAATAACTAGATGAGTCCAGAAGAGATCGCTGAGCGACTTGTTAAGGTCGCTAAGCATAACGAAGCGGTCCATCGGCATAATGCAACGATCGATCGAAAAATTGAAAGATTAAAGCAAGCGATGGTAGAGTTGACCTCACTGCAAGCGGAGCTAGATAGTTTACGGACTAATAAGCTAGAACATGGTGGTGAAAATGTTTGGAAGGGCAATGTTTATCGCGAACATAAACGAAAAGTTGGCTATGTGGAAGATGATGTTAAGGGGCTCTCTTCTTTGATGGGAGATGCTTTTGAAGATTATAGTAACACGATCCGACGCTTACGAGCAGAGAAGCAAAGTTATTGGATCATCTAGGGAGTGAAAATAAATGGCAAAGATCAGCGTAAATACAGGAGAGGTCAAGCGAAATGTACGACAGATCAGTACTGCTGGCAATGCTTTGGCGGGTAAGCAAGATGGTTTGCGACAACCAAATAGTAGCATTAACACGCCAACGCCTAAAAAGATCCGAGAAAAATATACTCAGATCAATAATTTATTGCATAGATATGGAGCTTTGGTTAAAAATGATGCCAAGCGGATCGAAAAAGTAGCTCAAAATATGCGTGAACTAGACGAAAAAATGGGACGGAGGTGAACCAAATGACTAAGATGAATTACATGGAGTTATATGGATTCATGCTGGCAACAAACCAAGGCTTGAACAGTCGGCGTGATCTATTACGTAAAACGCAAAAAAGCTTAAATGTTTTTACAAGTGGTAAAGGCGGTCTCACTGGTGGTGCTGCTGATGGGATCGCAAATTATATCAGTGAAGTGCATGCCAGTGGGCTACAGACAATGATCGAACAGTTGCTACAACGTTTTGAGGACCTTTTGAAGATCTACGTTGCTTCATATACAGGTGTTGATAAAGGTGGGAATGATTTTTATCTAGCTACGAGTGATTATGAGGCGATCAAGGGACAAAGCGATAGTTACCGTGGTGATGTTGCAGCAAAAGTCGCACATTTCAATAAGATCACACATGGTGTCAGTGATATTGTCCCCAGTGGGACCTATGTTCAACAGGCAAATGAAGCTAAGTCTCGAGTGAATGATTCGTTGGATAATATAAAGCGAGGTATCAAAGACCAGCAAGAAAGCTGGCAGACCTATGAAGCCGAACAAGTCAGAAAATTTGATGAATTAGATGAGATGATAGCTGCAATCGAACGCTTGATAGGACAATATAGTTCCCAGAAGTTGCCCTAGTTTACTGGTTATCAAAAAGGCGCTTTTGCAGAGAAAATCAATGGTAAGACACAGCAGGTCATCACGACTTTACAAGATAATATGTATCGAGACCGTAACTTAGTTAGAAGTGCAGAAAAAAAGATCGATCAGACCCAAAAGACATATCAACGTTATCTGGTTCATCTAGAAGAAGAACGGAATAAACGTGAAGGAAAAAACGCATTCTACACGGATCTATTCTTTATGGCTCTTGGTGTTGGAATAACGATAATGTCTGGAGGTATTGCCGTTCCAGCATTAATGGCTTTTGGTATGGCTTTGGACGGACTAAATTTGTATGAGGACTATACGAAAATGACGTCTGGAAAAAAATATGGAGATAATATCATAAAATGGTTATTAATGAAGACCGGATTAAAAAGAGAAAGTACTGAAGGAGTATATTCGCTTTTGAATTTGGCAGGTGCTGTATCAGGTTCCGCCGGAGCATATAAGTCTTTAGTAAAGGAAGGACAGTTTGTAAGTAAAGGAATAAAAACAAAACCGTTACTGCAAAATAGCAAACAGGTGTGGCGAGATTCTACAAGTGTTAAGAATCTATTTAATTTTGCTGATGACAGTAAAGTTACCGGAAGCACAGCTAAAAAAGTAATGCAGGCCTTTGGAAATGATTCACATGCGATAGGCGATAATGTCAAAATAGCTAAGAAACATAAGTTATTACTAGAGGGTATTGTTCCAAAATTAAGTAAGGGTGCTTCGGGCAAAGTTATTACAAAAACATATGCAAAAGAAACATTGAAACAAGTAACTTTTGCAGGTGTAAAAGATGTAGTGATAGCCCCAGCGGCTAGTGCCGTAACAAATTCAGTAGTGGGTAATGATACAAGCAGTATTGAATATAAAATGACTAATAAATTTGCAGGTAAGATAATCTCTAAACCAGTTAAGACAGCGGTAAATGTCCATATTGGAATGTGGAAAGATGGATTAACTGGCGGCAAGGTAACCGATAAGATCGCAAATAGAGCAATGCTCAGAGAAAAATTTGGTGATAATAGTGTTCGGTCTGAATTAGACAATACGTTTGATCTCTTGAGAGATATGAAGGAACTATACACGTGGTAGAACTAGAAAATTTGGAGGAAATAATATGGCAATAGAGACCTGGGATAGTCCGTATATAGCGATTTGGCTATACCTAAGTATTTTAGCAGTAGTGCTATTATTTGGTGTACGAGGGTATAGTGACAAAGTGAGTGGGTTAGAAGCAGCGGGATATGGTATGTTGATAATAATACTGTCAGGATTGAATGGAGCAGCATTAGGGCAATATATGTATGATGATGAAGCAAAATATGATGTTCTAGGTGTTTTGGGAAATACATTAGGGTTGTCAGGATCATTACTGATAAGTGGATTTATATTGTTAATATTTTATCGGTATCGAGTAGTGAAACATCCTGAAGAGATTATTGTTAAGAATGGGGATATAGAGATTAGTGGTTCTTATTTACTTAGTAGCCTATCAATAATATTATGGCTAGGAATTATGTTGGGTGGTATAGGTGTAGGTCATATTGTTATGGGATTGGTTGGTGATAGAGAGGGATTATTGATTGCTAGTACAGTACTTATTCCAATTGCTATAGCGATTTGGTTAATGACAAAATATAGCAAATGGATGTTTAAGTATATCGTCTGGGTGTTACGTCGCAAAGGGTTGTTGCAAGTAGAGGATGATGAAAGTAAGTCTAAAGATATTGATTGACCCTTATTATTTTTAAGATCGAGAGGAGAATTACAATGACAAATGTATTTGATTTATTAGGTGTTATTGTGTTGTTTGTGATCGTTTATTGCTTGAATTTATCAGTTGGTAAGAGTGGTGTGGCAGGTAAATTATCTACAGGTTTTGCATTATTTCAAACATTAGTGGTTTTTGCTTCAGCTGGTGGAGCAATGATCTTATTGGGAGACTTAGTTAAAAATGAGGCAGTTTCATTATTTTTAGCAGTTTTTGGCTTAAGTGGGGTCTTGTTACTGAGTGGCTTTATGTCATTTAAATATTATCAACAACGTATCTTGGCTCATCCTGAAGAATTTTATATTCAAGATGGTAGCGTAGTCTTTGAAAAGTCATATCTTTTTGGTGGTGTAGTTAGTTACCTAGGTTTCGGGATCTTAGCAGCTGGGATCGGTCTAGCCAATACGATATCAGTTGTGATCGGTGATCGTCATGGAGTGCTTTATGGCTTAGCTATTTTTGCTCCGATCATCATTGCGATCTATTTATTTGCTAAATATCGTAAATGGGCCATGCAATATATTATCAAAGAACTAAGTGAACAAGGAAAATTGATCGAAAAAAATACGGGTGAACAATAGATCTTTCAAATAAAAAGTTAGATAACTATCAGTACTTCAAGGATAATTTAACAGCCAGAAGATGAGGTGAAGCAAATGACTAAGATGAATTACATGGAGCTATATGAATTCATGCTAGCGGCAAACCAAGGTTTGAATAGCCGGCGTGATCTATTACGTAAAACACAAAAGAGTTTAAATACTTTTGCAAGTGGCAAGGGGGGCCTCACTGGTGGTGCCGCTGATGGGATCGCAAATTATATCAGTGAAGTGCATGCTAGTGGGCTACAGACAATGATCGAACAGTTGCTACAACGTTTTGAGGACCTTTTGAAGATCTACGTTGCTTCATATACAGGTGTTGATAAAGGTGGGAATGATTTTTATCTAGCTACGAGTGATTATGAGGCGATCAAGGGACAAAGCGATAGTTACCGTGGTGATGTTGCAGCAAAAGTCGCACATTTCAATAAGATCACACATGGTGTCAGTGATATTGTCCCCAGTGGGACCTATGTTCAACAGGCAAATGAAGCTAAGTCTCGAGTGAAAGATTCGTTGGATAATATAAAGCGAGGTATCAAAGACCAGCAAGAAAGCTGGCAGACCTATGAAGCCGAACAAGTCAGAAAATTTGACGAATTAGATGAGATGATAGTTGCTATCGAACGCTTGATAGGACAATATAGTTCCCAGAAGTTGCCCCAGTTTACTGGTTATCAAAAAGGCGCTTTTGAAGAGAAAATCAATGGTAAGACACAACAGGTCATCACGACTTTACAAGATAATATGTATCGAGACCGTAACTTAGTCAAAAGTGCAGAAAAAAAGATCGATCAGACCCAAAAGACATATCAGCGTTATTTGGTTCATCTAGAAAAAGAACGGAATAAACGTGAAGGAAAAAATGCATTGATGATTGATGGATTTTTCTTCCTACTAGGTGGAGCCATCACTATAGCCTCAGGTGGGATAGCGGTACCATTACTATTAGGATTTGGTGTTGGTCTAGATTTGCTTAATTTATATGAAGACTATACGAAAATGAAGTCGGGTAAAAAATATGGGGATAATTTTATAAAGGATTTTTTGTTACGTCTAGGAATTAATAGAGAGTATGCGGAAGATACCTATTCAATTTTAAATTTAATTGGCGGTGTGGCTGGTTCAAAAGGTGCTTTTAAATCCTTAGTAAAGGAAGGACAGTTCGTAAGTAAAGGGATAAAAACAAAACCGTTACTGCAAAATAGTAAACAGGTATGGCGAGATTCTACAAGTGTCAAAAATCTATTTAATTTTGCCGATGATAGTAAGGTTACTGGAAGTACAGCTAAAAAAGTGATGCAAGCCTTTGAGCATGATGCGCATGCAATAGGCGACAATGTCAAAACAGCCAAGGAACATAAATTATTGTTAGAAGGTGTTGTTCCAAAATTAAGTGAGGGTGCTTCAGGAAAAGTTATTACAAAGACATATGCAAAAGAAACGTTGAAACAAGTAACTTTTGCAGGTGTAAAAGATGTAGTGATAGCCCCAGCGGCTAGTGCCGTAACAAATTCAGTAGTGGGTAATGATACGAGCAGTATTGAATATAAAATGACTAATAAATTTGCAGGTAAGATAATCTCTAAACCAGTTAAGACAGCGGTAAATGTCCATATTGGAATGTGGAAAGATGGATTAACTGGTGGCAAGGTAACCGATAAAATTGCGAATAGGGCTATGCTCAGAGAAAAATTTGGTGATAATAGTGTTCGTTCTGAATTAGACAATACGTTTGATTTCTTGAGAGATATGAAGGAATTATACACGTGGTAGAACTAGAGGATTTGGAGGCGATGATATGGCAATAGAGACATGGGATAGTCCCTATATAGTGATTTGGCTATGTTTAGGGGTATTAGTAACAGTGCTGACATATGGTGTGCGAGGATATAGTGGCAAAATAAATGGATTAGAGGCTATTGGATATAGTATGGTAATCGGTGCTCTAGCTATCTTAAACGGAGCAGCGCTGGGTCAGACAATGTATGACAAAACGGCGAAGTATGATGTTTGGGGGAGTTTAGGGACAATGTTAGGCTTATCGGGGCCTTTAATAGTGAGTGGCTTAACATTGATAGTGTTTTATAGATGTCGAGTAGTAAAACATCCAGATGAATTAGTAGTTAGGGGTAACGATTTAGAAATGGGAGGATCCTATTTATTAAGTGGGATAACATGGTTTATGTTTTCTGGATTGTTGTCAGGGGGGATAGGTGGCGGATACTTAGTTGATGAACTTCTAGGAGATAGAAAAGGGGTGATTTATGCCTTATCAATGCTTTTACCAATTATTGTAGCAATTTGGTTAATAGCAAAGTATAGCAAATGGATGTTTAAGTATATCGTCTGGGTGTTACGTCGCAAAGGATTGCTACAAATAGTGGATGATGAAGATTCCAAATAAATTTTAGAGAAATCAGAAGTAGTTATGATTTCTAAATTGGTGATTGGTTAGCCGACCACTTTACATATGATCTTTTGAGAGATGTGAAAGAACTCTATACGTGGTAGAACCAGATAATTGGAGGCGATGATATGGCAATAGAAACATGGGATAGTCCTTATATAGTAATTTGGCTATGTTTGGGAGTATTAGCAACAGTATTGACATTTGGTACGCGAGGATATAGTGACAAATTAAATGGCTTGGAGGCTGCATTTTATAGTGTAGTGATTGGAGGATTAGCTATTTTGAATGGAGCAGTCTTAGGACAAGTAATGTACGATAAGACGGCTAAATATGATGTATTAGGTGTTTTAGGAAATACATTAGGTTTATCGGGATCATTACTGGTAAGTGGATTCATATTGCTAATATTTTACCGTTATCGAGTGGTGAAACATCCAGAAGAGATCATTATTAAAAATGGGGATATAGAGATTAGTGGTTCTTATTTACTTAGTAGCCTATCAATAATATTATGGCTAGGAATTATGTTAGGCGGTATAGGTGTAGGTCATATTGTTATGGGATTAGTTGGTGATAGAGAGGGATTATTGATTGCTAGTACAGTACTTATTCCAATTGTTATAGCGATTTGGTTAATGACAAAATATAGCAAATGGATGTTTAAGTATATCGTCTGGGTGTTAAGTCGCAAAGGATTGCTACAAGTAGTGGATGATAAAGCTTCTAAATAAATTTTAGAGAAATCAGAAGTAGTTATGATTTCTAAATTGGTGATTGGTTAGCCGATCACTTTACATATGATCTCTTGAGAGATATGAAAGAACTCTACACATGGTAGAACTAGAGAATTTGGAGGAAATAATATGGCAATAGAGACCTGGGATAGTCCCTATATAGTGATTTGGCTATGCCCAAGTATTTTAGCAGTAGTACTATTATTTGGTGTACGAGGGTATAGTGACAAAGTGAGTGGGTTAGAAGCAGCGGGATATGGTATGTTGATAATAATAATGTCAGGATTGAATGGGGCAGCATTAGGGCAATATATGTATGATGATGAAGCAAAATATGATGTTCTAGGTGTTTTGGGAAATACATTAGGGTTGTCAGGGTCATTACTGATAAGTGGATTTATATTATTAATATTTTATCGGTATCGAGTAGTGAATCATCCAGATGAAATTATTATAAAAGATAATAATTTAGAGATAAGTAGTTCTTACTTATTGGGTGGTATAACTGCTTTTTTTAGCTTTGGATTTATCTTGCTAGGAATAGGTTCAGGCCATATTGTATATGGTTTAAAGGCAGGGAGAGCAGGCTTTTTCTATGGTTCATTACCACTGATTCCATTCATATTAGGTATTATATTAATGACAAAATATAGTAAATGGATGTTTAAGTATATCGTCTGGGTGTTACGTCGCAAAGGGTTGTTGCAAGTAGTGGGTAATAAAGATTTCAAATAAATTTTAGAGAAATCAGAAGTAGCCATGATTATTACTAAATTGGTGATTGGTTAGCCGACCACTTTACATATGATCTTTTGAGAGATGTGAAAGAACTCTATACGTGGTAGAACCAGATAATTGGAGGCGATGATATGGCAATAGAGACATGGGATAGTCCCTATATAGTGATTTGGCTATGTTTAGGGGTATTAGTAACAGTATTGACATATGGTGTGCGAGGATATAGTGGCAAAATAAATGGATTAGAGGCTATTGGATATAGTATGGTGATCGGTGCTTTAGCTATCTTAAATGGAGCAGCACTAGGTCAGACAATGTACGATAAAACAGCGAAGTATGATGTTTGGGGGAGTTTAGGAACTGCGTTAGGGTTATCAGGCCCTTTAATAGTGAGTGGCCTAATATTGATAGTTTTTTATAGATGTCGATTAGTAAAGTATCCAGGTGAATTAGTAGTTAGAGGTAACGATTTGGAAGTGGGAGGATCCTATTTATTAAGTGGGATAACGTGGTTTATGTTTTCTGGATTGTTATCTTGTGGAATTGGAATGGCTGGCTATGTTCAAGCATTAAAAGGCCCAAAGACAGGTTTCTTTTATGGGTCGTTAGCCTTAATTCCTGTAGTGATAGCAATTTGGTTGATAGCAAAATATAGCAAATGGATGTTTAAGTATATCGTCTGGGTGTTACGTCGCAAAGGGTTGTTGCAAGTAGTGGATGAAAAGGATTCCAAATAAATTTTGGAGTAGTCAGAAATAGTTATGATCGATAAATTGGTGGTTGATTAGTCAAT
This sequence comes from Ligilactobacillus murinus, assembly GCF_003288115.1. Taxonomy (NCBI): domain Bacteria; kingdom Bacillati; phylum Bacillota; class Bacilli; order Lactobacillales; family Lactobacillaceae; genus Ligilactobacillus; species Ligilactobacillus murinus. The sequence goes on along the minus strand of NZ_CP023565.1, from coordinate 1,058,360 downwards.
AACTTCATACATATATGAAAGAAGTTTTCTAAATTCTTGACGAAGTACCAAAAGTTATCAAAGTAGATTGCCGTATGTGGCTAATTGATATTGTAGCAGGGAAAAGTATCGAAAGTGGTGGGGGATTAGAGAGTTTTTGGTATTAAATAGTTTCTTATTGATTATTTTCCTAGTTGGAACAATGCCGACAATAGTTATTTCCGTACAAACTCAACAAATTTTTAGAATTTTTTATGGAATTACGGTAATTTTATTGATCAATTCGCAAATTTTTTGTAGATGGTATAACGGAATAAAATATGCTGGTTTCATTGGTAGCTATTATTATGGCGGGGTTCTATATGATTACAACTAAAGATATTTTTATAGAAATTTCTTTAATGACGTTTGAAATGCTGGCTTCACCTAAATTATTTTTGTATTGGTTGATTTTAAATACTTCTTATCGTCATAACCTAATAAAAGAGTTTAAGCCTAAAAATGTTGAAAAATCATAAATTTTTGTATCAAAAAAGAAAAGTAATGGCAATATGTTTAGAACAGCGAGGTGAGAATGATATTTAACAAAAAGAAAGACGTGATCGCATTAGTGATAATATCTCTCGTGATGATCGTATTACTTGGAGAAAATAAAATGGCGATCATCAAAGAAACTGGACGAGTCAGAGAAACGCTTGCGCAAAAGTTTCCAAGCAAAGAAGATAAACAGCGACGTATAGCGTTATGGGTAGTGCAGAATTTTGATGTTTCGGAACCTATAAAAGAAATAAAGGTAAGTAAAATAAAATCTTATGGGTTATTCGGAACGGGAGGAAGAGCTGTATCGGTAATTATTAATAATAATGAAAATTATATTATTGATGGGATAAGTGTTGGAAGCGATGGAACACCGAGAGGAATAGCAATATATGGAGATGATGTTACGAGCGTTTATAACAGTAAAAGAACATTGGAGGGGATTAAAGTAAAATCTTGGTAGGAGTAGGGCTACATACAGTAAAGCTAGAAAATTTGGAGGCGATGATATGGCAATAGAGACATGGGATAGTCCCTATATAGTGATTTGGCTATGTTTAGGGGTATTAGTAACAGTATTGACATATGGTGTGCGAGGATATAGTGGCAAATTAAATGGCTTGGAGGCTGCATTTTATAGTGTAGTGATTGGGGGATTGGCTATTTTGAATGGTGCAGCTTTGGGACAAACAATGTACGATAAGACAGCCAAGTATGATGTTTTAGGGAGACTTGGAAATGTACTGGGCTTATCATCTCCACTAATAATAAGTGGTTTGATACTCTTGATATTTTACCGCTTTCGTGTTGTAAAATATCCTAAGGAATTCATGATTATAGGGCAAGATGTAGAGATAAGCGATTCCTACTTAATTAAGTGGAGCAACGACATTTTTGTGGATTGGATCAATGCTAGGAGGAATCGGCATGATGGGGTACGTACAAGCATTAAAGGGAGGGAAAAAAGGCTTCTTTTATGGTTCATTAGGCCTAATTCCTGTAGTGATAGCGATTTGGTTAATGACAAAATACCGCAAATGGATATTTAAGTATATCGTCTGGGTGTTACGTCGCAAAGGGTTGTTACAAGTAGTGGATGATGAAAGTAGATCTAAAGATACTGAATATCGTAAATAAACCGGCAACATATTACAAAAGAACTAGGTGAACAAGGTAAATTGATCGAAAAAATATAGATGAAAAATAGATTTTGGAGCTAAGATTTTTTAAAAGAAGGAAGATGTTATTTAATGGAAAGTAGATTACGTGTGTCAAAAAGAGCCAAGTTAGTTAAAACTGACACAGATTATTTTGCAAAATTAAAATATGGGTATTTAACGGTAGCAGTAGCTATTCTGAGCTTTGTTGCAATTTTAATAGTTGATTATCTTTTGGTCCAGTATAGTGATGCCTACTTTAATTTATTAGTATTATACAGTAATGCATTACATGGTTTTATCAGAACCTGTTTGATAATAATTTTAAGTATTATTCCAGTGATCGTATGTAAGGTAAGTGCATTGATAAATCCTGTTGTATCGATCTCATTTTATTTCATTAGTTTGATCGTTTTGGGCTTTCCTTTAGGAGTGGCTATTTCAGTACTTCCAGAATTAATAATTCCTGTGGCCGTGCAAGTAACAGTTTTAACACTATTATTTTGCTCGATCGGTATAATTTTTAAAAAGGATCTATCATCTTGGGGCTCTATTTTAAGCTTTGGATTAGTAGGTATAATTTCAATGACATTCACAAATTGGCAGTTTTTGCATTTAACTTTTTTGAATACTATTTCATATTATGCTACTGTGTTGCTATTTTTAGGTTATTTGATCTATGATGCCAATATGGCTATGAACAGCTATACCGAGGCTAAAGAACTGGGTGGGTTATTTTTTGTCAGTATCTTATTAGCCAACTCATTGGATATTTTACAAGATATCATTGTCCTTTTCTTGGAGATCCTGACATCGGATTCAGATGATGATTCGGACAATGATTCAGATGGTGGCTTTGATAGTTTTTGGTAAAGTATATGTGATTTAGACCGTAATATGATAGCGATAATCTGGAATTTAAAAATATTAAAGTCTTAGCAACATTTGTGTCAAAGAAGAAAAGTAATGGCAATATATCTAGAATAGCAAGGTGAGAATGATCTTTAACAAAAAGAAAAATATGATCGCATTAGTGATGGTATCTCTTATAATAGTCGTATTGCTTGGAGAAAATCAACTGACGATCGTTAAAGAGACTGAACTAGTTAGAGAAGTGCTTGCGCAAAAGTTTCCAAGTGAAACAGAGAAGCGTCGACGTATCGCGTTGTGGGTCGTACAACATTTTGAAGGACCTGAACCAATAAAGACGATAGAAGTAGGGAAAATTGAAAGTTACGGCTTTTTAGGTACGGGGGGTAAAGGTGTTTCTGTACGAATCAATAAGAAAGAATATAATGAAGTAGCACTAGTATTAAGTAGTGACGATATTCCTAGCGGGGGAGTAGGTGGTATTTCTGCGCAGTTTGAATATAAATACGTGGATAAATTGAATTCAGATCTTGATGGTATAGAAGTTCTATATTGGAGATAAAACTGTGGAAAATTTAGTACAAAGATATGAGTTTGGTATGAAGTGTCAATTGATTTTAAATTACGATGGCGTATGTTAGGTAATTATGTACAGAAATTCGGAATACATAGATCAGCGAGGTAAGTGAAATTGCTTAACAAAAAGAAAAACGTGATCGTATTAGTGATAGTATCTCTTATAATGATCGTATTGCTTGGAGAAGATCAACTGACGATCGTCAAAGAGACTGAACTAGTTAGAGAAGTACTTGCGCAAAAGTTTCCAAGTGAGGCGGAGAAGCGTCAACGTATCGCGTTGTGGGTCGTACAACATTTTGAAGGACCTGAACCAATAAAGACGATAGAAGTAGGAAAATTTGAAAGTTACGGCTTTTTAGGTACGGGTGGTAGAGGTGTTTCTGTACGAATCAATAAGAAAGAATATAATACGATGAGTTTGCAATTGGTAAAAGATAGCCCCAATGGTGGCTTTGGAATTCATAAAGCAAATGAGTTTCATTTTGAAAAACAAAATGATAAAAATTTAAAGGGTGTAGAAGTCAAACTTTGGCGGTCAGACAACGGGTAGTAATTCAAATAGCATAATAACAAAATGTCCAGCATGATCTTTTACGATCGCGCTGGACATTTTGGTTAATATGTTGGTTTGATCTTTAGTTCTTCTTGAGCAGTTAGATCAGCATCAGGATACTTACGCTTCAAAGCAGTCAGTAAGATCCGCTTAGCTAATTCACCGTTGCGGGCTAAGATCGGGCCGTGGAAGTAAGAACAGTAGACATTCTTATAGATCGCACCTTCACCTTGATCTTTGCCGTTGTTACCGTGGCCACTGATGACCTTTCCTAAAGGACGTTCATCCTTACCGAGATAGGTGACACCATTGTGGTTTTCAAAACCATGGTATTTTTGTCCTGTTTCTTCGTTTTCGATCACGATATCGCCGATGAAACGGTTATTGTCTTGGCTTTTTGTATAATGATCAAGTGCGGAGATCCCCTCGATGCGCTCGCCATTTGCCCCGATATAATATTTACCTAGTAATTGGTAGCCCCCACAGATCGCAAGCATTGGACCGCCGTCTTCGATATAATCAGTCAAAGCTTGTTTTTTGGCTTGGATATCCTTAGAAACGATGACTTGCTCATAATCTTGGCCACCACCGAAAAAGGCAATGTCGAATTTTGTAGCCTCAAATGGTTGGTCAAGTGAGATAACTTCTGAAGTCAGTTCAACATCCATCTGTTTGGCATAGTATTCTAAAACTAAAACGTTGCCGATATCACCATAAGTGTTCAATAGATCGCCATAAAGGTGTGCTAGGTGAAGTTGGTATTTCATATTAATCCATGCCTCCCTTGATATAGCCTTCATCTGCCAAAAGTTTCCGTAATTGTAAGACGGCAGTGTATGTTGCTAGTACGTAGATGTGTTCTGTCGGCATCGTTTTGAGGTAAGCTAAGACGTCTTTTAGACTTTCACGTTGCGCAAAGTTTTCTTCGGGAACCCCAGCTACGCGTAAACGGAATGTGATGTCTTTGTAACGTTCGCCCCCAGTCAAGACACTAGGGATCTTGTCAAATGGTAAGTTTTCAAAATCACCATCCCAGATCCAGCTCGTATCGATCCCGTCAGCGTAATTAGCGTTCAACAAGACTGCCAGTGAAAATGGCTTATCATCGGTCTTGATCATTTCTAAAACTTGGTCAAGACCGACTGGATTTTTGACCAAGATCATTGTGACTTCTTTACCATCGAGATCGATCACTTCTTGCCGGCCAAAGACTTTTTCATCATTTTGACTGAGTGCTTGGCAGATAGTTTTTGGTTCGACCTCTAATTGAGATCCGACTGCATAAGCGGCTAGGGCGTTATAGATGTTGTAGGTCCCACCGATATGCAAGTCGACTTCATGTCCGTTGATCGTAAATTTAGAAGACTGTGGGGTCTGTGCTAAGATACGATCGACTTTATAAGTCAATTTTGGCCGTTTAAAACCACAATTAGGGCAAAAATATTTACCTAAATTACTGTAGGAACGGTATTTGAAATGTAAGATATGTTGGCATCCTGGGCAAAGCAAGCCATCAGTATTAGCAGGAGCAAGTTGATCTTTTTCAGCTTTATCTGCAAAACCGTAATAAACAACTTTATTAGGCAATTCCTTACTATTAAAAATAGGGGCATCGCCATTTGCAAGTACAAGCGCATCGGGGTGCATCAAGACACCCTTCAAGATTTTGCCATAAGTCGTGTAGATCTCACCATAACGATCCATTTGATCACGGAAAAGGTTAGTCAACACGAACATTTTTGGTTTGATATATTCGCAGACGATCGGCACATTGGCTTCATCGGTTTCAAGGACAGCGAGGTTTTTGCCCGAGCTCGTTTTTTGAGCTGTCAAAAATGCGGTCACGATCCCTTGTTTCATATTAGAGCCGCTCTTATTAGTCAAAACATTACCATATTTAGCTTGTAGCACTTTTACGGTCAAAGCGGTCGTCAGTGTTTTACCATTGGTCCCAGTGATGATCACGATCTCGTAATTTTTAGCTAAAGCTTTTAAAACATCAGGATCAATTTTTAAAGTTAACTTACCAGGCAGAGAGGTCCCACCGTGCATAAAATTATGCAAGAACCAGTGAGAAGTTTTACCCGCAGTAATTGCGATTGAACTTTTAAATGACATGAAATTTCCTCCGATTTTTTTATGTCAACTTGTATCTTACCATAAAATACGGATCAGTGCGCAGAAAAACGGGTTGAGCCGTACGGATAGCATAGGATAAGCCAAGAGGCGGTTTTGGCGTCTTGCTTATCCGTAGCTATCAGCTAGGCTCAGTTTTTCGGAGCACGACAAAGATCAGTACGCGCAAAAACGGGTCAAGCCGTACGGATAGCGAGACCTAACAAATTTGTTAATGAAATTTACGTATAAATCATATATACTAGTTTAGGAACTACTAAAAGGATGGTGGCGTTAGTGGCACAGCTTTTTTTCCGCTATGGAGCAATGAACAGTGGCAAGACGATCGAGATCTTAAAAGTTGCACATAATTACGAGGAACAAGATAAAAGTGTGATCATTATGACCAGCGGGTTAGATGATCGCGATGAAGTCGGCTATGTTTCGAGTCGGATCGGGCTCAAACGTAAGGCATATCCGATCTTTGAAGAAGATGACCTATTAGCTAAGGTCAAAGAACTAGACCCAAATGCGGCATGTGTTTTGGTCGATGAAGCGCAGTTTTTGAGTAAACATCACGTCTTGGAATTAACACGTGTAGTCGATGAGTTGAACATTCCCGTGATGACATTTGGTCTAAAAAATGATTTTCGTAATGAATTATTTGAAGGGTCAAAATATTTATTACTCTATGCCGATAAGATCGAAGAGATGAAAACGATCTGCTGGTTTTGCAATAAAAAAGCGATCATGAACTTGCGAGTAAATGATGGCAAGCCAGTTTATGATGGCAAACAGATCGAGATCGGTGGCAACGAATCCTATTATCCAGTGTGTCGCAAACATTATGTTGCGCCACCAACTGATACAAACAATATTATTAAGTAAGGAGATTTTTATGGATAAGTTATTTGACAGATTGCAAATGCTCGAAGATCGCTATGAAGAACTCGGCGAATTGCTCTCTGATCCAGATGTGATCGCAGATACCAAGCGCTTTATGGAACTTTCAAAAGAGATGGCCGATCTGCGTGAAACAGTCGAAAAGTATAACAAATATAAGCAAGTCATCCAACAGATCAAAGATGATGAAGAGATGCTTGGGGCAGGACTTGACGATGATGAAATGACAACAATGGTCAAAGAAGAATTGGCAAGCTCAAAAACTGAAAAAGAACAATTAGAAGAAGAGATCAAGATCTTGCTTTTACCTAAGGACCCTAACGATGATAAAAACATCATTATGGAGATCCGTGGCGCTGCTGGTGGGGATGAAGCGAGTTTGTTTGCGGGCGATCTATTCACGATGTATAGCAAGTATGCTGAACATCAAGGCTGGAATATCGAAGTTATCGACAAGACCATGACTGAAGTAGGTGGCTTTAAAGAAATCGCACTCTTGATCAATGGTAAGAGCGTTTATTCTAAATTGAAATATGAATCTGGGGCTCACCGTGTCCAACGGATCCCAGTGACCGAATCTCAAGGTCGGGTGCATACCTCAACGGCTACCGTAGTTGTTATGCCTGAAGAAGAAGATGTTGAGATCGAGATCGATCCAAAAGATATCAGAGTCGATGTTTACCGTGCTTCTGGTGCTGGTGGTCAGCACATCAACAAGACATCTTCAGCTGTGCGGATGACTCACTTGCCAACCGGGATCGTTGTTGCGATGCAAGATCAACGTTCACAACAACAAAACCGTGAAAAAGCGATGAAGATCCTGCGTGCACGTGTCTATGACTATTATGCTGCCCAAGAGCAAAGTGCTTATGATGAAAACCGTAAATCTGCTGTTGGTACTGGGGATCGCTCTGAACGGATCAGAACTTACAACTATCCACAAAACCGCGTTACTGATCACCGGATCGGGCTTAGCTTGAATAAGCTTGACCGCATCATGAACGGTGAATTAGAAGATGTGATCGATGCTTTAGTTCTTTACGATCAAACTAAAGCCTTAGAAGAATTACAAAATGGATAAAATGACCGTTTTTAAAGCTCAGCAATGGGCTTTTTCTTTTATCAAAGATCATGGAAAAGATCCAAGTGTTGCTGATCTGCTCTTGCAAGGTCAGTTGAATTGGAGTACAACAGAGATGTTGATGAATTATCAGACGCAATTGTCAGCTGAACAATTAGAGCGCTTTTTTACCAATGTCAAATTATACTGCCAAGATTGGCCAGCGCAATATTTATTAGGGAAAGCTAACTTTTTTGGCTTAGAGTTCAAAGTAAACGAAGCGACTTTGATCCCACGCCCAGAGACAGAAGAACTAGTCGAGTGGATCTTAGAAACGGAACCTAAAACTTCTTTGCGGGTCTTAGATATCGGGACTGGTACGGGAGCGATCGGCTTAAGTTTGAAACATGAACGTCCTGCTTGGGAAGTGACTTTAAGTGACATTTCCCCCCAAGCGCTAGCGGTTGCCAAAGAAAATAAACAAGCTTTAAAGCTAGAGGCCACACTGATCGAAAGTGATCTTTTCCAAAACATTACGGGCAAATTTGATGTGATCGTCTCAAATCCCCCGTATATTGCCGAATCAGAAGCAGACTTAATGGATAAAAGTGTTTTAGAGCATGAACCTAAAACGGCTTTATTTGCGCCAGATGAGGGCTTATATCTCTATAAAAAATTAGCTGAAAAACTCAGCAAATATCTGACAAAGCAAGGAAAACTTTATTTAGAGATCGGCTTTCAACAAGGTCCAAGTGTAGTCGAGATCTTTAGCAAAGCTTACCCCACAGCTAAAGTTCAATTACGCCAAGATATCACCGGGCATGACCGGATGGTAAAAGTAAGTTTTTAATAGAAAAGAGGAATTAACAGTGCTGATAACTGAGATCTATACACCAGATAAAGTTGCTTTGGCTGCTAAAGAACTACAATTGGGTGAGTTAGTTGCTTTTCCCACTGAAACAGTTTATGGATTAGGAGCTGATGCGACCAATGCCCAAGCGGTCAAACGCGTTTATCTTGCTAAAGGACGCCCATCAGATAATCCTTTGATCGTAACGGTTTGTTCAAAAGAAATGGTTAAACGCTACGTAGGAGATCTGCCTGAAACAGCTCAAAAATTGATGGATGCATTTTGGCCGGGATCATTAACGATCATTTTGCCGATCAAAGCTGGTTTGCTGCCTGATGCAGTCACAGGTGGGTTAAAGACAGCTGCTTTTCGAATGCCCGCTAATCAAACAACACTAGAATTGATCAAAGAAGCTGGCGTTCCCTTAGTTGGTCCCTCGGCTAATTCTTCGGGCAAACCGAGTCCTACGACTGCTGAACATGTTTTTCACGACTTAGAAGGTAAGATCAAAGGGATCGTTGATGATGGTCCGACTACAGTTGGGGTCGAATCCACGATCGTTGACTTAAGTACAGCAATGCCAACTGTTTTACGGCCAGGAGCAGTCACTTCCGAACAGATCAGCGAAATTTTAGGCTGTGAAGTGCGTTCAGATAAGCATCATGTCGGACAAGCTGAGACACCTAAAGCTCCTGGGATGAAGTACAAACACTATGCACCTGATGCTCAAGTTTTGATCGTAAATGCTGATGAATGGGAAGAAGCTTTGGCCTGGGCTAAAACACAGACCGCTAAGATCGGGGTGATGGCTTTTGGACCAGAAATAGCTAAAGTATCGGAGCTACCAGAAAATATCGAAGGCTATTCATTAGGGTCAGACGTTAAGAGTGCTAGCAGTCGGCTCTTTTCGGGACTCAGGACTTTTGATAGCAAAGACTACATCTTATGTGCGGGTGTTTTGGAAACAGGATTAGGTGAAGCTTATATGAATCGCTTAAAGAAAGCAGCTGGAAATGCTTTCTTTAAGGAATTCAATAAGAATAAATAATTTGGTGCGAATAGTAGCAAATAGGCGCATTTTCGGCTAAAATAGGTAGCAGAGCTAGACAAAGGAGGAATTTTAACAATGGGTAAATTTGAAGTCTTAGATCATCCATTGATCCAACACAAACTAACGATCATTCGTGATAAGGATTGCGGGACACGGGAATTTCGTCAATGTGTCGATGAGATCGCAACTTTGATGGCATATGAAGTTTCACGTGAGATGCCGTTAGAAGATGTTGAGATCCAAACGCCGATGGGCAAGACATACAAGAAGCGTTTAGCTGGTAAGAAAGTTGTTGTTGTACCGATCTTACGGGCTGGACTTGGGATGGTAGAAGGTATTTTGAATCTTATCCCGGCTGCTAAAGTTGGTCACATTGGGATGTATCGTGATGAAGAAACGATGCAACCACACGAATATTTCGTTAAGATGCCTAGCGATCTAGCTAGTCGTGAAGTTTTTGTGGTCGATCCAATGTTGGCAACTGGTGGTTCAGCTATTATGGCTGTAGATGCTTTGAAAAAGCGTGGAGCACAATCGATCAAATTTGTGTGTTTAGTTGCTGCACCAGAAGGGGTAGAAGCTTTACGCAAAGCACATCCAGATATCGATATTTTCGCCGCTGCTTTGGATGAACGTCTCGATGAAAATGGTTATATTGTTCCTGGTTTAGGTGACGCGGGCGATCGCTTGTTTGGTACTAAGTAGACAAGTTACGTAATGTGTCGCGAAGTCTAAATTAGTCAAACGCTTTAAATACGGTTGTTGCTCCATTTTTAAACTTTTAGAATAAATTCATTTAAATTTTGAATTTTGGGGGATTTGGTGGTATTATTGCTTTTGTATTCAAACATAGTTTTTTATCTATGCTTGAATCTTAATCTTATGGTTCGACCATTTTGTTCAACCGTATTGATCACAATTGAAAAGAGGTGAAACTTGGTGAATGAAGAATCTCAAGTTTTGGAGCTTTTTGGTATTCCTTTTAATGTAGGTAATTGTCTTTCAGGACTGGTCTCAGCCTTGATCGTCTTTGGGCTCGTCTTTTGGTTCTCACGTAGATTGCAAATGAAGCCAAAGGGTAAGCAAAATATGATCGAGTGGATGATCGATTTTACAAATGGGATCGTCAAAAGCTCCATGCCTGATGAACAGGGGAAAAAATATGGACTCCTTATTTTTACTCTCTTCTTGTTTATCTTTGTTTCTAACCAAATAGGATTGGCTATTCAGCTTCCAATTAATGGCGTGAACTACATTAAAAGTCCAACTGCTTCGCCCGCGACGACTTTGACATTGGCATTTTTAGTCTTGCTCTTATCACATCTCATGGGTGTCGCGAAGTTTGGCTTTAAGGGATATGTCAAGAATTCGTACTTTAGCCCGATGCCGGCCTTATTCCCGATCAATGTTTTGGAACAATTTACGAATTTCTTGACCCTGGCATTACGTCTTTACGGTAACATTTACTCTGGTGAAGTGTTGTTGACTGTTATCTATGAACAGTTAGCTAAATCGCATACACCATGGACGTATTTACCAGCGATTCCACTCGAAATGATTTGGCAGGGATTTTCAGTCTTTATTGGATCGATCCAAGCTTACGTTTTCGTAACATTGACAATGGTTTATATTTCTCAAAAGGTCGAAAAAGAATAATTAACTTATAGGATTAATTTTAAGGAGGATTTTTATTATGACAACAGCTTTAGCTTTACTTGGTGCGGGTCTTGCCGCAGGTTTTGCTGCTATCGGTACAGGTGTTGGTAACGGTTTGGTTATCGCAAAAACTTTGGAAGGTATGTCTCGTCAACCTGAACTTTCAGGCCAATTACGGACAACAATGTTTATCGGGGTCGGTTTGATCGAAGCTGTGCCGATCATCGCTATCGTTATCTCATTCATGTTGATGGCTAAATAATCTCTGATCTATCAGTATAACTTTGTCACATTATTGAAAGATTAGGAGGTGTCAATGAATGAACTCAGCATTACTATTGGCTACTGCTGAAGGTGGTGTACAATGGGGCGACTTCTTATTTTATCTCTGTACTTTCTTGATTTTGATCGCACTCGTTAAGCATTTTGCTTGGGGACCTGTGACTGAAATGATGGAAAAACGGGCCGATAAGATCGCAAATGACATTGATTCGGCAGAAACTGCCCGCAAAAAAGCGGAAGAGCTCGCAGCTAAACGTGAATCAGCGCTTAAGGATTCTCATGTTGAAGCTTCAAAAATCATTGATCGTGCAAAGAAGAACGGTGAACAGCAAAAAGCTACCATCGTGAATTCGGCACAAGAAGAAGTTAGCACATTGAAAAAGAATGCTAAAAAAGACATTGAACAAGAACGCCAAGAAGCGCTCTCCAATGTTAAAAACGATGTAGCTGCTTTATCTGTTGAAATTGCTTCAAAGATCATTCAAAAAGAATTGAGTGCTAAGGACCAAGAAGCCTTGGTCGACTCTTATATCGAAGGGTTGGGGAAGCAAGATGGCATTAGATAAGCAAACAATAGCTAAACGTTATGGAAAAGCTTTGTTTGAAACAGCTAAAGAACAAGATGTTCTAACAGAAACTTCTAGTGAATTAGCTCAGATCAAACAAGTCTTGCAAGCAGAACCACAATTTGTTGATTTCATGACAAGTGCAGCGATCAAACATGATGCTAAGCTTGAAATGTTAAAAAATCTACAAAGTGGTACTTCTGAATTGACATCTAATTTGTTAGCGATGTTATACGATTACAGACGGATCGCCAATTTAGAAGATATTATTGATGAATTCAACAGATTAACTGATGAAGACGAAAAGACAGTTCGCGCAACGGTGACAACTGCGGTCGAGTTGGATCAAACACGTAAAGATAAGATCGCAGCTTCTTTTGCTAAGGTAGTCGGAGCTAAAAAAGTAGAACTTGAAACAGTAGTTGATCCTAAGATCATTGGTGGGGTCGTCTTGCAATCAAGTAGCTACGTGTTTGATGGCTCTATCAAGTCGAAGATCGCAAACATCAAGCGTCTGTTATTAAAATGATTTTTAAAGAGGTGAGACTTTTATGAGCATTAAGGCTGAGGAAATCAGTGCTCTTATCAAGCAACAATTAGCTAATTATCAAGATGAGCTCACTGTCGATGAAGTTGGTACAGTTACTTACGTTGGTGACGGGATCGCTCGTGCTAATGGTCTTGATAACGCCCTTTCTGGTGAACTTCTTCAATTTGAAGATGGTACATATGGGATGGCGCAAAACTTAGAATCAAACGATGTCGGTATCGTTATCTTAGGTGCTTATAAAGGCATTCGTGAAGGCGATACGGTAAAACGCACCGGTAAGATCATGGAAGTCCCTGTAGGGGAAGCTTTGATCGGCCGTGTAGTAAACCCCTTAGGCCAACCGATCGACGGTTTAGGGGAGATCAAAACGGACAAGACTCGTCCGGTAGAACGTAAGGCTCCTGGCGTTATGGAACGTCAATCTGTTAATGAACCACTTCAAACAGGTATCAAAGCGATCGATGCACTTGTGCCGATCGGTCGTGGCCAACGTGAATTAGTTATCGGTGACCGTAAGACTGGTAAGACATCAGTTGCGGTCGATACGATCTTAAATCAAAAAGCCCAAGACATGATCTGTATTTATGTCGCTATTGGTCAAAAGGAATCAACTGTTCGTACTCAAGTAGAAACATTGCGCAAATATGGTGCTATGGACTACACGATCGTTGTTTCAGCTGGTCCTTCTTCACCAGCGCCATTACTTTGGTTAGCTCCATATGCTGGGGCTGCAATGGGTGAAGAATTCATGTTCAACGGCAAGCATGTTTTGATCGTGTATGATGATCTTTCAAAACAAGCTGATGCTTACCGTGAACTTTCTTTGATCTTGAGACGTCCACCTGGTCGTGAAGCTTATCCCGGGGATGTTTTCTATCTTCACTCACGTTTGTTGGAACGTGCAGCTAAACTTAGTGATGAATTAGGTGGCGGTTCGATGACTGCTTTACCATTTATCGAAACTAAGGCTGGTGACGTTTCAGCTTATATTCCAACTAATGTTATCTCCATCACTGATGGTCAGATCTTCTTGGATAGCGATAACTTCTATTCTGGTATTCGTCCAGCTATCGATGCGGGTACTTCGGTTTCTCGTGTTGGTGGTTCGGCTCAGATCAAAGCGATGAAGAAAGTTGCTGGTACATTACGTTTGGACTTAGCTTCATATCGTGAATTGGAATCATTTGCACAATTTGGTTCTGATCTTGATGAAGCAACACAAGCTAAGTTGAATCGTGGGCGTCGGACAGTTGAGGTCTTGAAGCAACCACTTCACAAGCCACTTCCAGTTGAAAAGCAAGTCTTGATCTTATATGCTTTGACACACGGCTTCTTAGATTCTGTTGTTGTTGATGAGATCTTGCGTTATCAAGATGAAATGTTTGCTTTCTTTGATAGCAATCACAAAGATCTCTTAGATCACATTGCTAAGACTGGTCAATTACCAGACACAGATAAATTAGATACAGCAATCAAAGAATTTGCAGCAACTTTTCAAGCAAATTCAAAATAAGAAAGGGTGGTGAGAGCTAATGCCAGCTTCTTTACAAGAAGTTAAGCGTCGAATCGTTTCGACTAAGAAAACTGGACAGATCACAAGTGCGATGCAAATGGTCTCGACTGCTAAGTTGAGCCAGATCCAAAAGCACTCTGTAAGTTATCAAGTTTATGCTTCGAAGATTCGTAGCGTGATCACCCACTTGGCTCAATCTCATTTGCTTGATTCTGCTTCTGTAAGTGAGACCGGAAAAGACCAAGCGGGCAAACTCAACACCTTAGGTATGCTCAAACAACGTCCTGTGAAAAAGACCGGAATCGTCGTTGTGACTTCAGATCGTGGTTTGGTTGGTAGTTACAACAGTAACGTTATCAAACAAACGCTTGATCTGATCAAAGAAAACGGCCACACCAAAGATGATGTTGTGATCATCGCGGTCGGTGGTACCGGGGCTGAATTTTTCAGCAAACGTGGTTACAACGTTGCGTATGAATTTCGCGGTGTCAAAGACGTACCGACATTTAGAGAAGTGCGTCCGATCGTTGAAGCTGTCGTGACAATGTATAGCAATGGGCTGTACGATCAATTATTTGTTTGTTACAACCACTTTGTTAACACTTTGACCTCTATTTTCCGAGCTGAAAAGATGTTACCGATCACAGCTGAAAATATGGGTGATGATGACTTGACTGCACTTGGTGAAGATCAAAAGTATCATATCGAATATGAAACAGAACCTTCACGTGATGCGATCTTAGAAGTTATCTTGCCTCAATATGCGGAAAGTTTGGTTTATGGAGCTATTTTAGACGCTAAGACTTCGGAACATGCATCAAGTTCGACTGCCATGAAGTCGGCTTCTGATAACGCTAAGGATATTATTTCGGCGTTAGAGCTTCAATATAACCGTGCACGTCAAAGTGCGATCACAACTGAAATTACAGAAATCACAGGTGCGCAAGCTGCCTTAGATTAGAACGATTAGGAGGAATTAACTAGATGAGTTACGGTAAAGTAGTTCAGGTAATCGGCCCAGTTGTCGATGTCCAATTCCCTCTTAGTGAATCCTTACCTGATATTAACAATGCTTTAACAGTTGAACGTGAAGATGGATCAAAATTGGTGATCGAAGTTGCTCTTGAATTGGGTGACGGCGTAATGCGGACGATCGCGATGGATTCTACTGATGGCCTTCAACGTGGGGCAAAAGTTGTTGATAACGGCGCAGCTATCAGTGTGCCCGTTGGTAATGATACTTTGGGACGTGTTTTCAACGTCTTAGGGGAAACAATTGATAATGGTCCAGAAATTAGTGCCGACCATCGCAGAGATCCTATTCACCGCGATGCGCCAGCTTATGACCAATTAAACACAAGTACAGAAATTCTTGAAACAGGGATCAAAGTTATTGACTTATTAGCTCCTTATATCAAGGGTGGTAAGATCGGTCTCTTCGGTGGTGCCGGTGTTGGTAAGACCGTTTTGATCCAAGAATTGATCCACAACATTGCACAAGAACATAACGGTATTTCCGTCTTTACTGGTGTTGGTGAACGTACACGTGAAGGTAATGACCTTTACTTTGAAATGAAAGAATCAGGCGTTTTAGAGAAAACAGCCATGGTCTTTGGTCAGATGAACGAGCCACCTGGAGCTCGGATGCGGGTAGCCTTGACTGGTTTGACGATCGCGGAATACTTCCGTGATGTTGAAGGCCAAGACGTGTTATTGTTTATCGATAACATTTTCCGCTTTACCCAAGCTGGTTCTGAAGTTTCTGCCTTGTTAGGCCGTATTCCATCTGCCGTTGGTTACCAACCAACATTGGCAACTGAAATGGGTCAATTACAAGAACGTATCACTTCAACTAAGAAGGGTTCTGTTACATCGATCCAAGCCGTTTACGTGCCTGCCGATGACTACACTGACCCTGCACCAGCAACGACCTTTGCTCACTTGGATGCTACAACTAACTTGGAACGTTCCTTGACCCAACAAGGTATCTATCCAGCCGTTGATCCATTGGCATCTACTTCAAGTGCTTTGGCACCTGAGATCGTGGGTGAAGAACATTACCGTGTAGCGACTGAAGTCCAACACGTATTACAACGTTACCGTGAATTACAAGATATCATTTCGATCTTAGGTATGGACGAATTGTCTGATGAAGAAAAAGTTATCGTTTCACGTGCCCGCCGGATCCAATTCTTCTTGTCCCAAAACTTTAACGTTGCGGAACAATTTACTGGTGTCCCAGGTTCTTATGTCCCAGTTGAAGAAACAGTTAAAGGCTTTAAAGAGATCCTTGAAGGCAAGTACGATGATCTTCCAGAAGATGCTTTCCGGAGCTGTGGTCCGATCGAAGATGTTGTGAAAAAAGCTGAACAGATGACACAAGGCAATTAAGGGGGTAGCGTCCAATGGATGAAAAACCTGTATTAACTGTCAATGTGGTTACGCCTGATGGATCAGTTTATGAAAATACAACTGATCTGGTGATCTGTACAACAACAGTTGGGCAAGTCGGTATCATGCCGAACCGTCTACCTTTGTTGGCATCACTGGCAATTGATAAAATCAGAGTCAAGACAGGTGAAGATACCTTTGATGAAGTCGCAGTTAGCGGTGGATTCATCGAATTTTCAAACAATGTTTTATCTGTAGTTGCATCAGCAGCTGAAAGAAAAGAAGAGATCGACACTTCACGGGCTGAACGAGCGCGCAAGCGTGCGGAAGCGCGAATCGCTAAAGCTAAAGAAAACCACGATGATAATGAATTAAAACGTGCTGAAGTTTCTTTACGCCGGGCGGTCAACCGTTTGAGTGTTTCGAAGAAATAATTAAAAAGGACCTTGTCATTTTTAGGCAAGGTTCTTTTTGATACATCTGAGTAAACGCGTTACCCATATTTGGCGTAGATATAGCTACATTTTTTTAGAGATTCACCGTAAATGAGTGACTGAACCGAAAAATTATGCTATGATTATTTCGGATTGAGTAAAAGAGAAGAGGGAAAAAAGATGCAGTATATAGGAATAATGGCGCTTTTGACGATCATCAGTCATTTTGTCTTTATCGCCTTGGCATTTGTAGGGCTCCAGTCTTTGAGACTCGATCGCTACATTGGACCGGCACAGCAAAATAGCTTCCGACTTGTGTTAGTCATGGTCGCGGTAGCTCTTGGTTTTGCCTGCAGTTCGTTTTTTACGAGCTTTGTGGACAATGTGGTACATCTATCATATCTGATTTAAATAAATATAGTAATTTTCGGAGGAGTAACAATTGGAAAAGATTATTGTGCGTGGCGGGCATAAATTGAATGGAACAGTAGAGATCGAAGGAGCAAAAAATGCGGTCTTACCGATTTTAGCTGCGGGTATCTTACCAAGCGAAGGTCGCACATTTTTGACAAATGTTCCGATTTTATCTGACGTTTATACAATGAATAATGTAATTCGCTTTTTAAACGTTAAGGTTGGTTTTGACGAAGAAAATAAAACGATTGCATTGGACGCAACTGATGAGCTTTCTTATGAAGCACCATTCAAATATGTCTCAAAGATGCGAGCATCGATCGTTGTTTTGGGACCACTGTTGGCGCGTTTAGGTCGTGCTAAAGTGGCGATGCCAGGTGGCTGTGCGATCGGTTCACGTCCGATCGACTTACATTTGAAAGGTCTTGAAGCTTTAGGCGCAAAGATCGAGCGACATGACGGTTATATTGAGGCTTTTGCTCCAAATGGACTTCAGGGGGCAAACATCTACCTTGATTTCCCAAGTGTTGGGGCAACCCAAAATATCATGATGGCAGCTACTTTAGCCAAGGGAACTACGATCATCGAAAATGTTGCGCGTGAACCAGAGATCGTTGACTTAGCTAACATTTTGAACAAAATGGGGGCTAAAGTCAAAGGTGCTGGAACTGAAACCTTGAAGATCACAGGGGTCGAGAATTTACACGGTACAGAACATGCGATCATCCAAGATCGGATCGAGGCCGGGACGTTTATGGTCGCTGCGGCTTTGACTAAGGGAAATGTTTTGATCAAAGATGCTGTAGCCGAACATAATAAGCCTTTGATCTCTAAATTAGAAGAGATGGGTGTTCAAGTCTTAGAAGAAGAAAATGGTTTGCGCATCATTGGACCAGAACAATTGAAGCCAACCACGGTCAAGACTTTGCCACATCCAGGTTTCCCAACGGATATGCAACCACAATTTTCGATCTTGCAGCTAGCAGCTAAGGGTACGAGCATCTTGACTGAAACTGTTTTTGAAAATCGTTTCATGCATTTAGAAGAGATGCGTCGTATGAATGCTGACTTTAAGATTGAAGGTAATTCGGTCATTATTTACGGTCCAACTGATTTTTCAGGTGCTGAAGTAGCGGCAACTGATCTACGGGCTGCCGCAGCCTTAGTTTTAGCGGGACTTTTATCACGTGGGATCACTCAAGTTACACATTTACAATATTTGGATCGTGGTTATTATCACTTCCATCAAAAATTAGCTGCTTTAGGGGCAGAGATCAAACGGATCGACGATATTACAAACGAAGAATACGTTATTTCCAAGAAAAAGATCAAATAATAATTTTAAGGGCTGCAAGTTATTTTAGCAGCCTTTTTTAATAAAATATTTTAAAATTAACCTAATTTGATTGGGGAAACACGGTTTTTCAGGTGCAATTAATATGCTATAATTGGCTGTGTGTATTTTAAAATGAATTGAACTGAGATCAACTCTCAGTCCTACTTACATGTGTAATTAAGAACAAAAGGAGAAAATTTTATGGCTAAAGATATCGGTATCGATCTAGGCACGGCAAATGTATTGATCAATGTCAAAGGTAAGGGCATTGTGCTAAATGAGCCTTCAGTTGTAGCTGTCGATACGCAAACTGGCCGAGTCCTAGCAGTGGGTTCGGAAGCCTACAAGATGGTCGGCAGAACACCAAGCAATATTCGTGCGATCCGCCCATTAAAAGATGGGGTCATTGCAGACTTTGACATGACAGAACAGATGTTATCGTATTTCATCAAGAAGTTAAATGTTAAAGGTGTGATGTCTAAGCCGGCCATTCTGATCTGCTGCCCAACTAATACGACTGACATTGAGCGTAAAGCGATCCGCCAAGCGGCTGAAAAGTCTGGCGGTGGTGATGTTTATTTGGAAGAAGAACCTAAAGTAGCGGCTGTCGGTGCTGGGCTTGACATCTTCCAACCTTATGGCAATATGATCATTGATATCGGTGGTGGGACTAGTGATATTGCGGTCCTTTCCTTAGGTGATATCGTGATCAGTCGTTCTTTACGCAGTGCTGGTGATAAGTTGAATGCAAACATTGCTAATTACGTTCGTCAAGAATACAGTTTGATGATCGGTGAACATACGGCTGAAAAGATCAAGATCGAGATCGGCAGTGTGATCAAGGGACATCGCAACAAAGAAATGAATGTACGCGGCCGTGATGTTGTTAGCGGGTTACCAAAATCGATCCGCATCACCTCTGATGAAACGGTAGATGCAATGCGTGACACACTAGATGCCATGATCGCCGCTGCTAAAGAAGTGTTGAGTGAGACTCCACCTGAACTTGCATCTGATGTGATCGATCGTGGGATCGTGATCACTGGTGGGGGCGCCTTGCTTGATGGGCTTGAAACTTTATTTGCCGAAGAATTGACGGTCCCAGTAATGATCGCCGACACACCACTTGATGATGTGGCAGTCGGGTCAGGTCAATTGCTCGAACAGATCGAAAAACTAAAAAAGAGTAAATGATGAAGTTTTTTAGCAAGTTACTTATCTTACCGGTTAAGTTTTACCAAAAGGGGATCTCCCCCTTATTGCCACCGAGTTGTCGTTATTATCCGACCTGCTCAACTTATATGATCCAGGCGATCGAAAAACACGGCGCTTTATTGGGCTTGCTGATGGGATGTGCCCGTATTTTACGGTGTAATCCTTTCGTTAGAGGTGGCTATGATCCGGTTGGCGATCATTTTAGTTTACGTAGAAATAAAAATCCGAAAAAGTGAATTAACATAGGGGGATATACCTTGTCGAAAAAAGAACGTAATATTCAGATCATTGAAAATGAAAAGATGGTGAATGGTAATTTAGTCTTAGAATTGACGATCCAAGATGAAGTGATCGGTAGTGTCAAACAAGACGGAATGCGCTATATTGCCGTTTTATCCAATGGCGAAGAATTAAAGCTCAACTCAAGAAATGAAGCTGTTGACTATCTCTTGCGTGATTACCACTTACACCGCGGATAAGTTAATAAAAAAATAAGTTTGCCGACTGAGCCTTTCTTCAGTCGGCAAATTGTATATAATTAGTAAGAATCAAATAAAAGGAGTGACTTTTAATGGCGCGACAACAGTTCTTACGCCGTGATGAAGACGATGATGCTCGTATCGATTGGGGCATTATCTTTTCGGTCCTCGTGTTAGCTGTGATCGGGATGATCTCGCTTTATGTTGCCTTGACCCATGATATGAGTACGACTAGTGTGACACGTACGATGATCACACAAGCGATGTGGTACGTTTTAGGGATCGGTGCAGTGATCTTTATTATGCAGTTTGATGCTGAGCAGCTATGGAAGATCGCACCACTAGCCTATGGGATCGGGATCTTTTTACTGATCTTAGTGTTGTTTTTTTATAGTCGAAGAATGGCCTATTTGAATGGGGCTAAGAGTTGGTTTGCGATCGGTTCGTTATCATTTCAACCTTCCGAAGTGATGAAGCCTGCCTTTATTTTGATGATGGGGCGGGTCATTTCGCAACATAACAGTGAGTATCCTGAACACACGACGCGTTCGGATTGGTTATTGTTAGGTAAACTCTTTGCTTGGACGATCCCCGTGGCAGTTTTATTGAAGCTACAAAATGACTTTGGGACGATGCTCGTGTTCTTTGCGATCTTAGGAGGGATGATCTTAGTTTCAGGTATCACCTGGAAGATCATTGCACCGGTCGCGGGAGCCGTGACTGTTCTAGGTAGTTTGGCGATCTTTTTAGTTGTTTATGATAGGACTTTACTTGAAAAGATCGGATTTCAGGCCTATCAGTTCAAACGGATCGATTCATGGCTCGACCCTTCTGGGAGCACTAGTGGTAGTAGTTATCAACTCTGGCAAAGTATGAAAGCGATCGGTTCAGGGCAGCTATTAGGTAAAGGTTTCAATGTTTCCAATGTTTACGTGCCGGTACGTCAATCAGATATGATCTTTTCGGTCATTGGAGAAAACTTTGGCTTTATCGGTTGTTGTTTATTGATCTTTATCTACTTATTGTTGATCTTTCAAATGATCCAGGTGACTTTTGATACGAAAAATGAGTTTTATGCTTATATTTCGACTGGGGTCATCATGATGATCTTGTTCCACGTTTTTGAAAATATCGGGATGAATATCGGGCTCTTACCTTTGACAGGTATTCCGTTACCATTTGTCAGTCAGGGGGGCTCAGCGCTGATCGGAAACATGATCGGGATCGGTTTTGTGATGTCGATGCGTTATCACAATAAGAGTTATATGTTTAGTAATGGGACAGATTTTAGATAGGGTGAGTGTAAATGAAAAAATTTTATTGTTATGCACGTTGTAGTACCTGTAAAAAAGCCGAAAAATGGCTCTTGGAAAACCAAGTTCAATTTGACAAGCAAGATCTAGTAGCAGATCCGCCGACTAAAGAAGAGCTCCTAGCGATCTTTGCCAAAAGTGATCGACCATTGCGCTATTTCTTTAATACCAGTGGTCAAGACTATCGCAAGTTGAACTTAAAAGAAAAAGTTCCCACGATGACAAAAGACGAGGCAGCAAAAATGATGTCGGAAAATGGTAAACTCATCAAACGTCCATTGATGGTCGATGAAAATACCGTAACCTGTGGCTTTAAGCCTGAAGTTTATCAAGAAACTTGGCTTTAGTTGCCTAAAATACATAAAAGGCTAAAAATCATGTTAAAATACTGATTTTTAGCCTTTTATATTATCGTTGTTTGGCAAATTTTTTAGCTTCACCGACAAGATGGATGAAGAGCTTTAACGAATTTTCGTGGTCTTGGTAAAGGGTCTCAGGATGCCACTGAACACCTAAGAAATTAAAGTTTTTACCGACTGCTGCTTCCACGATCCCATCTGAGCTGTAAGCTACCGGGATCAATTCAGAAGAGATATCTTTTAACGCTTGATGGTGAAATGAATTGACGCGTGCTGAAGTGCCAAAGAAGTCTTGGATCAAATTGTCTTCTTTGACTTCGATCGAATGGGTCAGTGCTTGCCAAGGAGCCGTTTGATATTGGTTGTGTTTGACGGCTAGCTTATCATAGTCACTTAAGTCTTGGTAAAGACTGCCACCTAAAAAGACATTAGCAAGTTGGAGTCCGCGACAGATACCTAAAGTCGGAAGATCGCGTTCATAAGCTTGGCGTAAAAATTCGATCTCAAAAGCATCAAGGGTCGAATCGATCGCTCCTAATTTTAAGCTTGGCTCTTCATCGTAAAAATAAGGATCGATATCTTTACCGCCGGGAAGTAAAAGACCGTCGATCCGATCGATCAAAGCACTGATGCTCTCAAGCGAGCTTTTAGGGGGGATGATCACAGGTATCCCACCGGCTTTTTTTACGGCATCTAAGTAGCCTTGCCCGATATATGAGATAGGTAAGTTTGCGTGTTCGGGAATCAGAGCGCCGTTGAAATTTCCGATAATGCCAATGATTGGTTGCACGTTTATGCCTTCTTTCGTAATTATATTTTGAACAAGGTTTTCCAATTGAAAGTAATTCTCAATTAGACTACAATGAAGATAGTATATCTATTTAGTTTAGCGGAGGAATGAAAAATGTCAACTCTTGAAGTAAAAAATCTCCACGTTTCGATCGAGGGAAAAGCGATCTTGAAAGGTCTTGATCTCAAGATGCAGACGGGTGAGATCCATGCGATCATGGGCCCAAATGGAACTGGGAAGTCGACTTTATCAGAAGCGATCATGGGCAACCCTGCTTACACGATCACTGAAGGCGAGATCTTATTAGACGGTGAAAATATTTTAGATTGGGCGGTCGATGAACGCGCGCGCGCAGGGCTATTTTTAGCGATGCAATATCCAGCTGAGATCCCAGGGGTCACGAATGCTGAATTTATCCGCAGTGCGATCAATGCTCGTCTACCTAAAGATGAACCGATCTCGATCAGAAAATATCTAAAAGATCTTGAAGAAACGATGGCCTTTTTAGATATGCCATTTTCGATGGCAGAACGTTACCTCAATGAAGGTTTCTCCGGTGGGGAAAAGAAACGCAATGAGATCTTGCAACTGATGATGATCAAACCTAAATTTGCGATCTTAGATGAGATCGATTCTGGTTTGGATATTGATGCCTTAAAGGTCGTTTCTAAAGGGGTAAATGAGATGCGCAGTCCAGACTTTGGTTCATTGATCATCACACACTACCAACGACTTTTGAACTATATCGTGCCTGATGTCGTGCATGTTATGATGGATGGCCGGATCGTAACGACTGGTGGCCCTGATCTAGCTAAGCGTTTGGAAGCTGAAGGGTATGCTGGCCTCCGTGACGAATTAGGGCTTGATATCAAGCTAGCAGAAGACAAAGCTTAGGTGGTGGCAAAAATGAGTGCATTAACAACACAAGCCCAGGCACTAGTAGAGTTTGGTAAGCAAACTAACGAGCCGAACTGGTTTACCCAAAAAAGGACCCAAGCTTTAGAAAAAGCTCAAGAACTTGAGATGCCACGCTTTGAAAAGATCAAATACAAACGTTGGCCGATCGAAGTGACTAAGGCAGTGCAAGTGATCCAAAATAAACTTCCGGAAGCTAAGGCAGCTGAGATCACGATCAACAATAATGTTGTTGTTGAATTCGGGCAAACGACTGCTAAATTAGAGCTTGATCCAAAGTTAAAAGCTCAAGGTGTGATCGTTTGTGACTGGCAAACTGCTTTAAAAGAACATCCAGAATTCATCGAAGAGTACTTCATGGAAGCGATCAAAGATGACGAAAATCGCTTGAATATGCAACATGCTGCTAATGTTACCAGTGGGTTGTTGATCTACGTACCTAAAAATGTCGTAGTAGAAGAACCTTTGACGTCGTATTTCATTCAAGATGCCACGACAAAACAAGACTTTGTACACCATGTTTTATTGATCGCTGATGTCAACAGTGAGGTTTCATATTTGGAGAATTTGCAGACTTGTGGTGAACAAAAGACGACTGCTAGTGTGATCGTGGAAGTCTTTGCCAAGGCGGGCAGCCATGTGAAGTTTGCCAGTGTTGATCGCTTGGGTAAGAATACAACTGCTTATCTCAATCGGCGGGGACATTTGGAGCAAGATGCTAAGATCGACTGGTCGATGGGAATGATGAATGACGGTAATATCGTGGGGGACTTTGACTCTGATCTGATCGGTGATGGTTCTCATGCTGAAACCAAAGTCGTTGCGATCTCGACGGGCAAACAGGTTCAAGGGATCGATACTCGCGTGACTAATTACGGGAAACATTCGATCGGGCATATTCTTCAACATGGAGTTATTTTATCCCGGTCATCGCTGGTCTTTAACGGGATCGGTCACATCATTCATGGTGCTAAAGGAGCCGATGCGCAACAGGAAAGTCGGGTCTTGATGCTTTCGACTAAAGCACGAGGTGATGCTAACCCGATCTTATTGATCGATGATAATGCTGTTACTGCCGGCCACGCAGCCAGTGTTGGGCGGGTCGATCAAGACCAGTTGTATTATTTGATGAGTCGGGGCTTGTCAAAAGAGATCGCTGAGCGTTTAGTGATCCGTGGGTTCTTGGGGCCTGTTTTGACGGCCATTCCAAGCCGGAAAGTCCAAACAGAGCTTTCCGACATGATCGAAAGGAAGCTTATCGATGGACAAGATGAAAAATGAGATCTTGGCTGATTTTAAGATCTTAGATCAAACAGTCAACGGCGAGCCGTTAGTCTATTTGGATAATGCGGCTACGACTCAAAAACCACAAGCTGTGATAAAAAGTTTAGTGGACTATTATGAACATGACAATGCTAACGTCCACCGCGGCGTGCATACTTTGGCCCAACGAGCAACGAATGCCTATGAAGCTACACGCCAAAAGGTCAAAAAGTTGATCAACGCTGATAGTGAACGTGAAGTTGTCTACACTAAAGGTACAACAGAAAGTCTCAATTGGATCGCGCGGGGCTATGCCCAAAAATTCCTGCAGCCGGGAGACGAGATCGTTTTATCCTATGCAGAACACCATTCCAATATTGTTCCCTGGCAACAAGTCTGCGAAAAAACAGGGGCAAAGCTAGTCTATTTAGATCTAAATGCGGATGGTCAAGTTGACTTAAAAAAAGCCGAGCACCTGATCACTGAAAAGACCAAGATCGTATCGCTAGCTCAAGTGTCAAATGTCTTAGGCGCTGTCAATCCGATCAAAGAACTTGCTCAATTAGCGCATCAAAATGGCGCTATCATGGTCGTGGATGGGGCGCAATCAGTTCCGCATATGCCAGTAGACGTCAAAGAATTAGATATTGACTTTTTAGCTTTTTCCGGACATAAGATGCTAGGTCCAACGGGAACTGGGATCTTGTGGGGCAAGCTAGAATTGTTGAACCAGATGGCGCCCCTTGATTTTGGGGGTGAGATGATCGATTTTGTCGAATTAGAGCATTCAACTTTTAAAGAAGTTCCGTGGAAATTTGAAGGTGGGACCCAAAATATTGCGGGAGTGATCGCTTTGGGCAAAGCGATCGACTATCTAAAAGCAATTGGGTTAGCCAATATTGCACAGCATGAGACCGAGTTGATGGAATATGTCTTGCCTAAACTACAAGCGATCGATGGCTTTGAATTGTATGGTTCAGCTGATCCAGCTAAACATGCAGGGATCATTTCATTTAACCTTGCAGGACTTCATCCCCATGATACAGCAACAGCGCTTGATATGGAGGGCGTTGCGATCCGGGCTGGTCATCATTGTGCCCAACCGTTGATGAAAAAATTACAGATCGCAGCTTCAGCCCGGGCTAGTTTTTATCTGTATAACACTAAAGAAGATGCCGATAAATTAGTGGAGGCATTGATCAAAACAAGGGAGTTCTTTCGATGAGTTTATCCAGTTTAGATAATTTATACCGTCAAATGATCTTAGAACATGCTGATCGTCCCCATCATCATGGTAATCTTCCTGCAGCCGATAAGCAGATCGAATTGTGCAATCCGACTTGTGGGGATGTATTAGAGCTAGAAGTCAAACTAGATGATGAAGGTAAGATCGCTGATATTGCCTTTAATGGAACTGGCTGTACGATCTCACAGGCTTCAGCTTCAATGATGACCGATGAAGTGATCGGCAAGACGCCAGCGCAAGTCGGTGAGATGGTCGAGGCATTTTCAGAGATGATCACTAAAAATGAAGATAAGGATTATGAGGACTTATTAGGCGATGCTGTCGTCTTAGAAGGGGTCGCTCAATTTCCAGCCCGGATCAAGTGTGCAACTTTAGCCTGGAAAGCGATCTACCAAGCATTAGAGAAGGAGGGTAAAGCCCATGAGTGAAAATACAATGCCTGAATTGGGTGGCGAATACAAATATGGTTTTAAAGATGATATTGAACCACTTTTTACAACAGGGGAAGGCTTGACCGAAGATATCGTTCGTCAGATCTCAGCTGCTAAAAATGAGCCAGAATGGATGTTAGATTTTCGGTTAAAAGCCTATGAATTATACCGCAAGTTACCAATGCCTGATTTTGGCCCTGACTTGTCACCTCTTGACTTTGAACATATCAATTACTTTAGACGTGATTCTGATCGCGTGGCTCGTGATTGGGATGATGTGCCCGAAGAGATCAAAAAGACGTTTGATCGTCTTGGAGTTCCTGAAGCAGAACGTAAATATTTAGCAGGGTCTTCGGCACAGTACGAATCCGAAGTGGTCTATCACAATATGCGCAAGGATTTTGATAACTTGGGGATCGTCTTTATGGATACTGATTCAGCGGTCCAAGAATATCCCGAATTAGTCAAGAAATACTTTGGAAAATTGATCCCGCCAGCTGATAACAAGATGGCAGCTTTGAATTCAGCTGTTTGGTCAGGTGGGACATTTATTTATGTGCCAAAGGGTGTTAAAGTCTCAGTGCCGATCCAAAGTTATTTCCGGATCAACGCGGGTAATTCAGGGCAGTTTGAACGAACTTTGATCATTGTTGATGAAGGCGCAAGTATCAATTATGTGGAAGGCTGTACTGCGCCAAACTATTCTGAAGATAGCTTGCACGCAGCGGTCGTTGAGGTAAATGTCTTAAAAGATGCTTATTGTCGTTATACTACGATCCAAAATTGGTCCGATAATGTTTATAGTTTAGAGACTAAGCGGGCGCGAGCTTTGGAGAATGCAACGATGGAATGGGTCGATGGTAACTTAGGTTCAAAAGTTACCATGAAATACCCAAGTGTCTACTTAGATGGTCGTGGTGCGCGTGGGACGATGTTATCGATCGCTTTTGCGGGGAAAGATATTGACTCTGATACTGGAGCACGGATGATCCATAATGCTAAAAATACTTCGTCTTCGATCGTTTCGAAGTCACTTTGTAAAGATGGGGGGCGGGTCGATTACCGCGGACAAGTCCGCTTTGGCCGCCACTCAGATGGTTCATTTGCCCATATCGAATGTGATACGATCATCATGGATGATAAATCAGCCAGCGATACGATCCCATTTAATGAGATCTTGAACGGTAATGTTTCA
Source organism: Ligilactobacillus murinus (assembly GCF_003288115.1). Classification (NCBI taxonomy): domain Bacteria; kingdom Bacillati; phylum Bacillota; class Bacilli; order Lactobacillales; family Lactobacillaceae; genus Ligilactobacillus; species Ligilactobacillus murinus. Next base: position 1,030,358 of record NZ_CP023565.1, on the reverse strand, counting down.
ATGGAACATGAAGCCAAAGTATCCAAGATCTCTGAAGAACAGCTCTACTACTTGATGAGTCGTGGGATCTCTGAAGAAAAAGCGACTGAAATGATCATTATGGGCTTTGTTGAGCCATTCACCAAAGAATTACCAATGGAATATGCGGTTGAATTGAACCGCTTGATCGAATATCAAATGGAAGACTCAGTGGGTTAGAGGAAAACACATCTTGGCGTTTAGCTGGGATGTGTTTTTTATATGGCATGATCAACTATAACTGTGCTATGGTATAAATAATATTTCTTGGGAAATACTAGAGGTGAGAAAAATAATAGTAGATGAGATCATGGAAAAGCTAGATACTAGTTTAGCGATAAATGCAAGTATGGAAGATGGTAAAAAGATAATGGATGCTGTTCAAGAAGAAATGGATGCAGTCGCTTGTTTTCAAATTGATGATGGGTTATATGAACAGCTAACGGTCAATACCTATTTAAAAATGTTTGCTAAATTATCAGCTACTTCAACTAAAAATTTGGGTGAAATTGAGAAAAAATATAGTGTGTCAGAGATTAGAAAGAAAAAAATAAAGCAACTTAATAATACTCAAAAGCGACTAGTAAGTTTAGCTAGAATGGATCTTCAAGCTAAAGAGATCTGTTTATTAAGTGAACCATTTCAAGGGCTAGATAAAGCAGGGCTTAATACTTGTTTAACAGGGGTGAAGAATTTAGCTCATAAAACAAAAATTATAGTTTTTTCGGCTTATTTGGATGAATTGCATAATCTAAATATACCAGTATATAGTTACGAGAGTGAAACTCAAAAATTACGGCTTGTAACAAAGAATGAACTTAAACTACTGATCAAAATAGATGGCAAGACGATATGTTTAGCATCGGATGAAATAGAGTATATTGAAAGTATCGCAGGTAAGGTACAGATAGTCGGGAAAGAGACATATAAAGGTAATTTAACGTTACGTGAATTAGAAAGTAAATTACCATATTTTTATCGTTGTCATCGTTCATATTTAGTAAATCTTGCTAGAATAAAAGCGTTAGTCACCTATGGGAAAAATAGCTATGGTGTAGTGTTGAAAAATAGAACAGAAATCCCAGTATCACGAACTAAAGTAAGAGAACTAAAAGAATTGTTGAAGGGTACAATTTAGGATGCTTTTGCTACATTTCAGCTAGAATCTATCAAAAAGCTGATTTTTTTGGTTATACTTTAAGCATCAATAATTTGGATGTGATCAAATGGATGTAGTACAAGTATCTGAGCTATGTAAGAAATATAAAAACAAATATCGAACTAAGATAGCTTTAGATAATATATCTTTTAGTGTAAAAAAAGGGGAGATATTAGGCATAATTGGGCCATCGGGTGTTGGGAAAACAACGCTTTTAAAGATATTAACGGGACAATTATTGCCTGACAGTGGACAGTTTGACATTTTAGGAGGGAAAATATCTCAAAAAACATATGAAAATTTAGGAATAATGATGAGCGATGGGTTGTATGAGACATTGAGCATTAAGTATAATTTGCAGCTATTTGCCGAGATTTTTAATATAAATAGTAAGAGAGTTGATCAATTGCTAAAAATAACTGACCTATATGAGTTACGGAATAAAAAAGTAACTAAACTTTCAAGTGGAGAAAAACAGCGCCTTTTATTGTGTAGAACACTATTACATCAGCCACAGCTACTATTATTAGACGAACCAACGAGTAGGTTAGATCCAAAAAATACCGTAGCTATTCATGAGTTACTAAGTAAATTGAAGCGGGAGGGTAAAACGATCATTTTAACTACTCACGATATGCTGGAAGCTGAACAGATCTGTGATCGTGTTATCTTTTTACATCAAGGCAGAGTAATCGAGATCGGAAGGCCATACGAGTTAAAGCTGAAATATAATCCTAAAGTGAAATATGAGTTGATGCTAAAAAATGGAGAATTTTTGAAGTTTACAGAAACTAGGGGAGACTTACTTCAGATCTCAGCCTTATTGGAAAATAAAAAAGTAGCCACATTACACACCTGTGAACCTACTTTAAATGACATTTTTTTGAAGTTAGTGAAGGGCGGTAAAGATAAATGAGGCAAGTTTTAGCTTTGATGGACCTAAAAATAAGGTTAGTATTTGCAAATATCCCTGTCTGTATGACATTGTTAATGCCAGTGGGGCTAACATTGAGCGCTAGAATGATATCAGGTAGTGATTTTTCAGAAGCTGATGGCTTATTTTCACTAGGAATGTCATTAAGTTTGAGTATAGTAATGGGAGCAGTATTGTTAGGAAGTTCTATGTTAGCTGAAGAAAAGGAAAAACACACTTTGAGGGTTTTGATGACTAGTGGGATTTCAGGAAAACAATATATCATAGGAAGTCTAGTTCCTTATACTTTGATCGTTGAGGGGATCAATTTAGTCTTACTTCCAATTTGTAATGTACGACTTTCTCTAATAAATTTCGTGTATTTTATTGGGATAACGCTTGTTACAACAGCGATCACGATGTTGTTAGGTTTTACGATCGGTATCATTTCTAAAAATACGACCGAAGCAAGTGCGTATGTGACGCCATTATTTTTGCTTCTAGGGATGTTTCCGATATTTGGATCGTTGAATGAATTTGTAAAAATGTTTACTGACTGGGTCTATATGGGAATCTTAGTTGATTACGTAAAAGATATTTATGATTATCATTTAGGTTTGCGCGATATTTTTGTGTTACTAGCCTGGTTTGGAGTAGACATCTGGGTGTTCATCAAAGCGTATCAAAAAAATGGATTAGATGAATAACTGATATATTTTGAAAGGGTCTGCAATGTTGTCAAAGGCATTAATGATCATATTTAAAGAGCTGGTGAGAAACGATTACTCATCAGTTCTTTTTTATTATAGAAGTTGTATTATTTCAATGGAAGTACTGGAGAATATCGAGCTAGCTATTATTTTTGGCTAAAGTTTTCCAATGATCTAAATAGATCGAGAAATATTTTACTGAATTCTTCTGATTTTTCTGTAGGTAAATTTTGAAGCTTCAAAAAGAGAAGTTCGGTATATGGAGTCGAATTGTCAGAGAATTGTGGCTTATCGTTAGTGAGTAATGTTGCAAGGTTTACCTCAAGTGCACTTGCAATATCAGAGAGCTTTTGGATGCTGATATTTTTTGCTGAACCATTTTCTAGTAAAGAGATATATTTAACTGATAACCCGCTACTTTCAGCCACTTGTTCCTGTGTTAGTCCTTGTTTTTTTCGATAAAATTTTATTGTTTGACCGATATCAATACGCTTGGCACTCATTTTAAATACTCTCCTATTATGTTTACTTTTAATAATAGAAAAATATTTCCTAGATTATAACTCAAAATATTTCTGTATTTTACGGAAATATAGTTCTTGATTATAATGATAAAAAGAAATATAATTCTTGTATTGACCAAATTAGAAGCTGTAAGAAGGTGGATACATGTCTAAGAGAAATTACGGTATCGATCTATTAAGGATAGTATCGATGTATATGATCGTTTTAAATCATGTCTTACTTAAAGGCGGTGTGATAGAACAAGCGACTAAGATCGGGATCGGTACTTTAAATTATGATCTAAGTTGGATATTAGATATTATTTGTTATGCAGCTGTAAACTGTTATGCATTGATATCTGGCTATGTTGGGATCAAAGCTAAGTTCAAGACCGTAAATATTATTAAGTTGTGGTTGCAGGTATTATTCTATTCTGTCGTGTTAAATATTGTGGTAGCAGGAGTGGTACCTAGAGCTGAGTTGAGTAAGAGCGAGATGATCCAAATGTTTTTTCCAGTATCTTATCAGAGGTATTGGTATTTTTCTGCTTATTTTGTACTATTTTTCTTTATGCCATTTTTAAATTACCTGTTGAAGAATTTAGATAAGAATATGTTGCAAAAATTGATCTTAGGATCGATCGTGTTTTTTTCGATCGGGGAGACGTTTATTTTTAGGGTCAAAGAATTTTTAGCACTCCAAAGTGGATATAGTTTTTTATGGTTGATGGTTTTGTACTTGATAGGGGGCTATATTAAGCTGTACGATTGGAATTTATGGAAACATGATCGACTGATTTTTATAGAAATGGTAGTACTATCATTTGTCGTTTTACTACTGCTTGGTGGCGAAGAAGGACATGGACGACTACTGATCAATTATCCAGCCCCGACGATGCTATTTATGGCGATCGCACTATTAAACTATTTTAAAGACTTAAGGCTTCAGCCATCTCAGATCAAATGGATAAAGGTATTTGCTCCGTTGACTTTTGGAGTATACCTGATCCATTTACAACCGATGGTGGCTGTATATATTCTCCAAGGAAGGTTAGCGACGCTTGCGTTTGAATCGCCTTGGTTATTAGTTGTTGATGTCATTTTTGTGAGCTTTATGATCTATTTATGTTGTTCAGTGATCGAATGGGGCAGACAAAAGCTATTTTATTTGATGGAAGTAGAGACCTTAGCAGAAAAATTAAATAACATCTTGTTAAAGCTTATATACGCTAGCAAAAAATTATGAGAGGGAGTGTTGTTGTATGAAAACATGGGGTAAAAAAATAAGTGTTTATATCTTTTTTATGTTTTTAAGTGTTTTTTTTGTCTTTTTTCTATATAAAACAAGACAGTTAGGGATCGACTCTGATGGAAGTTTTCATTTTTCTAGAGTCGAGGAAATATATCAAAATTTAAAAGCAGGTGAGTTGTTCACCTTTATTGCAACGCATACATTCCACAATAGTGGTGTTGGTTCATTTTTATTTTATCCAACAGTTTTTTTGTATCCTTGGGCGTGCTTACGATTTTTCCTTGATCCGATAACATCATTTTATGTGTGGTATGGTCTTTTTATGTTTTTAACGCTTAGTATTGCATACTATTCGATGTATGGCTTTTCACGAAGCAAGCTTAGAGCACTCATGTTTGCTCTGTTTTATACAATAGCGATCTACCACCTATATTTGGGTGTTAGAAATTATGTTTTAGGTGAATTTATTGCATATACATTTGTCCCACTGGCATTATATGGATTTTATGAAGTGATCTGGGGGGATCATAAAAAGTGGCCATTATTAGGAATAGGTGTTGCACTATTACTATATAGCCATTTGATAAGTGTCGTGATCACAGTAATACTTATGTTCGTATTATTTACTAGTAAATTGGTCGTTGATATCAAATTTCCTAAAGTCAGATGGATGGCGCTCTTTAAAAGTATCGGTTTAGCATTAATATTATCGCTTTGGATCATTTATCCATTTTTTACAGACTTTATGCATACAAAATTGGGAACACCTAGTTTTGGTTTTGCTTTTTTGTATAGTATGCAAGACCTCTGGGCAGCTTCTTTGGAGAATCATGCTACTAATCGAGGTGTTGGAATAATATTTTTAATGGCAGCGCTCAGTGGTTGGTATTTTGTAAGAAATAAGAAACAAGAATTTTGGATCTATATTCTAGGGTTGATATTTATAGCTTTATCGACTAATTTATTCCCATATACAGAGTTAGCCCGAATAGATGGTTTATTTTTCTTAGGGATGATCCAATTTCCATATCGTTTTTTGACCTATGCGTCTTTATTTATGGCAACTACCTTATCTTTGATATTTGAACGAGTATTTAATAAATTTCAAGCACATAAAAAAATGTTGTTCTTTTGTGTGCTAGGTGTAATGATGTGTCTTTATATTCAAACACTAACACCAGTATTAGACAGGATCTATGATGCCACGCCAGAAGCGCGACTAAAAAAGGGAAATATTACAGATCCAGTGCCTGCAGGGGCTATTTTGGATAAAGATAATTACTATGATATGTATACTTATCGAGTACTTTATGGCGAGACAGACTATTACCCGAAAGCTTCGTTTGATGGAAATGTAACGACACCTGATTCAAATGTGCAAAAGAAGATATTAGATAGATCTCAAAGTATTATGTTGCATAAAGCAAAAATAGCGAATAAAGATATTACTATAGATCCAAGCGTAGCACCTAACGAACTTGTTTACCAAGTAAAACTTCAAAGGTCAGCACTAGTTGATCTACCCGTTGTGAATTATCCTAGTGAAAAAGTATATGTTAATGGCAAAGAATTCCCATACTCTGTAAGTGATCGCGGAACAGTCCAAGTAAAACTTGCTCAAGGGAAAAATCGCGTGGTAGTTCGATATGTAATGAAACAAACATATTATATTTTATGTGGTATTGCGGTAATAACATGGGTAGTTATCGGTATTACTACACTTCTAAAAAATATCAAAAAAGTAGAAACGAATAGAGGGAGTAGAAATTAAGTCGTAAAAAATTTAATAAGAAGCGCTAAGTTCTAGTAAGATAAGGCAGAACTTAGCGCTTTTTTAGTCTGATAAACTTTAAAGCTTTGTAGCACACAATCTTTTTAATTGGTATTATACTGAAGTCGAATTTATATGAGTGCCAAACCAAGGAGAAGGTGATATTATGCAATCAAAACCAGTAATAACGATCTCAGAGCTAACAAAAAACTATGAGGGATTTCATTTGCATATTGATGAGCTAAACATCGATGCTGGAAGTTTTGTGGGCTTGATCGGAGAAAATGGCGCAGGAAAATCGACATTGTTGCAACTTTTGTTGAATCAAATAAGAAGTGACACAGGCAGTATAAGAATTTTGGGGTCAAGTTATCAAAAAAATGAACAACAGATCAAGCTAAAACTAGGGGTAGTTTTAGAAAAAAACTTTTTCCCGCTTTCTTTTTCAGCAAGTCAGATCAAAAAGATGATGAGAGATATCTATCCTAGTTGGGATGAAGCACTATTTTTGACTTTACTACAAAACTTTGCTTTACCGCCCACTAAAAAACTAAAGGAATTTTCGCGTGGGATGACAGTCAAATTGAATTTTGCAGTTGCCTTAGCGCACCATCCCCAAATACTTTTTGCAGATGAGGCTACTAGTGGTCTTGATCCGATCGTTAGAAGAGAGATCTTGGCCCTGTTAGAGTCTTATGTACAAAAGCAAAAAATGACTGTTGTCTTATCTTCCCATATCTTAAGTGATCTGGAGCAAGTGGCTAGTCATTTTGTGTTTATTCACAATGGTGAGATCTTACTCCAAGAAAACAGAGCTGACCTACTTAAACGCTTTATCGTGACCACTAAAAAGCATAAGCAGTGTTATCAGCTCAAACAAGCAGAGACGACAAAATATTTAGTAGAAGTCACGGGTAAAAAAACGACGGATACTCGTTATGCTACGTTAGAAGAAATTTTACTATTTTTAGTAAAAGGGGTGAAGATCGATGAAGGGACTACTATATAAAGATTTTCAACTTATTTTGAATAAATTTAGCTATATGCAGCGTGTTTTTCTTTTGCTAGTAGCAATTTTAATGATACTTTTTTTAAAAGAAGCTGGAACTTTATTTTTAGCAATGATCTTACCCTTAGCTCTAGCAGCGTTACCGACAAGTTTATTAGTGGCTGACCATGAGAGTGGGTGGGAACGATTCGTTGGAGTTTTTCCGATCGCAAAAGAAAAAATAGTGCTAGCTCGTTACTTATTTTGTTTCATGTTGACGGCTTTAGTGGGTGGGGGAGTTTTTTCTTTGTGCTTAGTGGCACATGCTATTTTTGGACAATACAGTTTAGAGCTTCATCTGATCATTATTGGAGTTGGTTTGCTGTTTGGCATGCTGTATATCGTGATCTTGTTGCCTTTTATTTATGCTTTTGGAACTTTTGGCAATACAATCGTAAATATAATTTTTTTGGCACTGATCATGGGTGGTGTTTATGCGTTGCAAAAAACAAGTTTTGGTGTAACTTTTACTGTCTGGCTTGCAAAAACTAATAATGTTTTGTTGATAATGGGCGCAGTGCTGGTGCTTCTCATAGGTACACTTATCTCATTAAAAATCGCCACGATCATTTATGGACGAACATTTATTGATTAGGAAGGAAGGTCATCATGAAAAAGAAACTTTATCATCAACTAGCACTTGTATTAGCGGTCCTCTCAGTTATTTTGGCACTAGGGCTACTCATCTGGGGTGAAAGAGGAACGGTTTTTATCGCAATTATCCCAGTCTTGTTGGCAGGCATACTAGAGAAAATGAGTAAGTGCTAATACACAAATGACATAAAAAGTATATAGGACTATAATTTATAGCTTCCAGAGAGACTGAATTTCTGGAAGCTATTTTTTGGTCGAGAAATCTCCGTCATAAAATAATTATCTACGTCATTTTAGGGTGAAATGACGTAGATAAATTGAAAATGACATAGATAATTTGAATCGTTTTTTATTTTTATCTACGTCATTTAGTGGTAGAATGACGTAGATAAATCAAAAATGACGTAGAAAGGGGAATTGGAATGAGAGTTTATGATTATAAAAATGAGCCAAAAAAATATTTGACTCCAGAAATTGTTATGCTGATAAATAAGCTATACGAGCACAAAGGAAAACAGGAACTATTTATCGAAGCTAATGCTGATGATTTAGAGATACTTTTGGAAGTTGCCAAGATCCAAAGTACAGGTGCTTCAAATCGAATTGAAGGGATATTTACAACTGATGCGAGACTAGAAGAGATCGTGAAAGAAAAAGTCAAACCTAAAAATCGTTCAGAGCAAGAGATCGCAGGTTATCGTGAAGTATTGCAAACGATCCATGAAAACTATGAATATATTGAACCGACGAAAAATATTATTTTACAGCTTCATCGAGATCTATATTCTTTTGCTGGGGATGGTGGTCACTTCAAAACGAATGATAATCAAATAATGGAGATAGATGCAACTGGAGAAAGAAAAATTCGCTTTAAACCGGTCTTGGCTTTTGAGACACCTCGTGCGATCGAAAATTTGAGTGAAAACTTTCTTCAGGCGATCAGGGAGCCCCAGATCTCCGCACTGATACTTATTCCGATGTTTATTTTAGATTTTCTGAGTATTCATCCGTTCAATGATGGTAATGGACGGATGAGTCGTTTGTTGACACTATTACTTTACTATCGAGCAGATTTTATTGTTGGAAAATACGTGAGTTTAGAAATGCTGATCGAAAAAAGTAAGGAAACTTATTATGAGGCGTTACATGATAGTTCGATCGATTGGCATACTAACAAAAATGATTATGGTCCGTTCATAAAGTACTATCTAGGGATCTTATTGAAGGCCTATTCGGAATTTGAAGATCGTGTAGAACACTTATGCTATCGACATTTGAGTAAACCCGAGCGTATTGAAGCGATAGTTGAACGGTCGGTTGGTAAGATAACTAAAAAAGATATTTTACTTCAGGCGCCTGATATCAGTAAGACTACGGTTGAGAGGACGTTGTTGGAACTGCGCAAAAAAGGAAAGGTCACAAAGATCGGTCGCGGGCGGGCAACAGCCTATATAAAATCTACGTCATTTTAGGGTGAAACGACATAGATAAATCAAAAATGACGTAGAAAAAGCTGGTGAATACCCATCAGCTTTTTTGTAATGTTAGTCACAGCTATCTTTACCGAACAAAATAAAGTTTCTGTGAGAAAATTTTAGGGAAACTTATATAAAAGTATTTGGTTCAAATTGCGTATCTTATAAGTGTAGGACAAAAAACCCCACTCAGTCTACAGACTAAGTAGGGGAAAAACTAGCTTTGACTAGGTTTTTTATGTGCGATCACGACAAGTAAAGTCAGTGCGATCACGACTTCAATGATGATATAAACTAACCGTAAGGCGATCTTTGTTCCGCCGAGCCAAATATCAAAGACCACAGAGAAGACAACAAGTGCGATCATTAGATACCACTGTGAGCGATCAAAAGCAGTCCCGTATTTGAGTTCACGTCGTCTGATCGAAGGTAACAAAGCACCAAGTCCGATCAAAACGACGATCGAGACGATATTGATGACTAGTTCGTACCACCATGTATGACTAAATTGTTCCACGTCTTGTGGAGCGACCCCAAGTAGGGTAGCCAATGCCGTAACGAGTAACAATAAAAGTCCAGCCAAATAGGCTAATTTATCATTTTTGATAAAGACATATTTGGAGGGATATTTGCTAGAATTTTTGCGGATCCGCATGAAAGCATAGAAGATCCAACAAGTTACCCCAGGAGAGATGATCCCGTTTAAGTTCAAAAGCCAGTTGAAGACATCGTTCATCTCAGGTAAAAATACCCCTAAAAACATAATGAAGGCACATAAAGTACAGGTCAAAATGTAACCGTTGATCGGAAGGCCATCTTTAGTCGTTTTACGTAAGAATTCAGGCATGTATTTATCACCGGTATCTGAGATCAACATCCGTGTCATCGCATCTAATAAAACTGCTAGTAAAGCACACATATAGACGACCGAAGTCCAAGCGTAGACATACATGAAGATATCACCGAGCCCAAATTGTTCGCCCAAAGCTCTAAAAGCATAGTAAGAGCCATTCATCTTAAGGTCATTTGGTAAGTGATAAGCATTAAAGTAGATACCCAAAGCAAAAGAGACAAAGATCGTTAGAAAGGCTGTCATAACAGCTAAGGCGATCATCGCTTTAGGGAATTCACGCTGTGGTTTACGCATTTGGGTCACATATGGTGCGATCAATTCGCTCCCGTTAACAGCGTAGATCAACATCCCGACAGTTGTCCAATATTTCAGATCAAAATTAGGAATGATCGTATGTACATTCATCGGTTGTGTTGCCATGTGACCACCATTTTTAGCTAAGCCAACAAAGGCTAAAACAACAAAGAGGATCGTCATGACAAACATCATACCGCCACCGATGACGCTTAGAAATTCCATGGAGTTAGCTAAGCGCCGTTGAATAATGATAAAGATAATGAAAATAATAAAAGTCCAAAGAGTAAATTCTGCATTTGACATGGTGTCTTGGAATTTGCCTGAACCAGTAAATGCCCAACCAAAGCCAACAACGACTGAGTTAGCTGAGTCAACGACATATGGTACTGAAGCAGCCCAATAAGTCCAAGCCGTAAAATAACCAAGAAATTCACCATTAGTTCCGCGGATCCAAGAGCTAAGCCCGCCACCTTCTTTATTGAAGACCGAACCGAGTTGCCCGACCATTAGAGAATAGGGAATAACATACAAAAAAAGCATCAAGATCCAAGATGTGATAACTGTCATACCTTGATTTTTAAAGTTATACATAATATCATCAAAGCCGATGACGGTCACAAAAGCCATCAATGTCAAGATCGGCCAACTGATATATTTTCCGTGTGTCTGTGTATTGTCCATGAAAATAAACCTTCCTTTTTAGATAAAATAATCATACTCACAAAGGATATCTTAATCAAAGATAAGTTGCAAGACTGAATCTGATATAGGCTGTAAATAGTCTTTGGTAGATCGTGGACGTACCAAAAATGAATAAGTATAATAATAGTAAATGAGAAAAGGGATGCGAGATTAATGTTGATCGATTTTTTAAATGAATACTATCAAGCTGATCTAGAAACGATCCATGATGTAGCGGGAAACATGCATTTGACAGGTCACAGTGAGCGGTTTGTTTGTGATCTATTCGTTAAGATCTTCAAGGATAAAGCCAAGTTTTATGCAGAGCAACATGTAAATCAAGTCTATTGTCCAGATATTTATCTTGATAATGTGATCTATGAGGATAATTATGTTATCGTTTTGAAAGATCGCGTGATGAATGACGTTGAAAAAGAAGATCTAACGCCAGCTAAGGCTTACCAATTTGGTGAGAAATTAGCTTTATTTCATGCTAGCTTAACAGGAGAAGTGACCGTGCCTAATGATAAACGTGCGCTATCACAACGTTTGGAAGAACAAGTGGCTAAATTTACTGGCACAGCATACGAAACTGAAGTAAATGAGGTCTTTTCACGCTTAGAAGAAGACCTTGCTCCAGCTGACACAGACTATGAGCTATTACCCAAAGTCGTCTTGCACGGTGATTTTAGTATCCGTAACTTGATGCTTTATGGTGAGCATGAAGTTTTGCTCGATTTTGAACGGGCGCATATGGGAGTAGCTTACGAGGATCTGATAAAGTTTTTCTTCAATGAAGTAAACGAGCTTGATCTACGCAATGAATTTATCGCAGGCTATCGTAGCCAAAAAGAACTTGAGATCCCTAATTATAGTTTGCAACGTTGCCTTTTGTTCTTATGTGCTTTAGATATTTTGGAATTTCATTTGACTCATGAGAAGCAAAAATTTGGTCAAATGGCCCATGAAATGTTTGAAACCATCAAACAGGGGACCGCTGTTCTTGAATTGTGAGCATATTTTACGCACTGAGTTATTTTTTGCTTAAATACATGACAAGAAAAGGTTTTTCGTGGTATCATTTTCTTAGTTATTGGAGACAAAAAGACCGCTGTTAAGGCTGATTTGTGGACAATAAAAAGCCGTATAATAATATTATATATAAGAGGATGGATATACCATTATGGCAGATAAAAAATTGCACATTGCATTGCTTTTTGGCGGAAACTCGTCTGAACACGATGTTTCAAAGCGTTCCGCACACACAGTTTACGACGCATTAGATAAGGACAAATATGAAGTTTCAGTCTTCATGTTCACTAAGGACGGTTTCTTACTTGGTAACGAAGATTCAATGAAGATCTTTAATGGTGCTGTGGAAGATGAAGTGGTTGCCGAAGCGATCAAAGATGTTGATTTTTCCAACCCATTAGCTAACTTACAAAACCTTTCAGAAGTTAAAGATGTTGATCTTTTCTACCCAGTTATTCACGGTAACATGGGCGAAGACGGTACTGTTCAAGGCTTGTTCCGTTTACTGAACAAACCTTATATCGGTAGTGGGATCGCTTCTTCAGGTGTTTCCTTTGATAAGGATCTAACAAAGCAACTCTTGACTTTACATGGGATCCGCAATACTAAATATGTGGTGGTCACACCTGAAACACGCGCTGATCATCCATATGAAAAATGTGCTGCCAAATTAGGTGAAACATTATTCATCAAACCAGCACGCCAAGGTTCTTCCGTTGGGATCCACAAAGTTGCTAACAAAGAAGAATTTGAAGCAGCTTTAGATGATGCTTTCCGTTATGACTACAAGGTCTTGATCGAAGAAACGATCAATAGCCCACGTGAAGTTGAATGTTCCGTATTGGGTAACCGTGAAGCTAAAGCATCTAAATTAGGTGCAGTTGTAGTTCCTGAAGGCGATGACTTCTACGATTACAACAACAAATTTGTGGATGCTTCCGGCGTGGTCTTTGAGATCCCAGTTGAATTACCAGAAGATCTAACAAAAGAGATCCAACAAATGTCCTTAGATGCTTTCCGCGTATTAGACAACCGTGGTATGGCTCGGATGGACTTCTTAGTTGATGAAAACAATGTTCCTTACTTTGGTGAAGTTAACACCTTGCCAGGTTTCACAAACATTTCATTGTATCCACAACTTTGGGCTGTTTCTGGTATCAACTACAAGGCCTTGATCGATGAATTGATCCGTTTAGCGATCGCTGAATTTGATGACAATGCTAAGTTACACTATGACTTCCAAGAATTAGGTTCTGAAAAACTTGGTACAGGTCTTTTAACAGACGAAGACAAGAAATAATCATTATATTTGACAAGGGGGATGCGGTTTTGCCGTATCCTTTTTTGGTAGGGGGGAGAAATTTTGAAAAAATTGGATCAAAACTTAGTGATCCTAGGTTGTATTATTGTATTTTTGAACAGTTTGATGTTGCGCTGGCCGCTCTTTAGTCTTTTGAGTCTGATACTCTTACCACTTTTAGCGCCGACTTTGACAAAACAAACCGACAAGAACTACTTTGCCAAATTATTTTATATCGTTATTTTGGTATTTTTATGGTTGCCATTTAGTGCGCTAAGTTTTAGTTTGGAGCGCTTGAATCAAGTAGCCCTTTCGCTTTCGCTCAGTGCTTGGATCTTTACTTACCGCCAGCTCATATTGGGGATCGGATCGATGCTTTTTTTAGTGCTTTATTATCTAGCTTTACGTTCATTTTTAGGGATCGTCCCGTACTTTACGACGTCGGCTTCATTTAAGGAAACACTCAAGCAAAGTTTTTCCAAAACTAAGCACCATATTTGGCATTATGCTAAATATATTATATTAGGCGGGATAAGTCTTTTACTCGTTGATCTATTAGGTCTATGGGCGACAACTTTAGTAACGACTCCAAGAATAGCTGTTCTTTATGCGGTCAGTTTTTGGACGTTAAAGCAAGTCTTAGTATTAAGCCTAGTCTTTTGGAGCGTAAAAAGCGAGTTGCCCAAGAGATTAGCTGTGGTTTTACCAGCTAAATGGAAAAAGTGGGGTGCAGGAGTTTTGGTGCTCTTAGCATTGGGGATCCAGGTGAATTTAGCACATAAGGCTTTAAATGTTGACCCGGGCACGTTACCACTCGTGATCTCACACCGCGGAGTCGATGGCAAAAATGGTGTCCAAAATACATTACCTGCACTAAATAAGACAAAACACGCTGCCAAACCAGCCTATGTTGAATTAGATATCCAAGAGACTGCTGATCGCCGCTTTGTAGTGAGCCATGATGAAGATCTCCGTAAATTAGCACATAAGAACTTAGTGATCGCTGATAATTCTTTGGAGCAACTGACCCAAGTCAAGCTTAAAGAAAATGGACATGTAGCTTATGTGGCCAGTTTTGACAGCTATCTGAAGCAAGCTCAAAAACTAAAGCAGCCACTTTTAGTAGAATTAAAGGTCAACCAAGGAACTGGGGAAAAATTTAGTGCGTATTTTTGTGAAGTATATGGGAGAAAGTTAACTAAAAAAGATGCTGTTCATTCGATGGATCTAAGTGCGATCAATGAATTAAAACAACGTATTCCTAAAATGCAGGCGGGTTATATTTTGCCATTTAATCTCTTTAGTTTAGCAGAAAATAAGGCTGATTTTTATTCCCTTGAATATAAGACAGCGACTAAAAACTTTATCAAAACAGCACATGCTAATGGCAAAAAGGTCTATCTTTGGACGGTCAACTCGCCCCAACAAGCTTTGATGGCTTGGGTCTTAGGGGCTGACGGTGTGATCACCGATGAGCCAAGTAAGGTCGAAAAAAGTTTAGCTGATCACAGTTCAAAAACATATTTGAAAGCCAATTTAAAATTATATCTAAAGGAGATGATCTAATGCCACGATGTGATTGGGCGGATAGCGATCCCAAAATGCAAGCTTATCATGATAAAGAGTGGGGCCACCCTGAGCATGATGAGCAGAAACTGTTTGAATTGATGAGTTTAGAACTGATGCAAGCTGGCTTGAGTTGGCAAACTGTTTTGAACAAGCGGCCAGCTTTGCGCGAAGTCTTTTATAATTTTGATATCCAAAAGGTCAGTCAGATGGATCAAACCGATGTCATACGCTTAATGCAAGATACACGCATTATTCGTAATCGTTTGAAAATAGAAGCGATCATCAATAATGCTAAAGTGGTCTATCAACTAAAACAAGCAGGCTTAAGCTTAGATGAATTATTGTGGCAGACAGTTGACTATAAGCCGTGTATCAACCACTTTACCAAACCAGAGCAAGTTCCCGCTAAGACGCAAACGTCACTTGAGTTAGCTAAAAAATTAAAAAAGCAGGGCTTTAAATTTTTAGGACCAACGATAGTTTATTCGCTGATGCAAGCAGCCGGGCTGGTCAATGATCATTTAGTCGGTTGCCAAGCATAAAGAAAAAAGCTTCGTTGTCCCATATTTTGGGATAACGAAGCTTAATTATTATTTTCTTTTGTCTTTTTTGTTAAGAGCAGGTTTGTTTTCTAAGTCTGTTCTAACTACTAAAACATCACAATCAGCTGTGCGAGTCACGTATTCAGTTACCGAACCGATCAAGAGACGTTCAACAGCATTCAAACCAGTTGCCCCGATCATGATGAGATCGATATTTTTTTCTTCAGGAAGATCCTTAGCAATAACTGCCTTTGGAGCACCATACTCTACTGAATAAGAAATGTTCTTAAGACCTTGTTCTTTAGCTTGATTTGCGTAACCGTCCATTGTCTTCTTCGCGGTTTCAGTCACTTGTTCGACCATTGCCGTATCGAAACTGGAGATGTTTTGGAATGCACGGGTATCAACTACATGGACCAAATATAAATTAGTATCATCACCGTTACGCTTAGCGACTGCAACAGCTTTCTTGAACGCTAATTCGGATTCATGCGAGCCATCGACCGGCACAAGAATGTTTTTATATCTTTGTAACATCAGGATCACCCTTTCTTCTTTATCAATTTTATTTTACTTTATTTGTTTGAAAAATGAAAGCAAGAACAACTATGGCATGCGTAAGTACGTTGGCATTAAGAGCGACATGATAAAGACTAAGATCGCATCTAAAATGAGCATTGTGATCTGAAAAATAAGGATGCCAAAGAAAGCAGCAATGATCGTTAAACCACCTAAGATCGTTAAGATATATGCCCATAATGTCATGGCTTTTTTTAAGGCAGGATCATCTTTTGGAGAAAAGACACCAAAGAGCGTTTTAGTGCGGTGGGTGAAGAGATAAAAGCCCATGTAAAGTAAGATCAAGCCCAAAATGATCGTTAGACCTAAAGTTAGCATTTCTTTCACGTGACAAAAATTCCTTTCTCTAAATAAAGCTAGCGGTCAAGATAAGATCCCGACCGCTAGCCAAAGCTTTTAACTTTAGAATATCCGATAATGCCGTTAATCATCCTTGTAGTTGAACCCGCGTGTAAGCAGGAAAATGTATCCCTAGTCTAACTTTTGACTCCCAGTAAAGGTCTGCCAGCTATTAGACATTGCGAATAACAAAAATTAAAGTTGTTCGGTCAACCTTACATTTATAGGATAACGCGTACATCTCAGAAGTTCACTATCATAGTAGCATATTTTTTTTAGGAATGCAATGAAACCAAATGAAGCGTTATCAAAACGTTTAGCTTTTAAATTTGTTCAAACGTTCATATTGTTCTTGCAAGGCTTTTTCATAACGACTGTTGTCTTTAGGTGCATAATAATGTTTATTTTTAAGCTTATCTGGGAGATATTGTTGCTTTACCCAACCATGTGGATAATCGTGAGGATATTTATACCCAATTCCGCGACCTAATTTTTTAGCGCCTTGGTAATGGGCATCCCGTAAATGATCGGGCACATCTCCGTAGTTTCCTGCTCTAACATCGGCTAATGCGGCATCGATCGCCATGATCGCCGAGTTTGATTTAGGTGAAAGACAAAGTTCGATCACGGCTTGGGCTAGGGGGATCCTTGCTTCAGGTAGCCCGATCTTTTCCGCAGCTGTGATCGCTTGGACCGCATGGGAACAGGCATTGGGATTAGCGAGTCCGATATCTTCATAAGCGATCGTCAATAAGCGCCGGATGACCGAAGGTAGATCGCCTGCTTCAAGGAGGCGTGCCATGTAGTGCAAAGCGGCATCTGTATCTGAACCACGGATCGATTTTTGAAAAGCCGAGATCACGTCATAATGGGCATCGCCATCTTTGTCTTGCACCAAGGCTTTACGTTGAACGCATTCTTCGATCGTTTGTAGATCGATCGTGATCACGCCTAGATCATCAGGAGCGGTCGACATTACGGCCAACTCAAGTCCATTCAATGCACTACGTAGATCGCCATGAGTAACACGAGTCAAATGCAGGCGAGCTTCGTCGGTCAAAACGACATTTTGCTCACCAAGCCCGTTTTCTTTATCAGTGAGCGCACGTTTGATCGCTTGGGCAATATCTTCTTCGGTCAAGGGTTTGACTTCAAAGATCTGAGTTCGACTGCGAATAGCAGGATTGATCGTGATGTAAGGATTTTCGGTCGTGGCGCCGATCAAGATGATACTTCCTTTTTCCAAATGAGGCAAGAGAAAATCTTGTTTTGGCTTAGTTAAGCGGTGGATCTCATCGAGTAGTAAGATCACGGTCCCGCTGATCTTAGCTTCCTCAGCGACCATTTCGAGTTCTTTTTTCGAGTCTGTGGCGGCATTTAGCATGCGAAATGCGTATTTAGTTGAACCAGCGATCGCACTAGCAATACTAGTTTTGCCGGTTCCTGGTGGCCCATATAAGATCATTGAAGACAATAATTTAGCAGCGACCATCCGTGCTAAGATCTTACCGGGGGCGACAAGATGTTGTTGGCCCACGATATCTTCGAGTTTTTTCGGACGCATCCGATAGGCTAATGGTTTCAAAAACACTCATCCTTTCGTTTGCTCAATAGTAGTATTATAGCAAATCGACACCAGCTGACAAGCAAATAGCGATCGCAGGATAGCAAGGGATTTGTTATAATAATAAAAATGAGAACTGTAAAGGATGAACAAGATGAAATTTGATGAAATCGGTGATCAAATTATTGATTCAGATCTGACAGAAGCGTTGCATGCTTTCACATTCCAAGTGATCCGACGCTGGCAGATCTTAGATAGACAAAAAAATTTAAATATACAAGAGCTTTCCTTGGTTGGAACAAAAAATGAATATGTTACCGTCCAAGAGACAGCGTTGACACTAAAAACAAAAGCTAATCTTTCGTTAGATGGTGTTTTAACGGATATGGAATTACAAAATCAAGCTTTACGCAAACGCTTAGGTAGCCAGGTCGTCTTGTGGCCATTTTCTGAAAAATTACATGTAAGTTTAGCTAAAGGGGTTGGCAGTAAGATCCGCTTAGCCTTACCCGAACAGTTATTTACTGAACTCTATGCAGCTAAATTCAGTAAATCAAAGATCTCGTATGTGACTTTTAGAAACCAAGTCTATCACAAATTGTTGGAAGAATTTAACCAAAAAAAAGCATTCTTGATCTATTTATTTGGTGCGACCCCTTATGCTTGGGAAACCAAAGTAAGTGAGGACCAAGTGTCACCTAAGCGCAGTGTGGCTGCTCAAGCTAAGTTAGCCACTGATAAAAATCCTGGGATCAAGCTCAGCGGGACTTATCAAGAACCAAGTGAGATGCAGACTAAGGGTGTCCACTATTTGGAATTTGATCTCTTAGACTTTGATCCATTCCACGAAAATGGTGTTACAGCCCACCAGTTGCGCTTACTTGAAGTGATGGCAGGCTATTTCTTATTGAATGAAAGTACGACTACTCCAAGTGACCTCCAAGCTGCTGAAGCTTTGGCAAAAGAAGTGGCGCAGGAGAATCCGTTTGCTAAGAGCCAGATCTTCGTACAAGCCCATACTTTCTTGAAACAATTGGATCGATTCGCTAAAAAATTTGGTTATGCCAAGTGGCAAGGAACCTTTGATGTTTTAAAGAAACGACTAGAAACACCGGCTGAGACTCCAAGCACACGTTTGTTAAGAACACAGGGCAAACACGAAACGTTGGCTGACTACGGTGCTTTTTTAGCTCAAAATTATCAAGAAGCAGCATTATTAAAAGTACCAAGTCGGGATAAAAATACGCAAACGATCTTGGATGAAGCGATCATTTCAGGTCTTAGTTACCAAGAAGTGATGCCAAGTCAAGGGATCGTTGAGTTGAATGGAAAGCTACTTAAACGTGGGATCCAGACGACAAAAGAAAGTGCGATCATGACCGAGCTTTGGCAACAAAAGCAATTGGCTAAACAATATCTTAGTGGCCAGGCAGTCAATACGTCCCAAGCATGGATCGTCAATAACCGCCAAGAGCTAAAGCAACTATACCCAACATTGAAGGGCAAAGCTGTGATCGTTAAAAATGCGCTCGGCGATTCTAAAGCGCAGACGCAGTTATTTAGATTACCACCGACCCAAGCAGAATTGACACATGCCTTTGAAAAACAGGCTAAAGAGACTGATCAAGTCATGATCGAGCAAGTCGTTCAAGGGTCGGTCTACCGTGCCTTAGTCGTCAATGATGAGATAATAAGTTTAGTTGAGCGGATCCCAGCCAATGTTGTTGGTGATGGACATTCAACTTTAAAGGAATTGATCAACCGTAAAAATACGCGGGCACGAGCTGAATTTGAAACGATCACACTAGGTGAGGTCGAACGTGAGACCTTAAAAGCACAAAGCTTGAAACTAGAAAGTGTCATTCCACGGGGGATCCAGGTCCTCTTGCGTTATGATGCGACTTTCAATACTGGTTCACAGGCTTACGAGGTCTTAGATGAGATCGATAGTTCGTATTTGACTGAGCTCAAACGTTTAGCGCAAGCGTTGCAACTTCATGACGGAGCTTTAGACGTCATCATTCCAAACATCTATCAACCATACGCGGAACAAGCACAGTTGACTTTCTTGAATGCGCATGCTTACCCAGCCTTAGCGTTGCATGAATATGTCTTATTACAGCCAAAAAGACGACCGATCGCCCAAAAGGTCATTGAACGCTTCAATTAGAAAAAAAGTGTGAGACGGTGCGGTCTGCACTGTATAAATAACGATGGACCCATCACGATGTAAAATTTTACATCATGATGGGTCCATCGTTATTTACTAGATGTTTTAGTTTACTCAAATAATTTATGCAAGCGTTCGAGCGGGGATTTTGTGTGTTTTGGCGCTACTTCTGGTTTAGTTGTTTTAGGGTAACGCTTGGCGACGTCAACTTCTTCAACATGAAGAGCGGTATTTTTATCACAAACGACGACCGCTAGATCTTTTGACCCATGCGCCAACGTTTGATCAGTGTTACAGGTGAAGGTAACATTTGCTTCTTGGGCGATCTGCATCAATTCGCTTAGAAGCGGATTTTCTACTTGACCGTTGATGATAACGTGTAGTTCGGGATGAAGGGTCAATTCCTGCTTAAGATCAGCGAGATATTCGGGCTCTTTGAGCTGTTCAAAAGTTAAAGTTAGATCGACCCGTTCCCGGAAGGTCCCGAGATACTTACGCTTTTCATCAGGTTTGAGTTGGGGTGTACCATACATCCCTTTATTCATATGATTTTGCAGTTCATCTGATCCACTCATCTTATAACCACCTTTCTATGGTAAAGTATAGCAAATTTTTAAATAAAATAAAAAGAGCCCAGCCAAAACTGAGCTCTGAAATAATATCGAAATTGATATTAAAGTTTGTTGTAGTATTCAACAACGAGTGATTCGTCGATGTTTGCATCGAGTTCGTCACGTTCTGGTAAACGAACTAATGAACCTTCCATTGTGTTTTCGTCAAAGGAAACAAATGGCACACGACCAACGATTGCTTCCAAAGCTTCTTTAACAACTTTCAAGTCTTTTGAACGTTCACGCAAGGAGATAACTTGGCCTGGTTTTACTTCGTATGAAGGGATATCCACGCGCTTGCCACCAACTGTGATGTGACCGTGGTTTACCAATTGGCGAGCTTGGCGACGAGTTGTAGCCAAACCTAAACGGTAAACAACGTTATCCAAACGACGTTCCAACAGTACCATGAAGTTGTCACCGTGCTTACCTTCGCGGATCTTACCAGCCTTTAAGAAAAGGTTAGCAAATTGGCGTTCAGATAAACCGTATGTCATACGAAGCTTTTGCTTTTCACGCAATTGCAAACCGTATTCAGATAACTTACGACGGTTGTTTTGACCATGTTGGCCTGGTGCGTATGGACGACGAGCTAATTCTTTACCTGTACCTGAAAGAGAGATCCCTAAACGACGGGAAACTTTCCAGGAAGGACCTGTATAACGAGACATTAAAAATTCCTCCAATATTTTGTTTGGAGTAAAATAATGTGTGAGTTTAGTATTCGTGCATTTTATTTTGCGACTTTCACCCTTGCAGCCGAAGGGGTACTTGGCGAACCAAATTGGCAATAAAATGTTGACGAGCTTACCGCTCACTGCTGCATTATTTTACACAAACGCTATTGTAGCAATTATCACAGCTGGTGTCAAGTGAAAATAAACCAGCTATTTTTGTACAAATGGAGTATAATATTTGTTTAAGATAACTTAATATACTGGGGGAGAAAAATGTTTAAACGTCCTGAATTGTCAAATTAAGTTAGAAAAAAACTACATGCTCATTTGTAATGTACTTCATGAATACTTCTAGTGGGGTTTTGTAGTTTAAACTTTTACGTGGAATATTGTTTCTATAGCTAGCTACTTGTTGGACATAGTCAGTGGGGAGATCACTGAGATTCATATCTTTTCCTAGTCCGTCTTTCCTAAGTAATCCATTCGTATGTTCATTTAGTGCACGTTGGTTAGGAGCACCTACATCGGCAAAGTAGGTACTGATATCATGCTTATTAGCGATATCTTTCCACTTAGAAAATTCCTTACCATTATCAAAAGTGATCGATTTAAAGAGTCCTTTAGGAGTAACAGAAAGTAAAGCATCAAGTTTCTCAAAGATAGCTTTATCCGTCTTATGGCGTGTATTCAAAATGATGACAGCCTTAGACTTTCGTTCAACTAATGTCATTACTGCACCACGATGTTTTTTACCTTGGATCGTATCAGCTTCAAGATGTCCAAATTCATTATGGTAGTTGGGATAGTCCTGATGCCGCTCTGAAAGAGCCCGACCTAGTCGTCCAGCTTTTCCACGGCGTTCAACGTAACCATTTGGATGTCTTTTTCCTTTCATTGGGAGCGAGGTCACATCTAAAACGTTAGAACGCTTGAAGATGCGATAAAGCGTACGCATTGAGCAACTGATATGTTTTTCATTACGTCCGATGATCGTATCAGGAGTCCAACCTAGACTAACTTTTTCCTTGATGTACTCAAGCTCATCATTAGGTAATACGATGAGTTTACGGCCGGATTTAGATTTATTAGCCCGATAGTTTTCATAGTATTCAGAGATCGAATTCCCAGCATCTAAAAAACGATATACTCGATAAATAGTTTCAGCACTACGTTTTAAGGTTTTAGCTACAATATAGGCTTTAACACCTTGATTCCAAAAATTTTGTATGAAGGACAGTTCGCTTATGGTAAGATGATTATAGGTCATTTGTGATTTTCCTTTACTTTTGTTTGTTGGTACTCAAAAGTCTATCACAAATGGCTTTTTATTTTTCTAACTTAATTTTACAAACTGCGCGTTTTATTTTATTGTGCCTAGCACTCGTGCTAGTGGGAGTATTATTGACACAAAGCGTATTTGCTAGCCCAAAATATACCACTAAATGGGAGAAGATCAATGCACCGGTCAATTTGCCGATCTTGATGTATCATAGTGTGGAAAATAAGCCGGGAAATGGTTTGTGTGTACCACCTGAGCAGCTAGAACAACAGTTGAAATATTTACATGAGCAGGGCTATTATACAGTCACACCAGCTGAAGCGTATAAGATCTTGGTGCAAAATAAAGTACCAAAAAAGCACAAGAAACTTGTGATGGTGACTTTTGATGACGGATATGAGAATAATTATACCGCTGCCTATCCGCTTTTGAAGAAATATCATATTCACGCAACGATCGGTTTGATCACAAGCAAAATCGACACCCAAGGGATGCTAACTTTAAAACAAATCAAAGAAATGAAGAAAAGTAAGTGGGTCAGTTTTGTTAGCCATACTCAAAATCACCAAGAATTGGATCGACTCGATGAAGCAGGACAAAGAGAAGAGATGCAAGCCTCACGGACTTGGTTGAAGCAAAATCTACATCAAAAGCCAGACTTGTTGGTCTATCCTGTAGGTCGCTATAATGAAGTTTCACCAAAAGTAGCTAAGGAAAGTGGATATAAGCTAGCTTTGACGACTCAACCAGGGCCAGCTAATGCAGAACAGGGGAAATATGAATTGCATAGACAACGGGTAGTTCCAGACATGACTCAAGAAGCTTTTGCTAAACTATTACAGCCATAGGATCAACTAAGTAGCGTATGTAGTGTGCTTGATGATTTTTTCAAAGTAAGCTAAGTTGATTTATGTTATAACTAC
This sequence comes from Ligilactobacillus murinus, assembly GCF_003288115.1. Taxonomy (NCBI): domain Bacteria; kingdom Bacillati; phylum Bacillota; class Bacilli; order Lactobacillales; family Lactobacillaceae; genus Ligilactobacillus; species Ligilactobacillus murinus. Next base: position 1,006,499 of record NZ_CP023565.1, on the reverse strand, counting down.
TACGCACGGAGCTCTCCTCTTTTTTGAGGGGAATTGTAGAACCGTAGCTGATTTTTGCTATTTTTTTATTTATAGCTATATACAAACAAGAAGCTGTGACATCAGTAAAAAGACATCTCCAAATTCTAAACGTTGGAATTTGAAAGATGTCTTTCTTTATCTTGAAAATACTGGTTCTTATTAATATACAATACGAAAAACTGCTTATGTCACAGTCTTCTTCGTTATTTATCCCGCCATTTAATAGTCATTTGGATCGGCAGTCAAGGGACCGTATTCGTCCATTTGACTATCACGATAATCCCACCATTCATTTTCGTAACCCACAAATCCAGCTTGAGTCATTGCATCGTTTAAGATGGTGTAGTATTTTTCTTGCTCAGCGGTCCGTTTAGCGTTACGAAAAGCTGAGCAAGAAAAGTCATCAAATGCTGTTTGCATCGGCATATCATTGCCTTTACGATCGGTTAAAGTCAAATCAAAGGTCACACCTTTTTGATGACTGAAATTTGGATCAGGTTTTGCCACGAAATTTGGGTCAGGGTAGACTTCAAAGAGACGCCTTTGGGCTGAGACTGGACGGTAGGCATCCCAAATTTTAAGGCGGTACCCTTTTGCTTTGACAAGTTCACTAGCTTTAGCCAGCTTATGGGCTGTTCCAGTGCGAGCGATCGCCGTAGTGAAATCATAGATGATTTGTCCAGTAAAATTATCGGTCGTAGCATATTTTAGATCAACAAAGATCTCAGGATCGAGTTTTTGGATATTGGTAAAACCAGTTAGATGTTTTTCCATAATTTCCTCCATTTTAAAGATGTTTACATAGCGTTTCGACAAATTCACTTAGTAAAACTTCATCTTCAATGCTAAAGCGATCTAATTTAGGCGAATCAATATCTAAAACACCGATTTTTTTACCATCTTTGATCAGGGGCAAGACGATCTCAGAATTTGAAGCTGAATCACAAGCAATATGTCCTACAAATTCATGGACATTGGCGACGCGTAAGACGTTACCTGTTTGAAAAGCGGTACCACAAACGCCAGCTCCGTTTTTGATATGCATACAAGCAACTTTACCTTGGAAAGGTCCAAGATCAAGCTGATCGGTCGTTTCATTATAGAGATAAAAACCGACCCAGTTGATGTCTTTTAGTGTATCGTTCAATAAAGCAGAAGCATTAGCGAGATTAGCGGTCTGGTTAGTTTCATTTTCCAATAGGGCATCGATTTGTGCACTTAAAATAGACATTTTATTTCCTCCATATCGATCGTAGCGTTTAATAGTGTATCAATATCAGTAACTATGATATAATTAGCTTTAGATTTTATACGTAATTGCCGATTCTGGCAAGTGATAAAGATTAAGCTAGCAATTTAAAGGGTGGGACATCAGATGGTAGTAGTTTTAGTTACAATTGTATTAGTTGCGGTCGCAATCTATGCAAGCGTACTTTTCTTTCAGCGTTCATTTGAAGAACGGATCACAAAAGCTAAAAGTAGCATAGAAGAGATCCTCGATTCACCACTTGAGGAAGAACTCGCGGAAGTTAAAAAAATGACATTATCAGGAGATAGTTTAAGTGGATTTGAAGCAGTAGAACACTCCTATTATGCTTTGGTGAACCAACAATTACCTGAGATCTCAGAGCATTTGAATAAGTTGCAAGCTGAATTAGAGCATTATCGCTTTTGGAAGATCAATGGTGAGCTTAAGCAAAATGAAGCTCGATCAGCTAAAGCCAAGCAACAATATGAGCAATTAAAGCTTGAATTAGCTGAGATCGAGCAGACTGCTGAGATCCACAAAAAAGCGATCGGCGAACTCAAAGAAGAGTATCAAAAGATCAGAAAGACTTTATTGGCAAAGAATTTCTCTTACGGGCCAAGTATCGATGAGCTAGAAAAAGAATTAGCAACGTTAGAAAAAGATTTTGACGAGTATTCTAAGGTGACTGAAGAAGGGGACTATGCTAAATCAAGTGAACTTTTAGAAAAGCTCAAGCAACAAACGCGTTTGTTGAAGATCGCGCTAAAAAAATTGCCACCGATCTATCGTAATTTAAAGAATATTTTCCCAGAACAGTTGCAGGAATTAAAAGCTGGCTATTCAAAATTGCAAACTGAAAAATATGGCTTTAAAAAGGATCTGGCTAAGCACTTAGAAGCTATCGAGCAAAAGTGTAAAGAAAATGAAGCTAATTTAAAGCAAGCCGATGTACCTAAAGCTGAAGCCCTTGATCAACAGATCGCTGATATGATCGATGAAGCTTATGACATCATGGAAAATGAGTACAACGCTAGACTTAAGGTGACGCGGCAAGAAAAGCATTTAGCGGATTTTATCGAACATGCCAAGCATCAAGAAAAAGAGTTATTGATCGAATTAGATCGTTTGAGTCAAAATTACACGCTCAACCATAATGAAATGGAAGAAGCGCATGCGTTAAATGAACAATTAAAGAAGATCGCCAAACGCTTTACCGCTTATATGCAAGCTAAACCAAAAGATGTGATCATCTATTCTGAAGTTTTAAATCAGCAAACAGCTGATCTGGAAGCATTAAAGAAGATCGAGCTCAAACAAAAAGAGCTCGGTGAAAGCGTGGCTGATCTCTTTGAAGAAGAAAAAGAAGCGCAAGCGGCAATTCAAGGCTTTGATAATGATATCCACCGTTTGAAACGTGAGATCGAGATCTTGAATTTACCAGGTCTTCCCAATGATTACATTGAATATTTCTTCAAGGTCGGACGTGAGATCGAAAGTTTGGATCAAGACTTAAATAAGATCCAGATCGATATGGAACAGATCGCCCGTGATCTGATCAATACGCAATCAGATCTTGACGTTTTGGCGCAAAAGACCCAAGAGATCATCGATAGTTCGACTTTGACCGAAGCAATGTTGCAATATTCCAACCGCTATCGCACACGCTATCCGGAGGTCGCCTCTGCATATGCCCATGCAGTCGAGCTTTTCAATAAGAATTATGACTATATGGGGGCCTTAGATGTGATCTCTGAGGCACTCGAGACCGTTGAGCCAGGCTGTTATAAACGGATCGAAAACGACTATAAGGCGGGAAATAACCGGCGCGAAGTTATCTAAATATCTACTGAGGACTAAAGCTAAGTTGCACAACTAAGCTTTAGTCCTTATAATTTGTAATGGCAAATTAATTTGTACTTTTGGTGATTATAAATTACAATAAGTAAGTTAAATTATTAAAGAGGGGTCAGCATGATATATTTTGATAACAGTGCAACGACAAAAGTTCACCCAGAAGTTTTAACGACCTATACGAAAGTCAGTGAAGCTATCTGGGGCAATCCTTCATCGTTACACAAAATGGGTGAAAATGCCTATAATCTACTTGAACAATCTAGAGCACAGATCGCAGAACTCCTTGGGTGTCAAAAAGAAGAGATCTTTTTTACTAGTGGGGGTACGGAAGGCGACAATTGGGCGATCAAAGGCACAGCACTTGAAAAAGGGATCTATGGTAAACACTTGATCACGACACAAGTTGAACATCCAGCAGTGCTCAATTCGATGAAACAGCTCGAAAAGTTGGGCTTTGAAGTCACCTATCTACCAGTTGATGAAAATGGGCGAGTATCTGTTTTAGATCTAAAGCAAGCTTTACGCAAAGATACTATCTTAGTCTCAGTTATGGCAGTCAATAACGAGGTCGGAACGATCCAACCGCTAAAAGAGATCGCACGCGTTTTAACTGATCATCCTAAAGTTCATTTTCATGTCGACGCAGTTCAGGCGGTAGGTAAAGGGCTAACTGATCTGATCATGGATGAAAGAGTCGATCTAGTAACTTTTTCTGGTCATAAATTCCATGCTCCTCGTGGTGTGGGCTTTTTGTACAAGAAAGCTGGGCGAAAATTAGCACCACTTTTATCTGGTGGTGGCCAAGAGAAGAATTTACGCAGTAGTACAGAGAATCTTCCGGCGATCGCTGCAATGGCTAAAGCCTTACGCTTGTTGCTGGAAAATGAAACAAAAAATGTTGCGCATGAACAAGCGATCCGACAAAAGATCTTTGAGCATTTACAAGCGTTTGATAAAGTGACGCTTTTTTCACAGTTAGATGATAAGTTTGCGCCACATATCTTATGTTTTGCGATCGCAGGCGTGCGCGGTGAAACAATCGTCCATGCGTTTGAAGATCAAGGCGTCTTTATCTCAACGACTAGTGCGTGCTCATCTAAAAAAGGTCAAGTTTCATCGACCTTACACGCCATGCAAGTCGATGATAAGATCGCCACATCGGCTGTACGCGTCAGCTTAGATGAAAATAATACAATGGCGCAAGCAGATAAATTCAATCAGATCTTCGATGATATCTATCAAAAATTTTTAAAGATCAATTCGTAAAAACAGAAAGGAAGCAAGATGCAATATACAGAAATTATGGTTCGTTACGGCGAACTTTCAACTAAGGGTAAAAACCGACGTAACTTTATCGATCGCTTGGGTTTCAATGTCCGGCAAGCAATGCATGATTTTCCAGAATTAGTGGTCAAAGCTCATCGTGATCGGATGCATATCCAATTAAATGGCGAAGACTCGACTAAAGTCATGGAACGTTTGAAACAAGTTTTTGGGATCCAAAACTTTTCACCTTCGATCCGCGTTGCTCGCGATGTCGAAGAGGTCAAGAAAGTCGCTACACAAATGGTGGCTGAACGCTTCCACGAGGGGATGACTTTCAAGATCAACACGCGTCGCTCTGATCATAACTTCCAATACGATACCAACGAATTAAATGATATGTTGGGGGGCCACATCTTAAAGACGGTCCCAGGGATCAAAGTCAAGATGAAAGAGCCTGATATGATCTTACGAGTTGAGGTTCGAGCTAATGGGATCTATCTTTCTTCTGAAACGATCGATGGTGCCGGTGGTCTTCCAGTCGGGACAGCAGGCAAAGCTATGTTGATGCTTTCTGGTGGGATCGACTCGCCAGTTGCCGGTTACTTAGCGATGAAACGTGGCGTGGATATTGAAATGGTCCACTTCTTTAGCCCGCCATATACCAGTGAGCAAGCTTTGAATAAGGCTAAGGAATTGACTGCTAAGTTGACCCCATATGTCGGTCGGATCCAATTTATCGCAGTACCGTTTACTGAGATCCAAGAAACGATCAAAGAAAAAGTCCCATCTGGTTACTTGATGACGATCCAACGGCGCTTTATGTTGCGTTTAAGTGAAATGATCGCCAAAAAACGTAATGGTTTAGCGATCTTTAACGGGGAAGCTCTAGGGCAAGTTGCTTCACAAACATTGGAAAGTATGGCTGCGATCAATGATGTAACGACGATGCCTGTTTTACGTCCAGTAGTTTCGATGGATAAAAATGAGATCATCAAGATCGCTCAAGATATCGACACCTTCGATCTTTCTATTCAACCATTTGAAGATTGCTGTACGATCTTTGCGCCACCTGCGCCTAAGACTAAACCAAAGATCGATAAGGCACGTTATTACGAAGAACGCCTTGATGTTGAAGGTTTGTTGGCTCGTGCAATGGAAAATATCACGATCACAGATGTCAAGATCGGTGATGAATTTATGAACGAAAAACAAGCAGATTTCGCAGAGTTACTGTAAAAAGCGCTTGACGCGTCCGTATTTCAAGGCTAAAATACATCTATAAGCTTTGAACAAGAGGATTTGATCGCAAACTGTTTTCAGAGAGAAGCGGGTGGGTGTGACGCTTTAACAGCCGATCAGATAGTAGCTTGTGAGCTGTCCTACTGAAACTAAGTAAGTAAGACCGGATATCTATTCGTTAACGCAGATCAAAGAGGGGTAAAAACCCAATTTAGGTGGTACCACGGCACTGTCGTCCTAAGCGGATGGCGGTGCCTTTTTGTTTAGATCCGGTCAAGATAAGAAAGGAAGATAATAATGGCACGTGACATCGAAATGTCAACCAAATACGATCCTAGTCAAGTTGAACCAGGACGTTATCAAAAGTGGGTCGATGCTGGTTTGTTCAAGCCAAATGGCGATCAAAAAGCTAAACCATATTCGATCGTGATCCCACCACCAAACGTAACCGGTAAGTTACACTTGGGCCATGCTTGGGATACAACGTTACAAGATATGTTGATCAGACAAAAGCGGATGCAAGGTTTTGATACCTTATGGCTTCCTGGGATGGACCATGCTGGGATCGCAACGCAAGCTAAAGTTGAAGCGCGTTTAGCTGAAGAAGGGATCTCCCGTTACGATCTAGGGCGTGAAAAGTTTATCGACAAAGTTTGGGAATGGAAAGACGAATATGCTGATATCATTCATGCACAATGGGCTAAATTAGGTCTGTCTTTGGATTACGACCGCGAACGTTTTACTTTAGATGAAGGATTATCCCACGCTGTTCGCCGTGTCTTTGTAAAATTATATGAAAAAGGCTTGATCTACCGTGGTGAATACATCATCAACTGGGATCCAAAGGCGCGGACGGCTTTATCCGATATCGAAGTTATCCACCAAGATGATGAAGGGGCCTTTTACCATGTAAAATATCCATTCGTTGATGGAACGACATTCAATGGTAAAGACTACATCGAGATCGCAACGACGCGTCCAGAAACGATGATGGGTGACGTGGCTGTGGCAGTGAATCCAAAAGATGAACGCTACAAAGACTTAGTCGGTAAAAAAGTACTCTTACCACTCCAAGGACGCCATATCCCGATCATCGCCGATCAATATGTTGATCCTGAATTTGGGACAGGGATGGTGAAGATCACTCCAGCACATGACCCTAATGACTTTGAAGTCGGTAACCGTCATGACTTAGAACGGATCAACACGATGAATGATGATGGAACGATGAACGAACGGGCTGGTAAATACAACGGAATGGATCGTTTTGATGCCCGTAAAGCGATCGTTAAAGACCTTGAAGACCAAGGCTACATGTTAAATATCGAAAAGATCACGCACAGTGTGGGTCACTCAGAACGGACGGGTGTTCCAGTTGAAGCTCGGTTATCGACCCAATGGTTCGTTAAGATGAAACCATTAGCCCAAGCAGCTTTGGCTAACCAAGATTCTGATGATCGGGTCGACTTTGTGCCAGAACGTTTCGAAAAGACCTTTACCCAATGGATGGAAAACGTTCATGATTGGGTCATTTCACGTCAATTATGGTGGGGACATCAGATCCCAGCTTGGTATAACAAGCATACGGGGGAAACTTATGTTGGTGAAAAAGCTCCAGCTGATATCGAAAACTGGGACCAAGATCCTGATGTTTTAGATACTTGGTTCTCTAGTGCTTTATGGCCATTTTCAACGATGGGCTGGCCAGATATGGATGCACCTGATTTCAAGCGTTACTTCCCAACTAATACGTTAGTCACAGGTTATGATATCATTTTCTTCTGGGTCTCACGGATGATCTTCCAAAGTATCGAATTTACGGGTCGTCGTCCATTTAAGGATGTTTTGATCCACGGTTTGATCCGGGATGAACAAGGACGTAAGATGAGTAAGTCACTTGGTAATGGGATCGATCCAATGGATGTGATCGATAAATATGGCGCTGATGCTTTACGTTGGTTCTTATCCAATGGTTCAGCCCCAGGTCAAGACGTTCGTTTCTCCTATACGAAGATGGATGCAGCCTGGAACTTTATCAACAAGATCTGGAACGCAAGTCGCTTTGTGATCATGAACCTTGATGAAGATACGACAGCTACTTTGCCAGCTAAAGCAGAATGGCAACTAGCTGACAAGTGGATCTTGAGCCGCTTAAATGATACTGTCAAAGAAGTGACTCGCCTCTTTGATAACTATGAATTCGGTGAAGCAGGGCGTGCACTTTACAACTTTATCTGGAATGATTTCTGTGATTGGTACATCGAAATGGCTAAGGAAAACTTGACGGGTGATGATGCTAAGGCTAAGCAAAATACGCAAAGCATTTTATGCTATGTCTTAGACCAAACATTACGTCTCTTACATCCGATCATGCCATTTGTAACTGAGCAAATTTGGCTAGAAATGCCACATGAAGGTGAATCTTTGGTCACAGCTGCTTACCCAGTTGACCACCCAGAATTTGATGATCAAGCTGCAAAAGAACAAATGGACAACTTGATCGAATTGATCAAAGCAGTGCGTAACAACCGAGCCGAAGTTAATGCACCAATGTCTTCAGCGATCGATATCTTGATCAAGACGACTTCTGAAACGACTAAAGCAGTCTTTGAAAACAACCAAGAATATATCGAACGCTTCTGCCATCCAAAACATCTTGAGATCGGTTCTGATGTGACAGCTCCAGCCTTAGCGATGACTTCTGTGATCACAGGCGCTGAAGTTTACTTGCCATTAGCTGATCTGATCGATCTAAATGAAGAGATCGCGCGTTTAGAAAAAGAAGCTAAGAAATTAGTATCTGAAGTGACACGTGGTGAGAAGAAACTTGGCAATGAACGCTTTGTTTCTAATGCACCAGCTGAAGTTGTTGCTAAAGAAAAAGAAAAATTAGCGGGTTACCGTGAAAAATTAAACGCAACTAACGAACGGATCAAAGCTCTAAAAGCTCAAGTTGATTAATTTTTAAACAACGCTTGCCTTTTACGGTGAGCGTTTTTTTTGTGATTTGTGTTATACTTGAAATGAGATATTTTTAGGTAAATGAGGCGAAAAGATGCAGATCAAAAGCTACACTGAGGCGATCGAATTTATTCATGGACGTCGCAAATTTACAAAGTCCCCTGACTTAGAACGGATGCGTCGTTTTGCTCATTATTTGGGCGATCCACAAAAAAAGACCAAGTTCATCCACGTTACGGGGACTAATGGCAAAGGATCGACTGTTGCTTTTTTAAGTGAACTTTTGCAAAGTCAAGGGTTTAGGGTCGGGACCTTTACTTCGCCTTATATCACGCGTTTTAACGAACGGATCGCGCTTGATGGTGAACCAATCAGTGACCAGATGTTGGTCGAACTGTTAAATGAATTATTACCGGTCATTTCACGGCTTGATGAAGAATATGCTGGTGAAGGGCCTAAGGAATTTGAAGTTGTCACAATGCTGATGTTTTTATATTTTGCTAAAATGGCACCTGATTATGCGGTCGTTGAAGTGGGGATCGGCGGTCTTTATGATTCGACTAATATTTTGATCCCTGAGTTAGCGGTGATCACTGAAGTTGCGCTAGATCATACTCAGATCTTAGGTGATACTTTAGCTAAGATCGCCACGGCAAAAGCAGGGATCATCAAACAAGCTCGGCCGGTCGTCGTTGGAAAATTAGTGCCAGAATGTTTGGCTGTTATTAAGGCACAGGCTGTAAAAAGAAATGCTCCTTTGTATCAGGCAGGAGTAGATTATACGTTTTTACCTGAAAAAAGCGCTAGTGTTTGGGGTGAAAGCTTTACATATCAAGGCTTTGGGATCAAGGCTAAGCTGGCGATCTCATTATTGGGGCAATATCAAGTTGCCAATGCTAGTTTGGCTGTAAGTGCATTTTTGGTCTTGGCTAAAAGAGAGGGCTTTTTGCCAACGCTAAAAGAGATCAAAACTGCTTTAAAACAGACGACCTGGGCTGGACGTTTTGAAAAGATAAATGATGAGCCGTTGATCGTTTTGGATGGAGCACATAATGCTGATGCGATCCAGCAATTAGTTCAAACATTAAAACATAATTTTGCCGATAAACAGATCTATGTTATCATTTCGGTCTTGGCTGATAAGCAGGCTAAGACTATGGTAGCGCAATTAGAGCAGTTACCAAATGTCGAGCTGTTTACGGTCAGCTTTGATGCGCCACGTGCAGTCAGTCATGAGCAAGGCCGTTTTTATGAAGCGTGGCCAGAAGCTTTGGCTGAGGTCATGCAAGAGATCTCAAGCGATGATATGCTATTATTTACGGGTTCGCTGTATTTTGTGTCGGAAGTAAGAAATTATTTTATTTAGATCGTGAGGATATAAGATGGATTTAAAATTAGTGATCTTTGACATGGATGGTGTCGTATTTGATTCTGAAAAAGTATATTTTGAAGCTAATAAGCTAGCGGCTGAAAAACTCCAAATGCCAAATTACACTTTAAAGTATTATAAGCAATTTATCGGAGCAGGGACAGAACCGATGCTTGCCCAGATGGCTAAAGATTATGGTAGTCGTGAGTTAGTCGACCGTTTTTATCGGATGAGTATGGATAATGTTTATCCGATCGTAGAAGCCGGAAAATTAGAATTAAAACCTGGCTTTAAAGAATTGACTGCTTATTTGGATGAACAAAATATCCCTTATGTCATCGCTTCAAGCAATTTCAAAAAAGATATCGAATACTATTTGGAAAAGACTAATATTTCAGGGCGCTTTGCTGATATCGTTTCGGCTGACGATGTGACCCATGCTAAGCCAGCACCAGAGATCTTTGAAAAAGCATGGGAAAAAGCTGGCTGTCCAGCTAAAAATGAAACTTTGATCATTGAAGATTCATTGAATGGTGTCAAAGCAGCTAATAATGCTAAGATCCCAGTCGTTATGGTGCCAGATATCATCTTGCCGACCGCATATGAAAAAGAGCATACCGTGGCGATCTTGCCTGATCTAGTTGCTGTGCGAGATCTCATCAAAAAATAAATGATTTTTAGCTCCGTTTGCGAATTTTATAAAGTAAGGGGGCTTGAAAATGAATTTAAAAAATTTAACAGATAAGAGCGTTTTAAGTGAATTATTGGAATTTTTGTTGGATAAGCAATTAGCGGATCAAGTAGTCGAGCGCTACTTTGCACAGACTGATGCTCTAGCGCAGCTTCAGTATTTTGGAGTCACTGATTTAAATAAGTTGACTGCTGACGCTAAACTTCAGTATTATTTATTGCTTTTATGTGAATTTGCTAAGCGCTATGCTTTAAAACCACCGTTAGAATTGGGGCAGATCTGTTCTAGTAAGGTGATCGGTGAGTATATGAGTGCTAAGTTGGCAATGCGTAAACAAGAAGTGCTGTGGGGCGTTTATTTAGATACTAAAAATCAGGTCTTAGCCCAAGAAGAGATCTTTGTGGGGACGCTAAATGAAGCTACAGTCCATCCAAGAGAGATCTTGAAATTGGCACTAAAGTACAGTGCGGCCCGTTTTATCGTGGTCCATAATCATCCTAGTGGGCAGGTGACGCCTTCCCCAAATGACATCGCCTTGACTAGACGTTTACAGGCGTGTGGCGAGCTTTTAGGGATCGCTTTATTGGATCACATTATTGTTGGTGGGCATACATATTTGAGTATGCGTGAAGAAAAAATATTAATTAGATAGGTGGATTTTATGTTACAAGGAACAGTACGTCGCTTTAATAAGGATAAAGGTTACGGTTTTATTACCCCTGATAATGCGCCAAAAGAGGATCTTTTTGTCCACTATACAGCGATCGAAAAATCAGGTTACAAGATCTTAGAAGAAGGTCAAAGAGTCGAATTCGTTGAAGTTGAGGGTAAAAAGGGGTTTCAAGCAGCTTTAGTCACGATCCTATAAAGGTTAAGATATTTAAAAAAATTAGTTGAAATGAAAATTTATCTAGATTAAATAAAAATTAAGCTTTGATTTATGATATAATACTGAAATTGAAGATGATCAATTTCAACAATTTATAAAATTTTTTTCAAAAAAGGATCAAAAGTTTTTCTTTTTAATTGTCATTGCCAAGGTAAAAACATGAAAATATGTTGGAAACACAGCGATTCAATGTTACAATTAAAATATCTTGAATTAAGTACTCATTTAGAGTTTGCGAAGGGATGAAACAACGTGTTCGGAATCGGAACAAAAAATATCGGGATCGATTTAGGGACTGCTAATACGATCGTTTATGCTGAAAATAAGGGGATCGTGTTACGCGAACCTTCTGTCGTAGCTAAAAATACTAAAACTGGCGAAGTCGTATCTGTTGGTTCAGAAGCGCGTGATATGATCGGGCGCACACCAGCAAGTATCGTAGCGATCCGTCCAATGAAAGACGGTGTCATTGCGGATTATGATACAACTGTTTCCATGATGAAATACTATATTGAAAAAGCTGTTGGTAGTAAGACTGCTAAGCCATATGTTATGGTTTGTGTACCTAGTGGTGTAACTGAAGTTGAAAAGCGTGCTGTGATCGATGCTACTCGAGTTGCGGGAGCTAAAGATGCATACGTGATCGAAGAACCATTTGCAGCTGCGATCGGTGCTGGTCTACCAGTTATGGATCCAACCGGTAGCATGGTCGTTGATATCGGTGGTGGGACGACTGACGTTGCCACGATCTCCTTAGGTGGGATCGTATCCAGCCGTTCGATCCGGATGGCTGGTGACAAGATCGATGATTCGATCATCTACTATGTACGTAAAAATTACAACTTGTTGATCGGTGAACGTACAGCTGAACAATTAAAGATCAACGTTGCATCTGCTTCTGTTGAAGCTGCTAAGGAATTAGATAGTCAAACGATCCGTGGACGTGATCTAGTAACGGGTCTACCTAAGACGATCGAGATCCGTCCAGAAGATGTAGCTGAAGCGATCCAAGAAGTAGTGCAAGAGATCATCACAGCTATCAAAGAAACATTAGAAGAAACATCTCCTGAGATCGCGGCTGACGTGATCGACCATGGGATCGTTTTGACTGGTGGGGGTGCGTTATTACGCCACTTACCAGATGTGATCTCTGAAGCAACAAAAGTACCTGTATTCGTGGCGCAAGATCCACTTGACTGTGTGGCTGTTGGGACAGGCGAATCACTTAAAAGCATTGATGTAATGAAGAAAAGATAAATAGGCGGTTAAAGTCTAGAGTTAGGAGGTTGGGGTTTAGTCGTCCAGCCTCTTAATTTTTAATGTGGATCTTATCGAGTTCAGGAGGTTTTTTATGCAAAAGTTTTTTTTCAATAAAAAACTTGTTATTACACTGGTCGCTTTGATCATCAGTTTTTTACTGATCGCATTTTCGATCACAGTGCGTAATAATCGATCGATGCCAACATTTGTGCAACAGTTTGGCAATGAAGCTTTCGGTCTAGTTGACCGGGTCATTAGTTTTCCAGTTGCTGGAGTTGCACATGTAGGGGGCTCTGTTTCTGATCTACTCAACACGTATGAGGAAAATCAAAAGCTAAAGCAACAGATCGATAGTTTGGCAGCCGATAAAGTTGAAAATCAGACCTTACGTAAGGAAAATAAACAATTAAAAGAACAGTTGAAATTAGATGAAAGCTTGACTGATTATTCAAAGATCAGTGCCCATGTTTTATCTCGGACACCTTCTTCTTGGCAAAATCAGGTCATAATCTCGAAGGGATCATTTGCGGGTGTGACTAAAAATGCTGCTGTTTTATCACGTAAGGGTTTAGTCGGACGTGTTGTTGAGGTCAATAAGACTAATAGTAAAGTCGAATTGCTCACGACGCAAAATGATTCAGCCAACCGTTTTGCGGTCCAACTAGAAAGTGACGGTGAAGTGATCAACGGATTGATCACTGGCTATGACAAACAAAAAAATCAGTTGATCATGGGACAGATCACATCTAAGAAAAAGATCAAGAAGAATACAGAGGTCATTACTTCTGGGATGGGTGGTAATACACCTAAGGGCTTATTGATCGGAAAAGTTGTCAAAACAACAGACGATGATGATGGTTTAGCAACAAAAGTTTATATCGAGCCAGCTGCTGATATGACAGATCTTAATGTTGTGACTGTGGCTAAACGTGCAGACTAGGGGGCATAGTAATGGCAAATTCCAAGCTAAAATATTATTTTCCGCTAGGGTTGATCATTTGCATCGTTTTGGACGGGACGCTTAGTAGCTTATATGCCCAGTATTTTTTTACAAGTTCACTTTCGATCGAGAGTCGTTTGACTTTGCTATGGCTAGTAATGGCGATCTTCTATGGCGAAGTTGACCGTTTGATGTTGTGGGCATTTATTGCTGGAGTGTTTTTTGACATGTACTACACGGGGATCTTAGGGATCTTTATGATCATTTTTCCTTTGATCGTTTATTTGAATCGAGAAGTGTATCGTTTTTTCAATTCTAACTTTATTGTGGTACTATTAATATATCTGATAGATGTTACGCTTGTTACGGCTGTAGCATATTGGGCCAACTCATTGATCGGTCTGACGACAACTGGTTCAGCTGATTTTGTGGTGCAGACTTTAGGGCCGTCACTAGCGTATAACTTGGCGGTATTTTCGCTATTATTTATCCCAGTCAAAAATTTCTTTGAGAAGTATTCTTCTCGATAAATAAGGAAGGTGCAAGCTGATGCAGGCAGCTGTGTTAAAGGGCTACAAAGATGGATATGAACTGATCATACGTGATAATGCAGATTTTGATCAAGCTCTATCCGAATTAAAAGACCTATTTCGAAAATTACAACTAGATACCGTCGGTGAAGAAAAACAGATCTCATTTACGGTCAATACCAAAAGACGCTTGTTGAGTGCAAAACAAAAGCAAAAGATCGAAGCGTTAGTTGGCAATTATCCTCGTTTTTCGATCTATAAGTTTGTTTCCGATGTGGTAGATACTAAAGATGCACTTGAATTTATGGAGGAACATACAGTTCATGTCAATAGTGATACGATCCGTAATGGTCAAGTCAAGTTGATCAAAGGCGATGTCTTGTTTCTAGGTAATATCCATAAGGGCGGTATTTTACAAGCGACCGGAAGTATCTTTGTTTTAGGAAATGTCGAAGGGATCTTACATGCTGGCTACAATGATAATGTGATCGCAGTTATCGCTGGGAATTTTAAACAGGCCCAACAAGTTCGGATCAGTGATCTAGTGGATATCATCGAGCCAGATATGCAAGCTGATAGAGTCGTTGCTTATGTCAATGACCTGCATGCTTTAAGTTATACGACGCTTGCTGAATTAAAAACACTTAGGCCTAAAATTTTTACACAAATAGGAGGGTTTTAAATGGGAAAATCGATCGTTATTACATCGGGGAAAGGCGGTGTTGGTAAGACAACGACGACTGCTAATCTCGGAGCTGCTTTGGCTTTGATGGGCAAAAAGGTCTGTTTAGTCGACCTAGATATCGGTTTAAGAAACCTAGATGTTATTTTGGGCTTAGATAATCGCATCATTTACGACATTATTGATGTGGCGCAAGGTAGAGCTAAATTACCCCAAGCTTTGATCAAAGATAAGCGCTTTGGTGATAATTTATTCCTGCTACCTGCAGCTCAAAATACAGATAAATCAGCACTTGAACCAAAAGAAGCCAAGCAGATCGTTGATGAGTTACGCTCTGAATTTGACTATGTGTTGCTCGATTGTCCAGCTGGGATCGAGCAAGGCTTTGCTAATGCAGTAGCTGGCGCTGATGAGGCGATCGTAGTCTCGACCCCTGAGATCTCAGCAGTTCGTGACGCTGATCGGGTAGTAGGATTGCTTGAACAACAAAATTTAGAAGAACCACCGATGCTTATTATCAATCGGATCAAGAAGAAGATGATGCATGATGGTCAGATGATGGATGTGGATGAGATCACGCGTCATTTGTCGATCAAATTGATCGGGATCGTCTTTGATGATGATAATGTAATTGGTTTTTCTAATAAAGGCGAACCTGTTATCTTAGATGAAAAGAGTGAAGCATCTAAGGGGTATCGCAATATCGCACGTCGCTTAGAGGGTGAGACGATCCCGTTGATGACACTTAAAGAAGACGAACAAGGTGGCTTTTTTAAGAAGATGAGTTCTTGGTTCAAACGCAAATAAGCGAATTTGTTGTTGACAGTTTTACCGATAAATGGTAATCTTTATGAAAAATTATTTAACGATATTGAGCGGAAGAGTAGAAAATGTTTACCTGAAAAAGAGATTATCCGGCAGCTGAAAAGGATAGAGGTGGTATTTTTGAACCACATCCGTGAATTGGTACACTGAACATAAACAGTAGGTGTATCCGGTCAGAAGTCCGTTACACTTGAGTTAAGTTAACTCACTGAGACTCCTTTTGCGAGAAAGGAGTAAATATGAGGTGGAACCGCGTAAAACGCCCTCTTGGATTATTCCAAGAGGGCGTTTTACTTTTACCAGTAAGTTAAAAAATGGAGGAATTTGGGATGAATTATATCATGGAAGTCATGCCCTCGTTGTTTTCAGGGATGGGAGTGACCTTATCAGTATTTTTTTGGACCTTAGTTGGCTCATTGCCTTTGGGGTTGATCGTTTCCTTGGGGATGATGTCACGGTTTAAGATACTTCAAAAAATATTAGGTATCTATGTATGGCTGATGCGGGGGACACCGCTGTTATTGCAATTGATCTTTGTTTTTTATGGACTCCCTCTGTTAGGAACAGGGATCGTATTACCACGTTATGAAGCTGCGTTAGTGGCCTTTATTTTGAACTATACAGCCTATTTTGCTGAGATCTTTCGGGGGGGCCTACAATCGATCGATAAAGGGCAATATGAAAGTGCTAAAGTTTTACGTTTGAGTTACTGGCAAACGATCCGCAAAGTCGTAGCTCCACAAGTGATCAAGATCGTGATCCCTTCCATTGGTAATGAAGTGATCAACCTAGTCAAAGACTCAAGTTTAGTTTACGTGATCGGTCTAGGTGATCTCTTGCGGGCCGGTAATGTTGCGACAAGTCGTGATGTGACTTTAGTACCATTATTATTGGTGGGAGCGATGTATTTGATGATGACGGCCTTTTTCACTTATGTTTTGAAAAAGATCGAACAGCACTATAGTTATTGGAAATAAGGAGTGATCAACATGTTAGAACTAAAAGAAGTAACTAAAAAATTTGGCGATAGGACGATTTTAGATCATGTTGATCTAACTGTAGAAGATGGCAAGATCTTATGTATCGTAGGCCAATCCGGTGGTGGTAAGACCACACTTTTACGCTGCATCAGCGGGCTGGAACAAATCGATAGTGGGCAGATCTTGGTGGATGGGATCGCCTTTGATCCATATGTCAATAGCACTAATGATGCGGTGATCGGTGTTGTCTTCCAAGAATATAATCTCTTTCCACATTTGACCGTGTTACAAAATGTGATGTTAGCCCCAATGATGGTCTTAAAAAAAGACAAGAAAAAAATGCAAACAGAAGCCCAAGAACTTTTGCAAAAGTTAGCACTTGAAGATAAGGGTAATCTTTATCCTTGGCAATTGTCTGGCGGACAAAAACAACGGGTCGCGATCGCACGCGCTTTAGCGATGAAGCCACGGATCTTATGCTATGATGAACCCACTTCAGCTTTAGATCCGGGTTTGCGAGACACTGTCAAAGAGATCATTTTGGATCTGAAAAAAGACAAAATGACACAGATCATCGTCACACACGATATTGATTTTGCTGAAGAGATCGCTGATGATATTTTACGTGTAAAACCACTGGCTAATTAAAGGAATTGAGATAGATGAAACGATATTTAAAATTACTAGCGCTTGGTTTAGGTCTAAGTCTCTTATTAGTCGTTTCGGGCTGCAATGATGTCAAAAAAAGAGCAGATACGGTCGATACTTGGCAACAGATCGAGCAAAAAAAGCGGGTCGTGATCGGACTAGATGATAGTTTTGTACCGATGGGCTTTCGTCAAAAAGATGGCAAGCTCGTTGGATATGATATCGATCTAGCTAAGGAAGTCTTTAAATTATATGGGATCACGCCTGATTTCCAGACGATCGATTGGTCAATGAAAGAAACTGAATTGCGTAACCAAACGATCGATCTGATCTGGAATGGTTATACGAAGACGGATGAACGAGCTAAAAATGTGGCTTTCAGTCAGCCATATTTAAAGAACGAACAATATTTAGTAAGTAAAAGAAGCCAACAGATCATAAATGATAGTGCCATGAAAGGAAAGATCTTAGGCTTACAAAGTGGATCTTCAGGCTATCAAGCCTACTTGGATGAACCAAAAGTTTTAAAACAATATGTAAAAGAAACGATCCAATATGATACATTCAACAATGCTTTCATGGATCTAGATGCTGATCGGATCCAAGGCCTATTGATCGATAGTGTTTATGCCAACTACTATATTGCACACAAAAAAGATCCAGCTAGTTATCGGAAAGAAAATGCTGGGTTTGCGTCTGAATCTTTTGTAGTCGGGTTACGCAAAGGGGATAAGACCCTTCAAAAGAAAATCAATGAAGCGTTTAAAGTTTTAAAGGAAAATGGAACGTTAGAGCGTTTAGATCGTAAATGGTTCGGTGAAAATGCCAACTGACCCTGACAGCCTTAAATCTAAGGTGTATACTAGGTTAATGATCATATAATGAGAGGTAGAATTTAATAATGAACACATTAGTTAGTGTGCTGATAGTGATATTACTATTGAACGTTATTACAGCGATCATCACAGTTTTTAAAGAAGAACGTGATATTACAGCAACTTGGGCTTGGTTATTGGTGCTCAATTTATTGCCAGTGATCGGTTTTGGGATCTATCTACTAGTTGGTAAAAAGATCTCCAAAGAAAAGATGTTTGACCTAAAGATGCAAGAACGGCTTGGGATCGCTCAGCTCGTTGAATTGCAAAAAGAACAATGGCAAGATGAAGAACTCTTACCAAAAGGATTGCGTACGCCAGAAGTACGCCAAACGGTCCGCTTGTTGCTTGAAACTGATCAAGCGATCTTGACCAAAAATAATAAAGTCGATATTTACGATGATGGTCATGATAAGTTTGCTAAACTACTAGCCGATATTGATGCTGCAAATCATCACGTTCACTTAGAATATTATTCCTTTTTCAGTGACCGGATCGGTAATAAGATCTTAGCCAGTCTTGAAGCAGCAGCTAAGCGTGGTGTTAAAGTCCGCGTGATCTATGATAGCATGGGCTCGCGGGGGCAAAAACGGCATTTCTTTGATAAATTGGAAAAGCTTGGTGGCGAGGCTGAGCCATTCTTTGCTTATAAGAAAGCTTGGATCCATAGTCCACGGATCAATTATCGTGAGCACCGTAAATTAGCGATCATTGATGGTAAGATCGGCTATATCGGTGGCTTTAACATTGGTGATCAATATCTCAGTCGTTCTAAGAAATTTGGTCATTGGCGCGATACGCATCTCCGCGTTGTCGGTAATGCTGTTATTGCCATGCAATCACGCTTTTTGATGGATTGGAACGCAACGATCAAGAATATTCGCGGTAAAGAACCAGTTAAATATGATGAAAGTTTGTTCCCATTGCAACGACAAAAGGGAAATGTTGGGCTACAGGTCATTTCCTCAGGACCGGATAGTGAAGTTGAAGCGATCAAGAAGGGTTATCTTAAATTGATCAGCGGGGCAAACGACTACATTTACATTCAAACGCCGTATTTGATACCAGACGATTCGGTGTTAGAAGCGTTAGTCGTAGCTGCATTATCTGGGGTCAAAGTCAAGATCATGATCCCTTGTATGCCAGATCATGCTTTTGTTTACCGAGCAACTGAATATTATGCTAAAGTTTTGGTCGACAGCGGTGTCGAGGTTTACACCTATGATGATGGTTTCTTACATGCTAAGACATTTGTCGTCGATTCACAGATAACTTCAGTTGGTTCAGCTAACCTTGACTTTAGAAGTTTTAAATTAAACTTTGAAGCAAACGCTTTTGGATATGATCGTAATTTGGCGCTTAAACTAAAGGAACTTTTTGAAGCTGATCTAGCTAAGTGTACAAAATTAACACCAGAATATTTTGAACGTCAGTCACGTTGGCGTAAATTTAAACAATACTTTTCAAGATTGTTGTCACCGATCTTGTAGGTAAAAGGAAAGAAAGATGAAAAAACACAGAAAAAAGATCATTATTGGGATAATTGGACTATTATTGTTGATCTATGTAGGAGTAAATGGTTATCTTGTTAATTATGCTTTTGTGCGTGATTCAGTCAGGCTGGGGGCACCAGCACCTAAAAAGGCTGAACTTTTGAAGAAAGATCAAGCCTGGTTGGCCCAGACTAAGCAACAAACTTGGACAGAAAAGTCAGCTGATGGTAAGTTGATGTTAAAGGCGCGCTATGTACCTGCTAAAAAAGTGACAAATGAGACGATCGTGATCGCTCATGGTTATCGTGAAAATAGCTTGCTGATGGCAAGTTACATTCGGATGTTTCATGATCTAGGCTACAATGTCTTAGCGCCTGATGATCGCGGAGCAGGTAGAAGTGAAGGCCGCTATATCACTTTTGGTTGGCAAGATCGGCTAGATTATCAAAATTGGCTCAAGCAGCTTATTGCTAAAAAGGGACAAGATTCTAAGATCGGTCTGTTTGGAGTGAGCATGGGTGGTGCCACTGTTATGATGATGAGTGGTGAAAAACTACCTAAACAAGTCAAAGTCATCGTTGAAGATTGTGGTTATTCATCGATCAACGAAGAATTAGGGACTCAATTGAGTGCGCAATTTGGTCTACCTAAAGAACCGATCTTGACGACAGCTAGTTGGATGGCCCAGCCATTTATCGGATTTAATTTCAAAAATGGAAGTGCAACTGAGCAACTAAAACAAAATAAATTGCCGACCTTATTTATTCACGGAAGTAAAGATCGTTTTGTTCCAACGGAAATGGTGTATGAGAATTATCAAGCTAGTGCTGGTAAAAAGAAATTATGGGTCGTAAAAGGTGCAGCCCATGGAATGTCTTATTATCAAGATCCAACGGTATATACTGATAAGGTTGGAGCTTTTGTCGCCAAATATATGAACTAAAAAAGAACAGCCCGATTTTTGGGGCTGTTCTTTTTTAGTTCATCATTACTTTTAGAAGAAAGCACTAAGTGAGCCGAGGATCACACTACCCAGTGTGAAGATCAACATGAGCCAAACGACGACCATGGTGATCTTTTGAAATGTTGTGCGCTTCTTTTTTTCTTTCACGGTACTCGACACCTTTCCGATTTTTACTATACTATACCTTTAAAGGTCAGTTGCTGTCAAATTTCACAGTACAAGTGAGCTATCATTTTCTTTTGCCGAAGCGTTAAGATTTCTTTGTTTTT
Organism: Ligilactobacillus murinus; assembly: GCF_003288115.1. Classification (NCBI taxonomy): domain Bacteria; kingdom Bacillati; phylum Bacillota; class Bacilli; order Lactobacillales; family Lactobacillaceae; genus Ligilactobacillus; species Ligilactobacillus murinus. Next base: position 985,494 of record NZ_CP023565.1, on the reverse strand, counting down.
GATGGGTCTATAATTGATTTGTAGCAAAAATGCTTGGTATAATGGGGGTAATATTTTTAATTGAGGATGGTAGTGATGTTTACAGCGATCGCAACATGGTATATCATGCCAATTGTCATTTTGATCATTTGGATGGCATTGACATTTTTAAAGAAGAATTTCGCTAAATATTGGCCTAAACGCCTAAGGATCATTGATATCATGATGCTTGTATTATTACTAGGGATCCACGGGCTTTCGGTCACTTTAACGGGGCTTTCGTTATTACCGTTTTTAGCATTTGCGGCTAGTGCTTTTGGACTAGTTTTGACAGTGTATTTAGTGTATACCGAAGATGATTTTCGGGTCCGCCGTTTTTTTGTGATCTACTGGCGGACTTTAGATATTTTTATCGTGGGGATGTACATTATTTTATTGTTGATCGAGATCGCAAGCTTTTTAGGTATTATGTGAGTTTAAATGCAAACAAGCTAATATTTAGTAAATATCTAAAACGTTTTATAAAAATCGCGAATTTGTTAGCTATTATTGTGGTTCAAAGTGTGGAACTATGGTAATATCTAATTGTATAACATATTTTAGTACATATTTTGGTGATCGTTTTTAGATCACAGTTATACATTGGGATCAAGAAAGATGAAAGCTGTAGGAATTAGAAAATGACGGAATTTAATCATGTGACTGTGTTATTAGAGGAAGCAGTTGAACAACTCAATATCAAACCAGACGGCGTATACGTCGATTGTACTTTAGGTGGTGGAGGTCACACTAGTTTAATTTTGTCAAAGCTTTCAGATAAGGGCAAATTGTTCTCGTTTGACCAAGATCAAACCGCGATCGATTATAATACCAAACGTTTACAAAATGAGTTAGCTAGCAAAAAGTTGACCTTTATCAAAAGTAACTTTCGTGATCTAAAGGAACGTTTAGCAGAGCAACAGATCGCTAAAGTTGACGGGATCTTATATGACCTAGGTGTTTCTTCTCCCCAATTTGATGTAGGTGAACGTGGCTTTAGTTACCAACACGATGCAACTCTAGATATGCGGATGGATCAAAGTCAAGCTTTGACTGCTAAAACGGTGATCAATGATTGGTCTTACCAAGAACTAGTTCGGATCTTCATGCGCTATGGGGAAGAAAAATTTGCTAAATCGATCGCTCGGCGGATCGAATCCGCTAGACAACAAGCACCGATCGAAACCACCGGTCAATTAGTTGAACTGATCAAAGCTGGGATCCCGGCTAAAGCCCGACGCAAGGGGGGACATCCAGCTAAGAAAGTTTTCCAAGCGGTCCGTATAGCTGTCAATGATGAGCTAGGTGCCTTGGAAGAATCTTTAGATCAAGCTTTTGAAGTGCTTGATGTTGGTGGGCGGATCAGTGTGATCACGTTTCAGTCGTTAGAAGATCGTTTAGTTAAAACGATGTTCAAAGAAAAAGCGAGTTTACCTGAACTTCCCGCTGGATTACCCGTTATTCCGGCTGAACTTGAACCAGAATTTAAATTGATAACACGCAAGCCGATCTTACCGTCAGCAGCGGAACTTGAAGCTAATCATCGGGCGCACTCGGCTAAATTAAGAGCAATTGAAAAATTAAAGTAAAGGATGTGAGACTTTGGCACAAGCAGCAAGAAAACTTGAAACACCTCAAGTAACACAGACAAAAACTAAGCTAGATCAGCAACCACAAAATACAACTGGGCAATTGCGAAAAATGTATTTTAAGCAAGAACGCAATGCAGCGATCGCTTTAGGTGTGTTGTTAGTGGTCATGTCATGTTTGGTGATCTGGTCGAATACAGCTGTGACCAAGACCCAAGCAACGATCCAAGATATCAATCAAAAAGTCTCAACTTTGCAGACTTCAAATGCTAACATGAAAGAGGAGATCAGTGAACTGTCTAGCCGGACACGTTTGATGGGGATCGCCAAGGATGTTGGTTTACAAATGAATGATAAAAACATAAGGAATGTTACCAAATGAGTACTAAAAAACGGCAGATAAATGTAAAACAAGACCCGCGAAATCGCAGTTATTTTGGAAGAGCGTTATTTTTCATCGTCATCATCGTCTTTCTTACATTTATTGGTCGTTTTTTTTATGTGGGTTTGACACACACGGCTCACGGAAAAAATCTGACCAAATTAGCACTGGCGATGTATGCCGAACAAACTGAGATCAAAGCAAAACGTGGGACGATCTATGATGCACAAAATCAACCGATAGCAGAAGATACGACGACTTATTCGATCTATATCGTCTTGTCTAAATCGGCGAAGACGCTTGAAGGTAAACCAGATTATTTGCAAGATTCACAAAAGGCTAAAGCTGCTAAGGTCTTGAGTCAAAATCTAGGGATGAATTACGATGATCTACTCAAGCTCTTTGATGCTGACGATGGTCTCTATCAAGTTGAGCTTGGGAGTAAAGGTAAGCATATTTCAATGGAGACTAAAAAGAAGATCGAGGCCGCTAAGATCAGTGGGATCAAATTTACACCTGCTCAAGCCCGGTTATATCCTAATGGAGTTTTTGCGTCCCACTTAGTTGGGTTAGCGGAAAATGAACAGTCTCACTTAGTTGGGGTCATGGGCTTAGAAAAAGTTTTTGAAAAGCAATTAAAAGGTGTCAACGGAGTCAATAAGCTCGCCATTGATTCACGCGGGACGACTTTACCTAATTCTAAATCGCAAAGTAAGCCCGCTAAAGATGGTGACAATGTTTATACCACTTTAGATACCCGGATCCAGACTTATTTAGAGACTTTGATGAATAAAGCTCAAGAAACTTATAAGCCCAAATCGATGACAGCCGTTTTGATGAATGCCAAGACTGGCGAGATCATTGCGGCGAGTCAACGTCCGACATTTAACCCTCAGACAGGAGAAGGGCTAAATGATATGTGGCGCAATATCTTGTTAGAAGACACCTATGAACCTGGTTCGATCATGAAGATCTTGACGATGGCAGCAGCGATCAATAGTGGAAATTATAATGCCAACGCCACTTTTAAGTCAGGGTCTTATCAGATCGACAATCAACGGATCAATGATTGGAATACGACTGGTTGGGGGGAGATTACCTATCGTGAAGGTTTCATTCGTTCCTCAAACGTTGGGATGGCTAAGCTAGAACAAGCAATGGGAGAAAAGACTTGGCTAAATTACATCAAAAAATTTGGTCTTTTGAAGTCAACAAATGCTGGCTTAGGTAATGAAGCAGCAGGTAGTATCGAATATAAATATCCGATCGAACAAGCTAACACTGCTTTTGGTCAAGGGATAAATGTGACTGTCTTCCAAATGCTACAAGCAATGTCGGCTGTGGCTAATAATGGTAAGATGGTCAAACCTTATCTAGTAAGTAAAGTTGTTGACCCAAATAATGGCAAGACAGTCTTTTCGCAATCACCAACTGTGACCGGAAAACCGATCAGAAGCTCAACTGCTAAAGAAGTCCGTGAAATGATGCAAGATGTTGTAACTGACAAAGACGGGACTGGGACGGCTTACAAGATCGATGGCTATGATGTTGGGGTCAAGACTGGGACGGCTCAGATCGCTAACGAAAATGGAACGGGTTATTTAAGTGGTGAGACTAATTATCTTTTCTCTGTTGCTGGGATGGCACCGATAAATGATCCTAAGTACATTTTATACATCACGATGAAACAACCTAAGACCTTTGCTGATCAGGGGGAAACAGGAATGTTAGCTTCTATTTTTGATCCTTTGATGAAACGAGTCTTGGATGAGGCAAACGACTCAAATGATGAAAAGGTACAGACTAGTGTCCCAGATGTGAAGGAGATGTCACCTAAAGAAGCTAGTGAAGAAGTGACTCAAAGCGATTTAGTACCAGCAGTGGTCGGCGAAGGTAAAAAGGTCATTGAGCAATCACAGACTGCGGGCACGAGCATGTTGACCGGAGAGCGTGTGATCTTAGTTACAAATGGAACACTAACGATGCCAGATATCACTGGATGGTCGCGACTTGATGTGATGAAATTATCCGAGCTGACAGGCATTGACTTAGACGTCCAGGGGAATGGTTACGTTACTAAGCAAAGCGTTGCACCTGGTGAGAAGCTAAGTAAGCAAACAAAATTGACAGTTGAGTTAAAATAAAATAGATAGAAAAAAAGAGGAAGGAAAAATAACATGACTATTTTTCAAATGTTGATCCCGGTGATCAGCAGTTTAGTATTGACTGCTTTATTTACACCGATGTTTATCAACTATGCACACAAAAAAAAGCAAGGACAAATGATCCGCGAAGAAGGTCCAAGTTGGCACCAAGTAAAAGCGGGTACACCAACGATGGGGGGCTTTGTCTTTAATTTAGCGATCATCGTTACGGGGCTTTGGGTCCCCTTAGGTTTGCACATGCTAAGTCCTAAGATCTTGGTCTTAGACTTTATTTTATTGTTATATGGCTTTTTGGGGTTTTTTGACGATTCTGTTAAGCTATGGAAAAAACAAAATGAGGGCTTGAAGCCTTGGCAAAAATTATTGGGGCAAATAATCGGGGGCTTGATCTTTTTAGCCGTCTATCACCATGAAAAGTTGCCTTTTGCGCTTTCATTTTTTGGACACGAGATCACTTTAGGCTTCATCTATGTATTATTTGTGCTCTTTTGGTTGGTCGGCTTTTCAAATGCGGTCAATTTGACCGATGGGATCGATGGCTTAGTATCAGGTCAAGCGATCATTGCCTTTGGTGCTTATGCGATCATCGCTTATCACCAAGCACAATACGATGTTTTGATCTTCTGTTTATCCGTGATCGGAGCTTTGATCGCCTTTTTAGGGTTTAATCATAAACCGGCTAAGATCTTCATGGGTGATACTGGTTCATTAGCTCTAGGGGGAGCTTTAGCAGCCGTTTCGATCATCTTGCATCAAGAGTTGTCATTGCTGGTGATCGGGATCATCTTTGTATTAGAGACGCTTAGTGTGATCTTACAAGTTGCAAGCTTTAAGTTGACCGGCAAACGGATCTTCAAGATGAGTCCGATCCACCATCATTTTGAAGAATGTGGCTGGAGTGAATGGCGTATCGATCTAACTTTTTGGGCAATTGGCCTAGTAGCTGCGATCATTGCAGTTATGACGATAATTTAATATCAAAGGAAGTCATTAGACATGAAAAATGTGACAGATTATAAGGATAAAAACGTATTAGTCGTTGGTTTAGGGAAAAGTGGGCTCAATAGTGCCTACCTGTTAAAAGAACTCGGAGCCAATGTGACGGTAAATGATAAGAATATTCCAACCGATAAGCAAGTCTTATCTGAGCTGGAAAATGCTGGTATCAAAGTAATTGTTGGCTCACATCCGCTTGCTTTGTTGGATGAAGCGGAATTGATCGTGAAAAATCCTGGGATCCCCTACACGAATCCTTTGATCGCTGAAGCCCAAAACAGAGGCTTTTTGATCATCACCGAACCTGAATTAGCGTATGAGATCGCTGATGCTGATCTAGTAGGCGTTACTGGGACAAATGGTAAGACGACAACGACGACTTTGATCTCCTTGATGTTAAATCATCTAAAGAATAAAAATAAGGCCTATGCTTGTGGTAATATCGGGATCTCAGCCGTTGAAACAGCCAAAAAAGCAACCGTTGACGATATCTTAGTCATGGAACTCTCCAGTTTCCAACTACTAGGGATCACTAAACTCCATCCTAAGATCGCAGTCTTGACTAATATTTACGAAGCACATACTGATTATCACGGTTCACGTGAAAATTATGTCAAAGCTAAGATGCGCTTATTGAAAAATCAAACAAAAACTGATCACTTTGTAGTCAATTTTGACCAAGCTGAATGGCGTGAGCTTAGCCAACAAGCTAAAGCTAAGGTCGTACCATTTTCACGGACAGCTTTTACTAAAGAAGGCGCCTACGAAGAAAATGGGATCTTATATTTCAAAGATGAAGCGATCATGCCTGCTGATGAGATCAAAGTTCCCGGAACACACAACATTGAGAATGCTTTAGCGGCGATCGCAGTTGCCAAACTCATGGGAGTAGCAACAGCTGATATCGTTGAAGTATTGCAGACTTTTTCGGGAGTCAAACATCGAACGCAATATGTGACAACGTTTAATGAGCGCAAGTTTTATAATGACTCTAAGGCAACCAATATCGAAGCAACTGAAAAAGCACTTGCTGGTTTCAAAACACCAGTTGTCTTGTTAGCTGGTGGGCTAGACCGTGGTTTTACTTTTGAGCGTTTAGTACCATATCTAAAAGAACATGTCAGTGCTTTGGTCGTTTTTGGTGAGACCAAAGAATTATTGAAAGAAGCTGGAAAACAGGCTGGCTTAGACCAGATCGTCGAGGCCAAAGATGCAATCGACGCTGTGCCTAAAGCTTATGCTCTTAGTCGACCAGGTGATACGATCTTATTGTCACCAGCATGTGCAAGTTGGGATCAATGGAAGACATTTGAAGAACGTGGCGATAAATTTATCGAAGCAGTAGAAAATTTAGAAAAAAAGGATGAATAGTATGCGACTATTAGTATCTGGTGGCGGAACGGGTGGCCATATCTACCCAGCGCTAGCACTGATCGAAGCTATCAAACAACAACGACCTGACACAGAGGTTTTATATGTTGGGACAACTAAAGGATTAGAGAGTAAGATCGTTCCAAATGCCGGGATCCCTTTTAAAACGATCGAGATCCAAGGCTTTAAACGTTCACTTTCTCCTGAAAATTTTAAGACAGTATATCTCTTTTTAAAGAGTGCGCATGACTCTAAAAAGATCATCAAGGAATTCAAACCAGATGTTGTGATCGGAACTGGTGGCTATGTTTGTGGAGCAGTGGTGTATGCGGCTGCCAAAATGAAGGTCAAAACGATCATTCACGAGCAAAATAGTGTTGCTGGTGTAACGAATAAGTTTTTGAGTCACTATGTTGATAAGGTTGGGATCTGTTTTGATGATGTGAGAGCTGATTTTCCCGCTAAAAAAGTTGTCTTTACCGGTAATCCGCGGGCACAACAAGTAGCAACGATGAAGCCAACAGGGCGCTTAGCTACAGAATACCAGCTTGATCCAAATAAAAAGACGATCTTGATCTTTGGTGGTTCACGTGGGGCCTTAGGAATCAATAATGCTAGCCTAGAAGCAATAGAATATTTCAAAGATCAGCCATATCAAGTATTATTTGTGACGGGACGTGTTCACTATGATAAGATCATGGAAGATAGCCGTGTTAAGGACTTGCCAAAAAATGTAGTGATCAAGCCTTATATTGCGGATATGCCATCGATCTTACCCGAGATCGCTGCGATCGTGGGTCGTGCTGGGGCAACTAGTTTGGCTGAGATCACTGCGCTAGGGATCCCAACGATCTTGATCCCTAGTCCATATGTCACACATGATCATCAAACTAAAAATGCCCAAAGTTTAGTAAATAAAGGGGCAGCTCTAATGATCAAGGAAAGTGAACTTAACGGTAAGGTCTTATTTGAAAATATCCAAGCGATGATGGCTGATCCTAAAAAACAAGCACAAATGGCAGCTAATGCTAAAAAAGCAGGTGTACCGGATGCAGCTGATCGTTTGATCAAGGTGATGAAAGATTTACTAGATTAGTAGTTAGTGAGAGGGGCTGAAGAGGATCAGATTTTGGAAGAAAAAGAAGCCAGTTGTCCCTAACCAGAAACTTCAACCATGGCTCGAAAAACAAGCAAAACGCGGTCAGGATAAGCCAAAACCACCAGCTAAAGATCTGTTCAATGGCAAATTGATCCGATTGACTGAACAGCGCAAAAAAGCATTGCGTCAACAAGCGTTATTTCCGCTAGTCTTTTTTTCGATAATGACATTATTGACGCTTTGTTTGATCTTACCGATCAGTCGCGTTAGATCAGTGACAGTCGATTCAAATGATAAGCAGTTACGCGTGGCAGTCATCAAAGCCAGTGGACTTCATTATTATGAATCTTTGTTCAATGTGTGGTTCAATGCTAGCAAGATCGAAAATAAGATCCAGAGCAAAGTAGGCTTAGTTGAGCAAGCGACATTACGCTATGTAGATGTTAATAATATAGTGATCGACGTAAAAGAAGATCCCCAAGTAGGCTATATTTATCGGAATAATAAGTATTATAAGATCGGAACGACTGGACGACCTTTGAGTGAAGGAACTCCTATAGTAAAGGGCAGTTATCCCGTGTTTTATAATTTTAAAGATAAAGCCAAGTTGAAATTAGCAGTCACAAAAATGCAAGAATTGCCTACCGAATTGAAAAAGTCCGTTTCAGAGATCCACTATGATCCATCTAAAGTAAATCCAAATCGGATCAAGCTTTACATGAATGATGGCAATGAGGTCATTGCTGATCTTTCAACGCTGACAAAGAAGATGAAATATTACCCTCAGATCGCGACAAAAATGGAGCAAAAAGGCATCGTTGACCTTGAAGTTGGGGCATTTTCATACCCAAAAAATTAAGAATTAGAAATAACTAAAATGTTGTGAACTAAATTTTTTATTTTGGGGGGTTGACAAGTAGCCAATTACTATATTTTTGTGTTAAAATTAACCTATTGAATTTAAATAATAAACAATGAGAACATTATTAAAATCATAAGGGAGGCAAATTGATGGGAAACTCTAGTATCTATGTTGGCATAGACATCGGTACGACTTCGATTAAAGTCATAATAGCTGAGTATCTCAAAGACCAGATCAACATAATCGGTTACGGTAATACACGTTCTGCCGGTCTCAATCGTGGAGTGATCGTTGATATTGACCAAGTTGTTAAGGCGATAAAAGAAGCTGTGAAGCAAGCCGAAGAAAAGGCAAATATTCAAATTTCTGAGGTGAGTGTTGGTGTTCCAGCTAATATGCTCCAAATAGAGCGTTGTAAAGGGATGATCGCCATCGGTAACGAAGACGGTAACTCTAAAGAGATCAGTGATATTGATGTTCGGCGTGTGACCGAAGCTGCTTTGGTCCAAAATTTACCACCTGAACGCGATGTGATCGATATTGTTACAGATGAGTTTATCGTTGATGGCTTTGATGGGATCAAAGACCCACGAGGAATGGTCGGCGTCAGATTAGAGATGCAAGGAGTAATGTACACAGGTCCTAAGACGATCTTACATAATACTCGTAAATGTATCGAACGGGCAGGGTTAAAGGTCAAAGATATGATCGTAGCCCCACTTGCATTATCTCAAGTTGCATTGACTGATGGCGAAAAGGACTTTGGAGCGATCTTGATCGATCTTGGTGGTGGGCAAACAACGGCTGCTGTGATCCACGATCATCAATTGAAGTATACTTATGTTGATCAAGAGGGTGGCGATTATGTGACCCGTGATATTTCGATCGTCTTGAATACTTCGATCGAGAATGCTGAGATCTTAAAACGAAATTATGGCTATGCCGATGAAACATTAGCTTCAAGTGAAGATACTTTCCCAGTAACTGTTGTGGGACAACAAGAGCCAGAGATGATCACTGAAGAATATTTAGCTCAGATCATTGAAGCTCGTTTACAGCAGATCTTTGGTAAACTGAAAGCTGATCTAGATCGGATCAATGCTTTACAGTTACCGGGAGGGATCGTCTTGACTGGTGGCTTAGCTGCCTTGCCAGGTGTCAAAGAATTGGCCCAAAAAGTCTTTGGGGTCAATGTTAAAGTTTTTATTCCTCAAGAGATGAATTTACGATTTCCATCTTTTGCACAGGTCATTGGGATCGTAGAATACGTCACGCAAGAAAATGAGATCGATCAGATCATCAGACGAACGCTCGACGGTCAAGAATTCATCAGTAAACCAAAAGTAAACCAGATCGATGAAGATGAACAACAAGATGTCGAGACTGATTTTGATCCAGTAGCTGATGGGTATGATACACCTAGGGATAAAAAGAAAGAAGATAAACCTAAGAGAATGGATCGATTCAAGGCGATATTTGATAAATTCTTTGACTAAAAGATTAGGAGATGGAGGAATACAGAATGGAATTTGCATTAGACGCAGATCAAATGGAACATGGTGCCACAATTAAAGTTATTGGTGTTGGTGGCGCTGGTGGTAATGCGGTCAACCGTATGATCGCCGATGATGTTAAAGGGGTAGAATTTATCGTTGCGAACACAGATGTGCAGGCATTGAAAAATTCTAACGCAGAAACAAAGATCCAATTAGGACCTAAATTGACTCGGGGATTGGGGGCAGGTGCTAACCCTGAGATCGGAAGTAAGGCTGCTCAAGAAAGTGAAGAAGCCTTAGCGGAAGCCTTGAGCGGGGCCGATATGATCTTTGTCACGGCTGGTATGGGCGGTGGCACTGGTACTGGTGCTGCCCCTATCATTGCTAAGATTGCTAAAGAGCAAGGTGCTTTGACGGTCGGGGTCGTGACGCGTCCATTTAGTTTTGAAGGTCCAAAGCGTGCTCGTTTTGCTGCTGAAGGTGTGGCAAAGATGAAAGAGCATGTTGATACTTTAGTTATCATTGCTAACAACCGCTTGCTTGAGATCGTTGATAAGAAAACCCCGATGTTGCAAGCTTTCCAAGAAGCTGATAACGTGCTACGTCAAGGTGTGCAAGGGATCTCTGATCTGATCACTTCACCAGGGTACGTGAACTTGGACTTTGCTGACGTTAAGACAGTGATGCAAAATCAAGGGTCTGCTTTGATGGGGATCGGTTCTGCTAACGGCGAAACCCGGACCGAAGAAGCAACTAAGAAAGCTATCTCTTCACCATTGCTCGAAGTTTCGATCGACGGTGCAGAACAAGTCTTGTTAAACATTACTGGTGGCCCAGATCTAAGCTTATTTGAAGCTCAAGCTGCTTCAGATATTGTTTCCCAAGCAGCTACAAGTGATGTCAATATCATCTTTGGGACTTCGATCAACGAATCTTTGGAAGATAACGTAGTCGTGACTGTGATCGCAACTGGGATCGATAAAAAGAAAAAAGAAAATAGCGCATCTAAAGTTGTACCACCACGAACGTTCAATACACCAACGCCAAGTGCACCAGAAAACAACGCGGCCACACGATCAGCACAAAATAATGATCCATTAGGTGATTGGGATCTTTCCCGTGAGATCAACGGTACAAGAAAAGCAGCGCAACAACGTGAGACTGAATTTCAAAATGTTGAGAAGAAGGATTTTAACGTCTTTGGTTCCAATTCTTCAGCTGAACAAAGTAGTGACGAAGACGATTTAAATAATCCACCATTCTTTACTCGGCGCCGTCATTAAGACAAGGAGGCTGAAAAATGTCATTTTCAAGCAAACTCAGTAGTTTCTTCAGCGTAGATGATGATTTTGAAAATTACGAAGAAGAGCCACGTGAGGAAAGTTATCCAGGGTCTAAAGCTACCACTGAAAGTCGAGATGAGAGAAACGTAATGGCTTTGCACAATGAACGTCGGCCACTTGAAAAGAAGATCATGCTGTTTGAACCTCGGATCTTTTCTGATGTTAAAGCGATCGCTGGCAAGCTTTTGGCGGGGCAAGCAGCTGTCGTTAATTTTCAAAGGATCGATGATGAGCAAGCACATCGCGTAGTTGATTTTCTTTCAGGCGTAGTTTTTGCAGTCGATGGTGAGATCCAACGCATCGGTGAACAGATCTTTTTATGTACTCCGCATGATTTTGAAGTTGAGGGCAACTTGACTGATACGATGCGTAATGGTGATTATAAGTACAATTAAGGAGAATAATTTGGGAATATTAAGTCTTATCAGTAGTTTATTTAGTTTGTACTCTTTTTTGATCATCGCCTATTGTTTATTATCTTGGTTTCCAGGAGCTTATCAAACGCAATTAAGCCAATTATTGATCAAAGTGTGCCAACCATATTTACGGTTATTTGATTTTATTCCACCGATCGCTGGGATCAGCTTTGCTCCGGTGGTCGCATTGATCGTGTTACAGTTTGTTGAAAAAGGGGTCTTTATGTTGTTTTATCTCTTTTAGTGAAATGGGGGAGTATGGTGAATAGTGAGGTCTATCAACATTTTCGCGCAGAAGAAAAGCCACTGATCGATTCATTGAACGATTATATCAACCAAGCGCAAAATGAATATCGCCCGATCTTGACACACTTTTTAGATCCTAGACAACAGCATATTACCCAGTTCTTATTACAGGCTGATGATATGATCAAAGTCAAAGCTGATGGCGGTTTTGCTCAAGCAGAACGAAAACGACTCTTATTTTATCCTGACTATTATGAACCACAGACAAAGGATTTTGAGTTGCAACTGCTAGAGATAAATTATCCAACTAAATTTGTGTCGTTGACCCACGGACAAATTTTAGGGACTTTGGCAAATAGTGGGTTAGAGCGCGAAGTTTTAGGCGATATTATCACAGATTCACAGCGTTGGCAGATCATTGTCCAAAAAAATATCAGTGATTATCTGCTACAACAAGTCAAACGGATCGGTAAGATCAATGTCAACTTGGAAGAAAAAAACTTGGCTGAGCGCCTTGTTCCTAATAATGATTGGGAACTTGAAACTGTCTTTACCAGTTCGCTTCGGATCGATACGATGATCGCAACAGTCTATAATATATCGCGTAACCGTGTCAAGGAATTGATCAATGCCAAGAAAGTCCAGCTAAATTGGATGGTGTTGACCAAACCGGATACAGAGTTGGGCGCTTTAGATATTGTTTCGGTCCGTGGTTTTGGCCGGATCAAGTTGGGTGCTGTATTAGGTAGATCAAAGCGAGGTAAGTTGCGCTGTGAAGTTGCTGTAATTAGAAAATGATTTAAAAATTTGGAGGTGTTGGGGATGTCATTGACCCCTTTGGATATTCATAATAAAGAGTTTCATACCAAGTTACGTGGTTATGATCAAGATGAAGTCAACGATTTCTTAGATCAGATCATCAAAGACTATGAATTAGTCTTAAAAGAAAATGCACATTTAACTGAGAGCTTGAAACAAAGCCAAGAAAAATTGAAGTATTTCAATGATTTGAAAGATTCTTTGAATCAATCGATCATCGTTGCTCAAGAAGCTGCTGATAAAGTCAAAGCTAATTCGCAACGTGAAGCTGAGATCATCAATCGTGAAGCTCAAAAGCAAGGACAAGATATTATTGACCAAGCAAATGAAAAAGCACGTCATATTATCGATGAAGCTTCCAAGAAATCAAAACGTTTGGCTTTGGAGACCGACGATTTGCGCAAGCAAGCCCGTATCTTCCGCCAAAAGCTTCAAGTTATGCTGGAATCCCAGCTTGAAGTTGTTAAAGGTAGTGAATGGGACGATATTTTGCAACAAGGTGAAACAACGAGCTATGAAGCGATCCAAGAAGCAATTCGTCACGATGATACCCTTGACAAATCCCATGCAAAAGAAGTAAAATCATTCTCAAATGATACAGACGCAGAAAATGAAGTTTATGTTGCTGACAATACACCTGTGAGTGAAACAGTTGAAGAAGCAAAAGAGACTGAAACAGTAGTTATCTTCCCTGATTCTAACGATAATACTAGTTCACAACGCTTTGCTGATGACAGCAACAACGACTAGGCGTCTAGCTTAACAGATATAGTGCTAAGATTATAAGAGAACACGGACCTCTTTTTATGATGTCAGCGAGCCGGAAAAATGGTGCAAGGACCGGCCATCCTCTGAATTTAGGTTTATCACCTCTTTTTTATCGAACTGAAATCAAGTAGGTTTGGTCGGTTGATCGCGTTATATGATCAAAGAGTGGAATTTATTTAAATTCTTAAATTGGGTGGTACCGCGAGATCTCGTCCCTTTGTGGGCGAGATCTTTTTGTTTTATCAAAAAGAAAGGATAGCTGTGTCTTACCACCTGAGCACAGTGGGTAAAGAGTATGCGAATCAAAGATACTTTGAACTTAGGGAAAACCAAATTCCCAATGCGTGGCAATTTGCCTGTTCGTGAATTAGAACGTCAAAACGAATGGGAAGAAAATAAGGTTTACGAAAAGCGCCAAAAATTAAATGAAGGTAAGCCAACTTTTGTCTTACATGATGGACCTCCATATGCCAATGGTAACATCCACATGGGACATGCGATGAACAAGATCTCAAAAGATATTATTGTCCGTGCTAAGTCAATGATGGGCTTTAGAGCGCCATATGTGCCTGGTTGGGATACACACGGGTTACCGATCGAACAACAGCTCAAAAAAGCTGGGGTCGACCGTAAAGCTTTATCTGTAGCTGATTTTCGTGAAAAATGTCGTGCATATGCTTTAGAACAAGTTGATAAGCAACGGACCGACTTCAAACGTTTAGGGGTCGCAGGCGAATGGGATGACCCATATGTGACTTTAGATCCTGAATATGAAGCTCAACAAATTCGGGTCTTTGGTAAGATGGCTGAAGAAGGACTTATTTACAAAGGTAAGCGTCCAGTTTACTGGTCTTGGTCATCAGAATCTGCTTTAGCTGAAGCCGAAGTTGAATACCATGACGTGACTTCACCATCTGCTTTTTATGCAGAACGAGTTCTTGATGGTAAGGGTGTCTTAGATGAAGATACATACATGGTCGTATGGACAACGACACCATGGACGATCCCAGCTTCAGAAGGGATCACGATCGATGCTTCTTTTGATTATGCAGTGGTCCAACCAGCTGGCGAAGACCGTAAATTCGTGATGGTAGCTGATCTGATCCAAAAGAATGCTGAATTATTCGGCTGGGAAGATGTTAAGACTTTGAAGGTCGTTAAGGGTCGAGAACTTGAATACATCACAGCGCAACATCCATTCTACGAAGATCGTGAATTATTAGTCATGTTAGGTGACTTTGTAACGACTGAATCTGGTACAGGTTTAGTCCACACGGCTCCTGGCTATGGTGATGATGACTACAAGATGGGGATGAAGTATGGTTTAGAGATCTTTGCTCCTATTAATGATACTGGTCATTTAACAGCTGAATGTGGTCCTGAATTCGATGGGGTCTTCTATGAAGATGCTAATGAAGTTGCTTTGAACAAATTACGTGAAGCTAACTTGCTCTTAAAGGAAATGGATTATGCACACAGCTATCCATTTGACTGGCGGACTAAAAAGCCGATCATCTTCCGGGCGACACCACAATGGTTTGCTTCAGTCGATAAGATCAGAGATAACATTTTGAATGCGATCAATGAAGTTAAGTTCTTACCTGTATGGGGTCAAAAACGTCTCTACAATATGATCCGTGACCGTGGTGACTGGGTCATCTCACGCCAACGTGTTTGGGGCGTTCCCCTTCCGATCTTCTACGCTGAAGACGGAACAGCGATCATGGAAAAAGAAACGATCGAGCATGTGGCTAAATTAGTCGAAAAACACGGGTCAAATATCTGGTTCAAATTAGATGCTAAAGATCTATTGCCAGAAGGCTATACTAACGAACATTCACCAAATGGTAAGTTCACTAAAGAAACTGACATCATGGATGTGTGGTTTGACTCAGGCTCTTCTCACCAAGGTGTTTGTGCTCAACGTGATTACTTGACCTATCCAGCCGATCTTTACTTGGAAGGCTCTGACCAATATCGTGGCTGGTTCAACTCGAGTTTGATCACAAGTGTGGCGGTCTCAGGGCATGCTCCATACAAGCAGATCTTGTCGCAAGGTTTCACCCTTGATGCTGAAGGACGCAAGATGAGTAAGTCATTAGGCAACACGATCGTTCCTGAAGAAGTTATCAAGCAGATGGGCGCTGAGATCATCCGGCTTTGGGTCTTAAGTGTTGATACTTCAGCTGACGTTCGTGTCTCAATGGAAAGTTTTGCTCAAATTTCTGAAAGTTACCGTAAATTCAGAAATACGATGCGTTTCTTATTGGCTAACACAACAGATTTCGATCCGGCTAAAGATACTGTACCATTTGATGAACTCGAAGCGATCGATCAATACATGTTGATCTTAGCCAATAGATTTACCAAAGAGATCTTGGATGACTATGCTAACTACAACTTCATGGACATTTACAAGAAAGTCATCAATTTTGTAACGACAGAATTATCTGCTTTCTACTTGGCAGTAGCTAAAGATGTTGTTTATATCGAAGCTAAGGATGCTAAGAAGCGTCGTTCAATGCAAACTGTTTTATATGAAACGGTTGTTCGTTTGGCTAAATTGATGACACCAGTAATGCCACATACGACTGAAGAAGTTTGGAACTTTGTCAAAGAACCTGAAGAATATGTGCAATTAGCTGAAATGCCTGCAGTTGAACATTTCGATAGTGAAGCACAGATCATGGAAAACTGGACTCATTTCATGAAAGTTCGTTCCCATGTTTTGAAGAGTTTAGAAGAAGCCCGCAATCAAAAATTGATCGGTAAATCTTTTGAAGCTCATGTAACACTTTATGTTTCTGAAGGTGTAAAACAAGAATTAGATAACTTAGGTGCTGACGTTCGTGAAGCCTTGATCGTATCCCAATTAGATATTGCTGATCTAGCTGATGCTCCAGCTGATGCGGATGATTATGGTGAAGTTAAGATCAAAGTTGAACATGCTACGGGTGAAACTTGTCCACGTTGCCGTCGGATCACGCCTGATGTTGGTACTGATGAACGTTTCAAGGAATTATGTGCTAGCTGTGCTAAGATCGTAGCTGATAATTTCCCCGAAGCTGTTACTGAAGGCTTAGAAAAATAATATTTCCTAACAAGCTGTGTTTTTGCTATGGCAAGAGCATGGCTTGTTGATGTTTAGCTAGATCGTATTTTTTGCTATAATGACAAGTGAGGTGAACGAAATGGATTTTGAAGAAAAAGTTACAAATGTTGAACATTTATTTGACGGTAAAGTGATCGATCTTGATCGTGAAACAGTGACGCTTCCAAATGGAAAGAAAGCTTTGCGTGAGATCGTACGCCATCATGGGGCTGTTGGTGTGATCGCGATCACACCACAAGATAAAATGGTCTTTATCAAGCAATGGCGCTCACCTTTAGGACAAGTGACCTTAGAGATCCCCGCAGGAAAGATCGAGCCCGATGAACAAAATTCGCCTTTAGAAACTGCGACACGTGAGTTAAATGAAGAAGCACGTTACATGGCGAAAAATTTAGAATTAGTGATGCCTTTTTATACATCACCTGGTTTTGCCGATGAAAAGATCTATTTATATCATGCAAGTGGTTTAAGTCCAGTAACGACTGAATTGCCACAAGATGAAGATGAATTTTTAGAAAAGGTCGAATTGACTTTACCTGAAGCTTTAAAAGCCATGCAAGAAGGTTTGATCTGTGATAGTAAAACGATCATGGCCGTAATGTTTTGGCAATTGATGAATTAGGTAACTGCCAATGACAGAAAACAATCTAGAAGAAAAGCCATTGCGTCGTAGTAAAAAAACGGTCGAAACTGCAGAAGACACCGGTTTTAGCCGGACTAAGACGCGTCAAAAACAAAAATTAGAAAGCCAAGCAGAAAAGACAAAGCAGTTAGCAAGAAAACTAAATTATGCCATTATCGGTCTGATCGTTGCGATCATTTTAGTTTTTCTTTTTATGCGTTTTGTCAATTTCTAAGTTAGAAAGGTCGTTTATTGATGAAGTATGGAATTATTTGTGCGATGGAAGAAGAGATCAAGGAATTGCGGGCTCAGTTGACCCACAGTACTGAAAAAACATTAGGTGGGATCGCTTTTTATGCAGGCCAGCTCAACGGACATGATGTTGTTTTAGTGCGTTCAGGGATCGGGAAAGTCCAAGCTGGTGTGACGACAGCCTTATTGATCGTTGAATTTGGAGTCGATCACTTGATCAACTCAGGTTCAGCTGGTGGGATCGGTGAAGGCCTTCATGTTGGTGATGTGGTCTTTTCAACTGGAGCAGCTTATCATGATGCTGATGCAACAGCATTTGGCTACCTACCAGGACAGTTACCACAGCAACCGCAGATTTACCCAGCTGATGAAGAGTTATTGCATGCTTTAGAAAAAGCAGCTAAAAAAGCTGATCTGGCAACTAAGACTGGTTTGATCGTCACGGGTGATCAATTTGTGGCTTCAAATGATAAGATCCAAGCGATCAAAGAGATCTATCCTAAGGCTCTTTGCTGTGAAATGGAGGGGGCTGCGATCGCACAAGTAGCTTATCAATTTAAGGTGCCATTTGTTATCGTACGTGCAATGTCAGATGTTGGGGATGAAGATGCGGGCCAAACATTTGACGAATTTATCGTTGATGCTGGCAAGCGTTCAGCTAAGATGATCTTAAATTTGATGCAAGATTAGTGAGGAATAAACGTGAATAATATTTATTTGGATAATGCTGGAACGACCCCGATGGATCCAGCGGTTATCGAAACGATGACGGAAATGATGCAAAACGTTTTTGGCAATGCCTCGGCGACTAATTCTTTTGGTCGCAAAGCGCATAGCATTTTAGAACAAAGTCGTCAAAAAATAGCGACTTCGATCAATGCCAAAGATCCTAATGAGATCATTTTTACGAGCGGGGGGACAGAAAGCGATAATACTGCGATCATTCAAACTGCTTTGAAGCGAAGAGATGAGGGGCGGCATTTGATCACGACTATGATCGAGCACGAAGCTGTTTTAAAACCAATGGCTTATTTGGAAGAAAATGGCTACGAGGTGACTTATTTACCAGTTGATGAAAATGGTGTGATCTCATTAGATGAGCTAAAACAAGCTTTACGGCCAGATACGATCCTAGTTTCGATCATGACAGGCAACAATGAAGTTGGTAGCCATATGCCGATAACTGAGATCGGAGCTATTGTGGCTAAAAGCAATGCGTGGTTTCATACAGACGCAGTTCAAGCTTATGGGATCTTAGATATTGATGTCAAACGCGATCAGATCGATCTCATGTCGACTTCGGCTCATAAATTGAATGGGCCAAAACAAATGGGCTTTTTATATGAACGTGAAGGCCTTGATCTAGCGCCACATCTTAGGGGGGGCGATCAAGAAATGAAAAGACGGGCTGGAACTGAAAATATTCCAGCGATCGCCGCTTTTGCAAAAGCGATCGAACTCGAACAAAACGCTCGCGCTGAATTGACAGCACGTTATCAAGGCTTTAAGCGTCAATTGGTGGATAAGCTAGTTGAAAATGGCGTGATCGTTAAGGTAAATGGTAAAATGGGAGCAGATGAACTCCCACAGATCATCAATCTGTGGTTTGAGGGCTGTCCAAGTGATGCGATGTTGACTAATTTAGATTTGGCAGGGATCGCAGCTGCCGCTGGTTCCGCCTGTACCGCTGGTTCTTTAGAACCCTCGCATGTTTTAGCAGCAATGTATGGTAAAGATCAGGCACGGGTCAGTCAGTCACTGCGATTTAGCTTTGGCAGATATAATACGGCTGCTGAGATCGATGAATTGGTCGCTCAATTGACCAAGATCAGTCAACGTATCAAAAAATAAGTTAGAGGTGTGTAATTATGGCATATGCTACAACAGCTAAAATTTTAGGTGATACGACCACATATCAACTATCACCAAATGTTAAGAAGTATTCTTTACGTGATACGGGCTTCATTGAGACTAAAGGTGGTAAATTTCAACTAGAACGTTCGCTAGATCCAGCGTCACCATTTAAGGGCTTTAAGCTAAAGATCGTCGTTTCTGCCGACCTAAAGAGTTTCAAAATGGTGACGACAACAGCTAATGGTTTAAAAGAAGTCAATATCTTCAAAGGAAAAGATACAGCTACTAACCAAGAACAGTTGGAATATATCTTGGCTGATCTCGTGGCGCGAAATGTTATCGAAAAAGCATAAAAATTTAATATAAAAAAGTAAGCAAACCTTGTCAAAGTTGGGAATAATCGTTATAATGGTAGCTACTGAATAAAACGACCTTCAAATCGTCTGGATTCAGAATCTAATGAAATGATGGTGAGTTCTTACATGCAAGATAATAGTAAGACAAGAGTTGTTGTGGGCATGAGTGGTGGCGTTGACTCGTCAGTTGTGGCTTATTTGCTCAAGCAACAAGGTTATGATGTTGTCGGAGTTTTCATGAAAAACTGGGATGATAAAAATGATAGCGGAGTTTGTACCGCTACCGAAGACTACCAAGATGTAGCTAAAGTAGCCGACCAGATCGGGATCCCGTATTATTCGGTCAACTTTGAAAAAGAATATTGGGATGGTGTTTTCACATACTTCTTAGATGAATACAAGAAGGGACGCACACCTAATCCTGATGTGATGTGTAACAAAGAGGTCAAGTTCAAGGCTTTCTTGGATTATGCAATGCAATTAGATGCCGATTACATCGCTATGGGACACTATGCACAGTTGTCACGTGATGAAGATGGTACGGTACACTTATTGCGTGGGGCTGATGAAAATAAGGATCAGACTTATTTCTTGAGTCAATTGACCCAAAAAAATCTGCAAAAAGCGATGTTTCCGATCGGTGGCATGGATAAGTCAGAAGTGCGTAAGATCGCAGAAGAAGCTGGTCTAGCAACTGCTAAGAAGAAAGATTCGACCGGTGTTTGTTTTATCGGTGAACGTGATTTTAACAAGTTTTTAAGTGAATTTTTACCAGCTAAGCCAGGTTTGATGAAGACTTTAGATGGCGAAGTAAAAGGTGAACACTTTGGCTTGATGAACTACACGATCGGTCAACGCCGTGGTCTAGGGATCGGTGGCGATGCTAAGAGTAATGAACCTTGGTTTGTTGTAGGTAAAGATCTAGCCACTAATACATTGTTAGTTGGACAAGGTTATCACAATGAATACCTATATGCAACAAGCTTAAAAGCGAGTGAATTGAGCTTTGTTGCGCCGATCGAGGAGCGTGGAAATGAATTCCATTGTACTGCGAAGTTTCGTTATCGCCAAAAAGATTCGGGCGTGACAGTTCGTTTTAACGATGAACGAACAGAGGTAGAAGTTATCTTTGATGAACCCGTTAGAGCGATCACACCAGGTCAAGAAGTCGTCTTTTATGATGGCGCTGAATGTCTAGGTAGTGGAACGATCGATCACGCTTATCAAAACGGCAAACAATTGCAATATGTTTAGATATTTTAGGGACTGTAGCTTAAGGCTATGGTCCTTTTTTCTTTGGGCTAGGTATGCTAAAATTTAGACAATAGACATGGAAGAGGGATGGATTTTGACAAAGTTGTTTTTTGTACGCCATGGAAAAACCAAATGGAATTTAGAAGGGCGTTATCAAGGGGCACGTGGTGATTCACCACTATTACCCGAGAGTTATCGCGAGATCGAAGAATTAGCGACCTATTTAAATAATTTTAAATTTGCTAAGGTCTATTGTAGTCCGATACGACGGGCTAAAGTGACCGCACAAAAGCTAGTCGCTAATTTAGAACGACCGGTCAATTTAGAGGCTGATGTAGCTTTCCAAGAATTTAACTTAGGAAAAATGGAGGGGATGAAATTTACCGAGGTCGCAGAAAAATATCCGGCTGAACTCGACGGTTTTCGGCATCACCCTGACAAATACGATCCAAGTAAGATCGAGGGTGAAAGCTTTGAAGAGTTATTTGAAAGAATGACACCAAAGATCAAGGCGATCTGTGAACGTTATCCTAAAGACAATGTGATCATTGTCAGTCATGGAGCAGCTTTGTGTGCTGAGATCAGACATTTACTCGGTGTTCCTTTAGCCCAAATTCGCACTAAAGGTGGCTTGGCTAACACAAGCACCACGATCTTAGAGACTAAAGATGGCAAAAACTTTAAGTGTCTAGCTTGGAATAAGACGGATTATCTAAAAAAGAAACTTGATCCGACTGATATTGTGTAAGAAGGTGTAATGATGAAACGGGCTAAACAAGATGAAAAGATGCAACAAGTCATCCAAAAATTGATCGCTAAGATCGATGCTGATCCATACGATCAAGAGAGCTATTACGCTTTAGGAACAGCGTTAACTGAAGAAAAGAGCTTTACCCAAGCGGAAGAACTTTTTAAAAAAGCACTCAATGCTTTGAGTGATCGGGCAGAAAAAACAGAATTATTGCATTATGGGCTAGGTAATGTCTACTATGCAAGTGAACTTTATGATGAGGCGATCGCACAGTTCAATTTGGTCCAAGATGGGAAATTACAAGCTCAAGCCTATACGATGTTGGCCCAATCTTATTATGCAAAGGCCAACTATCAAAAAGCTTTAGTTTTTGCTTTGACGGCAAGTGAGAAGCTAAGATCAGCTACAACCTTAAGTTTGATGGGCGATTGCTTTTTAGCCTTGGGAAATTTTGGCCCAGCCAAGGATTATTATCAACAGGCCTTGCAATTAGAACCAAATGACGCGCGGATCAATTTTCAATTGGGTGTGATCGCAGTCGTTAACGGTGTCGATCCAACAGCGTATTTTGATCGTGCCAAGCAAAGTGATCCTAAGCTCTATCAAACGCTAAAGACACGTCTAAATGATGTGGAACAGACGATGCAGGCAACAACAAAGAAAAAATAAGGCGGTAGATGATGCAACAAGAGACACTGACACTATTTGATGAGGATAAAAAAAATGAAGGTTATTTAGTCGCTGAAGTTCTAAATATCTTTTTTGAAGCACCAGCAAGTTTGTATAAAGTAGCACTTGTGGGCATCACCGAGACCGATCTTGATCTAGACAGTGAAGTGACGATCACAGGAAATTTTCCCGAGCTCATCGAGGGAACGAGTTACTATTTTAAGGGAAAGATCACGGAACATCCTAAATATGGGCGCCAAGTTCAAGTGCTCAGTTATAAGCCAGAGATCTTGTCCTCAAAAGATGGTGTGATCGCATATTTAGCTGGTGATCATTTTGAAGGGATCGGTAAGAAGACAGCTGAAAAAATCGTTTCTCAGCTGGGAGAAAATGCCGTAGATAAGCTTTTAAATGATCCCAAAGTTGCTGATGAACTGGGTTTGAGTGCTAAGCAAAAAGAGAATTTATTAGCTGGGATCACGGCTGATAATGGAGCGGAACACACTTTGATCGGTTTGAGCACCTTAGGTTTTTCCGAGAAAATGGCTGGTAAACTATTTGAAAAATATCGTGAAAAGACTTTAGATGTCATCCATGAAAATCCATATCAGCTAGTTTATGACATTGAAGGTTTCGGGTTTGAGCGTGCTGATCAATTGGCATTAAAACTAGGCGTGGCTGCAACAGCTGAAGTTCGCTTAGCAGCTGCGATCTTTGCAAGTATGGCACAATTGAGCCTATTTTTGGGTAATACCTATACGGATGGTGCCACATTATTAAAAGAAGCTTTACGTTTATTGGAGAGTCGTCCTGAGCCGATCGAACCTGAATT
Source organism: Ligilactobacillus murinus (assembly GCF_003288115.1). NCBI lineage: Bacteria > Bacillati > Bacillota > Bacilli > Lactobacillales > Lactobacillaceae > Ligilactobacillus > Ligilactobacillus murinus. The sequence goes on along the minus strand of NZ_CP023565.1, from coordinate 962,222 downwards.
ATTAGCTGATCAGTTATTGAAAATGGGTGAAAAAGGCCAAGTGATCTCAGATGATGGTCGAATATATTTACGGCGCTACTATGAAGCTGAATATGCGATTGCCGAAGAACTCAAGCGTTTGGCGACTAAAGTAAGTGATCAAGAAGTAAATGATGCTCAGATCGATGACTTTATCCAAGCGATCCAAAAAGATCTTCAGATAACGTATGGACCTGATCAAAAAGCAGCGATCAAAGCGGCTGTTAAAGCACCAGTTTTCTTACTGACAGGGGGACCTGGTACGGGGAAAACAACGATCATTATGGGAATCGTGCGGACGTTTGCTGCGCTACATGAGCTTGATCTATCAGATACGAGTCAAACGCCGATCCTCTTAGCGGCACCTACCGGAAGAGCCGCTAAGAAGATGAGTGAGGCTACCGGGCTACCAGCTTCAACGATCCATCGACTACTGGGATTGAATGGCAGAGAAGATGAATTACCGGAAGAGACAAAAGCGCTAGAAGGTAAATTATTGATCGTTGATGAAACTTCGATGGTCGATACTGTCTTGTTACAGTTATTATTAGAAAGTATTCCCGAACAGATGCAAGTCATCTTTGTCGGTGACCGCAATCAGTTACCTTCAGTGGGACCAGGCCAGGTCTTTTCCGATCTGTTAGCTAGTGAAACTTTACCACAAAAAGAACTCGCTAAGATCTATCGGCAAGGTGATGGCTCAACGATCATCCAATTGGCACATGCAGTCAAGGATGGGATCGTCCCTCCTGATCTAATGCAAAAGACAAATGATCGTTCGTTTATTCCTTGTCATGCTGATCAAGTGAGTTCAGTGATCGAACAAGTTGTTGCTGCGGCTTTAGCTAAGCAAAATAAGGTCGATGATGTTCAGATCTTAGCGCCTATGTATCGTGGAGCGGCCGGGATCACGAGCTTGAACCAAACGCTACAGGCACTCTTGAATCCTAAAAAACCACAACAAAAAGAAGTCAAGTTTGGAAATAACGTATTTCGGATCGGTGATCGTGTGTTACATTTAGTCAACGACCCAGAAAATAATATTTTTAACGGTGATATCGGGAAGATAGTCGGGATCGAGTTAAAAAAAGATCGCCCCAAAGACGACAAGGTGCTCATCGCATTTGATGGTCAAGAAGTCGAGTTTGGCCGAAAAGATCTCGTCAACTTGACACTAGCTTATTGTATGTCGATCCATAAGTCACAAGGCAGTGAATTTCCGATCGTGATCTTGCCCATGGTCCAACAGTATTCACGGATGTTTGCGCGAAATTTGCTCTATACAGCTTTAACACGGGCTAAGGAGAAACTCATTTTATTGGGTGAACCAGAATCTTATGCCAAATGTATCCAGACCTTAGCTTTAAACCGTAAAACTACTCTTACGACGCGTTTGTGGGAAGTTTTGGGTAAACCTAAGGATTCAAGCGTTAAAGAAGCTACTAAAGTAGAAAGCACGCCAAAATTTATCTTAACCCCAGCTTTGGTCAAAAAGGGTGAGATCGACCCGATGATCGGAATGGATAATTTGACACCGGCGGATTTTATGCGTTGACACTAATACGGTTATATGTAAGACGAGGGTCCTACCGCGATGCAAACCGCATCCTAGTAGGACCCTCGTTATTAGTTATATTTAAAGTAGATGCTTTTACACACGTTTAGTAACAGGGACACCTTGGATATTGATCCAGAAAGGGTATTTGATCGTCCCAAAAAAGATATCATAGTATTTACTTCCGGCTTCTTCACCGTCGATCTGGCCGTATTCTAAAGAATTGATGATCAAATGGATATTTTTATCTTTGTAGTGATGAAGATAGGGGAGTTTAAGTTGCTTTTTGAAATAGATCGCGATACTCAGTGCTAAAAATTTAAAAAAGCCTAAATTATCAGCAATGATCAAGTCAAGCTGATGATCATTGATATCGGCTTTTGGCGACAAGATGATCCCATTTTCAAAATAAGGATGGTTGGCGATATTGACCAAGCGAGCATGTTTGAAGAACTCATATTTATCACCGATCCTCAAAGTTACTGCAAAGGCTTCTTGATTTAGAAAAGCAGTAAAGACATTGATGAGATATGCCAAAAAGTTCAAGTGAAGTTTCAGCAAGAGCTTACGCAAACGCATATGTTTATGCACGTTAGCATTTAGGCTGATCGTATAAGCATCAAGCCCGATCCCAAAATCATTTAAAAAGTATCCTTGTTCGTTATGTGTCGTTTCTTGATATTCCCCAACATTATAATAGGTCGGTTCAGTTGCGGCTAAGATCTGATCTAGCGCAACCAAAGGATCTGAAGCGATCCCGATCCCTTTAGCAAAACCATTATTATGGCCGACAGGGATGAACGCAAGTGGGACTTCCAAAGGAGCTTCATGTTTGAGCGCATTGAACGTCTCATTTAAAGTTCCGTCTCCACCTACGACTAAAACGACTTGATCTTTGATATTTTCTGCTTTTTGCTTGCCAAAATTTAAATGGATCAACTGTTTAGCATGGCCAACATGTGTCGTTTGATGAGCTTCATATTTAACTTGACGGGTAAGCAAAATCTGTTCAACTTGCTCCCAAACATTAGCAGCTTGACCATGATCAGCATTTGGATTAACAATAATAAAGAAAGTTTTCAAAACGAGTGGTGATATAAAATATGGACGTTATTAGAAACAACGAGAAAGATCATATATGTCCTTTCCTTTATTTTCGAACTAAGCAAAGCCTGATCCATATTAACTTTCTTCAGGCATTAGTAGCTACTAAACAATTATAGCTAATATTTTAGCAAGCGACAAGCACAAAAAAACAAGCCAAAAGCTACTCTTGGCTTGTTTTTTTAGCATTTAAACTGTAACAAACATTGGTAAGATCATTGGATGACGCTCAGTTTGTTCGAAAAGGAACGTTTGGAGCTCAGCAATAATATTTTCACGCAACATTGCTTCAGTAACTTTTTCATTTTTCAAAGTTTGTCTGATCGTCCGATAAACGCGTTTACGTCCCTGTTTGATCAATTCACCAGATTCACGCATATAGATGAAACCACGTGATAGTAGATCAGGACCAGCTAAGATCTCACGCTTTTGCATATCGATCGTAGCGACTACAACGACAAGGCCTTCTTCTGAGAGGACCCGGCGATCGCGCAAGACGATATTACCGATATCACCGATCCCGGAACCATCGACATAGACATCTTCAGCGTTGAAATGCCCGGCATAACGGGCGGAATCTTTAGTCAAGGCCAAGACATCACCGTTTTCCAAGATAAAGGAGTTTTCGGTAGGGACATCACATTTTTCGGCCAATTCAGTATGGATTTTCAACATCCGATACTCACCGTGGACTGGCATGAAGAATTTAGGCTTCATCAAACGAAGCATCAATTTTTGCTCTTCTTGACCACCGTGTCCAGAAGCATGGATATTATTGACCTTACCATGGATGACCGTTGCACCAGCTTCTTCAAGTTCGTTGATGACTTTGTTGACACTCAAAGTGTTACCTGGGATCGGCGAACTTGAAAAGACGACTGTATCGCCTGGTTGGATCGCTACTTGACGGTGAGTCCCATTAGCGATCCGACTTAAAGCAGCCATGGGTTCACCTTGCGAACCGGTACATAAGATCATGACTTTATTAGCAGGTAAACTATTGATCTCGCGTGCATCAACGATCGCATCATCAGGGATATCAAGATAACCTAATTCCCGTCCGTTTACGATAGCTGCTTCCATACTACGACCAAAGACCGCGATCTTACGCCCCTTAGCGATCGCAGCAGCAGCAGCTTGTTGGATACGTGAGATGTTTGAAGCAAAGGTCGCAAAGATGATCCGACCTTCGACTTGTTCGAAGATACGTTTGATCGATTTGCCGACCCAACGTTCAGATTTAGTGAAGTTAGGGACTTCTGCATTAGTACTATCGGATAGTAAGCACAAAACGCCTTCTTCACCCAAGCGCGCCATCTTTTGAAGATTAGGCGCTTGGTTTGTGATCGGAGTTAGATCAAATTTATAGTCACCGGTGCAGACAACGGTACCAGAAGGGGTCTTGATCGCAACACCTAGGGTATCAGGGATCGAGTGTGTAGTTCTAAAGAAGGACACGCTTGTCTTTCTGAAACGTAGGACCGTATCTTCATTGATCTCATGCAATTCAGTTGAGTTCAATAGGCCATGCTCTTCTAGTTTGCTCTTGATCAAGGCAAGGGCTAATGGACCAGCATAGATCGGAACATTTACCTGTTTCAAAAGGTAAGGAATGCCACCGATATGGTCCTCGTGACCGTGTGTAATGACTAAAGCTTTGATTTTTTGCTGATTTGCGACGAGATATTGATAGTCAGGGATGACGTAATCGATCCCTAAAAGGTCATCTTCAGGGAATTTGATGCCGGCATCGACGACGATGATCTCGTCTTGAAATTGGATACCATAAGTATTTTTTCCAATTTCCCCCAGACCACCGAGTGCAAAAACGGCAGTCTCGTTATTTTTAACATTTAGTTTTTTCATCTTTTAAAACTCCGTAAGTTTAAAAGCTGGACTTTCCTTTTCGTATTCTAAAGCTGCGTCGCTCAATTCTTCGATAAATTCAACATTGTATTCGGTATTTGATTCTACTAAAACGCGTGCTTCTGGTTCTGAGTCAGCTTCTAAATATAAAGATTCCGTGTTTTCACGGCGAGGATTGATTTTTTTCGTTGGTTGATAATATACTTTAAAGATCATTAATGATTCTCCTTTTATGAAATTAATTATAGTTATTTGCACTTAGGTAAAAGTTCAAATCAGCAAAAATAAACTTCCGAACAGGGATTGTTTACACAATAATTAAACCTATTTTACCATAGTTTACAAACTAAGTATATAAAGTTGATCAAACGTGTCAGATAAAAGACTAGACAAAGTTACGGTCAAGATAAAGGCTAAGATACTTTTAAGTTTAGGCCCCAAATGATGCTAGCTTGGTTAAATTTAGTATATAATCAAAGAGTAAACAAGTAGGTGAAGTTATGGAATTTTTATATCTGATCATTGGAGTGGTCATTATCGGAACCTTAGCTCTTATTTTGCAGCGATATCGCCGAAAGAAAGCTTTAAAATTGATCCAGCTCGACAGTCAAAATTTGACGGATGTGGCAATGGAGGAAAGTTTAACAAATTTAAAGCTGTTAAATGAAAGTTTAGCGGATTCAGTCTTGATCTCAGATGTTTGGGGCAAGGGAGTCATGGCCTTTGAGTATCAGCTTGAAGTTAAAAATTTAACTAAGGCTGATCTAAATGGTCTAAAAAACCGGCTTGAACAGCAACTGGCAGTGCAAGCTAAAGCCCAAGGGATCAAAGGCTACCAACAAAATAGGGCTTTTGTGGTCTCCGATATTTGGGTAAAAGATGATATCTTGCACATCGACGTTTCCTATCTAGTCAATAAGGCGACCGTAGAATATGTCAATGATATGAATACGTTAGAACAAAATAACTAAAAAGGCCATAAATGACAAGGAACCCCAACATGAGGTAAAAACATGTTGAGGTTCCTTGTCATTTGCAGTCTTTTTAAAGTAAGATCAAGTCTTCAGAGGCAGCAAATGGATTTTCTTTATTGATATGATCAAAGAACAAGACACCATTCAAGTGGTCGATCTCGTGTTGAACTACGATCGCAACATAGTCTCGTAAGCGTTCAACGTGCTCGTTGCCGTCTAGATCATACCAGCGTAATTTGAGCCGAGCATGGCGGGGAACATAGCCGGGGATCTCACGGTCAACAGAAAGGCAACCTTCACCTTCTGCTAGAGCAGCCATTTGAACTGATTCGCTCAAGATCGTTGGGTTGATCAAGATGTGCTTAAAAAGCGGTTCTTGCCCTTCTTCACCAGGAACTAGGACTGCAGTCATCCGTTTAGAGACATCGATCTGAGGTGCTGCTAATCCAACACCGGCGCGGAGACCATACTTTTCTGCGATCTCAGGGTCTTGGCTGTTTTCTAAAAATTCCATCATTTTTTGAGCAGTTTGCTTTTCTTCAGCGGTCAATGGAAACGTAAATTTCTCTGCTCGTGCCCGCAAAGTTGGATGCCCTTCGCGGATAATATCATGCATAGTGATCAAAAATAATCATCCCTTCATTTATTGTCTACCTTGATTTTAGCACATCTTAGAAAAAAAGTTTTCAGCTTTTTAGCGTAACGTTTTTATGACAAAGCCATGGTAGCTGTTACATTATTGTTAAATAAGGCTAGAAATTATTGTGCTATAATTAAAGAGAATTTTAAATGTTTACGAAAGTACGTTTGCGTTTTGACATTAAAAGAGATATACTTTTACTTTTGTATCGTGGCGGTCCAAAAGAGATCGCATTTCGGCAAGATGAAAAGTGGGGGATTCAAATGAATAATAATATAATGATTTGTGGGGAAAACCCTGAACTGCAGTTATTTTTACAGACATGTATCTTACACGATGAACATTTAAAATGTTTTTGGTTCCAGATCAATGAAACACCGACTGCACAAGTTGTTTCATTAGTTGAAAGTTCAGCTTTTGCTGATAATTTTGTCTTGGAAGCAACTGCACACCCAAACTGGGCTGAACTACAGCTACTCTTGCTAGGGACCCCACCCAAAGATTATGTTGAAGCTGAGGGGGAAAATGCACAACGTCGCTGGATCCAACTGGTGATCAATCAAGCAATGGCTAATGGTTTTAGGGGTAAGATCTGTGTGGTCTTGCCCCATGATCATCTGTGGGTCTATTCGGCCTTGCGTTTTTCCGGTTTGCCCGCTAATAATGTTTTTGGTTTAGGCACGATGGGGTTTTCTGAAACAGTTGCCCGCTTATTAGGGGAGCGTTTGGATATTGGGAGCGATCCGATCTACGCTAATGTTATCGGAACGCAAGATGAGGCCTTTATCGCTTGGAGTCGCGCACAGATCGCAGGAAATTCGGTGTTAGGGATCGTTGCGCAAGATAATAGTTTATTTGGACAAGCAAATTTAGATGAGATCACTAAAGACTATCAAGCTAAAGCGCTACAAGCAAACAAAGTCGTGACAGTTTTGTGCTTACAGCGGATCTGTCGTGCATTGTTTTTCAATCATCCGATCTTAGTCCCCTTGACCCATGAGATCGAATTTGCTAAGCAAAAGATCGCGATCAGTGAGCCAGTTGTTTTATCAAAGCAAGGGGTAGCTGTTTTAACAAAATTGACGCTCTCAGAAGAGGAAATGACACAATATATTGAAGTAAAGCAAAACGTTTTAGCTGAATTAGAAAATTTACGTAAACAATAGATAAAGGTGAGGTTTAAGATGAAGATCAGTGAAAATTTTGAATACCCACTATTACCTGAGTGGACGACCGCAGATATCATTACTGCAAGTGAATTTTACGAAGCAGTTGAGAAAGTTTATACTACTGGGATCGAACGCGAAGAGTTTTTAGCTAAGCATAAAAAATTTTTGCAAATGGAGCCAGCGATCATGACTCAAAAACAACTTGATCGAGATTTTGAGCAAGCTTCAGGACTCAGTATTTATCAAGCAGTTATGCTGGCTAAGGCAACGACTGGAAAACGGGTAAAATTTAATGAAAAGGGTTGATGGTAGTGACTGATTGGCAGAAGATCAATGCTAGTGTGCAAGCTTGGTTCAAAGAAGTCCGATGCCAGTTGCTTGCTGGTTGTGAGGCAAAACTACAAGTTGCAAAAAAAAGTGGACGCACCGATCTAGTGACTAATATCGATAAGCAAGTTGAAAAATATTTAGTCACGCAGATCAAGCAGACTTTTCCTGGTTCGCGCGTTTTAGGCGAAGAAGGTGATCGTGACCAAGATCTGGCAACCTATCAGGGGTTAGTTTGGATCATTGATCCGTTGGATGGAACTTTGAATTTTGTGAAACAAAAAGACCATTTTGCAAGTATGCTAGCTGTTTATGAAAATGGTCATGAAAAATTGGGCTACATTCTCGATGTGATCAACGATAAACTCTATTGGGGCGGACCAGAAAGTGGCGTTTTTTGTAATACTGCTCGGTTGCCCAAAGTGCCCGATCTTTTTCTTGACCAAGGATTATTAGATGTCAGTGGCCGGATGCTGATTCGTAATTACCGCAATGTTGCGCAAGTTGCTGAAAAGAGTATGGGGATCCGAGTTTATGGTAGTGCGGGGATCGGTTTTATCCATGTTTTGACCGGTAAAACGGTCGGCTATTGCTCCCATCTTCATCCTTGGGATCATGCAGCTGGAAAGATATTGGCCAAAGCGCATGGTTTGAGCGTAAAAAGCATTGACGATAATGAATTAGATGTGCTATCATCAAATGATGTATTAGTAGCGACGAAAAATGCTAAGAACGATATTATCAAGCTGATGCGCAAGCGTTAGTTTGAGACTGTGGCACTAAGTCACAGTTTTTTTATGTGGGTTCTTGAAAATGAGATAATTTTTTTCATAACATTCAAAGTCGATAGGCCGTTAGGGTTATTGAATTGAAGGGGCATTTCTCAAGCAGTAGATTTTGAAAGGAAGAAACAACTTTGAAAACACGTGATGATATTCGTAATGTTGCGATCATTGCCCACGTTGACCATGGTAAGACAACATTAGTTAACGAATTATTAAAACAATCAGATACGCTTGATGAACACACCGACATCGGCGATCGTGCGATGGACTCAAATGATATTGAAAAGGAACGTGGGATCACGATCCTTTCTAAGAACACAGCGGTAAAATATAACGGTAAACAGATCAACATCTTAGATACACCAGGACACGCCGACTTCGGTGGGGAAGTGGAACGTATCATGAAGATGGTCGACGGTGTTTTGCTTATCGTGGATGCGTTTGAAGGAACGATGCCACAAACACGTTTCGTGTTGAAAAAAGCTTTAGAACAACACTTGACACCAGTGGTCGTGATCAATAAGATCGACCGTCCAGGTGCTCGTCCAGAAGAAGTTGTCGATGAAGTGTTAGACCTCTTTATCGAACTCGGGGCTGATGAAGAACAGCTTGAATTTCCAGTTATCTACGCATCTGCGATGAACGGGACATCTTCTTTTGATTCTGACCCTGCTAAGCAAGAACACACAATGGATCCGATCTTTAACACGATCTTAGATGCTATCCCAGCTCCTAAAGATAATGCTGAGGAACCATTGCAATTCCAAGTCGCAATGCTTGACTATGATGACTTCGTAGGTCGTATCGGTATCGGTCGCGTCTTCCGTGGCAAGATCAAAGTGGGTGATCAAGTTACAGTTATGAAACTTGATGGTACACAAAAGAACTTCCGTGTAACTAAACTCTTTGGTTTCTTTGGCTTGAAGCGACTTGAGATCCAAGAAGCTAAAGCCGGTGATTTGATCGCTGTTTCAGGGATGGATGATATCTTCGTTGGGGAAACAGTTTGCCCAGCCGATCATCCTGAAGCATTACCATTATTGCGGATCGACCCACCTACATTGCAAATGACCTTTATGACAAATGATTCTCCATTTGTTGGGCGTGACGGTGACAAGGTCACTGCACGTAAATTAGAAGATCGTTTGAAGATGCAATTGCACACGGACGTTTCTTTGAAGGTCGAAGATACTGATTCACCAGATGCTTGGACTGTTTCTGGTCGTGGTGAGTTACACTTATCGATCTTGATCGAAATGTTACGTCGTGAAGGCTTTGAATTGGCGGTATCTCGTCCTAAAGTTATTTACCGTGAGATCGATGGCCAATTATGTGAACCGTTTGAAAGTGTGATCATCGATACACCTGATGAATACTCTGGTTCTGTTATCGACTCAATGGCTCAACGTAAAGGTGAAATGTTGAACATGGAAACTGGTTTGAACGGCCAAACACGTTTGGTATTCTCGACTCCAACACGTGGTTTGATCGGTTATGATTCCCAATTCCTTTCCATGACACGTGGTTATGGTATCTTGAACCACACATTTGCTGAATATAAACCAGTTATCCGCAACTGGGAACCTGGTCGTCGTAACGGTGCTTTGGTTTCGATCAACCAAGGTAAAGCAACGACTTATGCGATCATGGGGGTCGAAGGTCGTGGTACGATCTACGTTGATCCAGGTACAGAAGTTTACGAAGGGATGATCGTGGGTCAATCTTCACGTGAACGTGATATCTCAGTTAATATCACTAAGGGTAAGAACATGACCAACGTTCGCTCTTCTAACAAGGACCAAACAGCAACGATCAAGAAACCAACACATTTGACATTGGAAGAATCGCTTGAATTCTTGAATGAAGATGAATTGTTGGAGATCACGCCAGAAAATATTCGTTTACGCAAACGGATCTTAGAAACAAATGCGCGTGAAAAAGCAGCTAAAAAGGCAGCTAAAGCAACACAATAATAGTCAAGAAAAACCACAAGTGCGATCTCAATTGCACTTGTGGTTTTTAGTGATTTTGTAAATATTTTTAAGTGTTACAGTTGAACAGACATATTCAAGCGGTTTTATGATATAATTGCGGAAGTATGAGAGGAGATCAAGTTGATGGAAAACTTTATTTCAAAACAACAGGCTTTAGCTGTTTTGCAACAAGATGCAGCTGAGATCTGTGACCTATTAGGCAAGCAAAGTAATATTTTGTGTCGGACGGATTGTCCTGCTTTTGAAGAAGTTGCAGACACACGGCTCTACGGCTTTTCTTGTGAAGTCAAGTTTTTGATACGTAGTGGTTTATTGACCACTTCGGAGGGGCATCAGCTGATAAAAGAACTTGAAGAAAAATTGGGTAATATCCAAGAAAGGGTGACACCAGACGTTGGAGTGGAATGGGAATGAAGACAAAGTTTTTAAATAAACTAAAATATTTTGATTATGGCTTATTTATACCTTTTCTAATTTTATGCTTGATCGGGATCGTGATGGTTTATTCGGCTAGTTCGATCAATCTATCATATTTGACCGGAAAGACGATGCAGTATTTTATCCGTCAATCGATCTATGTGATCCTTGGGATCGTTTTGACAGTACTATTTGCGCAAACTAATCCACGTTGGTGGCGCCGACCACGGATGTTATTATTCGGCTGGATCTTTTTGATGGGACTTTTGGCTTATGCTAAGTTCTTTACTTCAGCTATCAATGGGGCAAATGGTTGGATCAATTTAAAGGTGATCAGTATCCAGCCTTCTGAAATTTGTAAGTTATACTTAGTGATGTTTTTAGCCAATCTTTTTGCTAATTACACAGCTAAAGGTAAGAACGTCTTTTGTAAAAGAATACGAAGAAAGCTTATCACAAAAGAACTATTTCTTTTTTTGATGGTCGCATCAATGTTGGGACTGATCGTATATGCACCTGACTTTGGTGGCTTTGGGATCAGTTTTGCGATCGTTATCGTGATGTACTTGGCGTATGCTGATATAAACTACAAAACGAGCACGTGGATCATTGTTTTAGGGACTGCGCTTTTAGGTTTCCTTGCTTATCTTTTGCAGTTTACGACTATTCTTAGTAACACAAAGCTCGGTTATATCATACAACGTTTTTTGGCAGTATTTGATCCATTTAAATATGCTAACTCAAGTGGTAAACAGTTGGTAAATTCATTTTATGCTGTCAGCAATGGTGGTTTGATCGGGCGCGGGCTTGGTGAAAGTATCCAAAAAAGAGGTTACCTTCCCGAACCGTATACTGATTTTATTCTCTCTGTGATCGCTGAAGAATTAGGTGTGTTGGGAGTGATCGTTGTGCTGTGTTTATTGGCTTGGATCATTTTGAGGATCTTTATGATCGGCATTCGCTCAAAGAGCATCTATGCGATGTATTTTTGTTATGGCGTAGGGACCTTTTTTGCTGTTGAGACCTTCTTTAATGTTGGTGGGGCGATCGGCTTGCTACCGATCACCGGTGTTACATTGCCATTTATCTCTTATGGGGGCTCAAGTATGATCGTTTTGACGATCGCTTTGGGGATGGTGATGAACATTTCGGCGACACAAAAAAGAGGCCTTGAAGTAGAAGTTTTTGGTAAGTAGGTCTGTAGGAAATAGAAGAATTTAGGAAAGTGGTGTTTATTGATGAAAAAGATTTTAGTTGCTAACCGTGGCGAGATCGCTATTCGAATCATTCGAGCGTGTCATGAACTTAATTTACAAACAGTTGCGATCTATGCTAAAGAAGATGAGTATGGAGTCCATCGTTTTAGAGCCGATGAATCCTATTTGGTTGGTGCTGGCAAAAAGCCGATCGAAGCTTATCTAGATATGGATGATATCATCCGGATCGCTAAAATGACAGGAGCTGATGGGATCCACCCTGGTTATGGTTTTCTTTCTGAAAATGAAGAATTTGCCCAAAAATGTGAAGAGGCTGGGATCACATTTATTGGACCAACAGTTAAGCAATTACAAATGTTTGGTGATAAGATCGAAGCTAAAGAAGTGGCGCATGCTGCTGGCTTAGAGACGATCCCAGGGACTGAAGATCCAGTCAGATCGATCACTCAAGTCCGTGAATTTGCTGATCAACATGGTTATCCGATCATGGTCAAAGCTGCTTTAGGTGGCGGGGGCCGTGGGATGCGGATCGTCTACTCTGAAGCTGAATTAGAAGAAGCTTATAATCGTGCGCGTAGTGAAGCCATGCAATCTTTTGGCGATGATGAGCTTTATGTCGAAAAATACCTACAAAATCCTAAGCATATCGAAGTCCAGATCTTGGGAGACAAATATGGCAATATCTTGCATTTGTTTGAACGTGATTGTTCTGTGCAGCGTCGTCATCAAAAGGTGATCGAATTTGCCCCGAGTATCACTTTAGATGATAAGCGGCGACAAGAGATCTGTGAAGCAGCTGTTCGCTTAGCCAAAAGTGTCAACTATCAGAATGCTGGGACAGTTGAATTCTTAGTTACAGATGATAAATTTTATTTCATCGAAGTCAATCCTCGTGTCCAAGTAGAGCACACGGTCACTGAAATGATCACCGAGATCGACATCGTCCAATCGCAGATCTTGATCGCTGCAGGTAAAGATCTCTTTAAAGATCTGCATCTACCACAGCAAAAAGAGCTTAAATATCATGGCTGTGCGATCCAATGTCGGATCACGACCGAAGATCCTGAAAATAACTTCATGCCAGATACAGGTAAGATCGAAACGTATCGTTCACCAGGTGGTTTTGGCGTGCGGTTAGATGGTGGGAATGCTTATGCTGGTGCCGTTGTGACCCCATTTTACGATTCATTGTTGGTAAAGACATGTGTGCAGGCACGGACTTTTAATGAAGCTGTAGCTAAAATGGATCGGGTCTTACGTGAATTCAAGATCCGGGGAGTCAAGACTAATATTGATTTCATGCGTAAAGTTATCAATAATGATGTCTTCAAAGCGGGGGCTGCGAATACGACTTTCATCGATCAAACACCTAGCCTCTTTGAGTTTGAACGGAAAGCTAATACTGTCAACCAGTTGCTCAAATATATCGGGGATGTAACAGTCAATGGGTTCCCGGGCGTTAAGCAACAAAAGAAGATCTTTGTGCCAGATATCAAGTTAAAAGATACTTTTGCACCAAGTGATACGATCAATGCTAAAAAAGTCTTTGATGACTTAGGGGCTGAGGCAACGATGAAGTGGGTCAAAGATCAAAAAGAAGTTCTTTTGACCGATACTTCAATGCGTGATGCGCACCAAAGTTTGTTTGCCACACGGATGCGGACTAAAGACATGGTTCCAGTGATCGAAGTTTACGATAAAGCTTTGCCAAACGTCTTTTCCGCTGAAGTTTGGGGGGGAGCGACCTTTGATGTAGCTTATCGTTTCTTGAATGAAGATCCATGGTTACGTTTGAAATTCATGCGTGAAAAAATGCCACATACGCTCTTGCAAATGCTTTTACGTGGATCAAATGCAGTTGGTTATCAAAACTACCCAGATAACGTCTTAAAAGCATTTATCGATAAAAGTGCAGCTAATGGGGTCGATGTTTTCCGGATCTTTGATAGCCTAAACTGGATCGAACAAATGGAAAAGAGCATTCAATATGTACGTGATACAGGCAAGATCGCTGAAGGTACGATGTGTTATACCGGAGATATTTTAGATAAACATGAAACTAAATATACTTTGGCTTACTATGAAAACTTAGCTAAACAATTAGTTGATGCAGGTTCACAGATTATCGGGATCAAAGATATGGCCGGCTTGCTCAAACCAAAAGCGGCCTTTGAGTTGGTCGGAGCTTTGAAGCAAAAAGTTGATGTGCCGATCCATTTGCACACACATGATACAACCGGAAATGGAGTCTCAACTTATGTGGCTGCAACGAAAGCTGGCGTTGACATTGTCGATACAGCTATGAGCTCACTTTCTGGTACAACAAGTCAACCAAGTATGGGAAGTTTTTATTACGCATTGGAAGAAGATGCACGCCAACCAAAACTTGAAATGGAAAATGTTGAAAAAATCAATCAATATTGGCAAGGAGTAAAACCGTTCTACCAAGCATTCATGAATGGGATGACTTCGCCACAAACTGATATTTATCAAACTGGAATGCCAGGTGGACAATATTCTAACTTACAACAACAAGCTAAGGCCTTAGGGATCGATGACTTTGAATTAGTCAAGCAAACTTATCGCAATGTCAACGAACTTTTAGGTGATATCATCAAGGTCACACCAAGTTCAAAAGTTGTTGGTGACTTTGCGATTTTTATGATCCAAAATAATTTAACTAAAGATAACATCTTGACTCGTGGGCAACAGCTCGACTTCCCTGAATCAGTAGTTGATTTCTTCTATGGGGATCTTGGCCAGCCATATGGTGGTTTCCCAGAAGAATTGCAAAAAGTTGTCTTAAAGGGCAAAAAGCCGATCACCGTTCGTCCAGGAAGTTTAGCAAAACCAGTTGATTTTGCCAAGATGGAACAAGAATTACTAGAAAAGATCAAGCGTAAACCGACGGCTGAAGAAGTGTTGAGCTATATTCTTTACCCAGATGTCTTCATGGGCTATGAAGAAAATACCAAACGCTTTGGTTCAATGGGCGTCTTAGATACGACCACGTTCTATCAAGGAATGCGTCCAGGCGAAACGATCCGGGTCAAATTTAGACCTGGTCGTTCTTCGATCTTTAGATTGGATTCGATCTCTGATGCTGACGAAGATGGTAATCGCAGTCTCTTCTTCTCAGCTAACGGTCAAAACTTGCAGATCGTGATCCATGACAAGAGTAAAGAAGCTAAGGTCAATGCTATTCCTAAAGCCGAGCCAACTAACCCAAATCATATTGGTGCAACATTGAGTGGTTCAGTGCTAAACGTTTTAGTCAAAAAAGACCAAGTCGTTAAGAAGGGTGAACCTTTGGTCGTTACTGAAGCGATGAAGATGGAAACTACGATCAAAGCACCATTTGATGGTAAAGTGACGCATATTTATGTTAAAGATGGCGATGTGTTGGCAAGTCAAGATCTGTTGCTTGAATTAGAGCCGGTCAAATAATGTTTAAACGCAGCTTTTGGAAAAAAACGTGTGTGTGTTTTGTGATCATTTTGCCAGTTTTGTATTTATTGGCGATCTTTACAAATGATGACAAGACTGATAAAAAAGAGTTGTCTCATTCAAATGAACCACACTCGCAAGTTGTTCCTAAAGTAACTAAAATAAAGACACAAGGTTTGGCACGCTATATTGGCGTGTCAAATCTTGCTTTTAGCGCTGATTTTGGTCGACCAACACAAGTGATCACCAGTGCAGAAAATATCGAATGGCAGCAGTACCGCTGGGAAGATAAAACATATATGTTGGTCGGGATCAATAAATATAGCGCTAAGGTCTGTGCGATCTACCTTTTAGGAGAATCGCCCCTAGCAAGTGAGTTAAAAAATGGTTTGAAAAAAAGAAAATTACAACAAAAATTTCCACTAGCTATGGATCTTAAGCTTAGATCAAATGAACAAACGGCACAGATAAAGTTGAATCAGACCGACATAGAAACAAAACCCTTGATCGCATTTAAAAATGGTAGTTATGCAGTGAGCTATTTTTCTAGAGTGACTAAAAAAGTAGTTGCAGTGGAATATCTCGATAAAGAAGAATTACTGCGTAGTGGCTTATATCAGGTAAGCTCGCAGACACCTTTACCAGTGCGCTATAGTACGGATGTTTTATCCTCTGATGATCAAGATACGATGATACAGGGAATCTGGGAAGTTTTAACTTTTGAACGGGCACAAAGAAAAGTGGCCCAGTTGAGCCAAAGTGAAGTTGCAACAGCCGTAGCTCAAAGAATAAGTCAGACTTTAGAAAACGATCCTAAAAAATATTTGCCCAAAAAACAATTACAACAGTACCAGCGACTTAAAGCAGATCGTTTAAATGACGTCAAAGTTTTACAATTAAAGCCCAATGATATATCAGCACAATTATTAGCCGATGCACAAGTTGAGGCAGCTCGCTTTGAAATATATATCAGTGGCCCAGTTGTGAATCCAGCACAGTTAGTAGCAACGACGGGGAAAAATCAAAGCTTTTGGAATAAGATTTTGTTTTCTAAAAATACAAAAATTGGATTTGATTATGAAAATTCATGCTTGATCGTCGTTTATGATAAAAATGAATAAAATATTTGAAAAATGATGATACAATAGTAGAAGATATGTAGGTGATAAAAAGATGGCTTTTGAAGCAAAAAAACGTCGTGGCGTGATCGTATATCTTTATCATTTGCGCCAAAGTAAACAATTAAGACGTTATGGCAATCTTCAGTATGTTTCACGTAAGATGAAGTATGCCTTGATCTATATGGATGAGGTAGATGTAAAAAAAACGGTCGAAAAATTGAAACAGTTACGCTTTGTTAAAGAAGTCGAGATCTCAAATCGACCTGATATCACGACAGAATTTTCCAAACAAGATCATCAAGCATATAAACTGACTGAAGAAGATCAAGAAAAGTTTAATTAAAGATATATCTATTTATATAGATCTTGGTAAAAAAACGATGTTATGAGTTGCGTTATTGCTAGCGTGACAATTGACAATAAAAGAGAGCTGAATTATATGAGAGTTGTAGCAGGAGAATATGGGGGGCGGCGTTTAAAGGCAGTTCCCGGAATGAAGACCCGTCCTACGACGGATAAAGTTAAAGAAGCGATGTTTAATATCATTGGTCCGTATTTAGAGGGGGGCCAAGTTTTAGATCTATTTGCTGGTTCAGGTGGTCTTAGTATCGAAGCTGTTTCACGTGGCGCTGACCATGCGACTTTGGTAGACCGACAATATCAAGCGATCAAAACGATCCATGAAAACTTGAGTGTTACCAAAGAAGAAGATAAATTCACAGTGCTAAAAGGTGACGCTTATAAAATGCTCAATAAGTTGGCTAAACAAGAGCAAGGCTTCGATTATGTTTTCCTTGATCCACCGTATAAAAAACAACAGATCTTAGAATTGATGGAGCAATTAAAAAAATTAGGGCTGTTAAATACCGATGCTTTGATCATTTGTGAAACAGATCAAGTCGCCGATCTTCCCGAAGAATTGGCTGATTTTGAACTTATTAAAAAAGCTGATTACGGGATCACAGAATTAACGTTTTATCGTTATAAGGAAGTGAACTAAAATGAAGGCGATCTTTCCTGGAAGTTTTGATCCTGTAACAAATGGACATTTAGATATCATTAAACGCAGTGCAGCGATATTTGATGAAGTGTTTGTCGTGGTTTTGACCAATACCGCTAAAAAGCCGATGTTTTCGGCAAATGAACGTCAAAGCTTTATTCAAAAAGCAACTGAAAAAATACCTAATGTCAAGGTTTTATCTAAGGAAGCTGATCTAACAGTGAATGTTGCTCAAACATTAAAAGCCCAGGTCATTATTCGCTCAGTCAGAAATACTCAAGACCTCGAATTTGAGCAAAATATTGCGGCTATGAACAAAGAGCTGGCACCAAAGATCGAGACTTTGATCTTATTGACCGATCCCAAGTATGCCTTTTTATCATCGACTTTGGTCAAAGAAGTTGCACGCTTTAAGGGGGAACTAGGTAATTTAGTGCCGCCGATCGTTCAAGCAGCATTAAGTGAAAAATAATTTTTAAGAGTAGGAAATATTTCCTGCTCTTTTTTCGTATTTATGTAATAGGGGGCGAGAAAATGAATGATTGGCATGATTTTTTGATGGAATATAAGTGGCGATTTCTTTCAGGTGGTATTTTAGCAGTGATCTTGGCTATTGTGGGTGTTTTTGTGTTTGGACATTCAGCTACGAATACAGCTAAAGTTTTTACCTCAAATTCTTCAAGTCATCAAGTGATCCAAACAGTTAAGCAAAAGAAAACAACGGACTACGTATATGTAGATGTTAAAGGTGAAGTCAACCATCCAGGGTTATATAAGCTTTTGGCTAGTGGCCATGTGAGGCGATGCGATCGCTAGCGCTGGTGGTCTAACAGCTCAAGCAGAAGTTTCGCAGTTAAACTACGCCAAAAAACTGACCGACCAACTATTGATATATGTTCCTAAGCAAGGAGTGGCTACTAATGCTCAGACGGCGGTTGCTCCAGCAGATCCACAGACTTCTTTGAGCGCAAATGTATCGGGAGCAAACGGTAGTAAAGTGAATTTAAATACAGCAACCAAAGAACAGCTGATGCAAGTCGATGGGATCGGTGATAAAAAAGCGACAAAGATCATCGAATATCGGCAACAGCATGGTTCATTCAAACAATTATCTGAATTAAAGGATATTTCGGGTATTGGTGATAAAACGTATCAGAAATTGAGTAAGTCTTTAACGATATAGGCAATAATAGTTATCTTTGATATACTATTACTAAATTTAGAGATGACGAGGTAGGAAAAATGGAAAAACGAATCCCTTGGGATCAATATTTTATGTTACAAGCAGTTTTGCTATCGTTACGGAGTACTTGTACACGTTTATCTGTAGGGGCGATCTTGGTCAGAGATCAGCGAATGATCGCCGGTGGCTATAATGGCTCAGTTTCAGGTGATAAACATTGTATTGATGACGGTTGCTACATGGTCGATGGGCATTGTTTACGCACGATCCATGCTGAAATGAATGCCGTTTTACAATGTGCTAAGTTTGGGATCCCCACAGATGGGGCAGAACTTTATGTCACGGATTTTCCATGCCTACAATGCACTAAGATGTTATTGCAAGCAGGAGTCAAAAAGATCCACTATCTCAGAAATTACAACAATGACCCTTATGCACTCGAACTATTGAAGCTAAAAGAAGTTGCACTCGAGCAAGTTAAACTCGATAAGGAATATATTGACACTGCTTTGTTCAAGCAATTGGTCGCTAAAGGGGAACCTAAGTAATCCAAGTTATACTTTTATTGACAGCCTTTATAGCTGTTAGTATAAGTTTTTGGATACTTGACCATACTTGGATAGCAGGAGTGGTCGTGTTAGTTTTGTTCTTAAGACTGTTGGCTACTAAAAATATTCAAATGATCAGTAGTGTGTTGGTGGTTTGTGTGTTTTTTAGTATCCGATTTTATACTTGGCAGCAAAATACACGCCAGGTCATGCAAGTTACACCATATGTGACCCAGAAACAACATTTGCTGATCTACAGTGATGAAACTAAGATAAGCGGAGATTTGTTAACGTTTAAAGCCTGGTGGTGGGAAAAACGCCAGTGGGTGAATGGATATTATCGGATCAAAACTTTAGCTGAAAAAAAGACATTATTGCAAATGGATAAGACTAAGATCTGGGATGTAGCGGGAAAAGTTTTACCGTTACAAGCACCGACGAATGAGGCTCAATTTGATTGGCGTCGTTTTTATCAAGGGAAAAATATATTTCTAGCTTTTGCTGTGAAACATTATACTTTACAAAAGGTGCCACCAGGACAAATGGCGTGGCGCGGGAGGTTGCACGATCTACGCCAAGTGTTGCGTGTAACGTTAAAAAAGCTTCCGCAACCATTAGATTGGTATAGTGCTACATTGTTATTAGGAATAAAGCTGGCTGATGCTGATAAAACTTTAGCTGATGTCACGCGATTAGGATTGTTGTATCTATTTAGTTTATCTGGTCTGCATGTTTTCTATGTAGTTAAAACTTTACGTCATTTATTAAAGCTATTGCGTTTACCTAGATGGCTAGAGATTTTAGTGATTTTGGGAGTTTTACCCGTTTATGTGATCTTGGGTGGAGCCTCTGCGAGTTTAGTACGTGCGGTCTGGATGTGTTGGCTGAAGTTGGCAACTAGCCTCATAAAAGGAGTGCACTTAAAACTAGCCACTATTTGGGCAGTAGTGTTATTACTCGAATTATGGCGTTATCCGGCGTTATTTTATCAGCTAGGGGCACAACTGAGCTATCTTTTGACTTTGGTGATCATTACAAGTAAAACGAGTTCGAATTGGCTGTTTAATTTGAAACTAAATGCTTTTAGTGCGCCACTCGTATTATATTATACGTATCAGTGGAATTTCTTGACCTTTTTGATAACGGGTTGGATGAACCTAATATTTGAGTATATTATTTTACCAGTGACATTTATCGGTGCAGTGATCCCATTTTTGCAGAATTTAGCAGCTCAGATCTTACAGCTGATCTCAACTGGTTTAACTTTATTAGCGCGTGCACCGAGTAATTTTGTTTTTGGAAGACCACCGCTGATAATGGTCTTACTTTGGGTGGGCATATTATTGTGGTTACAGGGTAGTTCTAAAAAACTTCGCTGGTCAGCTTTGCTAGGAATAAGTTATTTTTTGACCTTTTTATTGCTACGCTATCCCTTGAGTAGTGAGATCGTGTATTTTGACATAGGGCAAGGTGACTGTACTTTGATCAGAGAACGTTTTTCGCGTCGGGTGATATTGATCGATACTGGGGGCAAAGTCCATTTCGCAATGCCTAACTGGAAAAAGCGTCCTACTAAGACAAGTGGTGAGACGATCGTGGCTAATTATTTGCTAAGTAAAGGGATCACTCAGATCGACCAACTATATTTGACACATCAAGATGCAGACCATGTTGGAAATTTTCCTAGTTTGAGCCGATCGATCAAGATCAACCAGATGACCGTACCAGCTGGGATGGAAGACCTCCCTAGTTTTAAGCGCCGGTTAGCTAAGTCAACTGTTGCGCCTAAAGCAGTTAAAGGGGTAACTGATAAGGTGAGCCTATCTGATCCACATTTGAAGTTACTGCATCCTTTTACTCGTGGTCAAGGAACAAATGCTGATTCGCTCGTTTTGTGGCTTGATTTTTATGGCCTAAAATGTATTTTTACAGGTGATCTTGATCGTAAAGGAGAACTTGCGATCATCAAAAAATACCCTGATTTGACAGCAACTGTGTTAAAGACTGGACATCATGGAAGTAAGACAGCGACTGATCCAAAATTTGTACGACAATTAGCCCCTAAAGTTGCGATCATTTCTGCTGGACGGCATAATCGATATGGTCATCCCAATAAAGAAACTTTAGTGACTTTACAGAATGCAAAAGTTTCGTACTATGTGACGGCTAAAGTCGGGATGATAAAACTTACTGAAATGTTAGGTCATTTCTCATTTTGGGATCTTAAAGATAATTAGAGCTAATAGGATAAATATGGTATGATTGTTAAATCGGAATAATAGCAGAAGAAGGGAAGCGAGCTTTAGTTAAAACTATGGTGACAGTAGAAAAAGTCTTAAATGACATTGAAAAAAATCAGATGGCACCAGTTTATTTGGTCTTAGGTGAAGAACAGGTCAATGCTGAAAAGATCAAACAAAAACTGATCGCCAATTTCCCAGAAGAAGAACGTGAATTTAATATTGGAATTTATGATATGGAGGAGGTAACGCTATCAACTGCGCTAGCCGATGCAATGTCAGTACCGTTTTTTGGAGAAAAGCGACTCGTATTTATAAATCGACCGTATTTTTTGACCGGTGAAGCTAAAAAGGTAAAACTCGAACACGATCTAGATGAATTGATAGCGTATGTAAATGACCCTGAGCCAACGACTGTATTAGTTTTGATGGCACCTTATGCTAAGCTAGATGAGCGTAAAAAAGTGGTCAAACAGATCAAGCAAAAAGCTGTTGTAGTTGACAATAGTCCCCTAACCGAGATGGCTGTACGTAAGCATTTATTAGCAGAGTTGGCCCAAAAAGGCTATACGATCGATCCCAGAGCTTTAGAGATCTTATTGCAGCGAACAGATGCTAATTTGACTGCGATCGCTAATGAGTTACCTAAATTATTATTGGTAGCTGAAGATAAACAGATCACTGTCAATGAAGTGTCTGCGATGGTCTCACGCTCTTTAGAACAAAATGTGTTTGATCTAGTCGAACTGGTTTTGCAAAAAGATACGGCTAAAGCTTTGGAGTTATATCGTGATCTATTGCAACAAAAAGAAGAACCTTTAAAGATCAATGCGATCTTAGAAGGTCAGTTTCGATTATTGCTTCAAGTTGAGATCTTACAAAAACATGGTTACGCTCAAGGTAATATTGCAAGTACGTTAAAGGTTCATCCGTATCGAGTCAAATTAGCCTTGCAAAAAACCCGAGTCTTTAAGCGCCAGGATTTAAAAAATGCCTATCTCGGTCTGATCCATATCGAGGAACGCTTAAAAACTACGACGCAAGAGCCAGAATTACTCTTTCAATTATTTATGCTTAATTTTGCTCAAAAGGCAGTCGTGGTCTAACAAAAAGAGCTTGGAATTTAACTTTTCCAAGCTCTTTTTGTTATCATTTATTATTTAGCTAAACGTGCAGCCATACGAGACTTGTCACGCGCAGCCTTGTTAGCTTTGATCAAGCCTTTAGAATGTGCGCGGTCAACAGCTGAAACTGCTTCGCGGTAGAGTTTTTCAACATCTTCTGCACCTGCAGTCTTAGCTTTTTCAAATTTCTTGATTGCTGTACGCATCTTGCTTAATTCAGCAGAGTTGCGAGCGTTAGCTTTTTCGTTTGTTTTTACACGTTCGATTGCGGATTTGATAATTGGCATGAATGTCACCTCCACCTGTATGATCCGTAACGGTATCATCTAAATTTTCAACATATCTCATTATACAAGAGCGTTTTAAACAATGCAACAGAAAAATGAATTTGATGTCAAGAAATATTCCTTGACACTTGCTTATAAATTTAAGACTTGCATTTTAAAACAAAATCTAGTAGATTAGATTAAGTACAGATGTACCAGACCTATAACTTAGTTTGGCGACGACACCGACGACTTACTCGGTTTTAGGCAGAATTTTTGAAAGGTGGAAATACAATGGCTATTTCAAACGAAAAGAAAAACGAAATCATGAAAAAATACGCACGTCATGAAGGCGATACAGGTTCAGCAGAAGTTCAAATCGCTGTTTTGACTGCAGATATCAACGAACTTAACGAACACGTACGTAGCCACAAGAAGGACTTTGCTTCTCAACGTGGTTTGATGAAGAAGATCGGTCATCGTCGTAACTTGTTGGCATATTTGCGTAACAAAGACGTTCAACGTTACCGTGAATTGATCAAGAGCTTAGGCTTACGTCGTTAATCTCATTTCGAAGTGTTGCTAGAAGTGATTCTGGCAACACTTTTTTTCTACCTGGATATAATTGTTAACTGGTATCGTAATTATGGTATAATCATATATTGATAGGTCGATTTTTTGACCCGTGTTAAATATGATAATTAAAATATTTTATACAAAAATCTAAAATAGAGGTGAGAATATGAGTGATATAAAGATCATTTCACTTGGTGGCGTACGTGAAAATGCTAAGAATATGTATGCTATTGAAGTGAATGATGATATTTACATCCTAGATTGTGGATTGAAATATCCTGAAAATGAATTATTAGGGATCGATATCGTGATCCCTGACTTTGAATATTTACGTCAAAATGCGCGTCGGATCGTCGGGGTGTTTTTGACACATGGACATGCTGATGCGATCGGAGCTTTACCATATTTTGTAAGTGAGTTTGATGTACCTGTCTTTGGTTCAGAATTGACGATCGCCTTGGCCAAAATTGCTTGTGAAAATGAAGAGATAGCAAAGAAATTTAATGATTTTCATGTTATCAATGAAAAAACAGAGATCGATTTTCCAAGTGCAACTGTTTCGTTTTTCAAAACGACTCATTCGATCCCAGAGAGCCTAGGGGTCGCATTGAAGACAGAGGAAGGAACGATCGTATACACTGGTGATTTTAAGTTTGATCAAACAGCTTCAGCGCAGTATCAAACTGATCTAGCTCGTTTGGCTGAGCTTGGAAACGAGGGTGTTTTAGCGTTACTAAGCGACTCTGCAAATGCAGAAAATCCAAGTGAAACGGTCAATGAACGCGAGATCTATGATTTTATCAGTGAGACCTTTGAGTATCGCAAAGGGCGGATCATCGTTGCTTGTGTTGCTTCCAATATCTCACGTGTTCAACAGGTTTTGGATGCTGCCCAAGCTAACGATCGTAAAGTTGCTTTGACCGGGCATGATGTTGAAAAAATCGTTCGGACGGCTTTGAAATTAAATAAACTTCATTTACCAAGTGATGATATTTTGATCCCGATCAAAGATATCAAACGCTATGATGATGATCAGATCGTTATCTTAGAGGCAGGGCGTTCAGGCGAGCCACTGAAGTCTTTACAAAAAATGGCTTTAAAACGGCATCGTTCTGTTTCGTTGCATGAAGGTGATCTTGTCTTTATCACGACAACGCCATCACATGCAATGGAGACAAACGTGGCTAAAACACGTGATATGATCTATCGTTCTGGGGCTGACGTCAAATCGATCTCAGATGAATTGAATTCTTCTGGTCATGCTAGCAAAAATGACTTGCAGTTGATGATGAACTTATTAAAGCCACGTTATGTGTTGCCGGTCCAAGGCGAATATCGTTTGTTAGCGGCTAATGCACACGCAGCGACAGAAGTTGGTATTCCAGCAGAAAATATCTTCTTGCTAGCAAAAGGAGATGTGGCTGAATATACTCGTGGAAAAATGTTAGTTGCCTCATCGGTCGAAGTTGGAAATACGATGATCGATGGGATCGGAGTAGGTGACATTGGAAATATCGTACTTCGTGACCGTAAGATCTTATCTGAAGACGGGATCTTCATTGCGGTAGTCACGATCGATCGCAAGAAGAAAAAGATCGTCGACCGCCCCAAGATCACATCAAGAGGTTTTGTTTACGTTAAAACAAGTCGAGATCTGATAGCTGAAAGTGCGGATATCATTACCAAAACTGTGCAATCAAATCTTGACAATAAAGAATTTGACTGGGGCCATTTGAAACAAGATGTGCGTGAACAGCTCAATCATTTTCTCTATGAGCAAACCAAACGTCATCCCGTTATTTTGCCAGTGATCATGGAGATAAACCAATATCATGGGCATGGTAAAAACAAGAAGAATAATGATCCGCACAAATAATGTGATTTGAAATTATGAAGGTTGTAACAAAAGATATGTTACAGCCTTTTTGAATAAGGAAAGTGAACGATGGAACAAGAAAAATTATATGAGGCCGGTTGCGCAGCTTTAGAAAAAAGTGATTTCTCACAAGCTAAGGAATTACTATTACAAGCGTATCAAGCAAAAAAAACATTTAAAGTAAATTATTTGCTCTTTACAGCACTAAAAGAACTAAGAGATCACCAAATGGCGAGTTTATTGGCTGAAGATTATTTGTTAGATTATTTACGCGATGATCAAAAGTTGACAGAATATGTAACGGAGATGATCTACGCTGGTAAGGTCAGAAAGATCGAGATGACCTTAAATTTGATGAGTGGATTTATGTCGGCTAAAGAAAAAGATAACTTCATGCGCTTGTTTGACCAAACTTTGGCTACTGTGAGAACACAAACTGATGTAAATACTTTGACTAAAAAATTGAAACATTTAGGTGCGCTTGATATTTTGGAGCAACGCCAAGTTTTTGAAGCTTCGGGAAGTTTGACCATTGCTGAATTTGTGGAAAGTGTTAGCGCTGATCTAGTGGATGAAGATGTACATCCGTTGGTCAGAGCAGCTATCTTAGATGAATTGCGTTATCTTGGAAGTGAAAAAACAGTTACCTATCTGTTATTTACGGGTGAAAAACAAGATTTTGTTCCAGGTGATTTAAAGGAATTAGATGACTACATGATGTATCAGCGCTTGGTAGCTTTACTCGAAGCTGATCTTGAATATGCTGCAGACCAAAAAACACAGATCTTAGCAGAATTAAAATTAAAATTGCAACTGCTTTATCCAAAATTGACAGCACCATTTACTGATCCGGAAAAACTTTATACAGTATTACTAGGAAAATCCAACTTAGAAGCACAAGAGCGTGAATTTGCACAGGCCTTGGAAAGCAGTCTAGCCCAGTGGATGGTTTAACTAATTTCAAATATTTTTTTAAAAAATTGGATTTTAGTATTTACAAAAATCAATAGTGACTATATAATAATTCAAGGTTTTCAGTTTAGAAGGAACCCAAGGAATAAATTACTTGGCATTCTTGGCTGAAAGTAGTATAATAAAATTTAAAGGATTATCGGCAGGATTGCAGATTTTCTTTGCAAAATTACAGGAGGTTCTATTAATGGCAAAAGAACATTACGAAAGAACAAAACCCCATGTAAACATCGGTACAATTGGACACGTTGACCATGGGAAAACAACTTTAACAGCAGCTATCACAAAGGTTTTATCTGAAAAAGGTTTAGCTCAAGCTGAAGATTACGCTTCTATCGATGCTGCTCCAGAAGAACGTGAACGTGGTATCACAATCAACACAGCACACGTTGAATACGAAACAGAAGCTCGTCACTACGCACATATCGATGCTCCAGGACACGCTGACTACGTTAAGAACATGATCACTGGTGCTGCTCAAATGGACGGTGCTATCTTAGTTGTTGCTGCAACTGATGGTCCTATGCCACAAACACGTGAACACATCTTGCTTGCTCGCCAAGTTGGTGTTGAATACATCGTTGTATTCTTGAACAAGTGTGACTTGGTTGACGACGAAGAATTATTAGACTTGGTTGAAATGGAAGTTCGCGACTTATTGAGCGAATACGATTTCCCTGGTGATGATATTCCTGTTATCCGTGGTTCCGCTCTTAAAGCATTGGAAGATGATGAAGATGCTAAGAAGAAGATTCTTGAATTGATGGATACAGTTGACGAATACATCCCAACACCAGAACGTCCAACAGACAAGCCATTCTTGATGCCAGTTGAAGACGTATTTACGATCACAGGTCGTGGTACTGTTGCTTCTGGTCGTATCGATCGTGGTATCGTTAAAGTTGGCGACGAAGTTGAAATCGTTGGTTTGAAAGACGATGTTCTTAAGACAACTGTTACAGGTGTTGAAATGTTCCGTAAGACACTTGACGAAGGTGAAGCTGGTGACAACATCGGTGCATTACTTCGTGGTGTTGACCGTACACAAATCGAACGTGGTCAAGTTCTTGCAAAACCAGGTTCGATCCAAACACACAAGAAGTTCAAGGGTGAAGTTTACGTCTTGACAAAAGAAGAAGGTGGCCGTCATACACCATTCTTCTCAAACTACCGTCCACAATTCTATTTCCACACAACAGACGTTACAGGTGTTATCGAATTGCCTGAAGGTGTAGAAATGGTTATGCCTGGCGATAACGTAACATTCTCCGTTGAATTGATCGCTCCAGTTGCTATCGAAAAAGGTCTTAAATTCACAGTTCGTGAAGGTGGCCGTACAGTTGGTGCTGGTGTCGTTTCTGAAATCGACGACTAATATTTTTTTGAATATTGAAGAAGGCTTGGGTTTATCCCAAGTCTTTTTTGTCTAAAAAATCGACTTTTTGTACTATAAACATTTACATTTAAAGCTTTCTAAGTTAAACTTAGTTAGTATGCAATTACTCAGTAAATTGTACAAACTATTTTACTCGGAGGGAAAATAATGTCTGTAAAATGGGAAAAAGAAGAAGGTACAAACAACGGTAAGTTGACCTTTGAAATCGAACCTGCAAAAATCAAGGAAGGTTTAGACACAGCATTTAACCGTGTCAAGAAAACTTTAAACGTGCCTGGCTTCCGTAAAGGTAAGGTTCCTCGTCAGATCTTTAACAAAATGTTTGGCGAAGAATCACTTTACCAAGATGCTTTGAACGCTGTATTGCCTGAAGCTTATGCTAATGCTGTTGCAGAATCAAACATCAAGCCAGTAGCACAACCAGAGATCGACGTTGAATCAATGGAAAAAGATTCTACATGGGTCTTGACTGCTAAAGTTACGGTTGAACCAGAAGTTAAATTGGGTCAATACAAAGATCTTGAAGTTAAAGCACGATCAACAGAAGTTACTGACGAAGAAGTTGATGCTGAAATCAAGAAATTACAAGAACAACAAGCTGAATTAGTGTTGAAAGAAGATCAACCAGCTGCTGAAGGCGACACAGTTGTTATCGACTTTGAAGGCAAAGTTGATGGTGTTGCTTTTGACGGTGGCAAGGGCGAAAACTACTCTCTTGAACTTGGCTCAAACACATTTATCCCAGGTTTTGAAGACCAATTAGTTGGTCATAAAGCTGGTGAAACAGTAGAAGTTAACGTAACATTCCCTGAAGAATACCATGCTGAAGACCTTAAGGGTAAAGATGCAGTCTTTGAAACAACGATCCACGAAGTTAAGACTAAGGAATTGCCTGAACTTGATGACGAATTTGCTAAAGATGTTGACGAAGAAGTTGATACTTTAGTTGAATTGAAAGCTAAGACACGTGAACGTCTTGAAGCACAAAAACAAAATGCTGCAAAAGAAGCTATCCAAGAAGAAGTTATCGATAAAGCAGTTGAAAATGCAGAGATCGGCGAGATCCCAGGTGCAATGATCGAAGAAGATGTACACCGTCAAATGGATCAATACTTAGCTGGTTTGCAACAACAAGGTATCAGTGCTGACATGTACTACAAACTTACAGGTTCTTCTGAAGAAGACTTGCACAAGCAATTTGAAAGTGGTGCACAAAAGCGTGTTAAGACAAACCTTGTCTTAGAAGCTATCGTAGCTGCTGAAGATATCAAAGCTTCTGAAGAAGAGATCAATGCAGAGATCAAAGAATTAGCTGCACAATATGGCATGGAAGAAGCTGCAGTTCGCTCAGCTCTTTCAGATGACATGTTGAATCATGACATTGCTATCAGAAAAGTCGTTAAAGAAATGACAGATTCTGCAAAACAAGTTTAATACTTGAGTGACAATATCAATTTAATCTTGTGATTTTAGGGATCGCAGCGGAATTTATCTGTTGCGATCCCTAAATTTATCCATTCACCTGATAAATAAAAAGTAAGTATTAGTTTTTAGTAGCAATGTCTGATAGAATATAAGTAATTATTAGATAAAGGTGATTTAGATGTACGAAAATACAGATCCAAACGAACCCGCAGTTTGCTCTTTTTGTGGCAAATCTGAGCGGCAAGTTAAAAGTATGATCTCGGGCCCTGGCGTGTATATATGTAATGAATGCGTCGAATTAGCTCAAACGATCATCAGCGAAGAAAATAAAGCTAATGTTAAAGAGGAATTTACTGATGTGCCGACACCAAAAGAGATCGTTGATATTTTAAATCAATATGTTATCGGACAAGAACAGGCTAAAAAAACTTTGGCAGTAGCTGTGTATAACCACTATAAGCGGATCAATGCTTCATTTGATACTGCTGACGATGATACGGAACTACAAAAGAGCAATATCTGTCTTGTCGGGCCTACTGGTTCAGGTAAGACATTTTTAGCCCAAAGCTTAGCCAAGATCTTAAATGTCCCGTTTACGATCGCTGATGCTACGACATTGACAGAAGCGGGCTATGTTGGTGAAGACGTTGAAAATATCTTATTGAAGCTCTTGCAGAATGCAGATTATGATGTTGAACGGGCCCAAAGAGGGATCGTTTATATTGATGAGATCGATAAGATAGCTAAGAAGAGTGAAAATGTCTCGATCACTCGTGATGTTTCGGGTGAGGGCGTTCAACAATCACTCTTGAAGATCTTGGAAGGAACAGTGGCTAATGTTCCACCACAAGGGGGCAGAAAGCATCCACAACAAGAATTTATCCAGATCGATACAACAAATATCTTGTTTATCGTTGGTGGGGCTTTTGACGGTATCGAAACGATCGTTAAAAATCGTTTAGGCGATAAGACGATCGGGTTTGGCGCTGATAGTAAGCAAAACTATGATGAATCTAAGAGCATTATGCAACAGATCATTCCTGAAGATCTGTTGAAGTTTGGGTTGATCCCAGAATTTATCGGACGTTTGCCGATCTTGACAGCACTTGAAAAGCTTTCTGAAGATGATCTAGTCCGGATCTTGACTGAACCTAAGAATGCTTTAGTCAAGCAATACAGCAAGTTACTTGAATTTGATGGGGTAAAACTCGAATTTGAAGCAGAAGCTTTACGTGAAGTTGCTCATTTAGCGATCGAACGCAATACAGGGGCACGTGGTTTGCGCTCGATCATTGAAGCTACGATGCGTGATATCATGTTCGAGGTCCCAAGTAATAAAGAGATCGAAAAAGTTATCATTTCAAAAGATACAGTTTTAGGTGAAGCAGAACCTACTTTAGTGATGAAAGCCTAATTTTTAGTAAGCATCTTTAAAATCTTAGGCAATTTTGATAAAATTAAGTGCAGTAGGAATTTTAGGAGGTTAAGTTGGATATGAGTAAAGCACAAATCGGTGTTGTCGGTATGGCTGTTATGGGTAAGAACTTGGCTTTGAATATCGAAAGTCGTGGCTATAAAGTTGCGATCTTTAATCGTACAGGTTCAAAGACTGAGCAAGTTGTTGCTGATCATTCAGATAAAAATTTGGTTCCGAGTTATACGATCAAGGACTTTATTGATTCATTGGAAAAACCACGTCGGATCATTTTGATGGTCAAAGCGGGTGCTCCAACAGATGCAACGATCAAGAGTCTCTTACCTTACCTTGATAAAGGCGATGTTTTGATCGATGGTGGAAATACTTTCTTTGAAGATACTATGCGTCGTAATGCTGAATTAGATAATTCAGGGATCAACTTTATCGGTATGGGTGTTTCCGGTGGTGAAAAGGGTGCCTTGGAAGGTCCGTCATTGATGCCAGGCGGACAAAAAGAAGCATATGATCTTGTAGCACCTATTTTAGATCAGATCGCTGCTAAAGCAGATGATGGTCAAGCTTGTGTGACTTATATTGGCCCTAATGGAGCTGGACACTACGTTAAGATGGTCCACAATGGGATCGAATACGGTGATATGGAACTTATCGCTGAAAGTTATAACTTATTGCGTAACTTGCTAGGCCTTTCAGTTGATGAGATCGCTGATATCTTCCATGAATGGAAAGATGGTGAGCTTGATAGCTACTTGATCGATATTACGGCTGATATTTTGACCCGTAAAGATGATGAAGGAACTGATAGACCGATCGTTGATGTGATCTTAGATCGTGCGGGCAATAAGGGAACTGGTAAGTGGAGTTCACAAAGCGCCCTTGAATTAGGAGTCCCACAATCATTGATCACTGAATCTGTTTACGCACGTTATATCTCTGCTCTTAAAGATGAACGTGTAGAAGCGAGTGAAGTTTTAGCTAAACCCAAAGCATTTGATGCTAAAAAGCTTGATAAAAAAGAAATTGTTGAAAAAATCCGCCAAGCGCTTTACTTTAGCAAGATCGTCAGCTATGCTCAAGGTTTTGAACAAATGCGCTTTGCCTCTGAAAAATATGACTGGAATTTGGATTATGGTTCTTTAGCTAAGATCTGGCGTGAAGGTTGCATTATTCGGGCACAATTCTTGCAAAAGATCACAGATGCATTTGATAAACAACCAGAATTGAAGAACTTGATGCTTGATCCGTACTTTACTGAGATCACAGCTAAGTATCAAGCAGCAGTCAGAGAAGTAGCTGCCTTAGCTATTCAAGCGGGGGTACCTTGCCCAGGCTTTACTAGTGCAATTACTTACTACGATCAATATCGGTCAGCTGTTTTACCAGCAAACTTGATCCAAGCACAACGTGATTACTTCGGGGCACATACTTATGAACGTGTCGACAAAGAAGGTAACTATCACTACGAATGGTATCACGAAGAATAAACTAGTCAGCAAAAGAGGCTGTGACATAAGTCTCTATCTTTAAAGAAGACCATTCGAATTTTTTGAAAATTTTGAAAAATTCGGATGGTCTTCTTTTTGTTTTTATTATTTGGTGATATTTTTGAACTACTAGTGGACATTTTCCACATGTTCAATGCCATTAACGCTATCCCCATTTGTCGATTTACCTTTTTCTTACTTCGTACGGTAAATCGAGTAAAACCCAAATAAGCCTTCAAATTACCGAAAATAGGTTCGATCTCATACTTTCTTCTACGATAGATCTTATTTTTTTCAGTATTTGAAAGGTTTGTTTTTACTTTCCCCTTGAAATATTCCCATTGTGGATTGATATAGATCTTTCTGACGTTTCCTTTTTTGGTCAATGCATTTGGATCTTCTTTACGATCTTCATCGAATTTTTCAGCTTCATATACTTTAAAATTTCGTTTATAACCATATGTATCATGGCGATATGCATAGCGTTTAAAGTTAAAACGAACATTCTTTGGATCTATATAGTAATCATCTTCAGCGTTATAATGCCAATTCATCACTTTGCGCTCATCTGATCTCCAACGTTTGGTTTCTTCCTTTAACATCGTATTATATGGAATAAGGTAATCAAACACTCCGAATTTATCTTCGATAAATTCATAGTTAGGTTCAGATCCATAACCAGCATCAGCAACTATCGGACCTTGAATAACATCTGCATCCATCTTTTCTAAAAATGGGATCAAAGTACGCATATCAGTTGGATTAGGTGCGAGGGTGTAGTCCAAAGCAAATTGATTAT
Source organism: Ligilactobacillus murinus (assembly GCF_003288115.1). Taxonomy (NCBI): domain Bacteria; kingdom Bacillati; phylum Bacillota; class Bacilli; order Lactobacillales; family Lactobacillaceae; genus Ligilactobacillus; species Ligilactobacillus murinus. Next base: position 929,264 of record NZ_CP023565.1, on the reverse strand, counting down.
TAGCAGCGACTTGGAGATTATAGCCAGGTTTGGTTTGACCATTTTTCATTGGATCTTCTTTCATACGCATAAAAGTGGCGTCATTATCAGTTTTAGAATAGCTGTTTCGCTCGCCAACGATGGCAAACTGTTCAGCATATTTAGAGTTTTTCTGTTTGCGCTCGCGTGTTTGTTTTAAGTATTTCTTGGCCGTCCGTCGTTCCTGCTTCGCAGGATTAGGGGAGATCTTCTTAGTCTCTTCGACTTTTTCATTCAAATATTCAATTCGTTGTTCCAATCGGGCACATATCTCATCAAGTTGATCAACAGTCAGATCATCAGCAAAATCAATATTGACGATCGATTCTTTGATCTCTTTCAATAACTTTTTAGCTTTTTGTCGATTTAAATCATCATAGCGAATAGTATTTTTCTTCCAAACAAACGAGTATTTATTTGCGTTAGCAAGAATCTTAGTACCATCAATAAACACAGCCTCATCAATGAGCCCATTTTTTCGCAAATATTCTCTAAATTCAGAAAACGAACTTTTTAGCATCATCTCAATAGTATCAGAGACAACAAAGCGAGCAATAGTACGATAAGTAGGTTGGGCTTCCTGAGTCAACCACATGGCAACAACGTTTTCCCGAGCAAAACGTTCGATCTTTCGACAAGAAAAAATACCATAACTATATGCCAAAAGAACTAACTTGAGTAAGACCCGAGGTTCATATTCGAAAGGACGCCCAAAGGTATAAGAGTCATCAAAATCAATAGATTCGACTAAATGGTGTATGTAGTGTGCTTGATGATTTTTTTCAGGTTCATAGAAGGTCGCCATGTTCAAACTGAGTTGATTTATGTTATAATTACTGTGCATGGGTTTATCTCCTTTCTTTTTTGAAGGGGGTAGACTATAGGGCATCAGGGGGTTCTGATGTCCTTTTTTATTTATAGTATACAAAAACGGTCGTAAATGAACAATTTTTAAAGTCCATTTACGACCGTTTTTTGGAGACTTATGTCACAGCCTCTTTTTTTAGGCAAAAATAAATTATAATTATTACCTAAAAAATTATAATTAAATATCCAAATTTAACGTTGGGTGGCGAGATAATAAGAAGTATGCTATAATTAATCTTTCTTAAGGTAAAATTAAGGTATACTTATTGATGACATCAATGTTAGAATTAAGTATGTTATCATTAAATAAATAATAAAAAATTTAACAACAAAATATAGGAGTGTGGAATAATGAGTAAGATACTTATCATCGAAGATGAAGAAAATTTGGCTCATTTCGTTGAACTTGAATTAAAGCATGAAGGATATGAAACTTACGCTTGTGAGAGTGGTCGGACTGGTTTAGAAGTAGCTTTGAGCGAAGAATGGGATGCCATCTTACTTGACTTGATGCTTCCTGATTTGAATGGTCTTGAAGTATGTCGGCGTGTACGTCAAGTTAAAAACACCCCAATTATCATGATGACTGCGCGTGATTCTGTGATCGACCGTGTATCTGGTTTAGATCATGGGGCAGATGATTATGTGATCAAACCATTTGCGATCGAAGAATTATTAGCTCGCTTACGTGCAGTGTTGCGTCGAGTTGATCTTGAAAGTGAATATAATTCATCTAAGCAAACGACCGTAAGTTATCGTGACCTTGTGATCGAAAAAGAAAATCGTGTTGTACGTCGTGGTGATGAGATCATTGAATTGACAAAGCGTGAATATGAATTGTTATTGACATTGATGGAAAATGTTAATGTAGTTTTAGCTCGTGATGTGTTATTGAAAGAAGTTTGGGGTTATGAATCACAGATCGAAACTAATGTTGTGGATGTTTATATTCGCTACTTACGCAATAAGATCGATCGTCCAGGTGAAGATAGCTATATCCAAACTGTACGTGGAACCGGCTATGTAATGCGTTCCTAATGTGTATTCGAAAGGCTATTTTGCATAAAAAGCAGCTAAAAGATAGTCATGCAAAACCATTCTTCTCACTTAAGCTAAAATGGTCGGTTGGCACTGGGATCGGAGTTTTGCTGATTTTTGCTGTTTTTTCAGTCCTACTTTTTCAAAGTTTTTCGAGTCTATTGCTAAATCAAGAAAAACAATATGCACAAGAAGCGTTGGATACAGCGGTTGAAAGTTTAGCGACCAATACTAAAGAATTGACGCAAGATCGGACTGAGCATTCGTTGAGTTTGCGGGTACATAATGAACGGAACATAAAAGAATTACAGACACTTTATTCAAGTTCATTTTATACCTCACTGACACGCGAAAATATCAGTATCAGTGTCTACAACCTTTCAAATGAAATGGTTTTTGCTTCACGAGATGTGCCTGTAAAGTTTGATCAAGCTGAAATAACTGAGGAAAGCAAGATCAAACATACGTCTGCATATAATGTTTTAGTTTTAGGGAAAAAAGTTTTTTCTGAGAAAGATAAGCATTTGATCGGATATGTTCAAGTTACCAATGATCTGGTCAATTACGATCAGACTAGGCGCAAATTGATCTTGATCTTTTTAGTGTTCTCTTTGATCGCAGCGATCGGGATCGCTTTACTCAGTTATGGCTTATCATCTTGGCTATTAGGGCCGATCGATCTGATAAATGATACGATCGGTAAGATAAATGGTGATGATGAAAGTGATGCTTTAGCCAATTTGCGTGTGCCCGAACTTAAACATGAAGATGAATTGGCCGAACTAGGGCGCTTATTTAATAAGATGCTTGATCGGATGCAACGGTATATCGAACAGCAACAGCAATTCGTAGAAGATGTTTCGCATGAACTTCGGACACCAGTTGCGATCATTCAAGGACATTTATCTCTTTTGAAACGTTGGGGTAAAGATGACCCAGCAGTCTTAGATGAATCGATCGAGGCTTCCTTGCAAGAGATCGCTCGAATGAAGAGTTTAGTTCAAGAAATGTTAGATCTTTCTCGGGCTGAACAAGTTGAGATCCAGTTTGGTAAAGAGATCACTGATGCCAAGGAAGTCGGGCTACAGGTATTCAATAACTTTCAGATGATCCATCCAGACTTTACCTTTGTATTAGATGATGATCTTAAAGATATCACTAATGTTCAGATCTATCGTAATCACTTAGAACAAGTTTTGATCATTTTAATGGATAATGCGGTCAAGTATTCACGTGAACGCAAAGAGGTCCATATGACATTATCCAAAAACATCAATGATATTGATATCGTGATCCAAGATTTTGGCGAGGGGATCTCGCAAGAAAATATCGATCGGATCTTTGATCGTTTCTATCGTGTTGATAAAGCACGAAGTCGAGATAAAGGCGGTAATGGACTAGGGCTTTCGATCGCTCGGCGTTTGATCGAGGGATATCACGGTAAACTAGTCGTTGAAAGTGCCGTGGGACAGGGATCAGTCTTTCGTGTTTCCCTTCCCCTAGTTAAAAATAAAGATAATAAAAAATAGGTTTTTCCAAAGCAGGAAAAACCATTTTTTATTTATGACGATTTTGTTTACCAGCGTTGCGCTTCTTTTTAGAGGTAGCTGAAGTAGGTGATGACTCAATTGTGGTTTCCTTAGCTTCAGTAACTACTTTCTTAGGTTGCTTAACTGGATTTTTCTTTAGCTCTGCCAAGACTTCTTTTCTAATGCGGGGACGCATATAGTTGATGATCAAAGTTTGGATACATGCAAAGATCCCCCCAACAAAGAAGTAAAGTCCCAAACCAGCAGGGGAGATGTAAGTCATGAATGTGATCATCAGTGGGCTGATGATCATCATTTGACGCATTTGAGCTCGTTGGGCTTCTGGTACACCTAGAGTTGATAACCATCCTTGAAGTGCGTAAACGACAAAGGAGAGAGCAACTAGAGTGAAACTTCGCTGTCCAAGGTTGATCCCATAGAAATAAGATCGTGACAGCTCAGGTGAGTACTGGATCGCAGCATAAAGTGCAGCAAAGATCGGCATTTGGATCAAAAGTGGTAAGCAACCGATCCCGCCAGTCATTGAAATATTATTATCGCGGTAAAGCTGCATCATTTCTTGGTTGATCGCCATTCTTTCCGCATCGCTAGTGGCTTCTTTTTGACGCTTGGTGATGTCTTCCATCAACGGTTTGATGTGAGCGATCTTTTCTTGTTGGACCGTAGCATTTTTAGACTGCTTGATCATGATCGGCATCAAGACTAGGCGGACGATGAAAGTGATCACGATGATTGCCCAGCCTAAACTATTGCCTAAGATCTGTGACAGCCAAACTAAAACATGTTGGGTTGGAACTGCCAAGTTATCATAGACAAAACCATAAGGCTTACCTGAGGCAGTGTGTTGAACACAGCCACTCAGGAATAACATTGCTGAAGCCATGATCGCAGCAATAGTTAATAATTTTTTGTTTTTCATAGGTCAATTCCTTTCACTTATGAATAAAGGTATCGTTATTAACTATACTGGAAAAAAAGCGATATTTCAATGTATAATCCGTAAGAACCGTGCAGTTACATATATGCCACGCTAAAACGCGTATAGCTATTTTCAGGGATCGACTTGAGGATGACACGATCGACGCGCCCTGCTGGGGTAGGTGAAGCTTTGATCCCTTCGATAAAGGCAGAAAGCTTTTCGGGATCGCCTTGTGCTTCAATATAAACAGAGCCATCATTTTTATTTAAAACTTTACCAGTGACTCCGATCTGATCGGCCAAGATCTTAGTCATATAACGAAAGCCAACTCCTTGAACGATACCATGTACTTCTAAACTGATTGCTGCCACTTATCCCATTCCCTTCGTAAGATATTTCTAGTTATATTATACTACAGGAAAGAAATTTGCTAAAAAATAATAACTTCGCTAAACTTGTAGAGTGAACAATCAGCAGTGAGAGGTGCGATGAAAATGAAAATTGGGATCGATAAAATCGGCTTTTTTACGCCACATTTGTACGTGGACATGGCTAAACTAGCTCAAGCACGAAATGAGGATCCAAATAAATATTTGATCGGGATCGGCCAAAATAAAATGGCGGTCATCCCACCGACACAAGATGCAGTGACCTTGGCAGCTAATGCCGCAGCTAAGGTTTTGACAGTAGAAGACAAAGAAGCGATCGATCTAGTGATAGTTGCCACGGAATCAGGGGTAGACAACTCTAAATCAACTGCAGCTTACGTTAGTGAATTGTTGGGCCTATCTCATGAGATCAGAACGATCGAATTGAAACAAGCTTGTTATGCGGCAACAGCTGGCTTACAGTTAGCTAAGGGGCATATTGCTTTAGCTCCAGATAAAAAAGCGCTAGTTATTGGTAGTGATATTGCTCGCTATGGCTTGAAGACACCAGGTGAACCGACACAAGGTGGTGGTGCAGTGGCAATGTTAGTTTCTAAAGATCCTAAACTTGTTACTTTGGAGGCAGAAAGTGCGTATTATGCTAAAGATGTGATGGATTTTTGGCGCCCACTTTCTCAAACTGAAGCTAAAGTCGACGGTAAGTTTTCGGCTAATATTTATCTAGAATTTTTTGAGAAAGTCTATCAAGACTATCTAGCAAAGACAGGGCTTAAGTTAACTGATTTTTCAGCGTTATTGTTCCATTTGCCATATACTAAACAGGGGTTAAAGGGGCTGCGTAAGGCCTTAGAAGGTGTTGATCCGACTGTAGCTAGTCATTATTACAATGAATTTGAAGCAAGTCGCAAGTATAATATGGCAACTGGGAATTTATATACTGGCTCGTTATATTTGAGCTTGCTATCTCTTTTAGAAAATACTGATACACTAAAGGCTGGAGATCGGCTAGGCTTGTTTAGTTACGGTTCTGGAGCCCAAGGTGAGTTTTTCTCAGGACGCTTACAGCCTAATTATAAAGAAGCTCTCACTTATCAAACTTCTGAAATGTTAGAGATGCGGGCAGAAGTTAGTGTTGCGGAGTATGAACAGATCTTTTCAGCGATCTTAACAGATGATCATGATCGAAAACTTGATATTTCAAAAGATCCTGCTCAATTTGTGTTAGCTGGGATCAAAGATTTTAAACGCCAATATTTGAAAAAATAAATTATAATGGCTACCTTTTGCGTATCTATAAAGTGTAGATAGTGAAAGGTGGTTATTTTTATGAAGTTTGAAAATAGTGAAGAGATCGTGTTAGCTAAGTCAGCCCAAGTGGTGATCGACCGGTATTTGGGGCTCAGTATGAATGTGATCGCAGAATTTATTGCTAATTGTGATCAGATGTCATTTTTACAATGTAAGAAATTATTGAGTGCAAAATATCGCAATCGTGCACAAAATACGGCCAATGAATTTTTTGAGTGTACGTTAGAGGCCACCTTTATTTTACTTGAAGAGATCTTTTTGAAAAAACAACCTTTTTTTCCTGAGTTTTTTATGGGGATCTGTAGTGGCAAAATGAAGTTGCTACTCGTTCAAGGGGTAATGGTAAGTCAAAAGATCGATCCTGAGCAACGGTTTATTGTTTATCTACACAAAGGCCGATATTTCATTTACTTTATCGATCAAACTCCACCAGATAAAGCTAATTTAGCTAGATTAGATCTCTTTTTTGGTGGGAATAAGTTATTGAAATTGAGTAATGGTCAGCGTTTCAATTATTTCAGGCAGCTCAGTAAAAAGCAACATCGCTATTACAAACAATATAAAGACCCGATTTGTGCCTATCATGAACGGATCTGCCAGCAGATCATGGCTTTACATCCAAAAAAATTAGCGGTCACAGCCAATAATAAAGTAACAGGTGCCTACTTAGAGGAACAGTTGCGGTTAAAGAAGCGATTAAATGAGATGATGAAACAAGAACTCAGCCCTGATAATTGATAAATTTAAGTTTTTTTGTAACAATAGAGCTATGAACATCTTGCTCTCAACTGGGCAATTATGAAATAGAGGAGATACTTATGGCTAATCCAAATCAACTTAGTTTATCAGATCATAAACAAGCAACTAAAAGCTTGACTAAGGCACTTCTAGATAAAGTTGCCTATTTAGAATCTTTTGAAAAAGCTGTTCAAGACCAAGATGATCGTTTGGTATACCAGCTGATCGATGGTAAACGTTATGCAACTGAGATCTTAAAACAAGATGGGGCTGAAGTTGATGATACCCATGAACATCTTGTGCGTGACAGTTATGCTAAGATAAGTGATTATTTGAGTAAGAACTTGATCGATTATTTATGTGAGATGTACCCATTTTTCTATTTTGAAGAGACTGCGATCGGACAGTATCAATTTTTCTTTGGAAATTGGTGGGGGAGACGATTATTTGGGACGTTAGATGTATTGAAAGTCAAATTCAATTTTGATGAAACTGAATATCAAAAATTAGCACGTGCTTTTGCATTGGAAAGTGAAAATAAACGCTTGAATAGCGATCAGATCGCGCTCTTATCGCAACAATCAGATGAGTTACAAGAATTGATCGATGCTCAAAATGAGCGTGATCAACGAAAAGATGAACTTCGTCAAGAGATCAAACGGACTTCGCAAGAGAAGGTGATGCCTTGGGAAGCTTCAAAACTCAAGGAATCTAAGCAAAAATTGATCGATGAATTATCCTATCTGTCTGAACTGGATGAAAAAGCGGGGAATGCTTACCGTCAGATCCGTGAAAATGAGGAAAAAATCTTAGCACTTTCAAAAGAAGATACTTTAATGGGCTATGAGAAACAAAGTATCGTAGCTAAATTTGGGAGCTTTGAAAACTTTGAAGCGCATAACGCAGCATTATACCGCAACTATATTGCAGATTTGATCGCTAAGCAAAAGTAGGTGAACAAAAATGACGAAAGAATATGAAAAACCAACGGAAACATTTCGACCAACTAATAAGAGGAATGCTGAAGAGACCACCAGTGCATATGCAGGTTCTTTGAGTACAACAGGGCGGTTGATGTCATACAACGATCAATTAAAAGAAAGCCTTAAGCGTGGGATCTACTTTACCAAAGTTTTAGATGAGCTGATCAATACCGATGACAAAAACATTTTACTAGAGTCAGTTATGACTTTGACTGATTATAGCTTGGATACAGCATATCTGATCTTCCCACAGCAATACAGTCGGGCTGACTATTACTTGATCTTTTTGAATCGTTTATTGCAACTTCATCAAAACGAGCAAGTTATTTTGCAATCCAGTGATCATCAAAATGAGCTTTACCATGAATTTCCAGGAATAAATATGGAAGGCTACTTTACTTTTAAGATCGATGAGAACATGCGTGAAGGAGCATATTATGTTGATAAAAGTACTGGTGCACGTTTGTTTTATATCAACTTTAAGCGCCAGTTGATCCGGTTTAATAGTCAAGCTTTAACTGATCTATTAGTTGTTGATTATAGTGGAAAATTTGACTATAAGACCGTAAAACGTTTTGAAGAGTATTTAGTTGTGATCGGCAAGTATTTTAAAGAAGATTACGGTTTTGATGTTGATTTTAATTTACTTGATACTTCTAATAATGCAAGTTATCAAATCTCTTCAGCCGATGAGCCACGTGAGGCATTAGATAAACTCTTCATCATCAGTGCAGATGCAGGTTATATGTTGGTAGCTGGTGAAAGTGGTCGTGCAGTCTTGCAATTGAAGAATAATATTGTTGTTTCTATTTTGATGCAAGCAGAACATGCTGATTTAAATAATGCTAGTTGGGTCATTAAGGTCCATGATGAAGATCATAAAGTAGCCTGGTTCGATATTTTATACCAGTATGAGTTTATCAAGGATTGGTATTTAGATAATTTGACGAGTCTAGCTATTAAATCAGATGAAAGATTTTTTTAGGACTAACGCATGGATATTACCAAATTAGCTAAAATTCAAAGACAGATCGGCACAAAGAATTCTTTTCAAAGAGAAAAAGATGAGCTCGTTTACAGTGAACTAAGCATCGCAGTGGCCGAACTGTTTAATAAAGTAAGCCGAGCAGATGAAACGATTTGTTTGAAAGCATATTGCAAAGTATTAGCAGCATTTTTAGATGTTGCTAATACAAAAAAATGGGTCTATCTATTATTACTGTCCCCAGAACAAGAAGAAAAGTTAGCTTCTAAATGGCGTTCACGTTCTGAAGCGACTGTATATCTTACCTTACAACAGCAGATCCTAAAAGCTCATTTAGAACGTCGAAATGAGTATTTAGTCCGAGCTTGGAACATTTTTATCAAGTTTGGTTTAACAGATTTGAAGTATTCATCTGAAATGATCGAAACCTGTTTTATAGATTTATATATGAGAAAAAGTTAGATGTTTAACTTTAAAGCAAATTAGAATATGAAACAAGCCAAAGGACTACTACGCTACAAAGCATCGTAGTGGTCCTTTGGCTTATATTGTTGGTAATAACAGTAGCCATGTTCTAAACGCTTTTTTTTAATTTGGATTAGATGTAATTGGTATATTGTTTAAAAATGTTGAAAAATAACGTAAAAATTGTACAAAGCATGTTCACTGCATTGTTTTATTAAAATTAATATGATAAATTTTTATTGATAAAATATTAAGTAAATATTAATTTTAGGAGGTCACTATGGGTTCGAAAAACAATCTAAAACTTCGCTCTGAAAAAATGGCACAACGCAAAGCAAAGTACAAAATCAAAAAATTGAATGTGGGAGTAGCATCTGTGATGGTCGGGGCTTTACTTGCTTTTTCGAACGCAGATGCTGTTAACGCAGACGTGGTCGATACTGCAACTAATGATGAAAAAACGACTCAGCTTACTGAAAGTACTGAAAATGAGACAGAAGTGGCTTTAACTGAAACACCAGAGGAAAACACAGTTACTTCGACGCAAACAGTTGAGCAAGCTGAGGCAGATAAGAGTGCTGACCAAGGTGTTCCACCAGTTGAAAATAATGAGGTATCATCTGCTGAAAGTACAACTGAAGCGCCACAAGAACAAATACACGCAACTTTTAGAAGTGCAGTAGCCGATGTGCCAACAGTCAATGTAGATCAAGTGATCGAAAATAATACCCAAAGTCAAGCAGTAACATTGGATCACGGCGATAATGAAACGCGTAGTATTTCAATTATGGTCCCAGCTGTTGCGGGAGATACAGTTACGGTCACTGTTCCATATATTTTTACAGCTTCGACTGGCAGTAGTATCAATGGTGAGTTGTACAATGTCGATACAGAAACTTCTCCAGTAGCTGATCCAGGATATGTTACTAATAAGGCCAGCCAAAATACGACTTTTACGTACAATATCAACACAACAGCTTCAATGATTTTTAATTTAAGATTGATGCCAACTGTTTCTGATTGGTCATTTTTAACACCAGGTTCAAAATTCCAAGTTGTTGTTAAGAAAAATGGGGATGATATTGGTGAGATCACTTATACGATCGGGCAACCGGCCGAGATCACCGCTGTCAATCTCAATTTTGATCAAAATCAAACTGCAGAAAATGGTTTAGTTAAGGATCAAAAATATGTTTTAGGGGTCAATTTAGCTAATAATGGTCAAAAAGACGGTGATAATTTTGCTGGTACAGTAACATTGAACGTTCCAAAGGGTTTTTTAGCTGATACTACAAGCATTGGCTATGCATATGGCTTGACTGATAAAACAGTCGTTGGTGATACAGCTAGTGATTTTGCTACATTAGCTAATGGAAAAAATGTTACGATCAAACAAGCAGCTGCAGGTGAACCAGTCGTTATTGATTTTAATAATGCCAAAACTGATCTATTGAAGGGGTCATTATTATTATTTGGGACATACACAACTGAATTGGCTGCCAGTGATAACAACTTTGATGCTACAGTTGCATACTACTCGATCAACACTGCAGGCGAACGAGCTAAGGATATGATCCAGCAAGCTGTGGGCACTAAGCATCTCAATTTAGCTGTGGCTACTAAAGTTAATAATTCTTGGGGAGCACAATTCAAGAAAAAAGATGGTGAGATCTACACAGATAATGGTCAAGCTGATGGGGAACACCAATCTGATGATACAAAGTTAGATTACAATGACAATGGTAGTCTGATCCGTTCGATCGAAGTATATAACAATGGTAATGTTGCGCAAGAAAATGTTTTGATCCACTTAGATATTGAACCAGGTACGATCATGAATGGTGGCGAAGGTGAGTATGCGTTAGCGATCACATCGTCAAGTGAAAATCAGCCAAGCGGTTTAACACGAGCAACATTAACAGATGGCCGTACAGTAGATCTACAAATGGGTAACTTTGTAACTTCTAATGTAAACTCTATTGTTGTTGCTATCGACGATAAAGCGATCAGTGCAGGTGTTGCTAAAGATGGATCTAATATTAAAGCGCTTGATATCGGTTATAAAAATATTGAAGCAGGTACTAAAGTTAAGATCAATTTCAGTAACAATGCGATCTTAGAAAAAGGGACGACTAAGAAGGTCAATGATACAGCAGAGTACAGCTATACTGTGACTTCCGATAAAGGACAAGAATTGACTGGGAAAATGTCACTTAATATCAAAGCGCCTAATCCAAGTAAGAACCAGTTTACTGGCAATATCTTGAATTTCAATAATACTTCTTACCAACCAACAAGTGAAGATGGTGGTAATATTGCAACGATCACATACCAGATCCGAAACATCGTTCAATATAATGACATTCCAAGCTCTTATTTTATTGCGATCCCTCAAGGATTTGATCTAGAAGATGCTAGTCAGTTACATGTTTACAAACATGGGGGGGGCACTTTACGAAGCTGCTGTTGTTGAAGATCTAGGGTACATCGGGATCAACGGTGAACGGATGTTTAAGATCAGCTTACCTGAAACACCTTGGTATCGTACGCCTGTTTTGATCAATGGGACTTCTTACACAACACCGTTGCAGATCGTAGCAAATAAGAATCAGTTACCGTTATCCTATGCTTACCCTGAAAACGGGATGAGTTTATTCATGGAGCTTAACGAAAATAATCAAGTTTCCGCACCAACTAATGGTTTTGCTAATATTAGTGAGGTCACGTTGCGGGATGGCAAGACTTATAAGGTTCGATCAACTAACTTAGGTTACTATAAGACTCCAAATGAAGTGAGCTACAGTTTCACCTATCCATCAACTTACGGTCCGATGAATGGTGTCAAAGCAGCTGACGCTGGAAAATATACCGAAGAAACAGGAACGACCAAGTTAGCATATAGTAGTTCAAAAGAGTTGGCTAACTCTAAAGGAACGATCCGCTTAGCTAATGTTTTGACGGATAAGGGTATTTCAGAATACTCCTATAATGTCATCAATTTACCTAGCATAGCAAATGGCGATGATGCGACGATCGTTTTGACTGGTGAAGGTGTTGATAAAGTAACAACTACAGGAACTGGTAATGGACAATTACTATTCGCTTATACACCATTTGTAGGTGATCAAGTAACTGAAGCTGCTCTAGTAGACTTTGTGACAGCTGATCAAGTGACTGATTGGTCTAAAGTAAGAGCAGTAGTCCTTAAGTCAGATAAATTAGACCCAAGTGCAACCGCAATGGCTGAATTAGGCTTTAAGATCACCGGTATTAAAGATGGTTCTAGTGTAGTCGGTGTCACACTTCAAGATCACTTTACTGGTGAACATGAAAATTCAACAGGTGTTAGTGGTATCTATAATGTTGCCCCAACTTACAAATTGGAGATCCAACGTTATGTAGATGTTACAACAAGATGGATCGATACAGATGGTAACGAGCTCCAAGCACCAGACGTTCAAAGTATCATGTCAGGTGCCACATATGTAACAACTGGTATCACACGCCCACACTATAAATTTGTTAAAGTTGAAGGCCAGCCTGCAGGTGTTACAGCAGGTCAAGATATTGTAGTTACCTATATCTATGAAGCTGACAAAGAGATCGAAGCTCAAAGTGTTAAATTTGAACAAACGATCAACTATATTTATGCTGAAAATAACCAGTCAGCTGCGCCAACAGTAACAAAAACTATCACATTTACGCGTGATAAGGTAAATAATTTAGCTTTAAATAAAGTAACTTATACGCCATGGATGGTCGATGGTAAGGAAGTAGTTGCAGCAAGTTTTGCAGCAGTTATTTCACCCGAGATCAAGGGCTATACAGCTGATCTAAAAGAAGTAGCAGCGATCACAGTAACACCAACGGATGAAAATAAAGCTTATGTAACGACGGTCAAGTATACTAAAAATCCAACTGAAAATGTAACTGAAGATAAAACGGTAACACGTACGATCAATTACGTTTACGCAGATGGCACTCAAGCTGTAGCACCAAATGTTGCAACTAAGACATTTACGCGTACTGGGATCAAGGACACTGTAACTGGTGAGATCACATGGAATGCGTGGAGCCAATCCCAAGAGTTTGGCGCAGTGACCAGCCCAGTTCTAAAAGGCTACACAGCTGATAAAGCAGAAGTAGCCGCCCAAAGTGTGACCGCTGATAGTGCAAATATCGAAGTAACGGTAACCTACACAAAACAAGCTGCAACTGAAGTGAGCGAAACAAAAGAAGTAACGCGTACGATTAAGTATGTCTATGCAGATGGTACTCAAGCATCTGAACCAGTTGTCGAAACAAAGACGTTCACAAGAACAGGAGCTAAAGATGCAGTGACCGATGAGATCACATGGAATGCGTGGAGCCAAGCCCAAGAGTTTGACGCAGTGACTAGCCCAGTTCTAAAAGGCTACACAGCTGATAAAACAGAAGTAGCCGCCCAAAGTGTGACCGCTGATAGTGCAAATACCGAAGTAACGGTAACCTACACAAAACAAGCAGCGGCTGAAGTGAGCGAAACAAAAGAAGTAACACGCACGATCAACTATGTCTATGCAGATGGCAGCCAAGCATCTGAACCGGTGGTCGAAACAAAGACGTTCACGAGAACAGGAGCTAAAGATGCAGTGACCGATGAGATCACATGGAATGCGTGGAGCCAATCCCAAGAGTTTGGCGCAGTGACTAGCCCAGTTCTAAAAGGCTACACAGCTGATAAAGCAGAAGTAGCCGCCCAAAGTGTGACAGCCGATAGTGCAAATATCGAAGTAACGGTAATGTACACAAAACAAGCAGCGGCTGAAGTGAGCGAAACAAAAGAAGTAACGCGTACGATTAAGTATGTCTATGCAGATGGTACTCAAGCAGCTAAACCAGTGGTTGAAACAAAGACGTTCACAAGAACAGGTGCCAAAGATGCAGTAACAGATGAGATCACATGGAATGAGTGGAGCCAAGCCCAAGAATTTGAGGCAGTACCAAGTCCAGAGCTTAAAGGTTACACAGCTGATAAAACAGAAGTAGCCGCGCAAAGTGTGACAGCTGATAGTGCAAATACCGAAGTAACGGTAACCTACACGAAACAAGCTGCAACTGAAGTGAGCGAAACAAAAGAAGTAACGCGCACGATCAATTATGTTTATGCAGATGGTCTACAAGCTTTAGCACCAGTGGTCGAAACAAAGACGTTTACGAGAACAGGAACTAAAGATGCTGTGACTGATGCGATCACCTGGGGAGCATGGAGTAGCGCTCAAGAATTTGCTAGTGTAATGAGTCCACAGATCTCTGGTTATTGGGCTGATCGGACAAGCGTTCCAGCTACCACAGTTGATCATATGAGTCCTGATCAAGTTGAACGTGTTATTTATACAGCAAACTACAGCTTGACAGAACGCTTTGTAGATAATATGGGCAATGAATTGATCCCAAGCATTGTTAAGAAAAATCTCTTTGTACCAGGTATGGATTTTGACAATACTGCTGATGCTAAGGTGATCACGGGTTACGTCTTACAAAAAATCGAAAATGGTATCGGAACATTTGGTGAAGGTGATGAAACCACAACATTCATCTATGCTAAAGTTGGTAATATCGTTCCTGTTGATGAAAATGGTAATGCCTTAGTTCCTCCAGTTCCATATGAAAATGATAAGGATGATCCTTTCGGTGTTACACCACATCAAAAGGTACCAACGATCCCAGGATATAAGGCAGAAGTAGAGTTTGTCGATCCAACTGATCCTACTTCAGATACGATCGTTAAATATGTAGCTGAAAAAACAGCAGAAGTACCAGAAGTGTCTGAAAAACAAGAACCAACTAAAACAAAGGGCGTAACTGTCCCAACCTCTCAAGTTGGACCAAAAGCAACTACTCCGGTTACAGATGAAGCAAAAGTTGCTGAATTACCACAAATGGGTGATGATGCTAAAGCACAAGTAACAGGTGTCGGTGCGATGTTAGTTGCCTTAGCAGGAATTTTAGGCTTAGGTGTTAAAAATAAGCGCAAAGAAGACTAAAATAGATTTTTAAAATAACTAGAGTATAGCTAAAACTATGCTCTAGTTATTTTTTGGTAAAATTGACGCTGACCTGTAAAACAGGCTATAATTGATAGTTAAAGAGTATTGAGTTGGGTGAAGAATTTTTCTTGCCCACTAGAAAGTAGGAAGAGCGAAATGGATTTTGAAAAAATGTCGGAGCGCCAAAAGCATATTCGGAATTTTTCGATCGTTGCTCATATTGACCATGGGAAATCGACCTTAGCTGATCGCATTTTGGAATTGACTGATACGGTCTCAAAACGTGAAATGCAAGATCAGTTGCTCGATTCGATGGATCTGGAGCGCGAACGTGGGATCACGATCAAATTAAATGCAGTAGAACTTCATTATCATGCAAAAGATGGAGAAACTTACATTTTCCACTTGATCGATACGCCTGGGCACGTGGACTTTTCATATGAAGTTTCACGTTCATTGGCGGCTTGTGAAGGTGCTGTTTTAGTGGTCGATGCAGCGCAAGGTATCGAAGCCCAAACTTTGGCAAATGTTTATTTAGCATTAGATGATGACCTTGAGATCGTACCAGTGATCAATAAGATCGATCTGCCTTCAGCTGAGCCAGAGCGTGTGCGCCAAGAGATCGAAGACGTGATCGGTCTGGACGCTTCTGAGGCAGTCTTGGCTTCAGCTAAAAACGGGATCGGGATCGAAGAGATGCTAGAAGAGATCGTTCAAAAAGTTCCAGCACCAAGTGGCGATCTAAAAGCACCGTTAAAAGCGTTGATCTTTGATTCAGTCTATGATGATTACCGTGGGGTCGTCTTGAGCTTACGGGTCTTTGATGGAACTGTAAAACCTGGTGATAAGGTCCGTTTGATGAATAGTGGCGCGGAATACGAAGTTATTGAAGTTGGGGTCAACTCACCTAAGCCGATCAAACGCGACTTCTTGATGGCTGGGGATGTAGGATATCTAACTGCAAGTATCAAGGATATTCAAGATACACGTGTTGGTGATACCTTAACGCATGCTGATGACCCAACTGAAAAACCATTAGCGGGTTATCGTGAAATGAGCCCCATGGTGTATTCTGGACTTTATCCGACAGATAATGCTAAATATAACGATCTGCGTGAAGCTTTAGAAAAATTAAAGCTAAATGATGCAGCTTTAGAGTTTGAACCTGAGACCTCGCAAGCTTTAGGTTTTGGATTTAGATGTGGCTTTTTAGGCTTATTGCACATGGATGTTATCCAAGAACGCTTAGAACGTGAATTTGGGATGGAATTGATCACGACGGCACCATCTGTGACCTATGATGTTGAATTAACAGATGGTTCGCATGTGAGCGTATCTAACCCATCTGAGATGCCAGAGGTCCCAACGATCAAGCAGATCAATGAACCTTATGTCAAAGCTGAGATCATGGTCCCAAGTGAGTATGTCGGGGCGGTGATGGAGTTATGCCAAGCTAAGCGTGGGAATTTTATCACGATGGATTATCTTGATGATTATCGGGTCAATGTTATTTACGAGATGCCATTATCAGAGATCATTTTTGATTTCTTCGATAAATTGAAGTCTAGCACTCGTGGTTATGCTTCGCTCGACTATGAACTTGATGGCACACGTCCAAGTGACCTAGTTAAGATAGATATCTTACTGAATAGTGATAAAGTCGATGCGTTAAGTTTTATTGCGCACAAACAATTTGCACAACAGCGAGCACGTGTGATCACAGATAAGTTAAAGACGATCATTCCACGACAAAACTTCGAGATCCCGATCCAAGCAGCGATCGGAGCTAAGATCATTGCACGAACTAATATCAAAGCTTATCGTAAAGACGTCACGGCACGGATCCATACAGGTGATCCTGATCGACGGGCTAAGTTGTTAGATAAGCAAAAGCGTGGTAAGAAACGAATGAAAGCAGTCGGACGTGTAGTCGTTCCGCAAGATGCCTTCATGGCTGTCTTAAAAACCGACGAAGAAAGCAAATAGATCAGTTATTTCCCTAGAGCATATCGCTTTAGGGTTTTTTTATTAATTATTAGACCTATAAGTTTAAATAGGTATTTTAATATTGTTGGTGATCAGACTCTTAGCTTATTTATGAAAAGAGTCTTTTTTGATTATTCGATACGTTATATTAATTAAGTATTGCAAAAAAAAAAAAAAAACAACTATAATAGTTAAAACAAAATGAAAGGGGTGGCAAGCAGTGTGAGAGATGTATTAGTTTTGGATAAAGTTAAAGTGGATTTTAAACTTGATGGTACTTTCTATAACGCAGTCGATAGTGTCGATCTGAGTGTTAAAGAAGGTGAGATATTAGCGATCGTAGGCGAGTCTGGTTGTGGCAAAAGTACGCTTGCAACAAGCATTATGAATTTACATGACCCAGTGACCACTCGGGTAAGTGGAAGTATCAAGTTTGAAGGAGAAGAACTCTGTGGGGCTTCGCCAAAAAACTTAGAGCAGATCCGTGGTGCTCAGATCGGGATGATCTTTCAAGACCCTTTGGCAGCTCTTAATCCGTTGATGAGGATCGGTGATCAGATCAAGGAGAGTTTAGATCTACATACAACACTTTCATCAAAAGAAAAGGAGGCACGCGTCGAGGAACTTTTGAGTAAAGTGGGGATCGATGATGTCAAACGTACTGTGAGACAGTATCCACATGAATTATCTGGTGGAATGAGACAACGGGTGATGATTGCGATCGCAGTTGCATGTAAACCTAAGTTGATCATCGCTGATGAACCAACGACTGCGTTAGACGTAACGATCCAGGCCCAGATCCTAGATCTTTTAAAAGAGATCCAACAAGAAAGAGGAGCAGGAATCATTTTGATTACGCATGATCTAGGAGTCGTGGCTGAAGTTGCAGATCAGGTGGCTGTCATGTATGCAGGTCAGGTAGTTGAAAGGGGAAGTGTGGGAGACATTTTTAACGATCCTAAGCACCCATATACACGTTCTTTGTTACGTTCGATGCCACAAACAGATACAGTTGATGATGAATTGTACGTGATCGCAGGTAATGTACCCTCACTAAAGAAAATGGCAGTGGATGGTTGTCGTTTCGCTGATAGGATACCTTGGGTCGAAAGCGCAAAGCATGAAGCTGAGCCAAAGCTTCATGAGGTGTCATCCAGACATTTTGTGCGTTGTACTTGTTATCAGGATTTTGAATTTCCGCTTGAGGGGGACATGAAATGACAGCTTTATTAACGATCAAAGATTTAAAAGTCTATTATCCTATCAAAACGGGGATCTTGAATCGGACTACTGATCATATCAAGGCAGTCGATGGGGTAGATCTTGTGATCGAAGCCGGTAAAACTTATGGCATCATCGGCGAGTCTGGTTCGGGAAAATCTACGATTGGAAAGACGATCGTAGGACTAGAACAAGCGACCTCGGGTGAGATCATTTATGAAGGTGTAAATATCTTACATAAAAAGGCAAAAAAACGTTTTGAATACAATAAAGATGTTCAAATGATCTTTCAAGATTCGCTTTCAAGTCTCAATCCTAAAAAACGGATCAAAGATATCATCAGTGAACCCTTGAAGAATTTTGAAAAACTTAAAGGTGAAGAACTTCAAGCACGAGTAAGAGAAATTATTAAGATCGTAGGTTTGGATGAAGATAGTCTCTATAAATATCCGCACCAATTTTCGGGTGGACAACGGCAACGGATAGATATTGCCCGCGCTGTAGCGACACGTCCTAAATTGATCATTGCCGATGAGCCTGTTTCTGCGTTAGATCTTTCGGTTCAGGCACAAGTTTTGAACTATTTAAAGAGGATCCAAAAAAAGTATGGTATTGCGTATTTATTCATTTCACACGATTTAGGAGTCGTTTACCATATGTGTGATACTTTAGCGATCATGCATCGTGGAAGATTTGTTGAAGTCGGTGGGCGTAAAGATATTTATCAAGATCCAAGACATATCTATACTAAACGGCTTTTGGCGGCGATCCCCCAAACAACGATCGCTGACCGTGAGATAAATAAACAACGACGTCAAAAGCTCGAACAGGAATTTTTAGCACAAAAAATTCAAGGATATGATGAAAGTGGTAAACCTTATCCACTCCAAAGAATAAGTGAGACTCATTTAGTTGCACTAAGAAAGGGGGAAAGATCAAATGTGGAAGACGATCATTAGACGAATCTTGATCATGATCCCAGAACTCATATTACTCAGCGTCTTAGTCTTTATGTTGGCTAAATTGATGCCAGGGGATCCCTTTACCGGCTTGCTGACACCTCAGACTTCCGCAGCTCAAGTGCATGAGTTAAAAGTTCGAGCTGGGCTTTACGATCCATGGTATGTTCAATATTGGCGTTGGATCGTTCATATGTTCCAAGGTGATCTAGGTATGAGTTACCAATTTAAATCACCAGTTGCCAATTTGATAGCTGAACGAGCGACAAATACATTATGGTTGTCATTGTTGACGGTCATTTTAAGTTATGCAATCGCGATTCCATTAGGAGTTATAGCGGGACGTTACGAAAATACTAAAAGAGATAAATTGATCCAATTTTATAGTTTCGTTGTCTATGCGATCCCAGCGTTTGTCTTTTATCTACTGGGCGTTTACTTTTTTGGATATAAGTTGCACTGGTTCCCGACTTCTGGTTCAGTGAGTGTTAGTGCTGATAGTGGATTGAGTTACCTTTTTTCGCGGCTTGATCACATGATATTGCCAGCCTTATTGATGGCGATCTTATCGACAACATCGATCATTCAATATTTACGAAGTGAGATCATTGATAATACTAACCAAGATTTTGTCAAGACCGCACGTTCTAAGGGCGTATCGGAAAAAATGGTTTTTTGGAAACATATTTTGCGCAACTCGCTTTTACCGATCGCAGCTTTCTTTGGTTATTCGATCACAGGTTTGTTGGGTGGTTCGATCTTTTTGGAAACGATTTTTGGCTATCCTGGAATGGGGCTGCTGTTTATGGACTCGATCGTTAGTCGCGATTATTCTGTTATCACGGCACTTGTCATGTTGTATGGTTTGTTGAACCTTATTGGGACCTTACTGTCGGATATAGTTTTAAGTATCGTTGATCCAAGAGTTCGGATCGAGTAAGGGGGAGAATATATGGTAAAAAATAGACCCACTAGAGTGATGATATCATCTTTACGGATGATCAAACGAGAATTTTTGAAAGATAAATGGGCATTGACCGCTCTTGTCCTGCTTTGTATCACTTTTGTGACGATCTTTATTTGGGCGCTATTCTTAGATACTGATAAAGTCATGACAGTTAGTGTTTTACAACAATATGATCGCCCTGGGACTAATGGGATGATTCTAGGAGCAGATCAAGGTGGTCGGGATGTTTTGTCAATGCTCATCTTAGGGGCACGTAATTCGATCACGATCGGATTTGCTGTAACGATCATGATGCTTGTTATCGGGATCTTGTTTGGGGTGATCGCCGGTTATTATGGCGGTTTAGTCGATAATCTAATGATGCGCTTTTTGGATTTCATGATGACACTGCCGATGTTGCTTTTGATTATCGTTATCGTGTCGATCATTCCACACTATACGATGATGACCTTTGTTTTAGTAATGGGGGCTTTTTACTGGGTCGGAACAGCACGATTGATCCGCTCAAAAGCTCTATCAGAAGTTAAAAAAGATTATATCAGTGCAGCTAAGACTTCAGGGGCAAGTGATCTAAAGATAATATTTAGTGAGTTACTTCCCAATTTGAGTTCGATCATCGTAGTCGAAACGATCTTGAGTTTGACGGCTAATATCGGGATCGAAGTCGGGTTGACCTTCTTAGGGTTTGGCTTACCTGATTCAGTTCCAAGTTTGGGGACATTGATCAGCTATGCTCAAAATCCAGATGTTTTAACAACAAAGCTTTGGGTATGGCTACCGGCTGCACTACTTATCTTATTTATCTGTGTAGGGATCAGTTATGTTGGAAATGTTGTGCGTCGAACATTTGATGCACGGCAACGTTTAGGATAATTACGAGGAGGAGATTTTATGAATAAAACACGTATCGCAAAATGGATGGTGACCGTATCAGTTACGGCAGCTGTTTTAGGGGGCTTGGTCGCTAGTACGAAAACGGCTCAAGCAGCACCAAAGTTAAAATTAGAATATAAAAATGATAAGTCAGCTAAAAAAGATGCTACTTTGCGAATTGGATATGCTGATGATGGTTCATTCAAAGGGGTGTTTTCACCAGAACTTTCAAATGATGCAGCAACTAGTGAGGTGTCGCAATTTGGGACAGTTGGACTTTTCAAAGTTGACGATAACTACAAGTTTGTCAAGGGAGGTCTGGCTGATGTAGATTTTGATCGCGAGAATAAAACAGCCACGATCAAGGTGTCGGATAAGGCAAATTGGTCAGATGGCCAACCAGTGGTCGCACGTGACCTAGTCTTTGCGTATGAGATCATTGCTAATAAAGAAAGTGGTTCAGCAAGATACACAGATCAATTAGCAAACATCGTAGGTATGGAAGAATATCATGCTGGCAAAGCAGATGCGATCTCCGGGCTAGAAGTAAAAGACGATAAAACTTTGGTAGTTCACTTTAAAGAAATGGCACCGACAATGGGAACTTCGGGTGCAGGCTATATCTGGGAATATGCAGAACCTTACCATTATTTGAAGGATGTTGCGATGAAAGATCTAGCATCAAACGATAAACTACGTAAAGAACCACTATTTTACGGACCTTTCAAGATCAAAAAAATGGTCCAAGGTGAATCGATCGAATGGGTCCCAAATACTTACTACAGCCAAAAGCCTAAGGTGAAAAAGCTCACGGTTGAAACGGTAAGCACTTCACAGGCAGCAGCGGCTGTCAAAGCTGGTAAATACGATATTTTGCTCAATCAAACACCACAAGTATATGATGCTGTCAAAAATGAAAAAGACTTCGTTCAACTTGGCAAACCGATGCTTTACTACAGTTACATGGGCTTTAGAGTTGGGACTGTTGATAAAGACGGAAATAGTGTGATGGACAAAACAGCCGTGACTAAAGACCGTGCGTTAAGACAAGCAATGGCCTATGCGATGAATATTGATCAAGTGCAAGAAAAATTCGGCTATGGGCTATCCTATCGTGCTAACACTCTTGTTCCAGCAGCATTTGGAAAGTGGAATGACAAGCATGCGACTGGTTATAAATTGAACATGAAAAAAGCCAAAGCGTTGCTCGATGAAGCGGGCTATAAGGTACAAAAAGACGGTTATCGGACCCAACCAAATGGCAAAAAATTAACTTTGACCTTGATGGCCAATAAATCGTCGAAGAATTTTGAGGCTTCGGTAAAAAATTATATCCAACAATGGAAAGAACTTGGAGTACGGGTAAAATTGATGAATGGTCGTTTCCAAGAGTTCAATTCAATGTCTGAAAAACTTATCAGCGGTGCAAAAGACTTTGATATCTGGATGGGTGCGTGGTCTACTTCTTCAGAACCAACTGATGTGGCAGCTAATTATTCTAAAACATCGGCTTATAACTTTGGACACTTTGTAACTAAGGAAAACACGGAGTTGATCAACTCACTAAGTTCAGAGAAAGCATTTGATGAAAATTATCGCAGAAAGCAACTCTACAAATGGCAAGAATACATGAATAAAGAGGCTTTCATTGTGCCGATGACCTTTACACATTCAACGATCAGTGTTTCCAAGGATGTCAAAGGGATGACTTTAGATGTATCTGACAGTGATACGTTGTGGAGCAATGTTGCTTTGACCAAATAATCGTTTTTTGAGGCTGTGACATAAGTCCCTATCTTTAAAGAAGACAATTCGAATTTTGGCTCTTTGTCAACCACTGTGTAAAGAGTAAATATTTTTAGAGAAGCTCTGTGAGAATAGTTTAGGCTGTTTTCACAGAGTTTCTTGTATCTTTACCAAGATATGTTTGGAGATAGATACGAGCTTTGAGATGTTCAAAATTACGATAACCATAGGCTGTTCTTTGGATCTGTTTTATTTTACGATTTATCCCCTCTAAAGGCCCATTAGTATAGTGACAATACTGGGGTTCTAAAGCTGTAATGACGGGAATCAAATTATCATAAAGTGTTAGAAGTGCTTTGTCAGCCTTAGATGCTTCAGAACGGGAGCCAGAGTATTTTTGATTTACTTCAGTAAGGCACTGCTTGAATATTTTTATTTTAGAAGGTGTTGGGTCATCAATAATCTCTAAGAGCCGTTGATAGTCCCAATATGCTTTGCGGAAGTCTTGATCAGCTAATTGAAGTCCTTGATTGACTAACTGTTCCGCAGTCACCCATTCACGTTGAGATCTTTCATAAAACTGATAGGTACAGTTTAGATCATCATATCGTTTTAAAAAGAGCTTCCAATTACGTTTAAACAGCTTATAATTTTTAGAATTATTATCAAACCGATTCATCAGATCAGTACGCATTGAATTTACGGCGCGATTGAGCATTTGAACGATGTGAAATCTATCGATGATGATCTTAGCATTAGGGAAAAGCTTTTTGATAAGGTCAACGTAGTACGAATTCAGATCACAGCTAACAGTACGAACTAAGCTTCTTACAGGAGCGGGGAAACGCATGAAATAGTTGAAAATAGTCTGTTTCAATCGGTTAGGTAAGATAGTCTGAATGGCGTGGTTATCAGCATCTAGACAAATAAAGTGGTATGTGTTGTGAGTGCCTCTGAATTCATCAAAGCACAGATGGAGCGGTAAGAAGTTAAAGTTATTCCGAAACTCGCAACGAGTAGAGTCTAGCGTGCGATTGACAGTAGAGGCAGAAACACCTTCTTCAAATGCGATAGTTTTAGCACTGATATCCATTCTTAATCTGGCAGCTATTTTGGCTTTAAGGAGTTTAGAGATCTGACAACCATGATCAGTGAGCTCAGAGCTTGCGGAGCAAGTAGAGTTACAGTTACGA
Organism: Ligilactobacillus murinus; assembly: GCF_003288115.1. Classification (NCBI taxonomy): domain Bacteria; kingdom Bacillati; phylum Bacillota; class Bacilli; order Lactobacillales; family Lactobacillaceae; genus Ligilactobacillus; species Ligilactobacillus murinus. Next base: position 905,030 of record NZ_CP023565.1, on the reverse strand, counting down.
CAACGGATCCTGGCAGAACGAGCAGCAATAGCTGTTTGATATGTTGAATTGACAGAAGGAACTTTTATAAGATGCATAGGAGTGAACCCACTACGATAGAAAGAGGTAAACCCGCAATTATGACATCTAAAATCAGCTAATTCCTGAGGCAAGAAGTAAATAGTAGCAGGGAAAAGGAGGTATTTAGTTCCTCTAAGAGTATCTTTATAAGGTTCGTCATCAAAAATAAGATGCGGGTCATGACAATTAAGGCAAGATTTAACTGTTGAATCAATAATATTTGTAGTATAATTTAAAGAGGTCATAATGGACACCATACTTTCTAGTTGAGTTTTCGTGGTAGGATACACAAGAGAAAGATGCCATTATGGCTCTTTTTGTGTACCAGGATACTTTTTATTTTATGATAAATCAAAAAAGCTGTGTAATGAAGTAATATCATTACACATATAAAATACTCTCCAAGTATAAGATGAATTTTCTATTTCATCTGTATACTTAGAGGGCATTATAGCCTGGAGTCATACAAAACAACATAGCTCTAAAACTTGGAATGCAGTAGAACGCGCGGAGAAAAAGTTTTGGAGTCATACAAAACAACATAGCTCTAAAACCTCAAATGGAAAAATTATCATTTTGGTTTCGTAATCGCGCTATTCATCCTAGCAAGATCCCAGTTTTATATGCTCCCTAATGTACTATTATATTTCTGATAATTAGTTTAGAACTTTAATTGCTTTAATTATACAATATATTGACAAAAAACATGAAATTATTTTTATTGAGATGATCAATATATATCTATTTTCAGGTACGCATAGTAGACATCATCAAGCTTTAAATCGATCAAATAATCCCAAGAGTATCTTTCATATACTTTTCAAATTCTCTATTTTTCCAAAAACCTACTCGGATACCATCGATTCCTCGGGTCAATAGTACATAATAAATGTTCAAAACACGCAGTTTGTAAAATTAAGTTAGAAAAATAAAAAGCCATTTGTGATAGACTTTTGAGTATCAACAAACAAAAGTAAAGGAAAATCACAAATGACCTATAATCATCTTACCATAAGCGAACTGTCATTCATACAAAATTTTTGGAATCAAGGTGTTAAAGCCTATATTGTAGCTAAAAACTTAAAACGTAGTGCCGAAATTATTTATCGAGTATTTTGTTTTTTAGATGCTGGATATTCGATCTCTGAATACTATGAAAACTATCGGGCTAATAAATCTAGATCCGGCCGTAAACCCATCGTATTACCTAATGATGAGCTTGATTACATCAAGGAAAAAGTTAGTCTAGGTTGGACTCCTGATACGATCATCGGACGTAATGAAAAACATATCAGCTGTTCGATGCGTACCCTTTATCGTATCTTTAAACGCTCTAAAGACCTAGATGTGACCTCGCTCCCAATGAAAGGAAAAAGGCATCCAAATGGTTACGTTGAACGCCGTGGAAAAGCTGGGAGACTAGGTCGGACTCTTTTGGAACGACATCAGGACTATCCCAACTACCATAATGAATTTGGACATCTTGAAGCTGATACGATCCAAGGTAAAAACCACCATGGTGCAGTAATGATATTAGTTGAACGGAAGTCTAAGGCTGTCATCATTTTGAATACACGCCATAAGACGGATAAAGCTATCTTTGAGAAACTTGATGCTTTACTTTCTGTTACTCCTAAAGGACTCTTTAAATCGATCACTTTTGATAATGGTAAGGAATTTTCTAAGTGGAAAGATATTTCTAATAAGCATGATATCGGTACTTACTTTGCTGATGTAGGTGCTCCTAACCAACGTGCACTAAATGAACATACGAATGGGTTACTTAGAAAAGATGGACTAGGAAAAGATATGGATCTCAGTGATCTCTCCACTGACTATGTCCAACAAGTAGCTAGCTATAGAAACAATATTCCACGTAAAAGTTTAAACTATAGCATCCCACTAGAAGTATTCATAAAGTATATTACGAATGAGCAAGTAGTTTTTTCTAACTTGATTTGACAATTCAGGTCAAATGTAATCATTTGATATATTTGATTACGTTTGTTCACGTTTTATATAGCAGTAAATATCTTGTGTAAGATAAAACTCAACTTTTTTGAAAAAATTAGTTGTTTCAATATGGAAGTTATGTTATTCTATAACAGTTGAGAAAAAAAGCAGAGGCTCCCGCTTCTCGCCTAGGGGACAATTAGTCCCGGGGCAGAATTATGAAATGTAATTCCGATAAAAACGGATCTGTGCGGGTGTCTTGTAGTTTTACGAGATACCCGCATTTTTTCTGCATTTTCTCTGAATTTTTTTGGAGGTGAAACGCCATAGCAGTTGATAAGATGGTAAACGAAGGCATTCGCGCACGTGAGTTACGCTTGATTGCTGATGATGGTTCCCAGTTGGGGGTCAAATCTAAGCAAGAAGCTTTGAAGTTGGCAGAGCAAGCTAACTTAGACCTTGTTTTGGTAGCACCTAAAGCAAAACCACCTGTTGCCAAGATCATGGATTATGGGAAGTATCGTTTTGAGTTGCAGAAGAAACAGCGTGAAGCTCGTAAAAAGCAAAAAGTGATCAACGTTAAAGAAGTTCGGTTAAGCCCAACGATCGATACTAACGATTTTAATACTAAAGTCAAGAATGCACGTAAATTCTTGACGAAAGGTGACAAAGTTAAGGTATCTATTCGCTTTAAGGGTCGTGCGATCACACATAAAGAGATCGGACGCGAAGTTCTTGATAGATTTGCTGCGGAAACAGATGATGTTGCAACAGTCGAATCTAAAGCAAAAATGGATGGACGCAGCATGTTCTTAATGCTTGCGCCTAAAGCCGAAAAATAGGCTGATAGTTTATTTAGGAGGAGTACAGTATTATGCCAAAACAAAAAACACACCGCGCATCAGCAAAACGCTTTAAGCGTACAGGAAATGGTGGTTTGAAGCGTGCTCACGCTTTCACATCTCACCGTTTCCACGGCAAGACAAAGAAACAACGCCGTCAATTGCGTAAGCCAGCAATGGTATCTGCTTCAGATATGAAGCGTATCAAGCAAATGCTTTCTCAAATGAAATAATTATTGAGATTCTATTACTCGGTTGCAATGTAAGATTGCATCATTATTGTGCTTTGCAGAAGCGATTGTTGGATCGTTTTTTCAGCGCACAGATCAGTTTTGTGAATCCCGCATAACGTCGGGCTAAGTTTAAGGAGGAATTAACCATGCCACGTGTTAAAGGTGGAACAGTTACGCGTCAACGCCGTAAAAAAATGATCAAATTAGCTAAAGGATACCGCGGTTCAAAGCATATCCAATTTAAAGTAGCTAAGCAACAAGTTATGAAGTCTTACCAATACGCATTCCGCGATCGTCGTAAGACAAAATCAAACTTCCGTAAATTATGGATTGCTCGTATCAACGCAGCAGCTCGTATGAACGATATCAGCTACAGCAAGTTGATGCACGGTTTAAAATTAGCTAACATTGATGTTAACCGTAAAATGTTAGCTGATCTTGCAATCAGCGATGCAGCTGCTTTCACAGCGCTTGTTGATGAAGCTAAGAAAGCTTTGGCAAAATAATTTGCCACTCATTTAGTTAAAAGGCTGAGACTACTGTTGTCTCGGCTTTTTTCTTTAGCTGTCACATTAAAATTTTGCTAAAAGTAGTTTTGCTAGCATATAATAGTAGTTGGAGACTATATTTTGAAGGAGATATACTTTGCTCAATAAATTTGAACCAACCTGGATGGTCGAGTCGATCTATGACCTTTCACCGACTGAGTTAAAAGAAAAAGGGATCAAGGTCGTGTTGACTGATCTTGATAACACTTTGATCGCTTGGGATAATCCTGATGGCACACCCCAATTGCATGCGTGGTTACACAAGATGGAAGATGCTAAGATCCCGGTGGTCGTAGTGTCAAATAACAAGCATAAGCGGATCGAACATGCTTTAAAAGCTTTAGAACTACCTTTTGTTTCCCGTGCTTTGAAGCCACTTACTCGTGGGATCCAAATTGCTTTGAAGCGCTATGATCTAAAGAAACATGAGGTCGTTTTAGTTGGTGATCAATTGATGACTGATGTAATGGCTGCCAATAATGCTGGGATCCGCAGTATTTTGGTCAAGCCACTAGTGGATTCTGATGCGTGGAATACTAAGATCAATCGTTTCTTTGAAAAGATCGTTAAAAAACGTTTGATCAAAAAAGATAGATTGAGTACAAAATGGGGGCATACATTAGATGACTGAAAATGAAGAATTATACTGTATCGGTTGTGGGGCTAAGATCCAATCTGAAGATAAAACTGAACCTGGTTATACTCCACGAGCAGCGATCCAAAAGGGCTTAGAAAATAATGAGCTTTATTGTCAACGGTGCTTTAGATTACGCCACTACAATGAGGTAGCTGACGTTTCTTTAACTGATGATGACTTTTTGCGTTTGTTAAATCAGATCGGTCAAACGAATGCTTTGATCGTCAATGTTGTCGATATCTTCGATTTTAATGGTTCGCTCATTCCGGGATTACACCGCTTTGTAGGGGATAACCCTGTTTTATTAGTTGGTAATAAAGAAGATCTTTTACCACATTCATTGAAGCGTTCCAAGATCAAAGATTGGATGCGCCAAGAGGCTAACAAACAGGGGCTTCGTCCGGTCGATGTGGCTTTGACTAGTGCCAAACGTGGAAAAGACCTCGAAGATCTGTTAGAATTGATCGACAAATATCGTGAAGGTCGTGATGTATATGTTGTTGGGGTCACTAATGTAGGGAAATCGACTTTGATCAATCGGATCATCAACCAAACGACAGGGGTCAAAGACTTGATCACGACTTCGCGTTTTCCGGGAACAACCCTTGATCGGATCGAGATCCCATTTGGCGACGGTCATTTCTTGATCGATACTCCAGGGATCATCCATAAGCATCAAATGGCACATTATTTATCGCCTAAGGCTTTGCGATTAGCTGCACCTCAAAAAGAGATCAAGCCTAAAGTTTATCAGTTAAACGAAGGCCAAACTCTCTTTTTTGGCGCTTTAGCTCGTTTTGATTATATCTCTGGTGGAAAGCAAGGTGTGATCGTTTATACCGATAATAATTTAATGCTCCATCGGACTAAGACTGAAAAGGCGACTGAATTTTATGCTAAACATGCAGGTACGTTATTGACCCCACCAACAGCTGAAGAAATGAAAGATTTTCCAAAGCTAGTACGTTTTGAATTTAAAACGACTGAAAAAAGTGATCTTGTTTTTGCAGGCTTAGGTTGGGTCACAGTTAAAGCTAATAGTGTCGTTGCAGGCTGGGCCCCTGAAGGAGTAGCTGTTATTTTAAGAAGAGCGATGGTTTAAGAGAGGAATTAGAATATGAAACTTAAGGGTAAACAAAAACGCTATCTCCGTGCTCAAGCACACGGAATGCGTCCGTTATTTCAAGTGGGTAAGGAAGGTTTGAGTGCTAACTGGCTTGCTCAGATCGAAGATGCCATTGAAAAACGTGAATTATTTAAGGTAAATATCTTACAAAATGCGTTAGTCGAAGATGAAGAAGTGATCGCGTTTATCGAAGACAATACCAATATCCAAGTCGTTCAAAAGATCGGTCATGTTTTAGTATTGTTCAAACAAGCAGATAAACGTGATAATCGTTCATATTCACTTGAAGTTACTAAACTCTAAGAGGTGGGTAGGATGCTAAAGACCGAAACGACGGTGGCTTCTAAAGTCCAAGTTCAACCTATAAAAGCTGATAGCCGTGAACGGATCGGGATCATGGGTGGGACCTTTAATCCACCTCATTTAGGACATTTGATCATGGCTAAGCAGGTGCAAGAGCAACTTGATCTAGATAAAGTATTATTTATGCCAGATAATTTGCCCCCACACATTGATCAAAAAGCTGCGATCGCTGCCAAATATCGTGTGCACATGGTCGAAATGAGTATTGCTTCTGAGCCTAAATTTCAACTCGAAGATATTGAGATCAGACGTGGTGGGGTCAGTTACACTTACGATACTGTCCAGGAGCTAAAGAAGCTATATCCCAATGCTGATCTTTATTTTATCATTGGAGGGGATATGGTCGAGTATTTGCCTAAATGGTATAAGGTCGATGAATTGGTCAAAATGATCCAATTTGTTAGTGTAGAACGCAAAGGCTACGCCAAAAAAAGTGACTACCCTTTGATCTGGGTCGATGTTTTGCGGATCGATATCAGTTCATCGATGATCCGTGAAAAAGTACAACAAGGACGCTCGATCAAGTACTTGGTAACAAGTGAAGTGGAAAATTATATCAAACAAGAAGGTCTTTATCATGACACAAACAGTTGAATACCAAAAACATTATTACGCTGGTTCACGTAAAGAGCTGATCGCTAAAGTCAAAGAACAGGTCAGTGAAAAACGGTTTAAACACATTTTAGGGGTCGAACAAGCTGCGTTAGAATTAGCCCGAGCTAACGATTATGAGCTTGAAAAAGCTAGTGTGGCAGCGCTAGTCCATGATTATGCTAAAGAACGTAGCGATTCAGAGTTTAAAGCGCTGATCGTTCAAACTGGATTAGAACAAGACTTACTAAATTGGAACAATTTTATCTGGCATGGAGTTGTAGGCGCTGAGATCATCAAAAAAGAATTAAAGATCACCGATGAAGAGATCTTAAATGCAGTCCGACGCCATACAGTGGGCGCTAAAGAAATGACAATGCTAGATCAGATCGTGTATGTAGCTGATTATATCGAACCAGGCCGTGATTTTCCAGGGGTCGACCAAGCACGTCAGCTAGCTGCTGAAAGTCTACGTGCAGCAGTTGAGTTTGAAACTAAGCATACATTGCTATATTTGATGAATAATGATAAAACAATTTATCCCGCTGCGATCTTGACATATAATGCATATGTCGCATCGTAGCCTATTTAGGAGGACTATATGAACAGTCAAGAATTATTGGAATTAGTTGTTCGCGCTGCAGATAGCAAGCGTGCAGAAGATATCGTTGCTTTGGATGTCCAAAATATCAGTTTATTAGCTGATTATTTTGTGATCATGCAAGCCGGTTCTGAAAGACAAGTCAAAGCTGTAACTGAAGCGATCGTTGAAAAAGTTCATGAAGCAAATGAAGATATCAAAAGTGTTGAAGGCAAAGATGGCGCTAACTGGATCTTACTTGATCTAGGGGATGTGATCGTACATGTCTTTAAAGAAGAAACACGGCAATTCTATAACTTAGAAAAGTTATGGTCTGATGCACCATTAGTTGATATCGAAGAATGGGTCAAAGACTAAGATGATCTATTCGAGTTTTGCCAAGCTCTATGACGAGCTAATGGAACCGACGATGTATGATCAATGGTTAGATTTTGTTGAACAAGAGCTTCCTAAGACTACGGGGCAGATATTAGATCTAGCCTGTGGTGCCGGACGTTTAGCGGTCATGTTGGCTCAAAATGGTTATCAAGTTTCAGGAGTCGATCTATCAGAAGAGATGCTAGCTTTAGCTGAAATGCATGCTAGGGAAGCTGATTTAGCGATCCCATTTATGCAAGGAAATATGTTAGACTTGAGCGCACTAGGCCAGTATAGTGCGGTGACTTGTTTTGCGGATTCATTTTGTTACTTACAAGATGAAGCTCAAGTACTTCAAGCTTTTAAAGAAGTTTATCAACATCTAGAAAATGATGGGAAATTTATTTTTGATGTGATCACACCTTATCAAACTGATGAGGTCTATCCAGGCTACATGTATAACTATACTACTGAAGATCAAGCCTTTATCTGGAGTAGTTTTGCTGATGAATTTGAGCATAGTGCGGTCCATGAATTGACCTTTTTTGTTTGGAATGAGGCACTGGCGAGTTATGAAAGAGTCAGTGAGATCCATCATGAACGAACTTATGAATTAGAAGTTTACCAGCGACTATTGACCCAAGCGGGATTTAAGGATATCACGGTAAGTGCTGACTTTGGTAAGGGTGAGCTTACTTTAGAAACGACGCGGTGGTTTTTTAGTTGCCATAAGTAAATAGGGGGATAAACATGCCAGTTGCGGGAATTATTGCTGAATATAATCCATTTCATAATGGACATCTTTACCAGATAAAGGAAGTCAAAAAAAAGTTCCCCGATGCACCTTTAGTGGTAGCGATGAGTGGAAATTTTTTGCAACGGGGCGAACCAGCTAGCTTTGACAAGTGGACGCGGGCCCAACAAGCTCTAGCTAATGGAGCTGATCTTGTGGTCGAGATGCCGGTTTTGGCCTGTGTACAACCAGCGGACCGTTTTGCTTTTAATGGGGTCTCGATCCTAGCTTCATTAGGCGTGACAGATCTATTTTTTGGGGCTGAGCATGCGGAGTATGATTTTACCGCGTATGCGCGCTTAGTCCAAAGTACACACGGTGATTTTAAAATATATAATGAATCTTATGCGGCAACATTTCAAAAAGCAGTTGCTGCTAAGATCGGCCATAATGTCGATCAGCCAAATGATCTTTTAGGGCTGGCGTATGCTAAAGCAAATTTAAAGTTGGGCGAGCCTTTGTTCTTGAATCCGATCCAGCGCAAAAATGCAAATTATCATGAAATAAATTTAAAAGCTGGAACGATCGCTAGTGCGACTGCGATCAGACAGCATTATCTAGCGGGGAATTTAGCGAAACTGAGCGCTTATGTCCCTGCGGCTACGTTAAAGACACTAAAGACGCAAAAATTACTGACGTGGGATGATTTTTTTCCATATTTAAAGTATAAATTGCTGTCAACTGCGCCAGCACGATTAAGTGAGATCTACGGAATGGCTGAAGGGATCGAATATCGCTTAAAAGAGCAAATGGAACGGTTACCGAGCACAGCTGATTTTGATCAATGGTTAAAAGCAGTCAAGACCAAGCGTTTCACATATACGCGTTTGTCACGCTTAGCCTGTGCCTTACTATTAGATCTAACACTTGCTGAGCTCAAAGAGTATGACCAAGCTCCATATATGCGTCTTTTAGGCTTTAATTCCAAGGGGCAACAGGTATTGCGTCGAGCTAAGAAGACGAGTGCATATCAGATAATTGCTAAAGTTTCTAAGGATGATAAAGATGCGATTTATCGCGTTGATTATCGTGCTGGGAAAATTTACCAGCTTCAAAATCAGCTAGAACAGGATCTAAAAAGAGCGCCAATACGCATTTTTTAAATAGGTGTCAAGGAAAAAGCATTGACAAAGCTTTTTAAAGCAAGTATAATCAATTTTGTTGCATTAGGAGGAATATAGCATGAAATGGTCATTAAATGAATTGCGCCAAACTGCTGATGAGCCGTTGATGTTTGAAGAAGCTTTAGATCTTAAAGCTTCTTTAACAAAACGGCGTCCAGAGATTCTGGATGTTTCCCCGGTTTTGGTCAAGGGTGTCTTTTCCGTTGATGAATTAGGTGTCTTAGGCTATGCCAAAGTTAAAACGACAGTCACATTACCTTCAACGCGTTCACTTGAACCAGCCGAAGTTGACTTAGAGTTTGAATTTACGGAACATTATGTCAGTCACCATGAGCGTGATCTTTCACGGTTTGAGGATACAGATGTTGTGATCGTTTTAGAAAATGACATTTTAGATCTCAATAGTGTGATCGAAGACAATATTTTGTTACAAATTCCGATGCAGGTTTTAACGAAAGCCGAACAACAAGATGATGCGACAATGCCTAACGGTGGCGATTGGAACGTTGTCAGTGAAGGTGAGTTAAAGAAAATGCAAAAAGATGAAGATGGTGTTGATCCACGTTTGGCTAAACTCAAGGATTTTTTCGAAAATGCTAAAGATTAGTTGCAAAAGTGATGAATAACAAGTAAAATTCTTTTTGTTGGATATTTTTAAAATTTTGAAGGAGGTGTTTCTCGATGGCTGTACCAGCACGTAAAACATCTAAAACACGTAAGAGATTACGTCGTACACACTACAAATTGTCAGTACCTGGCATGAGCGCTTGCCCTAACTGTGGTGAATTGAGAAAGTCACACCACGTTTGCCCAGCTTGCGGTTTCTACGGTGACAAAGAAGTTGTAAAAACAAAATAATTTTGTTAAATGATGATATGGGACCATGGCCCTATCGTTTTTTCTCAAAGTTCACGCCCCAGATCTGCGGATCATGGGGCGTTTCTTTTTAAGTACACGTAGATGTGGATTTTGTGATAGAATTAGACGTAAATGAATTTAACGGAGGTAGCAGATTTATATGGACGTACATAATGTTGAGCTGACGATCAGTGCAGTCCGACCAGAACAGTATCCAGCAGAAGGGTATCCTGAGATCGCCTTGTCAGGGCGCTCCAATGTGGGGAAATCATCACTGATCAACACCTTGATCAATCGTAAAAATTACGCCCGGACATCTAGCCAACCAGGTAAGACACAAACTTTGAACTTTTACAATATTGAAGATGAGTTATATTTTGTTGATGTGCCAGGTTATGGTTATGCAAAAGTTTCGAAAAAAGATCGAGAAAAATGGGGAAAAATGATCGAAACATATTTTGAAACACGGCAAGAATTGCGGGGTGTGATCTCATTAGTCGATGCGCGGCATGAACCGACCGAGCTTGATTGCCAAATGATCGAATTTTTACATTATTACAACTTGCCGATCTTGGTCGTTGGAACTAAGATCGATAAAATTGCTCGTGGTAAGTGGAATAAGAGTGAAAGCATCATTCGCAAAAAATTACGTCTACGTAAAGAAGATAAAGTCATTTTATTTTCAGCAGTTACTAAAACAGGTAAAGAGCAGATCTGGGAATGGATCGATGCACATACAATGGGGGCAAAATAATGGAATTTAATGAATACCAAGTAGCAGCAAATCGAACTCTCTATGGAAATGAACAGGTTTTGACCAATTGTGCTTTAGGTTTAGCAGGTGAGAGTGGACAATTGATCGATCTCGTGAAAGATTATACATTTAAAGGTAAAGATCTTGACCGTGAGAAATTAGTGGCTGAGATGGGAGATGTTTTGTGGTATCTATCTCAGATCGCACAATGGGCAGATATTCCTTTTGATGAGGTCGCGCAAAAGAATATCGACACCTTGAATCGACGTTATCCCAATGGATTCACACCGAATGCATAATGATACAAATAATGAGAATGCCAGGAACGAAAACTTCACTGGCATTCTCATTATTTTTTCTTATCCTTATCCTCTTTTTTAGGATCAGTACTTTCTTTTTCTTCGCGCTTGGCTTTTTTTTCAGGCTCGATTGCAAATTTACTGAAGAGATCTTCGAGTTTATTGGTTTGATTGATCTTAAGACCCATGGATATCACCTTACTTTAACTTATTTACCCCAAGGATAACAGGTCTTTGACTAGATTTCAAATTAGATATATTCAGTATTTTTTGTATAAAAAAACTTTTTGTGATTATTTATTGCATAAATAATCTTATGGGGGTATAATACCTATAAAATTAAAAAATAAGAAGTGGGAGTCAAGCCAGATGGTGCGACACACAAATTTAAAAAAAGGAGCTATTGGAAATGAATAAACTCAAGCAATTTATTTTAATGCTGGTCATGATGTTTGCTGTTTTTTTACCACTTAGTAATTTAACGATCAAAGCTGATCAGACGGATACCTCTTTGGAAGATATCAAAAAAAGTGGGAAATTGGTGGTTGGTTTAAGTGCTGATTACCCACCATATGAATTTACAGCTAAAGTTGATGGTAAAACAGAATATGTTGGGATCGATATTGAGATCGCTAAAAAATTGGCAAAAGATCTCGGTGTAAAACTTGAGATCAAAAATATGTCATTTGATTCACTATTAGTTGCTCTAGAAACAAATAAGGTTGATGCGATCATCTCAGCAATGAACCCGACACCTGAAAGAAAAGCAAGTGTGGATTTTTCTGATATCTATTATTCGGGTAAACAATACATCGTCATCAATAAAAAAGATGCTAGCAAATATAAGAATTTAGCAGATTTCAAGGGACAAACAGTTGGTGCTCAAAATGGGTCATTACAATATAATTTAGTCAAAGATCAAATGCCTGGTACGACTGTCAAAGGACTTTCGAAGTTAAATAACTTAGTCTTAGCACTACAATCGGGCAAAATCAACGGGATCGCAATGGAAGAACCAACAGCTAAGGCGTATGTGGCTAACAATAATCAATTATTAGCCTTTGATCCAGGCTTTTCCGTTAGTTCTGATCAAACCGGTTCAGCGATCGCCTTTAGAAAAAATTCGCCTGCTTTAGTCGCTGCAGCCAATAAAACATTAGCTCAGATCAAAAAACAAAATTTACTTGATACAAAGTATGTGCCTGAAGCGGCTAAATACATGGAAACGACTACCAAGAACAATACCATGATGAGCTATTGGACATATTTTGCTAAAGGGATCGAATATACCTTGATCATTACTGTTACAGCGATCTTCTTTGGTTTTATCTTGGGGACACTGCTCTCCTTGATGCGTCTATCTAAGAATAAATTGTTGCATAGCATTGCAGTTTGTTATATCGAGTTTATCCGAGGGACACCGTTGATGGTCCAAGTGATGTTTGTTTACTTTGGTGTCGGTGCAGTTATTCAATCCTTACCAGCTTTAGTAGCCGGGATCATTGCAACTGCTTTAAATTCCGCAGCCTATATTGCTGAAGTTATCAGATCAGGGATCGAATCTATCCCAACAGGTCAAACAGAAGCAGCTCGTTCGTTAGGGATGACACAAAAAGATACGTATCGTTATGTTGTTATTCCGCAAGCCTTGAAAAATATTTGGCCAGCTTTAGGTAATGAATTTGTGACCTTGATCAAGGAAAGTTCGATCGTCTCGATCATCGGTGTCGGTGATCTGATGTATCAAACACAATTAGTACAATCTGCGACGTATAAAGGTGTCATGCCGCTGTTTATCGCAATGGTGATCTACTTTATCATGACATTTAGTTTATCGAAGTTACTCAACTTATTTGAAAGGAAGTTAAACCATGGATAAAATGATCGAGATCAAAAACTTGAAGAAAAATTACGGTAAAAATGAAGTCTTAAAAGATATCACCGAAACAGTGGATAAAGGTCAAGTTATCTGTGTGATCGGACCTTCTGGCTCAGGTAAGAGTACATTTTTACGTTGCTTAAATGTTTTAGAAAAACCAACAAGTGGCAAGATCATTTTTGATGGTCAAGATCTGGCACATATTTCTGAAAAACAATTAAATGTTTTACGTGAAAAGATGGGGATGGTCTTTCAAGGCTTCAATCTTTTCCCAAATATGAGTGTTTTAGAAAATATCAAGTTAGCACCGATGAAAGTCAAAAATGTGGATGAAAAGACAGCCAGAGAGCGTGGGAAAGAGCTGCTTGATAAAGTTGGACTTTTAGATAAAGCTGACCAATTCCCAGATAGTCTATCTGGGGGCCAAAAGCAACGGGTGGCGATCGCACGTGCATTAGCGATGGATCCAGAAGTTATTTTATTTGACGAACCAACTAGTGCCTTAGATCCTGAGATGGTCGGCGAAGTTTTGAAAGTTATGCAAGATTTAGCTGATAGTGGAATGACAATGGTCGTGGTCACACATGAAATGGGCTTTGCTCGCGAGGTGGCTGATGAAGTTTGGTTCATGGCAGATGGCTATGTTCAAGAGATCGGTAGTCCAGAAGAGATCTTTGAACATCCAAAATCTGCTCGTGCCAAAGATTTTTTAGCAAAAGTTTTATAAAATAAATGATTAGAAAAATACGCTTGTCATTTGAGGGCAAGCGTATTTTTACGTATTGTAAAGCCAATTTTTGCTGTATAATTAATGTAGAGGAAGTAGCGAAAGGAAAAGTGGGATGGCATCAGAACATATTGAAAACAAATTAAAGTTGTTACCTGATCTTCCCGGATGCTATCTGATGAAAGATATCAATAGCAAGATCATTTATGTGGGGAAGGCTAAGAATTTGAAAAACCGGGTCAGGTCTTATTTTAAAAGTAGTCATGAAGGTAAGACAGCTAAGTTGGTCTCTGAGATCTATGATTTTGAAACGATCATTACTTCGACAGATAAAGAAGCGTTCTTGCTAGAAATAACGCTGATCCAAAAGTATACACCTCATTATAATATCAAGTTGAAACGGGGAACGGGTTATCCGTATATCAAGATCACTAACGAAAAAGACCCCGTACTAAAGATCGTTAGTCAAGTCAAAAAAGATGGGGGCTATTATTTTGGCCCTTATCCTAATGTTTACGCTGCTCAAGAAACATTACAGTTATTGCAAAAGGTATATCCGTTAAGACGCTGCAATGGGTATCAAAAGCGTCCTTGCTTGTATTATCATATGGGCCAATGTTTAGGGGCCTGTTTTAAAGAAGTCGATCCAGCTGAGTATGAAAAAAATATCAAAAAGATCAAATCTTTTTTAAGTGGTAATGTTGGTGGGATCAAGCGAGAATTGACCACAAAGATGCAACAGGCTGCCGAACAACTCGAATATGAGCGTGCCGGTGAGATCAGAGATCAGATCCGTTATGTTGAGATGACTGTTGAACGGCAAAAAATAATTTCTAATGATAATACACCACGAGATCTGTTTGGTTTTTATATGGATAAGGGGTGGATCTCGATCCAGGTTTTCTTCATTCGTCAGGCTCGGTTAATGAAACGAGAAAAACGGCTTTTCCCATGTATCGATACGCCTGAGGCCGAACTAGCTTCATTTATCTTACAGTTTTACAACCAAAAAAATCGGATCTTGCCTAAAGAGATCTTAGTTCCAGAAAGGATCGATAAAGAGATCTTAGCTGATATTTTACAAACACCAGTTAGGACACCAAAACGTGGGACCAAAAAGGAATTGCTCGATCTTGCTAGCAAAAATGCCCAGTTAATTTTAGAAGAAAAGTTTCGTTTACTAGAATTAGATGATCGCAAAACGACTGGAGCAATGAAAGAGATCACTGATGCTTTAGGGTTACCGGTGGGCCATCGGATCGAAGCCTTTGATCATTCGCATACGCAAGGTTCAGATCTCGTTTCAGCGATGGTTTGTTTTGTTGATGGGCAACCAGAGAAAAATGATTATCGGAAATACAAATTACAAACAGTTGATCATGCGGATGAAGCTGCAAGCACGCGAGAAGTCATCTATCGCCGTTATAGCCGGTTGTTGAAAGAAAAAAAGCCGTTACCTGATTTGATCTTGATGGACGGAGCCGAGATCCAAGTTCAAGCGGCAGTCGATGTTTTGCATAATCAGTTAGGCTTGGCGATCCCAGTAGCTGGGATGGTAAAAAATGAGCACCATAAGACGGCTGATCTTTTACGTCAAACCGGCGAACGGATCGGACTAGATCCAAAGAGCGAGGGCTTTTATCTGTTGCAAAGGATCCAAGATGAAGTTCACCGATTTGCAGTGACATTTCACCGTCAAGTTAGATCGAAAAATTCGCTTTCATCCAAGCTTGAACGGATCCCCGGTGTGGGACCAAAAACGCGGATCAAACTTTTGCGTAATTACGGATCTTTAAAGAAGATCGCGCAAGCTTCATTAGAAGAGCTTCAAGCTTTAGGGATCTCTAAAAAGGTCGCCCAAACGATCAAGTTAAGTTTAGATAATTAAGTGTTATTCTTGGTTGAAGAATGAGGCGTGAAACTGTTATACTTGTGCTTAGTGTTACAATATTTTGAAAAAATTTTAGATAATATTGAATAATAGTTAGAGATTATGTAGAAACATCCTGGACAGCAGAGGTTGTCGGATTATTTAGAAGGGTGAAATAAATGTTTGTAGATCAAGTTAAAATTCAAGTCAAAGCTGGTAAAGGTGGCGACGGTGCCGTAGCTTTTCGGCGCGAAAAATATGTTCCTAATGGAGGACCGGCTGGGGGAGACGGTGGTAAAGGTGGTAGTGTCATCTTGAAAGTCGATGAAGGTTTACGGACTTTGATGGATTTTCGTTATCACCGTATTTTTAAGGCTAAACCTGGCCAAAATGGAATGATCAAAGGGATGTATGGTCGTGGAGCAAAAGACTTATATATTGCAGTTCCACAAGGTACGACCGTGACGGATGCTGATACTGGTGAGGTTTTAGGCGATCTAGTCGAAAATAACGCTGAATTAGTCGTAGCTAAAGGTGGTCGTGGTGGTCGTGGCAATATTCATTTTGCTTCAGCTAAGAATCCAGCCCCTGAGATCGCTGAAAATGGTGAACCAGGGATCGAACGAAATCTAAAGCTTGAACTTAAGGTTTTAGCGGATGTGGGACTGGTCGGGCTCCCATCAGTTGGAAAATCGACCTTACTTTCGGTGGTAACAAGTGCTAAACCTAAGATCGCTGATTACCACTTTACAACACTTGTGCCAAACTTAGGGATGGTACGTTTAGATGACGGGCAA
Organism: Ligilactobacillus murinus; assembly: GCF_003288115.1. Lineage (NCBI taxonomy): Bacteria > Bacillati > Bacillota > Bacilli > Lactobacillales > Lactobacillaceae > Ligilactobacillus > Ligilactobacillus murinus. The sequence continues at coordinate 888,618 of NZ_CP023565.1, read as the reverse complement.
GATTTCGTAATGGCTGATCTGCCAGGTTTGATCGAAGGTGCCTCACAAGGCGTTGGCTTAGGGATCCAATTTTTACGTCACGTTGAGCGGACAAGAGTGATCTTACATTTGGTCGACATGTCAGGGACAGAAGGGCGCGATCCATTTGAAGATTATCAAAAGATCAATGCTGAACTAAAGAAATATGATCCAGCTTTGTTGAAGCGGCCACAGATCGTAGTCGCTTCTAAGATGGATATGCCTGATTCGGCTGAAAACTTAGCTAAATTTAAAGAACAACTTGCTCAAGATGATACTTTAGCAACTAAACCAGAAGTGTTAGCCATCTCTTCTTTGACACATCAAGGTTTAGATGAATTATTACACAAGACTGCTAAGTTGTTGGCTGAGACACCAGCGTTTGAGACTAAAGCTGAAAAACTCCAAGATAAACAAGCTAAAGTCTATGAGTTTGAGGAACAAGCGGCACAAGCACCATTTACGCTTACACGTGATGCAGATGCAACCTGGATCCTTGGTGGTGCTAAGTTAGAAAAACTCTTCAAGATGACGAACCTAGATCACGAAGAAAGCATGATGCGTTTTGCGCGTCAATTACGTGGAATGGGCGTTGATGATGCCTTGCGTGAGCGTGGAGCTAAGAACGGTGATCTTGTAAGAATTGGCAACTTTACATTTGAATTTGTTGAATAAGATTTAAAGGAAATATTTACAAATGGGAAAAAGGTTAAAGAAGAGTAGATATATTACAGGTTTTGATGGTATCAGAACGATCGCAGTCATCGGTGTTATTTTGTATCATCTGGCACCGTATCAATTTCAAGGTGGTTTCTTAGGAGTTCCGATCTTTTTTGTGGTCTCTGGTTATTTGATCACAGATCTATTGTTTCAAGAATGGCAACAAAATAGACGGATCGATATCAAGGGCTTTTATATTAGACGAATGAAGCGCCTGTATCCAGCTTTAGTTACATTGGTATTAGTAACGACTGCCTACATTACTTTGTTTGTCCGTGATCTACTGACAAATATTCGGGCAATAATCGCGACCAATTTTTTATATGTTTATAATTGGTTCCAAGTGGCACATCATGAATCTTATTTTGATAAGTTTGGTACCCAGTCACCGTTTACCCATCTATGGTCATTATCGATCGAAGGACAATTTTATCTTTTTTGGCCGATAATTATTTTATTATTGCTAAAATTTGTCAAAAAGAAACAACCGATCTTTGATACGATGATCATTTTAGCGTTTATCTCGGCTTTATTGATGGCTATCTTGTATCGGAGTGGTCAAGATCCCTCCCGTGTTTACTACGGTACAGATACACGGATGTTTTCGATCTTATTAGGGACATCGTTAGCAGTTATTTGGCCAAGTACAGCCCTTAAAAAGGATTTGCAACCAAACTTTAGGCTAGCCCTAGATGTGATCGGTGGCGTCACAATGTTGCTTTTACTTTGGATGTTTATGCGTATGACGGGTGAAAGTGCTTTGGTTTATCGGGGCGGGATGTTTTTCTTCTCTGTTTTATCGATGATCTTAGTCGCAGTTGTGGCTCATCCTGGGGCTGACATCAACCGTTTGTTGACAAATCCATTATTTACTTGGATCGGAAAGCGCAGTTACGGGATCTACTTATATCAATATCCAGTCTTGGTCTTTTTTGAAGACAAAGTAAATGTCGCCGACCATCCATTCTTATACGGTGTGATCGAAGTAGCTTTGATCTTAATGATCAGTGATCTTTCTTATCGTTATCTTGAATTGCCCTTGCAACATTTTGACTATTCTAAGACATGGATAACGATCAAGGAAATTTTTGCACCAGGATCACGCTATGGCAAAAAACGCTGGTATCTAGCTGTACCAAGTGTGATCATCTTATTAGCTTTGACGGGTGCGATCATTTCCCCGGCTCAGGGTTCTGAAAGTAAGCAAAATTCAGCATTAGAAAAAGCGATCGAGTCAAATAACAAAAAGGTGGCAACGCAAAATAAGGAGATCCAAGCTGAGAAAAGTAGTCAAGCTTCAAGTGTTCAAAAAGCAAGTTCTGAGCAAGCAACAAGTAGATCTGAATCTAGTTCAAGTGATTCATTGACCCAAGCTGAGCTTACTCGAGCACAAACTTTACCGATCACAGCAGTAGGTGATTCGGTCCTTGCTGATGCTTCAGCAACACTCCAAGGAATCTTCCCTAATATGTATGTCGATGCTAAAGTCGGACGTCAGGTCAAAGAAGCGATCCCAGTCTTACAATCGTTAGCTCAAATGGGTAAACTATCTGACACAGTTTTGATCAGTGAAGGTACTAATGGCCCATTTACGGAAGATGAGATGCAACAGATCATGACGATCTTAGGTGATAAACGCAAAGTGTATTGGATCAATGTCCATGTTCCGACACGACGTTGGCAAGACCAGGTCAACGATGATCTAAAAGAAGCTGCTAAGAAATATCACAATCTAAAGATAATTGATTGGTATGCTTACAGTAAAGATCATGCCGATTGGTTCTATGGTGATAATGTTCATCCAAATCCAGAAGGACTCAAATACTATGGACCTTTTGTAGCCAAACAGATACTAAAATAAATAAAAGATGCTTTCAGGTTTTGAAGGCATCTTTTTTACTTAAGTAATAATTTTGGAGGGCTGATCTTGATCCCAAAAAGTGGTTGGAGTGTATCATTAGACATTAAACTTAGTGTTGTAGTTGGAGCTATAGGTGCTAACTTTAGCTGAAGTTCTTTTAGTGTTAGGGGCTTTTTAGTTGGCAACAAAACAACTTCAGTCGGCAAAAAGCGTACTACTCCTATTGGCAAAGTTTGCGTGGACGTTGTGAAGTAAACTTTTAAAGTCAGATCGAGTTCTGTGGTCAAATGTAAAAAATCACTGATACGCAATGGACTCACCTCAATTGTATTATAAAACATTTGTTCGATAAAGACAAAATTTTTATGCTATTGCAAATAAAGAAATGTAATATTTTTTATTTAAATCGTTATCGAATACTTAAAAAGAGATGTTCGACTGAGGTTTTGGATAGAGGGTACTTTGTCTACTTGGGGAAATGATGATAGAATATAAAAGGAATAACATGAAAAACTACTTCGGCTTTGCCGATTAGAATAGGAATATCAATTGATGGAATTAGAATTTTTAGGTACAGGTGCGGGCTCACCTGCGAAATTTCGCAATGTATCATCGGTCGCCCTTAAACTGTTAGATGAGGAAAATGCGGTGTGGTTATTTGATGTTGGCGAAGGAACGCAACATCAGATCTTACACACGACGATCAGGCCACGTAAGGTCGATAAGATCTTTATAACGCATTTACATGGAGATCATATCTTTGGACTACCTGGTTTTTTAAGTAGTCGTTCATTTCAAGGGGGAGAAAAATTACACCCACTGACGATCTATGGACCTAAAGGGATCGCTGATTTTGTGAGGATAAGTTTGAAAGTTTCGCAAACACATCTTTCATACCCACTGCGATTTGTAGAATTAACAGACGAAGGTGTGATTTTTGAGGATGATAAATTCAAAGTTTCATTTCAGCGGCTAGATCATCGGATCGAATGTGTGGGTTATCGGATCGAAGAAAAAGATCATCCAGGTGAACTGTTGATCGATAAGTTGCGGGCTGAACATGTTCCTTCGGGGCCGATCTATGGTCGGATCAAGGCTGGAGATGTTGTGACTTTACCTGATGGACGCACGCTTGATGGTAAAGATTACATCGGTGAACCCCAAAAGGGTCGGATCATCACGATCTTAGGTGATACTAGACAAACACCTGGGATCTTAGAATTAGCGCAAGGTGCAGATGTGTTAGTACACGAGAGTACTTTTGGTAAAGGCGAGAGCAAACTAGCACGTAACTATTATCACTCGACGTGCATTCAAGCAGCTAAGATCGCAAATAAAGCGGGTGTCAAGCAATTACTATTGAATCACATTTCGGCACGTTATGTCGGACCTTTAGCAACGCAACTGCAAAAAGATGCTGCAAGTATCTTCAGTAATGTCAAGGTAGTCAAAGATTTTGATGTGATCGATGTTCCATTCAAAAAGAAAGGTGAAAAAAGCTAATGACAGGATATAAGCAATTAAAAGATCTAACGAATCGAGTTGTTTTGATCACAGGAGCTTCTTCTGGTTTAGGCGAACAAGTTGCCTATCAAGTTGCTAAGCAAGGGGCGATCGTAGTTGGGTGTGCTCGGCGCAAAGATAAGCTTGAAAAAGTAATGGCTGTTTGTCGGGCGATCTCTGGGAGATTGGCCTATGCTTACCAATTAGATGTCTCGCATCCGCATCAGATCGAAAAAGTGATCGATGAAGTAGAAGCAAATGTCGGTCCGATCGATGTTTTGATCAATGATGCTGGTTTTGGTTTTATGCGTCAAGCCCTGGACTTTAGAATGGATATTGCCGAAAGAATGTTTCGGGTCAATGTCTTAGGCTTGATGTATGTAACTAAATATACAGCTTTATATATGGCTAAGCGCAAACGAGGCATGATCATCAATGTAGCCTCGATCGGTGGCAAGATCGCAACTCCCAAATCATCGATCTATTCAGCTACTAAAGCAGCTGTGATCGCATATTCAAATGCTTTGCGTTTAGAATTAAAACCTTTGGGGATCGCAGTCTTGACAGTCAATCCAGGTCCGATCAGAACAGCTTTCTTTGAAATTGCCGATGAAACAGGCGAATATATCGATCGGGTCAAGAAAATGTCATTGAATCCAGAGATCGTTGCTGAAAAGATCGTTAAGGCGATCGGGACACGTAAACGCGAGCTCAATTTGCCATATTATATGGAACTAGCGCATCACGGGTATCAAATGTTTCCGTGGCTAGGTGATCATCTGGCTGGCGGGATCTTTAATAAAAAATAATAAAGGATAGGTAAGATCTATGAAAAAACAATGGAGTTTGATCGGAATTTTAGTTTTAGTCTTGGTGATCGTGATCTTTTCATGGTTAAATGTGCAACCTGTGACTGTTAATTTTGGCTTTTCCCAAGTTACGATGCCGTTAGTTGTGATCTTGGTGATCTCATTACTTTTAGGTGTTATTTTAGCAGTTCTTTTCTCGATGACGACTATTTTGCAACAAAAGCAGGAATTAAAACAGGTCAAGAGTAAATTAGAATCTAATCAAGCAATGCGCCGGGCAGATAAAAACATTAAACAAGAGATAAAACACGATACAAAAACAGAAGAAAAGTAGTTAGATGTAGGGGGAAAAATATTGGTTTCAGCAAAATATCGATGGCAAGAAGAAAACCTGGCCCCAACTCCAGCTAGCCAAGCGATCGCAGATGAATTTGGCTTGGCTACTCTAGTGGCTGAGCTGTTAGTGAAGAAGGGATATACGACCGTCGAGGAGGTTCGCAGATTTCTTGAGCCATCAAGTACGAGTTTTTACGATCCATATTTACTATATGATATGCAAAAAACAGTTGATCGGATCCAAGAAGCGATCGTTTCAGGTGAGCATATCACGATCTATGGTGACTATGATGCCGACGGACTGACTAGTACGGCGATCATGTATGAGACTTTGACACAGTTAGGTGCTGATGTTGATTACTATATCCCTGATCGCTTCAAAGATGGTTACGGTCCCAATAAAGACGCATATGAACGTTTGATCGCTAATGGAACTGAACTGATCGTGACCGTTGATAATGGTGTCTCAGGTCACGAGGCGATCACTTTGGCAAATGAAAAAGGTGTTGATGTGCTCGTCACTGATCATCATGAATTGCCCCAAACGCTACCAGATGCTTATGCGGTGGTCCATCCTCGTCATCCTAAAGGAAAATATCCGTTTTGTGATCTTTCAGGAGCGGGGGTAGCTTTTAAAGTGGCAACAGCGCTGTTAGATGAGATCCCACAAGATCTCTTGGATCTAGCGACGATCGGAACAGTGGCTGATCTTGTCTCATTGACAGATGAGAATCGTGCTTTGGTCAAATTTGGGTTGACGGCTCTGGAAAATACCTTGCGTCCTGGATTACTTGCTTTATATGAAGTTGCGGGTGTTGACCAACGAGCGATCACTTCTGAAACGATCGGTTTTTCGTTAGGACCGCGCTTAAATGCGATCGGCCGAATGCAACATGCCCAAAGTGGTGTTGAGCTGTTGACGACATTAGATGATGAGTTAGCGACAGATTTAGCCAAAGAAGCTCAGAGCTTGAACATCCAAAGACAAAATATCGTTGAAGAGATCACAAAGCAGGCATTGCATAAGCTTGAACAAGAACCAAAACATTTGGTCAATGTTGTAGCCGGTTCTGATTGGCACGAAGGCGTCTTAGGGATCGTAGCGAGTCGTTTGGTCGAAAAAACGGGCCGGCCGACTTTGGTGCTCGATATTTCAGATGAAGGGATCGCTAAAGGCTCTGGGCGGTCGATCGAGGACTTCCATCTGTTTAATGCTTTGGATGGACATCGGGAACTGATGACAAGCTTTGGTGGTCATCACATGGCATGTGGATTAGCTCTTGAAGTTAGCAATTTGTCTCAACTTCAAGCGATCTTGGATGAAGAGGCAAAAGCCCAAGAACTTGATTTAACAAAGAAACCTGTTTTGAAGGTGTCAGCTAAACTTAAGGCCAGTGAAGTTACGCTAGATCTGATCGCTTCGTTAGATAAACTAGCACCTTTTGGGACGGATAATGAAGTTCCATTATTTGAGATCATAGACTACCAAGTTGTGCAAGCTAAAGCTCTAGGTAAGACAAATGATCATTTGCGGTTGGATCTAAGTACTGGTAAGACCCAATTAGCAGCCCTAGCTTTTGGTGTTGGTGATAAATTACCAGAATTACTAACTCAGCCTAAGTCATTAAAATTTGTCGCCTCAGTCGATAAAAATGAATGGCGTGGTAACGTTAGTCCACAATTATTGATCAAGGACTTAGCTCAGGCAGTTAAGCCAAAGCCACAAGTGATCATTGAGCGAAGCGAACGATTACAAAAAGAGCAGTTTTTGCGGCCAGCTCTTTATGGCTTTTTCAATGCAAACTTAGCCCAACGTTTTGCTGATCATCTGCCAGCCGGTTCTAAATGTGTCGTTTTTGATCAAAATCTATCTCAATTGACAGCAGATGAAATAGTTTTAGTCGATCTACCACAAAATCTTGCTCAATTGGAATTTGTTTTAAGTAAACTTGATTGCGCTAAAGTCCGGGTTATTTTATACACTAAGGCTAAAAGCGCACCATTACCTGAAAGAACAGCGCTTACTAAAGTGTATAAATTTATTTTTCAAGTAGGACATTTGAATTTAAAAACAGACCTTGATCAAGCTGCAACTCAAGTGGGACTAGAAAAATCTCAACTAGTTTTGGTCTTAAAGATGTTTTTTGAGGCAGGATTTGTTACAATAAAAAATGGAATTTTAGTTGGTGTGAGAAATGCACGTCCACATCGATTAGAAGATACAAATAGTTATCGCACACATGGCCAGCAAATACAAGTCGAAGAGCTAGTTTCGACTAGTTCAGACGAAGAGTTGACTGACTGGTTACTACAACGTTTAGGTTAGTGGCGAGAGAAGGAGTTAAAAAATGGCTTTGGATTTAAATAATTATGTTGAAAGTATCCCTGATTATCCTGAAAAAGGGATCATCTTTCGCGATATTACGCCCCTAATGGCTGATGGTGAAGCCTATCGCCAAGCAACAGATCGGATCGTTCAATTTGCCAAAGATAAGGGCGTTGAAATGGTCGCTTGTCCTGAAGCCCGTGGCTTTATCGTAGGCTGTCCCGTGGCTTATGAATTAGGTGTTGGCTTTGCTCCTGCACGTAAAGCAGGTAAGTTACCACGAGAAACGGTCGAAGCAAAATACGATCTAGAGTATGGTACTTCTGCACTTTACATGCATAAAGATGCGATCAAGCCAGGACAAAAAGTTTTGATCGTTGACGATCTATTAGCAACTGGTGGAACGATCGGTGCTACGATCGATCTAGTTGAACAACTCGGTGGTGAAGTAGTTGGCTGTGCCTTTATCATCGAATTAAAAGATCTAAATGGACGAAAACGTATCAAAGATTATGATACACTATGCTTAATGGAATACTAAAAAGCGAGCCTAGTCAGCTAAAAGTTGACTGGGCTTTTTAGATATTAGATCACTAATGTTAGTAGCAGTAAATAAAATCAAGAAAGGAAAAGCTATATTCTTACTCAAAGTACAGTATTAAAATTGAGCATATTATATAGCAGAAAAACGCATGGAAAAGCAAACATTTGCCGTGATCGGTCTCGGGCGTTTTGGCGGTAGTGTCTGTCAAACACTAGCTGATGCGGGACAAGAAGTTTTGGCGATCGATCATGATGAAGCTAGGGTCAATGATTACAAAGATATTGCGACCCAAGCAGTTGTTGCCGATGCTCAAGACGAAGACATTTTACGTTCGTTGGGGATCAGGAACTTTGACCATGTGATCATTGCGATCGGTGAGGATATTCAAGCAAGTATTTTAGTAACTTTGATGGTCAAAGAACAAGGGGTCAAATATGTAACGGCTAAGGCTCAAAATGAAAATCACGCTAAAGTTCTAGAAAAATTAGGTGTCGATCGAGTCGTCCATCCCGAACGCGACATGGGGGTGAGGATCGGGCGGAGTTTGACCTCTAAAAATATGATCGATTATTTAGATCTAGATTCAAACTTCAAGATGGCTGAGATCTTGATCACTAATCCGCGCTTCTTTGGCCGGTCATTAGCTGAATTGAATTTCCGCGATAAATATAAGCTAAATGTGATCGCAATTGCTCATAGTAAAAGTGAGATGAATCTTCCAGCAGCTGATGATGTATTAGGTCTACATGACAGTATCTTAGTAGCTGGGCCTAAAGATGCGATCGATCAATTTGAAGAATTGATGAATTCTAAGTGAATTTAAAGTATTCTTAATTATTTGACCTTGCTTTTTGGAAAACATTGGTCTTTAATTACTTTAGGACAAGTGCTTGATAAACCAAGTCTTGTGTAATTAATCTTGTAATCTAATATAAGAGTATTGTAATATAAATTAGTTGAGGTAGATTTTACCTACGTATCAATATATAGATTAGGAGAAAAATATTGAAAGAAAAGTGGACAAAGTTTTTTAAAAATGAGTATGTCACATTTGCTTTAAAAACAGTTTTTTATTTTGCTGTTTTATTTGCACTGGTCTATCTCTATAGTTACAGTGGTGTAAATCAACCACACTTTATCTACAACGAATTTTAGGAGTGATTTGTTTGGCAGAAAATTTAATCAAAGCGATCGATCGTTGGGGGATCGAAACGCCAACTAAAATTGCCTACGATTATTTAGGTAAGACTAATACGTATGCTGAGCTCAAAGCATATTCCGATGCTTTAGCTAGTTATTTGCTCAATTTAAACTTACCTAAGGGTGCACCTGTGATCGTTTTTGGAGGGCAGACATTTGAAATGATCGCTGCTTTTTTAGGGGCGGTCAAAGCAGGACATGCTTATATTCCTGTTGATGCTCACTCGCCATTAGAACGGATCAAAGTTATAAATGAGATCGCCCGTCCAGTGGCTTGTATCGCAGTTGAAGAGTTGCCATTAGAATTGGGAACATTGCCCGTCGTTACACCAGCTAAATTGGCAGAAGTTTTTGCGACAAAGGCTACATATGAGGCGTCAGAAAATTATGTTGCTGGAGATGATAACTTCTATATCATCTTCACCTCTGGAACTACGGGGGTACCAAAGGGCGTTCAGATCAGCCATGATAATTTAGTAAGTTTCAACACTTGGATGCAAACAGATTTTGGTTTAGCTAGTGATGGTATCTGTTTATCACAACCACCATATTCTTTTGACCTCTCAGTGATGGACCTCTATCCAACTTTGACAGCTGGGCGTCAGTTGACAGTTTTACCTAAGGAAACAACGGATAACTTCAAGGAGTTATTTGCAGTTTTACCTAAATTGCATGTAAGTGAATGGGTCTCGACCCCCTCATTTATGGATATTTGTCTACTGCAACCGACTTTTGATGCAAAGAATCTTCCTGAGTTGACGCATTTCTTCTTCTGTGGGGAAGAATTGACACATAAGACAGCGGCGACGTTAAAACAACGCTTTCCTGAAGCTAAGATCTATAACACCTATGGTCCAACTGAAGCGACTGTGGCTGTCAGTGCAGTTGAGATCACAACTGAGGTCTTGGAAAAATATCCTCGGTTACCGATCGGCCAAGCTAAGGCCGATACCACCATCGCGTTGATCGATGAAGCTGGTAAACCAGTCGAACAAGGGCAAAGTGGTGAGATCTTGATCGCAGGTCCAAGTGTTTCAAAGGGATATTTGAATAATCCGGAAAAAACAGCGCATGCATTTGTTGAGTTTGAGGGACGCCCAGCGTATAAGACTGGTGATCTTGGACAGTATGATGAAGCTGGTCAATTGTTGTATAAAGGGCGGATCGATTTTCAGATCAAGTTACACGGATTTAGGATCGAACTAGAGGATGTTGATCATCATTTAGATAAAGTGAGTTATGTTGCTCAAGCTACGACGGTCCCACGGTATGGCAAAGATCATAAAGTCAGTCAATTGATCGCTTATGTGGTCAAAGATGAGACAAAGACAGCTGATTTTGAGAGTGACTTCAAGCTAACACAAGCGATCAAGCAAGAACTCTTAGAAACGATGATGTCATATATGATGCCTCAAAAATTTATTTACGTCGATTCATTACCGTTGACTGCTAACGGAAAGATCGATCGCAAATCTTTGATGAAAGAGGTTAATGACTGATGCTTAATATGCAACCGTACCAAGATCCGACCTATTTTGTATTACTGGCGATCGGTCTATTGCCGATCATGGTAGGACTTTTATACGGTCGACGCTTTAGAGTTTATGAAACGATCATCTCATTTCTATTTTTATTGCTGACCTTTGGAGGCGTAAAGTGGCAACAAGGGGTAGCCTTGATCGGATATATTATTTTTGAACTTTTGCTGATCTATGGGTACCTTGCTTATCGTAAACGTAAAAATGCTTCTTGGATCTTTAATTTGACTGTCATTTTGTCGATCCTCCCCCTAGTGATCGTTAAGATAGCACCAGTCATGAATAATGGGCGTGAATCGATCATTGGCTTTTTAGGGATCAGTTATTTAACCTTTAAGGCGGTGGGAATGATCATGGAGATCAGAGATGGGATCATCAAAGAAGTTGGACTAAGTGAGGTTGTACACTTCTTGCTCTTTTTCCCAACGATCTCATCTGGACCGATCGACCGTTACCGCAGATTTTTAGGTGATTATAAAAAGGTCCCCGCACGTGATAAGTATTTAGCTTTGTTAGATAAAGCTATGTGGTATATCTTTTTAGGGTTTGTCTATAAGTTTTTACTGGCATATCTATTTGGGGTCGTGATGTTGCCTAAGATCTCAGCCTTGGCCTTAGCACACGGTGGCTGGTCATGGTGGGTGATCGCATATATGTATACCTATTCGATGGATCTGTTCTTTGATTTTGCAGGTTATAGTTTATTTGCAGTTGGGATCAGCTATATCATGGGGATCCAAACACCGATGAACTTTAACAAACCATTTATTGCTAAGAATATCAAGGATTTCTGGAACAGATGGCATATGACTTTGTCGTTTTGGTTTAGAGATTACATTTACATGCGGTTAGTCTTCTTTATGATGAAAAAGAAATTGCTCAAAAGTCGGATCGCGATCGCCAATGTCGGCTATTTGACGCTCTTTTTGATCATGGGCTTTTGGCATGGGGTAACTTGGTATTATATCGTCTATGGCTTGTATCATGCAGTGGCGATCAATTTGTGTGATATGTGGCTACGCTTTAAAAAGCGCCATAAAGAGAAGATACCACACAACAAATTTACTGAAGCTTTAGCTATTTTTATCACATTCAATGTAGTTTGCTTTAGCTTCTTGATTTTCTCAGGTTTTTTGAATACACTATTTTTTGCATAGATAATTTTTGGAGGTTTTAAACATGAAAGATACAGTATTGGATATTTTAGAAGATTTAACAGGTAGCGATGAAGTAAGAAACGATCTAGACATCGATATCTTCGAAACTGGTCTTTTAGACTCAATGGGAACAGTACAAATGTTATTAGAATTACAAGCTCAATGTGGCGTTGACGTACCAGTTTCTGAGTTTGAAAGAACTGAATGGAACACACCTAACAAAATTATCGCGAAAGTAGAAAGTATGCAATAATGGACGTAAAAAAGAAGCTCTTTAAGATCTTCGGTCCGATCATTTTGGCGGCTGTTTTATTGACGCTCTTGTTGATCTCACCATTTAATTTTCGTAAGATCAACGATAAGACAGTTGAAGTAGCTGCCTTGTCCCAGTCAAAGAATGTTTTTAAGGGGACAGTGGTAAAACAAAAAGCTTTAGAAGAAAATTACGTTCCATTTTTTGGTTCTTCGGAATTATCGCGAATGGATGCCTTTCATCCAGCTACATTAGCTAGTCACTATGATCGCAGTTACCGCCCATTTTTACTTGGGGGACCAGGATCGACCTCACTTTCTCAATTTTTTGGGATGCAAGGGATCAATCAACAGTTAAAAAATAAAAAAGCTGTGATGATCATCTCACCACAGTGGTTTGTACCTAAAGGAACCGATCCCGGAGCCTTTAGTCTATACTATTCCAATCTTGAAGCTGTTACGTGGTTGCGTCAAGCACAAGATGACCAGATGGACCGCTTTGCGGCTAAGCGTCTGTTGCAGATGCCATCAGTCCAAAATGATGCGATCTTAAAACAAGCGATCCAAAAAGTTGCAGCCGGTCAAGAATTATCTAGTTCAATGAAGATATATCTTGATTTGAAGTACAACCAATTGCAACACGAAGATGAATTGTTTTCGACATTGGCCTTAAAGGATAATACGCAAAGGATCGCTAAAGTTGCAAAAGTCTTGCCAGATAAGTATGATTTTGAACAACTTGATGCGATCGCTTATAAGCTAGGGCAAGCAAACACAACCAATAATCCGTTTGAGATCAGTAATAAATTTTTTGATAAAAATTTACGCAAAAAATATAAGAAGCTAAAGGGCAAACAAAGCAAATACAGCTATGTAAGATCACCTGAATTTGCTGATTTCCAATTAGTCTTGAATCAATTTGCTAAAGATAATACTGATGTGATCTTTGTGATCCCACCAGTAAACAAACACTGGTCAGATTATACTGGCTTATCACAAGAAATGTTGCAAGATTTTAACCAAAAGATCACGTATCAGTTGCGTCAACAAGGTTTCAATAATATCGTTGATCTTTCTAAAGATGACGGTGAGAGATATTTCATGCAAGATACGATCCACTTAGGTTGGCGTGGGTGGTTGAAGATGGATCAAGCAGTAGCACCATTTTTGACTAAAGAACAACTAAAGCCAAAATATCAGATCGATAATTACTTCTACAGTAGATCTTGGCAACAGCTCGATGGTAAAGACCTAGATCAAGTAACAAGATAAAATAAAACGCATCTAATCCAGTTGTTTTTACTGTATTAGATGCGTTTTTTTAAGCTTTAGTTTCTCGTATATCTAGTGTGAAAACTAGCACTAATGAAACTAAACTAAGTACGATTCCCAAGTATAAGCCTGGTGGAGTGAAGGTCAAAGTTACTTGATGTTTACCTTGGCCGATGTCAAAACCAACGAAGGTATCTTGGATCTTGTAAGTTTTGACGGGTTTTCCATCAACTTTTGCTTGCCAGCCTTTACTATAAGGGATAGTTGTAGCAAAGAGCTGGTTTGACTTAGTGATATCGATCTTACCTGTTAATCTGTGAGCGGTAGCTTTTGTAAGTTGCCAAGAGTTTTTTTGGAGTTGCTTTAGTTTTTGTTCAACTAGGGATCTATCCATGCGATAGAGAACGAAATTCTCCAACCAAAGGCTATTTTTTTTGAATTTAGCGGTAATAACGGCTTCATCGTCACTACCAGATACGGTTGGATTTAAAACGACTGTATGTCTGAAGGTCTTATAGTAAGGATATTCCTTGCTACCTAAATACCAAGTAGCAGAATCACCGTCGAGACTAGCACCAAGTGTCAAGTAGTAAGGGTCATCAGTCTCAGGCGTGAATTTAAAGATGATCTGAGCTGGTTTAGCCAAGTCGGTCTTTTTGAAAAAGGCGCCAGTAAGGTTGGTCTGCTTTTTGGTATTTTGAAAGACGACTTCATTAAAATTAGCGGCATAAAAATATTTAGTCGTATTAGCTGAGCCAGTCGCTGCATTTAGCCAATTGGTCTGATAGGTCAATGGCTGATCGTAGAGAACTTTGAGCTGCTTTAATTTTTTATCAGCACTATAGCCAAGTCCGATCGCATAAGGGTTTTGATAGATCCTGGTTTGAGCAGTTTGGGCACGTAAGGCATAAAGCTTGGTATCGGGACGATAACTAGTAACATTAAGGTCGACCTTAGCTGAGGAGCTCAAGACAAGTTCAGCTTTATCTTTAGCTTGAAGGAGGTACTTCATGTCGAGCAACGAATCGCTGATCAAAGTCCCGTTATAGTAACCCACATAGTTGTCGCCATCGGGTTGCCCCAATTGACCATAAAAATCAGGGATGCTTTTTTCAAGTGCAGAGCTAAAATAAGAACCTGTTTTTAAATCATGCGCAAGGCCATCATCTTTAGTCCGACTATAGAGTTGAGCGGTCCGATAAAAGCCAGGATCTAATTGCGTCAACTTTTTTTGGTCTTGGGCGATGACTTTAGTTGGCCCGGCAAACTCAGCTTGGGTCAAATAGCTGATATTATTGAGCGAATAAGTTGTATTAGCTAACATTTCAAAGCATACCAATAAAAAGATGACTAATGGTGTTAGTCGTTGATTGAGCGGTGTCTTCTTGACCGTCAAGACAAGCAAGAGCAAAACGTTGAAGAGAGCTGTGAATAATATGACTTGTTTTGATACATAGTCAAAACTCTTAGAATTAAAATAAACATAGCTCAAACCAGCTGTAAAGATCCCCAAGCAGATCAAAGCTTGGTGGGGTTTAAGGCGAAATTGATTTTCTTTGAGAGCCAAAGCGGCTAAGAAGATCATCCAAAAACTAACGATAAATGAAAAACGGTATGGATACCATACGGGAAATTGCATCCCATGCCACAATAGATCAAGTGGTTCAAAGCATAGAGAAAGCCAAAGAAATACGCTCACTAAAAAGGCAGCTAATTTTGGACGCCATTTGATCTTTAAGCTGATAAAATATAGAAATACTCCGATCAAAGCAAGACTACCGATAAAAAGATTCGGGAATCCTTTAGGCATTTGCTCAAAATTAAATGCCCCGATCACAAATTTTGAAAGCATCTTTAGCGGAGCATATTCAAAGTGTGATTGGAAACTTTTTTCGGTGTATTGTCCCTTGCTAGTGACCAACGAATAATAAGTTGGCACAAGGACAAAGGCCGAGATGCCGACCGCTAGAAGGGAACGACTTATAAAAAGGTAAAGCTGTGACCAAAACTTTTTGAGACCCGAAAAGTATGCTGTTTGGTACCAAGCAAAAAATAAAACTAAAAAAAGACAGATCATGTATGCCATGTAATAATTGATGATCATCATTGCTGCCAACCATAAGACATAGGCGAGACTGCGCTTTTTTTGTAAGAGACGATACAAAGCTGAGATGATCAACGGTAAAAAGATCGGTGCATCTAGCCAAAGCATATTCAATTGGTTAGCGATCATCCAACCCATCAAAGCATAGCTGGTAGCAAGAGCGGGGATCATCCATTTATTTAATTTGAGTTCATTTTTGAGTAACCGCCCAAAAGTATAGCCAGCGCACCCGTATTTTAACAGTAAGATAAGCAAGCATCCAGCTGTTAAATATTTGCCGGGAAAAAAGACAAATAAGAGATTAAATGGACTCAATAGGTAATAGGCAGCTTCACCGATCATCGGGCCCCCTAAGGCTTTTGAAAATGAGTAAAATAGTTCACTCGGAGAATGCAGCAAGGTATGGCGAAAATAAGCAAAAAAGTCGACATATTGCTGTCCTAGATCGACTGTCAACACACTGGAGCTGCCAAAGGGATAAAAGCCACGGTAGATAAAATACCCAAGCATGAGCAATACTGGAGTCCAAAAGCTCAAGCCGAGGGGATAGTGTTTTTTGAGATATTCTTTCATATCTAGCGTGATCCTTTCGAATTTTTGAATATTATCAGCTTATAGGATACCACAACGAGAAAAAGATTTCGAATAGTGCTTGTTTTAAGTGGTCTTTTAAAAAATTTAGTATTTAATCGCTCGTATATCGTATATAATATAAAAGGTAGTATCTAAGGTACAGATTTTAGTTGATTTGTGCTAGGATAGTTCGTAGTGTTAATAATATTAGTAGAGGAGAATTGTGGTGAGATTCTTAAGAAAAGCGAATGCACAAAATAAGCAAAAGCATTCGCAAATACCATTTAGATTAAATTTTCTCTTTTTGATCGTTTTTTTACTTTTTGCAGCCTTGATCGGACAATTAGCTTATCTGCAGATCATTCATGGTCCTAAGTTTGAATCAGAAGCAACTAGTAGTGATAATCAGACCGAAACTAGAAATGTGCAACGGGGAACGATCTACGATTCAACGGGAAAATTATTAGTCGCCAATAATACTTCGCGTGCGATCACGTATACTAAACCGCTGAATGTGGCTTCAAGTCAGATGTATAAGGTCGCTAATAATTTAGTTAATTATGTCAGTGTTGAAACTGATACTTTGACCGAGCGTAATAAGGTCGACTACTATTTAGCTGATCCAAAACATACTGCAGCAGTCAATAAGCATATTCCCAATGCTGATACGATGCAAGATAATGAAAAATTGACTAAGTTACAGACAAATTACGTTAAAAAGCATAACTTAGTCAAGAAGATGTCAGAAAAACAAGAACAAGCAGCTGTGTTATATGCTAAGATGGCAGGTGCTTATGCTTTGTCGACGGTCTATCTTAAGACAAGCGATGTCAGTGATAGCGAAATGGCTGAAGTTGGTGAGCATTTGTCTTTATTACCAGGTGTTAAGATCGGGACTAGTTGGTCGCGTTCTTATCCTAATGGCGAATCAGTCAAGAGTGTCATTGGGACTGTGACATCAGAAAAACAGGGACTTCCTAGCGATCAGATCAATAAGTTACTGGCTGAGGGCTACTCGCGTAATGATAGTGTAGGTTCAAGTTACATCGAATCTCAATATGAAAATGCGCTCAAGGGAACAAAAGAAATTATTAATGTTCAAACGCAAAATAATGAGATCATCAAAGAAGTCAAACAATATGGCGGTAGTCCAGGGGATAATCTACAATTGACGATCAATGCAGAATTTCAAAATCAAGTCCAAAAGATCGTTGAGGATAATGTGAAAAATGCTGCTGGTAGTAATCCGTATATTCCAGGAGGCTATGCCGTTGTGATGAATCCTAAGACTGGCGGGATCTATGCATTGGCTGGGGTCAATCGTGATCTTTCAACAGGTAAAGTAACGGAAAATGCACTTGGAACGATCAATCAGACTTTTGTAATGGGGTCTGTTGTCAAAGGTGCGATGGTCATGGGAGCTTTGAAAGATGGTGTCATCACTCCGACCAACAATACTTTGCTTGAAGAACCGATCAAGTTAGCTGGTACTGCTGCTAAGACATCTTGGTTCAATAAGACAGGAGCAGCTAACATGAGTCTTACTGCGGCTGATGCCTTACAAGTCTCGTCTAACACATACATGATGAAATTGGCGATGCTAGAAGGGGGCTTTAAGTACACTTCGGGGGCTGCACTCAATTTACCGACCTCGATCTTTGATAAATTACGTCAAAACTTTAAACAATATGGTCTAGGTGTCAAAACTGGGATCGACATTCCAGGCGAAGCTAGTGGATTTGAAGGGGCTGCTGATCAGTCACATATCGGTAATGCGTTAGACTTATCTTTTGGGAACTACGATGCCTATACCCCGATCCAATTAGCACAATATGCATCAACGATCGCTAATGGAGGTTATCGTTTACAGCCACATATCCTAAAGTCGATCCGCAAGACGAATAAGGATGGCTCTTTAGGACCAGTAAAATACGAAATGCAACCCAATGTTTTAAATGTCGTTGATGGGACAAAGGATCAATGGGATGTTGTCAAGACCGGTCTTTGGCGTGTAGTCCATGGCTCTAATACCTATCGGACCGGGGGCTCAATGGCTTCGGTAAAACCTGAGATCGCAGCTAAGACAGGGACCGCGCAAACATTTTATAACAATATCGAGACTGAGACATTAAGTGCGATCAGTTATGCGCCAGCTAATGATCCACAAGTCGTAGTTGTAGTTGCATTCCCTAATATTACTGACTCTAACAGTAAGATCAATACTGAGACAGTCAAGCAGATCTATGAAGCTTACTGGAAAACGGTCCAGTCTAGTGATGGTTTTTAATAAATGATCTTTGATCGACTTTAAGCAGGCAATAAGCGTGTTTAAGGTCGTTTTTTTTGCTGTCAAGGAATTTTCCTTAACAAATAGCCAAAAAATACTGGTAATCGATGCCAAAAGATGATATGATATTAAACGTTGAAGATGCCAAGGGCATTTTTAGGAACTGATATGTATGGGAGGTTTAGAACATGCGTGTAAATATTACATTAGAATGTACAGAATGTCATGAACAAACATATTTGACAAACAAAAACAAGCGTAATAACCCAGATCGTCTTGAACTTAAGAAGTACTGCCCACGCGATCACAAGGTTACTTTACATCGTGAAACAAAATAACAACAGGTTTAAAACCCTGTTGTTTTTTTTTGAAAGTTTGATGAACCGGTTGCATAAAGGCAAGACCTCAGCTGTGGTTTGTGCTAAAATAGGATAGACCAGACTAAATTGGGGGACCAGTTATGAACAGCTTTCGCAAAAAGCCGATCGTTACTTACGGACTGATCGCTGTCAATCTTTTAGTGTTTATTGGAATGACCCTAAGTGGCGGGAGTCAAAATGTAGTCAACTTGATCGCTTGGGGGGCTAAATATAACCCTTTGATCATTCAAGGTGAGCTTTGGCGCTTGTTCACACCGATGTTTATTCATATCGGATTAGAGCATTTGGCCTTAAATCTATTGACATTGTATTTTCTGGGAGTACAGCTAGAACAGCTATTCGGCAAATGGCGTTTTTTAGCCTTATATTTAATAAGTGGCGTAGGAGGCAACATTTTGAGTTTTGCGCTCTCAAGCAACATTTCAGCAGGGGCAAGTACTTCGCTGTTTGGTTTTTTTGGCGCCTATTTGATGCTAGGAGAATCATTTAGACAGAACCAGTATATCAGAATGATCTCACGGCAATTTTTAGTTTTGATCGTACTTAATCTTGGATTTGACCTCTTTGCAGGAGGTATAGATATTTGGGGACACTTAGGTGGACTCTTAGCCGGTTTTCTGGCTTCTTATGCAGTTGGGGTACCTAATATAGGATCTATTCCAAGGATAAAGCGGATCATTAGTGTTGTTGCTCTAGTAGTTGTATATGGATTATTGTTGCAAACTGGTTTCAATCACTGGCAATATCCAGTATAATTTTGAGGGAGAGGTTTTCATGAAGACGTTATATGATGTTCAACAGCTTTTGAAGCATTTTGGGATCTTTGTGTATGTTGGTAAAAGGCTTTGGGATATCGAATTGATGGCGATCGAGCTGGACAATTTATATAAAGCTGATGCGATCGATAAACAAGTCTTTTTGAGTGCCAAACTAGTCTTGACGCGGGAACACCGCATTGAGGAACAATATGAAGCAGCTAAAGATATTTAGATTTGAGGAGATATATTAGTATGGACAAGAAACTTATCGGCGTTGACCTTGGTGGGACAACGATCAAATTTGCAATTTTAACCGCAGATGGTGAGATCCAACAAAAATGGAGTATTGAGACTAATATTTTAGATGAAGGTTCGCATATCGTACCTGATATCATTGAATCGATCAACCATCACTTAAATTTATATGAAATGACACCAGACCAATTTATCGGTATTGGGATGGGGACCCCAGGGACCGTTGATCGAGCAGCGGGCACAGTTGTTGGGGCTTACAACTTGAACTGGAAGACAGTTCAAAATGTTAAAGCTGAGATCGAAAAAGGCACAGGAATCAAGTTTGCACTTGATAACGACGCTAACGTTGCTGCTTTAGGTGAACGTTGGAAAGGTGCGGGTGAAAATGCTGCTAACGTTGCATTTATCACTTTAGGTACCGGTGTTGGTGGCGGTTTGATCGCTGATGGCAACTTGTTGCACGGTTTAGGCGCAGCGGGTGAAGTTGGTCATATCAACGTTCAACCTGATGGCTACCTTTGCACATGTGGTAACAAAGGTTGTTTAGAAACTTATGCTTCGGCTACTGGTGTTGTCCGGGTAGCCCGTGATATGGCTGAAGAATTTGCAGGCGATTCTGAATTGAAGCGTGCTTTAGACAATGGTGAAGAGATCAGCTCAAAGATGGTCTTTG
This sequence comes from Ligilactobacillus murinus, assembly GCF_003288115.1. Taxonomy (NCBI): domain Bacteria; kingdom Bacillati; phylum Bacillota; class Bacilli; order Lactobacillales; family Lactobacillaceae; genus Ligilactobacillus; species Ligilactobacillus murinus. The sequence goes on along the minus strand of NZ_CP023565.1, from coordinate 868,052 downwards.
ACCTAGCTAAACAAGATGATATCTTGGCTAAACGTGTTGTTGATCGTGTTTGTTATTATTTAGGGTTGGCAAGTGCTAACATCAGTAGTATTTTGCATCCAGAATACGTTGTTATCGGTGGCGGTGTATCTGCTGCAGGGGATTTCTTATTGGAGCAAGTTGAAGCTTACTTTAAGCAATTTGCATTCCCAACGATCCGGAATACGACAAAACTAAAATTAGCACAACTAGGTAACTCTGCAGGGGTTATCGGGGCTGCTTCGTTAGCTTTGGAATTTAAATAAACGTATTGATCAATTAAACAGTCTCGCTTTTAAGTGAGACTGTTTTAGTCTAGGAGGTTTTTTGATGAATTTAGTATTGGGTGAAATTTCAGCATGGCTTTGGATCGACCTTGTTTTGGTCATTATCTTATTATGGATGCTTGGTACACAATTATATTGGTGGTATCGGGGCAAAAAAGTTGCTCATATCGTTGAAAGCGATGAGTTCAAACAAGGTCTACGTAAAGGACAAGTTATCGATCTACGAGATAGTGCCGAGTTTGGGCGCTCACATATTTTAGGGGCAAGAAATATGCCATTTGCACAATTCAAGCTTTATGAAAACGCATTGCGTAAAGATGCACCGGTTTATCTGTATGATACGACTAAAGCAATGCCGATCCGGATCGCAGCTCGTTTGAAAAAAGAAGGATTTAACGACATCTACATTTTAAAGGGTGGCTACTCTAAATGGGATGGTAAGAAAAAAACTAAAAAAATTTAGTAGGTATGGGTGATAGCGCTAAAGTTGTCGCCCATATTTTTGTAAAAATATAGCTGTGACATAAGGCTTTATTTGGCCTTCAAAATATCAAAAATACCCAACTCCTAGTAGCTAAAAAACCGCCATGATGCCAAAATACATCATAGCGGTTTTAACATGTTAGGAAACATTACTGGTCTAACATTTTTTTAATAACAGGTACTTGTCCTAGTTCGGTAATATCTTCTTTCGAAAGTACGACTAGATTAGTATCTGATTCAGCAAGGTTGGTAAAAGCAGTGATACTTTGATCTTTGAAGTAATTCTCATCGACATTTTTTAAAGCTTCTTGGATCTTGGTGATCCGATAACTTTCAGCGTCAGCCCGTGTTTTTGTCGCTTGGGCTTGAGCCTGTGCAGTTTCAACTAAGGCTTTATTTTTAGCATCGGTCGTTAATTTGATGTTGCGGGCTTCGCCTTCGGCTCGAGCGATCGCAGCTACCCGTTCGCGGTCGGCGGTCAACTGTTTGTCCATAGCTTTTTGGATCTCTTTTGAAGGGGTCAATTCATCGATGTTTACCCGATCAACATTGATCCCATAAATATTTGTCAGATCCCCGATCGCATGTGCGAGCTCAGCATTGATCTTAGAGGTCGAACCTAACGCTGCGTTTAGATCCATTCGTCCGATGATGTCGCGTAGATGACCGCGAACTAATTGAGCCATAGATTCTACAGAGTCAGAGTTTTCATAAGTGTATTTTTTAGCATCAGTAACGTGGTAGTTCAAAGTGACGCTTGCCTCGATCTCGGCATTATCTTGCGTGATAACAGAATATTTTTGTAGACGCAGTGGATGCATAGCCAATTCGACTGTCCGGATCTTTTGAAAGATAGGAACATAGAATTGCAAGCCAGCATCAACTGAACGTGAATATTTGCCTAAGGTCTCAACGAGTCCCTTACAGTTTTGGCGAACGATCTTGATTCCAAACATAATGGTTCACTCCTCTTTATTATTAAGTGGTCGTAAAGTTAAGATATTCCCCACTGCTTCGATGATGATGTAGTCGTGACCGAGTTTTAAAGGTTGGTTACTTTCGATCAAGTAGCGATAATAGATGCCGTCAACTTTGACTAGACCATCAAGTTCATCAAATTGCCTAGCCGAAACGCGTTTGCCTAAAAACATTCGTTTCTCCAAGGACTCAGAACTAGTAGGCTTAGTTAAGGATTCATCAACGATCGATTGCAATGTTGCATTGACACTTTTATTTTCTTCTTTAGCCTTCTTACTTAGTTTTTCTTTTAATGAAGCTGGCAACCGAAATAAGAAGGTCGTCATTTCATCTTTGTCCATAAGGATCCTCACTTAAAAAATATTTTAGCATTACGATATCATTATGATATCATCAGGACGTAATAAAGTAAATAAAAATACCCGCTCTCAAAAAATGGAGCGGGTAGCTTATCTATTATCCTTGATGGGAAGAACGGCGTTTGCGCAATGCACGACGACGATGTTGATCCAACACGGCTTCGCGTTCTTCGATCGGTTCAACTACAGTCTTCTTGAATGCATAAACACAACCTGCAACTGCACTAAAAGCAGTTAACGTGCCAACTAAGAAGCCCTTACCAAATGTCTTCATAGGGGATTCCTCCTTTTTGAATTACTACTCCTATTATGAATGATTAGCCAAAAAATATCCAGTATTTAACTCTTTTGGCTAGAAAATATGATAGTATTAATCATGTGAATAATTAGTCTTGTAGAAAGGAAAGATAATGGCACAAAAGCTACTATTGATCGTGGGGCCAACTGCAGTGGGGAAAACGGCATTAGCTGTTGAATTAGCCCAAAAATTCAATGGTGAGGTCATCTCGGGGGATTCGATGCAGATCTATCGCGGTCTAGACATTGGGACAGCTAAAGTAACACCTGCAGAAATGCAGGGCATCAAGCATTATATGCTTGATATAAATGAGATCGATCAGCGCTTTTCTGTAGCTGATTTTATTGCGCAGTGTAAACAAGATGCCCAAATGATCGCCAAAGAAGATAAATTGCCGATCTTAGCCGGGGGAACTGGTTTTTATCTTCATGCGTTACTAAATGATTTTAAGCTGGGTCAAGATAGTTATGCTCAAGCTGAGATTACACGTAACAAATGGCATACTTTTGCAGCTGAACATGGGCAAAAAAAGTTATGGGAAAAATTAGCTCAGATCGACCCTAAGGCAGCTACAAAGATCCCATTTCAAAATGAACAACGGGTCGTGCGGGCTTTAGAAGTCTATGAAAAAACTGGAAATCTTTTTTCCAGTCAAGCTGACCAAAAAAGTTTGGCTTATGATGCCTTGATCATTGGTTTGACAACAGAGAGGACTTTACTATACGAACGGATCAATCAACGAGTCGATCTGATGTTAGAGCAGGGCTTGTTGGCAGAAGCTCGTTTTCTCTATGAAAAAGGCGGGGTCCAATTACCCCCGGGAAAAGGGATCGGATATAAGGAATTTTATCCATATTTTGAGGATAAGATCACGCGCAAAGAGGCTGTCTTAGCAGTCAAACAAAATTCACGACGCTATGCCAAACGGCAATTGACATGGTTTCGCAATAAAATGGATGTTAATTGGTTTGATATCGTACAACATCCAGCACAAAAAGAAAAAATTATTGGGTTAGTTACGGACTGGCTCGCAAAATAACGGAGGATTTTCAATGCTAAATTCATGGAAACAAAACTTACCAGAAGATCTGATCGCAAAGGTGGCAAAAGTTGATGAAAAGATCAGTGGTCATTTGCAAAAGATCGATGAACAAGTGCTCTACAATCAACAACGCTTATTGAGCTTATTTAGAAAGCACCGGGTCGCTGAAGAAGATCTGGTTGGTTCAACGGGGTATGGTTTTGATGATATGGGACGTGAAAAACTTGAAGCGATCTTTGCTGACTATTTTAAAGTCGATGACGCTTTAGTTCGACCACAACTTATTTCGGGGACACATGCGATCGCAACTGCTTTTTACGGTGTTTTACGTCCTAAAGATACTCTTTATTATATGACGGGGATGCCGTATGATACGATCCAACAAGTTATCGGTGTTGTAGGCGATAATCCTAAAACTCTCAAAGAATATGATATCAATTTTGATTACACTCCATTAAATGAGCAAGGCAAAGTTGACTATGATGCGGTCAAAGAAAAATTACAAAATGATAAGTCGATCAAGATGGTCGCGATCCAACGTTCACGTGGTTATGCGACCCGCGACAGTTTCGTTGTTGATGAAGTTAAAGAAATGATCGAATTTGTAAAACAATATGCTCCAAATGCGGTGATCTTCATCGATAATTGTTACGGTGAATTTTCAGAACCAACAGAACCGACATTTTACGGGGCAGATCTGATGGCGGGTTCGTTATTCAAAAATGCTGGTGCGGGGATCGCTAAGGGTGGTGCCTTTATCGTTGGACGTAAAGACTTAGTGGCTCAGGCAGCTGCGCAACTTTATGCTCCTGGTTTAGGTAAGGCTGAAGGGCCAACTTGGGGATATCTACGTGATTTCTATCAAGGAGTCTTTATGGCACCACATACAACAGGAGAGGCGATCAAAGGTGCGATCTATACGGCGGCCTTATTAGAAGAACTTGGAATGGAGGTTTCGCCTAAATGGGATGCACCGCGAACAGACCTCGTTCAAACGGTCACATTTGGAAAGCCAGAACCGATGATCAAGTTCTGTGCTGCGATCCAGCATAATTCACCAATGAATGCTTTTGTTGATCCAGTGCCAAGTTATATGGATGGCTATGAAGATCAAGTTATTATGGCTTCTGGGAGTTTCACAGAAGGATCAACGATCGAACTTTCCTCTGACGGTCCTTTGCGTGAACCATATTGTCTCTACATTCAAGGTGGTCTATCTTACGCACATGTTAAATTAGCCGTCACGGCAGCTGCTAAAGAAGCATTTTATAAAGATTGAGCAGTCAAAAAGTCGGGTTTATACTCGACTTTTTTATTAAAAAAATAAATATCTATCATTCTATGTTATAAAATATAACATAAGTGATTGACAATATAATTCAGAGTTGCTATGATAATGGAGTGATCCAAAGGAGGATGTTATGAAGGAAAAAGAGTTACGTCGCTCATTGGCTGTTTTGCCGATCGGGACGGTCATGAAACTTACTGATCTAACTGCACGGCAGATCCGCTATTATGAGGAACAGGGATTGATCATACCTGAACGAAATGAAGGTAATCGTCGGATGTATTCGTTGAACAATATTGATAAATTATTAGAAGTCAAAGATTATTTAGCTGAGGGTATCAATATGGCTGGGATCAAACAGATCTATGCTGAGCGTGCCCAAGAAGAGGCAAAACGCCAAGCTAAACGTGAAAAATCATTGACGGATGCCGATGTTAGACGGATCTTGCGCGATGAATTCGTTGCTGTCAGCGGTTTGAGCAAGCAAAATCAATTTTCTTTCCGAAATAACGGTCTCTAATCAAATTACAAGGAGCAATCAGTATGGCAAAACCTAGCTACACCAAAGATGAAATTCGTAAATTGGCAAAAGATGAACATGTGCAATTTTTGCGCTTGATGTTCACTGATCTCTACGGTACGATCAAAAACGTGGAAGTTCCGATCAGCCAACTTGACAAAGTATTAGATAACAAGATGATGTTTGATGGTTCTTCGATCGATGGCTTTGTACGGATCGAAGAAAGCGATATGTGGCTTTACCCGGATCTATCAACATGGTTGATCTTTCCGTGGGAAAGTGAACACGGGAAAGTTGCACGCTTGATCTGTGAAGTTTATAATGCTGATCGAACACCATTTTATGGGGATCCAAGAAATAATTTGATCCGCATTTTGGACGAAATGAAAGAATTAGGTTTTACTGACTTCAATATTGGGCCTGAACCAGAATTTTTCTTATTCAAATTAGATCCTGAAACAGGTAAACCAACCACGCATCTAAATGACAAGGGAAGTTATTTTGACCTTGCTCCAGTAGACCTAGGCGAAAATTGTCGACGTGATATCGTATTGGAATTAGAAAAGATGGGCTTTGATGTTGAAGCTTCACACCATGAAGTTGCTCCTGGTCAACATGAAGTTGATTTTAAGTACGCAGATGCACTACATGCCTGTGATAATATTCAAACATTCAAACTAGTTGTTAAAACTGTAGCTAGAAAATATGGTCTACATGCAACATTTATGCCAAAACCACTTGATCGGATCAATGGATCAGGGATGCACTTGAATATGTCACTTTTCAATGAAAAAGGCAATGTTTTCTTTGATGAAAATGCTGAAGAGCAACTTTCTCAAGAAGCGCGCTATTTCTTGGGTGGCTTGATCAAGCATGCGCGTAATTATACTGCTGTTATGAATCCAACGGTCAACTCTTATAAGCGTTTAGTTCCAGGATACGAAGCTCCAGTTTACGTAGCTTGGTCTGGTCATAACCGGTCACCGTTGATCCGTGTACCGATCGCTCGTGGTTTATCTACCCGGGTCGAATTACGCAGTGTTGATCCATCAGCTAATCCATATCTTGCGGTAGCTGCTGTCTTAGCTGCTGGGTTAGATGGTTTGAAGAATAAGATCGAACCACCAAAACCAGTTGACCGTAACATTTATGTTATGGGCGAAGAAGAGCGCAAAGCTAATGGGATCGAGGATCTACCATCGACCTTGCATAATGCGCTAAAAGCCTTACGGACTGATGAAGTGATCATCAATGCGATGGGGTCACACCTATACAACAACTTTATTGAAGCTAAACGTTTAGAGTGGGAGGCATATCGCCAAGAAGTATCCCAATGGGAACGTGATCAATACCTAGAGCTTTATTAAGCTAAAACATTAGCTAAAAAACCTGTCATTTTTACGACAGGTTTTTTGTTATTTACTGATGAGGACTGGATGATGAAGTGTGGCATCTTTGACAGAGAAACGTTCTAAACCGAGATGAACGATATCTTTGGTGAAGACGACCCGGGTCTGTTTGTCTGATATCTTGAGAGTTACAGCGTCAAAACGGTTTTTGATCGAATCTAGTTTCCCGCTAAGTGTTTCAGTCGTGCCATCCTTTAGTGCTAAAGTGAGAGTAGCTGTTTTTTGCGAACGGATCGCTTGTTGTAAGAAAAGTGCAAGTTGCTTTGGTGGGATACTTGCAAAATCGGTTGTACGTGGAGTAGGCGTTGTTTGTTCGAGTTCAAAGAATGATTGTGCTTTAGTATGGAGATTTTTAGTGAATTTGCTCAAATTTTCAGGGCTGAAGAATTTTTTAAGTGTCATGGTAAATACCCTCCTAGAACATTTGTTTGATATCTATATTATATGAACGTTTGTTCGATAAAGCAAGAAAAAATTTGAATAAAAATATATTGATATAGCTTAGAAGGAAAATAGACATTTTACAGCATAGTGTCCTATGTATAATAAGTGGTTCTTGATTAGGGGATCGCTCATGACATGAAAAGCCCTAGATTTTTTTGAGAAAATTTAATTAAAATCTGCAAAAATGGACATGACGACTTGAAAAAAGCCTTAAAAAAGTGCACAATGGTATATAAACTTATAAATTGAGGAGTTATAAAGCGCATGGCTAAAAGAGGAATGTTGATCGTCCTTTCAGGTCCTTCTGGTGTGGGGAAGGGTACTGTGCGAAAGGAGATCTTTTCACAAGAAGGAAACAACTTTGACTATTCGATCTCAATGACGACTAGACAAATGCGACCAGGCGAAGTTAACGGCAAAGATTACTACTTCGTTTCAAAAGAAGAGTTTGAAAAAGAGATCGCCGATGGAGGCATGTTGGAATATGCTCAATATGTTGACAATTATTATGGAACACCATTAAAATACGTTAATGAGATGCTCGATGCGGGGAAAGATGTCTTTTTGGAGATCGAAGTCAAAGGTGCGATGCAAGTACGTGAAAAAGTTTCAGACGGCTTGTTCATCTTCTTGACGCCGCCTGACCTAATGGAACTTCGCCAACGGATCATCAATCGTGGGACTGATGATCTAGAAACGATCGATAAGCGTATGGAAAAAGCAAAAGATGAGATCGAAATGATGCAAAATTACGATTACGCGGTCGTAAACGATGAAGTTACTAAGGCAGCAGAAAAGATCAAAACTATCATTCGGGCTGAACGTTGGCGTGTTAAACGTTTCTTGCCTGATTATAAGAAACAATTAGGGGTCGACTGACCGCTTTGAGTCGAGAGCTAAGAAGTTTAAATGTGAGGCAATAGCGCAATAAATCTAGGAAAGGAAGAGACTATATTCTTCACAAGTTATTTTGACTTGTTCACATTCATATAGTTGAGAATATTCAATGATTTTATACCCATCAGTGGATGAACTTTTAGAACGTGTCGATTCACGTTACTCTTTGATCATGCTTGCATCTAAGCGTGCACACGAACTTGATGCTGGTGCACCTCCAATGTTAAGCGAATATGAATCGGTAAAAAGTGTTGGCCGAGCTTTAGAAGAAATCGTTGCCGGTGACCTTAAGATCAAATCTGAAGGTGAAGAAGGCTAATATAGCAGAGTGAGACTGAGGTTGACCTTGGTCTCATTTTTTTTGAACAACTAAAAATATTAATTTTGAGGAATGTGCTAAAATATGGATAGATAATTAAAGGGGCTGATTTTTTGAAGGAAAAACATGTAGCGATCTATGTAAGCGGTGGGATCGCAGCCTATAAAGCAGCTATTTTGGCGCGACTCTTTGTTAAACAAGGGGCAAAGGTCAAAGTCGCAATGACTAAAGCGGCTCAAGCTTTTGTTACACCACTGACATTTAAGGGTTTGACCCATCAAGAAGTTTATACAGATCTCTTTGAAAATGATTCACCTGTGCCACATATCGAGTTAGCTGATTGGACTGATCTAGCTGTGGTAGTACCGGCTACAGCTAATGTGATCGCTAAGATGGCTAATGGGATAGCTGACGACTTTGTGACGACTGCCCTATTAGCGACGGCAGCGCCTAAATATGTTGTTCCCGCTATGAATGATAAAATGTGGAGCGATCCAGCGACCAAGCGCAATATTGCACGGTTACAAGACGATGGGGTTGCAATTTTAGAACCAGTGACAGGCCTATTAGCTGAAGGTTATACTGGTAAAGGCCGGATGCCTGATCCAGAAGCTATCTATGCTTGGATCGCTGAAGTAGAAAATATCGAACAAGATCTTAAAGGAAAAAAAGTTTTGATAAGTGCAGGTGGGACCCGAGAAGCAATCGATCCGGTCAGATATATCGCCAACCGTTCGAGTGGAAAAATGGGATATGCTTTAGCTAAACGCGCTTTAGTGCGAGGTGCAGAAGTTATCTTGGTCACTGGCCCGACTAAACTAACACCACCAGTAGGCGTCACGACATATGAGGTCCAGACTACTGCGGAATTAGAAAAAGCGATGCTCACCCATTATGCCGATCAAGATATTGTGATCATGGCAGCAGCAGTGGCGGACTATCGAGTTAAAACAGTTGCAGAACAAAAGATCAAGAAAAATGCTGAAACATGGCAGTTAGAGCTGGTAAAAAATCCGGATATTTTAAAGCGATTGGGCGAATTAAAGCGTGATCAAATATTAGTTGGTTTTGCAGCTGAAACGACCGATCTTTTGCACTATGCAACTAAAAAATTACAGCAAAAAAATGCAGATCTCTTAGTTGCAAATGATGTTTCGCGAAAAGATATCGGTTTTGGTGCTGACGACAACGAAGCCTGGCTGTTGACAAGCAAAAACTCACCTAAAGCTACTGGTAAGCTAAAAAAGACGCAATTAGCTGACCTGATCTTGAGTTTTGCTTTGCAGTTACGAGGTGAGTGCTGATGGCACGTTATGCGCAAGTTATTGTTGATGTGCCCGCTATGCAGACTAATCGCCCATATACGTATGAGTTACCTCAAGCATTACAAGCTCAAGCTCAGGTAGGCATGCGAGTGATCGTCCCTTTTGGTAAGGGAGAACGCCAGATCCAAGGTTTTATCGTCGGTCTAACTGACGAATATGGGCTTACTATCGCACCTAAGCAAGTTACAAGTTTAATGGATCTAGCTCCGGTCTTGAATAATGAAGCTTTGCAATTAGCCGATTGGTTAGCCCAAAAGACATTTTCCTTTAAGATCCGTTGTCTACAAGTGATGTTACCAAATGCTATGCGTGCAAGTTATTCCAAGAGTTTACGTTTGCTTTCAGCTGATGAATTACCCCAAGAATTGAACTCGCTTTTTGCCGGAAAGTCAGAGATCGAATTTGATGAAAGTAAATTATCGGCCCAACAATTGAATAAGTTGGCACAAATGCGCCAAGCTGGGCATTTAGAAGTGGTCTATCATGTTAAAGATCGAGCCAAAGCCAAGCTAGTCGGAGTGGTGACTTCGCTAGTTGATGAAAAAAACTATGCTCAATTCAAAGCTAAAGTGCGGAAAAACGCGCATAAGCAATTGGAGTTGTTAGAATTTTTATATCAAAATTCGCACCAAAAGTTTTTGCAAACAAAGCTGCAAGCAAGTTTACAGCTCAGTCTAAGTCAATTAAAAAAAGCGGCTCAGCAAGGATGGCTAAAGTTAGCCAAGCAAGAACGCTATCGTGATCCTTATGGTGATAAAATGCTCCAAGCAACCACGCCTAAGCAATTAACGGCTGAACAACAGCGAGCAGTCGAACAGATCGACCAAGCGATAACAGCTAAAAATGCAACTACATTTTTATTGGAAGGTGTGACTGGCAGTGGTAAGACTGAGGTTTATCTTCAAGCGATCGCTCATGCGTTAAGTCAGGGATGTTCGGCTTTGATGCTCGTGCCAGAAATATCATTGACGCCACAAATGGTCCAAAGAGTCAAAGAGCGTTTCGGCAAAGAGGTTGCGATGTTGCATAGTGCGTTATCAGACGGTGAACGTTACGATGAATGGCGCCGGATCGAGCGCAAGGAAGCCAAAGTCGTAGTTGGTGCGCGTTCGGCTATTTTTGCACCTTTAGATGATCTGGGGTTGATCATTATCGATGAAGAGCATGAAGCAAGTTATAAACAAGAAGATATGCCACGTTATCAAGCACGGGATGTAGCGCTTTGGCGTGGAAAATATCATAATTGCCCCGTAGTTTTAGGTTCGGCAACGCCAGATCTAGCGACACGAGCGCGCGCAAAAAAGGGTGTTTATCAACAATTGAATTTAACTAAACGGATCAATGGTAGCTCTTTACCACAGGTCACTTTAGTCGATATGCGTGAAGCGGTTAAGACTGCACCCGCTCCAGATTTTTCGCAGATACTACTTGATCAGATCACTAAACGTTTGGTCAGAAAAGAACAAGTCGTCTTGATGTTGAATCGACGGGGGTATTCGTCGTTTGTTTTGTGTCGTGATTGTGGCTTTGTCTTGAAGTGTCCGAATTGTGATGTTTCGTTGACTTTACACATGGATACGCACTCGATGAAGTGCCATTATTGTGGCCATGAAGAAGCGATCCCAAAGCGCTGTCCAAGTTGTGATAGTCAAAAGATCCGTTACTATGGGACCGGAACTCAAAAAGTCCAAGAGGAGTTAGAAAAGTTGTTACCTGAAGCAAAGATCTTGCGGATGGACGTTGATACGACCCGTAAAAAGGGCGCACACGAACGGTTATTAGCTAAATTTGGGGCGCATGAGGCTGATATTTTATTAGGAACGCAAATGATCGCTAAAGGGTTAGACTTCCCCGATGTGACTTTAGTTGGTGTTTTAAATGCTGATACGGCTTTGAGTTTGCCAGATTATCGTTCGAGTGAACGGACGTTTCAACTTTTGACACAGGTAAGTGGACGGGCTGGACGGGCTGATAAGACTGGCCAAGTAGTTATTCAGACTTATAATCCAGAGCATTATGCGATCCAACTAGCTTGTCGGCAAGATTATGAGCAATTTTTCTTTTACGAGATGAATTTGCGCCATTTGAATAATTACCCACCGTATTACTATACGATCAAGATCACAGTTAGTGCTAAAAGTGAGGCAGAAGCCGCTAAAGAAAGCTTTGCGATCAAAAAAGGACTCGCTCAATGCTTAAGTCCACAAGCACTAGTTTTAGGTCCAACGCCAAGTTCGATCTTAAAGATCAAGAATCGGTTTTATTACCAATTAGTGATAAAATATAAACAAGAACCCGCTTTGGAAAAGTATCTACAAGAACTGCTCTTACAAAGCCAAAGCGGTGAGAAAAAAGGGCTCATGGTCGTGATCGATCGTGAACCTGTCAATTTTTTATAATGTTAAGTAAAGAGGATGATAAGTGAAATGACATCAGTAGTATTTATGGGAACGCCACAATTTGCTGCCCCCATCTTAGAAGGTCTAGTGACCAATGGATATGATGTAAAAGCCGTTGTGACCCAACCAGATCGTTATACAGGACGTAAACGAGTTTTAACGGCTTCACCAGTCAAAGAAATGGCTTTAAAACATGGGATCAAGGTTTTACAACCAGAAAAGATCTCAGGTAGTCCTGAGATGCAAGAGATCATCGAACTACAACCAGATCTGATCGTTACAGCCGCTTTTGGTCAATTTTTACCTACTAAATTGATCCAAGCAGCCAAGATCGGTGCGATCAATGTTCACGGCTCACTATTGCCTAAATACCGTGGTGGAGCTCCAGTACAGTATGCGATCATGAATGGAGATGATAAGACAGGTGTCACGATCATCTATATGGTCAAACAGATGGATGCTGGTGCAATGTTAGCTCAAAAAGAGATGCCGATCGGACCAAAAGATGATACAGCTTCGATCTTTGAAAAGATGAGTCTCTTAGGGCGCGATACTTTACTAGAAATGCTACCACATTTGATCGCAGGTGAGATCAAACCAGTTGAACAAGATGAATCAAAAGTCGTCTTTTCACCAACGATCAAACCGGCAGAAGAGAGTTTGAGTTTAGAGCTGACGGCTAAAGAACTTGATTGGAAGATCCGGGCATTACGACCAGCTCCAGGCGCTTACTTTGCTGATTTTAAAGGCAAGCGAACTAAGTTATGGGAGATCGAACCACTAGCGCAAACAACTGAGTTTGAAGCTGGAACGGTAGTCGAAGTTTCAAAACATGAACTGATCTTAGCTGCTGCTGAAAATACGACTTATAGTGTCAAAATTTTACAACTAGCAGGTAAACCTAAATTAAAGATCACCGATTATTTAAATGGTGTCGGTCAAGGATTAAAAGTAGGGCAAAAGGTAATTTCAGATGGCAAAGAAGATAAATAAGACACCGCGTTATTTAGCGGTTGAATTGCTTGAAAAAGTCGAAAAGCAAGGTGCGTATTCAAATTTAGCACTCAACCAAACGATCAAGCAAAACGAATTGTCAAAGCGGGATGCACATTTATTGACTAACATCGTCTATGGTGTGATCCAACATAAGCTTACTTTGGAATATTATTTAAAGCCTTTTATCAAACGACCAAATAAATTACAAAGTTGGGTCAAACAACTACTTTTAACGGCACTTTATCAACAGATATATTTGGATAATATTCCTAAACGTGCGATCTTTAATGAAACGATCGAGATCGCTAAAGTTAAAGGTCATGCCGGGGTCCGGAAGTTTGTTACCGGGATCTTACATGCGATCGATCGCCAAGGCTTACCGAGCTTAGATGCGATCACTGATCCGATCGAAGCTTTGAGCATTGCAACTAGTACACCGCGGTGGTTGGTCGAACAATTGCAAAAAGAGGTCGGTGTAGCCAAAACTAAAAGTATCTTAGAAACGGTCAATCAAGCTCCAAAACAAACGATCCGTGTCAATACTAAAGTGACGACAGCTAAGGCGTTAACAGAACAGTTAGAGGCTGAAAAACTTGAAGTGGCTAAAAGTTCAGTCACACCGTTAGCTTTGCAAGTCAACACTGGCTTTATTCCAGCGACAGAAGCTTTTAAAGCCGGTCAAGCGATCGTGCAAGATGAAAGTGCGATGTTGGCAGTTGAATCGATGGCGCTCAAAGCAGATGATCAAGTTTTAGATGCTTGTGCAGCCCCAGGTGGAAAAACCACACAGATCGCTGCCCAGTTAGAGACCGGACAAGTCACTAGTCTAGATATCCATAAGCATAAAGTGGCTTTGATAGAGCAAAATGCGCTCCGGGCCCATGTTAAAGCACAAGTGAGGGCTTTACAACTGGATGCACGCAAGGCGTCCGAAGAGTTCGCAAAAGCAAGTTTTGATAAAATACTAGTAGATGCTCCTTGTTCCGGGATCGGTCTATTACGGCGTAAGCCTGAGGTCAAGTATGAGAAAAAATATCAAGACTCACTAGACCTTCACCAGATCCAAGTTAGCATTTTAGATGCGGTGGCGCCGTTACTAAAAGTCGGAGGTACGCTGACATATAGTACCTGTACGATCTTAGACAGTGAAAATCAACAAACTGTCTCGGCGTTTCTAAAAGCTCACCCAGAATTTGAGCAGCTCAAAACAAAAACGGCCTTTGAGCTCAAAGCAGATCGAAAAGAACTGGGCTTGACGATCTATCCTGATGATTACTTATCGGATGGATTTTATATTGCAACATTAGTTAAAAGAACTGAGGTGTAACAGATGAAGATCGCATATACGAGTGATGTGGGCCAAGTCCGACAAGTCAATGAAGACCGCGTTGCAACATTTAAAAATAAAGCTGGTTTTAGCTTTGCGATCGTGGCAGATGGCTTAGGTGGGCATTTAGGTGGAGAAGTTGCTTCTGAAATGGCAGTTTCTCATCTTGGCTACTTATTTGAACAGACAGAATTAAGTGATGCAACAGCAGCGATAAAATGGCTTGAAGATCAAGTGATCGTTGAAAATAATAGTATCTTGAAGCGAGCTGATCAGTATCAAGATCTAGCTGGAATGGGAACGACACTTGTATGTGCGATGATCTTTAACGACCAGATCGCGATCTCAAATATCGGTGATAGTCGAGCATACTTGTTACATGCAGGTAAATTTGAGCAGATCACAGAAGATCATTCTTATGTCAATGAGTTGGTCAAGCGTGGTGAGATCAGTAAAGAAGAAGCTAAGCATCATCCGCACAAGAATATTATTACACGGACGTTAGGGGTCTCTAAACAAGCTAAGATCGATTCGTGCATTTTGAAGTTATTGCCGACTGATATGTATTTACTCTGTTCGGATGGTTTGACGAACATGCTAGATGATGAAAAGATCAAACAGATCTTAGAGTTACCAGTGCTGTCTTTGCAAGAAAAAGCTGAAAAACTAATTGAGCAAGCTAACTTAGCTGGAGGCTCGGATAATATCACAGTTTTGATAATTTGGTCAGATGAGGAGGACGATGAAAAATGAGAGCCGGTTATGCGATCAATGGTCGCTACCGCATCATCCGCTCTTTAGGCGAAGGTGGCATGGCTAATGTTTACCTAGCTTACGATCTGATCTTAGAACGTGAGGTGGCAGTCAAGCTCTTGCGTTTAGATCTAAGCGACGATAAAGCTGCGATCAGACGATTTCAACGTGAAGCTAATTCGTTGATCGAGCTCGATGATCCACATATCGTTGATATTTTCGATGTTGGTGAAGATCATGGCATGCAATATTTGGTAATGGAATATGTTAAAGGGATGGATCTCAAGCGCTATATCGAAAAGTACAAACCGTTGGCCTATGCTAAAGTGATCGAGATCATGGAGCAGATCTTGTCAGCAGTAAAAGAAGCACATAGTCATGGGATCATCCACCGCGATCTAAAGCCCCAAAATATCTTATTAGATGAAGCGGGAAATGTTAAAATAACTGATTTTGGGATCGCGATCGCCCTAGCCGAAGAAACCATGACTAAGACGAATACGCTGATGGGATCAGTTCATTATATTTCCCCCGAGCAAGCACGTGGTAGCATGATAACTCAACAATCTGATATTTATTCATTAGGGATCATTTTATTTGAAATGTTGACGGGTCGCGTTCCATATGATGGTGAAACAGCTGTTTCGATCGCATTGAAACATTATCGCAGTCAGATGCCAGCCCCCCGCTCGTTTAAGCGAGATATCCCGCAAGCCTTAGAAAATATCGTTTTACATGCTACGGCTAAAGACTGCACTGATCGTTATCAAAATGTAGAGGAGATGCAAGCTGATCTAGCAACTTGTTTAGATGAAAAACGAGCAGCTGAGCAACAGTGGCGTCCGCGGACACATGTGGAAGAAGAGACTAAGATCTTACCTAATTTTTATGATGAGGTAGCTCGTGAAGATAAAAACTTAACTAAGACGATACAAATTACACCAGAACCTAAAAAAGCAGTGAAAAAAACTCCTAAACGGTTGAAAATTTGGCTGCTAATGATCTTATCGATATTAGTGGTTCTAGGGGCGCTTATTTATACACTCCCAAAAGATGTATCGGTCCCTGATTTAAAGGGGATGCATAAAAAAGAAGCTGTTCAGCTATTGGAAAGTCAACGTTTGAGTCTAGGCAAAGTGACTTATCAATATGATGCTCGCTATGATGCAGGCTGTGTGACCTTTACTTCTCCAAGTAAGGGAACCACAGTCAAACAGCGCACTAAGATCGACTTGATCTTATCTAAAGGTCTGCCTAAAAAAGCTTTTGGAGATTATCGTGGCCGTGATTTTAGTGATGTTAAGCGTAAGTTGAAAGCTCAAGGGGTCACGGTCAAACAAGAGAAACAGTATTCAGATAGTGTAGCAAGTGGTGAAATAATCGCTCAATCGATCTCACCTAAAAAGAAAGTTGCATTTGCAAAAACAACAGTAACATTTACAGTCAGCCAAGGACAAAACTTTGAGGGAATGATCGATCTAACCGGCTATACTTTGAGTGAAGCTAAGGAATACGCAAGGGAATGTGGCTTAGAGTTAGTTGTGAAAAAAGCATCAAGTTCAAAGAAAAAAGCGACGTTTGTGATCGCCCAAGAGCCAGCAGTAGGGACGCCTTTGCATGAAGGTGATGTTTTAGAGATAACTTTGGGTAGGAAGAATGAAAATAGTCCCTACAATTATGAAGTAGAATAGAAATGAAAGGTGATAGAGTAATTGACAAAAGGACAGATCAGACAATCTTTGAGTGGCTACTATGATGTAGTTACTACTGATGGTATAGAGTATCGAACTAGAGCACGGGGAAATTTTCGTAAAAAAAAGCAAACTCCGCTAGTGGGAGATTGGGTAGAGTTTAAGGCGCAAAAAGCTGATGAAGGCTATATTTTAGAGATCTATCCGCGAAAAAACCAGTTGGTCAGACCACCAATGGCTAATTTGGACACGGCTATTGTAGTCACAGCTTGTATTCAGCCCGATTTTTCCAGTAATTTACTTGACCGTCAGTTAGCGATGTTAGAAGCAAATGATGTCTCACCAGTTTTGTATTTCTCAAAATATGATCTTCTCACTGAAGAAAAGAAAGCAGAACTTGATCCGATCTTAAACTACTATGCTAAGTTTTATCCGGTTTATCGGGGAGGCTTGCCAGCTCGCTTAGAGACGTTAAAGACGATGCTAGCAAAACTCCATCATCAAGTCATCGTTGTGATGGGACAAACTGGTGCGGGGAAGTCAACGCTTTTGAATCAGCTAGAGCCAACTTTGAAGTTAGCAACTGGCGAGATCTCTAAAGCTTTGAGTCGTGGACGACATACGACACGTAAAGTTTCTCTTTTGCCGATCGGAGATAACTTATTAGCCGATACGCCTGGTTTTTCATCCTTTGAATTATTAGAGATCACTAAAGAACAACTCCCAGCACTTTTTCCAGATCTTGTAGCTTATCAAGCTGAATGTAAATTTAGGGGATGTTTGCATATCAACGAACCTAAATGTGCAGTCAAGGCAGCGGTAGAGTCAGGTGAGATCATGTCTAGTCGCTATGCTAATTATCAGTTGTTCCACGATATGATCATAAATCAAAAACCAAAATATAGATAATGGAGGAATTTAATATGAAAATTGCACCTTCAATTTTAAGTGCTGATTTTGCAAACTTGAAAGATGATGTTTCTGTTGTAGAACAGGCAGGAGCTGAATATTTACACATTGACATAATGGATGGTCATTTTGTCGATAATTTAACGTTTGGGGCTAATGTAGTAAAGGCTTTGCGTAAGCATTCAAAGCTGGTTTTTGATTGTCATATGATGGTCGATGAGCCAGAAAAATATATTACTGACTTAAAGCAAGCAGGAGCTGATATCGTTGGGGTCCATTTAGAAGCAACACCGCATATCCATCGGGTCTTGAGTCAGATCAAAGCTAGTGGTCTAAAAGCAGAAGTTGTTTTAAATCCAGGGACTCCAGTTATGGCAGCAGCTGAGATTTTATCGCTAGTCGATCAAGTGTTGATCATGACAGTCGATCCAGGTTTTGGTGGCCAAGCTTTTATCCCTGAAACAGTAGCCAAGGTAGCTGAATTGGCAGCTTATAAAAAAGAACATGGACTTGACTTTGAGATCGAAGTCGATGGTGGGATCAATGCTGAAACGATCAAAGAAGTTGCTTGCGCGGGAGCAACAGTTGCAGTTGCTGGTTCATATGTTTTTAACGCAAAAGATCCAGCAATGCAGATCGCAGCGTTAAAAGAAGCTGCTAAATAGGATGCAGTTAAATTTATTAGTCGGAGGTCCAGTGGAGTATTTGCCACCAGGGCTTTTGCAAGCTAAAAAAAATGAACGATGGGTCGGAGCAGACCTGGGAGCAGTCCGCTTGTGTCAAGCAAAGATCACGCCTTTATTAGCTGTTGGTGATTTTGACTCTGCTACTGAAGAACAAGTTAAATTAGTCAAAGAAACCAGTCAAGCTATCTGTAGTTTACCGGCAAAAAAAGACTATACTGATACCGAAGTAGCCTTATTAGAGATCGAACGCCGGTATCATCCAGAGCAGATCATAGTCTATGGGGCTACTGGGGGACGAAGCGATCATTTTTTGGCTAATTTATTTAGTGTTTTGCGGTTAGATTTTCCGACGTTTGTACCCAAAGTTTGTTTCAAAGACTGTCAAAATGAAATTCGTTTTTATTTACCTGGAAGTTATACATTAACTAAGTTAGAGGAAATGAGTTATCTCTCATTTATTTCGCTGACACCAGTAACTAAGCTGACACTCCCCGATGAAAAATATCAATTGTTTGAGCAAGATCTTTCATTACCGACTGCATATGTCAGCAATGAATTTGTTGGCGAAAGTGCTAGTTTTAGTTTTGATAGTGGTGTATTGTGTGTTATTCAAAGTAAAGATGATCAAAGAAATAATGGTCGCCAATAATTTGGCGATCATATTTTTTTTGAAAAAATATTGCTTTTTGATTTGTTTTAAATTAAAATTAATGAAATATTAATTAATATTTAAACAATACATAGCATGAGGGGGAGTATTATGAATTTTAAACGATTGATGACTGGAGCATTAGCTTTAGCTGCTACAGGTTTATTAGTGACAGCGTGCTCAAGTAAGCAAAAAGCAAATTCTACGGGGCAGGTAGCGTCAAAACAAGTCTTGGATTGGAGTTATTTGGCTGAACTAGCCACGCTTGATCCCTCGAAGGTCTCGGATGCCTATAGTGGTGATATCATTAATAACTCGATGGAAGGTTTATATCGTTTAGGGAAAAATAGCAAGATCGAACCAGGATTAGCGACACAAACAGAGGTCTCAGATGATAATTTGACATATACTTTTAAATTAAGAAAAAATGGCAAATGGTCTAATGGAGATAAGGTGACAGCGCATGACTTTGTTTATGGTTGGCGCCGAACTGTTGACCAAAAAACAGCTTCACCGTACGCTTATCTCTATAGTGGGGTCAAAAATGCTGATGCGATCATCAAAGGGGAAGCTAAACCTGAAACTTTGGGGATCACAGCTAAAGATGAGCATACGTTAGTGGTGACTTTGGAGAAACCGATCCCGTATTTCAAATTATTATTAGGTTTTGAACCATTCTTACCACAAAATCAAAAAGCAGTCGAAAAATTTGGTGACGAGTATGGAACTTCAGCTAAAACAATGGTCTATAATGGACCGTTCGTAGTTGAGGGGTGGACTGGTTCTAACTTGAATTGGAAACTAAACAAGAATCCAAATTACTGGGATAAAAAGAAAGTCAAACTCGAAACGATCAACTTTAAGGTCAATAAAAGCACGACGACATCGTATAATCTCTATCAAAGTAAACAGCTCGACTACACGACTTTGAGCAATGAACAAGCTAAGCAATTGGCAAAAGATCCAGCATATAGTGCCTTAAAGCAAGCACGGACTACCTATCTAGAATTCAACCAGACAAAGGAAAGTTTTAAGAATTTAAAGATCCGCCAAGCACTATCCTATGCAGTCGATCGGCAAGAATTAGCTAAAAATATCGTTGGTGGTGGTTCTCAACCAAGCCTAGGGATCGTTTCTCAAGGTCTAGCCCAATACAAAGGTCAAGACTTTGCGCAAGCAGCTAAAACCACAGTTGGCGTCAGCTATGACAAGAAAAAAGCCAAGGAATTATTAAAAGAAGGTTTGGCTGAATTAGGTCAAGATAAATTATCATTTACTTTAATGAGTAGTGATGACGATGTTTCAAAGAAAGTGGCTGAATTTATCCAAAGTCAACTAGAAGAAAATCTATCTGATGTTAAAGTTTCAGTGCAAAGTGTTCCGTTGAAAACGCGGATCGCTCGTGGTGAAAAAGGTGAATTTGATGTTCAGCTAAGTGGTTGGTCAGCCGATTTTGCTGATCCGATCAGTTTCTTAGATCTTTTTACTAAAGATAATTCTTATAACTTTGGTAAGTGGGAAAATGCGGAATACGACCGTTTGATCGAAGCCTCTAAGACGACTGATGCGAGTGATAAAGCTAAGCGTTTTGCTGATCTGATCCAAGCATCTAAAGTTTTAAGTGAACAACAAGGCGTGGCCCCACTTTATCAAACTAATGTACCGCAGTTGACCAATGTGACTGTCAAAGGTTTGATCCAAAATTCGGCAGGTGCTACCAATAATTGGAAAGAAGTTTATATCGTTGAGTAAGTAAAAACTCCCCGTAAATAGCCTAGTGCTACCTACGGGGAGTTTTATATATTTTTGAGGTAAAATAAAAAGCCCTCAAGTTGGGGCCTGTAAACGCCTCGATTAGACGCGTGTAACTTTACCAGATTTCAAAGCACGAGCTGAAACCCATACTTTCTTAGGCTTGCCGTCAACCAAGATGCGTACCTTTTGCAAGTTTGGCTTCCAGCTACGGTTTGTTTGGTTCAAAGCATGGGAACGCTTCTTACCAAAAGTTGTCTTACGACCAGTTACAAAATCTTTAGCCATGATTATATCCTCCCTTATCTCGAATTAAGGAGCAAGGGGTCTTGCTCATTCACTAAATAAAATTATCATAGATAGCGCGCGATTGCAATAGTTTTCTATAAAGTAATTTTGCTTGACAGCTATAAATGCCTAAAATATAAGGTTTTTCAAAAGTTAAATTTTTATCTAAACCAATTTTGGCGATCAAACAGGGGAAATGCCAGCATTTAAAGGGCAAAAAAGATAAAATGACCAACAGTTTTTTGGTAATTGCGATAAACATGGTATAATGAAAGGACAAGTATTGATCGAGCAGTGAAAAACTGAACATCGATTTGATATTTCTTTTCCATCTTAATTGGAAAAGGGAATTGTCTTAATAGTTAAGGAGGCTGTATAGAATGGCTGTTAA
This sequence comes from Ligilactobacillus murinus, assembly GCF_003288115.1. Classification (NCBI taxonomy): domain Bacteria; kingdom Bacillati; phylum Bacillota; class Bacilli; order Lactobacillales; family Lactobacillaceae; genus Ligilactobacillus; species Ligilactobacillus murinus. Next base: position 846,544 of record NZ_CP023565.1, on the reverse strand, counting down.
AATTCAAAATCAATTTGGAAATATCGATATCAGCAATGAAGTGATCGCAACTGTTGTTGGTGGAGCCGCAACTGAAATTTTCGGGATCGTTGGTATGGCCAGCAAAAACCAGATTCGAGACAATTTGAATGAAATTTTAAAGCGTGACAATTACTCTAAGGGTGTTGTGATTCGTCAAGAAGATGAAGGCATCGCTGTGGATGTGTATATTATTGTCGGTTATGGTACAAAGATCTCAGAAGTTTGCCGCAATGTACAAGATAAAGTTAAGTACAATTTAGATTCAATGTTAGGCATTACCGCTGAATCTGTGAATGTTATCGTTCAAGGTGTACGTGTTATCAACGATTAGTACCACGAAATAACCAAGGAGGAGTTAGTAACTTGAAAGTGGAGAATATTACTGAAACAGAATTTCGTAAAATGATTCTGGTCAGTTCGAAAAGATTGACTAATAATGCAGAATTTATCAATTCATTGAATGTGTTTCCAGTGCCCGATGGGGATACAGGAACAAATATGAGTCTTTCCTTTGCGAGCGGTGAAAAATATGTTGCCGAGTCAACTTCAAGTAATGTTGGGGAATTAGCTAATGCATTAGCTAAGGGTCTGTTGATGGGGGCACGTGGTAACTCGGGTGTTATTTTATCCCAAGTTTTCCGAGGCTTTTCAAAGAGTATTACGCAAAAAGAAACTTTGAGTGCGACTGATCTTGCTACAGCACTTCAAGGCGGGGTCGAAACGGCTTATAAAGCGGTTATGAAACCACAAGAAGGTACGATCTTAACGGTAGCACGGAAGGCGGCTGAAGCAGCTAAAAAAACAGCTGCGCAAACTACTGATATCGTCGAAGTTATGAAAGCGACTTATGAAGCTGCAGATGCTGCATTACAAACAACTCCAGATCTTTTACCTGTGTTAAAAGAAGTTGGAGTTGTTGATTCTGGTGGTCAAGGGCTAACTTTTGTCTATCAAGGATTTTATGATGCTTTAGCTGGCAATGAACGCCAAGAAGATGAAGTTCATACACCAAGTCCGATCGAAATGGATGAAATGGTCAATGCAGAACACCATAAGAGTGCTCAAAGCCAATTGCATACTGAAGATATCGAATTTGGTTACTGTACTGAGATCATGGTCCGTTTAGGGGCAGGTCGCTTAGTTGACAAGGAATTTGATTATGATGAATTCCGAAACCATCTATCGCAGATCGGGGATTCATTACTCGTTATTGCCGATGATGAAGTTGTTAAAGTTCACGTCCATACAGAGCATCCAGGTAAGGTGTTATCTTATGGTCAGGAATTTGGTTCTTTGATCAAAGTCAAAGTCGATAACATGCGTTTACAACATGAAACGATCTTGGAAAAAGATGATGAAATGCCAACACCTAATATTTCTGCTACTCCAGAAGTTCAAAAAGAATACGGTGTGATCGCGATCGCTTCGGGTGAAGGGATCGCTAATATCTTCAAAAACTTGGGTGTAACGCATATCATCAACGGTGGTCAAACGATGAATCCAAGTACTAAAGATATCGTTGAGGCGATCGAACAGACTAATGCTAAGAAAGTGATCATCTTACCAAATAATAAGAATATCTTTTTAGCAGCTCAACAAGCAGCTGAAGTAGCCGATGCTCAAGTTGCTGTAGTTTTGAGTAAGACGATCGCTCAAGGTATGAGTGCGATGCTTGGCTTTAATGATGCGGCTTCGATCGAAGAAAATACCGAAGCGATGACTGAAGAAATGGATGCAGTTCTTTCAGGGCAAGTTACGGTCGCGGTACGTGATACAACGATCGAAGGACGTCCGATCAAGAAAGATGATTACATGGGGATCGTTGATGGTAAGATCGTGGTCACGCAACCAACTTGTGAACAAGCTGCGATCGAGATGGCTAAGGTGATGTTAGACGAAGATAGTGAGATCGTAACGATCATCTATGGTCAAGATGGTTCAAAAGAACAAGCAAATGAAATTGCAGCTCAGCTTGAAGAATTAGATCCTGAGATCGAAATTGAGATCCATGAAGGTGACCAGCCAGTTTATCCATACTTGATCTCAGTCGAATAATGCACGATAAATTCTAACTTCTAGCGCGCATAGAAGTTAGAATTTATTTGTTTGAGGGGGATTATTTATGGCACGAGCATTGACGGACTCACCTGCAGTGTTAAAGGGCGTGGGTCCAAAAAAATTACAGGCATTGAACAAATTAGGGATAAATACGATCGAAGATCTATTGACATATTATCCATTTCGCTATGAGGATCTGACAGTCAAGCAGCTAAGTGATGTGGCTGATGGAGAAAAAGTCGTCTTAAAGGGTGTCATTGCTGCGCCACCAGTCGTTTCTCATTTTGGCCGGGCTAAAACGCGGTTGAATTTTGGCTTGTTGGTCGAAAATGATCTAGTTAAAGTGACTTTTTTTAATCAAGGTTATTTAGCTAAACGATTGAGTACTGGTCAAGAGGTCGCGGTCTATGGTAAGTATGATCAACGACGGCAGAGCCTGACTGGGATGAAAGTGATGTATCAGGCTAAAGATGAAGATCTAGCTGGTGTTTATCGGGCTTCAAAGGAGATCACGGCTAAGACGATCAAAGATCTTGTTTCACTAGCCTATGCAAACTATCATGATTTGATATTTGATATCGTTCCTGATAGTTTGCGCCAAAAATTTCGGTTAGAAACACGTAGCCAAATGATCCATGATATGCATTTTCCAGTGACTTTGGCTCAAGGAAAAGCAGCTCGGCGCTCAGCGATCTTTGAAGAATTTTTCAAATTTCAATTACGGATCCAACTGCTTAAGCAAAAACATCGTAAAGAAAACGGGATCATTATCAAATATGATAACGATAAATTGCGTCAATTTATCAAACAGTTACCTTTTGAACTGACAGGTGCTCAAAAACGAGTCGTTAACGAGATCTGTCGGGATCTACATCGGCCAGAACACATGAATCGTCTCTTACAGGGGGATGTGGGTTCAGGAAAAACGGTCGTTGCGGCTTTAGCTATGTATGCTGCTATCACAGCAGGATATCAAACGGTCTTGATGGCACCAACTGAGATCTTAGCGCAACAGCATGCCCAAAAGTTAGCCCAATTATTTGAAACTATATCAGAGGTCAATGTAGCTTTATTGACTAGTAGTGTAACTCGCAATCAAAAAGCAAAGCAGACCTTGTTGGATAATTTAGCCAGTGGGGAGATAAATTTGTTGATCGGGACACATGCAGTGATCCAAGACAATGTCAACTTTAAAAAGTTGGGCTTAGTTGTTACTGATGAACAGCATCGTTTTGGGGTCGGTCAGCGTCAAGCTTTACGCCAAAAAGGGGATTTCCCTGATGCCTTAGCAATGACAGCGACCCCGATCCCACGGACACTAGCGATCACGACTTACGGTGAGATGGATGTTTCGATAATTGATGAACTACCTAAGGGACGGCAAACGATCAAAACAAATTGGTTACGCCAAAAGCAATTCACGCAAGCACTTGACTTTATGGAACAACAGTTGCAAAATGGTTCACAAGCTTATGTGATCTCACCATTGATCGCTGAGTCAGAAATGTTAGATCTTCAAAATGCTACGGAGATCTATGAAAAGTTAAAGGCTCACTATGCAGGGCGTTATGAGGTGGGACTATTACATGGTCAGCTGACGTCTGAACAAAAAGATGAAGTAATGGATCATTTTAAAGCAGGTGAGCTAGATATTTTAGTCTCGACGACAGTGATCGAAGTTGGGGTCGATGTTCCCAATGCAACGGTCATGGTGATCTTAGATGCTGACCGCTTTGGCTTAGCGCAGTTACATCAATTGCGTGGTCGTGTCGGACGGGGCAGTAAGCAATCGTATTGTTTATTGGTAGCTGATCCTAAGAGTGAGTATGGGATCGAAAGAATGAAAACAATGGTCGAAACGACAGATGGTTTTGTGATCGCGCAAAAAGATCTAGAACTACGGGGGCCAGGGGATGTTTTAGGTAAGAAACAGTCAGGTCTGCCAGATTTTAAGATCGGTGATCCAGTAAGTGATTTCAATATTTTACAAGTAGCGCAATTAGAAGTGGCTAAACTTTTGACTGACGAAAAATTCCGTTATCGCCAGGAAAATGCAGGTTTGATGCGTTATTTGAATCAAGAGCTTACTTATTTTACTAGTTTTGACTAAAGAGAGGATGTATGAAATGAAAATTGCGATCGATGCAATGGGGGGCGACAATGCACCCGAAAGTGTTGTTAAGGGTGCGCTCAAAGCACGCGATGAATTTAGCGACCTAGAACTTATTTTATATGGTGATAAGACCGCGATCGAGCAATATATAACTGATCCAACTCGGATCACGATCGTTAACACGACTGAAGTGATCGATATGAATGATGAACCGGTCAGGGCGATCCGACGTAAGAAAGATTCGTCTTTGGTCGTAGCAGCTAATGCGGTCAAGGCTAAAGAAGCCGATGCGCTGTTTTCTTGTGGTAACACGGGAGCTCTTTTGACAGCGGGACTTTTACTAGTCGGTCGGATCAAGGGGATCACGCGCCCAGGCTTGTTATCGACATTGCCTGTTGTTTCAGGGCAGGATGGAGCATTTAACTTACTTGATAGTGGGGCTAATGCAGATAGTAAACCAGAGCACCTTTATCAGTATGCTCTTTTAGGGACGTATTATGCTAGCAACGTTCGAGGGATCAAAGCACCACGGATCGGGCTATTGAATAATGGGACTGAATCACATAAGGGAAGTAAAGTAACGCAAGAAGCTTACCAACTTTTAGCAGCTGATGAAAATTTGAATTTTATCGGAAATGTTGAGTCTAAAGATCTGATGAAAGGTGTCTGTGATGTAGTCGTTGCAGATGGCTTCACAGGTAATGCTGTTTTAAAAGCGATCGAAGGAACTGCACTAGCTGTAATGAGTTTGTTAAAAGACACGATCGCTAATGCTGGTGCTAAGGGCAAATTAGGTGCACTGTTATTAAAAGATGACTTAAAGAGCATCAAAGGTCGAATGGACCAGGCGCAATATGGTGGTGCAGTCTTACTTGGAGTCAAAGCGCCGGTCGTTAAAGCTCATGGGTCAAGTGATGATTTGACAGTGTATTACACATTAAAGCAGATCAGAACTATGATCGATGAAGAAATGGTGCCTAATTTTACCAAATACTGGCAAGTCCAACAGGCCAAAAAAGTTTTAGATAGCAAAGACGCTGAATAGTATGATATACTTGTTTGCGAAAAACTAGGATAGGTGAGGTTGATATCCATGACAGAAAACGAAATTTTTACAAAAATCACAACAATTATTGAGGATCACTTTGATGTTTCAGCTGATAAAGTGACAGAACAAACAAACTTTAAGACAGATCTTGATGCCGATTCGATCGATCTGGTGGAGTTTGTTTTGGAATTAGAAGATGCTTTTGGTGCTGAAATTTCTGACGAAGACGCCGAACAAATCGTGACAGTTAAAGATGCTGTAGATTATATCGCTTCACATCAAGGATAGAATTATCTTAGGCCAGCTGTAACAAAGCTGGTCTTTTTTGCTATAATGGATAATGCATTAATAAAGTGAGGAGAATCATTTTGATAATTGGACTAACACAAATGCTAAAGGATGATTTTGGCATTGATTTTAAAAATACAGCTTTACTTGACGAAGCTTTTACTCATGCTTCTTATGTAAACGAACATCCACGTGAAAAACTAAAATATTACGAAAGGATCGAATTTTTAGGTGATGCTGTGATGCAACTTTGCGTCTCAGAATACCTATTTAAACGCTATCCTACTTTGCCAGAAGGAAAACTTTCACGTTTACGTGCAGCAATGGTCTGTGAAGATAGTTTCAGCAAATTTGCTAAGGAATGTCATTTTGATGAATATATCCGCTTAGGCAAGGGTGAAGAAAAAGCCAACGCACGTAATCGGGCATCATTACTTTGTGATATTTTTGAAGCTTTTATCGGGGCGTTATACCTTGATCAAGGTAAAGCAGTCGTTGTCAGTTTTATCAGTCGGGTCGTCTTTCCTAAGCTTGATCTCGGCTGGTTTGATCACTACTTAGATCATAAAACTGAACTCCAAGAACTATTGCAACAACATGGGGACTGCAAGATCACTTATGTTAAAGTTGCTGAAAATGGTCCTGATAATGAAAAAGAATACACCATGGCAGTTTATGCTGATGGGCAAAAGATCGGTGAAGGAAAAGGGATGTCAAAAAAAGCCGCTGAGCAACAAGCGGCTTTCCAAGCACTAAAAGCACTCCAAAAAAATTAGTTTATTTGAAGGGAAGAAATTCAGCATGAAGTTAAAGTCGTTGACTCTAAACGGATTTAAATCCTTTGCTGACAAGACCAAGATCGAATTTCAAGATGGTATGACTGGGATCGTTGGACCAAATGGGAGTGGTAAAAGTAACATTATTGAAGCTTTACGTTGGGCTTTAGGGGAGCAATCTGCTAAGAGCCTACGTGGGGGGAAAATGCCAGATGTTATTTTTGCAGGTTCTCAGACAAGGGCCCCGCTAAATCATGCCGAAGTTGAATTAGAATTTGATAACTCAGACCATTTTTTAGATCTAAATGCTGATCAAGTTGTGATCTCGCGTAAGATCTATCGGAATGGTGACAGTGATTTTTTGATCAACAATGCCAAAGTTCGTTTGCGTGACATTGTAGAATTATTTATGGATACTGGCTTGGGGCGGGAATCATTTTCGATCATCTCACAGGGCAAAGTTGAAGCTATCTTTAACAGTAAACCTCAAGATCGGCGTGTTTTGATCGAAGAAGTCGCCGGAGTGGTCAAGTACAAAAAAGAAAAGCAAAAGGCGCAACAGGAATTAGCAGAAACTACGGATCATCTAGATCGGGTAGCAGATATTATTACCGAATTACGGCAACAAAGAGAACCTTTAAAAGAACAAGCAAGTATAGCTAAAGACTATGTTGCTCAAAAAGAAGAATTTGACCATTATGAGAAAAGTCGGTTAGTCTTAGAGATCGAGCAACGTGCTAAAAATAAAGCGCAGATCGAAGCCAAACTTTCCGAGATCGAAAAATTGCTGGCGACCCATACGAAGCATGCTGAGCTCCAAGAGCAAAAATCGCAACAATTAGCAGATAAGCAAGCAAAATTAGAAGCAAAATTAGATGAAGATCAAAGAGAATTCAATCTTTTAACGGGGCAACGTGAGAAACTGATCGGGCGTCAGGATATCTCAAAGCATGATGATGATCTCTTTAACGAGCGGCTCGCGGAGTTCAATGAAAATATCAAGCGCGATGAAAGTTTGGTTGCAAAATTACAAGCACAAGTTGATGAATTGACAACACAGCAAGCCAAAGCAGCTTCCTTGCAAAATAAATATATTAAGCAGATCCGAGACATCCAGGCGGCATTGGTCGATGATCCTGAGACGTTGGCTGATCAGGTCGAAAAGTTACGCCAAGATCTGATCGACCTAATGCAGGCACAAGTTTCGACTAAAAATGAATTAGCCTATTTAGAACAGGAAAATCAGCGTAATTCAGAGCAAAAACAAGCTGATCAAAAGCGGATCGCAAGTGCTAAAGCGCAATTAGCCACGCTCAAAGAAAAACAGGCAAGCGCAAGTAAGCAAGCAACTGAAGCAAAGACGGCGTATGCCAAAGTTCAAGCAACAGTGCTTGATTTTCAAACACAACAAACGACCGCCCAACGTTTGCGAGAAGACCAACAAAGACGCTGGCTCAAGGCAAGTGAGATCTTGCAAAAGGCACGTGCTCAGCATGAATCGTTGCAAAATATTGCAGCTAATTATGCTGGTTATTATCACGGTGTCAAAGCGATCTTACAAGCTGATCTGACAGGTGTAGTAGGTTCGGTAGCCCAACGTCTCAAGGTCCCAGCCCAAGTAGCTAAAGCGATCGATGTGGCATTAGGCGCACAACTACAAAATGTGATCGTGACCGATGAAAGAAGTGCTAAAGCGGCGATCAACTATTTGACAAAGAAAAAAGCTGGTCGGGCGACATTTTTGCCCCGTACGACTGTCAAACCACGTTTTTTAGCACAAGGTCACTTACAGGCGGTCCAACAACAAGCGGGTGTTGTCGGGCTTGCTAAAGATCTGGTCCAATACGATCCTTTGGATAAACCTGTTGTCGAATATTTATTAGGGGCGATCGTGATCGCGCAAGATCTAGATGCTGCTACTAAGCTTGCTGTAAAGCTCAATTATAGTGTCAAGATCGTAACTTTAGCAGGTGAAGTTATCAATGCTGGAGGTTCGATGACTGGGGGACAAGATAGAAATCAGCGAACTGGTCTTCTAGAGCAGCAGCAACAAGTTGAAAAATTGGCGGCTGATATTACTGTGATGGAACAAAAGCTATCGCAGATCGAATTTGAAGGCGGTCAGACTAAAGAAAAAGTCGAACAACTAGTTAAAGAACTTGAGGCATTAAAGCCTAGCGAACAACAGGCATTAGAAGCCCAACAACAAGCACTCAAGAAGTTGGAACGCTGCGAGCTTGAAGTTGAACATCAAGCTGATCAAGTCAAACAGCTAGAAGTAATAGCTAGCATGAGTGAGGCTGATCAAAGGCAGTATGAAAGTAAGCATCAAGCTTTGGTAGAACAGCAAGCAACTTTAACAAAAGATATCGAAACTAAGCAAAGTGAGATCAAATTACGCGTAGCTTTACAAAAAGATACCAGTGCGACTCAAGCAAAACAGCAAGCGACTTTAAATGAACTCAAGCAAAAAGAAGCGATCGCCAAAGAAAGAGCGCAATTGCTACAAGTTCAAGTCAAAGAAAGTCAAGTGCAATTGGAGCAGACTCATGCACGGATCACAAAAGCGCAATCTAAGATATCTGAGATCAAAGAAAATCAAAAACAAAATCAGGTGCGCGATACTGATATCGAAGCTAAACGTCAAGCTGTCGAACAGCGTTATGAAGAGCTTGAGCAAGCGATCACAGCTCAAAAACAAAAACGTCAAGATTTAGCAGTACGCCTTAAAAATGCACAACAAGAATTGAAACGGGCAAATGAATTGCGTCAGGCTAGTCTGGATGAAAAGAGCGATATCAAGGCACAATTAGGAAGTTTTAAAGCAGATCTAGCGCGTGACTTAGATGAATTAGCTCAAAACTATGGCTTGAGTTATGAAATGGCTAAACAAGAGAATCAAGCAACAGATCTAGAATTTGTCAAAAACAAAGTCCATCTTTTGAAGTTAGGGATCGAAGAGTTAGGTGAAGTCAATTTAGGGGCGATTAGTGAATTTGAACGGATCAATACGCGTTATGAATTCTTGACACAACAGCAAGCCGACCTTTTAGAGGCAAAAGCGCAATTAGTTCAAAGTATGGATGAAATGGATGCTGAAGCTAAAAGTCGTTTTAAACAAGCCTTTGATGAAGTGGCGGCCGCCTTTTCTGCGATTTTTCCGCAAGTCTTTGAAGGAGGCAAGGCGCTGCTTAGCTTAACTGATCCAGCCGATCTGTTGACTACAGGTGTCGAGATCATGGCCCAGCCACCAGGTAAGAAATTTCAGCATTTGAATCTACTTTCAGGTGGGGAACGGGCCTTGACTGCGATCGTATTATTGTTTGCGATCTTAAAGGTCCGCCCAGTGCCTTTTGTGGTCTTGGATGAAGCTGAAGCTGCCTTGGATGACGCTAATGTTATCCGTTACTCGCGTTATCTCCAACGCTTTAATGCACAAACGCAATTTATCGTGATCACCCATCGTAAAGGGACGATGATGAACGCTGACGTCTTATATGGGGTTACGATGCAAGAATCAGGGGTCTCAAAGATGGTCTCGGTATCGTTGGATGAATTAGCCTAGTGTTTTGGAAAATACAAATGAATTTGATAAAATAAAACAAAATAAGAAATGAGGGATGGGCATGGGCCTTTTTGATCGATTAAGACGAGCTTTTTCGGGTGAACCTGAAGAAGAACCAAAAAAAGAAGACGAAATTGTTTCGACCTCAGAAGAAAACCAAGAACCTGAGGAAACAGCGACAAATGAAGCAACAACGGCTACACCAGAAGATGATCAGCCTAAAGTAGCAGAAACAACAACTGCTGAAGCAAAAGAGGCTGAACCAGTCGCTAAAGAAGCTGAAGATACCAAAGAAGTGGTGCAAACACCAGAAAAAGTAGAAGTTATTGAAGAAATTGAAACAACATCAGAAAATAACGAAGTCGAAATCGCTAAAAAAGCTGACGAAGAGTCGCTAGAACAACAAAGTGATGAGCCAAAAGAAACTAAAGCAGAACCTAAGGAACCGGAAATACAGACAACATCGTCTGAAACCGTGCGTTATGACAAGGGCTTAGCTAAGTCGCGTAAGGGTTTTGGTGCTAAATTAAATGCTTTATTGGCTAATTTTAGACGAGTAGATGAGGATTTCTTTGAAGAACTCGAAGAAACCTTGATCGAAGCCGATGTTGGCTTTGAGACTGCGATGAAGATCAGTGATGAATTGCAAGATGAAGTAAAATTGCGTAATGCTAAAAGTCGCTCTGACGTTTCTGATGCGATCATTGAACGCTTAGTCGACATTTATGAAAGTGAAGGCGTTGATGAAGACAATAGCTTACATTTTGCTAAAGAGCCAACTGAGCCGACTGTGTTCTTGTTTGTTGGGGTCAATGGGGTAGGTAAAACAACAACGATCGGTAAATTAGCCCACCGTTACCAACAAGCTGGTAAAAAAGTTTTGTTAGCTGCTGGTGATACTTTCCGAGCAGGTGCGATCGAGCAGTTAGCTGAATGGGGCCGCCGAGTCGAGGTCGATGTGGTTACTAAGCCAGAAAAAAGTGATCCGGCAGCTGTTGTTTACGATGCTGTGGTCAAGGCTAAAAAAGAAAACTACGATATTTTATTAGTCGATACGGCGGGACGTTTGCAAAATAAAGTCAACTTGATGAATGAGTTAGATAAGATCAAGCGTGTCATTACGCGTGAATTACCTGATGCACCGCAAGAAGTGTTATTGGCTTTGGATGCAACAACAGGTCAAAATGCTTTGACGCAAGCCAAGCAATTTAAAGAAGTTACTGATGTTACCGGGATCGTCTTGACTAAGTTAGACGGGACTGCACGTGGTGGGATCGTGTTAGCGATCAGAAACGAACTTCATTTACCAGTGAAATTAGTGGGCCTAGGCGAAAAAATGGATGATCTTCGCGACTTTTCACCTGAAGAATTTGTCTATGGCTTATTTAAGGGTCTGGTTACACCTAAGAAAGATTAGGGTAAGAAAATGGCAATTGAAAAAACAAATCGGATCAATGCTTTGTTTGAATTCTATGAACCTTTGCTGACTAAAAAGCAAATGAATTACATCGCTTTGTATTATCGCGATGATTTTTCGTTAGGTGAGATCGCCGAAAATTATGAAGTTTCACGGCAAGCAGTCTACGATAACATCAAACGGACTGAAAAAATTTTAGAAGAATATGAGCAGAAATTACATCTGTATCGTGATTTCTTACAGCAAAGCGAAAAAACGGATGAACTTTTAGCTTATGTGACTAAAAAATATCCGACTGATGAAAAGTTATTAGCATTGGTCGAAAAATTAGAAATTTTAGAAGAAAAATGAAAGTTGGTGCACTAAATGGCATTTGAAGGATTAACAGAACGTCTCCAAAATGCGATCGGGAAATTACGGCGTAAGGGAAAGGTCAGCGAATCCGACGTCAAAGAGGTAATGCGTGAGATCCGTTTGGCTTTGTTAGAATCTGACGTTAACTTTAAAGTGGTCAAAGACTTTGTTAAGACCGTGCGTACTCGAGCTGTAGGTGCTGAGGTGTTAGAAAGCTTAACGCCAGCACAACAGATCGTAAAGATCGTTAATGAAGAATTAGTCAAGGTGATGGGCGAAGAAGCCACACCATTGAATAAATCACCTAAGATCCCAACAGTCATTATGATGGTCGGGCTACAAGGTGCTGGTAAAACGACAACAGCAGGGAAACTAGCTAAACGTCTAAAAGACGAACAAAATGCGCGCCCCTTGATGATCGCGGCTGACGTTTATCGTCCAGCTGCGGTCGACCAATTAAAGACGATCGGCCGTGAATTAGATGTTCCAGTCTTTGAATTGGGAACTGATGTCGATCCAGTCGAGATCGTTAAGCAAGGGATGCAACTAGCCAAGGAAAAGAAAAATGACTATGTGATCATCGATACGGCTGGTCGTTTACAGATCGATGAAAAATTGATGGATGAGTTAGTCAATATCAAAGAATTGGCACAACCAAATGAGATCTTGCTGACAGTTGATGCGATGACTGGGCAAAATGCCGTTGAAGTCGCACAAGGCTTTAATGATCAATTGGATGTAACGGGTGTCGTACTAACTAAATTAGATGGCGATACTCGTGGTGGGGCTGCGCTTTCGATCCGTGCGGTGACAGGCAAACCGATCAAGTTTATCGGGCAAGGTGAAAAAATGACGGCTTTAGACGTCTTTTATCCTGATCGAATGGCATCACGTATCTTAGGGATGGGTGATATGCTCACGTTGATCGAAAAAGCACAAAAGGACTTTGATGAGAAAAAAGCAGAAGAACTCGCCGATAAAATGCGGGAAAATAGCTTTGATTTCAATGACTTTTTAGATCAATTAGAACAAGTTCAAAATATGGGACCGATCGAAGATATCATGAAGATGATCCCAGGGATGGCCAATAATCCAGCCCTAAAAAATATCAAAGTTGATCCTAAAGATATGGAACATACCAAAGCGATCGTTTACTCGATGACACCACAAGAACGAGAAGATCCCGATCTTTTGAATCCAAGTCGCAGACGACGGATCGCAGCTGGTTCAGGACGTCCGATCCAAGAAGTGAATCGTATGATCAAACAGTTCAAGCAAATGCGTGATATGATGCAAAAGATGTCTAAGGGGAATTTCAGTGGGATGGAAGGACTCTTAGGTGATGGTATCGGTGGTAAACTAGCTAAGATGTCTATGAATCGTATGGTGCGTAAAAATAAAAAACGTAAATTACAACGTTTGCGTAAACGGCGTAAATAGGCGGTAAATCAAGGTTTTTCTTTAAATTAGAAAAATTTTTTATAACTGTCAAGAATTTTCCCTTTACAGCAGACCAAATTACTGGTATATTATTTATCGTTGATAAGATATTAGGAGGTGTAATGCATGTCAGTAAAAATTCGTTTAAAGCGTATGGGTTCTAAGAAGCGCCCATTCTATCGTATCGTTGTAGCAGATTCACGTTCTCCACGTGATGGCCGTTTCATCGAAACAGTGGGTACATACAACCCATTGACACAACCAGAACAAGTTACACTTAAAGAAGAAGCTATCATGGGCTGGTTGAATAACGGTGCTCAACCATCAGATACAGTTCGTAACATCCTTTCAAAAGAAGGCGTTATGAAGAAATTCCACGAAGCTAAGTACTCCAAGAAATAAGGTTAGGTAAATGACAGAAGCAGATGTGAAACAATTGATCTTATCGATTGTCAAACCATTGGTGTCTGAACCTGAGGCGATTGCGATCACAACTGCCCAGGATGCACATTTTCTGAATTTTAACTTATCTGTAGCGCCTGAAGATGTCGGGCGTGTGATTGGAAAACATGGTCGGGTAGCTCAAGCGATCCGGACCATTGTTTATAGCATTCGTATTGACGGACCTTTGCGTGTTCGTTTAAATATTGTAGATGATTAATCAAACCTCTGTCTGAAACCTAGTTTCTTCAGAGGTTTTTTTAATAGCAAATACGAGGAGGTTTTTAAATGGAATTTTATCAAGTTGGAAAAATCGTTAATACTCATGGGATCCGCGGTGAAGTCAAGGTGATCGCAACGACTGATTTTCCAGAAGAGCGTTTCAAGCCAGGTAATAAATTATATGCTTTTAAGCAAAATGCAAGCACGGGAACAGAATTGACGATTCAAAAGAGTCGACGCCATAAGCAATTTATCATGCTAGCGTTTGAAGGCTATGACAACATCAATTTAGTTGAAAAATTTAAGGGTGATGATCTAAAAGTTTCGGCTGACCAACAAGAAGAACTCGAAGATGGTTCGTATTATTATCATCAGATCATCGGTTTGGATGTTGTGGATGAAAATGGGAACACGCTTGGAAAGATCAAGGAGATCTTATCGCCCGGAGCTAATGATGTTTGGGTCGTTAAGCGTAAACAAAAAAATGATCTCTTATTGCCAGTGATCGATGATGTGATCAAAGACGTTGATCTAGCCGCTGGTAAAGTGCATGTTGAACTTTTAGAGGGATTGGATGACTAGATGAAGATAGATATTTTAAGTTTATTTCCCGAAATGTTCAAGGGGCCATTGACGCAATCGATCGTAGGCAAAGCGATCGAAAAACAACTACTTGATGTCGAAGTGACCGATTTTCGTGACTATACGACTAATAAGCAACGTCATGTTGATGATACACCTTATGGAGGTGGCGCGGGCATGTTGTTACAAGCTCAACCGATCTATGATGCTTTAGATGCGATCGCCGCTAAAAATGATGGCTTGGGCAAGGTCATCTTATTAGACCCAGCTGGGCGTAAATTTGATCAAAAAGTTGCTGAAGAATTATCACAAGAAAAACATTTGACCTTTATTTGTGGCCATTATGAAGGTTATGATGAGCGGATCAGAGAACGAGTTACAGATGAGATCTCATTAGGTGATTTTGTCTTGACGGGAGGCGAATTAGGCGCGATGGTCGTGATCGATGCGACGGTGCGCTTATTGCCAGATGTTTTAGGTAACCGTGAGTCAGCTTTAGGCGATTCATTTTCGATGGGCTTACTCGAATACCCACAATACACTCGTCCAGCTGATTTTAGAGGAATGAAAGTGCCTGAAGTACTAACAAGTGGTAATCATCAAAAAATCGCTGAATGGCGCAATAAGGAAGCTTTGCGTCGAACCTATGAACGTCGCCCTGATCTTTTAGAGAACTATGAGCTTTCTGCCCAAGAGGAGAAATGGTTGCGAGAATTTAAGACGCTTGAGGTAAATGACGATGAGTGAAGTCTTGATCAGACCGGTCCAAAAAACTGATATTGCGACTTTACGCCAGATTTATGCTTATTATGTTGAAAAAACAGCGATCACTTTCGAATATAAAGTTCCAACTTTGCCTGAATTTACTGAACGGATCGAGCAAATCACGGCTACGTATCCTTATTTAGTAGCTGTAAAAGACAATGTCGTAGTTGGCTTTGCTTATGCAGCTTCCTTCAATCATCGAGAAGCGTATAAATGGGCGGTTGAAGTCACAGTCTACTTGGACCATGCCAGTCGAGGCGGTGGCATTGGTAAAAAGCTCTATCAAGCATTAGAAAAAAAGCTTAAATCCCAAGGTATCCAAAATATCAATGCCTGTATCAGTGTTCCTGCGACTAATGAACAGGCATATGTTGATTATGCTAGTATGCATTTTCATGAGCATTTAGGGTATCGGCTGGTCGGCCGTTTTCATAGCTGTGGCTACAAATTTGATACTTGGTATGATATGGTCTGGATGGAGAAGTTTATCGGGACCCATCCAGTACCGGCACCACCGCTAGATAAACCAAAATTTTAAAATTGATATTTACATTCAAATTTGAGTGTGTTAAGATATTTATTGGCTATTTGCCGACGATTAACGATATTCCGCTGTATCTGGACATGAATGTCGAGGAAAAGGAGAACATATATAATGTCAGTAAACCCATTGATCCAAAAGATTACGGAATCTCAATTACGTAATGATATTCCAGAATTCCGCGCTGGTGATACAGTGCGTGTTCACGCTCGTATCGTTGAAGGTAAGCGTGAACGTATCCAAATCTTCGAAGGCGTTGTTATCAAGCGTCGTGGCGAAGGTATCTCAGAAACTTACACAGTTCGTAAAATCAGTAACGGTGTAGGTGTTGAACGTACATTCCCATTGCACACACCACGTGTTGACAAGATCGAAGTTGTACGTTACGGTCGTGTACGCCGTGCTAAGTTGTACTACTTACGTGCATTACAAGGTAAGGCTGCTCGTATCCCAGAACGCCGCCGTTAATAAAACGCTAAAAACCCTTGATTGAAGTGAACCCATAAAGTTGGACACTCTATTTAGACTATATTTCTTAAGGCAAGATGTCGGTATTCTACCGGTGTCTTGCCTTTTAGTTTGACCTTTATCCGTTCGTTATTGTAATAGCTGATCCAGCTGATCATTGCTTTGACCAACTCTTCTTGTGTTGTATATTCTTTATTGTGATATAGCTCTACTTTCATTGTGTGGAAAAAACTTTCCATGGGTGCATTATCTAAGCACGTTGCCCTACGAGACATGCTTTGAAAGATCCTATTTTCTTTTAGCTTCTTTCGCCATTGGACACTCTGATATTGGACACCTTGATCGCTATGGAGAGTCATACGATAGTTTAATTTAGGTCTAAGTTTTATCAATGCATCCAACGGTTTTACCACGAAGTCTGTTGTTGGATGCTTACTGATACTATAGCTTACTATTTCATCTGTACATAGATCTTTGATAGGTGAAAGATAGACACGTTCTTCTTGTGTCTTATTTCCATACCTAAATTCACTTACGTCGGTCACCATTTTTTGAAATGGTAAATGTGTATCAAAACGTCGATGTAATAAGTTCTTAGCTTTCTTACCTTGTGGTCCAAGGGCAGAATTATATTTTCGCCTTTGTTTATTATACATATGCGCTGATAGATCATTTTCTCGCATGATGCGACTAACACGCTTATGATTTACTTTTATGCCTTGAGATCGTAATTTCAGTGTTACTGTACGATAACCAAAACACGGGTGCTTTGATTTGACCTCCTTTATAAGCTTTAATAGCTCCTCATCTTTATTTTTTCGCCTGTTTATTCGTTGGGCTTGATAGTAAAATGTACTACGTTTAAGACTAGTGTAAGGTAGTATTTCATCCAATGTATATTTAAATTTTTGCCTTAGTTCTTGGATGATTTGATATTTTTCTTGCGATGTCCGCGCTTCTGAACCAAGGCATCGAGTTTTTTTAAGTATTCATTTTCAACCCGTAAAGCACGATTCTCAGCTCGTAAACGTTCTAATTCAGATAATTCTGATTTTTCTGCTTGTTTATTATTGTTGGTCGTCATGTGTTTAGCCCGTCCTCTTCTAGTAAATAAGGCATCAACACCTTTAGTATCCAATTTACGTTGCCAAGTCGCGATCGTCCCAGGATTACTTATATCAAACTGAAGTGCCGTTTCCGGATAGGAAGCCTTATGCCTTTTTCTCCAGTTTAAAACGTTGAGCTTAAAATTTCCATCGTAATCGTATTTAGGGTAGCGAACTTTTAACCCATCAATACCATATTTTTGATATCGTTTGACCCACATAAGGATATTTGAGTGATTCTTCACTTTATAAACTTTAGCTACTGTGTTACTTCCATATCCTCTTAGATACATATTTACAGCCCGCAACTTATCCTCAAAAGAAAATTTAGTCATAGTAAAACCCCCTAAGTTAGATTCCTTTGTCCAACTTAGGGGGTTCACTTCAGATTTTCAAGGGCTTTTTTATTTGCCAAAAATTAGATGGGGCTAATTTTTACAGTGTATGATGCTATTTTATGCAGAAATTATGCAAACTTGCTTTAAAGTTGATCAAGTTTACTATCCAGTTTTTCTTTTGCTTTGTCAGTTACATAATTGAAATTAATGGTTACAATGTTAAGGAAATTGATCATGGAAGCATATAGCCGTTTGAATATTGAACAATTAAGTTGATTTTAAGTACTCGTCGTTGAGTGCTTTTTATTATGCGTCTGTGCTCGAATAGCATGTAAAATCTTGAATTACCTTAAATGATCGTTACAAAAATGGCAAAAAAATTACCCTCTGACAAAAAGTCAAAAGGTAAAATTGGCTAGGGATATCAGACCCGTAACGAGATCAACTCGTTACTCACAACAATCATTGACTATGATCAAACGAATCCATGAAATATTACGCTGTTTAAAGTGCATTTCACATATCATTGAATAAGTTTATACTAACACGCTGGATCTGAGTTCTTTTTACTCAAATTCGATCTCAAGTACACTTTCTTCTAATTGTTCTAAGAGTTCGTATTTTTCGATGTAATCGAGCCAAGCTTGGTGGTCGTATTTATTTTTGATCGCGTTGCGCAATTTGGTATAGATCCCATCAAGAAAAGTATCGTACATTGCATCTGCTGCTCGCTGGACTTTGGCATCATTCCAGCGAGCAGATTTCGTACGATTCTGATTTTTATTGGCTTGGTAGTCTAAAGCTCGTGCTTGAAATTTACTCAAAGCCGAGCAGTGCCCATTTAAATAAGTCTCAAATTCTTGTTTATTCATATATAGTACCTCTTTTCGAATGTGTGTTCTTTTGTATTATAGCACATATGTTCGTTTGTTTGGGAAATAAATACTGATTTTTTAAATTTATCTTTAAATTACTTAAATCAACAGTTTAAAGATTGCTTTTGTAAAATAAAATAGTAAGATAAAAGGTGAGAAGTAGGGTTGGTTAGTAAAACATTGGTTAAAGGAGTTATGCAGCATTTATGAAAAAAGACGTATGGCGTAATGATGAAGAATATATGAGCTATGTAGGTGAGTTGCTAGAAAAGCCAGAAGTCCAACGATTGGCTGATTATACGCAACACCATTTTTCAACACGCTTAGAACATTGTATTGCTGTTTCCTATGAAAGCTATTTACTTGCTAAAAAATTCCACTTAGATGCAAAAGCCACGGCTCGTGCGGGCTTGTTGCATGATTTGTTTTACTATGATTGGCGTGTGACTAAATTTGATCGTGGCACGCATGCGTGGATCCATCCACGAATTGCTGTGCGTAATGCAGAAAAGCTGACCATACTGACTCCACGCGAAAAAGATATCATTATCAAACACATGTGGGGCGCAACGACCTGCCCTCCAAAGTATCCTGAAGGTTACATTGTGTCATTAGTTGATAAATATTCGGCGACTGAAGAATACAGTAAACATCTTTCTTTGAAATTAATGAGTTCACTAAAACATGCTCTAGGCTTTGCGAAAGTAAGTGAATAGTGTAAAATAGTGTTAAGCACTATTGAAAGCACAGATAATAGGCCCGTATCACTCGATAGTGCGGGTCTATTTGTGTAATTTAGAGAGGAGTATGTGTTTTGAGTACACAATCAGTATTCAAAGTCTGTCCGAAGTTCCAAAAGACTTTTGGGATCTTAGGGAAAAAATGGAATGGTTTGATCATCGAAGTTTTATTGAATGAAGGTCCACAGCGTTTTAAAGAAATAGCACAAAAAGTTGAGAAATGCAGTGATCGTGTTTTAGTGGAACGTCTAAAGGAGTTGGAAAAGGAAGGATTGGTAGAACGTGTGATGACTAGTAATAGCTCACGTGCGGTCTATCAGTTGACCGACCGAGGCGCAGCTTTAAAAACGATCATGCAAGAGATCCATGTTTGGTCAGAAAAGTGGTATTCTGAAGAAGATTGCAAATAACTACTTGACTATTTATGCATGCGAGCTTAAACTGGATTGTAGAATATTTAAAGACGTAGACGGAAATTAGTAAGCTGATCGATCAAGACAGAAAAGAGCCGGGAGCTGAGAAGGCTTGCTTGATCTAAGGCTGAATTTCACTTCCTGAGTTGCTGTTGGGATTCCTGAGGATGAATAACAGATCGGTTCATGACCGTTTTATCATGAAAGAGTGCTGTTATTTACTTAACAGAACAAGGGTGGTACCGCGAAGCCTCGTCCCTTTTTAGGGATGGGGCTTTTTTACGTTGGATCAGCCGGATGAAAGGAAAGATTAGTGTGAATCTAAGAGAAAAACTTGAAGAGATCAAACAAAATGGTTTAGAAGAGATCAGGCGTGCTGAAGATACTAAACATATCAATGACGTCAGAGTAGAATTATTGGGTAAAAAGGGCTCAATTACTGAAGTTTTACGAGGAATGCGTGACTTAAGTGCAGAGGAACGTCCTAAGGTCGGAAGTTTTGCTAACACGATCAGAGATGAATTGACTCAGGCGATCGCTGCAAAGCATGCTGAATTAGAAGAACTAAAGTTGGCCAAACGTCTAGAAAGTGAAACGATCGATGTTACTTTACCAGCTACCCCAGTCAAAACTGGGACATCTCATGTTTTAGTCCAAGTTATCGATGAGATCGAAAAACTCTTTTTAGGGATGGGCTTTCAAGTTGTTGATGGACCTGAGATCGAAGAAGATCATTACAACTTTGAAATGTTGAACTTGCCTCAAGATCACCCTGCCCGTGATATGCAAGACACATTTTATATTACTAAACAATTATTAATGCGGACTCAAACCTCGCCTGTTCAAGCACGAACGATGGAAGTTCATGATTTTAGCAAGGGTCCGTTAAAGATGATCTCGCCAGGTAAAGTCTACCGTCGCGATACAGATGATGCAACGCACTCGCATCAATTCCACCAAGTAGAAGGCCTGGTCATCGACAAAAATATTACAATGGGTGATCTAAAAGGTACGTTAGAGCTGATCGCTAAGACGGTCTTTGGTCAACAACGTGAGATCCGTTTGCGTCCAAGTTACTTCCCATTTACAGAACCATCTGTCGAAGTCGATGTGTCTTGTTTCAAATGTGGTGGTAAGGGCTGTTCAGTTTGCAAGCAAACAGGGTGGATCGAAGTTTTAGGCGCTGGTATGGTCCATCCTAATGTTTTGAAGATGGCTGGTGTCGATCCAGAAGTTTATGGTGGTTTTGCCTTTGGTCTTGGACCTGATCGCTTTGCTATGCTCAAATACGGTGTCGATGATATTCGCGAATTTTATCTAAATGATGTTCGATTCTTACAACAATTCGCACAGAAAGGATAACTGATTCATGAAAGTTTCAACAAAATGGTTAAATGAATATGTGCCTGTCGCTGACCTTGAACCGTTAGCATTGGCTGAAAAAATCGAAAGAACGGCGGTCGAAGTTGCTAGTACAGGTAAACTTGAAGATGGACTAAAGAAGATCGTTGTAGGTTACACTTTGGATGTTAAAGATCATCCAAATTCCGACCACTTGCATATTTGCCAAGTAGATATTGGGGAAGAAGAGCCGTCACAGATCGTGTGTGGTGCGCCTAACATCAAGGCGGGGCAAAAGGTCATTGTGGCTTTGCCAAATTCACGGATCGCTGGTAATGTGAAGATCAAACGCGGTAAGATGCGGGGCGAAGTTTCTGAAGGGATGATCTGTGCTTTACAAGAATTAGGTTTTCCTGAAAGTGTAGTCCCTAAAGAATTTGCTGATGGGATCTATGTTTTACCTGAAGATGCTAAACCAGGTGAACCTGTTTTTGGATATTTAGGGATGGACGAAACGGTGATCGATCTTGATATCACTCCAAACCGTGGTGATCTTTTAAGCATGCGCGGTGCTGCTCATGAGATCGCAGCTATCTATGATCGTGAAGTGACTTTACCAGTTCCAAACGTTGTCGAATCAGCCACAGATGAGATCGCTGATCACGTTACCGTCAGTGCACCAGAAGAATTAGCTAAACCATATATGATGCGGGTCATAAAAGATGTCAAGGTCAAAGAAAGTCCAATGTGGTTGCAAACCCGTCTTTGGAATGCGGGTATTCGTCCGTTGAACAATGTCGTTGACGTAACAAACTATATCTTGCTTGATTATGGTCAACCGTTGCATGCTTTTGATTTGGATAAGTTGGGATCTAAGCAAGTCGTTGTGCGCTTGGCTAAAGAAGGCGAAATGCTAGTTACCCTTGATGGTGAAGAACGTAAATTACAACTAAATGACATCGTGATCACAGCTAATGATGTACCAGTCGCTTTAGCAGGCACGATGGGGGGCTTAGATACCGAGATCAGTGATGAAACGACCACTGTTGCTTTAGAAGCAGCAGTTTTCGATAGTCATCGGATCAGAAAAACTTCACGGCGGGAAAATTTACACTCAGAAGCTTCAATGCGCTTTGAACGTGGCGTTGACGTATCAGCTGTCCGTGAAGCTTTAGATGCTGCTGCTGCAATGATTGCTGAACTAGGTGAAGGTCAAGTGGTCAAAGGTGTAGCTAGTGTCAATGAACCAGAAACTACTCCGACAAAGATCAAGACCTCAGCTTCACATATCAATAAAGTTTTAGGCACAGAATTGACAGTAGAACAGATCCAAGCTATTTTTGATCGCTTAGGTTTTGAAACGACGGTCGTGGCTGATGGTTTGACAGTATATGTACCAACAAGACGCTGGGATATTGCGATCGAAGCTGACTTAGTTGAAGAAGTAGCTCGGATCTATGGCTATGACAATTTGCCAACAACGCTCCCAGCAGGACAAACGACACCAGGGAGTTATACACCGGCTCAAAAATTGATTCGGCAAGCACGGCAGACATTAGAAGCAACTGGCTTAGATCAAGCTATTTCATACGGGTTGACGACTGAAGAAAAAGCCAAACGTTTTGCCTTAGAAGAAGCTTTACCGACTAATTTAGATTTTCCAATGAGCAGTGAACATACAACGGTTCGAATGAACTTGATCTCAGGACTTTTAGACGATCTAGCCTATAATGCAGCGCGTAAAGTTAACGATGTTGCATTATATGAACAAGGACGTGTCTTCTTTAGAGATGAAGATCAAACACGCCCACGTGAAGTTGAACATATTGCTGGGGTTGTAACAGGCTTAGTCAATGATGCTAACTGGAATACTACAAAACAAGAAGTTGATTTCTTCTATCTTAAGGGGATCGTAGCGAACTTGTTGCATGAATTAGGTGTGACTAACGAAGCTTATCAAGCAACGGCTATGCCAGATATGCATCCTGGTCGGACCGCTGCGATCTATGCAGGGGAAACTTACTTAGGCTTTATCGGTGAAGTTCATCCTAATACGGCTAAAGAACATAAATTAAAACAGCGAGTTTATGTTTTTGAGCTTGACCTACAAAAAGTTATCGAGTTACCAAAAGAGGCTAAACTTTATACACCAGTCTCAAAATATCCATCGATCACGCGTGATATTGCTTTGGCAGTTTCGACTGCTGTGACAAATCAACAGATCGAAGATTGCATTCGCAAAAATGGTGGTGCTTTCTTAAAAGACATCAAGCTGTTCGATGTATATCAAGGTGAACATATTATGGCTGGCTTTAAATCATTGGCTTATACTTTGGTCTACTCTGATCCAAATGCAACTTTACAAGATGAAGCAGTTACAAAAGCTTTTGAAAAAGTACAAGCCAAGCTAGTCGAAGAATTTAAAGCCGACATTCGCTAGAAATAAAATTAAAGGAGCTCATAGTGAAGTGAACCCCCTAAGTTGGACAAAGGAATCTAACTTAGGGGGTTTTACTATGACTAAATTTTCTTTTGAGGATAAGTTGCAGGCTGTAAATATGTATCTAAGAGGCTATGGAAGTAACACAGTAGCTAAAGTTTATAAAGTGAAGAATCACTCAAATATCCTTATGTGGGTCAAACGATATCAAAAATATGGTATTGATGGGTTAAAAGTTCGCTGCCCTAAATACGATTACGATGGAAATTTTAAGCTCAACGTTTTAAACTGGAGAAAAAGACATAAGGCTTCCTATCCGGAAACAGCACTTCAGTTTGATATAAGTAATCCTGGGACGATCGCGACTTGGCAACGTAAATTGGATACTAAAGGTGTTGATGCCTTATTTACTAGAAGAGGACGGGCTAAACACATGACGACCAACAATAATAAACAAGCAGAAAAATCAGAATTATCTGAATTAGAACGTTTACGAGCTGAGAATCGTGCTTTACGGGTTGAAAATGAATACTTAAAAAAACTCGATGCCTTGGTTCAGAAGCGCGGACATCGCAAGAAAAATATCAAATCATCCAAGAATTAAGGCAAAAATTTAAATATACATTGGATGAAATACTACATTACACTAGTCTTAAACGTAGTACATTTTACTATCAAGCCCAACGAATAAACAGGCGAAAAAATAAAGATGAGGAGCTATTAAAGCTTATAAAGGAGGTCAAATCAAAGCACCCGTGTTTTGGTTATCGTACAGTAACACTGAAATTACGATCTCAAGGCATAAAAGTAAATCATAAGCGTGTTAGTCGCATCATGCGAGAAAATGATCTATCAGCGCATATGTATAATAAACAAAGGCGAAAATATAATTCTGCCCTTGGACCACAAGGTAAGAAAGCTAAGAACTTATTACATCGACGTTTTGATACACATTTACCATTTCAAAAAATGGTGACCGACGTAAGTGAATTTAGGTATGGAAATAAGACACAAGAAGAACGTGTCTATCTTTCACCTATCAAGGATCTATGTACAGATGAAATAGTAAGCTATAGTATCAGTAAGCATCCAACAACAGCCTTCGTGGTAAAACCGTTGGATGCATTGATAAAACTTAGACCTAAATTAAACTATCGTATGACTCTCCATAGCGATCAAGGTGTCCAATATCAGAGTGTCCAATGGCGAAAGAAGCTAAAGGAAAATAGGATCTTTCAAAGCATGTCTCGTAGGGCAACGTGCTTAGATAATGCACCCATGGAAAGTTTTTTCCACACAATGAAAGTAGAGCTATATCACAATAAAGAATATACAACACAAGAAGAGTTGGTCAAAGCAATGATCAGCTGGATCAGCTATTACAATAACGAACGGATAAAGGTCAAACTAAAAGGCAAGACACCGGTAGAATACCGACATCTTGCCTTAAGAAATATAGTCTAAATAGAGTGTCCAACTTTATGGGTTCACTTCAATAGGGGCTCCTTTTTTTAGAAATTAACCATGATACAATATTGCAATTAGACAACCACGCTTATATAATGGTAGAGATAGAGTTTACACAGGAGTGGCTTGGATAAAATAAGCCATGGTCAAGGAGATCGTAGTCAGAAAGAGCGCAATGTGGGGCTAAGGATTTCATAAAAATTGATAGATCCAGTGTATGATCTTTATACATAGCAATTTAGCTAGGGGTTTAAAACGCAGGAAAGGAAAAACTATAATTCTTTCACAAATATAAATAATATATTTGTTCACATTAGTGTAGTAAGGGTGATTACTTTGGGTAAAGAAAAAGCAAAGAAATCGGTTGCTAAAAAAATCATCACCGGTGTTATTTTAGTGATTGCAGTTTTGATCGTATTAGTCGGAGCATTTGGCTATCATTACGTTAAGACGGCTTTGCAACCACTTGACAAAAACTCGAATCAACGTATCGAGGTCAAGATCCCTGTTGGAAGTAACAACAAGCAGATCGGTGCCATTTTAGAGGAAAAAAAGGTCATCAAGAGTGGCTTTGTCTTTGATTACTATGTTAAGACCAATAAACTAGGTGATTTTAAGGCAGGGTACTATGAACTAAAACCATCGATGACGCTTGAACAGATCTCAAAGGCTTTACAAAAAGGTGGTGCCAGTGAACCGCTTGATTCCGGAAAAGTTCTTATAAAAGAAGGGGTGACGATCGATGAGATCGGAACTGAGATCCAAAATACGACTAAGTTCAGCAAGAAGGACTTTTTGGCATTAGTCAACGACGAAAATTTCTTAAATGAGTTAAAGAACAAGTATCCAGAGTTGTTAACATCAGCACTTGAAGCCAAAGATGTTCGTTATCGCTTAGAAGGTTACTTATATCCAGCTACTTATTCGGTTCAAGATGATACGACATTAAAGCAGTTGGTCGAACAAATGGTAGCTAAGACCAATGAAATGCTGTCACCATACTATAGCAAGATCTCCGAACGTCACTACACAGTCCAACAAGTTTTGACTTTAGCTTCTCTAGTTGAACGCGAAGGTGTGACCCAAAAGGATCGTTATAAGATCGCGGGTGTGTTTGAAAATCGCTTAGAAAAGAATATGAAGATCCAATCGGATATTTCGGTTCTTTATGCTTTAGGTAAACACAAGCAAAATGTGACATATAAAGATCTTGAAGTCGATTCTCCATACAATCTATATCAAAATGAAGGTATGGGACCTGGACCGTTCAATAACCCAAGTATTGCATCGGTAAAAGCTGTCTTAGATCCAGTCGATAAGGATAAAGGTTATCTTTATTTCATCGCAAATATGAAGACAGGTAAGGTCTATTTCTCCAAGACTTATGAAGAACATCAAGCATTGACCAAAAAACTCGAAAAAGATAATCAATAATTAATTTAAGGTAGGTATTTATTAATGTCAGAAGCAAAGAAGCGTCCACGTCCAATTATTATCGGTGTAACTGGGGGATCAGGTAGTGGGAAGACATCTGTTTCCCGTGCGATCTTTGATCAACTGCATGGTCATTCTTTAATGATGCTCCAAGAAGATTCATATTATAAGAGTCAAGATGATATTCCGTTTGAAGAACGGACTAAAGTCAACTATGATCATCCCAATGCCTTTGATACAGATCTCTTGATCGAACAACTTGAAGATCTATTAAACTGGAAGACGATCGAGATCCCAGTTTATGATTATGCCGCTCATACACGGAGTAAAGAAGTTTTAGTTCAAGAACCACGAGAAGTTATCATTGTAGAAGGTATTTTGACGCTAAATGACGCACGCTTGCGTGATCTGATGGATATCAAGATCTTCGTGGATACTGATGACGATATTCGGATCATTCGTCGTATCCAACGTGATATCGAAGAACGCGGACGGACATTGCAATCAGTGATCGATCAATATCTTGAAACAGTTAAGCCAATGTATCATCAATTTATTGAACCTTCAAAGCGTTATGCTGACATTATTGTGCCTGAAGGTGGCGAAAATCAAGTTGCGATCGATCTTTTGGTCACAAAAGTGCGTGACATCATTCGTAAAAACGAAGACTAGTTGTGGTATAATGGACCACGCAGTTAATGATATTAATGAGGTGTAAAAATGGCTGAAGAAAAAACATTTCCAATGACATTGGAAGGTAAAGAAAAACTTGAAGTTGAATTAGAAGAACTTCGGACAACTAAACGAGCAGAGATCATCGAACGGATCAAGATCGCTCGTTCCTTTGGTGATCTATCCGAAAACTCCGAATACGAAGCAGCAAAGAATGAACAATCGATGCTTGAAGGTCGGATCAAAGAAGTAGAAAACATGTTGAACCATGCTGAGATCATTGATAATGGCTCGATCGCTGCTGACGAAGTTGCGATCGGCAAAACGGTGGTCTTCCAAGAAGATGATGATGAACCAGAAACTTATCAGATCGTAGGTGCTGCAGAGGCTGATCCATTTGCGGGTAAAATCTCAAATGAATCCCCAATTGCCCAAAGTTTAGTTGGACATAAAGTGGGCGAGACTGTAAGTGTTGAAACTCCTGGCGGTGAAATGCAAGTTAAGATCATCGAAGTTAAATAAATTGATCCAAAAAAAGATCTGCCATGAAGTGAACCCCCTAAGTTGGACAAAGGAATCTAACTTAGGGGGTTTTACTATGACTAAATTTTCTTTTGAGGATAAGTTGCGGGCTGTAAATATGTATCTAAGAGGATATGGAAGTAACACAGTAGCTAAAGTTTATAAAGTGAAGAATCACTCAAATATCCTTATGTGGGTCAAACGATATCAAAAATATGGTATTGATGGGTTAAAAGTTCGCTACCCTAAATACGATTACGATGGAAATTTTAAGCTCAACGTTTTAAACTGGAGAAAAAGGCATAAGGCTTCCTATCCGGAAACGGCACTTCAGTTTGATATAAGTAATCCTGGGACGATCGCGACTTGGCAACGTAAATTGGATACTAAAGGTGTTGATGCCTTATTTACTAGAAGAGGACGGGCTAAACACATGACGACCAACAATAATAAACAAGCAGAAAAATCAGAATTATCTGAATTAGAACGTTTACGAGCTGAGAATCGTGCTTTACGGGTTGAAAATGAATACTTAAAAAAACTCGATGCCTTGGTTCAGAAGCGCGGACATCGCAAGAAAAATATCAAATCATCCAAGAACTAAGGCAAAAATTTAAATATACATTGGATGAAATACTACCTTACACTAGTCTTAAACGTAGTACATTTTACTATCAAGCCCAACGAATAAACAGGCGAAAAAATAAAGATGAGGAGCTATTAAAGCTTATAAAGGAGGTCAAATCAAAGCACCCGTGTTTTGGTTATCGTACAGTAACACTGAAATTACGATCTCAAGGCATAAAAGTAAATCATAAGCGTGTTAGTCGCATCATGCGAGAAAATGATCTATCAGCGCATATGTATAATAAACAAAGGCGAAAATATAATTCTGCCCTTGGACCACAAGGTAAGAAAGCTAAGAACTTATTACATCGACGTTTTGATACACATTTACCATTTCAAAAAATGGTGACCGACGTAAGTGAATTTAGGTATGGAAATAAGACACAAGAAGAACGTGTCTATCTTTCACCTATCAAAGATCTATGTACAGATGAAATAGTAAGCTATAGTATCAGTAAGCATCCAACAACAGACTTCGTGGTAAAACCGTTGGATGCATTGATAAAACTTAGACCTAAATTAAACTATCGTATGACTCTCCATAGCGATCAAGGTGTCCAATATCAGAGTGTCCAATGGCGAAAGAAGCTAAAAGAAAATAGGATCTTTCAAAGCATGTCTCGTAGGGCAACGTGCTTAGATAATGCACCCATGGAAAGTTTTTTCCACACAATGAAAGTAGAGCTATATCACAATAAAGAATATACAACACAAGAAGAGTTGGTCAAAGCAATGATCAGCTGGATCAGCTATTACAATAACGAACGGATAAAGGTCAAACTAAAAGGCAAGACACCGGTAGAATACCGACATCTTGCCTTAAGAAATATAGTCTAAATAGAGTGTCCAACTTTATGGGTTCACTTCACCAAAAAGCAGGTCTTTTTTTGTATGACGAATCGTTAAATCAAGTGCAACGAAACGCGATAAAACCCTTCATTTGGATTTTTCTAACCTAAACTTTGATGCTTTTGCTGCTGTGCTCGAATTATAAATGAAAGGTACAAAAAAACTCCCTTGGCCACAGCCAAGGGAGAGAATATTTAAGTTCTGAAAACAAATAGTCCAGTGCCGATCCCAATAAAGATACAAGCTAAACAAAGATAGATACTAGTCCAAGCATTGCCGATCCGAAACCAAAAATTACGTGCTGTCATAAGAAAGATCAGGCAGGCGGTAATAAAAAATAGAAAATAGATCAATTTTAGTGGCGCAAAAATAAATAAGACCATCAAAGCGCAAAGCAACAATAAATTTCTAAAATTTTTATACCAGTACAAAGTACCAAAGAAAGCCTGTTGATAAGAAAAACGGCGGTTATGCGGTAAAGAACTAAATTTTAAGATGACCAGCAAAAGCCAAAAGATATAAAGGGAGATCCCAAGAATATTCATTGCTTAAGCCTCATCTTCCTAATTTTTGCTAAATAGCGTTGTCAAGCGTTCCATAAATAGATCAACAAAGCGACCTTTATCAACGTTGACGGCTGCTTTAGTCAATAAAGCTGGTTCGTTGATCCGAGTCTCATCACCGATCGTGCGTCCAGCATAAGGACCTTCAGTATCAACTTTCATATTTAGATCAAGTGTTGTTACTAATGAAGGATCGATCGCTGCTGCTACAGCTAATGGATCATGTAAAGCACAGCCACCTAAGTGAGGACTTGTAACTTTGTAAGCATCGATATAATAATCTGTTAGTTCAGCGTATTTTTCACCGGCTAAAGTCTTTAAGTCACGCCACTTTTGAGTTTCTTTTGTAGTCAAGAGTGTTCGAGTCGTAACGTCTAAGCCGATCATTGTCAATGGAAATTCACTGCGAAAGACTTTATCAGCTGCTTCAGGATCTTGATTGATGTTAGCTTCAGTTACGGGATTGACGTTTCCAGGAACAGTCAAAGCTCCCCCCATTAAGGTAACTTTACCTACAAGTTTAGCGATCTGGGGATCTTTTTCCAAGGCGGCAGCTAAGTTTGTTAAAGGACCTGTTGGAACGATCACGAGGTCTTTACCATATTTGTGTGCCGCTTCGATGAAGAAATCGATCCCAGACATCGTTTCTGGTTTGCGATCAGCTTTTTTTAGTTTGACTTCGCCGATCCCGTTTTTGCCGTGGATCTGGGCGCTGATCGGCATAACTTCAAAGCTATCCTTAGTTGAAGCGTGTGGAAGTCCAGTAAAAACTGGAATATCGGGGCGTCCTAACAGTTCAAGCAAGTCTAAACTGTTTTGGACCCCATCTTCGACTAAAATGTTACCATATGAACCCACGATCCCGATCAGATCGCATTCTTCTGAAGCTAAAGCATAAGCGATGGCTAATGCATCGTCGATCCCAGTATCAAGATCAAGAATCATTTTGTATTTTGCCAAGTAGATCATCTCCTAAAGTTAGTAATTCACACTCTTAGTTTATCAGAAATTATGGCTTTTGTGCTTAATTGAGTGTAAAAAATTAATAAAATATTACTAAAAACGATAAAATATACGTTAAATAAGCTAAAAACAAAAGATTATCGAATTAAACTTGTTTTCTATCCTGCCTAGAGGTTACTATATTAGTATAACTATACACAGACAGGACAGGATTGATTGGATGGCAAAAACAGATCTTTTGACTTTTTTAGAAAGCAATATAGATAGTTTGGATTTTGATGGTAAGATCGAACTTTTTTGGAATAAGCGTGCCAAGACATTTGAGATGGAATTGACCTTTTATGCTGAAAACTCTACTAGTCAAGTCATCACTGATGCTGAAGGGGTAAGTTCTGATGAGCCGATCATCTCATTTAGTGATAGCATTTTATTTTATGATGAGAAAAATGTAGCACAAGTCGAACCAGAGGCGTATTTAGCGTGTTTGAGCTATGCTGGTAAAAAAGGTTGGACGTTAGCACGAGGTAAAGCATTTTTTAGTTATTTACAGATCGTGTTAGACAATGGACGTTCGGACCTACTTGACTTTTTAAATGACGGCGATAAGGAATTATTCGAACTGACGTGGTCGATGAGTGAATTTGAAAGATTTGTGCACGATGCGACTGAGAATACGGCTATTGAAAATCTGCCGTACCCTAAATTTTAAGCAAAGGATGAATTTATCTTGGATTGGATCAAATTAACTGTAACGACAACAAATGAGGCGAGTGAAGCTGTGATCAATCTTTTGATGGAAAATGGTGCTGGTGGCGTTGAGATCGACGATTCAGATCTTAGTCAAGTTGAGTTAGCGACATATTTTCAAGCTCAAGCTGGTTTAGTAGAGTTACTCCCAGAATTAGAACAAAAGATCGCACAATTGCGAGAATTTGGCTTAGATCCAGGGAAAGGAACTGTCAAATTAGCTGAACTAGATGATGACTCTTGGGCGGATGTTTGGAAGAAATACTATCATCCAGTTCGCTTAACACGCTATTTGACGATCGTACCAAGTTGGGAAAGTTATACTCCAGGGTCAACTGATGAAAAAGTTATCAAACTTGATCCTGGTCGTGCTTTTGGAACGGGGACACATCCAACGACTAAATTGGCCTTACAAGCATTAGAGACAGTTGTACGTGGTGGCGAAACTATGATAGATGTGGGAACTGGCTCAGGTGTCTTGAGTATTGCAGCTAAGTATTTTGGGGTCGAACAGATCGCTGCTTATGATGTTGATGCTGAAGCGGTCAAAGCGGCCGAAGAAAATTTGGCGTTAAATGGTATGCAAGATGCGATCACAGTGGGAGCTAATGATCTGTTGGCTGGGATCAAGACCAAAGTTGAGTTGATCACAGCTAATATCTTGGCCGAGATCATCGTGCCATTGATCCCCCAAGCTTATGAATGCTTAAAGCCAGGCGGGATCTTTATCACTTCAGGGATCATCGTTGACAAAAAAGACTTGATCGTTAGTGAACTTGAAGCAAAGGGTTTTGTGATCGATCAAGTTTTAAATATAAAAGATTGGTATTCGATCATCGCCCATATGCCAACTACAGATGAGGTTTAAAAAATGCAACGTTATTTTTATAATGAAATGTTAGCCAATGAGCAATTTATTTTACCAAAAGACATCTATAAGCATGCGATCACAGTAATGCGGATGCGTGTGGGGGATAAATTTGAGTTGGTGACCCCAGATAAGCAAGTTCAGCTCATGGAAGTGACCGCAGTTGATAAACACCAGGCTCGAGCTAAGGTCGTTGAAACTTTTAGCCATCAAACTGAATTGCCAGTTGTAACAACGATCGCTTGTGGACTTTCTAAGGGGGATAAAGCGGAATTGATCGTTCAAAAGGGAACGGAATTAGGAGCTGATAAATTTATCTTTTTTAAGGGCGATTTTTCAGTCGCTAAATGGGATGATAAAAAGCAAGCTAAAAAGATCATGCGGTTGGAAAAGATCGCTTTAGCAGCAGCTGAACAGTTACATCGTACAACGATCCCGACGATCAGCTACTGCAATAGCTTGAAAGAATTGAAACTAGCTTCAGATGAGCTAGGTATCGTGGCCTATGAAGAGGCAGCTAAACAAGGGGAAAAAGCTAATTTGGTCAAAATCATTGAACAGCTCACTACACGTAAAACATCACATTTGACGGCAGTTTTTGGCCCAGAAGGTGGATTATCAACAAATGAGATCGAACTTTTGACTCAAGCAGGCTTTATTCAAGCGGGATTAGGACCGCGGATCATGCGAGCTGAAACAGCGCCACTATATCTTTTAGCGACGCTTTCTTATGCATTAGAATTAGTAAAATAGCCTGTAGCAGAGTTTCTTCTATACTAAAATGTGATTTTACGGTAAAATGAAATTAATTAATTTTAGAAACAGGTAATGAGAATGCAATTAAGTAAAGTATCACCCCAAAAAGTAATTTCGTACTGGGCTTTTGCCACACTGTTTAGTTTCGTGATCCCGATCATTTTTACTGTTTTAAATGTTGATGAGATCACGAAAACGGGTGTGATCTTATTTGGTATCAATGTAGTTTATGCGATCGCAACTGGATTTTATGCAGGTAAACAGGCTGATAAGTTTTGGTTAGTGCTATTTTTCCCAGTTATTTACTTGGTCGGTTGTGATTTCTTTTTTGATAGCCATGCGATCTATTGTGCCGTAGTTTATCTGATGTTGACAGGCTTTGCCTATGGTGCTGTACGCAAATAAAATTTTACAACAGCAGTAGGCACTTTTTGCAGTAGTGAAAAGTGCCTATCGTGCATTCAAATGAATTTGGTAGATTGGTGAGAAAGGAAGCGCTACTGTCTTTAGTAGCGACGGTGATGAGATGGAAAAGAACGTAATTTGGAGTGCAGAAGACGTGATCAACAAATGTAGTGGATACATGAATGCAGAACATGTGGCAATTGTACAAAAAGCCTGTGATTTTGCTACCTACGTTCACCGTGAGCAATTTCGTAAGTCAGGGGAACCCTATATCGTCCACCCGATCCAAGTGGCTGCGATCTTAGCTGAATTAAAAATGGATCCTGAAACGGTAAGTGCGGGTTTTTTACATGATGTAGTCGAGGATACGCCCGTTATTTTGGCTGATATTGGTGAGCTCTTTGGTAAAGATATCGAAGTGATCGTAGACGGGGTCACAAAATTGAGCAAGATCCGCTACAAGTCACACCGAGAACAGTTAGCTGAAAATCACCGTAAATTACTCTTGGCGATGTCAAAAGACTTACGGGTCATTATCGTGAAGTTAGCTGACCGCTTGCATAATATGCGTACTTTAAAACATTTGCGTCCAGACAAACAACGTCGTATTGCAAATGAAACACTTGAGATCTATGCACCGTTAGCTGATCGTTTAGGTATCAGCACGATCAAATGGGAATTAGAAGATACTTCATTAAGGTACTTGAATCCCCAACAATACTATCGCATCGTACATTTGATGAATTCAAGACGTGACGAGCGTTTACAATATATCAATGAAGCGATCGATGAGATCAAAGGCGCGATCGTGGATCTTAAGCTCAAAGATTGTGAGATCTATGGGCGACCAAAGCATATTTACTCGATCTATCGTAAGATGCGCGATCAGCACAAACAATTCAGTCAGATCTATGACTTACTTGCGATCCGTGTGATCGTTAAATCGATCAAGGATTGCTATGCTGTATTAGGTGCGATCCATACGAAGTGGACCCCAATGCCGGGACGGTTCAAAGATTATATTGCGATGCCTAAAGCAAACATGTACCAATCGTTGCATACGACTTTGATCGGACCAAATGGGACTCCATTTGAGGTGCAGATCAGAACTGAAGAGATGCACCGGGTGGCTGAATATGGTATCGCTGCTCACTGGGCCTATAAGGAAGGTAAGACAGATGGCGTCAAAGAAACGACGACGGGTGAAAAACTCAACTTGTTCAAAGAGATCATTGAATTACAAAATGAATCCAGTGATGCTAGTGATTTCATGGAAAGCGTCAAGGGCGATCTTTTTAGTGACCGCGTCTATGTCTTTACGCCTAAAGGGGATGTCTTTGAATTACCTAAAGGGGCTGGACCACTGGATATGGCTTATTCGATCCATACTGAGATCGGCAACCATACGACAGGAGCTAAAGTCAATGGCAAGATCGTTCCGCTAGATTATCAGGTCAAAAATGGTGATATCGTTGATATTTTGACTTCACAAAA
Organism: Ligilactobacillus murinus; assembly: GCF_003288115.1. NCBI lineage: Bacteria > Bacillati > Bacillota > Bacilli > Lactobacillales > Lactobacillaceae > Ligilactobacillus > Ligilactobacillus murinus. Next base: position 811,825 of record NZ_CP023565.1, on the reverse strand, counting down.
TTCTGCTGGCCCTAGTCGGGATTGGTTAGATCTGGTGCATACCAATAAGGCACGTAATAAAGTCAAACGTTTCTTTAAACAACAAGATCGGATCCAAAATATCGATCGTGGTAAAGATATTTTAGAAGAAGCACTGATCGAAGAAGGATATAATGTACATGATGTTTTAAATGCTAAAAATATTGAGCGGGTCTTGGACAAGCGTCATATTTCCACGAGCGATGATATGTATGCAGCACTTGGCTTTGGTGAATTACAACCAGCTGGGATCATTAATATTTTGACACAAGATATTCGTGAGCAAAAAGAATTACAACGTAAAAAACAGCAAGAAAAAGATCTCCTTGAAGATCATAAGGGGATCAAAAATAATAATGCTAACAGTAAGAATAAGCATGATGAAAGTGTCTTGATCGAAGGGATCGATAATCTATTGGTCCGCTTGAGCCATTGTTGTAATCCGATCCCTGGTGATGAGATCGTTGGCTATATCACTAAGGGTCGTGGGGTATCGGTCCACCGAACTGATTGTCCTAATGTGAAGAATGCTGAACAAAGTGGCACACGTTTGATCGATGTAAGTTGGAATGTCGTTTCTGATGATCGGACGCACTATAATACTGATCTTGAGATCCAAGGGTATAATCGTTCGGGTCTGTTGAATGATGTTTTACAGGCGGTCAACAATACGACAAAACAGCTCAATTCGATCAATGGCCGGATCGACCATAATAAGATGGCGACGATCGATGTGACGGTAGGAATCAGAGATAAGGTGCATTTGCAACGAGTTATCGACAATATCAAACGAGTTCCTGATGTTTATGTAGTAAAACGAACGATCCATTAAGCGAGGTAAAGAAAAGTGCGTGTAGTATTACAACGAGTTAGAAAAGCTAGTGTGGCGATCGCAGAGCAAACAGTTGGTCAGATCGATCAAGGTTTGATGCTATTGGTTGGTTTTCAGACGGGTGATGGTAGTGAACAGATCGATCATTTAGTTAAAAAAATCGCCAACTGTCGGATATTTAGCGACGAAGAAGGCAAGCTGAATCTGAATGTTCAACAGATCGCAGGAGAAATTTTATCGATCTCACAATTTACGCTTTATGCCGACACTAAGAAAGGAAATCGCCCAAGTTTTACTAAAGCCCAAGAACCAGCTAAGGCAGCGGCTAATTATGCTGAATTTAACCAAAAGCTACAAGCTTTAGGGCTCGAAGTTCAGACTGGGGAATTTGGGGCCGATATGCAAGTGAGTTTGATAAATGATGGTCCCGTAACGATCATCTTTGATACAGAGAATAGATAGTGAGGTCATAATATGTATCAAAATTATTTTTTTGATTTCGATGGAACGCTTTATGATACGTATCCTGGCATGGTCAAAGCCTTTGTTGAAGCTTTTGCACTTCAAGGAGTAGAATTATCGCCAAATGAAGTTTATCAAGTGATGCGTGAGGTTTCTGTTCGTGAAGCTTATCGGCGATATATGACATCACAGTTAGATGCGACCAAATTGCATGCTGATTATCGGAATTTAGAAGAAAAATATCAAGTTCAAGCTAAGCCGTTTTCGGGGGCACGTGAATTGTTAGAGCGAGTCATTGCTAACGGTGGGCAAAACTTTTTATTGACTCATCGAGATAAAAGTTCATTGGAATTGCTCAAACGTGATGGATTTTTGCAATATTTTACGGATCATTCGACAGCAGATGATGGTTTTAAACGTAAGCCTGATCCTGAGGCGTTGAACTTTTTAGTCGCTAAACATGGTCTAGATCCCAGCGCTTCTGTAATGGTCGGTGATCGGACATTAGATGTTGTAGCGGGACACAACGCTAAGATGGCAGGGGTCTTATTTGACCCTGATAAATTGATCAAGGCTGATGTTTGTGCAGAACAGATCGTTCAAAACTTGAATGCTATCAAATAAAAATTGCTGGGACATAAGGCTTTAGTTGATTTTCAAAATATAGCTACTGATGTCAAATTGTGATCTTTAATGAATAAAGGAAAGGACCTACTACGATATCTAAATCGTGATAGGTCCTTCTTTATTTATATGATTCTCCCACTCTTTTAGCTAGTCTATGAGTTGAAACATCAAGATCCCAGCAGCAACAGCTACATTTAGCGATTCGGCATGACCCTTGATCGGGATATAGAGATTGAGTGAAGTTTGTTGTAATAGTTCTGCACTCATACCGTTACCTTCATTGCCCATGATCAAAGCAAAATTTTGGTGTTGGCCAACTTCTTGATAGGAACGAGCGTCTTTGTTTAGTTCGCTTCCAAAAACAGGATAATTTTTGGCTTTGAAAGCTTGGACCCAAGTGGTCAGATCGGCTGTAATTAATTGAAGATGGAATTGGCTACCTTGCATTGAGCGGACGACTTTAGGTTGATACATATCAGCTGTCTTAGAGCCAAAAACGACACCTGAAAAGCCAGCTGCGTCAGCGGTACGCACCATAGTTCCGATATTTCCTGGATCTTGGACACCATCAAGTAATAGCCATGCTCCAGAAGCGGTAGTCGGATCGAGTTTTGTTTGCTCAAATGCTACTTCAGCAAAGATACCTTGTGGTGATTTAGTTTCGCTGAGTTGTTTGGCGATCGACTCACTGATCGAAAAATATTGGATCTCGGGCAAGATCTCTAAGTCAGCTAAATGTTTGAAACTCGGTGTGACTAGAATCTTTTGGATTGGCTTGTCAGAATTTAGTGCCTCTTTGACTAAATGCCAACCATCGAGCAGATAAGTTTGACTTTGTTGACGCCCTTTTTTAGTGGCAAGTTTTTTCCAAGCCTTGACTTGAGGATTGGAGACCGATGTAATTTCTTTCATTATCCGTGACCTCGTTTTCTAATTTACATAAAATTCAGTATAACATATTAACTATAACAAGGAGGAATGTTTTTAAAAACGATAGCTTATTATAAATTGATTATATAAGTTGTGGTTGATGGAATTTTTGCTTACTAAGGAATATAATACGGATAAAAAGTAAATGGGGGCGGTAGTTTGCCAACCTTATTAGAAAAGATCTACTTTGAAGAACAAGATCAAACAATGTTAGTTCTTAGTACAAAACAAAACTTTAAGGGCGCAACAGCGATCGTTGATGGAACAGACAAGTGTTTTATGATCGTTCGAGTTCATTTTCGAAGTCTCAAAAGTTATCGAGCTAATCGGATCATTGTGGTGGTCAAGGGAAACTATATCGCTGATAAGATCAAGGAGATCGTTTAGATTTTCTAGCGCACATAGGTGTGTTATTATGAGATAAATATGAATCAAGGAAGGTAACAGCGATGAATGAATTCGACCAACGTTGTCAACACTTACGTCAAAAAATGCAAGAAGCTAGTGTAGATGCTTATTTGGTGACTTCACCAGATAATATCTATTATTTAAGTGGTTTTACAGGGGATGCGGGAGTTCTGCTAGTAACAGAACAAGAACGCTATTTGATCACTGACGCACGTTTTGAGACGCAAATAGCTCAAACTAATCCGTGGTTAGAAGCTGTGATCACACGGGATTATTTTGGACAAGCCTTAGAGTTATGCGAACGTGAGCATGTTGTTGCTTTAGCTTTTGAGGAAAGTTTGAGCTATCAAGTTTATGATCAGTTAGATGAATATGCTCCGTGTGATCTAGTCGCATTGAGTGGCTTGATCGAAGTATTGCGCTCACAAAAATCTGCTGCTGAGATCGAAAAGATAAAAGCGAGTTGTCGCTTAGCTAAAGCTGGGTTTGAATATGTTTTAAAGACCGCTAGACCAGGCCTTGAAGAACGAGACCTAGCCTTGGAATTGGATCATTACATGCGAAAAAACGGAGCTAGTCAAGCCTCCTTTGAAACTATCGTAGCTTCAGGAACTCGTTCGGCTTTACCACATGGTGTCGCAAGTAACAAAAAATTAGCCTCAGGGGACTTGGTGACGCTTGATTATGGTTATTTTTTAGAGCATTATACTTCAGATGTGACCAGAACCTTTGCACTAGGTAAGGTCGAGCCTAGACTAGAAGAGATATATCATATCGTTTCTGAAGCTAAGCAATTGACGATCGAAGCAGTCAGACCTGGGATCACCGGAAAAGAACTTGATCGAGTCGGTCGTGAATATATCACCCAAAAAGGCTACGATAAATATTTTGAACATGGCATGGGACATGGGATCGGGTTAAATGTTCATGAAGGACCTTATATCGGCAAAACAAGCACAGAAGTTTTACAGCCAGGGCAAGTGATCACCATCGAGCCTGGGATCTATTTGCCTGATCTAGGGGGAGTACGTTTGGAAGATGATATTTTAGTCACTGAAACAGGCTATGAGAATTTGACCGATTTTTACCAAGAATATTATGAGATTTAAGCGAGATAGCGGGGATTAACTTGCATTTACAGCTGTTCTTTTGATATTATAAAGTGTATGAATTATATTTGGATAAGTGTGCTACTAATGAGATAGTGGGACTTATGTAATTATTTTAGGAGGACTAATATGATTTCAGTAAATGATTTTAAAAATGGCTTAACGATCACAGTTGATGGTGAATTATGGCGTGTGGTCGAATTTCAACATGTGAAGCCAGGCAAGGGTTCAGCTTTTGTCCGTTCTAAATTAAAAAACTTACGTAATGGTGCTGTTCAAGAAAAAACATTCCGTGCTGGTGAAAAAGTAGAACAAGCACAGATCGATCGCAAGAAGATGCAATACTTATACGCTGATGGTAATAACTATGTCTTCATGGATACAGATACTTATGAACAATTAGAATTACCAGGTGAAAGCTTGACAGAAGAATTGAAGTACTTGAAAGAAAACATGGTCGTTAGTGTTATCATGTACGGTTCTGAAACATTAGGGGTCGAACTGCCAAATACGGTCGATCTAACAGTTGCTGAAACTGAACCAGGTATCAAAGGTGATACAGCTTCTGGTGGTTCTAAACCAGCTACAATGGAAACAGGTGTTGTGGTCCAAGTTCCATTCTTCGTTAATGAAGGTGATGTATTAACGATCAACACAACTGACGGCACATATATCTCACGTGCTTGATCTGGTCAATTGAACGTTATTTTCGCCAAAAATCAACCATTTAGCAATTTTAGCTATTTTTTGTGACAGTGACCGTAAGAAAGATAATATGGGATCGGGATTGTCCTGGCATAAAAACTTGAAGACAGGTAAATTTTTAAAAAAGGATTTCTTGGTTGAATATTGGAAGTAAAAAAATTTAAGAAAGGAAATATATAATCTTTCTTGAGATATAGGGGAGTCCCTATATTTTTCCATATTTTATATAGCAGGTTTTAGATATGTCTGAAGATAATAATATTGTTTTAACAAGTAAAGAACCCAGCTTAGGTGAAGTTCGGTTAGCACCAGAAGTGATCGAAGTGATCATTGGGATCGCGGCAAGTCAAGTCGATGGTGTGTATTCGATGCGTGGTTCGATCGCCAACAGCTTTTCAGAACTCTTAGGCCGTCAAATTCGAGGGAAAGGTGTCAAAGTCAACAAAGATGAAGATCAATTGAAAGTTGATGTCTATGTCTTTTTGAACTATGGCGTCTCAGTTCCTAAAGTTGCAGCCCAGATCCAAGAAAAGGTTCGCCAACAAGTTCTCTTTATGACGGGAATTGAAATTTTAGGCGTTGATGTGCACGTTCAAGGGGTAATTCCTGAAAAACAAGAACAAACAATTGACCCAAACAATCTATTTGGGGAAGAGAATGGTGAAGAATAGTGAGTATTAGTAGACATGATACGCGTAAACTGGCTTTTCAAGCACTTTTTGCGTTGAATAGCAACCCAGATGCCTTACCACAAGACGTTTACGAAGCTTTGTTGGAAGATGAGGCGACAACTACAGTACCAGCCTACTTGCCTGAATTGGTAGAAGGCGTACTTACACACCAATCTGAATTAGACGCAAAGATCGATCAATATTTAAGCTCAAACTGGACGCTTGCACGCTTGAACAAGACAGATCTCTTGGTCTTGCGCTTAGCGATCTATGAAATGCTTTATGTTGATGATGTTCCAGCTAAAGTAGCTTTAGATGAAGCTTTGCAATTAGCAAAGGAATTTAGTGATGATAAATCACGGCGTTTTATCAATGGTGTTTTATCAAATCTACTTTAAAGATGAAAATGTCTGTACTAAAGTTTAGTGCAGGCATTTTATTTTTGAAAAAAATGTAGCTGAATGTGCTAAAATATTAGGTATACACTAAAGTTAAGGTTGTGATTTATATGACAGTGATGATAGACGGACGCGGAACTGCTGAAAAAATCCGCAGCCAATTAAAGCAAAAGACAGAACAGTTAAAACAACAAGGACTAGAGCCATGTTTGGCTGTTGTTTTAGTGGGAGATGATCCGGCTAGTCAGGTGTATGTCCGTAATAAAAAACGGGCCGCTGAAAAGATCGGGATCAAAACTAAAGATATCACTTTGCCAGCTAACACAACACAAACAGAGTTATTACAATTGATCGATGAGTTAAATGATGATGTAACAGTCCATGCGATCTTAGTGCAGATGCCGTTACCGACGCAGCTTGATGAAAATGCGGTGATCGAACGGATCGATCCTAAAAAGGATGCTGATGGTTTACATCCTGAAAACTTAGGGCATCTTTTTATGGGGCAACCTAAAGCCTTGCCATGTACTCCGCGTGGGATCATGGTCTTATTAGAAGAGTATCAGATCCCTGTAGCCGGTAAAAATGTTGTGATCATCGGACGCAGTAATTTAGTTGGACGTCCTTTAGCAGCTTTAATGATAAATGCAGATGCTACGGTCACTGTGGCACATAGTAAGACTAAAGAGCTTTCAAGCGTTGCTAGCCAAGCTGATATTTTAGTCGTTGCAACTGGGCGAGCTGAAATGGTCGATGAGACTTATATCAAGGAAGGCGCAACTGTGATCGATGTCGGGATCAATCGTTTGGCTAACGGTAAATTAGTCGGTGATGTCAAACAAGCCAGTGCTGAAACTAAGGCAACCTATTTGACGCCAGTTCCTGGTGGTGTGGGTCCGATGACGATCGCAATGTTGATGCAACAAACGCTTGAATTGGCAGAAAAGAGCAATAACTAATGGAAAAAGATCAATATTTAACTGTCACAGCACTAACTAAGTATCTACATCGAAAATTCAGTGCCGATCCATATTTGAATCGTGTCTATCTGACTGGTGAGATCTCAAATTTCCGTTTGCGTCCACGCCATCAATATTTTAGTTTAAAAGACGATGGTGCTAAAATAGATGCGGTCATGTTTCAATCAGCATTTAACAAATTGAAATTCAATGTTGAAGATGGAATGAAAGTCTTAGTGGTCGGAAGAGTAGATCTGTATGAACCTAGTGGGAATTACCAAATAACGATCGAAAAGATGGAACCAGATGGTGTTGGTGCTTTGTATCAAGCGTTTGAACAATTAAAAGCTAAATTAGCCACAGAGGGCTTGTTTAGCGCACCTAAGCGACCTTTAGTCCACTTTCCTAAACGGATCGCGGTCATCACTAGTCCATCTGGAGCAGTTATTCGTGATATCATCACGACTACTAGACGGCGGTATCCGATCGCGCAGCTAGTTTTATTTCCTGCAGTCGTTCAAGGCGAGAAAGCAGCTGATTCATTAGTAGGGCGATTAAAAGAGGTCAATGCCCGTGGCGATTTTGATACGATCATCATCGGTCGTGGTGGGGGATCGATCGAGGATCTGTGGCCTTTTAACGAAGAAAAAGTTGCTCGAGCGATCTTTGACAGTCAGATCCCGATCATTTCTTCGGTTGGACACGAAACGGATACGACGATCGCTGACCTAGTGGCTGATGTCAGGGCAGCAACCCCTACCGCAGCGGCTGAATTAGCGACGCCGGTTTTAGAAGACGAGATCTTGCGGATCAAACAAGATAAATTGCGCTTGATCCAAAGCTATCAAGCTATGCTAAAGTTACGGCGCCAACAGCTACAAAAATTGCAAAATTCTTACGTTTTTATGCAACCAAATCGTTTGTATGAAGGCTACCTTCAAAAACTTGATGGTTACCAGAATCGACTCAAACAGGCTTACCGTGAACAGTTGTACCAAAAAGAAAAGGTATTTTCAGAGCTGACGATGCGTTTGCAACGCTCTTCGCCAAAAGATACGATCAACTTGCATAAACAACAAGTGGTGCAGCTCAAAAAAGATCTATTTCGGGTGGCCGAAAAATATGTTGGTGATAGAGAGCAACGTTTGGTAAAGGCTACCGCTGCTTTAGATATGTTGAGTCCGTTGCGTGTTATGGGACGCGGTTTTTCTTACGTCACGGCAGATGAAAAGATCATCAAAAAGACATCTGATCTGTCAGTGGGGTCTGAGATCAAATTGCATTTAAGCGATGGTAGTGCTAAAGCTAAAATTACTAAAATTGATGGGATGAAGAAAAAATGACAGAAAATAATTTAACCTTTGAACAAGAATTACAAATGTTAGAAGCGATCGTAGGCAAACTTGAGCAAGGTGATGTTCCTTTGGAAGAAGCGTTAGCACAATTTCAAAAAGGGGTAGCTTTAAGTAAAAAATTGCAAGAGACCCTCCAAAATGCCGAGGATACTTTGACTAAAGTCATCAATGAAGAAGGACAAGAAGTCATCTTTGAAGCAAATAATGACTAATATTTAGTTGTGTATTGTGAGAAATTTAATGGGAGCAATACTGTTAAAGTAAACAAGGAAGGAATCTAGGGTTTCTTGATGATCCCATACCTAGAAAGTGAAAAATGCAGTTAGCAACTTTTCAAAATAAAATGATCCCATTACTTGAACAGCACATGCGACATTACTTGGCGCAATTTACTGAGAATAAGACTCTTCAAGCGGCAATGCAATATTCGCTTGAAGCAGGTGGTAAACGGATCAGACCTCTTTTGATCATGTTGATCTGTCAAAGCTTAGAAAAAAAGATCGATACAGATGTTTTGAGTGTGGCGGGAAGTCTAGAATTTCTTCACACATACTCTTTGATCCATGATGATCTACCTGAGATGGATAATGATGATCTACGGCGGGGAAAACCGACGAATCATAAAGTTTTTGGTCAAGATATAGCGGTTTTAGCGGGGGATGCCCTCTTAACTGAGGCTTTTGGCTGGTTAGCTAAAACAAAGCTTACGCCCAAAAAACGTATTACTTTGGTAGCTGCACTTGCAAAAGCTGCGGGAGCAAATGGGATGGTCGCAGGCCAAACCGGTGATATCTTAGGTGAAAAGACAACTTTGACCTTGTCAGAGTTGATGCAAGTCCATAAAAATAAGACAGGACAATTGTTGGAATATGCTTGTTTTGCTGGAGCTATTTTAGGTGAAGCAACACCAAAACAAGAACAGGCTTTAGTTACTTTTGGGCAAAAATTTGGTCTAGCCTTTCAGATCTATGACGATATTTTAGATGTGACGTCAACAACAGCCGAATTAGGTAAAACAGCTAATAAGGATGTGGCGGAAAATAAAAATACTTATCCGCTCCTTTTAGGGCTAAAAGGAGCCAAGCAAGCGCTAGTTGATACGTTGAAGCAAGCAAAAGATCAACTTGAGTTTTTGGATAAAAGTGGACTTGAGACTTCTCTTTTGCGTCAAGTGCTAGAGTATTTTAAATTATAAGTAAGGATGTAAGTATGAAAAAAGAACGTGTAGATGTATTATTGGTCAAGCAGGGGCTATTCGAGACACGCGAACAAGCAAAACGTGCAGTTATGGCAGGCGAGATCTTAGGTGAAAATGAGGAACGATTAGATAAACCAGGTGAAAAGATCGATCCAAGTGTCAAATTACATTTTAAGGGTAAAAAGATGCCTTATGTTAGTCGTGGTGGTTTAAAACTTGAAAAAGCGCTCAAAGTCTTTAAACTAAGTACCAAAAATAAGACAGTCCTTGATATCGGTTCATCTACTGGTGGCTTTACTGATGTTGCCTTACAAAAAGGGGCCAAGTTGAGTTATGCCCTTGATGTGGGAACTAATCAATTAGCTTGGAAGTTGCGTCAAGATCCGCGAGTCGTTGTGATGGAGAATACTAACTTTCGCTACAGTAAATTAGAAGATTTTACTGCTGGACGCCCTGATTTTGCGACAATTGATGTTTCTTTTATTTCATTGCAACTTATCTTACCGACTTTACATGCGATCTTAGTGCCAGGTGGAGACGTGGTGGCTTTGATCAAACCTCAATTTGAAGCAGGACGTGAAAAAGTCGGTAAGCATGGGATCGTTCGGGATGAAAAAGTCCATTTAGAAGTGGTCCAAGAGTTGATCGCTTTTGCTGTCAAAGCAGGATATGATGTCTTAGACCTTGATTTTTCACCGATCACGGGTGGGGAAGGAAATATTGAATTTTTAGTCCATTTGCGTGCAACATCAAAGAGTGCAACGATCAACGCTAATGTCGATCCAAGTATGGTGATCAAACAAGCCCATCAAACATTACTTCATCAAAAAGATAAGTAGGTAGGAAGGATGATTTCTCAGTGAGAAAACAAGATAGACAACGAATTATTAAAAAAATGATCCAGGATAATGCGATTTATCGGCAAGAAGACTTTGTTAGTCTCCTTTCAGTTAAAGGAATTGAAGTGACTCAAGCCACTATCTCACGTGATGTAAAAGAGATGCGGCTGATCAAAGTACCGACGCCAGATGGGTCGTATCGGTATAGTTTACCGACGACCAAGAAGGATAATACCGAAAAAAAACTAAGGAAAGTTTTGCGTGACGCCTATCTTGTTTCTGACTGTCATCGTGATCTATGTATGGTCAAAGTTTTGCCTGGTAATGGGCCCGCGCTTTCGAGTTTGATCTCGCAAATGAACTATGATGAAGTTTTTGCTACTTTAGGTGATGATGATACGATCATGCTTTTTGCACGCTCAAATGAAGATGCGTTGCAGATCGAGCGTAAATTATTGGCTTTGATCGATGATAAATAGGACTTTTAGATTTTGGGAAAGGAAAAACTGTTACTCTTAGCAACAGCAGGAAAGTACTTTGTTACAAGAATTAATGATCCGTGATTTTGCAATTATTGATCAGTTGACCGTCGATTTTGGAACGAATATGACGGTCTTGACTGGTGAAACTGGGGCTGGTAAGTCCATCATTATTGATGCTTTAGGTCTACTAGCAGGTGGACGCGGCTCGAGTGATTTTATCCGCAAGGGAGCTAATAAATCATTGCTCCAAGGACAATTTACTATCCCTAAAGCAACTCGAACATATGAGCTTTTAGATGAATTTGGGATCGAATGTGAAGATGATATTTTGATCTTACAACGCGATATTTATCGCAGTGGCAAAAATGTTTGCCGAATAAATGGCGTTTTGGTCAATCTAGGCACACTTCGGCAGGTGGGGCAAACATTGATCGATATCCATGGGCAAAATGAGCATCAAGAATTGATGGATCCTGAGCGTCATTTAGCTCTAGTCGATAATTATCAGCCTGAGATCTTAGCTAAATTAGCACAATATCAGATACTTTATGCCAATTATCGCCGTCTTTCTCAGGCACTAGAGCAACGTGAGAAAAATGCACATGAGTGGGCGCAAAGACTTGATATGTTACAATTTCAAGTTAATGAGATCAGTGAGGCGCAGCTGCATGAGGGTGAAGAAGAAGAGCTCCAAGAACAAAAACGTCAATTAGATAATTATCAAACGATCCATCACGCGTTAGAGATGAGTTATCAAGCACTGAATGGTGAAGAATTAGATGTGATGAGTGTTCTAGGAAATGTCATGAGTGAGTTAGAAGACGTGGCTGAGTTCAATTCTGAATTAGCTACGATCTACGAAAAGGTCTCTGATGCTTTCTATAATCTACAAGATGTAGCGCATGAAGTTTCAGGGCAATTAAGTGATCTGGAGTGGGATGAAGAATTGTTAAATTCCATCGAAGCACGGCTTGAAACGATCCATCAACTCAAGCGTAAATATGGTGATTCGATCGAAACGATCTTGGCTTATTACGATAAGATAAAACGCGAACTTGAAACGATGCAACAAAGCGATGAAAACTTAGAACAGCAAGTCGAGCAGGTCAAAGAAGCTCATAGCAAGGCAAAAAAATTAGCGTTAGAGATCAGTGAGTTGCGTAAGCAGACTGCTAAACGGCTTGAAGCTGAGATCCATCAGCAGTTGAGTGCACTATATATGGATAAAGCTGTTTTTGAAGTGCGATTTTTACCGGCGAATGGACAATTGACTGAAACTGGCCTTGATCGGGTCGAATTTTATATTCAAACTAATCCCGGAGAAGAAATGGGGGCTTTAGCAAGGATCGCTTCTGGTGGTGAATTATCGCGGATCATGCTCGCGCTAAAGACGATCTTTGCTCAAAATAAAGGTGTGACGAGTATTATTTTCGATGAGGTCGATACTGGGGTCAGTGGACGTGTCGCACAAGCGATCGCTGAAAAGATCAGCCAGATCGCAACTAATTCGCAGGTGCTGTGTATCACCCACTTGCCACAGGTCGCAGCTGTGGCAGACCACCATTATTTTATTGCTAAACATGTAGCCAATGGGCGGACTGAAACTTCGCTTACGATCTTAAATGATAAAGAACGGATCGAAGAACTAGCCCGGATGCTGTCAGGTTCTTCGATCACGACTTTGACACTAGAACATGCAGAAGAACTGCTAAAAATGGCTAAGGAAGGTAAATAGTTCTAAAAGATGCACTTTGAGGCATCTTTTTTTTGGAATTAAAAAAACTAGAAGTCTTTAAACTCCTAGTTACTAAAATACCGACTTTAGATCATATCACGGTAGAGTCCGATGACTTTGCCTAAAATTACGACATTATCCAAGATGATCGGATCCATCGTTTCATTTTCAGGTTGTAATCTAAAATACCCGTCTTCTTTGTAGAATCGCTTGCATGTTGCCTCATCGTCTTCGGTCATGGCGATCACGATATCACCATTGTCAGCAGCAGACTGTTTTCTAACGATAACTTGATCACCATCTAAGATCCCAGCATCGATCATGCTTTCACCACGGATGTTCAACATGAACAAATCATTGGCATCACTTAAATTAGGTGGTAATGGAAAGTAATCAGTTGTTTCTTCAACAGTTAAGATCGGCATCCCTGCGGTCACAGTTCCGATGACTGGGATCTCATTTAAAGTAGTTTTGATCCCTAGAGCTTCTAGACCAGCAAGGGTAACTTCCATTGCCCGTGGCTTAGTAGGATCTTTTTTGAGAAAACCTTTCTTAGTTAAGCGTGCTAAATGACCGTGTACAGTTGAGGTCGAAGAAAGTGAGACTGCTTGACAGATCTCGCGCACAGTCGGTGGATAACCTTTGCTCTCAACTGTATTGTAGATAAAACGCAAAATATTTAGCTGTCTTTTTTCGGATGCTTTTGTCATTTTGAACACCTCAATACATTTCTATAGGGTAATTATAACATAGAAAATCAGCAGTTACAAACAAGCGTTTGCTTTATCGAAAAGAAAGCGACTAAACTAATGACTTTCTTAAAATTTTGAGCTAGAATATAGAAGATAGATCATCTTGGAAAAGAGGAATTTAATATGGAAAAAGACGAAACATTAGAACAAACGTCAGAAAAGACGGAAGCAAAAAAAAGTGCGATCCCACAAGAGCTGATCGATCGTATCAATGAATTGTCTAAAAAGAAAAAAGAAGGCACACTAACAGAAGCTGAAAAAGAAGAGCAACAAGAATTGCGTAAGACTTACTTAGCGATGTTTAGAGAAAACTTCCGTAGCCACGTAGAAATGTTACAAGTCTACGATAAAGATGGCAATGAAGTTACTCCAGAAAAGGTGAAAAAGATCCAACGTGAACGTGGTTTGCGTGATAATTAAAGCTGTTTAGCGCTTTATTTTTAAGGATAATTTGTGTAGAATAAGTAGTTGAATGAATATAATGAGAAGGGGGTGCTGGAATGTCTACTGGAATTTGGATCGTACTTGTAGTCTTAGCGCTTATCCTTGGCTTTGTTGGTGGTTTCTTTGCTGCTCGTAAGTACATGGAAGACTATTTGAAGAAAAATCCGCCGATCAATGAACAGATGTTGCGGACGATGATGATTCAGATGGGGCAAAAGCCTTCTGAAAAGAAACTTCATCAAATGATGGCTTCAATGAAGCAAAATATGTCTAAAAAATAATTTAAAACTAAAAATAGGTTGTGACTTATGTGTCCAACCTATTTTTAGTTATTTTTTTGTTGCAGGATCGATGTAGTGGAAGCTTGGATCGATCGCTTTGTCCAGTTTGGTAAAGGCTTGTTCCATTTCATTGATGATCGCTGCTTGGGTCTCATCGGTCAACTTAGTTTTGCGATCAACATAGATCGGTCCACCAAAGCGAACAGTTGTCTTTTTACGGCTAAATAAAGCTTTTAAAGTCAAAGGGCCTTGATAAACAGCGGGAATGATCGGGACCCCAGTCATTTTAGCGATCAAAACGACGCCCCCTTTCATTTCCTGTGAATGCCTAGTCCCAGAAGGAAACATGATCAAAGAAAGATCACTTTTTTTTAGTAACTTAACTGGCGTCTTGATCACAGAGGGACCAGGATTTTTTCGGTCGACCGGAAAAGCGTTGGCATGTTTTAAGATAAACCGCAAAATTGGATTTTTGAAAAGTTCTTCTTTTGCCATGAAGCTAAACTTTTTGGGAGAAGCTGCTAGGGCAAAATACAAGGGATCAAACCAAGTGCGGTGTGGGCCAACCAAAATATAATTTCCTGAAGGTAAGTTTTCCTTGCCCTCAAAGTTTGGTTTACCGTTGATCAGATAAACAAGAAACCTAACCAGGCCTCGAATAAATGAATAAAACATGGTGTTTACTACTATAGATTGTGAGATATTTGAAAGTTCTATAGTCTTCCTTTCTTAGATAGTACTGCTGCTAGCCTGTTCACAGTTTAACTTTCAAGGGGCTTTAATACTTGGACAGTACTATTTATTTATTATATATTTTTTAGTATGCTAAATTTAGCTTAAAATTGCAAGTCACGTTAAGAGTAAAAGAAGGTGTTTTGATTTGAATAAAATCGAATTGAAAGAAGATGAACGGATCGACCAGCTATATGCTAACGATATCAAAATAATTCAAAGTTCAAAAGTTTTTTCTTTTTCTTTGGATGCAGTGTTACTAGCTCATTTTGCCGAGCCAACTAAAAAAGAAAATGGCAAGGTAGTCGATCTTTGCGCGGGCAATGGAGCAGTTGGTCTATTTTTAACAAGTAAAACTAAGGCTTCGATCGCGGCTGTTGAGATCCAACCTAAATTAGCTGAAATGGCTAAACGTAGTGTCAAATTAAATTCTTTAGAACAACAGGTGACCGTTTTGAATCTTGATTTAAATGACTCGTTGAAATATTTGAAAAAAGATAGCTTTGATACGGTCACATGTAATCCACCATACTTTTCAGATCTTCCGACTAGTAAAAAAAATCCTAATCCATATCTGGCGTTGGCTCGGCATGAGATCACGGTGACTTTAGCTCAAACGATCGAGATGAGTAGTGCGCTTTTAAAAACTAAAGGTAAAGCTTATTTTGTTCATCGTCCAGACAGGCTTTTTGAGATCTTTGAATGTATGCAAAAAAATCGGTTAGCCCCAAAGAAAGTCCAGCTAGTCTATCCTAAAGAAGGGCGTGAAGCTAATATGGTCTTAGTCGAAGCGATCAAGGATGGACGTAAAGGTGGTTTGCGCTTTTTACCTCCGATCACAGTTTATCAAGCAAATGATGAATATACACCTGAGATGAGAGGGATTTTATATGGAACAGCGGGCTAAACAGTATTTTTTCTATGTTTTACGCTGTGCTGATGCCACTTTTTATACGGGCTTTACGACTGACCTCAAGCAGCGTTTAATGACGCATAATAGTGGACGAGGAGCTAAATATACCCGCGTTCGGCGTCCTGTGAAAATGATCTATCATGAACAATTGGCGACTAAAAGTTTGGCACTGAAAAAAGAATACGCGTTCAAACAACTAACACGCCAGCAAAAGGAATGCTACTTACGCGAACATGGAGTTGCTGAGAAATATTTGTTAAAATAGACTTATGCTATAGTAAAAGTTGAAGTGCTAGCTTTAGATTTGAAGTTAAAATGTGAGATCATCAAGAAAAAGCTAGCTAAAATTCAAGAAAGGAATGCTGCATTTCTTCATTTAGATCCACATTTGGTGCAGCAGTTCGTTATGAAGTTTATTGCTTATAATGTACGTCAAGATGAACGTGCTTATTTTGAAAATTGGTCTCAAGAAAATAATATTGAAATAAAATTAGTTGCAGATGAAGTTACATCTAAAAACTTGAGCTTGTCTAAGGGGTACGATGCTGTCATCAGCTTTCAAACTGGTACCTATCCCGCTGAGTTTTTTGAGACTCTAGCTAGCTATGGCATCAAAGATGTTTCGATCAGAAATGTTGGGGTCGATAATTTAGACCTAGCTGAAGCTAAAAAATATGAGATCGCTGTAACTAATGTGCCGGCCTATTCGCCCAATGCGATCGCTGAATTTTCAGTAGCGATCTTGCTCCAATTGTTGCGTAATCAAAATATTTTCCGCAAGCGAATGGCTGCTAATGATTATCGCTGGGCTCCTTTTGTTGGTAAAGAGATCAGAGCTTTGACGATCGGGATCGTTGGAACAGGACGGATCGGTAAAGTAGCGATCGATATTTATAAGGGCTTTGGAGCTAAGATCTTGGCTTTTGACCCGTATCATGATCCTAAATTGGAAAGTGAAGGTATCTATATTGATACGCTAGAAGATCTAGTAGCTAAAGTGGATGTGTTGACCTTGCATATGCCAGGTTCTGACAAAGATGGCCATTTGATTGATGCTAAAATGATCGAAAAAATGAAAGATGGTGCTTATATCATCAATACGGCTCGCGGCTCTTTGATCGATGCTAAAGCTTTACTTACTGCTTTAAAGAGTGGCAAGTTAGGTGGTGCTGGTTTAGATACGTATGAATTTGAGACACCGATCTTTAACCATGATTTAAATGAAACGGGTGTTAAAGATGAGCTGTTCAAAGAGTTAGTTGCTTTAGATAACGTTGTGATGACGCCACACATTGCTTTTTACACTGAAACAGCTGTTGAAAATATGGTAAATATCGCATTAGATTCAGCTAAATCAGTGATCGAGACCGGAACAGCTCCGACCTTAGTTCAAACAAAATAAGCTTGATTTTTTAACAGAAACAATTGCAATTGCTCTAGGAGTAGGTTATAATATCAAAAGTGCCTATAAAGGTACAATTCACACCTTATGCGATGGTCAAAAGAGTGCTCATTTGAGTTTTTTGATCGTTGAACATAGGGGAGGATAATAAAAACTATTTTGGAGGTTAATTGTAATGGCTGTTATTTCCATGAAACAATTACTTGAAGCTGGTGTACATTTTGGTCACCAAACACGTCGTTGGAACCCTAAGATGAAGAAGTACATCTTCACAGAACGTAATGGTATCTACATCATCGACTTACAAAAAACGGTTAAGTTGATCGATGATGCTTACGATTTTATGAAAGATGCTGCTGCTAACGATGGTGTTATCTTGTTTGTTGGTACAAAGAAACAAGCACAAGATGCGATCGAAGAAGAAGCAAAACGTGCAGGTCAATACTACGTGAACCATCGTTGGTTAGGTGGTACTTTGACAAACTGGAACACGATCCAAAAACGTATCAAACGTCTAAAAGAGATCAAAGCAATGGAAGAAGATGGCACATTTGAAGTGTTACCTAAGAAAGAAGTTGCTTTATTGATCAAAGAACGCGATCGTCTTCAAAAATTCCTTGGTGGTATTGAAGATATGCCACGTATCCCTGATGTATTGTTCATCGTGGATCCTCGCAAGGAACGTATCGCTGTTAAGGAAGCACAAAAGCTTAACATTCCTATCGTTGCTATGGTCGACACAAATGCTGATCCAGATGAAATCGATGTTAAGATCCCATCAAACGACGATGCTATCCGTGCCGTACGTTTGATCACATCTAAGATGGCAGATGCAATTATCGAAGGTCGTCAAGGCGAAGATGATGCACCTGTTTCAGAAGAAACTTTCCAAGCTGCTAACGGCGAAGAAGTTGAATCCATCGAAGAAATCGTTGAAGTTGTTGAAGGCAACAACGATACAGATGCTGAATAGTTAATAAACTTAGGCTGTCTCAGGTTTTAGGTAGGCATTTTGGCCTTAGTCTTGAGATGGCCTTTTTTTAAAATTATGGTTTGAATACACCATGGTGTTTATACCACAAAAGTATTTTAAATTAATCACTCTAAGGAGGCCACTAGGCTATGGCAAAAGTTACTGCTGCTCAAGTAAAAGAATTACGCGAAAAAACTGGCGTAGGTATGATGGATGCTAAGAAAGCTTTAGTTGCTGTTGATGGCGACATGGACAAAGCTATTGATTTCTTGCGTGAAAAAGGTATGGCAAAGGCTGCTAAGAAGAGCGACCGTGTTGCTGCTGAAGGTTTAGCTGATGTTGAAGTTGTAGGTAACACAGCTGCAGTTGTTGAAATCAACGCTGAAACAGACTTTGTTGCTCAAAACCAACAATTCAAGGACCTTGTAAAACGTGTTGCAGGTTTGATCGCAGAAAATAAACCAGCTGACTTAGAAGCTGCTTTGGCTATCAAGACTGACAAAGGTACGATCAACGAAGAAATCATCGAAGCTACACAAGTTATCGGTGAAAAGATCACATTGCGTCGTTTTGAATTAGTTGAAAAAGCTGACAATGAAAACTTCGGTGCTTACCTACACATGGGTGGTAAGATCGCTGTTTTAACTGTGGTTGAAGGTGCTGATGAAGTGGCTGCTAAAGACGTTGCAATGCACGTTGCAGCTATCAATCCTAAGTACGTGAACCGCGACCAAGTGCCTGCTAGTGAAGTAGAACACGAAAAAGCAGTTTTAACTGAAGAAGCTAAGAACGAAGGCAAGCCTGAAAATATCATCGAAAAGATGGTTGCAGGTCGCTTGAACAAGTTCTTTGCTGAAGTTGCTTTGGATGATCAAGCATTTGTTAAGGACCCAGACTTGACAGTTGCTAAATTCATGGCTTCTAAAGACGGAAAGGTCAAAGCCTTTGTTCGTTACGAAGTTGGTGAAGGTATCGAAAAGAAAGCTGATAACTTTGTAGAAGAAGTTATGAGCCAAGTTAAATAACACACGCTTATTTTAACGCCAGGACCCTTGATATATCAGGGGTCCTTTTTTTGTACTTATGGGAAAAATACATTCAGTGGGCAAATGGTGGGCAGAAAAAAATGATCACGTTATGTGTGATGCCACCCGAATAAGTATGCGTGCTGTTTTTAATTATTGCGCGCAGTAAAGAAAACGAGAAGCTTAGCATAGTACTTGACAGTAGTAGCTTTTCGGAAGAAAATTTAGTTAGTTTTAGTATAATGGACATCTATGGACAATAATATTTTTAGAGAAAGTATTGATATTTTAGATAAGTGTTGGAAATAAAAAAATTAGATTTAAATAAATAGGGCAAGATTTTTAAAAAGATGAAGTAATGACCAATTTGATCTAGCAGCTATTGTTTAAAACTAAGACCGGTTATGTAATTATGGAATGAACTTATTAAGCTATTTAATAATAATTTATTTCTAGTGTGGTATTACTCAAATTCTGGATCATTTCGTTCTTCCTCGAGCTTGTTGCCTATCTTCTAGGTGCTTTAGTCTTTTGCGCTGTTTTTATAGAGCACTATTTTCTGAGAACATAATGATAATTTGTGATGTATTTAACACAACGGTTCGCAATTCATAGTATTTTTAGGTAAAATAGAAAAAGAAGTTTTTAGTCAGAATAGTTAGGGGTCATAATAATAATGTTAAAAGATTTAATTGGACGCACTATCACTGCCATGGTCATTGATGAAAATGCAGACTATGTTTTTGCTCAAAAAGAAGGAATGACATTTAAGATCGCCAAAAGTGAACTTTTGAAGTTACCGAAACCAGGAGCTATGATCTCAGGCTTTGCTTATGAAAATGAAGCTCATGAATTACAGTTAACTAAAAATGAGCCTAAGAGTGGTTTTGATCGTTATGCCTGGGGAGAAGTAAAAAAGGTCCAACGTGGCTTAGGGGTTTTCGTTGATATTGGTTTACCTAACAAAGATATTGTAGTTTCGACCGATGCTTTACCTGAATTGCAAAATCTTTGGCCTAAAGCAGGTGACCGTTTGATGATCGCTTTACGTGTAGATGATAAGGGACGGCTCTGGGGCGAATTAGCTACAATGGAGATGTTTAAAGCTGTAAGTGATGTTGCAAGTCAAAAGATGATGAATAAAGATGTGATCGCAACGATCTATCGTTTGAAGATGGTGGGTTCATATGTTATCACTAAAGATTATCAATTAGGCTTTATTCATCCGTCAGAACGTGATCAAGAACCACGTTTAGGCCAAGTAGTCAAGGCCAGAGTGATCGGAATAAGACCAGACGGGACATTGAATCTTTCATTGCGTCCCCGTGCTTATGAAGCTATCAGTGATGATGCCCAAATGCTTTTAGCCGCTTTACAACATAATGCAGATGGGCGTTTGCCATTTACAGATAAGAGTGATCCGGCTGAGATCAAAGTCTATTTTGGGATCAGTAAAGGTCAATTTAAACGCGCAGTCGGACATTTGATGAAAGCTGGTTTAGTTGTGCAACGAGATGGATATTTGATTTTAGTCAAATAGAGGATAGAAAGGAAGATGACCTTGGATCAGTTAGCAAAGATCGAACAAAAGTTACATGCACAAGGCTTTAAGTTAACGCCTCAAAGAAAGGCAACGATCGCGGTGTTACTTGAGCATCAAACTAGGCATCTTTCGGCCGAAGAGGTTTATTCTTTACTCCATCAAAAACATCCTGAAGTTGGTTTAGCAACTGTATATCGTACATTGGACGTTTTAGCCGAGATCCAGATCGTCAATAAGATCAGTTTTGAAGATGGGATCGCTCGCTTTGACCTAAAAACAAGTGATAAGGGACACTTTCATCATCATCTTGTCTGTAGTGTTTGTGGTAATGTAACTGAGATCTATGAAGATATGTTGATCGACGTTGAAGAACGGCTCGCACGGCAATATCATTTTGAAGTTACAGATCATCGGCTGACTTTTTTGGGTATTTGTCAAGATTGTCAACGAAAACAAGTGATCAAGGAAGTGAAAGACGATGCCACCAACAGCTGAAGTGATAGCTGATTATTTACACTATCTTAGGGTCGAACGTGGTTTATCTAAAAATACACTTTTGAGTTATGGACAAGATCTGCGCCAGTTTGCGGCATTTTTAGAACAAAAAAAAATTACGCTGACTCAGGTCGATCGTGATCTGATCATGTTGTATCTAGAGAGCCAACTACAACATCAAAAAGCCAGAACTTCGCTCAGTCGTTGTATTACGAGTTTAAGACGCTTTTTTCGTTATTTGATGCAAGAAAAACTCGTCACTAAAGATCCGATGCAACTGATCGAATTGCCTAAAAAAGAAAGCCATCTACCAGAAGTATTGTCAATGTCTGAAGTTGAAATGTTGCTTCAAACACCAGATGTAAAAAAGCCGTTGGGGTTACGTGACCGTGCGATCTTAGAATTGATGTATGCGACTGGTTTGCGAGTCAGTGAAGTCATCAACTTAAAATTAGCTGATCTGCATTTAGAATTAGGGATCGTCCAAACGTTAGGTAAGGGGCAAAAAGAACGACTCGTTCCGATCGGAGATACAGCTGTAATGTGGGTCCAGCGCTATTTAAAAACGGCGCGTCCTAAGTTATTGAGAACACCAAATGATTATTTATTTGTAAATTTTCATGGAAATCAATTAACTCGTCAGGGGATCTGGAAAAATTTGAAACAGCAGGTCAAATTGGCGGGGATCAAGAAAAATGTGACACCACACACGTTGCGACATTCATTTGCGACCCATATTTTAGAAAATGGAGCTGATCTGCGGATCGTCCAAGAACTATTAGGCCATGCAGATATTTCAACAACGCAACTCTATACGCACTTATCTAAGAAGCGCTTAGCTAAGATCTATAATGAAGCTCATCCGCATGCGTGATTGTCTTTCGCATGAATTTGTGGTAATCTAGCATAATCAGAAGAGCAATTGGCTATTGGAGGAAAAAATGCTTTATAAATATAAAAGCGACTATGAAAAAATCGCAATGGGATTATTATCGTTTATCCCTGATTTAAAAGAGTTCGCTAATTTGAAGACGGAAATTGAATGGTACGAAGCTGACAGTTCCCATGTGCTATATTTATGGAAGAATGAGAATCGTGATTTTGTTGGTGTTTTAGGGACCGAAATAAATGAAGATTTTATCATGATACGTCAAATAGCAGTAACACCAACGGAAAGAAGTCAAGGGTTGTGTTTTTTGATGCTAGATGACTTAGCCGAACTTTATCCAGATAAGAAAATCATGGGTAATATTGAAGCTTCAGCCTTGATAGCTAAATGGGAGCACCATAATGAAAAATGAAGCGACGCCAAATGTAAAAGGATTACTATTTAAAGTTCCTGATTTTGAAGGACCTTTAGATCTATTGTTGCATTTGATCAAGAAAAATCAAATGGATATCTATGATATTCCAATGGCTGAAATAACTACCCAGTATATTGACTATTTGCACCAGTTAAAGGAAATGCAATTAGATGTTGCTGGGGAGTATTTGGTTACAGCTTCAATGCTGGTCAATATCAAAAGTAAAATGCTTTTACCAAATGAGCAAGCTAGCTTACAAACCGATGATGAAATCGAAGATCCACGTGAAGGTTTAGTACAACAATTGTTATTACATCAAACATTTCAAACGGCTGCTCAAAATATGCGTGGCTATGCTGATGAAAGAATGAAGCTGTATCCGCGTGAACAAGCACTTGTACCAGCTGATGCTAGTTTAGGTAAACTTGACCCTGATAGTTGTGATATAACCGCATTGCAAAAAGCTTTTGCGCGCTTGATACTCAAACGTAAGGTCCAAAAACCCGTCATGCGCAAGATCGAATCCGAACGTTATTTTTTAAAAGATCAGATCTCGCGGGTCGAAAAATTGGTCAAACAAGCAAAAGAGCCACTCGAATTTGATGATCTATTTGCAGCAAACGCAGCCTTAGAGTTAGTGGTGACGACCTTTTTAGCACTTCTTGAATTGGTCAAACAAGGAGTGATCAAAGCCACGCAAGAAGATATTTTAGGACCAATAAAGTTAGTAAGTGGTGAAGTAAATGCTATCTAATCAAGCTAAAATAGAAAGTTTGCTGTTTGTAAGTGGAAATGAGGGAATAACAGCGCGCGAGCTTTCCCAGTTGACGGGGATCATGAAGCCGGCTGTCTTAGAGCAGTTAGCTTTGATCGAAAAAAAATATAAACAGGACGCCAATACTGCCCTAAAGTTGATCCATGCAGAAGAGCGTTATCGGTTGGTGACCAAGAAAGCTGTAACTGAGCTAGTTAAACAGTATTTTGAATCACCAGCAATGACGGAATTATCATCAGCTGCCTTAGAAACGCTGGCTGTAGTGGCTTATAAGCAGCCTGTGACTCGGATCCAGATCGATGAGATCCGGGGAGTGCAATCAAGTGGAATGTTACAAAAGTTGTTGGTGTTAGATCTGATCAAAGAAGCTGGACGGATGGATGCTCCTGGGCGTCCGATCATGTATGCAACGACGGAAAATTTCCTTAATTATTTTGGGATCGAGTCACTAGCACAGTTACCCGAATTACCACAAGACGACGAAAAAAATGAAGCTACTTCAGATGATCTGATGTCATTATTTAACGACGCATTAGATGACGAAGAGTAGTTGAAAGTGAAAGGAAAAAAACTGCAGTTGTTGCAGTAGGTGACTAAAAATGGCAGAACGACTGCAAAAAGTAATGGCAAACGCTGGGGTAGCTTCTCGGCGTGCCAGTGAAAAAATGATCTTGGCTGGACGAGTTCGAGTTAATGGGAAGGTCATCAAAGAATTAGGTCAAAAAGTTGACGGAAATGATGTGATCGAGGTCGATGGACACTTGATCGAACGAGAAGAAAAGGTCTATTACCTTTTCTATAAGCCACGTGGTGTCATCAGCGCGGCTAAAGATGATAAGGGCCGTAAAGTGGTGACGGATTACTTTACTGATCATAGCGAACGCGTTTATCCCATTGGCCGGTTAGATTATGACACTTCTGGTCTGCTTTTATTGACCAATGATGGAGAACTTGCTAATCGTTTGATGCATCCGCGTTATAAAGTTAATAAGACCTATGTAGCTAAGGTCAAGGGGCTCGTTCAAAATGAGGCTTTAAAGCAATTACGCGTAGGTGTACGTTTAAAAGATGGCAAAAAGAGTGCTCGGGCTAAGGCTAAGCTTTTGTCTTTAGATAAAAAAAATGATACATCGATCGTATCATTGACGATCCATGAAGGGCGAAATCATCAGGTCAAGAACATGCTTCAAGCTGTCGGGCATCCGGTCAAGAAACTCAAACGTGAAACATACGGCTTTTTGACTCTAGCTGGGTTGACCTCAGGACAATATCGTGAGTTGACACGTGAAGAAGTAAAAGCCCTTTATGAGCTGGGAAATAAGTAAGTTACTTGTTTTTTAAAAGGTAGTATGTTAAACTAGCTGTGAAAATATTTTAGGTTTATCTTCAGGGCAGGGTGTAAATCCCGACCGGCGGTAAAAGTCCGCGACTCCTCGTTTATTGCGGGGACTGAACTGGTGTGATCCCAGTACCGACAGTTAAAGTCTGGATGAGAGGAGATAGGGTTTTATATACATGGGTGGAGTGGATACTTTACCGATGAAATAGGCCGCTGTTGCTCAAGATGAACAACAACGGTCTATTTTTGATATAGGATCTACTGTGAGATGGACCTCTTAGGAGGAATTAGTTTTGACAGTAAAACGTTGGGTAGTAGCAGCATGCTTGGCTGCTATTTCGTATCTTTTGATGTTTCTATCATTTGTGATAGTTCCGATCGTACCGTTTATGAAGTTAGATTTTTCGGATATTCCGATCTTACTAGCTTTCTTCATTTTGGGACCATTAGGTGGGCTACAGGTCGCATTTTTACGCTCCTTGTTGTATTTTATGATCTCAGGACCGTCATTACCGCAATTGATCGGAGTCAGCCTGAGTTTTGTGGCTACGTTAGCGTTTTGTTTACCACTTTACTATTTGCTTAAAAACAAGTCATTAATATGGCAAAGTGTTGTGAGAGCTATTTTAGGGGCAACATTGAGCTTAACAGTTATGTTAGCTTTACTTAACTGGCTCGTGACGATCCCGCTATATATGAGCTTGTTAGGGATGAAATTAAATATTCCTTTGGGACAGATGATCTTATTTGGGGTCGTACCATTTAACTTGATCAAGGGGATCGTGATCGGTACAACTTTTATTTTGATCTATAAAAAGTTAAGTGTTTGGATCGAACATAAAAAATATCTTCATCCATAGTAAAAGATCACATAGCGAAATCATTTTGGTATGGGTCTATTCAGTTAGAGAATATAAAATCTAAACAGTATAAAAATATCCGATCAAATTTCATTTTTGGGAAATTTGATCGGATATTTTTAATCTAAGCTAGTAGCTTTTCAGCCTACTTATTAAGAATTAGTCGTTATTATTTGCTTGGTGAGCAGCTAATTTTTCAGCATAGCGCTTATTACCTTTGTATAGTTCATACATGGTCCAGATCAAAAGCGCTGCGATCACAACGGTCAAAGCATAGGCGATCCCGTTAGCTAATTGAAGTTGAGCAGCCGATGGATCATCACCGAAGAAACCAGCTACCGCATCTGGTAAGCCCTTGAAATCAAGGATCGTTAATACTAATACGGAGAGCCACCCAAGAACTTTGACCCAAAGTGAGTTTTTGAAACGTTCGCCCATTTCAGCTTTACTATTTGTCATCATCAATAATGGTAACATTGAAAATGGTAAGGCTAAGGACAAGAATACTTGAGAATTGATCATCAAGTTGTTGAGCGCTTCATGTTCTTGTTCAGCGCTTTGACCAGCTGAAAGTGAAACACAGATCAAAACTGGGATAACGGAGATCAAGCGTGTGATCAAACGACGTGCCCAAAGTGGCATCTTCAAATGAACAAAACCTTCCATGATAACTTGACCAGTCAATGTACCTGTGATAGTTGAGTTTTGACCAGAAGCAAGCAAGGCAACGGCAAAGAGCACAGAAAGGATCCCAGATTTAGCGACCGAGATCAAGAGTCCGTTGCTAAGCATTGATGTATCAGATAAAGCTTCGTAAAGACCAAAGAATGATGGATCATCTACGGCACCGCTTTTGAAGACCGCAACCCCCATGATCAAAAGTAATGAGTTAACGACAAAAGCAGCACTTAATTGGATGTTAGAATCCCAAGCTGAGAAACGTACGGCTTCGGCAACGTCTTCTTCATTGTTGTGATCGATCTGACGAGTTTGGGAAACAGCAGAGTGCAAGTACAAGTTATGAGGCATAACTGTCGCACCGATGATCCCTAAAGCACCGTTCAATGGTGTCATACCATGAACTTCAGGAGAAGTTGCAAAAGTCTGTGAAGTAGGGATGAAACCTGCAAAGACCGCACCCCAATCAGGATTAGATAGTGCAACTTGGTAGGTGAAGACGAACAAGATAACTAAAATTAAAGCAACAACGATCGCTTCGATTTTTCTAAAACCGATTTTTGTCAATAAAAGCAAAAGTAAAACGTCAAATACGGTAATAAATACAGCAAATACTAGTGGGATACCAAATAAAAGATATAAAGCGATCGCAGCCCCGATAACTTCAGCGATATCAGTAGCCATGATAGCTAACTCAGTCAAGATCCATAAAATGATCCCGAGCGTCTTACCTGTTCTGGCACGGATCGCTTGGGCTAAGTCCATCCGGCTCACGATACCAAGTTTGGCAGCCATGTATTGTAAAAGCATCGCGATCAAACTTGACATCAAGATAACGGACATTAATAGGTATTGGAAGTTTTGTCCACCGGTGATGGAGGTTGACCAGTTACCTGGATCCATGTAACCTACCGCAACTAAGGCACCTGGGCCAGAGTAGGCAAACAAGGTCCGCCAAAATCCTTTCCCTTTAGGCACTGTAACAGTACCATTGATTTCCTCTAATGAGGGACCATTCGCATATTCAACGAGTTTGTGTTTTTTATCCACAATAAAAACCGTCCTTCCTTTTTTAGGTACTTAGACATTGTACACCTTATTAAGTCAAATTAAAAGTATTTTTTAGGTGCACCTTACAAAAAATATTTTTAACCTAACTTATGTTGCTTGAAACAAATTTAAAAGAATTATTCAGATTTAGCAAAAAAATATCAAATTTAGCGTATATTATAAGTGAAGACTTTTAATGTGAGGTGAGTATATGGATTATGGATCAGAAAAATGGCTACTTTATTTCTCCGAGAGTCAGCCGAGACGCCCAGCTGTTATTCGCCAACTCTTGAGTAACCATTTAACAACTTCGGCTTTATTTTGGGGGAGGGCATATGGACTTTTGGATATTATCGCTTTACCACTAGATGTAAATAATTTCGAACCTACATTAGATGAGTTATGTCAAAAAAAGTTGCTATTGGAGACTTCTAAGGGGATATGCTTGACTGTTAAAGGTAGATCACGGGTCGAAGAATTGAAAAATAAGCACCAATTTTTGCGCGAACCAGCCTTTTTTAATGGGTTTGATCTTAAAGGATGGGAAAAGCAATTTTATTTATTGGTTCAAGTTGCGTCAGAATTGAGTTATCAAAACAATAAATATTTTGCGATCACCAATGATCTTAAAGCGCAGCAACTTTTCAAAAACTGGTTCAGACGATATGGAAAAACTACCTTATTAGGAGAAATAACTACATCATTGACCGATTTTTTAGCACATGAGCCTGAATTGAATGCGCAACTTTTTTGTGAGCAATTAACTGGACACGGGCGTTTAGGTCAGACTAAAGCGCAATTAGCTAAAAGCTATCAACTACAAATAGCTGAGATCGAAGTAGGATGGCGTGATCTGTGTGCCCGATATGCTAAATATTTGCTTGATCAAAACTTTGAGCTGGCAAAACTTGTTATGCCTTATAAACGTCTAACTAACTTGCCGGCTAGTACAGAAAAGACCTATTCTTTGTTTTTAGCGGGTAAAAGTATTGAAGAGATCGCAGATTTACGAAAAATACGGAAGAGTACAGTTCAAGAACATCTCTTGAATGTAGCTATTTTAGCGGATGATTTTCCAAGAGAACGGTTATTGTCACCAAAGATCAAAAAACAGATCATGGATTTTTTTGCAAGCTGTCCGGTCTTAGACTGGAAGTTTCAACAATTACATGAAAGCTACCCTGAGATCTCATTTTTTGAGTATCGTTTATGCCAAATAGAAAGGATAATTGCAAGTGAAAGAAAAGCTTGAAGCCATCTTGAAAAATGGATTTGGCTATCCAACATTTAAAACTGGCCAAAAAGAGACGATCGAGTCTTTATTGGCTGGCAAAGATACTTTAGCTATTTTGCCGACGGGAACAGGAAAATCTCTGTGCTATCAGTTTGTAGGAAAATACTTAAAGCGTTCAGTATTGATCGTTTCACCACTGATATCACTGATGCAAGATCAAGTTGAACAACTACAATTCAATGGTGAAAAAGCAGTGGTGGCTCTAAATTCACGCTTGAGTTTTGCTGAGAAGAGATTTGTATTACAAAATATTGCCAGTTTCAAGTATATCTATGTTTCACCGGAAATGTTAGGCTCGGCTGAGGTTTTGAGCGCACTTGGCCAATTAGAGCTAGGGCTATTTGTCATTGATGAAGCCCATTGTATTTCGCAATGGGGTCCTGATTTTCGACCTGAGTATTTAAATTTAGGCAAAATCAGAAAAAAGCTACATAGACCACTAACTCTAGCTTTGACTGCAACGGCAACCTCTAAAGTAGCACAAGATATAACTACAAGTCTGGGATTATCGCAAACAGGAAATGTGATCCGGTATCCCGTTGATCGCTCCAATATTTATCTAGGGGTACAAAATTTTGCAAATGAGCAAAAAAAACTTGATTATCTCCTAGCATTACTGCCTAAGCTAGCTGGGAAAGGGATCGTCTATTTTTCAAGTAAGAAGAAAGCTGATGAAATAAATGAAAAGTTGGTGACTAAGGGATTTAAGAGTGCAGTTTATCATGCTGATCTAGAGCTTACAGAACGTTTTTTGGTACAACAACAGTTTTTAAATGATCAATTAGATGTTATTTGTGCGACTAGTGCTTTTGGGATGGGGATCAATAAGCCTAATATCCGTTATGTGATCCACTACCATATACCAAATGATCTTGAAGCTTATGTACAAGAGATCGGACGTTGTTCGCGCGACGGTAGACCAGGGATCGCAGTGTTATTATATGAACCTAGCGACCTAAAACGTCAGGAATTTTTGATCGAAAAAACTTTGCCTAACTCCCAACAGATCAAGTATTTCATTAAACACCAAGAATTGCTCCAAAATTTCCCCAGTGAAGAAACACAATTGTTAGCCCGGCTGTTAGCTAATGGTTATCAAAAAGATCAGATCGAAATACTAGTGAAAAAACGTCAAACTGAGCGTAACGATGCCTTACAAAAAATGTACCAATATCTTAAAACTGGTAGCTGTAAACGTCAATTTATCGCACAATATTTTGGTGATAGAGTTGAAAACGTCCATAGCTCAGACACTTGTTGTGGAGCTGATCAACCACTTCCATTAGAAAAACTTGGTTTGTTAGGAGAGTCCGTAGTAAGAGCGGATGGAAAAAAGGAACAGGACTATCGCGAGATCTTACAGCAATTGTTTAAAGAAACCTAACTAATGAGAACTTCAAGCGATTATTTATATATTTTTAGGAGTATTTATGCTATTATATTCTGTAATATTAGTAGTTTTGTGAGTACTATGAGCTAATTATAAAAACAAGCTATAACTTATGAATGTTAGCTAAAAAGTTAGAATGTGGAACTGACATTTGATTACTTTGATATTGTTTTATATTGTTATCGGCGGTATCATAAATTTATATAGCAAACTCTAAGATATATTATGTTTTATAGTTGCTTCTAAACTATATAGTTTGCCATGCATATATGACATTAGCAGTAATAATAATTTTTAGAAAGGAAAAAACTATATTTCTTTTTGATCGTGAGACTAAGTGATCTTAGTAACATGATTCCATATTTATATAGTGGGGATTTTAATAAAAATGAGTCGAAAGAATAACGACCACACCAAAAAGCCTTGGGAAAAGACCTTTGAAGAGATAAAAGATGATAAGGGAAACTACTCGCGAAGAGCTAGTCGACAGAGCAATAGACGAAACACGATGTTGACAACGATCTTATTAGGCGTTTTTGTAGTCATCATTATCAGTACGATCGTATTTTATTTTGTTTCACAACGGGCTTCTAAGCAAACTGTAAGTAACGATGATTCGATCGAAGTGGTCTCTTCAAGCGAAAAAAAATCTGTAGCAAAGAAGAGTTCAAGTAAAAAGAAGACTACAAAGAAAAGCTCAGATACTCGGTCTGACAGCACATCACAAGCAGTAGCACCACAAGATACAACCCAAGCACAAGCAAGTAGCGAACAGCCTGCAGATCACGAAAATCAAGCCAATGCTGAACAACATGCATCCGAAAGCTCACAAGAATCGCAACATTCAGAAGAACACTCTTCAGAACAATCTTCCCAACAAGAGCAGTATATCTCTGTTCCGGCAGGTCAAGGCTTGTATCGGGTCGCGGTCAATAATGGTTTGACGCTAGATCAGTTATTACAGTTGAATCCAGGTTTAACAGCTAATTCGAGTATTTCACCAGGACAACAGATCCGTGTAAAATAAGCTTTAGAATAATAAAAGAGAGGAAAAACAATAAAAATGTGTCCTTATTTTTCTTGGGACACATTTTTATATGTTTAAATGGGATATATTATAGTATGCAAACAAAAATGCAAATTGCGATCGATGGTCCTGCTTCTGCAGGTAAAAGTACCGTTGCAAAGTTGGTCGCTAAAAAATTAAATTACATTTATTGCGATACAGGTGCAATGTATCGCGCCACAACTTGGAAGGCACTACAAATGGGTGTTTCACTAGATGACGATCAAGCTCTAGGAAAAATGCTTGAAACGATGGAATTAAGCTTTAAGCCTAACGAGCCAGAACAATTAGTATTTGTCGATGGGACAGATGTGACTACTGCGATCAGGTTGCCAGAGATCACTAATAATGTTTCACTTGTCTCAGCTCAACCTAGCGTGCGCAAAAATTTAACTGAGCGTCAGCAACAGATTGCAAGTGAAGGTGGGATCGTGATGGATGGGCGTGATATTGGTACAACTGTTTTGCCAAATGCTCAAGTAAAGATCTTTTTAGTTGCGAGTGTACACGAAAGAGCTTTACGTCGCTTTAAAGAAAATCAAGCTAAGGGTATCGATACACCATTAGCTAAACTAGAAGCTGAGATCGAAGCGCGCGATTATAAGGACTCACACCGTGAAGTTTCGCCATTGATCAAGGCAGATGATGCGATTTTATTAGATACTACTTCACTAGATATTGCGCAAGTTACCGATGAAATCATGAAAATTGTTAAAAATACAGAGAAATAGGTAATTTAACTAGCATTTTGAACTGCTTTCAGTTAAAATGGTTATTAGAGTTAGTCGTTAAGGAGGACAAAGTCCATGAGTGAATCAGAAAACAAGGATTTATTAGAAGCTTTAAACAGCGTTAAACCAGTTAAGGTTGGCGACGTTGTCAAAGGCGAAGTGTTGGCATTTGATGATAAAAAGCAAGTTATCGTAGGGATCGAAGGCACCGGTGTTGAAGGTGTTGTTCCTGCACGCGAATTGAGCGTTAAAGCAGACGAGATCGAAGATAACATCAAAGTTGGCGATGTGCTTGACTTGGTTGTTATCTCTAAGATCGGTTCTGACAAAGAAGGCGGTAGCTACTTATTATCACAACGTCGCCTCGAAGCCCGTAAAGTATGGGATGAAATCGAAAAGAAATTTGAAGCAGGTGAAACACTCACAGTTCCTGTAACTCAAATTGTAAAGGGTGGCTTAGTTGTTGACGCTGGCGTTCGTGGCTTTGTCCCTGCATCAATGGTTTCTGACCATTTTGTTGAAGATTTCAACCAATACAAGGGTCAAGAACTTGAACTTAAGATCGTTGAGATAGAACCAAGCGAAAACCGTTTGATCTTATCGCATAAAGAAATCGTTCAACAAGAACGTGAAGCTAAGAAACAAGAAGTTATGTCACAACTTGCAGCAGGCGATGTGCTTGATGGTAAAGTTGCACGCTTAACTAACTTTGGTGCGTTCATCGACCTTGGTGGCGTTGATGGCTTAGTTCACGTTTCTGAAATTTCTTACGAACGTGTAGGCAAGCCTTCTGATGTCTTGAAAGTTGGCGAAGACGTTAAAGTTAAAGTGTTAGCTGTTGATCCTGAAAAAGATCGCATTTCACTTTCTATCAAACAAACATTGCCACAACCTTGGGACGATATTGAAGAAAAAGTTGCTGAAGGCGACGTTCTTGATGGTAAGGTAAAACGTTTGACAAGCTTTGGTGCATTTGTTGAAGTATTCCCAGGTGTTGAAGGCTTGGTACACATTTCACAAATTTCACACAAACATATTGCTACACCAAATGAAGTTTTGACATCAGGCCAAGACGTTAAAGTCAAGGTCTTGAATGTTAACGGTGAAGATCGTCGTTTAGCATTATCCATCAAAGCTTTACAAGAAAAACCAGCAGCTGATAAAAAAGAAGTTGAAGTTGTCGAAGAAGAACATGTTGAGATCCCAGAAGAAGATACAGGTTTTACTTTAGGTGACTTAGTCGGTGACGACTTGAAAAATGAAGACTAATCTCACGTATTGAGATTCATTTTGACTGGCCCAAGCGTAAAAGGTTTTGGGTCAGTTTTTTTGCTAAAACATTACTATAAGGAGTGAATTAAAATGGCTAATCCAGTCGTTGCGATCGTTGGACGTCCGAATGTAGGGAAATCAACGGTTTTTAACCGGATCGCTGGTGAGCGGATCTCTATCGTTGAAGATACCCCTGGTGTGACCCGTGATCGTATTTATGCGAAGGGCGAATGGCTCGGACAACCCTTTAATTTGATCGATACAGGTGGGATCGATATGGGGGATGAACCATTTTTAGCCCAAATTACCGAGCAAGCTCAAATCGCGATCGATGAAGCTGATGTGATCGTCTTTGTGACTAGTGTCAAAGAAGGGGTCACAGATGCTGATGAAAAAGTAGCAAAGATTTTGTATCGAACTGATAAACCAGTTATTTTAGCGGTAAATAAAGTGGATAATCCTGAACTTAGAAGTGAGATCTATGATTTCTACTCATTAGGTTTTGGCGACCCAATGCCACTTTCTGGAACTCATGGGATCGGTACTGGTGACCTATTAGATAAGGTCTGCCAGGCATTTCCTAAAGATGGAGCTAAAGAACAGGACGATTCGATCAAATTTAGTTTCATCGGTCGACCTAATGTGGGTAAATCTTCTTTAGTCAACGCAATTTTAGGTGAAAACCGCGTGATCGTCTCTAACGTTGAAGGGACAACACGGGATGCGATCGATACGAAATTTGTTGCTGAAGATGGAACGGAATTTACCATGATCGATACTGCAGGGATCCGTAAAAAAGGCAAAGTTTATGAAAATACGGAAAAATATTCTGTTTTACGGGCCATGCGTGCGATCGATCGTTCTGATGTGGTTTGTGTTGTTTTAAATGCTGAAGAAGGCATTCGTGAACAAGATAAACATGTAGCCGGCTATGCACATGAAGCGGGACGTGGGATCATCATCGTTGTCAATAAATGGGATACTTTGAAAAAAGATAATCATACGATGAAAGAGTTTGAAAAGACGATCCGGCAAGAATTCCAGTATTTGAGTTATGCGCCGATCGTGTTTGTTTCCGCTAAGACTCATCAACGCTTAGAACAATTACCAAAATTGATCGAGCGGGTAAATCACAACCATGAACGTCGCATCTCATCGGCTGTTTTAAATGATGTTATCATGGATGCGATCGCGCATAATCCAACCCCAACAGACAATGGGCGCCGCTTACGGGTCTACTATGCGACTCAAGTGGCAACTAAGCCACCAACATTTGTCGTCTTTGTAAATGATCCAGAATTGATGCATTTTTCATATGAACGTTTCTTGGAAAATCAGATCCGAGCAGCATTTGATTTTGAGGGGACACCGATCCATGTGATCGAAAGACGACGAAAATAAAAAATTGATATGCTTCCCTAGAGTATTCGCAGAATCTATTATTTCTGGGTCCACTCTAAGGGGAGCATATAATTTACGCCACCTTTTCAATCAAAAAATGGGTGTCCGTCAACTGATATCGATGACCCGCACAACACTTCCTACAGAAATGTGGGGAGTTTTTTTGCTACTTAGAATGCTATATAAAACTACAATTTGATAATTACAAGTGTATCTTTAAATAAAATTATTTAACTAAATATAAATTTATAAGATAAGTTAATAAATGATATTGCAGGAAATGTTATAATATAATGGCATGTTAATGAAAACGCGTACTTTTAATTGTGCAGAACGATTTAGGAATTATTAGGAGTAGGAGGTAAGGTATTTGGTGGATAGTATAACTATCGTGTTACTTTTAGTGGTTATCGCATTGCAACTATGGAATATAACTAAGAAAAGCAATATTGAAGAACTAAAAGCTATACTACAG
This sequence comes from Ligilactobacillus murinus, assembly GCF_003288115.1. Lineage (NCBI taxonomy): Bacteria > Bacillati > Bacillota > Bacilli > Lactobacillales > Lactobacillaceae > Ligilactobacillus > Ligilactobacillus murinus. The sequence continues at coordinate 776,902 of NZ_CP023565.1, read as the reverse complement.
CGTACTGCTGAAGAACAACGTGATGGAGTTCGAAAACAAATCGAAAGTGGTACAACGGAACAGTTCCAACGTTTTGAAGTTATTCAAGCAAGTATTCAAAAAACATTATCCGAAAATCGCCATGAATTAAATAGGCAGCTTAGCGAATTTCAACAACAGATGGAACAAAGATCAGCAAACATTCAAGATGTGAGTGTCGAAAAAAATGAGCAGATCAGAAAGACAGTAGTGACTGCTTTGCAAGATAGTCGTAAAGAGCAAAATGATCAATTTCATGTGTTTAGCGAAAAAGTAGACAGTCGTCTTTCAGCTATTCAGCGTGCGAATATCGAAAATATCGAGAAAATCAATATGATCCTTGAGAATAAGATGAATTCTTTGCAGGAAAGTAATGAGAGAAGACTTGAACAGATGGGACAAAGATTAGCAAACATTCAAGATGTGAGTGTCGAAAAAAATGAGCAGATCAGAAAGACAGTAGTGACTGCCTTACAAGATAGCCGTAAAGAGCAAAATGATGAATTTCATGTGTTTAGCGAAAAAGTGGACAGGCGACTTTCAGCTATTCAGCGTGCGAATATCGAAAATATCGAGAAGATCAATACGACCCTTGAGGATAGGATGAATTCATTGCAAGAAAGTAATGAAAAAAGGCTTGAGCAGATGCAAGGCATAGTGGATGAAAAATTACAGAAAACACTTGAATCACGTTTGTCTAAGTCTTTTGAAATAGTAAATAAGCAGCTTGAAAGTGTAGGGCAGGGTCTAGGAGAAATGAAAGCTTTGGCGGCCGACACAAAGTCACTGAAAAATGCTCTGACAAATGTTAAAGAACGAGGCACATACGGTGAAGTTCGCCTTGAAAAGTTACTTTCGGATATTCTTGCGCCTAATCAATATGAGATGAATGTTGAAATCGCAAGTGGTAAACGAGTGGAATTTGCTGTAAAGCTCCCAGGCAACGGGGATGTACCGTTACTTTTGCCAATTGATAGTAAGTTTCCAATAGAAGATTATAATAGGTTACTTGATGCAGGAGATAAAGCTGCGATCGATATAGCAAGACGATCGCTTACTGCCAAGATTAGAACTTTTGCCAAAGATATTCATGATAAATACATTGTTCCTCCGAAAACGGCAGATTTTGCCCTTATGTTTCTACCGACAGAAGGACTATACGCAGAAGTTATACAGAATGTGGCACTTTTTGAGGAACTACGTGATAAATATAAAGTCACAGTAGTCGGTGCAACAACACTTTCAGCATTTCTTGCATCTTTGCAGATGGGCTTTAAAACGCTTGCTATTGAGCAACGTTCACAAGAGGTGTGGGAAAAGTTGCGAGCTGTTAAGTTAGAATTTGATAAATTTGGTGGCGTACTTGAGAAAGCACAGCGACAGCTTCAAACTGCCGATAAAACTCTTACTGAAATTGTTGGTAGACGTACAAGAGCTATTAATCGTACATTGCGTGGTGTAGAGGAACTGACGGAAAACAACTATTCGTCGAAGAAGCCAGTGGAAGATAGTGGGAATAATTAAAACTATCTACGCTTAGAATTAAATGATAAATCTATAGTCAAAAACAGATGAGACCGCTCTGCACCAAGTCTTAATAAAACTGTGGTACAGAGCGGTTTTTACTTTATATACAATTTTCGGCAGCATAAATGATCTCATATTCTTTTCCTAATTCTTGACAAAGTTGAGCGTACGCAAACTTTTGTTTTTTATTAAACATGAGTTCATCTTCACCGGTCCACCAAGGAGATATAGCTGGCGCATTGTCCATATCCAGCATAGTATCATAATAAGCCACTAGATACCAAAGTAAATCTTTTAATTTATGAGAAATCGGTAGTTGTCGTTCATCAACAACATCCCTAAACTTAATTTCTGCAGCTTCATTTGTGGACCAAAGGCAGACCCCACTACCCCATTCGAAGGAGTATTTCATTTGGTATTTAGCCATGTGTAGTTACCCTCTTTTCCATAATAAGTGATAAAAATAGAACTGATTTTATAATTATAAGCATATCATAATGTATGGTCTAAAAAAAGGTTCAGCCAATGTTGGTGACTTTTATCATACTTAACAATTAGCTTTTTGTTAGTGTTTGAAGATGTTAGCAGATGCAGGAGAACTTTGGTTGAAAGAACATTATTAGGCTGTCATAACTGTGGTAACTGGGTCTGAGTAAGTGTATTTTGATTATATTGTCCATTAAAGAGAAAAATAACACGATTTGTCGAATGTAATTTAATTACTTTATAATGTTTTTGTGATTTTCGATATTCAAAGTTTTTAATTATATCTAAAGTTGTATTCTTTTTCAAAAAAAAGATTAAAAACGTTGCTATATTAGGCTTTCTATGATATCTTATTAACTGAGCAATGATTTGTTAGTCATTGTTTCACCATTTCTGGCTAGTTTAGAAATGGACAAGAAGATATGTCTATATCTTTATCTTCACTTGAGGAGGTGAAACACATGGCAAACAAAGCACAATTGATCGAAACTGTTGCTGAAAAGACAGGTTTGACAAAGAAGGACGCAACTGTTGCAGTTGACGCAGTTTTTGGTTCTATCCAAGACTACCTTAAAGAAGGCGAAAAAGTTCAATTGATCGGCTTTGGTAACTTTGAAGTTCGTGAACGTGCAGCTCGTAAGGGTCGCAACCCACAAACTGGTAAAGAGATCCAAATCCCAGCAAGCAAGGTACCTGCATTCAAACCAGGTAAGGCGCTTAAAGATGCTGTTAAATAAGATTGACTTATTTTAGCTAGGACCCTTGATTTATCAAGGGTTTTTTTGTATAAAAAAATACTGAAGCTAAAATGAGTAAGAGGCGTTACATATATACACTAATACTAAGATCAAAAGAATTTTGCACTTAATATATGAATTTTTTCATCCATTAGAAAGTGTCTTGTTTATACAGCTAGCTTTTTGTGCTATGCTAAAATTATTTGATAAATGCTAGGGGTTGGAAAGATGAGCAAGAAGATCGTTTTTGGTCCAAAAAAAGATTTTATTTGGATCGATATCAAAAAAGATGATGAAAATGTGGTCCAGGAGTTAAAAAATCAAGCCAAGCTCGATCAAGAACTATTGAGTTATGCTCTTGATGAACACGAAAATGCTCACGTGGAATATGATGCAAAAGAAGAGCTTTTGTTGATCGTTTTTAATGTGATCAAAAAACATAGTGAACGTTATGAAACGGCACCGGTGGCTTTTATCGTCAAGCAAAATGAGCTGTACAGTTTTACGACAGCTAAAACAGCTTATGTGACTGAGTTCATTGAAGGTTTGATCACACGTCAGCCTGCTCTCAGTTGCTTGAGTTTGATCTTTAAGACGCTTTATCAGATCGTGGGAGCATTTTTCCCAATCATCAAAGAGATTGGAAAAAAACGTTTGATTTTGACAGAAAAATTAAAAACTAAGACGACCAATCGTAATTTGTTGGAACTTTCAGATCTAGGAATGGGGTTAGTTTATTTAGTCAATGCAACACAGCAAAATTCATTGCTACTGGCACAATTAAAAAAGCTCTCACTTTACCGCTCTTTGACAGAAAATGAACAAGAAGAGCTGGAAGATGTTGAGATCGAAGCAGATCAGTTGGTGGCAATGGCTAATTTATCCGATCAGATCTTAGGCCAGATCTCGGAGACCTACAATAACTTGTTGAATAACAATTTAAATGACACGATGCGTTTATTGACGATCTGGTCGTTATTATTGACGGTCCCGACCATTGTGACAGGCTTTTTTGGAATGAATGTTTTATTACCATTTAAGGATAGTCCATTTGGCTGGCTCATAATTATTTTTATCAGTATGTTTTTATCGATCGGCCTGTTATTGACGATCTTAAAACGTATAAAGTGAGGTGGTCATATGGAGACTATTTATATAGTAGAAGACGATGCAACGATCATTCAAGTCGTCAGCGAGAAATTGAATTCTTGGGGTTATGATTGTAAAGGTGTGACTGATTTTCAAAATGTACTAAGTGAATGTTTAGAACTTGGTCCACAATTGATCTTGTTGGATATTTCATTGCCTTATTTTAATGGCTTTCATTGGTGTCAAGAGATCAGGAAACATTCGCAGGTGCCGATCATTTTTATCTCATCAGCTGCTGATCAAATGAATCAGATCATGGCGATAAATTTAGGGGCTGATGATTTTATCGTCAAACCATTTGATCTTAATTTGTTAGTGGCGAAGATCCAAGCATTATTACGGCGAAGTTACCAGTACAATCAAGTACAGACAGTCGATGCTTACGATCTACAAGGATTTACTTTTACGCCTGAAGAAAACGTGATCGCAAATGCTGAGAGTAAGTTGAATCTATCGCCCAATGAAACTAAGATCTTGGTTATTTTATTACGTGAGCGTGGCCAGATCGTCTCAAAGACACAGATGGTCGAAGCGTTATGGCAAGCCGATGACTTTATCGATAGTAATACGTTAGCGGTCAATATCACCCGGATCCGCAAGAAATTAGCCTCAGTCGGGATCAAGGATCTGATCCAAACGGTCAAGGGAAAGGGGTATTTGATCGAGAATGAAACAAGTGCTTAAATTGACCAAAGCTTTTATATGGGAGCATAAAGCGACTTATCTAGTATGGGTATTATTATTGGGAACTCAAAGTCTGACGTTATACCTATATGATCAGACCCAAGTGATCTTAGGCGATACCCTCCTGTTTAGCTGTTTGATAATTTTTAGCTATACGTTAGTTGCCTTTAATCGGTGGCAAAAAAAGCTCAGGCAGTTACAACTTTTACAGACTAATTTTTCACATGAGCTTTTACCCTCAAGCACCAGTCAGGTAGAAATACTTTATCAACAGATCGCTGAAGAATTAGAGCAAAAATTAGTAGCAGAATTAGAACATAGCCGTTTGAAAAAACAAGAGATGTTAGAAGATTTTGGGATCTGGTTGCATCAAGTCAAAACACCAGTATCGGCCTTAGACCTTTTGATCCAAGCGCAAGGAAACGATCCTAAGATGCGAGCTGAGTTGTTCAAAGTCAATGAGTATCTTCAGCTGATGTTAAATTATTTGCGCCAACAATTGGATAATTCTGACCTTGTTTTTGAGCAAGTTGCTTTAGATAAAGTGATCAAGGAAGTCTTGAAAAAGTATGCACTCTTTTTTGCGCAAAAAGGGCTACGCGCGGAATTTATCGACCTTGATACCACCACAGTTACGACTGATAAGAAGTGGTTGATCTTTATTTTAGAGCAATTGATCTTCAATGCGATCAAATATACCAACACTGGAACGATCACGTTTATTTTTAACGGTGATCATTTGGCGATCAAAGATACTGGGATCGGGATCCAGTCACAGGATATTCCACGTGTTTTTGAAAAAGGGTTTACCGGTTATAATGGACGTCAAGATCAACGTGCAAGTGGTCTGGGCTTATATTTGAGTCAAAAAGTTGCGCTCAAATTAGGGTGTAAACTCGAATTGACATCTAAAGTTGGCCAAGGAACGACGGTCAAAATTTATTTCCCAAAACATTATAAATAAGTTGTTACTTTAACTTTAATGTTATTTAAAAATGGCAACCTTACAAAATTGTAAGGTTGCCATTTATTTTGTAAGTAGGCATAAGTAACGGGGCTTGTTATGATTAATATATCAATTAGAACAACGGAGGAAATAATCATGAATGAATTACTAAAGATCGAACATGCACGCAAAGTTTATCAGAGTCGTTTTAAGGGTGTTCAAGTTGAAGCTTTAAAAGATATCCAACTTGAAGTCAATAAGGGCGAATATACAGCAATTATGGGTGAATCTGGTTCTGGGAAGAGTACCTTGTTGAATATGATCGCCACTTTGGATAAACCAACATCAGGTAAATTGTATTTGAACGGTGACGATCTGACACAGATCAAGGAGAAAGCTGCAGCAGCATTTAGACGTGAACATTTGGGTTTTGTTTTCCAAGATTTTAACTTATTAGACACGATCTCTGTCAAAGATAATATCTTACTCCCATTAGTTTTATCACGTAAAAGTATCAAAGCTGCTAAACCTAAATTACAAGAATTAGCAGAAAAATTAGAGATAACTACTTTATTAGAAAAATATCCGTACGAATTATCTGGTGGACAAAAGCAACGTGTGGCAGTCGCCCGGGCGATCATTACCGATCCAGCACTACTTTTAGCCGATGAACCGACGGGGGCGTTAGATTCAAAGACCTCAGATCAATTGTTAGATATCTTTGAACAGTTAAATCAAAATGGTCAAACGATCTTGATGGTCACCCATAGTTCATTAGCTGCTAGTCGGGCTAAGCGGGTCTTGTTTATCAAAGATGGGATCGTTTATCATCAACTTTATCGAGGTGAACTTGACGCCAAGGCTTTCTTAGAAAAGATCAATATGACGATGGCGTCATTATTGCCACGTTAGTCAGGAGGGGATCTGTATGTTTTATGCTAAATTAGCTTTTCAAAATATTCGTAAAAATAAACAGGCCTTTGTACCATTTTTACTGTCAATGATCTTTTTGACGGCCTTAAATACTTTGATGTTGATGGTCGCAAATGATCCAGGCTTGGCTAAACTCCAAGGTGCTGAAGCGATCACCCAACTTTTTGGTTTTGGTTCTGTGATCGTATTGATCTTTTCAGTGGTATTTGCTACTTATACGGAAACGATATTAAACAAACAACGCAAAAACGAGCTAGGTCTGTACAATGTTTTAGGTATGGGCAAACGTGAACTATATAAGTTGACCTTCTTTGAAAAAGTGATCAATTTGGTTATAACAATTGTTTTAGGTGTCACAAGTGGTGTGATTTTTTCTCGGCTAGCGTATCTGATCATCAAGAAATTGATGGGGATCGGAAGTGAATTCAAATTTACTTTGAACACTTCGATCTTGACGCTCACGATCTTATTTATCGCTGGCGTTTACGCATGGTTATATTTGATCAACGCTTTTAATATCTTTAAAAGCGATCCGATCGAGTTATTACATGCTGATCAAAAAGGTGAGAAAGAACCTAAAGCTAAATGGTTCTTGGCTTTGGTCGGTCTAGTCACTTTGGCTTGGGGGTACTGGATCGCACTTACGATCAAATCTCCAGTTTCAGCGGTCACTAATTTCTTTATAGCAGTACTTTTAGTGATCATCGGGACTTACTTAATATTTACAGCCGGAAGCATCGTTGTTTTAAAATTATTGCGTAAAAATGAAAACTACTACTATAATGTTAAACATTTCATTCCTGTATCCGGGATGATTTATCGGATGAAACAAAATGCGGTCGGTTTGGCTAGCATCTGTATCTTATCAACGATGGTCTTAGTTACTGTTTCAACAACAGCGGGGCTCTTTTTTGGAGCAAACGATCAAGTTCAACAGATGTTTCCACGCGATATCATGATCAATTCTGCGGAGCCACTGACAAAACTCAAACAAGTAGCTAAAAACTATGCTACTAAAGAAGATGTTAAATTAAGTGATATGCAATATATCCGGACTAGTCAATCTTTATTGTTTACAAAAAAAGCTAATGATTTTAAAGCTGCTGACCGTATGAATTATTCTGTCTCAAATGTTGATAAGGCTGCTAATGTAGTCTTGATCAGCTTGAGTGAATATAATACTTTGACAAAAGATAGTTTATCTTTAACTAAACCAAATGAGATCTTTATGTATACTACCGCGCAAAATTATTCTGAAAAAACAATGATATTAAATGGACATAAGTATCAAATCAAGCAACAGGTCAACAAATTGAAAGACACAGGCTTACTTAATGTCTCACCGGTAGATTCCTATATTGTAGTTATGAAAGATCAAAAACAGATCGAGGGATTATTAAAAGAATTATACAAAACTAAGGAAACAGCCGCCTACTTAGCCCCTGCTTATCAATTAAATTTCAATATTGAGCTTAAAGATCAAGCTAAACGTAAAGCGTTCATCCGGGGACTAAGCAAAGAGTTTGCTAAAACTGCGGATAAACAAGGGTATTCCTTTCAGGACAAGGATAGCTATCGTGCAAGTGTCAAGCGCTTTGATGGTGGGTTCTTCTTTTTAGGGATCATTTTAGGGATAGCTTTCTTATTAGCTACGACATTGATCATCTATTACAAGCAAGTGTCTGAAGGGATGGATGATCGCAAACGTTTTGTGATCTTACAAAAAGTTGGGATGGATGAAGCTGAAGTCAAACGTGTGATCCACAGTCAGATCATGATGGTCTTCATTTTCCCATTAGCTTTTGCGATGTTACACGTTGCTTTTGCTCTTCCACTGATCAAAAAGATGTTGGTCTTATTTGGGATCACCAACTGGCAACTATTCTTAGTTGTTACGCTCGTGGTTGCACTGATCTTTAGTATTCTGTATTATGTTGTGTATCAACTAACTGCTCGGGTCTATTATCGTCTAGTTGAACGTTAAGTAGTAAAAATGCAGCAGAGAAAGAAGATGAGTTTTCTTAAAAAGGGCTAACTGGTTATCAGTTAAAAGTTTTAGCAATGATCTTTATGTTGGTGGATCATTTGAATATGTATTTTGGGCCAGAGTTACATTGGCCTTTATGGATCAATTTCTTAGGACGTTTAGTCGCCCCAACATTTTCATTTCTATTAGTCGAAGGGTATTTTCACACGCGCAATAAACGGCGGTATTTAAAGCGTTTATTGATCGGAGCCTTAGTTGTCGGGATCGGTAACATTGTCTATGATCTCTTGACTAAGTCATATATCGATCCGTTCGATCATCAGCCAAATTACTTACTGTTTCTTGGACCACATAATATCTTTTATCCAGTTCACCTTTGGATCATTTACTTGATCAAAGCCTTTGTCTAAACAAAAAATAGTCTGGGAGAATGGAAACTCCTAGGCTATTTTATTAGACTTAACTATTTTTGCGTAGATCGATAACATTCAATACTGGAGTCAATTCCCCTGAACTGTTACCTACAAGTCGCAAAGTCATATTTTGTGGATTTAATTTGAGCTGCATGACTTGATCTAAATACATGTCAGAGTAGCTTTTGTAGTATACATCACCAAGCTCAGTCGTTATTTTCTCGTTATAGTCGTGGATGTCTTCAGTTTTATCAACGATCACTAATTGAAAGGCTTGGTTTAAAGAACATACACCCACTTTGGAAAAAGGACCAACACCATCATCAAAATCGAGTAGAACAAGGGCATTTTGATCTTCAAAAAATGGACGCAATTTATTAGCTGCTTCATCTGTAATGGTTAACTTCATTTTAAAATACCTCCCTTAACTGATATGTATATTATCTACCACTTGCTAATTATTTACAACATATATGCTTACAAAAAGTTAGCTGTATGAAGATAGAATTATTTACATGTTTCGCTTATAATTGAATTAGTTAGAAAATTTAAGAAAGGCCAGGTGATAATATGTCCTTGACCATTAAAAATGAAGGTAGTATCTGCCTTGAGTCTAAGCAAACGATCATACTTGATCCGAAAGAAAAAGTGGCTTTTACAACGGGCGATGTTTACTTGTTTACGCATTTATCGACTGATCTTTTGCGGATCTTAGCCGATAAGCGACGCAAAAATCTTGTTTATTTACCACAGATGTTACTTAAACAGCTGCAAAAATTAGTTCAAGCAGGTTTCATCAGACCTTTGAATTTTAGAAAAATAAAGTGCTATCCCTATAATTATCCCGTTCAGATATCAGATCTTTGGGTCACGGCGTTTCCAAGTGATGATGGTTTGAATGGAGCGGTCAGTTTATTACTTGAACATGAAGGCAAAGCGCTTGGCTATACGGGTCGATTTATTACACGTGGGGCACATAAAAAGCGGATCAAAAAATGGAAAAAAACTTTTCAGACGGCTAAGTTAGATCTGTTGTTATTAGATAGTGCAGCTTTACAGACCAGTGAAGTTTTTGTATCAAACACTAAAAAGTTCAAACGTTTCTTAACAAATCTGTCCCCGACAGACTTACCAGCTTTAAAATTATCAAAATTAGCCCCAGAAGAGATCCTAGAATATCAAGAAATAGCTAAACAAGCAGGCAGAACTTTATTGCTTGCACCAGATCTTGCTATTTTAGCTAAATTATTATTCCCATTTGATGATTTTACAGCTATAACGCCAACTAATTTAAAATTAGCCGCGGAAAAGCCAGAAAAATTCATAATGCAAGCGGAAATGACTAAGCAAGCTACGGTCGTTTATAATAAGGATAGTATTAAAGATATAGATGTGATCGCGGCAGATCAAAGTGAGAGCGAATTAAAAGAGGTCGTGCATGTGATCGCACCGGCTCAATGTTTGAGCTATGGTGAAAAGACATTAGAGGGGATCGAACCCTTGACTAAGGCAGTTAGTTTTTCATAAGAAAGGGTGTAGTAAATGTTAGTTGTAACAACAGAACATATTCCAGGCAAACAATATGAAGTGCTCGGTACAGCATTTGGGGTGACGACTCAATCGCGCAATATTGCCAGTGATTTTGGTGCAGGCTTAAAGAGCATCGTTGGTGGTGAGATCAAGGGATATACGAAGATGTTAAATAATTCTCGTCACGAAGCTATTGAGCGTTTAAAACAAGAAGCCAAGGCTATGGGAGCTGATGCTGTTGTCATGATGCGCTTTGATTCGGGCTCGATCAGTGCAGATATGCAATCAGTGGCTGCATATGGTACTGCTGTAAAATTTATTGACTAATAAAGTAAAAGGTATTTAAGCATATAAAGATCCCCAGTAGAAGTTGGTAGATAACTTCTGCCGGGGATCTTATTTGATTCAAAAAGTAAAAAACTATATTTTATAAATTAGCGTCGGTCTTGAAGTTCAGTGGTGAAAGATCTGTTGCTTCAGTGATCAGTTCAGCGGTCAGTTTCTGCGTTTCGCTTAAGCCTAATGCCTGCATCTCAAGGGATGCTTTAGTTAATAATTCACTTAAAGCAAGTGGATCATTTAACGTCAATGCTTTTTTATCTGTTTGTTTGATGATCTGGGTGAATTTGACAGCAAGTTCTTTTTTTAGATCCAAAACTTTTGGTCCAAATTGTGCATAGTGAGGATCGACTAAGACGCCAAGCAATTTATAGACCCAGTAAGCCGAGTCACTCGAATACGTCTTTTGTCCGACTTTGTAAGCGGGGTGGACCTCAGTGCTACCTGCATAGACGGGGACAAAAACACTTTGTGCAGTAACCCCCATTGCGACCCAGTGAAGACCAGCGATCTCGACTGGTAAGTTTGGGCGAAGTTGGAGCAAGTGTGATTCTTGTGTTTTAGCTAAGCTGATCGGTCTAAATTTGTTTTTTTCTGGAGCCTTGCCTAGTGGATCGTAAGGTGTATTTTGGAAATGTGCGCCTAAGACGTATTTTAGATCATCCATATACAATAAGTGGTCAGCTCTTTGAATAAATGGTAATTCTTCGCTCATTGGATCTTGTTTGACACTAGGTGTTAGGTAACGTTGGCCATCCCAGACCCGTGGAGTACTGTAGATCTCATCGGATAATTCGTGTGTTCCAAAAATATTGCGGAAATTAAAGCATGTTGGATCAGGATTTAAATGGTTAGTGGCTACAAATTCTTGGATCCCAGTTGAAAAGATAAAGTTAGCCGGATCGTTAAAATCGATCTCTTGGATCGCTAGTTGGTTAGCCACTACAGCATAACAATCATCGGGGATCCTTTGCGCAACAAAGTGGTGACCTGAACCGGTTTCTAAATACCAAACTTCTTCTTGATCAGCAAATAAGATCCCGTTAGACTCGCAAGTACCGTATTTTTCAATGATCTGTCCCAGGCGTTTTACACCTTCGCGGGCTGTTTTAATATATGGCAAAACGACCGTGACCATGGCCTCTTCGCCGATCCCATCTTTGACAAGTGGATCGTAGCCTAAAACGCGTTCGTTGGCATAGGCACTTTCGGTGGCACTCATGGCTACTCCGTATTCATTGATCCCATCTTCTTCAAATAAGCCAAATTCGGCTGTCCACTCTGGTGTGGCACTGTATTTGAACCGAACTTGTGGTAGTGGCATTTTAAAGCCGTTATCTTTTGAGATAAATTCTTGTGGAGCATCAAATTCTTGATGGGGATGGATGACCATGTGTTTAGGCCAAGCACTTTTGGCATCTTCATTGCGTCCGATCACAGTCGAACCATCAGCCATCGCTTTTTTTCCGACTAAGATGCTAGTGCAAGCGGAAAATTCGAAACTTTTATAAAGTGTCATAAAGAGACGTCCTTTCATCAGGTGATTAGTTTTATTTTAGCAGACTGACAGAACTAAAAACAATTGCACTTGTACCAAAACTTTGTCATAATTAACATATTAACAAAAAGGAGATGACGATAATGCCATTAGTTCATATCGAACTTATCGAAGGTCGTAGCCAAGAACAACTCAAAAACTTAGTTAAAGACGTAACTAAGGCCGTGGTTGAAAACACTGGTGCTCCAGCTGAACACGTTCACGTTGTATTAAATGAAATGCAAAAAGATCGTTACGCTGTTGGCGGTGTGTTAAAGAGCGACGAAAACTAAAATAAAAGTCGAGATCTCGGTCTCGACTTTTATTTATTCTAAGCTAACTTTAAATATTCTTCTAAGTAATGTGCTAAGCCATCTTCTTTATTGGTCAAAGGCGTAATATCGTTAGCCAATACTTTGAGTTTATCCGTCCCATTTTGCATAACTACGCCCCAGCCAGCATAATCGATCATTTCAGCATCATTATGTTCATCGCCAAAGGCCAGAATGTTTTTACGGTCGATCTTAAAGGTATCGGCTAAGAATTTGACCCCATGAGCTTTATTGACGCCCTTAGGTGATAGTTCTAGGATCGGGTTAGGACCGCCCCAAACGCCAACGTTGATCTTGTCACCAAAATTTTCTTCTAGAGCAGAGACCGTTTTAGGCAATTGAAGCTTATCAACTAACATCGTCATTGCTGATGGATTTTCTTGTAAGTTTATCTTATTTAAGACTTCATTAGCTTTCAACGTTACTGGAAAGAAATCATCGATCACGGTATTGGGAACATCAGCTAAGGCCATATTTTTACCTTCAGCTGCAACAACTTTGATCCCAAGTTGCTCTTTAGCAGCTAAGATCTCAAAAGCGATATCACGGTTAAAGGTCAAAGCATATTCTTTATCCCAAGTTTGATGGGGAATATGACCCACGGCACCATTAAAGTTGATCATTGGTGATTTAAGGCCTAAAAAATCATAATAGTTTTCTGAGATCCGATTAGGGCGTCCAGTTACGATCGAAACGATATGTCCTGCTGCTGTAGCTTTGGTTAAAACTTCTTTAGTTTTAGGTGTTATTTGACTATTTTCATTTAATGTCGTGCCATCAAGATCGATCGCGATCAGTTTTTGTTCCATAGAATCAATCCTTAAAAATTTGTAGTATATCTGCTTAAAGTTATCACAAACTTAAATAAAAAACAACGGATAAGGAACTAATTTTGCGATCATTTTGAAGATAATAGTGTATAATTTTAAGGGAAAGATCAAGAAGGGGGGATTATGATGATCGAGATCATCACAAAAAAAATCGAGGGTTTACCAGTTTTAGAAGTCGTAGCTAAAAAATATCGCACCCAAAAATTACCGTTGATCGTTTTTTATCACGGTTGGACTGGTTGCAAAGAACGAGTCTTAACAGAAGGTTACGAATTAGCTAAACGTGGCTTTAGAGTGGTCTTACCAGATGCTAAGTTTCATGGTCAAAGACAAAGCGGACCTGTTACTAGACATCGCCAAGAATTTTGGCAGATCGTAGCTAGTTCGGTCAAAGAGCTACCACTTTTGGTAAATTATTATCGCCAAACGAGCGGGATCAAAGATGATCTAGTTGGTGTCAGTGGACTTTCGATGGGAGCGATCACGACCTGTGCTTTATTGACCGTGTATGATTGGATCAAAGCAGGCGTAAGTTTGATGGGCTCACCTTGTCCGACGGCGTTTGCCCGTCAGTTACTGGAAGAGTTACCAGTTTTAGCAGATATTCCAGCTAGTTTTGTCGATCAGCAATTAGCTCAACTTGAGCTGATCGACCTATCAAAGCATCCTGAACGGATCGCGGGGCGACCAGTACATTTTTGGCATGATACTGCCGATCAAATAGTGCCATATGCGCCAGATAAAGCATTTTTTGACAGTATCCAAGGGAAAGATTATGCTAAAAATACATCATTTACAACGACCACAGGGCAAGGGCATAAGGTAAATTATGCAACTGCGGTCGAGATGGCAGAAAAATTTGAAGAGTATTTTGGAGGAATCGATGATGGAACCACGAAATAGTGAATTGATCAAAAAAGATATTTTAGATGCCCTTGAAACGGTGATCGATCCAGAATTAGGGGTGGATATCGTCAACTTAGGCTTGATCTATTCTGTCGATCTAAAAGAAGATGGTCTATGTATCGTTCAGATGACTTTGACGACGATGGGCTGCCCCTTGACGAATTTATTGGCTGATATGGTCGAACGTTCGCTGAATGGGATCGCTGAAGTTAAAAAGGTCGAAGTCGAATTTGTTTGGGAACCAGCCTGGACAATGGACCGTATGACTAGTTATGCTAAGATGGCGCTAGGGATCCACTAACGGAGGCGTTTTTGTGTTAAAAAGAAAAATCGTTGTTGTGTTGTATATTGCCTTGATCTCATTTTTTTGTGTCTATCTATTTTTTAAGATCCAAGAACGTGACTTGATCATTCAATTGAATAATAACAACCTCTCTTTAGATGCGTATAAGATCACGCTCAAGCAAGATATCTCACTGGCAGAACTTGATCAAAAGATAAAGGACAATGATAAATTAACTGATGTCCAGCTCCATTACCAAGCTAAAGATCAGCGTAATGTGACTTATTTTTACGGTAAGGGAAATTATACGCAACCACCATTACTTTCGGGGCATTTCTTTTCAAGTGCTGACTTTGAATCGGATGTTCCATTGGCAGTCGTTGGAAAAAATTATGAAAAAAAACTGTATGAACCTAAAGATCAGGCATATTTGAAACTAGATGGTAATTATTTGCCTGTGATCGGTGTGATGGGCGACAACTATCACTCAGATCTAGATGATCAGATATTTATTGCAGCTTCGACCCAAAAATTAGCCACAGCACAGACAAATGATTATCGAATCGTTTTGGATAGTTTGACCCCGATCGATGCTAAAGTCTTAAAAAAAGAGCTTGGCTTACTATCAGCTACTAGATTAGTCAAAAAGAATTTCATCATTTCGGATGAATCGTGGTTAGTCTCACATTGGGCGCAAGTTCTGGGATTATTTGCGGCAGCGGTCGGCTTTCTAGCGCAAATGGCTGTTTGGTTGATATCATTACGGCATCGCTATAACGAAGCTGTATTTTTGCAAGCTGATCCTGCTAAATTTGCTTTTGAAGAATGGCGCACATATTCGCTCTGGGTAGGGCTAGGTACGCTCATTGGGGGCATGGCAGGGATGTTTGTTTTCCAAATGACGACGTATACTTATCTGTTACTGACGATGGGTTCGATCTATCTGGGAAGTAGTCTGCTATTTTATCTATTGATCGTTTCAAGGTTGAAAAAAGAGTGAGGATTTAATCCAAAATAAGTTACAAATAATGAAAAGCTATGTTATATAGCAGAAGAGGTTTTTTAAGAAGTGAAGTTACCAGAAGATTTTAAGAAAAAATATCAAGCTCTGTTGGGTGCCCAAGCCCCAGCCTTCTTTGAAAGTTTATCTGGCGAAGTACAAAAGGGCTTTCGACTTAATCCGTTAAAAGATAACTATAAAAAAGTTACTAATTCACTGGACGAACCGGTTGAATATGTTACGACCGGTTATGTAGGCGAAGTTAGTGGAAAGACGTTGGAGCATCAAGCAGGGTATATATATAGCCAAGATCTAAGTGCAATGTATGTCGGTGAGGTGGTCAAAGCTAAGCCAGGCGAGAAGATCTTAGACCTTTGTGCTGCACCTGGGGGAAAATCGACGCAGATCATTGAAAAGATGGCAAATCGAGGTCTATTAGTTTCAAATGAGATCAATAAGAAACGGGCTTTGATCTTAGCTGAGAATATGGAACGGACTGGGGCACGAAATTCGATCGTCTTAAATGAAGATCCAGCTACCTTGGCTCAAAACTTTAAAGCCTATTTTGATAAGATCGTAGTTGATGCGCCTTGCTCAGGTGAAGGAATGTTTCGCAAAGATCCACATGCGATCACATATTGGCATGCAATTTATCCAGCGCAATGTGCTAAGCGTCAGCGTGAGATCTTAACTGAAGCGGTAAAAATGTTAGCGGTTGGTGGTGAATTGATCTACTCAACTTGTACATTTGCGCCTGAAGAAGATGAACAGATCATCAGCTGGTTATTACAAGAATATCCTTACTTTGAGATCGTGCCTTTACAAAAGTATACTGGCATGGACAGTGGGATCCCAGCTTGGGGCAATGATGAGCCCACACTAACAGGGACCATTCGCTTGATGCCACATCACTTTAAAGGTGAGGGGCATTTTATCGCTAAATTACGTGATACGCGACCAGTACAGGTTGTAAAAACTAAGAAAAATAAGCGTAAAAAGCAAAATAAAGCAAGCTTGACCCAAGAGCAAGTTGCTTTATGGAAAGAATTTTCAGCTAATTTCTTAAAGCAAGATCTCTTCAAAGTAACTGAATTGCAATGCTACGGCGACCATCTTTATTATTACAATAAAAATTGGCCTGACATATCACGCTTAAAGTTTATGCGTCCGGGGTTATTGCTTGGCATCTTTAAGAAAAAGCGTTTTGAACCTAGCTATACACTGGCTTTATCCTTAAGTGCAACGGAAACAGATCAAAAATTAGCGTTGACCTATGAGCAATGGCAACAATATGTGGCAGGTAATACAGTGACTGTGACCACGCCCCATAAGAATGGGTGGTATTTATTGATCTGTGATGATAAACCCTTTGCATTTGGCAAAGTCGTCAATGGTACGGTCAAAAACTTCTTCCCTAAAGGCTTACGTTTTAGTTTTGAATAAGACAAGGTAGTCATGCTGTATAAATAATGAGGGACCTATCAGGATGCAAACACATCGTGATAGGTCCCTCATTTTTGCTAGTTTAGATATTTTTCTTTGAGGTCTTTTATAACTTCAGCGGTAAACTCAGCATCGAATTTTTGACTGATAAAATAACCTACGAAATACGGTGATACGATAAAACGTGGAACTACTTTACAGTAGAGTTTATCGGTCAATTTATAAAAGAAGAGGTTATAAGCTTCGCAACGGCCATCATTAAAGTCAGCGAGTAAATATGAAACGACTTCTTTGATATAGTCAGCTGCAGGTGTGATACTTTTTT
The DNA here is from genome assembly GCF_003288115.1 of Ligilactobacillus murinus. Lineage (NCBI taxonomy): Bacteria > Bacillati > Bacillota > Bacilli > Lactobacillales > Lactobacillaceae > Ligilactobacillus > Ligilactobacillus murinus. Next base: position 759,497 of record NZ_CP023565.1, on the reverse strand, counting down.
CATCAAAACTGATGTTAAATTCCAAGAAGCCCATGATGGGGTGATCGGAGATGTTAAGCGTTGCCCCAGCTTTAGTTGCGACCGTATCACCACTAAAGTAAGCTGGGGCGATCTCCCGGTAACCATCGGCCTCTAAAAGTCCAACGATCTGCATGTGCGGGTGTGAAAGCGAACCGCCAGAAAGTTTACCATAGTTTTTATACAGCAAAACACTTTTATATTTAGGATCATTATAAAATACTTTCCACTGTTTGATCGCATAAGCTAGAATATTTTGCCATTCTTCAGGCTCATAATTAGAGATATTACCATCGTGTTTAGCAGATTCGATCAAAACGAATTGATCGGTCTTTTCGAGTGTAGGATATTTATTTTTTAAAAAAATCATCGCACCTTGTTGATCGTAAATATCAGTTAAATGTCCAACGTCACAAAAAGGACAACTGGACTCAGCTACTTTTGATAACCGCTTCTGTTTACCGATACTACGATTGAATGTCAACAGACTATTTGTTTCCATAAAATATTCACCTGATCCTTACTTGTCATAGGCTAAATTATAACATAACTTAAAAAGTTTAAATACGTGAGGAAATGATTTGATTGTGTAAAACCTAAATAATAATTGTATTTTTTTGTAAAATGTTGTAACATAATTGTAATAATTCAATTAGAGGTGCGATATGAAATACAAGACCAAAGTTATACTCTATGTTGGAATTGCGATGTTAGCTTTTATTGGTGGTGCTTATTTTATCTATCAACAGCGGACCCATTTCAATGAAAATGTTACGATCAATGGGATCAATGTTGGTGGCTTGAATGCTAAAGAGGCACAAGAAAAGCTAGCTGCAGCTAAAGTTGAAAAGAAGGTCTATCTTAACAAGCAATTGATCTATACAGCAGAGCCGACCGAATCAGAATTTAGCTCAAAAGATCTAGCAAAATTTGAAGCTATCTTGAAAAAACAAGCCACGACTTTACCAAATGACAAAAAGATCAATTATACTTTGACTCCAGCTAAAGTTGATGGTAAAAAAGTGGCTTCGCTAAAAGCAAATGTAGAAGCAAAACTAAATGAGGCTGATCAGTCACGAAAAGCACCAGTTGATGCTTATGCGATCTTAGAAGGAGATAAAGTCAAGGTCGTCAAAGAACAAACAGGAAACAAATACGATGTTTCAGCGATCTTAAAAGAGTTCAGCCAAAAAGAAGGCAATAAAGATATCTATCTGACAGCTAAATACTTAAAGCCAGTCAAAGAAAACAGTGCGATTGTTAAACAAGAGGAAAAGAAACTAAAAGAATTGACCGGTAAAAAGATCACGTACACGGTACAAAAAACAGAATATGAGTTAACGACAGCGGATATTTTAACCTCAGCTCGGTATCAAGCTGGGAAATATCAATTCGATACGCAAGCGTTAAAGAATAAAGTGGTCGAGATCAATCAAAAACAAGCCACCTTAAATAAGAGCTTAGCTTTTAAGACAAGTGAAGGAAATGAGATAAGCGTTCCGGCTGGGACCTATGGCTGGGCGATCAGCGCTTATAAAGCTGAAAAGACTTTGACAAAAGCTCTGGAAAATGGTGAAACAAAAGTTGATGCCAAGCGTGATATCTACGGTGAAGGCTATGACACACGTGGCACAGGCTACGATACAACAACTAATGGTGGGATCGGTAACACTTATGTTGAAGTTTCGATCGAAAAACAACATTTGTGGGCTTATCGTGATGGTCAACAAGTCGTTTCCATCGATGTTGTGACGGGGACCCAAAGTACACATAATGATGGCACTATGTCCCGTCAAGTATACAGATCAAATAGATAAAAATTTTAGGCGGCTTGGTTGCGGAATTGTTCCGCGGTCAAGCCGTTTTTGCTTGTGTAAGCGCGTTTGGTATTAAAGTATTCAATGGCTCCTTTGACGAGTTGTTCTAGCTCTGCTAGCGTCTTAGGACGAGGGTGTTTGTTAATCCAGATTAGCTTGAAGTCATTCCACCAACGCTCTATGGGTGAGTTTTCCCAAGGATGACCGGGGTGCGACATACTATGAATACAATTTTTAGAGGCTAAGTAGTCGTTGAACATACTTGAGCAGTAAGCTGACCCGCGGTCAGTATGGATCATTGGTTGCGCATCAGGTTCAACCGTAAAAGCACGATTAAAGGTTTCAATTACTGCTGATGAAGTTTCTGTGTCTGAAATATTGTAGCTTAAAGCGTAACGACCATATAAATCTAAAATAACGTGTACTCGTACTTTATGAAGTGTGTGTTCGCCGTAGGCTACTTCCGTTGTGTCGGTAACCCACACTTCATTTTTAGTTTCACGGTCGAATTGTCCCTGCAATAAGTTGTCATTGATGTATTCTTCATGGCGTTGAATTCGATTGCGCTTCTTCTTCCTAATATTTGCTCTAATTCCATGCTTACGCATGCAGTTAGTTATTCGTTTTAATCCAGCGGTAAAGCTTAAACGGTTTTCAAAGCTTAACTGTGTAGTCATCGCTAAATATCCCAGCGTCCAATTATGTTCTTCTTCTAACTCTACAATCGCTTCAAGTAACTCTGCTTGCTCATTATGATATTGACTTGGCTTTCGATTGAGCCATTTGTAATAACCATCTCGCGAAGAATCAGCTATTTTACACAACTGGCTAATTGACCATCCATTTTCTTGATTTAGTTCTTTGATGGCTTGGTACCGGAGTCCTTTTCCACCTCCCGATTGCGTATTTCTGTTAATTTTTTTGCGAATGCAATCTCCATCTCTTGCTTTTCTAGCTGAGCCCTTAATAAGCGATTCTCTGCCTTGAGTCGGTCAACTTCCGTCCACTTCTCTTCTGGCTTAGCTTTGCCTCGGCGATCACGAAGTGATTCTGGGTCATTACCGCTTTTGCGATACTTTTGATACCAGCCATAAACTTGTTGGTAACTAATATGGTATTTTTCAACTGCCCAATTGTAGTTCACATCATGCTTAATCAACTCTTCAATGATAGTAAGTCGTTCTTCAAAGTCAGTCTTTCGTCCACTCATTTTTGAATCTCGCTTTCTTGGCGTATAGGCCTTTAAGTTAGATTCATTATACTGCATAATCCAATCTGATAGTTGTGTTTTGGACTTTAGCCCATGCTTGATCGCGAATATTTCAAGCGACGCGTCTGATTTTTGATACTGTTGGACCAAAGATAATTTAAATTCCTTTGAATATCTATGATTATTGTGAGTAGATCGTAAGCCATCAATGCCCTGATATTCATATAGATACCCCCAAGTTCTAATAGTTTTCTTGCCCACTGCATACTTTTTAGCCACCTCACTAATATTAGAACGGGTTAGTTCATTTAGTATAGCTAATTTTTGTTCTGCACTGTATCTTGATTTCCTAGACATATAAAATACCCTCCAAGTATAAGATGAATTTTCTATTTCATCTGTATACTTAGAGGGCATTATAGCCGATACACCTAAGGGAGTCTTTTATGTTATGTATAAACAAACAAAGACGATCTTACGGGGATCAAGAGCTGATGGGGCAGCTTATGCTAGTCCAGTAGAATATTGGGTGCCATTTACTTTAGACGGTTGTGGTTTTCATGATGCAGATTGGCGGAAAAATTGGTCAAACACAGCTTATCTTAAAGAAGGTTCTTTAGGGTGTGTCAATATGAAACCAAGTGAAGCGGCTAATGTTTTCAATAATTTGAGTCAAAGTGAACCAGTTGTTATCTACTAAAAAATAATGCATGAGACGATACGATCTGTGCTATATAAACGACCAGGCCTCCATGATGGATCTGCATCGTGGGGGCCTGGTCGTTTGCATTGTTTGTGAAGATCTTATCTGTTTATGAGTGTTTTTGATACCAAGCTAGTGAACTGAGTGCTTGCGCTACATTTGACTGTTGCACTTTAAGTAAGTTTACTCGGGCAAAGATCGCATGTTTAGCTAAGTTGATCTCGCGAGCTAAACCAGGTTCGGCTAATTTAGGTTCAAAGAAAGTGTTGAAATCGGCATAAAGTTCGGGTGAGCTGAGCGTTTTGCCGATCACGGTGATATAGGTAGTAAATTCCATGTCTCCACCTACAGTTTCTTCTAACCAATTCCAATTTTGTTTGAGCCAAGCCCAAGCCAGTTTTTGCCCGACCGGATTGGCTAAGATCTCTTCTAGCCAAGCTCTGAGATCTTGGGGCTTGATGACAGCCGGATCTTTGAAATTAGCTAATAATTCGGTCAATTGCGCTACTTTAGGTGAGCTAGTCAAAGCTTGTCTGAGATCTACCTTATAGCTAGGATCGACACTTTGTTGGTATTCCTTGAAAAATTCAGTGAAACAAGCATCTGAATTGTGATTTACTAGCATATTTTTAAGTGCCACGCCTCGGATCTCAGCTGGTAGTTTAGCCCAATCAGTCTTAGTTGGAGGGAAATATAATTGTTCATCTACGACCTGCTTGACTTTAGCGTAAAGTTCAGTCTTTAAAAGTAGTGGTTGTATCAATTCTTGGTCTAGCTGAGAAAAACTCGCTGGTTCTTGGCTAAGGCTGGCCTTTAAAATACTTGTAAAACTGACCACTAAAGTACACAGCTCATCATGTGCAGTAGTGTCTGAGCCAACAAAGAGTTTTAAGAGATCTAATAATTGCAGTAAAGCTCGTGTAACTAATTGGCTATGATCATTTTTGAAGTTAGCCGCTAATTCAAGGACTTGGGGCAATGAAATAACTTGAGCTTGAGCCAATAAAACTAGATCTTGCAGTAAACTAAAACGGGTGAGTGTATCCGTTTGGGGTGATTTTTTTAGAAGATCACCTAAGAGCTCAGGACTGTAAGCAACGATAAAATGTGCGTTATTGTTCACATTTAATTGTAAAGTAGAGCCATGTTTTTGTCTTAGACTAGTATAGTCTTTGAGGATCAAACGTTTTTGAGTCATTAAAGCGGGTAATTCAGGGTAATTACTCATCAAGGGGATCGGCCATAGTTGGTCGGACGTTACACTAGGATCAGTAAAGAATTGCCGCTGTTCGAGCAAAAGATCGTTCCCTATTTTTTTAACACTAACTACCGGATAACCAGGGCAATTGAGCCAAGTAGACATTATTTTTGGAAGATCAAGCTCTGTTTTTTGCGTTAAAGCTTGCCAAAGATCAGCCCCAGTGGCGTTACCATAGGCATGACTGGCAAAATATTGTTTTAATCCTAGGCGTAAGGCAGTATCACCGATCAAGGCGCGGACCATAACAAGCATGCGGGCTCCTTTAGCATAAACGATCGCACTATCAAAGAGTGCATCGATCTCGGCCGGATCTTCGACTGGCGTATAGATGGACTGGACTCCAGCTAAAGCATCCCGGTTCAAAGCTAATGGGACTTCGGTACTTTGAAAAGTTTGCCAGATCTTCCAGCTTGGTTCTAGCGCATCGATGCAAACATACTCCATCATATTGGCAAAGCTTTCATTTAACCACAGATCATCCCACCATTTCATCGTTACTAGATCGCCAAACCATTGATGTGCCAATTCATGTGCAATCACAGTTGCGACCCTTTGTTTGGTCTCTAAAGTCGTATTGTCGGGGTCTAGCAAAAGATAGGCTTCTCGATAAGTAATGATCCCCCAATTTTCCATCGCACCGGCTGAAAAATCTGGCAAAGCCACTTGCCAAGAATGTGAGAGCGGATAAGGAGTTTGGTAGTAGTCTTCAAAGAAATCAAGGGCACGTTTGGCAATATCTAAAGCAAAATCTAATTCTTTTGGCTGGTGAGCTTTAGTTGAAAACACACCTACTTTGATCCCAGAAGTAGTCGTAGTGGTTTTGCTTTGCAGTTCTCCTAAAACAAAGCAGACAAGGTAAGTTGACATTTTAGGAGTCGTTTCAAAATAATGGACCCCAGCGCTAACACTTTTTTCTGGCATATTGCTTAAGACTTGTTCACCTGGCTGTTCATCGAATTTTATAGCCAGATCAAAAGTCGCTTTGGCGTCAGGTTCATCGACACAGACAAAGGCTTCTCGGGCTGCATCAGTTTCAAATTGCGTCCCGATCAATTGCTTTTTTTGCCCTGCTAACTCGTAGTAAGAAGGGTAGATCCCCATCATTGTATCAGTCAACTTTGCAGTATATGTAATTTCTAAAGTGACTTTTCCAGTAAAGCCAAGTTCTAGATAAAGGGCATCTTTTGTTTCATCAAGGTTAAAGGCGTGAGGTTGCCCATTGACTAAGACTTCAGTGATCTGAAGTTTTTTTTGATGAAGCCAAACGGTCTCAGTTAAAGCCAAACCAGTGATCGTTGTTTTACCAAAGAAATGTTTTTGTTGGCGATCTAAGTCAAAATAAAGATCGTAGTTTTGTGGTTTGAATGTTGTTGCAAAATGCATAAGCTCACCTTCTAAATATAAGTTAGTGCCAATTATATTCTTTTTTTGTCAAAATTAAAAGTAACTCTTTAAAATATAAAAAAACCGCTCCAGTTAGGAACGGTATTACTTTAAAGTTGTGATCTGAAAGCCAGTAATTCAGCTGATAAAACGTAAGGCGCTTGTTGTAATTCAGTAATATTTTTACAGCCTACTAATAGCATGATCTGCGCCAATTGTTGTTTGAGGTCTTCGATCAATGCGATCAAACCGGTAGTGTCTTCTTTTAAGAGAGTGTGTAAAAATAAGCCTGAGATCCCCACATTATCTGCTCCTAGCGCAATACATTTAGCGATATCTAATGCATTTCTGATCCCACCAGAAGCTGTAAAAGAAAAATCAGCTTTATAGGGCTGAGCTGCTAGTAAGACCTCAGCTGTCGTCAAACCAAGATCGGTCAAAAAGTGATATTCTTTTCGTTTACGGCGTTCATTTTCGATCGCAATAAAATTAGTTCCACCTTTTCCGGAAAGGTCGACATACTTGACGTGACATTGTTTTAACTTGGCTAAAGCAAGTGGTGAGATCCCACCGCCAACTTCTTTAACGATCACAGGGACAGCTAAATTTTGGGTGACCTGCTTTAAATTTTCTAACCAGTAGAAACTACGGTCACCTTCAGGCATAACTAATTCCTGGGCCGCATTTAAATGTAATTCCAAGGCATCAGCAGACAGCATGGCGACCGCTTTTTGACAATTTTCTAAAGGGTGGTCAGCCCCAAGATTACCGATCACCATATTTTCTGGGAGCAAAGCCCGTAAAGTTGTGAAACCTTGGGCATATTTAGGGGCTTTGAGTCCGACACTTTGCGAGCCAGTTGCCATAGCTAGCCCGGTCTTGTTTGCAACATAGGCTAATTTTTCATTTATTTTATCGGTTTGAGGACTCCCACCAGTCATTGCGTTGATAAAGAAAGGGTAAGCTACCTGTTTTCCAGCCAATGTAGTCGTGAGCGTTATCTCATCTAGTCCAAGCTCTGGTAAGGTCGCAGGTAAGAGGCGGACTTGATCTAAACCATTATCAGCAATGGGGCGGTATTGTTTTTCAGCAATAAAAACATGTTCATCTTTACGGTGTGCGTGGATATCCATCGGCTCAGCTCCTGTCTAAAGTAGAGTAAATATTAAAGGGAAGTGGAGTGATCCCAGCTTGTCTCCAAGCGCTTAAGAGCTCATTTAAAGGGCGCTCTTTAGCCAAAATAGCGATCCCACAATCCCCACCACCAGCACCTGAAGTTTTAGCTTGACCACCAAATTTTTGGGCTAAGGTGATCAGCTGATGTAATTTAGGGGTCTCGATGGTCACTTGGGAAAATGTTTCAAGTGAGCGCAATAATTCGCGATCACGTGCCAGTTGTTGCATGATCATTTCCAGATCTTGTTGCTTGAAAGCAGCGATCATTTGGGAAACACAGAGCATACTTTGTTCTAGAAAATAGTCATATTTACGTTGGCGTTCCTCTTTTGAGAGCGCAACTTCATTGACTAGATTGGAAGTTGAAGCAGGTGAACCAGTCCAACCGATCAAAAGGCGCAATCGTGGTGGCGCCTTAAGAGGTTCGATCTGCAGTTTAGGCCAAGTGAGCTTTAATAATTCGGTCAGGGAATGGTCTTTTAATGCTTGGAGCAACCATGAACGATCAAAGGAATGATAGGCGATCCAGCCACCAAAGCTACTAGCTGCAATATCACCTAGTGAACCATTTTTTTGAACGAGATAATGAGCGCTGGCTGCGAGCTTGAAGATCTCAAGGGGAGTCAGCGCTAATTTGTAGTAGGCAGCCAGCGCTTTGACTGTGGCAACAGTAACGGCTGCTGAAGAACCTAGGCCATATTTTTTGCCATCAGGGCTATCTAGATCACTATCAAGTTGTAATTTGAAAGTCGATAGCTGGCAATTTTGTTCTTTAGCATAGCGTTCAGTCAGTTCGATGGCTTTGAGGACATAGGCAAATTTTGAGGTCGCTTGGGCCGTTTGCAGTTGATCGTTTTTACGTGTCCAAGAGATATCTTGACCTAGCAATTGTTTTGAGGACACTAGACCTTGCTTGGCTTGACTGATCGTGGCATAAACGAATTGATCGACTGCAATCAAAATAGCCGGTTGTCCAGGTTCAACAACGGCATATTCACCAGCAATATAGAGTTTTCCTGGAGCTTTTACAGTAGGCAAAAAATCAATTCCTTTCCGAATTTTTAATTTCTAAGATCTCTGCGCCAGGACCAGCTGAGGCGACTAAAAGTTGCTCGTTTGAAAATTCTTGACTTAATGAATCTACGATAGCTTTAAGATCTTTTCCTTGACAGATGACCTTGACATTAGGCCCAGCATCCATCGTGTAGTAACACTCTAGCCCTTGATCACGCAATTGCTCGACAAGTTGCATTGCTTTTAGACTTTCAGCTTCAAAATAGTTAAAGTGTGGTGTCGCACTAAGATTTAAAGCGTGCATACACATAGCATTACCTTCTGCGATCTTACCTAATTGTGTAAAATCTTTTTCCGCGATCGCTTGTTTGAGTGCTAAGAGATCTTCTTTTGAACGTTTTACCCAAGCTGAATAGTAAGGTGAAGTATGGACAACAGTTTGCATGCCAGCGCGTGAAGCGATCTTTTTTTGTTTATCGTTGACAACGATCGCGATCATTTTTAGATCCCAATCTAAATTTTCCACCAAAGGAACTGCATATGATGTCTGATCAGAATCACCTTTTTGCCACTCCACAAAACCACCATAGATCGAGCGACAAGCAGAACCAGAACCACGACGAGCTAAGCGTGATAAGTCTTTAGAGTTAAGATCTAATCCCAAAGCTTTGCTGCCAGCTAAAGCTAAGGCAGCATAAGCACTCGCAGAAGAGGCTAATCCAGCCATAGTCGGGACGTGGTTAGTCGATTCGACTCGTGCAAAAAGTTGGCTAGCAGCCATTTGCCGAATAATGTCCAAAAATTTAGTGATCTTAGTTGTTTTTTGGGCTTGACCGTTGAGTGTGAACTGGTCAGCTGTCAAAGTTGGATCGAATTGGACAGTCGTATCGGTGTAAAAATGGTCCAACGTCAAAGAAAGGGAATTGTTTTGCGGGATGATGAGTTCCTCATCTGCTTTGCCCCAATATTTAACAAGTGCGATATTTGTATGTGCACGAGCAGTTACTTTAGGTGTTTTCATCTGATATTACCTATATAAATGTGTTGGTCTAATGACCAGAAAGCGATATAGTTTTCCTTTCATAGTGCTACATTGATAACTATATATGATCAGTCACACATTTTTAGCTTTCTAACTGATGATCATTTTTTGAGTGGTTCGATCCAAGCTGCGATCGCGCCGTTAGCGAGCAAAAGATCGGAGAGTTGCTTGGCTGAGCGCTGATCTTTGACAAGACAGATAAAACAACCTCCACGGCCACCACCAGTCAATTTAGCGCCTAAAGCTCCATTTTGCAAAGCTAGTTCGATCAACTTATCTAGCGTTGGCTCGCTGACATCTAATTGCCTTAAATATTTTTGGGCTGCATTTAGCGTCTGACCTAGACCTAAAACGTCATTTTGTGCTAATTGTTTGCGTGCTTGCCAGCTTAAATCTCCGATCGCTGTGATCATGTTTTTAGTCGCAGTAGGTGTAGCTTGAAGTTTTTCTTTGACAGTTGCGATCGCTTGCGAAGTCTGACCTTTGATACCACTATCACATATCACCAAATAAGCATCTAGCTCAAGTGGGATCGGGTCGATCGTTTGGTCACGGATCATCCAGATCGGAGTGGCCGAAGAGGTCGTCGCTGCATCTAAGCCACTTGGATTTTTATGTGTATCTTTTTCAGCCACATCAGCAAGTTTTAAGAGCGTTTGATGATCAAGTTCTAGAGAAAATAGATCGTACATCGCGCGGATGATCGCTACTGCGACTGAGGCTGATGAGCCCATCCCGCGTTCGATCGGTAATTGGCTAGTTACCTGAAGCGTAAAGCCGATCTCTTTATTTTGTTGAGTCAAGATATACATGACTAAATGTTTGATCCCCTGCATAAATTCGGGGACTTCAGCGATCGGACCCGTATAGTAACTACTTTCTAGTATTTGTTGGTCATCTTGGCGCAAAGTCATCTTAGCATGAGTCTTAAGTGTTTTTAGTGGTAAAGCGATCGCTGGTTGCCCGTATACGACCGCATGCTCACCGATCAAAATGATCTTAGCATGACTAAAACCTTGGCCGGTCTTTTTTTGTGTGCTAAGCAAAAAGAGCACCCTTTCTATCGTGTCTATTCTAAATATTTACAATGAAAAACATTGCAATTTCAAACTAAATTATACCATACCGCTAAATAAGGATGGATAAGTCTCAAACTAGATTATACCTGTTTAGTGTTTAGGCGACAAGTTTAGACCGGTAATTAAGGATAGTTCGATCAAAACGAGCTGATCACTGGTTATTTATTTTTAAACTGAGTGTGATAGAATTATTGTCAGAAAGATTATTTAAAGTCGGTGATGATAAATGACTAAATCAAAAACCTATGCAGTAGTTGATCTTGAGATGACGACCCCTGCATTGGATGGAACTGGAAGAATTATCCAATTTAGTTGTACTTTTATTGAAAATGGAAAAATCTCAGATACTTTTAGCACGTTGATCGATCCACAATGTCCGATCCCACCAGAAGTACAAAAGCTGACCGGGATCAAGAACAGTGATGTTTCCAAAGCACCATTATTCAGTGATGTAGCGGATACGATCTATGCATTGTTACAGGATACAGTTTTTGTAGCGCATAATATCATGCAGGATTATCGCTTTTTAAATGCAGAGTTTGAGCGTGCGGGCTATCCTGAACTTGAATTAAAGGGGATCGATACGGTGCAGTTGGCTCAGATCTTATTGCCGACGCAACCTTCATATCGATTAGTTGATCTGGGTAACTATCTTGGGATCAAGCATGAACGCCCGCATCAAGCAGATAGTGATACCTATGTTACGGCAGAGTTATTTTTGCTCTTGCAGAAACGTTTAGAATTGTTACCACTAAGTGTTTTACAAACTTTATGTAATTTGAGTGGTGCGTTACTTTATGATACAGCAGAGTGTTTTAAAGAAGCATATGCTAAGCAAAGAAAAAAAGCCCAGCCGTTAGCTAAAAAATGGATGCAGATCGAAGACTTGGTTATTTTGAGGCCAAATTTCAAGACAAGGGATAATATAGCCCTGACATTTCCTAAGACTAAAGAAGAACAAGAACAACTCTTTTCAGGAAGTATCGAGTGGCGTGATGAGCAAGTCAAAATGATGTCTACGATCGCCGATTTCTTTGATGATCCAAACGAACGGCGCTTGTTACTTGAAGCACCGACTGGGATGGGAAAGACTTTGGGGTATTTAGTGCCGGCCGCATACGCTTCGACCCAAGACAAGCGTATCGTGATCAGTACGGCAACAACAGCCCTTCAAGCCCAACTGGCAGAAGAGATCGATCTGACCTTGAAAAATCTTTTCCCATTTGATCTTGATGTCGTTGTTTTAAAAGGAAATCGTCATTATATCGATCTAGATAAGTTTTGGCGTTCGTTGAAACAACCGTACAATAAAAATTCGCGTTTATTACAGATGCGTTTGATCGTTTGGTTATTACAGACCAAGACCGGTGATCTTGATGAGCTTAGATTGACGACACGGCAAGATCCTTTATTTGCTAATATCGAGCATACTGGTTTTGATAGTTTAGAGCCAACCAGTCCATTTTATCGCGTCGATTATCTCCGCTTAAATGAGATCGCCAAAGAAAACGCCTCATTTATCATTACAAATCATGCATATCTATTGACCCATGCCACTGATTTTAAGGGCAATGACTTGGAATTGATCGTTGATGAAGCTCAAAATCTCCCAGCTACAGTAGCTAAAAGTGTTCAGCAAGTTTTGGATTTTGATGAGATCAAGATCCTCTGTGATAGTATGTTAGTCAAAATGGAGTCGCAGATCTCATTTTCATTTGAACAATTGATCGAGCAAAGTCTGTTGACTAAAAAACAATACCATGCTCTTTTAAAAGATCTCCAAGTGTTAGATCATGATATGTGGGGTCTGAGGGCTGCTTTTATGCGAAGATTCCTAAGATTCCGACAAAATGGGATCACTGAGCAACCATTAACTGAAAAGAAGTTTTTGGGATTTTTAAAGGAACATTATGGTGTGATCAATAAGATAACTCGCGCCTATGACGGTTTTTTACAGCAATTTGTGTGGCTACAAAAAGTTTTTTTCAAAGCCAGCCGTTTAGAACAGATCGATCAAACGGCGACGTTATACTTATTGGATTTCTTTAGATTAGCTTCGCAATTAGTGACAGCTTTTGAGCCCTGGCAAAAATTAGCCTTTACGGATCTTGAAGCTAACCAAACTAAGCAATTGATCTGGTTGAGTATCGCTGAACAAGAAACTGCACATTTACGTTTACACTTCAGCTATTTAGATGGAGCTGACTTCTTACAAAGTAAAGTGTATCCAAAGTTTGAACATGTATTGTTTTTAGGTGCAGGTTTATTTACAAAGCAGACTCATGCTTATACGTTAAAACAATTAGACCTACCTAAAGATACGCGTTTATTGAGCTACCAAGGTAATTTTGACTATCAAAAAACCTTAGCGTTGATCGCAAAGGACGCGCCTAATGTTGGTGCGACTGAAAATGAGGAATATGTTAAGTACCTAGCTAAGACTATTTATGATCTAACTGCTAAAAATCAATGTCAGACAATGATCTTATTCAATTCATTAGATGAACTTGAACGAACTTATGAGTATCTAGCAGTCTTAGGTCTTACCAAAGAAAGAGAAGTTTTAGCTCAAGGTGTCAATGGAAGTCCCGAAAAGCTAAAGAAACGTTTTACCTTGAATCAAAATCAAACGGCGATCTTGCTTGCGACGGGGACATTTTTTGAAGGGATAGATCTACCCGAAAAATTATTAGAGCTTTTAGTGATCGTACGTTTACCATTTCAAGCACCTAATACCTTATTTAATCAAGTTCGATATGAGCGTGCACGCCAAGTCGGCGATGATCCGTTTACGACATTAGCTTTACCTGAAGCAGTTTTGCGGCTAAAACAGGGCTTTGGTCGCTTGATCCGGACGCCAAATGATCGTGGAGCTTTTATTTTATTAGATTCAAGGATCTTGACTAAGCGTTATGGTAAAGAATTTAAGCAGGTCTTCCCAGATAAATTAGAATTACGCCCAGTTTTGACAGCTGAGATCCCGAAATTAGTTGCTGATTTTTTACATGACAAACAGCGCTAACTTGGTATAATTGAAATAAACAGTTTTTGACTAGAGGAAGGAATTTATGAAGCGGACAACGAGGATCAAAAAGAAAACAAAGCATCGTTTGTGGTATCTCGGAGTTTTGACCGTCTTGGTATTAGTGCTCGTCATTTTCAACTTGGCACTTTCGCCTATGAGAAATGCCAAAAAGCAAGCAACGCAATTAGCACAACAATACGCTGGCTTAAAAGAAGAGACGGCCTTTTATCACTACAATCGAAATCATACTTATTACACGGTCGCAGGAACTAATGACAAAAAACAAAAAATTTATGCCATCGTTGCACAAAATGGTAAGAAGATCAACGTTTACCAGCAAAACGAAGGGATCTCTGAAGCAAGTGCCAAAAAGATCGCTCAGCAAACTGGGAATGTGAAAAAGATCACCCATACTGCTTTAGGGATGCATAAGAATAAACCAGTCTGGGAAATAAGTTATCTCAATTCCTACGGCAATCTTTGTTATGATCTACTTGATTTTAAAACAGGAAAAGTTGTTAAAACGATCCAAAATATTTAATTAAAGGGGCTATTCAAGATGGAATTATCAAAAAGAGTACAAAATGTTTCACCCTCAGCAACTTTAGCTTTGTCAGCTAAGGCAAAGCAATTACAAAAAGACGGCTATGATGTTAAAAATTTAACTGCTGGTGAGCCTAATTTCAATACGCCAGAACATATCAAAAAAGCAGCGATCCAAGCGATCCAAGCGGGAAAATCAGATTTTTACACCGCTACTTTAGGGATCGTTGAATTACGCAAGGCGATCGCTAAAGCAACTAATGCTCAATATCACACTGATTATACGTTTGAAAATGTTGCTGTTACAGTAGGGGGAAAATTCTCTTTATATGCGGTCAGCCAAACGATCCTTGATCCAGGCGATGAAGTCTTGATCCCCTTGCCATATTGGGTCAGTTATAGTGAACAAGTCAAGTTAGCTGAAGGTAAGCCAGTTTTTGTACTGCCTGAAACTAAGAGCTTAAAGGTAACGGTAGCTGCTCTTGAAGCTAAACGAACTGAAAAAACGAAGGCCGTGATCATTAACTCACCACAAAACCCTTCTGGTGTCATTTACACTAGAGCTGAGTTAGAAGCGATCGGAAATTGGGCCGTAAAAAATAATATCTGGCTAATTGCTGATGACATGTATAATAAGTTAGTTTATAATGGAAACAGCTTTGTTTCTTTAGTTGAACTTTCAGAAGCAATCAAGCAGCAAACGATATTGATCAATGGTTTTTCTAAAACGTACTCGATGACTGGGTGGCGTGTGGGCTATACTTTGGCGAAGAAAGAATTGATCGCTAAGTTAGGTACTGTGGTCGGGCATGCGACTGGAAATCTTTCGGCGGTCAGCCAATATGCAGCCTTAGCAGCTTTGGAACAAGATCAAGCTTGTGTTGAAGAGATGCGCCAAGCGTATGAAACACGACTAAATGAGATCTATCCTTTAGTGGAGAAGATCCCTGGTTTCGAGCTGACAGCTAAGCCAGAAGGTGCCTTTTACCTATTCCCTAACATTCAAAAAGCTTTAAAAGCAACGGGATTTAGTGATGCATCAAGTTTTGCTGATGCCTTATTGAGCGAGGCCTTTGTTGCTGTAGTTCCAGGGGAAGCCTTTGGAATGCCCGGACATATTCGTTTGAGTTATGCAACTTCGCTTGAAGATCTGCGTGAGGCGATCGTGCGAATAGAAAAATTTGTTGAAAAATATAGTAAATAAAATAGGAGGAAAAATTTAGTGGAAACTATCAGTATTATTAACGCTAAAGACTATGTTGACCAAAAAGTAAGAATTGGAGTTTGGTTGACTAATAAGCGCTCCAGCGGTAAAATCGCCTTTTTACAGCTGCGCGACGGAACAGCTTATTTTCAAGGAGTCGTAGTTAAGAATAATGTTTCTGAAGATGTATTTAAGCTTGCAAAAGAAGTAAGACAAGAAGCAAGTATGTACGTCACAGGTACGATCCATGAAGATACACGCTCACACTTTGGCTATGAGATCGAAATTGAAGATATTGAACTGGTAGGTCAAAGTGAAGACTATCCGATAACTCCTAAAGAACACGGGACAGATTTCTTGATGGATCATCGTCATCTTTGGTTGCGTTCGAAGCGTCAATTTGCGATCATGAAGATCAGAAACGAAATGATCCGTGCAACTTATGAATTCTTCAACAAAGAAGGGTTCATCAAGTTGGATTCACCGATCTTGACCGGTAGTGCTCCTGAAGGCACAACAGAATTGTTCCATACTGAATATTTTGAAAAAGATGCTTATCTTTCACAATCAGGTCAGCTTTATGCTGAAGCTGGGGCAATGGCTTATGGTAAAGTCTTTACTTTCGGGCCAACATTTAGAGCGGAAAAATCCAAGACACGTCGTCATTTGATCGAATTTTGGATGATCGAACCAGAAATGGCATTTATGCATCAAGAAGAAAGTTTAGAGATCCAAGAACGCTATATTGCTTACTTGGTTGAAAAAGTACTTGAAAATTGTGACTACGAACTTGATATTTTAGGACGAGATAAGGAAGTCCTAAAGCGCTATACGCAACTACCTTATCCACGCATTTCCTATGATGATGCGATCAAATTATTACAAGAATCAGGTAAATTCCCAGATGTAAAATGGGGCGAAGATTTCGGTTCGCCAGAAGAAACTTATTTGGCAGAACACTTCAGCAAACCTGTTTTTGTGTTGAACTACCCTAAAGCGATCAAACCGTTTTACATGAAACCACATCCAACTAGAGAAGACTTAGTTGTGTGTGCTGATTTGTTAGCGCCAGAAGGCTATGGTGAGATCATCGGTGGTTCTGAGCGTGCGACCGATCCAGAATATTTAGCAAAACAAATTGAAGATGCAGGTTTAAATAAAGCTGATTATGAATGGTACTTAGATCTACGGCGCTACGGTAGTGTACCACACTCTGGCTTTGGACTTGGTCTGGAACGTGCGGTAACTTGGATCACAGGTGAAGACCATATCCGGGAAGCTATTCCATTCCCACGTTTATTAAACCGGATCTACCCATAATAGTTGGTGGGCTGCGGGACATGACCGAGTGTTGTGTCCTGTTTTTTACTTAAAAAGGAAGATCAAGATGGATAAAATAATACGAAAATATTTAGCTGCTGGACAAATGACAGTTTCCAATCTATTGTTGAATAATTATCGTCAGTTAGGACTAGATGAAGCTGAGTTTATCTTGATGTTACAGCTCATGAGTCGAACGCAGCAGGGAAACGCGATCGATCTAACTGAACTTTCACAAAGTATGCAGCTTGATACTAGTAAGCTGGGAAATTTATTGCGTAATTTGATCGAAAAAAAATTTCTTAGATTAACGACAGCAACTGATGTGGCGGGACGTAAGTATGACAAGTATGATTTTACGCTACTTTACGAGAAATTATTTGCTTTAGAACAAAATGAAGTAACAGCTGAACTAACACAAAACAAAACGACCAGTAAGCAAGAAGTTTATAAAAATATTGAGGTCGAATTTGGCCGGCTTTTGACCCCGATGGAACTACAAACGATCGATAGTTGGCTCAATACAGAGAATTATTCACCCGAATTGATCGTTTTAGCTTTACGTGAGGCCGTTTTAAATCAGGTTTACAGTTTGAAGTATATTGATAAGATCTTATTGAGCTGGGAAAAGCAAAACATCAAAACTAGTGCCGATGTGCAACGATTACGCCAACAGCGCCGACAAGAAATGGCTAAAAAAGCACAACCAACTGCACCTAAGCAAAATAAAGCTAAGCCAAGTATTCCAATGTATGATTGGTCAGGAGGGATCGATGATGCTAAGTAGTGAAGAAACGACACATGCGATCGAAGTCATGGGTGAAATGTTTCCCAATGCCACAACATCGTTGACGAAGACAGATCCGTATCACTTTATGCTTTCAGTGATATTGAGTGCCCAAACTACTGACAAAGCTGTTAACTTGGTCACACCAGCTTTATTTGAACGCTATAAGGATCCTGTTGACTTAGCGAATGCGAGCCAAGCAGAAGTTGAAAGCTATATCAAAACGATCGGTCTATATCGCAATAAGGCGCGCTTTTTGATCAAATGCTCACAGGAACTGGTCGAACGCTTTGATGGGGTCGTCCCTAAAACTAGAAAAGAGCTGATGAGCTTAAGTGGGGTCGGACGCAAAACAGCGGATGTGGTTTTAGCTGAATGCTTTGGGATCCCAGCATTTGCAGTTGATACCCATGTCAGTCGCGTTGCTAAACGTTTAGGGATGGTCCCAGCTGATAGTGATGTTTTAACGATCGAAAAGATCTTAATGCAAAAAGTCCCACAAGATCTATGGATCAAAGGACATCACCGGATGATATTTTGGGGACGATACCAATGCATGGCAAGAAATCCGAAGTGTAGTTCTTGTCCACTATTAGATATTTGCCCAGAAGGCCGATCAAGAGTGTAAAAACCGAACATAATTAGTGATAAAGATATAATTTTAATAAAAAAACAAACAACATAATGAATTTTTATGTAAAATATGGTAAATTATTAACTGGCATAAAAATTCTATGGAGATGGTGAATTTGAAAAAGTTAAAAGTATATCGTTTGTCACTTGGGTGGCAGATAATTTTAGGCCTGTTGATCGGGATCGGTTTAGGGGTCATATTTGCTGATGATAAAGGATTTATCAAATTTGCAAATGGACTCGGATCGACCTTTATCAATATGATCTCGATGATCGTCTTACCGATCGTCTTTTCAAGTTTAGTTGTAGGGATCGCTAATATGGGCGATATCAAAAAGTTAGGGCGGATCGGACTAAAAACTTTGATCTATTTTGAGGTGTTATCAACGATCGCCTTTATCGTTGGGATGTTAGTCTCTAATCTTTCCCAGATCGGATATATGCTTGATTTAAGCAAGTTATCCCAAGTTGATATTTCGACATATGTTAAAACAGCTAAACAGGCTTCGCACAGCGGATTAGGATCGATCTTGATGTCGATCGTGCCATCTAATTTCTTTGATGCATTAGCGACAGGTCAGATGCTACCAGTGATCTTTTTCTCTTGTTTATTTGGGTTAGGGATCGCGGCAATTGGTGAAAAAGGTAAGATCTTATTACGATTTTTCCAAGCCGTAGCAGAAGTAATGTTCAAGATCACGAGTTGGATCATGTATTTTGCGCCTTTTGGGGTCGCAGGCTTGATCGGGGCTACCGTCGCTCAATTGGGACTCGAGTCGTTAAAACCATTAGGATTATTTATCGTAATGTCTTACGCAACGATGATCTTCTTTATTTTAGTAGTTTTAGGGATCACATCTCGGATCTTTGGTTTTAAGATCATGGACCAATTACGAGTAGTCAAAGATGAATTGGTGTTGGCCTTTACAACAGCTAGTTCAGAGGTCACATTGCCCCGTTTGATGGAAAAAACTCAAAAATTAGGTGTTGACCAAGCGATCAGCTCGTTCGTTATTCCGACTGGTTATACCTTTAACTTGGACGGCTCTGCGATCTATCAATCATTAGCAGCTATTTTTTTAGCCCAAGCCTATCATATTGATCTTTCGTTGAGTCAGCAATTGACTTTATTATTAGTTTTAATGATCACTTCTAAAGGGATGGCAGGCGTTCCTGGGGCGTCATTTGTTGTTTTATTAGCGACAGTTTCAACGATCGGTGTTCCAGTCTCAGGCCTAGCTTTGATCGCTGGGATCGATCGTTTAGTTGATATGGGACGGACAGTTGTCAATGTTGCAGGAAATGTTACTGCGACATTGATCATCGGTAAATCAGAAAATGAATTTGATCAAGAAAAACATGATAAATATGTAGCCTCTTTTAAATAAAAGAAGCATAAAAAGAGGCTGTGACATAAGTCTCTATCTTTAAAGAAGACCACTCGAATTATTCAAAAAAATTCGAGTGGTCTTCTTTATTTGGATCAGTTGGTGATGTTGTTTTTGCGTAAAAAAACACTCCTCCACATTGCTGAGGGGAGTGTTTACGAGTCTATCCATATCAGTTGATGGATACTTTGTTACTTTATTGTGGTGGCTTTTCACTGTTTGTTGTTTGATTTTCAGCTTGTGAGTCGGGTTCAGCTGGTGGTGTAGAGTTTGCTGAACTAGAGTTATCGTCGGTCGGTCGTGAAGGCTGACTTGACGATTGACTCGCAGAACTACTTGAGTTTGAAGAAGATTCTGATGAACTTTCTGAGCTAGCTGAACTTTCTGAGCTTGAAGAAGATCCAGACGATGAACTCGAAGTTTCTGAAGAACTTGAGCGACTAGAAGTTGAACTACCAGAAAGTTCTGAGCTTGGAGCAGCAGAACCAGCCAAGTAAAGTTGACGGACACCATTGATATAGCGAACATAGACGTTGCTTGGTTTGCGCCAATCGGTGTTGGTCTTTCCTTGCGACATGTAGGTCATGATGTTCTTATAGAAAAGTGATGCTAAAGCAACGGAATTGTTATCCAAGTAATTACCCGCTTCGTATTGGTGGTCATAACCGACCCAAACAGAGACAGAGTAGTGTTTGGTATAACCATTGAACCAAGAATCCATTGCCGCATCATCAGGGAATTTAGCTGAGATATCAGATGGGTAAGCGTTAGTCCCAGTCTTACCGGCTTGATATAAACCGCTGATATTAGCTCGAGTACCTGTTCCTTCAGGTGAAGTAATAACACCTTTGAGCATATCGGTGATCATATAAGCTGTTGATGACTGCATGACTTGTTTAAAAGAACTTGAAAATTCTTTGCGTTCGCCATCACCAGTTACGATCTCTTTGATATATTGTGGTTGGTAATAAGTCCCACCATTGGCAAAGGCCGCATAAGCTGCAGCATTTTGGAGAGTCGAAGAAGGTAACCCGATACCGTTTTGATATTCTAGGGTCTTATCGTAGTTAAAGCCCATTTGTGAAATGAAGTTTTGAGCTTTTGTGATCCCCACTGCGGCTAAAGCCCGGATCGCAGGGACGTTACGTGATTCGACCAAAGCTTGGCGCATCGTCATCAGGCCTTTGTATTGGTGGTCAAAATCGTATAGTTGAATATTTGTTCCAGGGTAAACATAACGATTGTCTTTGATCGGATGATACGTAGCCCAATCGAGATATTCGATCGCAGGTGCATAATCCATCAAAGGCTTAGCCGTAGAACCATTTGTCCGATCAGTTTGAACGGCACGGTTGAGTCCAAAGGTAACATCGCCAGTCTTACGTCCACCAAGCATCGCGACCACATTACCATTATCTGGATCGATCACAGTTGAAGCAACTTGGATATTGTCATCTGGGAAGTTCAAATATTCATCGCTATTTGCGATCTCATAGAGACGTTTTTGGATCGCCATGTCTAAATTAGTGTAGATCTGTAAGCTGTCTTTATAAGGATCATAGCCTTTCTTCTTAGCTTCTTCGATAACTTGTTTGATATATGGATCAGCGATCTTTTCAGTTGAGGTCACAGTTTTTGAAGTGTTCTTCTCAACTAGACCAGTGGTGATGCTTTCTTGTTTAGCTTCGTTAGCTTGAGCTTGGGTGATCTTTTTATTAGCGACCATCGCATTTAAAACATCATCCCGACGCTTTTTAGCAAATTCTGGATTAGTATAAGGATTGTAAGAGGATGGGGCATTTGGGATCCCAGCGATCAAAGCTGTTTGAGCTAAGTTTAATTTATCCAATGTCTTACCAAAATAGTATTTAGACGCGGTCTGCATCCCGTAACATCCGTCACCCATGAAGACTTTATTGACATAGAAAGTCAAAATTTGATCTTTGCTGTATTGGCGGTCCATATTGATGGCTAGCCAAGCTTCTTGGGCTTTACGCTTGATCGTTTGGTCAGAGCGCTTGGTCGAGAAGTAGGAGAGTTTGATCAATTGCTGATCTAATGTACTTCCACCTTGTAATCCAGCTGAACCAGACGCATTAGACATTGCAGCTGATACGATCCGCCATGGGTCGACCCCATGATGCTTATAGAAACGACGGTCCTCGATCGAGATGACCGCATCTTTTAATTGCTGTGGGATGTCTTTTTCTGCAACATAGGTCCGGTTTTCGGTCCCTAAAGACATGATCTTTTTGCCATTTGAATCATAAATGACCGTTGAACCGGCACTTTCAAGCTGTTGCTCACTTAATTTAGGAGCACTGCTTGCATAGACAAAAAAGACGGTGACTCCAACCACTAAAGCAGCTACTAGGGCGGCTGCAAAGGATAATAAGATCTTGAGCCACATTGGCTTTTTGCCAGTGCGTGAAGCTTTTTTCTTACCGCTACGCTTTAAACGACCATTTTTCTTGGGGCCATTTGTGCGCGAGTATTTCGGATTTTTATCCATAACGATACTGCTACTATACAAATGTGGAATCATAAAATATATGATCAGAAAGAATATAGAGTTCCTTTCTTAATTTTAGTTACTACAGTTATATAGTGATAAAGTGTAGTTTAGGCAAATTGCCTGACTGGGTCATTGTAAGTATCAGTCACACATTTTTAACTTTCTAACTGATATAGTTAACTGTATTTATCCACTAGGGAAACATTGAACTACTTTTCAAGCAGTAGATCAACGTAATTTAGATATGGGATACGGGGCCGGAGCGCATAATCGATCTCAAAGCCATCGCGTTCGATCACTGCTTTTGGGATCGATTTGCGCCCAGTTGCTTGGGCATCCCAGTAATCAAATAAAATATTAGCCGGCATCAAAAACACCTGATCAGTTGTGACGAATTTAACGATCGTAAAGCAGATACCAGCTTGATCTTGACATGCTTTCATGTGTTTTATCTGGTGAGCATGAAAGTTACTGAGCGGAAATGAGGTCTTATTTTTAGTCTCTTTTGCTTCAAAATCAAGATAATGACCACGATAGACACCATTGTAATCAGTGGTAGAAGCTTGTTTGAAATAAGCTTTTTTGATCACTGCGGCGCTACGTTTGGGATAATAAACATCAACGATCTGGATCGGTGTCGGCTTTTTGTGAATGACCGCGATCCCAGCTGAAAGATAGTATTTGTTGCTTTCGTTTATTTCATCTTCTAACGACATTCCGCGCTTTCCATAAATAGTATTGTTGGCGCGGCTTTTTTTACTCGCACTATTTTTAGTAGTGAACAAGCCGCCGTTTGGATAGTGGATTGCCATAGATAAATATCACGCTCCTATCCGGTTAATTATAACAAATTTAAACAGTTATTGGCAAAAAGTTGGGTGAAATTTAAAGTAAAAGATTTGTGGTATTATAAGGTAAAGAAAATATTTTGTGAGGTGAAATGCGTGCGTTTATGGGTAAGTGGCTATCGAAGTTACGAACTAGGGGTCTTTAAATTAGATGACCCCAAGATCGAAGTTTTAAAGTATTGTTTACGTAAAAATTTTATGCAAAATGCTGATATGGGGCTTGAGTGGATCATTTCTGGGGGCCAATTGGGGATCGAACAATGGGCGTTAGAAGAAGCAGTTTCTTTTACTAAAGAATATGTAGGCGTCAAGACCGCATTGATGTATCCTTATACAGAATTTTCCAAAAATTGGCAAGAAGATAAGCAGATACAGCTAGCACAGTTAGAACAACAAGTTGATTTTTGTGCTAGCGTAAGTAAACAACCATATAGTTCACCAATGCAGTTGAAAAATTACCAACAATTTATGCTAGCACATACAGATAAAGCGGTCTTGATCTATGACAAAGAACATCCCGGTAAGCCAAAATTTGACTATGAAGCGATCAAACGTTATCAACAGACACATGCTTATGAGCTTGAGGTGATCGATATGTATCAGCTTCAAGATGAGGCAGAACAGTATTTAGAGCAAAAATACTAATAGATTAAATCAAGAGCACTAAAAACTGATCATTAGTTGTTTTAGTGCTCTTGATTTGTATATGTGATCAATTAGTATTAACCATGATTTATCGAAAAAGTCAGTCATGAATCAGTCAGAAATTTACAAAGCTAACGAATTTGTCCAGAAGAGTTAGGAAATAACTCATTATCTCGGTTCAATGTATCACGCAAAATGGATAGTGTGATCGCTCGTGTTTGGAAAGAGTCCTGCATTTATGGCAGGGCTTATTTTTATGTCTACAGTCACGATAGCGAGATCTATGTTACTGATGCTTTACCACTCGATACCTTTGTGATCTACGACAATACGGTAGCACATAAGCCACTGTATGCAGTTCGCTATGGTCATATCGGTTCAGCTAAAAAACTGGAAGGATATGGTATAAAATGCGAAAAGCTTTAGTTGAAGATCGTGTCAAAAAATTGATGAATTTCATACCAAAAAAAGATATCGTCTATTCTTCCGATCCTTATATTGAAGGACTGACAGAAGACGAGATAGCTTACTTTGATAAACGATTCGAAGAAGAAAATGATAAACTAACAGAATGGCCCGAAGTATTTACAGGGAATTAAAGCACTCGTTGTACAAATCTAAGCCTAAAAGATATAATGACGTTGAAGGAGCTAAAAATATTCTTGATAGTTTACTTGAAAAATATGTAAAGAATGCAAAGGCTCAAGATATACAATATCTGAATGAAATTGTTAGTCGAAACGCGTCTATAAAATTTAGGGAAGGATCTGTAAATGAAATTGTATCAGAGATTGCTGTTTTGGGTGATAAATAAGAAGATAAAGTGCTTTTAAATCTAGTGAGTGAGGTGTTAAAAGATGGAACCAGAGTTAGAAATAATGGCTCTTCCAAATAAGGAAACTTTGGAATTTTATGACAAAGTATATAACTGGATAACTGGTGGATATAGAGAGCCTGATAACAAAATTGTCTATATTTTTTCAAAAGATGTACCTAAAGAGATCATCGAGTTATTTTTGAAAATAAGAGACGACGTAGAATTGCCGATATCAGAAAATTTCCATGTTGAAAGCTAAAGCACTTAGATAGGGTGCTTTTTTAGTACACGGAGGGATGAAAATTTCCTAATGCAAAAAGCTTACAAAGTAGCCAAAGAAACTAGAGACTGGTTACCGTTGATATGAATAAGCAGGGAGAACTCTGAAGAAGTTAAATGAAATCGAAGAAAAAGAAAGACTAGCGGAATACGGTGCTAGTCTAACGATCTTGATCATTATTTTGGTGGGGTTATTTGTCTTTACTTACGGTTTGATATGGTCCTTAGCATATGAGCCTGAGAACTATTATCTAAATAATATCAAAAATGGAAGGAAGTTATATTAATGGAATTTGAGAACTTTAAGTTTAGTTTGACTGAATACGAATTAGATGAAACTGTTCCTGAAATTGACATTGACTTTCCTAACAGGATTGGGCCTACTTACCGTGGGGAGATAAAACTTCCTGGAAAAACAGGTGCTGGATTGTTAACTGAGTGGACTGAATTTTCTGGTGGTGAAATTTGTTCCCTTCTAGTTGTTGATCCCGAAGCATTTTTAAAAGCACCTGAATTGGATGATATTGAGGTCAACGGTTATAATGTCAAGGAACTCATTAGGGTTGCATATCGCCGATTAAACATTGAACGATTAGTTTAACTTCTAAGCACTCGTCGTTGGGTGCTTTTTTAGTACACGAAGGGATGAATATAAAGGCTGATTCTTATGCTCGAGTAGCATGCAAGATCTTGAAATACCTAATGATTGTTACGAAAACGGCTTAAAAGCTAGTATTGATAGTCTAAACGCAAATATGTTTGGGCATTTCAGATCGGTAGTTCTATTAGACTATGAAAATGCTGTCTGATGATGGTTACGTTAAGGAAGTTGAGTTTATGGATTTTGTGAAATTTTTATTGACAGTCATGTTGAACTTTGGTATTCGTGACTTTTTGTTGACACTTGCACAAGGATATTTAGCACAAAAAATGATCGATATCCAAAAATTTATATTTACAAGCATCAAATAATTATGCTATAATGGACAACGTTATGAGTTAAGTTCCTAATATGCAAATGAGGTGCAGTTTCGATGGAAAATGTAAATCTTACGCCTAAGGACATCGTAAATAAGAATTTTTCACGCGGTCTACGCGGTTATGACTCGAATGAAGTTGATGAATTTTTGGATCAAGTTATCCAAGATTATGAAGCATACGCTAAAGAAAATCAACGTCTTCAAATGGAAAATGATCGTTTAGTAAGCAAAGTCGATGAATTGACAAAGCAAGTTGCGGTCGGTTCTTCGGGTCAAGCAGCTCGTCCAACGACGAATATGACTAATATGGATGTTTTAAAGCGGTTGTCTAACTTAGAGCGACATGTTTTTGGTGCTCAACTTAATGATGATGACGATCGTAGTAATCGTTTTTAAATAAGTAAATAATGTGTAGTCTTCTGGTAATCGCGGTCTATTATATATAGGCTGAGGAAAGTCCAAGCTTGCACAGGCTGCGATGCCTGTAGTGATCGTGCTTGCTGAAAAAATAAGGCAAGGTACCATTTTTTATGGTAACGGCAGATAAAAGGGCTAAAGTCATTTGACCATGTCCGAGTAGTCTTGAAAAGTGCCACAGTGACGAAGCAATAGTGGAAACATTATTGGTGGAACGCGGTAAACCCCGCGAGCAGGTAACCCAAACTTTGGTAGGGGCGCTTCATGACGGAAATGAACTAATCATGGGGGCGAGTTATTTAACTCGGAGATAGATGATTACCACCGATTTTAGCTCCTGGGCTAAATGACGTACAGAACGTGGCTTATAGAGGACTACATATTCAGGAAATGACTAGGGCGGAAGGAAACTTTTGTCCTAGTTTTTTTAATGTGAAAATCAAGTTATTAAAGCTATGCGAATACAGAAAGGAAGTATTATGAAAAAATACAACTTACTAGCAACCTGTGCTGCTGGGATCGAAGCAATTACAGGAAACGAATTAAAGCATCTAGGCTATCAAGTGGCTGTTGAAAATGGACGCGTTCGCTATCAAGGAACGGCAGAAGATATTATCAATACCAATCTCTGGTTACGCACGGCCGACCGGGTCAAGATCATTATTGGCGAATTCAAAGCAACGACTTTTGATGAACTTTTTGAAAAGACAAAGGCTTTGCCTTGGGATGAATATTTACCGTTAGATGCTAATTTTCCAGTTGCGGGAAAATCTCAAAAATCTAAATTGCATAACGTTCCTAGTGTACAAGCGATCGTAAAAAAAGCGATCGTTGAAAAGCTTTCAGCGGTATATCATCGCCGATCATTTTTACCAGAAACAGGGGCTAAATATCCTTTGGAAGTAGCATTGAATAAAGATAAAGTCCTATTGACGTTAGATACGACTGGAAGCAGTTTATTCAAACGGGGCTATCGTGTTGGTAAAGGGGGCGCTCCATTGAAAGAAAATATGGCAGCAGCGCTTGTTTTACTAGCACATTGGTATCCAGAAAAGCCCTTTGTCGATCCAGTATGTGGTTCAGGGACTTTGCCGATCGAAGCGGCAATGATCGGGCATAATATCGCACCAGGCTTCAATCGTGATTTTGTTTGTGAAACATGGGACTGGATGCCGGCTGGTTTGAGTGAAGAATTACGAGCTAAAGCTGAACAAGCAGCCAATTATGATATTGAACTTGATATCTGTGGCTATGATATTGATGGTAAGATGATCGAGATCGCTAAAAAAAATGCAATGGAAGCTGGATTATCGCATAGTATCAAGTTCAAGCAATTGGCTGTCAAAGATTTTAAGACAGATAAAGAATACGGCGTGATCGTGGCTAACCCGCCATATGGTGAACGTTTAAGCGATGAGGTTGGCGTGCATAAGCTCTATCAAGAAATGGGGGACCTTTACCGTCCATTAACGACTTGGAGCAAATATATCTTGACTAGTGACTTAGCTTTTGAACAATATTACGGACAAAAGGCGACTAAACGACGCAAGCTCTATAATGGTACTTTAAGAACTGATCTATTTCAATATTGGGGACAAAAAAAGCCTCGCAATTAGGCTTTTAAAGCTTGTAAAGCAAGACTATGAGCGCCAGTGTTTTGTTTATCAGGGATCCATTGATCGATGACCAACGGAAATTTTTCATGTAGCGTGAGTAGTTTGGCCAACTCAGGTGCAAATGACTTACTATAGCGCTTATCTAAGCTATCGATCACGATCTTACTATCAGAGTGAAAGAAAACATTTTGGGCATTTGGAAAGTTTCGAGACAAATATTCAAAACCTAAGATAGCAGCTTCAAATTCAGCTTGATGATTATTTGAGGCTGTTATTTTTTGTTTAAATTGGTATTGTTTTTGATCAGCGATAACTAAGATCCCAGCCGCGCTATGGGTTTTGTTTGTTGCGGCATCGGTGTATAATTTTACCATGGACTGTGCTCTTTTCTTAATTAATTGTTAAATTACCACTTCAATGAGCAAGTGGTTCTCTTCAAATTGTAAAATTAAAAGAAAAGTAGTGCAACGGAAAGGTGTTTTTTTGTGGAACAAAAATTTTATTGTCAACCTGATATTCCCAGTTCGATCACATGTTGGTCTTATACTTTTATGATTTTTTTATTGAGTTTGTTCTTATGGTTAGAGATCACAGTTTTTCAGATCTGGACTGCAATTGCTTTTGTATGCTTTGTGCTAGTCACTGCGATCCAATTATGGCGGCGCCAATTAGTTATTACAGACCGTGAAGTGAAATTCAAGCGCGTTTTATCTTTAAATGATAAAATCATCGCTCGTAGCGATATCAAAGAAGTCGTGGCTACGAAATACCAATTGAAGATCACTGACCAATATCGGACTTATTCAGTTTTGATGTTACCAAAAAGCAAAGAAAAATGCTTAAAAATATTAAAATAGTTCGTTTTTAAAATGATTAAATTGTGATTGTTAGCTTTTTTATAAAAACTAATGACAAAACACGAAATATGTTTTATACTGGTCTTAAATTCATCAGGAATTAGCTATAAGATACAGGTAAAAAAAGAAAGGAAAAGCTATATCTATCATTTTGGTGATATAGTCGTAAGCGTAAACGTGAAAGATATTGAAATTGCACAACAAAGTGAGATGTTACCGATCGTTGAGGTCGCTAAAAAAGCGGGTTTAAGTGGATCTGAGATCGAGCAATACGGGCAATATAAAGCAAAGATCAAACTACCGTTGGCTGACCGCCCAAAAACTAAAGAAAAATTGATCTTAGTGACGGCTGTCAATCCAACGCCGGCTGGTGAAGGCAAGTCGACAGTTACTGTTGGTTTAGGCGATGCCTTGAGTTTAGCAGGTAAAAAAACTATGATCGCCTTGCGTGAACCATCCTTAGGTCCTGTAATGGGAATGAAAGGTGGCGCAACTGGCGGTGGCTATTCTCAAGTAGTCCCAATGGAAGACATCAACTTACATTTCACGGGTGATATGCATGCTTTGACGACTGCCAATAATACTTTAGCAGCCTTGATCGATAACCATATCTACCAAGGTAACAAGCTAGGTATCGACCAGCGCCGAGTGATCTGGAAACGCGTATTGGATATCAATGATCGCGCATTACGCCATGTGGTCATCGGGCTTGGTGGTGTAGTCCAAGGGATCCCACGTGAAGACGGTTTTGATATCACGGTGGCTTCAGAAATGATGGCGATCTTATGTCTAGCAAAAGATATCGCTGATCTAAAGAAACGTTTAGGGCAGATCGTGATCGGTTATACTTATGCCAAAGAACCAGTGACAGTCGCTGACTTAGGCGTGACAGGTGCGATCGCGTTGTTGTTAAAGGATGCCTTGAAGCCAAATCTAGTTCAAACTTTAGCGCATACACCAGCGATCATTCATGGGGGACCATTTGCTAATATCGCTCATGGCTGTAACAGTGTGTTGGCAACTAAGACAGCTTTGCAGTTGGCCGACTATACGATCACTGAAGCTGGTTTTGGAGCTGATCTTGGAGCTGAAAAATTCTTAGACATCAAAGTACCTCAGTTAGGTAAAGCACCAAATACGATCGTGATCGTAGCCACAGTTCGTGCCTTGAAGATGAATGGTGGCGTGGCAAAAGATCAACTTGATCATGAAGATCTAGTGGCTTTAGAAAAAGGCTTTGCTAATTTGAAGCGTCATATTCAAAGTATGAAACAATATGATATTCCCGTAGTTGTTGCGATCAATAAGTTTACTGCTGATACTTTGGCTGAATTAAACATGTTAGTTGAGCTTTGTGCTAAAGAAGACACTACCGCTGTTGTTGCCGATGTGTGGGCTAAAGGTGGTGCAGGGGCTAAAGAATTAGCTCAAGCTGTGCTCGCTAGCTGTGATCAAGTTACTACACCTAAACGCTTGTATGCGGCTGATGATAGTGTTGAAGATAAGATCAAACAGATCGTGACCAAGATCTATGGTGGTAAAGATGTTGAATTCAGTCCGAAAGCTTTACGCCAATTGAGCGAATTCAAAACTCTTGGTTGGGATAAATTACCTGTATGTATGGCTAAAACACAGTATTCACTTTCGGACGATCCTAAATTACTTGGGGCCCCAACTGATTTTACGATCCATGTTCGTGAATTTGTGCCTAAATTAGGGGCCGGCTTTATCGTAGCCTTGACCGGTAATGTTTTGACAATGCCTGGTCTACCAAAAGTTCCAGCTGCGATGGGGATGGATCTAGCAGATGATGGTACGATCACAGGATTATACTAAAAACGTTTGCGATCGTTTAAAAATCGTAGGCTGATAGGTCAGGTCGGCTTTAAAAGGCATCAGCAGTGGTGCCTTTTTTGTTTGGATAATTGTCTAACAACGATTTTTACGTTAAGATTGAGATGAAAGATTTTTAAGTCATTAGTTTAGAAGGGTTATGGATCGGATGACGTTATATATTTGTTTAATGGTCGCGGTAGTTTTATCCGACCAGTTGTTGAAATTTTATATTCAGCAAAATGTTCCACTTAATGTTAGCTATGAAGTTATTCCAGATGTCTTGTCGATCGGGTACGTGCGAAATTTTGGAGCGGCTTGGAGCATGTGGTTAGGTCAAAGATGGTTACTAAGTATTATTTCACTTGTAGCTTTGGTGATCTTTGGCTATTATTTTAAGAAATTGCACCATAACTGGGGCTATGGACTAGGTTTTTCACTGTTGATCGGTGGAACACTCGGAAATTTACTTGATCGTCTTTTCTCTGGATATGTGGTCGATATGTTGGAATTGGATCTTATCAATTTTCCAGTTTTCAACATTGCTGATTGCGCCTTGACTTTAGGTGTGATCGTAATTTTGATCACGATGCTAAAAGATGATGAAGGGATAATTTAATCTATAAAGAAGGATGATAATGAATTGGTAGAAGCAACGATCACAACGCAAACGGGACGGTTAGATAAAGTTTTAACGACGATCTTTCCACAGTACTCGCGGTCCCAGATCCAACAATTATTGGAACAGGGCAATATTTTAGTCAATGAGACCCTACAAAAGGGTAAATACAAGGTCAAAGCGGGCGATAAGATCAGTTTGACCGAACCAGCGATCAAAGAGCTTGAAGTCGAACCTGAAAATATCGCTTTAGATATCGTTTATGAAGATGATGATGTGATCGTGATCAATAAACCACAGGGAATGGTCGTTCATCCGGCACCAGGACATGAACACCATACGTTAGTCAATGCTTTGTTATATCATTGCCCGCTTTCAACGATCAATGGAACTTATCGCCCAGGGATCGTACATCGGATCGATAAAGATACTTCGGGGCTCTTAATGGTCGCTAAAAATGATCAGGCGCATCGCAGTTTGGCTAAGCAATTAAAAGATAAAACTAATTTACGCGAATATGTCGCGCTTGTTCACGGACGGATCAAAGAAGATTCTGGGACGATCAAAGCTCCGCTCGCACGGAGCCCTAAGGATCGTAAAAAACAAGCTGTTGTTTCTGGTGGTCGGGATGCAGTGACGCATTTTAAAGTCTTGAAGCGTTATCAAGACTATACCTTAGTAAGTTGTTGCTTAGAGACAGGTCGGACCCACCAAATACGTGTGCATATGAAATATATCGGTCATCCGCTAGTGGGTGATCCAATGTATGGACCCAAGAAGACTTTGAAGGGTAAGGGGCAGTTTTTGCACGCAGCTAAATTAGGTTTTACCCATCCCAAAACGGGTGAATTTTTGACTTTTGAAGCCCCACTGCCAGAAATTTTTGAAAAACAACTGGCATATCTTGACAAAACAAATAAAATCAAGTAGATTATAAATAAATAAGTGAGTCCTTTAAGAATAGTCCAGAGAGGCTAGCAAGGTACGGTTCGATATTCCCACACTATCAGTGGGTCTGTTTAGCGCTAGTCTTGAAGTGTATTCTTTGAGGCTAGCGTTTTTTTAATATTCTAGGGAGGTTTTTACTTTGGCAAAAGAAGTGAGCGATGCAATCACGATGAAACGAGCATTAACACGGATGACTTATGAGATCATTGAAAAGAATAAAGGGGTAGACGGGATCGTTTTAGTCGGGATCAAGACCCGTGGTATTTATTTAGCTAAACGGATCGCAGCGCGCTTGCAACAACTAGAGGATGTAACGATCCCGGTAGGCGAATTAGATATTTCCTTATATCGTGATGATATTCATCATGATCCTAACGCCAAGCATGAACCGGTCGTAAAAGATAGTCAGATCGGATTTGATATCAATGATAAACATGTGATCTTAGTTGACGATGTGTTATTTACTGGACGAACGATCCGTGCGGCTTTAGATGCTTTGATGGATCAAGGCCGACCAAAGACGATCAACTTAGCGATCTTAGTCGATCGGGGACACCGTGAATTGCCGATCCGCGCAGATTTCGTTGGTAAAAATATCCCGACCGCATTAAATGAAGAAGTTTCTGTTTATGTCGAAGAGATCGATGGTAAAGACGGGATCGAATTAAAGACAATCAAATAAATTAACCATTTTAATTGACTCCAGAGAGGGCAAAAAAGGTTGATAGGCTTAAGACATTATGGATTAAGTCTACCTTTTAGAGCCCGAAATGTAATATTTCGGGCTTTTTTCTTAGCAAAATAGAACGGAGATTATTTATGTCAGAAAAAGAAGTTTTTAGAAATAAAGATGCACTATTAGATATCAACGATAAGCCGAATTTTCCGCATTGGTTAGTCTTATCGATCCAGCATCTCTTTACGATGTTTGGAGCTACCGTGCTCGTCCCGTTGTTGATCGGTTTGAATCCAAGTATCGCACTCTTTTGTTCCGGTGTCGGAACGATCGTATACTTGCTATGCACAAAAGCTAAGATCCCAGCTTATCTAGGTTCGAGTTTTGCTTTTATCATGACGATGCAAGTTTTGATGAAAAATTACGGCTATCCTGCTGTCGGTCAGGGGGCCATTGCAGCCGGCTTAGTTTATGTGATCGTTTCTTTGATCGTTGGCAAATTTGGCTCAAGTTGGGTCGATAAACTATTGCCTCCTGTTGTTGTAGGGCCGATCATTATTGTTATCGGGCTATCACTTGCCACGACGGCAGCTAATGATGCGATGTTGAACAATTCAAATTACGATCTGAAATTTTTCAGTGTTGCGATCTTTACTTTGCTGCTGACGATCGGCTTTAACATCTTCTTGCGCGGTTTTCCAAGTATGATCCCCGTTTTGCTTGGGATCATCGGTGGGTATATCTTTGCTGTTATGATGGGGATCGTGGATTTTACAGCCGTCGCTAAAGCTAAATGGTTCACGCTACCGGCGTTTGATGTAATGTTTATCAATTATGATTTTAAATGGTACCCAGCAGCGATCTTAGGGATGGCACCGATCGCTTTTGTGACAATGACTGAGCATATGGGACATATCATGGTCTTGAATAAACTAACTAAGCGCAATTTCTTTAAAGATCCAGGTTTGAATAAAACTTTACTTGGTGATGGTTTTTCAAGCATTATCGCTGGTTTTGCTGGTGGTCCCCCGACGACTTCTTACGGTGAAAATATTGGTGTTTTAGCCATGTCAAAGGTCCACTCAGTTTGGGTGATCGGTGGCGCAGCCTTTTTTGCGATCGTCTTTAGTTTTTGTGGTAAGATCTCAGCCTTGATCCAATCGATCCCAAGTCCAGTCATTGGCGGGATCTCATTTCTACTCTTTGGGATGATCGCCTCCAATGGTTTACAGATCTTAGTTGATAACAAAGTAAATTATGCGTTGAAGCGCAATTTAGTGATCACCTCGGTCATCTTGGTCGTAGGTGTCGGTGGAACATATCTTCAATTAGGGAATTTCCAATTGACAAGTATTGCTTTAGCAACGATCTTTGGGATCGGTTTGAACTTGATCTTACCAAAATACGCTTTTAGTGAACGATAAAAAATAATCAGTGGAAAGTAAAATGTGGAACTGATATTTGCCAGCAATCTAAGAAAGGAAAACTATAGCACTTTCTAATAACCACATGATCTATAGCCAAAAAGAGCCATGCAACATTTTGTAACAGTCGATAATTTAGATGAAAAACAAGTTTTAGCGTTGATCAAACGCGCTCAGTATTTCAAACAAGGGGGACGTCCAACTTGTGATCTAAGCGAGGTTTATTGTGTCAATATGTTCTTTGAAGATTCAACTCGGACGCATACGAGCTTTGAAATGGCTGAACGTAAATTAGGTTTGAATGTTTTGCAATTCGATCCTAAGCAAAGCTCGGTCAATAAGGGCGAGACTTTATATGATACATTGTTGACGATGGATGCTTTAGGTGTGAAACTAGCTGTGATCAGACATTCTCAAAATGAATATTATGCACCATTGATAGAACTAGGTGCCAAACAAACGCTAGATATCGGGATCATCAATGGCGGGGATGGAAGTGGTCAGCATCCTTCGCAATGTCTACTAGATATGTTGACGATCTATGAGCAATTTGGAAAATTTACGGGCTTAAAGGTCGCGCTTGTTGGTGATCTGACCAACTCGCGGGTCGCCAAAAGTAATATGGAGTTATTGCATAAACTGGGGGCGACGGTATATTTCTCGGGACCAAGTTATTGGTATGATGAAGCCTTTGAAGAATACGGTACTTATCGCCCATTAGATGAATTAGTCGCAAAAGTTGATGTCTTGATGCTCTTAAGAGTTCAACATGAACGCCATGGTGCTACTGAGGAGCAAACTTTTTCAAAAGAGAGTTATCATCAAAAATACGGTTTAACGACGAAACGCTATGCTAAATTAAAAGATGATGCGATCGTCATGCATCCCGGACCGATCAATCGGGATGTTGAGTTTGCTAGTAGCTTAGTTGAGGCAAAAAAATCTAGGTTTAAGGCACAGATGCAAAATGGTGTGTTTATGCGGATGGCAATGCTGGAAAAAGTGATCGAAGGCCGTGAGCTAGGAGGAAAAACAAGATGAAGTTATTGCTTAAAAATGGGACAGTTTATCAAGCTGGTAAATTATTAAAAAATGATCTGTTGGTCGAAAACGGCGTGATCACAGCCTTAGGCACGGAGCTAAAAGCAGATAGCGCTCAAGTGATCGATGTGACTGATAAATTAGTTGCTCCTGGTTTAGTTGATGTTCATGTACACTATCGCGAACCCGGTTTTACACATAAGGAAACGATCAAAACTGGGAGTTTAGCTGCAGCTCATGGAGGGTATACCACTGTTTGTGCGATGCCAAACTTAGATCCTGTCCCTGATACGCCAGCTAAAGTTACCGCTCAAGTGGCGTTGAATGAGGCTGATGGGGTCGTTAAGATCAAACAATATGGTGCGATCACAGCAGGTTTGAAAAGTGATGAGCTACTTGATTATGCAGGAATGAAGGCAGCTGGTGCCTTTGCTTTTAGTAATGATGGTTGTGGAGTTCAAACAGCTGGCACGATGTATCAAGCTATGTTAGCAGCGAAAAAACTAGATGTAGCTTTGGTAGCCCACGTCGAAGATAATTCACTGTTGTTTGGCGGTGTGATGAATGCGGGAAAGAAGGCTAAAGAATTAGGTCTACCAGGTATATTGGGGATCAGTGAATCTTCTCAGATCGCACGCGATCTATTATTAGCCAAAGAAACTGGCGTCCATTATCATGTCTGCCATGTTTCGACTAAAGAAAGTGTTGAATTGATCCGCATTGCTAAAAAGCATGGGATCAATGTGACCTGTGAGGTCTCACCACATCATCTATTATTGAGTGAAGACGATATCGTAAAAAATGATGGCTTTTATAAAATGAACCCACCGTTACGAGCTAATGAAGATCAACAAGCTTTGCTTACGGGGATCTTAGATGGCACGATCGATATGATCGCGACTGATCACGCTCCGCATAGTATCGACGAAAAAACTGGTGATATGCGCACAGCTGCTTTTGGGATCACAGGTAGTGAGACGGCTTTTGCCTTACTGTATACTCAACTGGTAAAACAACAGCAAGTTTTGACTTTGGAGCAACTATTAGAGCTCATGTCTAAAAATCCAGCTGAAGCCTTCAAATTTGAAGCGGGAAGTATTTTTGCAGGAGCTAAAGCGGACCTAGCCGTTTTTGACCTGAAACATGAAACTACGATCACTGAAGCCGATTATTTTTCGAGGGGTAAAAATACTCCATTTACTGGCGAAAGAGTTTTTGGGCAAACTTACTTGACTATGGTCGATGGTAATGTAGTTTATCAAAAGGAGGATTAGCATGGAGCGTTATTTAGTTTTAGAAGATGGTACAGTATTTTCGGGGGAAGCTTTTGGTTTTGAAGGGCAAACGACCGGAGAAGTGGTTTTTACAACGGGGATGACAGGTTATCAAGAAGCTGTAACAGATCAATCATTTGCTAATCAGATCTTAGTTTTCACCAATCCGTTGATCGGAAATTACGGAGTCAATCTGGATGATTACGAGTCGCTCATGCCAAATTGTTGTGGGGTCATTTGTCGTGAGGTGGCACGTGTTTCTGACAGTTGGCGCAAGCAAGGGACTTTTGATGATTTCCTAAAACAAATGCAGATCCCAGGTCTTTGTCATATCGATACTCGGGCATTGACTAAGAAATTGCGTGAACATGGAACGATGAAGGGGTGTTTGGTCGATTCAGTCCATGACATGACCCACACCCTTGATCAGTTACGTGCAACTGTGCTAAATGATCGTGTAGTAGAACAAGTTTCAACGACTAAACCTTATCCAAATCCAGGTGAAAAGCGCAATGTCGTTTTAGTTGATTATGGGCTAAAGCACAGTATCTTACGCGAACTTTCTAAACGTGATTGCAATACGATCGTGCTGCCCTCAAGTGCAACAGCCCAAGATATCTTGAATCTAAAACCCGATGGCGTCATGTTATCTAACGGACCTGGGGATCCTAAAGATGTTTTACATGCTGTCGAAATGGTCAAAGAAGTCCAAAAGCATCTTCCACTCTTTGGGATCTGCCTAGGACACCAGATTTTTGCTTTAGCTAATGGAGCTGATACGTATAAGATGAAATTTGGACACCGAGGCTTCAACCATCCGGTTCGTGAGATCGCAACGGGAAGGATCAATTTTACTTCACAAAATCATGGTTATGCAGTCGATCCAGCCACTGTCGATAAAGCTGAATTGATCATTACTCACCGTGAGATAAATGATGGTACAGTCGAAGGACTACGGCATAAGCGCTACAAAGCTTTTAGCGTGCAATTCCATCCCGATGCTGCACCAGGACCACACGATGCAGTCGATCTTTTTGATGACTTTATGCATATGATCGATCAACGAAAGGAAGAAGAAAATGCCTAAACGAACAGATATTAAAAAAATCATGGTTCTGGGATCAGGACCGATCATCATCGGACAAGCCGCTGAATTTGACTATTCTGGGACACAAGCTTGTATGGCGTTACGTGAAGAAGGTTATGAAGTAGTTTTAGTCAATTCCAATCCTGCAACTATCATGACAGATACTGACATTGCTGATCGGGTCTATTTAGAGCCATTGACGGTCGAATCAGTTTCACGTATCATGCGTCAAGAATATCCCGATGCTTTATTGCCAACATTAGGTGGTCAGATCGGGTTGAACTTAGCGATCGCATTGCATAAAAGTGGGATCTTAGATGAGCTTGGGATCGAACTTTTAGGTACAAAATTATCTGCGATCGATCAAGCTGAAGACCGCGAGAAATTCAAAGAGTTGATGTTACAGTTAAACGAGCCGATCCCAGCTTCAAAGACGGTCAATACAGTAGCAGAAGCCTTGGAATTCGCTGAAACGATCGGCTATCCTGTGATCGTACGGCCTGCCTTTACGATGGGCGGGACCGGTGGGGGCTTGTGTGATACCCCGGCTGAATTAGAAGAGATCGCAGCTAATGGTCTGGATCTTTCGCCTGCGACCCAGTGTTTGATCGAAAAATCGATCATGGGGCATAAAGAGATCGAATTTGAAGTGATGCGCGATTCTGCCAACAATGCAATGGTAGTTTGTTCGATGGAAAACTTTGATCCAGTTGGGATCCACACTGGTGATTCGATCGTGGTCGCACCAACACAAACATTGACTGATCGAGAGTACCAAATGTTACGGGACTGTTCTTTAAAATTGATCCGTGCACTCAAGATCGAAGGTGGCTGTAATGTTCAGTTAGCCCTTGACCCTAACAGTTTCAATTATAACGTGATCGAAGTCAATCCCCGGGTATCACGTTCTTCGGCCTTGGCTTCTAAAGCAACGGGGTATCCGATCGCTAAAATGGCAGCTAAGATCGCAGTTGGATTGACACTAGATGAGATCAAAAATCCTGTTACCCAAACGACGTATGCTGAATTTGAACCGGCTTTAGACTATGTAGTTGCTAAGATCCCACGCTGGCCATTTGATAAATTCGCCCAGGCAGATCGGACTTTAGGGACCCAAATGAAAGCAACTGGGGAAGTTATGGCGATCGGTCGTAATTTAGAAGAAGCGTTGCAAAAAGCAGTCCGCTCACTTGAGATCGATGAAAAAGATCTTTTATCACCACGAGTAGCTAAAGCTTCGGATGAAGAGCTAGAGAAAAAATTAGTTCACGCTCAAGATGACCGTCTCTTTTATTTGGCTGAAGCCTTTCGGCGCGGTTATACGTTACGAGAGGTCCATGAATTTACTAAGATCAATCTCTATTATTTAGATATTGTAAAACATATCATCGAACTTGAAGCTAAATTAAAAGCACATCCTAATGAGCCAGCTTGCTTAAAAGAGGCTAAGTATTATGGCTTTAGTGACCACACGATCGCTAAATTGTGGGATACGACTGCTGAAAAGATCCGTGTTTTACGGAAAGAAAATCAGATCCTTCCTGTCTATAAGATGGTCGATACTTGTGCAGCTGAATTTGAATCACATACACCATACTTTTACAGTTCATACGACCTTGAAAATGAAAGTCACCCGTCAACTAAAGAATCGATCCTAGTTATCGGTTCTGGCCCGATCCGGATCGGACAAGGGGTCGAATTTGATTACGCTACAGTTCACAGCGTTAAAGCGATCCAAAAACTAGGCTATGAAGCGATCGTGATGAATTCTAATCCTGAAACGGTCTCTACCGATTTTTCAGTTTCCGATAAATTATATTTTGAACCGCTTGATCTAGAGGATGTCTTGAATGTGATCGAGCTTGAACAGCCTAAAGGTGTGATCGTGCAATTTGGGGGGCAAACAGCGATCAATCTAGCAGATGGTTTAGAAGCAAATGGCGTCAATGTTTTAGGGACTGCAGTTGCTGATCTTGACCGCGCTGAGGATCGTGAGTTATTTGACCAAGTTATCAAACAACTTGGTCTAAAGCAACCTGTGGGCAAGACTGCGATGTCAAAAGAAGAAGTTCTGGCATGCGCTCATGAGATCGGATATCCAGTTTTAGTTCGTCCAAGTTATGTACTTGGCGGACGGGCAATGGAGATCGTTAATAACGATGAAGAATTGACCCAATATTTAGCTGAAAATGCGCACTTAGCCAAAGAACATCCGATCTTGGTCGATGCTTACCTTGAAGGATATGAATGTGAAGTTGACGCTATCTGTGATGGTAAGGATGTCTTGATCCCAGGTATCATGGAACATATCGAACAAGCCGGGGTCCACTCTGGCGATTCGATGGCAGTATATCCAGCGCAAAACTTTGATCAAAGTGTCAAAGATCAAATTGAAGATGCAACTAAGAAATTAGCCGTTGCTTTGAAGTGTATCGGGATCATGAATATTCAATTTATCGTGCATAAAGGTGAAGTTTATGTTCTTGAAGTAAATCCACGGGCTAGTCGGACAGTCCCATTTTTGAGTAAGATCACTGATATCAAGATGACCCAAGTTGCTACTCAGGTCATCTTAGGCAAGACTTTAAAAGAGCTCGGCTATGAGTCGGGGATCTATCCTGAATCTGAAATGATCCATGTCAAAGCTCCAGTCTTCTCCTTTAATAAACTGGCTGATGTCGACAGCTTATTAGGACCAGAAATGAAATCAACTGGTGAGGTCATGGGTAGTGACCATAGCTTTGAAAAAGCACTTTACAAAGCTTTTGTAGGAGCTAATATGAAATTACCGGCTAACGGGAGCGTCTTATTTACGGTCAAAGATAAAGATAAACAGCAAGCCCTAACTTTAGCAAAACGTTTTGCTAAGATCGGCTATCGGATCTTTGCGACTGCTGGAACAGCCGAATTTTTAAATGAAAACGGGTTGCATACCATGACCGTTGCCAAGATCGGACAGGCGAAACCAGGGATCTTAGATGTCTTACAAAATAATGAAGTTGACATCGTGATCAACACGATGGATCATGACCAAGAAAAAGTATCTGACGGCTTTGTGATCAGACAAACTGCGATCGAGCACAATATTGCTTTGTTGACATCATTTGATACCGTGGATGCTTTACTGAAAGCTTTAGAAAATCGTTCATTTTCGACGACAGCATTATAAAGGGAGGCTAATTATGTCAAGGTTATCAGTCAAATTACCAGGTTTAGAGCTAAAAAATCCTATCATGCCAGCAAGTGGAACTTTTGGCTTTGGAGATGTTGGCGCAGCTCAAAAATTTAATTTGAATACTTTAGGAGCGTTAGTTATCAAAACGACGACACCTGAAGCGCGTGACGGTAATCCCAATCCTAAGATCGCCGTATTGGACAATGGAGTCATCAATGCGGTCGGATTACAAAATCCGGGGATCGCAGCCGTTATTAGTGAAAAATTACCAGCATTAAAAAAGGATTATCCCGACTTGCCAGTGTTAGGTAGTGTGGGGGGGTCGACGGTTGCTGATTATGTGGAAGTTGCTAAAAAACTCTCCGATTCTAATTTAGTGGCCGCTTTAGAATTGAACATCTCTTGTCCTAACGTGCATGAAGGTGGGATGGCATTTGGAACTGATCCACAGACCGCAGCTGAATTGACCAAACAAGTCAAAGCTGTCTCTAAGGTACCAGTTTATGTTAAACTTTCTCCTAATGTAACCGATGTAGTAGCGATCGCTAAAGCAGTTGAAGCTGCTGGTGCTGATGGCTTGACAATGATCAATACCTTGATGGGGATGAGTTTGAATTTAAAAACGCGTAAATCGGTCTTGGGTAATTTGACTGGTGGCTTTTCAGGACATTCGATCAAACCGATCGCGATCAGAATGATCTATCAAGTTTCCCATTCAGTAGATATCCCGATCATTGGGGTCGGAGGGATCAAGAGTGCTAAAGATATCATTGAGATGTATTTAGCTGGAGCTTCAGCCGTCCAAGTCGGAACGGCGCATTTCTACGATCCTTTGATCTGCCCACATTTAGTTGCAGAATTACCAAAAGTAATGGATGAATTGGGGATCGAAAGTATTGAAAAGTTGATCCAAGAAGTACGGGAGGCTAGAGATAATGAAGCTTAAACGTCCGATCATTGCTCTTGATTTCAATGATGCTCAGCGAACGCTTGATTTTTTACAAAATTTTCCGCAAACAGAGAAACTTTTCGTAAAGATCGGAATGGAATTATATTACAGTGCAGGTCAAGATCTAGTTAAAGCGATCTTAGAGCAAGGACACGATGTCTTTTTAGATCTAAAATGTCATGATATCCCGCACACAGTCGAACGGGCAATGTATGTTTTAGGCCAATTAGGGGTCAGTCTCACCACGACGCATGCTAATGGAGGGCATGAGATGCTCAAGGCTGCTAAATATGGCCTAGTTGAAGGTGCACTAAAAGCTGGTAAAAAAGAGCCCCAATTATTAGCGATCACGCAATTGACCTCAACTGATGAACGCATGGTCAAAGAAGAACAATTGATCACAGTCGGACTTGAGAAAAGCGTGGAAAATTATGCTAAATTAGCGCAAAATGCCGGCTTAGATGGGGTCGTTTGTTCGGGCTGGGAAGCTAATAAGTTAAGAGAAGTTACGGGACCGGAATTCTTACGGGTCACGCCTGGGATCCGGTTAAAAACCGACAGTTTAGGTGATCAAAAACGGGTCATGACCCCAGATATGGCGGCGCAAAATGGCTCAAGTGCGATCGTTGTTGGGCGTCCGATCACACAAGCAAAAGACCCTGTGACGGCTTATCAAGCAATTTTTGAGCTCTGGAATCAGTAAGAAAGGATAAAGTAAATGAAAGAAATCGCAAAAGACTTA
Source organism: Ligilactobacillus murinus (assembly GCF_003288115.1). Taxonomy (NCBI): domain Bacteria; kingdom Bacillati; phylum Bacillota; class Bacilli; order Lactobacillales; family Lactobacillaceae; genus Ligilactobacillus; species Ligilactobacillus murinus. The sequence goes on along the minus strand of NZ_CP023565.1, from coordinate 717,152 downwards.
CTCAAAATTCAAGCTGTAAAATTATCTCCTAATGAACCTTTTACGTGGGCAAGTGGGATCAAAAGTCCGATCTATTGTGATAACCGTTTAACGATCAGCTATCCTAAGATCAGAACAGCGATCGCCAAAGGAATTGCAGAATTGATAAGCGAAAAGTATCCAAAAGTCGAGGTGATCGCCGGGACAGCTACGGCAGGGATCCCACATGCGGCTTGGATCGCTGCTGAATTAGATTTGCCACTGGTTTATGTTCGATCTAAACCTAAAGATCATGGGCGTAGTAAACAGATCGAAGGTGTTTTGCATCCTGGAGCTAAAACAGTCGTGATCGATGACCTTTTATCAACAGGGGGCAGTGTCTTAAAAGCTGTTAAAGCTGCGCAAAATGAAGGAGCCGATGTTTTAGGTGTTGGAGCGATCTTTAGTTATCAATTGCAAGCAATCGTTGATAATTTTAGGCAAGCAGATCTGAGTTATTTTACCTTGACTAATTACTCAGAATTATTAGAAGTTGCTGTTGAAACTAACTATATTTCAACGACAGAACGTGCAGCCTTGGAAAAATGGCGCCATGATCCTGAAAACTGGTCAGCTAAAGCCTAAATGATAAAATGACCATCCGTGCACATTGGATGGTCATTTTAGATTTTTATCCTTGCTATGAAAGGCTTTTGTTATACAAAATTTAGGAATATTGGTATAATATACAAGGTTTATTTTTATTAATATAGATAATAAGGCGGTGATTGTTGATGCCTGATGAACAACATAAACATAAGCATCATCATAAGAAGAAAAAACGTTGGTGGAAGTGGGTCTTGATCGCATTGGGACTCTTTTTACTGATCGACGCAGTTATTGTAGGTAAACTCTATTTCGATGCCAAAAAAGCTGTCGATGTTACATATAAAGCTGTCAAACATGACGATAAGCGCACCGGCAGTGTCAATTTAGACAATGGACAACCGTTTTCAGTCCTTTTATTAGGAAGTGATACTGGTGAGTATGGTCGGACTGAACAAGGGCGTTCGGATACGATCATGGTAGCGGCTGTTACGCCTAAAAAGACTGAATTGTTGAGTATTCCACGAGATACTTTAGTTACGATCGCAGGCCATCCAGGCAATAATAAGATCAATGCAGCTTATTCATATGATGGAGTTTCGGGAGCATTGAATACATTACAAAGCTATTTAGATATTCCGATCGATCATTATATCGAGATCAATATGAAAGGCCTTGAACAGTTATCAGAAGCGATCGGTCCGGTCAAAGTCGATAATGACTTAGAATTTACGAACTTAGATGTTCATTTCCCTAAAGGCGAAGTCACGATCAATGCTGATAATATCTTAGCTTATACTCGGATGCGTTATGAGGATCCACGAGGCGATTACGGGCGACAATTGCGCCAACGCCAAGTTTTGACTGCTTTAGTAGAAAAAGCAGCTTCGATCGATAGTCTAGCTAAATACCATAGCATTTTGAATGCTATTTCGGCTAATATGAAAACTGACTTAACATTTGATGATATTAAAGATATCGTAACTAATTATGGTGGGGCTAAAAATATTGATCAGATCCAACTCAAGGGTAATGGTCAAATGATCGATGGTGTTTCATATGAGGTCGTACCAAAGGAAAACTTGGATGAAGTTCGCTCTCAATTGAAGCAAACGTTAAAACTTAAGTAATTAAAATTAAAGTTGAGAATTAATTAATTCTCAACTTTTTTTTCATGTATTTTCGTTGAAATTTAGAGTAAGTGTTAGTATACTGATACTATAGTGCAAATCATAACAAGATAACTTTTTGTTTATTGTTTTGTGCTTGCGTATTTGAAAATAGTAGATCATGTGGAAGTTATCTACTAGATATAACGGTAATTTATGGGTGGAAGCATAGATTATCGTTTTTTATTTATTTTATGTACTATATTCATTAATTTATCAAAATTTCTATTACTTATAGAAATTTTCACTTATAATGGAATTATTCCCCTTAGAGAGTTCAAAAAGTTTTAACATTACTATCATAATATAGTATAATTATTTATATAAGGATAAGATATTTGGCATTTGAATTAATGAAGGATAATGCTACGGGAAAGGATATACTTATATGAAGACACAACAAGAAAACATCTTTTCATCAAAGACGTTGACCTATTTCTTGCAATTAGCTGAAACGATGAGTTATACCCAAGCAGCTCAGATCTTGGGGATCACACAACCGGCATTGACTCAACAAATAAAGAAATTAGAGCGAACAGTCGGAGCACCACTATTTTATTCAGTTGGTAAAAAGTTACACCTTTCTGATGCAGGCTACACTATGTTAGATGCAACTCACCAGATCTATGAAACATTAAATAAAGCAGCTGATGAGATCCAACAATCAACAAGTGCGACTCAAGGGACGATCAACATTGGGATCTTAGCTTCGATCGAGGATCAAGTCTTCACGGATTTTGCGATCAAGTATTACGAAAAAAATAATGGTATCAAACTTTCCACACATATGTTGACGCGTAAGGAGATTTGGGAGCGCTTAGAAAATAATACGATCGATTTAGCGGTAATGTATCTTCCAGATGAAAGTATCAAAAACTGGAAACCATACGAAACTAAAAAGATCATCACCGAAGACTTGATCTTCTTGCACAACAACGAACGCTTAGAAAAGCGTAAGCGCGTGCGGTTCAAGGACACTTTGAACAATAAATGGGTGACATATCCACCACAATACTACTTAAATGATACGATCAGAGAAGCTTATAAGAATGCAATGGTCGATCATCCTAATAGTGTAGCTCACTTTGCAACACCGGAACAACTTTTTGAATTTGCTAAACGAACTGGTAGTTATACTGCACTACCAATGTCGTTTGTGACGGCTAAAAATCATGGTGAGATGGGGATGGCGTTATTTGAACCAGAGATCAAGTTCGATTTGGCCTTTGTCTTTAGACGTGGTAAAGATCAGATCCCACGTATCAATAGTTTTTTGAAAACTTTTGACAGCTATCTAGCTAAAAAAGATTACGTTTCACGTCTCAAAGAAAGCTTATAAGTCAGCAGTCTCACATAAATGGGCCCATCACGCTGCAATAAGTATCGTGGTGGGCTCTTTTTGTAGTGTCAAACCCAATGTTTGAAAGTCAAATAAAAGACTTATGTCACAGCTTCTTATTGTTATTTAAGTTTAGCTAGTTGTGTGGTAGAATTATTAAAGTTAGGAATACTTTAGATGGGAGATATTTTTGATGAAAGAATTAGTTTTCGGACATAAAAATCCAGATACAGATGCGATCGTAGCTGCTAAAGCTTACGCCTTTTTACAAAACGCTTTGGGCAATGAAGTCGAAGCTGTGGCTTTGGGGACACCAAACGAAGAAACAAAATTTGTTTTAGAACATTTTGAAGAACCAGCACCACGTGTGATCGAAAAGGCAACACCTGAAGTTGAAGCTGTAATGTTGGTCGATCACAACGAAGAACAACAAAGTGTCGCTGATATTGCTGATGTGACAGTCACACACGTTGTCGATCATCACCGGATCGCTAACTTTGCGACAGCTGCACCTTTGTACTATCACGCTGAGCCAGTTGGCTGTACAAGTACGATCATTTACGGTGAATTCGTGCAAAATAACGTTGAGATCCCAGCTAAATTGGCTGGTTTGATGTTATCTGCTATTGTTTCTGATACTTTACTATTCAAATCACCAACAACCACAGCTAAAGATGAAGCCGCTGCAAAAGCTTTAGCCAAGATCGCTAATGTAGATCTTGAAGCTTATGGCCTTGAAATGCTTAAAGCCGGTACAAACTTGGCAAGTAAGACAGAAGAAGAATTGATCACAGCTGATGCAAAATCATTTGATATGGGTGGTAAGACAGTCCGGGTCGATCAAGTAAACACAGTCGATCTTGATGAAGTTTTCGCACGTGAAGCTGCTTTACGTGCAGCCATCGAAAAACAATCAGCCACTGAAGGTTACGATCTATTCTTGTTGATGGTAACTAACATCTTAGACTCCAATACACGTCTTTTAGTTGTTGGCGAACCTAAGGAAATGGTCGAAAAGGCTTTTGAAAAAGAATTGGTGGCTGACAAAGTTGATCTACCGGGTGTTGTTTCCCGTAAAAAACAGATCGTCCCACAATTAGAAGCAGCTTTTAACGCTTAAAAGTTGATCTGATCAAGTATAGTGCATGCGTTCATTTAAGGACGTGTGCGCTTTTTATTTTTCAGGAGGGAAAATAAATCGGGATTTACTAAAAATAAGCTATTTTTTAAGGGAATTCGCCTATTTTAAATAAGTACATCATTATAAATGCTTTTAATTGCTGATAATTAAAGGTATAATAATTATAGATAATTAGTTAAGAGGTGCGCTTGATGAGTCAAGAAAAGAGAATTGAATTGATCAAACAATTATTAGAAGAAAGGCAGGAATTGTCGACTAAAGATATCATGCAGGAATTTGGGATCTCACAAGATACTGCGCGACGTGATATCGTGTTGTTAGCTAAACGTGGTGAAGTTAGACGTACACATGGTGGGATCTTGCCATTAGATTTTGGGCGTAGCGTACCAAACTTTCAAAGCCGTTTAGCCCGTTTCACTAAACAAAAAACGCAGATCGCCTTAGCAGCTGCGACCTATTTTAAACCGCATCATGTTTATTTTGTCGATTCGTCGACGATCTTATTGAAGACTTGTCAAAATATCAATATGCCTCTAACGATCGTGACTCATTCTTTAGATAATTGTATGGCTTTAGCTGAGCATAATAAGGTACGGGTCAAGGTTTTGAGTGGGACTTTGAATCATGAAAACCGTTATTTCTATTCAAATTTAGCGATCGAAGAATTACAAAATGTCGTATTTGATACAGCTTTTATTGCTGCATCCGGGATCGATGAAAATGGTGCTTATTTACTTGATCAAGATGATGCTCAGATCGTTGGAATGGCGGTCAAACGGGCACGTAAAGTCATTTTGGTAGCCGAACATCAAAAGTTTGTCAATAAATCCTATTACCGTATTTGCCCTTTGGATAAGATCTCGTTATTTATCACCGACCAAGCACCGACACCAGAACAACGTGCGATGTTTGCTCCTGAAACTAAGATAATCGTGACAAAAGAAGCCTAGCAAAAAGAAGCCTGCTAGCTTCTTTTTTATAGATATAGTAAACTTTTAGTTTCGTTAAAGTTGACAAAGGAATTTGAAACTCGTATGCTTATGATATTGATAGTAGAGAGGATGAGTGAATTTGAAGAATAAATTATATTACATATCTTTAGCTAGCATCATGCTCGCTTTACTGATCGTTTGTTCACAATTAACGATCCCCTTGCCCATGATACCGTTGACGCTTCAGACATTGGCTGTTGGCTTATTAGCCTCGATCTTACCGCTAAGATATAGTTTACAGACCATTTTAGTGTATCTATTATTGGGGTTTATCGGTTTACCGGTCTTTGCTAATTTTAAAGGGGGACTAGGCGTCTTATTTAGTAATACTGGAGGCTATTTATTGGGCTTTTTAGTTTATGTTATGATTGTTGGCTCAATGGTCGCTAAAAAGCAAACATTTAACTGGTTATTACTGGCTAACAGCTTAGGAGCCCTAATGCAGTTATTATGTGGTTCACTGTGGTTACTTGTGATCAGCGATATCAACTTGGAGAATGCTCTATTGATCGGAACAGTTCCTTTTCTTCTTCCAGGAGCAATTAAGGTCATTTTAGTATGCATATGCGCACAGATCTATTATCGCGAATTTACCAAACGAAGTGCTAAGATATAACAATGCCAAAATGCAGTCATATGGGCTGCATTTTTTATTTGCTGAAAATTCTTTGGAAATTTTAATCTATCTGCTATATAATGGAGTAAATTTAAAAAAGTGAGGTACTGTTTTTATGCAAGCTAGATTTAACCATAAGATCGAAGCTATTGCTGTATCAGACATTCGGCAATTCGATATGGAAGTCAGTCAGATCGAGGGGATCATTAAGTTAACATTAGGGGAACCGGATTTTAATACACCGGAGCATGTAAAACAAGCTGCGATCGCGGCGATCAATGCAGATCAGTCACACTATACACCTAATTCGGGGATCATGGAGTTGCGACGGGCTGCCGCTAAGTACTATAAGGAAAAATATGCTCTAGATCATACTCCAGAACAGATCATTACGACGGTGGGAGCAACTGAAGCGATCGCAGCGAGTTTGCAAACGATCTTAAATCCAGGAGATACAGTCTTAATGCCAACACCAGTCTTTCCGATCTATGCTCCAATCAGTCAGCTAAATGGAGCTGATGTATTACAAGTTGATACGAGCGCTGATGGTTTTATTTTAACACCTGAAAAATTACGTGCTACTTTAGAAGCAAATAAAGATAAAAATATCAAAGCAGTCGTGTTAGTCTACCCAAGTAATCCAACCGGGGCAACATATACAAAAGAACAACTAGTTGCTTTGGCTAAAGTGATCGCTGAATATGATATTTGGGCTTTATGTGATGAAGTCTATGCTGAGTTGACTTATGAAGGACAACATGTTTCCTTAGCAAGCTTCTTACCCGAAAATACGATCGTGATCAGCGGTCTATCTAAATCACATGCGATGACTGGCTGGCGGTTAGGCTTTATTTTAGGGCCCAAAGATTTCAGTGAACAAGTTGTCAAAGCACATCAATATATGGTAACAGCACCAACGACAAATGTTCAATTTGCTGCTTTAGAAGCATTGACTAAAGGAAAAGATGATGCCTTGAGCATGCGTAAGGAATATCAAGCTAGACGTGATTTTATGCGCCAAGCTTTAACAGATGCTGGCTTTGAAGTAGTCAAACCAGATGGTGCCTTTTATTTATTTGCTAAGATCCCCGCTAAATGCGGGCATGACTCATGGAAGTTTGTTCGTGAGTTAGCCAAAAAAGCTAAAGTTGCTTTGATCCCAGGTGTTTCATTTGGTCAAGGCGGCGAAGGGTATGTGCGTTTAAGTTATGCCGCTTCTATGGACGACCTCCGCCAAGCAAGTGAACGCATCAAAAAATTTACTGATAATTATTAAGACTACTCCTCACTGTCAAAAAGTGTTAGAATATTTAATTGTGAATAATGCAGTAGAGATGAGGAATAGTGATGACGGAAAACAAGGCTTTAGCTCCGATCGGAGTATTTGATTCAGGTCTCGGCGGCATCAGTGTCTTACGTGAGATCTATAAGCTCATGCCAAATGAGCGCTATTATTTCTTTGGGGATTCGAAAAATGCCCCTTATGGTACCAAAAGTGTAGCCAAAGTCAAAGCTTTGAGTGAAGCGATCGTAGAGGATTTTATCCAACAAAAAAAAGTCAAAGCGATCGTGATCGCTTGTAATACTGCGACAAGTGCTGCGGCCACATATTTACGTCAAAAGTACCCAGAAATTCCGATCGTCGGACTGGAACCAGCTGTTAAACCAGCTATTTTGCATCAAACCGATTCTAAAGTCTTAGTGATGGCGACTCCATTGACTTTAAAGGAAGAAAAATTCAATCATTTGATGGAACGTTTTGCTGATCAAGGTGAGATCATCAAGCTACCAGCACCTAAGTTAGTTGAGTTTGTCGAAAAAGGCGAATTAGATTCAGCAGAATTATATGCATATTTAGAAGATATATTAGCACCGTATAAAGGAAACGTTGATTCGGTCGTTTTGGGATGCACGCATTTTCCATTTGTTAAAAAAGCGATCCAAGATGTTGTTGGAAAAGATGTCGCTGTTTTTGACGGAGGTGCAGGAGCAGCACGTGAGTTGAAGCATTTATTGACGCAAAAGCAATTACTTTCACCCAACCAAGCAGTTGGTGAGATAACTTTTGAAAATAGTAATGCCACACCAGGTGAGCTCGAGTTGAGCCAAAAATTGATGAACTTGGCTGATTAACACAGTCACTTTGAGCTGAGAAGATCTCTCAGCTCTTTTCTTTGGAACTTTTTAGATAGTGAGGATAACAATGACAAAACAACAAAAACTTTGGACGCTACTGACGATCTTGTCGACTTTTCTTTGGGGCGTGTCGGGCTTATTTGCTAAATTCATTTTTGAGCTCGAGCCTAACTTGACTCCACTTTTATTGAGTCAGATCCGGATGCTTGGTGGGGGGCTAGTATTATTAGCCTTGGCCAGTTATAAAAAGGAAGCTCCCTTAGCGCTTTGGAAAAATAAGCAAAGTGCAAAAACGGCGATCGCTTATGGGCTAGGCGGAATAATTCCAGTCCAATTTTGTTATTTCATGGCGATCAAATTAGGTGATGCTTCGATCGCAACGATCTTACAATTTGTTGGACCATTTTTCATTATTTTGTATCTAGCTGTCTTTCAAAAACAACGACCACGCCGGATCGAAGTGATCAGTGCGTTGGTGGCATTTTTAGGTGTAGCTTTGCTTGCAACGCATGGTGATCTGACTCAATTAGCGATCACACCGGCTGTTTTGATCTGGGGCTTACTTTCAGCAGTTGGCGGGGCAGCTAATACTTTGATCCCTCGTAGCTTATTACAACATTATTCTTCAACGGCGGTGACCGGTTGGGGCTTGTTGATCGCGGGGATCGGTTTGACCGTGATCCATCCCAGCTTTGAATCATTTTCTGTGACATTTGAATTAGTATTATTAGTTTTAGCTGTTGTCGTTTTAGGGACGATCATTCCGTTTCAACTCTTTACTAATGCTTTGAAATATATCCGCCCCACCACAGCTAGTATGCTAGATGCCTTTGAGCCAATAGCAGCAACGATCGGTTCGATCATCTTTTTTGGGCTACAACTCAGTGGAGCAGATCTGTTAGGCTCATTTTTGGTCATTATTGCTGTCTTAGCCTTGAATTGGCGTCCAAGAAAAAAGAAATTTACCAATAATGTCTAAGTGAAGCGATACTCGTCATAAATATTGGCGAGTATTTTTTAGCTATATTTTTAAAACGTTTCCATAAGTTATAGCTAAAACTTAGGAAAAATGATAGTATATTATTATTGGAATTAGTTCGTATACTGAGATTTACTATTTAACTGGAGTGACCGGTTCGGAAAGTTAAAAATGTGCGAAGAGTTGCTCACAGTTCGTTAGATGGAGGTCTCAAGTTTAGGAAGGGAAAAACTATATTTCTTTCGCAAGTATAATTAATAAAGATTATGTTGTTACACATTTTATATAGCTGAAAAAGTCAATGTTAGAAAAAATTCGGGTCAGGCGTCGTTCAAATGAAGTGATCAGTATTGGCGATGTTGTTAACTATCGCAAAGCCACATTTGTTGTAATAAATATTTTAAGTATTAAAGTTGTTCCACGTGCTACAGGTGAATTTATCTATTATGACTGTTTATGTCAACAGCTCCAAACGCCAGATCTGTCGGCTGAATATACGACGACTCAAGCCGAGATCATGTATCAACCGCACGAATTTCGTGAAGTCTCTGAAGTTGGGGAATTTATCTATGATGAAAGTACCGGGATCTGGGTCCAGATCGATGCCATTTTGAATGTACGCTTTGAAGATAAAAATATGTATGTTAAATATGAATTCGCACCGGTAGTCGAGTGGTCAAAGAAAGAGATGCAAACGGCAGTAGTCAAGCAACGACGTAAATGTATGAAATTATTGAAACCAAAGACTAACAATTTGGTAAATGATTAAGATAGGGATGGTTTGATGGCTAAAATAGCGATAATTTCGGATATCCATGGTAATTTGACAGCGTTAGAGGCTGTTATTGCTGATATCAAAGCTAAAGCAGTTGATGAGGTCTGGGTCTTAGGTGATATTTTGATGCCGGGACCGGGGGGAAAACAGATCTTAGAATTACTCCATTCATTACAGCCAACAGTATTTATCCGGGGCAATTGGGATGATCTGTTGTTACACGGGTCAGCTGGTAAGATCGAATTGACCAAACCTAGTCATGTGTATTTTTCTAAATTGGCAATGGCTTGTGGTCAAGATCTAGGGCAAGCTGAATTAGAATTTTTAGCTAAAAATCCGATCCAACAAACACTTAGACGTGGTCCATTGACGATCAGTGTCTCACATAATTTGCCAGATCTAAATTATGGTCAAAAGTTATATCCTACGCGCCCACAAACAGACTTTGATGCCGTTTTAGCGGGGATCTCGGCTGATCTAGCAGTCTATGCGCATGTGCACCATCAACTGATGCGTTATACGACTGCAGAACAGATCGTGTTAAATCCTGGGTCAGTCGGTGAACCATTTTGTGATTGGAAAAAGTTCCAAGCGGATCTTAGAGCACAGTATGCTTTGCTAGAGATCGATGACGCTGGGATCGGCGGGATAGCTTTTTGTAAAGTCGCCTATGATCACCAAAAAGAATTGGAATTAGCTAAAAAAGCTGATATTGCATACCTTGAGCTTTATGAAAAACTTTTGACGACCGGTAAAGTCTATACGCATGATCAAGAATTATTAGCCCAGTATAATGAAAAGTATGGTTATGAACAAGAAGTGCGCGCTTATCAAAATAAAATGCGATAAATAAAAAGTTACTTTAACTTTAGTAAAAATAAACGATCCCCAGCTTAAAATAAGCTGGGGATCTAACAACTAACAGGAGGAAATTTTATGGATCTACAAACTAGCCAAGCTACACAATTAGCTGAGATCGATTATTTAGAACGCTTTATCAATTTTATCGATGCATCACCTAATACGATCCGTACTTATAAAACCTCATTAAAACAATGGTTTAATTACACCAAACAACAACAGATCACAAAGCCGACTCCGCAAGATGTCAAAAACTATCGTGAATCTTTGCTAGCAATGGGGTTACGACCAACGACCGTTCAAAATTATCTAATGGCGGTCAAACAATTTTTCAAATGGACCGAAGAAATGGGACTTTACCGTGATATTGCTAAAAATGTCAAGGGTTTAAAGCTAGGGACGGAACATAAAAAAGATTACTTGACTTCTAAGCAAGCGGCGGCAGTTTTGGAAAATATCGATCGCAGTACACTCAAAGGTAAACGTGATTATGCAATGTTAGCTTTGATGTTGACGATGGCCTTGCGAACGATCGAGGTCAGACGTGCCAATATTGAAGATATGCGTGTCAGTAGTGATGTGGTCGTTTTATATGTTCAAGGTAAAGGACATATTGAAAAAGACGCGCCGATCAGAATGCCCGACCAAGTTGAGACCGCGATCCGTGAATACTTGCGTGCTCGCAAAGAATTCAATAGTCAAGCACCGTTATTTGCTTCGACTTCCAACAATAATTTAGGCAAACGGCTTTCGACACGAAGCATTCGTGGGATCGTCAAAAAATGTTTTATTGCAGCCGGCTACAATAGTCCACGTTTGACTGCTCACAGCACACGCCATACCAGTGCAACGCTCAACTTATTGAATGGAGCAACTTTAGAAGAGACACAACAGCTTTTACGGCATACAAACATTCAGACGACTGAGATCTATGCCCATCATTTGAACAGTTTAAATAACAAGAGTAGTGATCGGATCAGTGATGCGATCTTTAAGTAGACGTTGGTTTGAAAGCCAACGTTTTTTTATTGGAAATAATTCGAAAAACTGATATTGTACATCCCTAGCAGCAACATTGTTATGAAGTACAATACTTTTCTAATTGAAATTATAATTAGTATATTTTAATCATAAAAGTATTATTACTTTTCGTCTTAATGTGCTATAGTAACTGTAATTTAAAACATATAGATCTGTTGTATTTTAAAACTTGGTAAAATTAATTAAAAAATTATATTTTTTATTAGTAGATAATAGATCGTTTTGACACTAAGCCAGATGAAAGTTTCAATAACGGTAATACTGGTATTAGATATTTTCAAAGTTTACTGAGGGGGGATAACTATGAATTTAAAAAGGGGGACAAATGCTAAATTGATCGGTGTTTTACGAAAAAAGAAACATGTACGTTATTTGCTATGTGCTAAGTTTGTCAATCGCATCGGAAGTGCACTATACAACTTGGCTTTATTGACTTTAGCTGCTAAACAAACATATAGTACTTTAGCGATATCATTAGTAAAATTGGGGGAAAATTTACCTGGCTTGCTTGATCCTGTCTTAGCTTACATGACTGATCGAGAAACTAAACGCCTCAAAAAAGCTGCTTTACTTAATATAGCCCAAATTTTGCTTTATTTTATGCTTGCTTTTTTGTTGCTTAAATACCAGATGCCACTAGCTTTATTTGTATTTATCTTATTAGCAAATGTATTGTCAGATCTACTCGATAGCTATATGGGTAAGATGTTTACTCCGTTTTCAAAAACTTGGATCGACCAAAGTGAACGTCGCGAAATTTCTTCACTGGATATTGTTTTATTCAGTTTAAGTATAATTATCGGTCAGCTTGTTGGTGCACAATGGTTAGTCATATATCCCAATAATTTTTGGGGACTAGCACTTTTGAATGCTGTAACCTTTGCTTTGAGCTTGTTTTTTCTAAAAAAGATCAAATTCGATGATACAGTAAAAACGGTAATGTCAGCAAAAAATCATTTCTCAGTTACTGATTTTTTGCAAAAGATGAGACTAGCGTATTCGCATATGCAACAAAAACATGTTCTGCAGACTATGTGGTTACTTACGTTTGTCAAAGTGATAGCCCTGGGATATGGATTGCTACTAAACGTTGCCATGGTTTCGACTAGTAACTTACGCTTTGGAAGTTATTCGCAAACTTTAGTCGTTTTACAACTCACTTCTTTTATCGGACTAATTTTAGGTTCATTTTTACGATTTAATTGGTTAGAAAAATTGAGTTATGGGCAACTTATTATGTTGGCTAATGGAGCGCTTGTATTTGCTATAGGCAGTTGCTTTCTTGGATTACCATTAGGATATACGCTGTTTTTTAAATTGATCGGTGTCATTCTTAGTGGATACATGACACCTAAATATTATACTGATCTGCTCCAGGTCATTGATGAAGAACAGCTAACTCGTGTTGATAGTCTTATCAATTTCGTTTTATTGATATCATCCCCACTAGGTATCTTACTGACAACGATCTGTCTGCAACTTTTTAGTTTAAAAACTTCGTGGCTACTTGAGCTTGGTGCAGCGCTCCTTTTTATAATAGTCGGAGAGATCGTGATCTATCGAAATAAGCGTCGCTATGGTTAGGGTATTAGGATCTTAAAAAAAGGATAAAATAGATTTAATAGAGGCTTTGACATGTTCTCTAGATGAACATAGAACTTGATCTAACTATCGCTTTGACGCTAGATCAGATGAAAGTTTCAATAATAGAAATGCAAGTATTCAATATTTTCAGGGGTTATTGGGGGGATAACTATGAATTTAAAAAGGGTGACAAATGCTAAATTGATCGTTGTTTTACGAAAAAAGAAACATGTGCGTTATTTGATATGTGCCAAGTTTGTCAATCGTATCGGAAGTGCACTATACAACTTGGCTTTATTGACCTTAGCTGCTAAACAAACATATAGTACTTTAGCGATCGCGCTTGTTAAATTATTTGAAAATTTGCCTGGTTTTTTTGATCCAATATTAGCATATCTGACCGACCGCGAAACACGAAGGCTTAAGAAAGCAGCTTGGCTTAACTTGTTTCAAGTCTTGATCTATTTTGTGATCGCTTTTTTGATGCTGCGTGTACAAATGCCACTAGCTTTATTTGTGCTGATCCTTTTTTCTAATGTGGCATCTGATAGTATTGATGGCTATATCAGCAATATGTTTGCTCCATTTTCGAAGACTTGGATCGATCACAGTGAACGGCGTGCGATCTCTTCTTTAGATATTGTTTTATTTAGTTTGAGCTTAGTTCTTGGTCAATTCTTAGGAGCAGCATGGCTAACTTTATTTCCTGGTCAGTTTTTTTCGCTTTCGTTGTTGAATGCCTTAACTTTTGCCCTAGGATTATTTTTTATTCGAAAGATCAAGTTCGATGATACGGTAAAAACTTTAAGAACAGTCAAAGAACATTTTTCGATCAAAGATTTTTTTAAAAAGATGAAACTTGCATATACGCATATGCAAGAGCGACATTTGCTAAAAATAGTTTGGCTGTTAGCGGAAAGTAAGATGATTTATGCTAGCTATCTGTTATTGCTAAACGTAGCCATGGCCTCAAATAATGAGCTACGCTTTGGTAGTTATGCGCAAACCTTGGCTATTTGGCAATTCATTTCATTTATCGGTCTGATTTTAGGGTCCTTTTTGCGGATCAGTTGGCTAGAAAAAATAAAGTATGACCAAATTATCATATTGATCAACATAACGAGTTTCTTAGCTATGATCAGCTGTTTTTTTGAACTCTCGCTAGTCAATGTTTTAGTCTTAAAGCTGATCGGTACGCTTTTGAGTGGCTATATGGCCCCTAGATATTATACAGATCTCATTCAACAGATCGACGAAGAACACTTGACGCGGGTCGAAAGTCTCAATAATTTTATCTTGTTACTCGCTGCGCCATTTGGTACCTTACAAGCAACGATCTGCTTACAACTTTTTGGTTTAAGGCTGACCTGGTTACTTGAATTGGGGATTTTGGTGAGCTTTATGATAGGTAGAGAAATTGTGATATATCGCTCCAAAGATAAATAATTGGGTTTTCTGATGATTTCTTTGGTCTTGCATTTAAAGCCGTATATTAGCTTTAAATCTTCATTTCTTAATTATTGGTTCTTTTTTAAGGTGAAAAGTTAAGTTATGAGCAATTAATGATGCTGCAATTTCTATCCCTCATCTTGGCTACACTAAATTGTGTTTATCGCGGACCGCTATTGACCGTCTTGCTCATCATATTAATTGCAACCATCATCATTAGTTCAAAAAATTGGTGAAGAACATTTGACCAGGGCCGAGAGTTTGATGGGGTTCATCTTTATGTTGGGCGACACAAGTGGCTCGTTACTTGCCACCGCAACCTTGCAACTCTTTAGTTTAAAAAATTCATGATTACTCGAACTGGGGATGCTAGTGGTCTTTATGACGATTGGGGAATTTATGATCTATAAAAATAAACGTCAATAATAGTTAGTGTGCTTAGCGGCAGCCAGCTGAGCACACTTTTTTATACCTAAAATCCAACTTCCGCAAATTAACATTAGCGGAAGTTGAAAGTTTTTTTAGCCAAAAGTATCCCCATTTTGCTAATATTTGTGTATAATATAGAATATATGTTCGGTAAAAGATATCGTTTGATATTTTGCGCTAAGATTGATAATCTATTAAGTAGAACGTGAACGCTGCGTTTAAATGCGTTTCTCAGCGTTGTATAAAGGAGTGAATTTAATGGCACGAACCGAGACGATCGAGCTCACCAATATGTGTTTATTACGCAACGGCGAACAAGTGCTAGTTGAAAACCGCCGTAAAAAGGAATGGCCGGGGATCACTTTTCCAGGCGGACATGTTGAGTCGGGTGAATCATTTCACCAAGCAATGATCCGGGAATTTTTTGAAGAAACGGGTCTGACTTTATTAGACCCCAAGCTTTGTGGGATCAAGCAATTCTTTGTCAATGAGACCCGCTACATAGTTTTGCTTTATCGCGCAACCAAATTTTCAGGTGACCTTAGATCATCAAGTGAAGGTGAGATCTTCTGGTTACCTGAACGTGATCTACTAAAGCAAGACCTAGCAAAGACTTTTGCTGAAATGTACAAAGTTTTTGCTGATGACACTTTATCTGAGATCTACCAAGTTCAAGATAACATTAATTTATATTGATAGTTATCCTTTGGATGCGGTAAGATAGATAACGTGACTTTTAAATTTGATAAAGGAAATGAATGTATGAGTAAAGTAAAATACGGTGATGACTCCATTCAAGTCTTAAAGGGCTTAGAAGCAGTTAGAAAACGGCCGGGGATGTATATTGGTTCCACTGATGGTCGCGGATTGCATCACTTAGTTTATGAAATTGTCGATAATGCAGTTGATGAAGCCTTATCTGGTTATGGTAAAGAGATCGATGTTACGATCCATCCCGATGATTCGATCACAGTCGTTGATTACGGGCGCGGGATGCCAGTTGGGATGCATGCCATGGGGATCCCAACGGTCGAAGTTATTTTCACAGTGTTACATGCTGGGGGAAAATTTGGTCAAGGTGACTATAAAACATCGGGTGGTCTTCACGGTGTTGGGGCTTCCGTTGTAAACGCACTATCTTCTAGCTTGACTGTCAATACAGTTCGTGATGGTGTTGAGTACGAAGAAGATTTTGAAAATGGCGGTCAACCAGTCGGAACTCTCAAAAAATTAGGCAAAACAAAGAAAAACAGTGGAACTACAGTCACTTTTAAGCCTGATCCGGAGATCTTTTCAACAACAAAATTCAATTATGATACTTTAGCAGAACGGCTACGTGAATCGGCCTTCTTATTAAAAGGTGTCAAGATCGTTTTGACTGATGAACGAACAGATACTCAAGATGTCTTCTTATTTGAAGACGGGATCAAAGAGTTTGTTTCCTATTTAAATGAAGACAAAGATACATTAGGCGATGTGATGTATTTTGAAGGGCAAAAAGATGGTGTCGAAGTTGAAGTGGCTGGTCAATACAATGATGGTTACTCAGAAAATATCATGTCATTTGTTAATAATGTCCGTACTAAAGATGGTGGAACACATGAAGCAGGGATGAAAGCGGCTTGGACTAAAGCGTTCAATGAATACGCGCGTAAAGTTGGCCTTTTAAAAGGCAAAGATAAAAATCTTGAAGGTAGCGATGTTCGTGAAGGCCTTTCAGCCATCGTTTCTGTCCGCATTCCTGAAGAATTATTGCAATTTGAAGGACAAACAAAGGGTAAGTTGGGGACTCCTGAAGCTCGGACGATCGTTGATAACATTGTCAATGAGCAATTAAACTACTATTTGCTGGAAAATGGCGATTTCGCTAAAGATCTTGTTAAAAAATCTATCAAAGCTAGAGAGGCTCGGGAAGCTGCTCGTAAAGCGCGAGATGAAAGTCGAAATGGCAAAAAACGGCATAAAAAAGATCGATTACTTTCAGGTAAATTGACTCCTGCGCAATCACGTAACGCTAAACGCAATGAATTGTTCCTTGTCGAAGGTGATTCAGCTGGTGGATCTGCTAAACAAGGGCGTGACCGTAAATTCCAAGCGATCCTACCGTTACGTGGGAAAGTTTTAAATACACAAAAGGCTAAGTTGCAAGATATCTTGAAAAATGAAGAGATCAACACGATGATCTATACGATCGGTGCAGGTGTTGGTGCTGAATTTGAGCTTGAAGATGCCAACTATGACAAGATCATCATCATGACCGATGCCGATACTGACGGTGCCCACATCCAGACGCTATTATTGACTTTCTTCTATAAATACATGCGTCCAATGATCAATGCAGGACGAGTATATATCGCTTTACCTCCATTATATAAGCTCCAAAAAAGTGTTAATAAAAAACTTCAAGTACGTTACGCTTGGACTGACGAGGAATTGGAAAAACAAGCTAAAGCGATCGGTAAGGGTTATACCTTACAACGCTTCAAAGGTCTCGGTGAAATGAATGCTGATCAACTTTGGGAAACAACGATGGATCCAAAAACAAGAACTTTGGTCAGAGTCAAGATCGATGATGATGCCCTAGCTGAAAAGCGGGTCACGACCTTGATGGGTGATAAAGTCGAGCCACGACGCAAATGGATCGAGAAAAATGTCCAGTTCACCTTAGAAGAAGATGGAAGCTTATTAGATACGACTTTAGCTAATAAAGCTCATGAAACAGAAGATAAAGCATAGTTAGGAGAAATTTGTAAATGTCTGAACAAAATATCCAAGAACTATCCTTGGAAGCCGTTATGGGTGAACGTTTTGGACGTTATTCTAAATACATCATCCAAGAGCGCGCCTTACCTGATATTCGGGATGGGTTAAAACCCGTGCAACGCCGGATCTTATTTGCAATGCACGAAGATAAAAATACATTCGATAAACCATTTAGAAAATCGGCTAAATCTGTGGGGAACGTGATGGGTAATTTCCATCCCCACGGCGATAGTTCGATCTACGAAGCAATGGTGCGTTTGAGTCAAGATTGGAAGTTACGCGAGCCGTTGATCGAAATGCACGGTAATAACGGTTCAATGGATGGCGATCCGCCTGCTGCGATGCGTTATACTGAAGCACGTCTGTCAATGATCGCTGCTGAAATGCTTAAAGATATCGATAAAAAGACAGTTGATATGGTCCTAAACTTTGATGATACGGAATATGAACCAACTGTTTTACCGGCCCGTTTCCCTAACTTATTAGTAAACGGTGCTACAGGGATCTCAGCGGGATACGCAACCGAGATCCCGACCCACAACTTAGATGAAACGATCCAAGCAACGATCTACTTGATGAAACACCCTGAAGCAAGCTTAGAAGAGTTGATGCAATTTATCAAGGGACCTGATTTCCCGACCGGTGGGATCTTGCAAGGTTTAGATGGAATCAAGAAAGCCTATGAAACTGGTCGTGGTCGTGCGATGTTGCGCGCCAAGACTGCGATCGAAGCCCTCCGTGGTGGAAAATCTTCGCTCGTAGTCACTGAGATACCTTATGAAGTTAATAAAGCCGTTTTAGTCAAAAAAATAGATGAGATCCGGTTACTCAAAAAAGTTGAAGGGATCGCTGAAGTTCGGGATGAAAGTGACCGTGACGGTTTACGGATCGTGATCGAGCTAAAGAAAAATGCCAATGCTGAAGGGATCTTGAATTATCTCTTCAAAAATACTGATCTTCAAATCTCCTATAACTTCAACATGGTCGCGATCGATCATATGCGCCCTAAACATGTTGGCTTAAAACAGATCTTGACTTCATATTTAGAGCATCAACGAGCAGTTACAACTAAACGGACTGAATTTGATCTAAATAAAGCTAAACAAAGAGAACATATCGTTATTGGGCTGATCAAAGCTTTATCGATCTTAGATCAAGTCATCAAAGTCATTCGTGCTTCTAAAAATCGTAAAGATGCTACTAAGAATTTAGTTCAGCAGTTTGATTTCACTGAAAAACAAGCTGACGCGATCGTTGCCCTACAATTGTATCGGTTAACGAATACTGACGTGACTGAACTTGAAAACGAAGCAGCTACTCTTAAAAAAGCGATCGCTAAATACGAAAAGATCTTAAGTGATCCTAAGGAATTAGATAAAGTCATTCGCCAAGAATTACAAACGATCGCCAAAAAGTACGCATCTCCACGTAAAACTGAGATCCAAGCTAAGATCGCCTCTCTTAAGATCGAAACTGAAGTCTTAGTTGCTCAAGAAGATGTGATCGTTCAGATTTCACGTGAGGGTTATGTTAAACGCTCATCATTGCGTTCTTTCAATGCATCAGATGCTAATGATAATGGCTTACGCGAAGACGATGAACCAGTCCTCCAAACGACGGTCAACACGTTAGATCATCTCTTTATCTTTACCAACAAGGGAAATGTGATCTATCGTCCAGTTCACGAGATCACCGAAGCCCGCTTTAAAGATACAGGGGAACATCTCTCACAAACGGTGGGTCTAGATGTAGATGAGCGTGTCATTTTTGCTAAAGTTTTCAAGAGTTTAGACGAACCAGGAAACTTTGTCTTTGCAACTAAAGAAGGCTTTATCAAGCAGACCGCACTAGTCGATCTAAAACCTGGTCGGACTTACAAGTCACGGGCTAGCCGTTATATCACACTCAAAACACCGACTGATGAAGTTATTTCATTGTATTACACAACTGAAAACAAACAATTAGTCTGTGTATCTTATAATGGTTACGGTCTACGTTATGATCTAGCTGAAGTTCCAACAACAGGAGCACGAGCAGCGGGGGTCAAATGTATGGATCTACGTGATGATACTTTAGTGGCTGTCTTATTAGCCGATGAGCAAAGTGCACTTGGATTATTAACGACACGAGGATCATTTAAGAAGATGAAAGTCACTGAAATTCCAATGACCTCACGTGCTCGCCGGGGAGTACAGATCTTACGGGAACTAAAGAGCAAACCACATCGAGTATTCACTGCATTTTTGATCGTACCTGATCAACGATTAGAAGTTACCACTGAGACTGAAAAAGTGATCACCGTTGAACCAAATGCCCATAACTTTAATGAGCGCTATTCTAATGGATCATATGTGTTTGATGCTAAGACCGAGGGTGAACCACAAAATATACGACTCTATACGCTAGAAAATACTGAAACTGAATAAGCAAAAAGAGTATGTTATCCAAGTTGATAGCATACTCTTTTTGGATATATTTAATTTTTTAATTTAGCTACTAGTGCTTTGTCTGGCGTAACATAAAGGGTCTTTTGGCCTTCATAGATCACAAAACCTGGTTTAGCACCATTAGGCTTTCTAAGATGGCGAACTTGTACGTAATCGACAGGAACATTGGCTGAGCTACGAGCCTTAGAATAGTAGGCCGCTAGACTAGCAGCTTGCAGTAAGGTTTCTTGGGTCGGCTGGGAACTATGCACGATCACATGAGAGCCAGGGATGTCTTTTACGTGGAGCCAATAGTGATTTTTTTGTGCTGTTTTTAACGACAAACGATCATTTTGCAAATTATTTTTCCCGACTGAGATCTCAGTCCCGTCAGTAGCAACAAAGGTTTCTGGTTTGCTTAATTTTGGTTTACGCTTTTTTTGTTGCTTAGTTTGGGTCAAATAACCTGCTGTTTGTAATTCGAGTTCGATGTCATTTAGATCACTTGGTTGGGCTAGTTCTAATTGCATCTGTACACTTTCTAAATATGCGATCTCAGCTTTAGTTAAAGCTAATTGTTGCTCTATGTGCGTAACCGCATTTTTTAGTTTTTGGTATTTTTTGAAATACTTTTGTGAGTTTTGCGCTGGTGAAAGTTGGGGGGAGAGGGTAATTTTGACGGGCTTTTCACCATCATAATAATTAGGTAGCGTCACACTTGTCGCATTTGGCTTTACCTGATAAAGATAAGTCGTCAGCAATTCACCTTTGACCCGAAGACCATCGGCTTTATCCGTATTTTTGAGCTCCTTAGTCAATTTTTTAAGCTTAGTTTGGTTTTTAGACAATTCTTTTTTAACTATATGGATCAATTTTGCACCTTGGTGAAAAACACGATCACGTACAGCTTTTTCTTGATAGTAGCTATCAAGCATCTCACTTAAAGTCACAAATTCTTGTTGAGTCGTATGGTGTGTAAAAATATCAAAGGCTAGCTTATTTTTTTCGGTAAAGATATTAGCTTTGGGATGCTTAGTTTGTTCTAAAAAGGCGTTAAAACTAGTGCTTAGGTCGCGCTCTTCATGAAGCATCTTAGCTAATTGTAGGGCGCTTTGCCGCGATAGTCCTTGATACGTCTTGACAAGTTGCATAGCTAAGACTTCTCGATTCGGGTGATCTTTAACTAACTCTAAATAAAGCTTATCTTGATCTGAAAAAGGATCGCGTTTAGTTTGGGCAGGGGGATTCTTATAGGTAGCCCCGGGTAATAGCGTCCGATAACGATTTTGATTCATCCCGACATGCTTTACAGTATCTAAGATCTTATTGGTCTCTTGTTCTACCAAGATGATATTGCTATAACGTCCCATGATCTCAACGCTTAAGATCAACGGTAACCGATCACCGAGTTCATTTCGAGTCATAAAATAGAAATTGAGAACTCGATCACAATTCAATTGCTCAAGTTTTACTAGCTTAGCACCTTCTAAATACTTACGTAAGACCATCGTAAAATTAGTCGGGACGGGGGGATTGGTATATGGGATCTCAGTGACCTGAACACGCGCATAATTGGGATGGGCTGATAATAAAACAGGATAATTATGGCGATTTTGGCGAATCGTTAGGATGACTTCATTGGCGTAAGGTTGCGAGATCTTCATCACGCGTCCCTCTAAGAGAAGCTCATTTAATTCGTTAGCCATTGCACGGGTAAAAATACCATCAAATGCCATGTTAAAAGCCTCCTTTAAAAAGTTTCACTTAATATTGTAGCCTTTATTTCAAAAAAGAGCAAAGTTATCTGTGTAAAGTTTGTTATCTAATGATATAATTTATTCTTAAAGCTCGTCTAAAAGTGGCTTGTTGAACGCGCACGAGTAAGAACTGTGCTAGTAACTAACTTATTTGTGTGTTATGATAGGATTTGCAATAATAATTAAAGTAGGTGTAATTTTATGAAAATAGCTGTTGTTACCGACAGTACAGCCTATCTAAGCGCGGAACAGATCAAAGAAAATGATATCCATATCGTTCCTATCCCGTTTATTCTCGATGGTAAAAGCTATGATGAAGGTATTGATATTACTACTGAAGAATTTTATGAAAAGTTACGGACTTCGGAAACTTTCCCTAGTACCTCACAACCACCGATCGGCAAATTGATCGAACTTTATGAGTCTTTAGGTGACCAGGGCTATGATGCTGTGATCAGTATCCACTTAGCCGGTACGATCTCTGGGTTAGTTCAAACTTTGGAAACAGTCAAAGATACGGTCAATAATATCCAAGTTGTACCTGTAGATTCAGAGATCACAGTTCTGTTGATGGGTTACTTAGCGATCGAAGCGGCTCGAATGGCCAAACAAGGGAAAAATTTAGATGAGATCTTAGCTCGTTTAGATCATTTAAAGAAAACGATCAACGAATATTTTGTCGTTGATGATCTTCAAAACTTAGTGCGTGGTGGTCGACTGTCTAACGCTGCAGCTTTTGTCGGTAGTGTACTTAAGATCAAACCGATCTTGACTTTTGATGATGAGACTGACAAGATCGTAGCTTTCGATAAAGTTCGTTCATCTAAACGCGCTTTAAAACGTGTTGAAGATCTATTTGAAGAAGATACAAAAGATCTAACTTATCCGATCAAAATGCTTGTGATCCATGCTAACAACGAAGAAGCGGCCAAAGAATGGGAAGCTAAACTTGCTAAAAAATATCCAAACAACTCGATCGAGATCAGCTATTTTGGTCCCGTTATCGGGACTCATTTAGGCGAAAACGCACTCGCCCTTGGTTGGATGGAAGATATCGATAAATAATGATATATATTTTAAACTGGATCGGTAGTATGACCTATCCGGTTTTTTTGAGAAGGAGCTGATTTTATGAAAAAAATCGATCTAGGCTTGAAAGCTAGTTCTGACCCTGAACAGATCAAGGATCGGCTACAATATCAGCCAAATGTTTTTGAATTCTATACCGCTGAAAATGATTTTACTAGGGATGGACTGAAACATTTGGCCTATGGTATCGATCAAGTCAAAGATGCGGGAATAAACCATATCGTATTACATCACCCCATGCGTTACCGTGAGTATTTTACCGAACTTTTGACGCCTGAAGCTAAATTGCCAGAGCTGTATCGATTTATTGAGCAAAGTTCCTTAGATTTGTTACAATTAGCTTATGACAAAAATGTTCAAGTATTGATCCATGGATCTTATTCGCGCCAAACGGCTGAATTTCTCAGTTTATATCCTGATTTAGAACATGCTGAAGAATACGTTTTTAAGCGCTTAGACCATTTTAAAGATCTTGGTAAAGAGCATGTAATGTTTGAAAATTCGATCTCACCAGTATTTTACTATGGGGATGAAGCGCTAGATGCTAAGATCTTAGCTCGTGATTATCGTTTAGCCTTTGATACATCGCATTGCTTTATCAAGTGGCAGGGGGATAACACTAAATTAATGACCGCCTTAGCTCGTTTGAAGCAAAATATCGTTCATTACCATTTAGTTGACTCGTTAGGTAAAACACATGATAGCTTAGAACTTGGTAAGGGTAAGATCGTTTGGAAAAATGTTTTACCTTTACTGAATGAAGATGCGACCAATATCTTTGAGATCGTCTTAAAAGATCAGACTGATGCTTTAGAACAAGTTAACAGCTTTAATTACTTAAAAACGTTGGAGGAAAAATTAGATGTCAACATTTAAAAATATTATGGGTTGGATCAGGCCCGTTGTTGTCGGACTTCTTATTGCACTTTTGATCCACACTTTCCTGTTGTCGTTGGTCAAAGTCGATGGGTTGTCAATGTATCCCAATCTCCAAAATAACGAACGCGTGATTATGTTAAAACATGCTAAGATAAAACGTGATACCGTCGTTGTTTTCAGCGCTAAAGGCGTTGACGATCGTCCTGGTGTGACCGATGGCACAAAATACGTTAAGCGTGTGATCGGTTTACCTGGCGATAAGATCGAATACAAAAATGATGGTAAACTCTATGTTAACGGAAAATTCCAATCTCAAGGATATATCACTACTGAGCAACAAAAAGAAGGAACTTTATCGATCTCAAATGCCGAAGATAAGGGTGTGACTCTTGGTACTGGACGCGCATTTACAGTTCCTAAAGATGAATACTTTGTTTTAGGTGATAATCGTGAAGTTTCCAATGACAGTCGTTCCTATGGCTTTGTACCACGTTCTAAGATCTTAGGCGTTGTCAAAGTTCCATTTTGGAATAATGCACACGAATATATCAATTCATATGGTGATTAATTAATATCGACCCAAAGTCAAGTGGCTTAGGGTCGATATTTTTTATTTTATGAAATTTGTATGCTAAAATTTGTTCAATATCTTTTAGAAAGTAGGGATGTTTATGTTGATACCCGCACGCTTGAAACAAAATGATGAGATCAGGATCATTGCCCCTAGTCGTACTCTTGATTGTGTCGGTGGTTTTGCTGCTAATCAAACAGCACAAGAAAAATTAACACAGCTGGGCTTTAAGGTCACTTTTGGTAACTATGTATCAGGGATGACTTTAGATGGCACTAACAGCATTTCTGAGCGGATAGATGATATTCATGCTGCATTTAGCGATCCTAATGTCAAAGCGATCCAAACAGTGATCGGTGGTTTTACATCAAATGAGTTATTACCATACCTAGATTTTGATCTGATAGCCAATAATCCCAAGATCATCTGTGGTTTTTCAGATTTCACAGCGCTTGCTAATGCGATCACAGCTAAAACAGTGCTAGTTACCTATTATGGACCCGCTTACATAACGTTGAAAATGCTAGATAAAGCAGGGGCTTATCAAGATAACGCTTTTATACAAGCACTGACAAAAAAGCATTACGAGCTTCGACCATCACGGACATGGTCAAGCGATGAGTGGTTTTTATCCGACAGCAAGCGGACATTTTACCCAACGGCTTGGAAAGTTTATACCTCAGGGCGTGTCCATGGCCAAACAGTTGGCGGTAATGTCAACACGTTGTTTTTGTTGGCTGGAACGCCATATCAACCATATTTTGAGGATAAGATAATTTTGCTCGAATTTTCAGATGATGGTGAAACTTGGCTAGATTTTTCTAGGTTGTTGGCGCAAGTATTACAACTAGCTAAACGGCCACGGGCGCTTTTATTAGGGCGTTTTCCCAAAACATCCCAGATGACAGAGCAACGATTGTTATATATCTTGGATAAATTTCCGATCCTAAAAGAGATACCCGTAATGTATGATCTAGATTTTGGACATACCCAGCCAATATTTACGATTCCGCTAGGTCAAGAAGTCTGGCTCGATACTGATGAGCTAGTGATAAAGATCTAGCTAAAATAAACAGTTATGTATATAATACTAACTGTTTATTTTAGCTACCAAAACTACTTTTTATAATGTATATTATGTAAACTAGAATGTGTTGTGAGAAAGTCGATATTAAATGTAACAAAAACTGACCTACTCTCAATGTAACGCAACCCTTAATCTTTGATAAATACCTAGCCCCCAACGAATAAGTGCAATAGCTACAAAAAATAATATACCATACCAAATCAATCCAAAAATACAACCAACTAAGCTTGCAAAAGATTCAATAGCACCTAAAAAGAATCTCATTACATCTCACCACCTTTAACACCTATACGGAACTACATATATATAATAATATAAATTGGTTACTTTCTCTAAATTAATAAATCAATCCTGATCTTTTATTTTGATAATATTTTTTAGCCGAACGTATCTTAAACACAGCATCCCCGATCACCCTATACTATAAAGAGTCAACCTACTAGCTTGCAGGCTGACTGAGATAGATTCAAGTTTTCAAGTACACAAGTTTTAGCTCATTATTTAGTAGTTACAGTCGTTTGTTTTACCTTATTAGTTTTTGGATCGAAGTAAGTTAAATGCGATTTACGTAACTTACTCTTTTTGAAATCACTTTGTTGGTAATTGTTGTTGTATAATGCCGCTTTCCAATTACCATACATTGGATTAGGTAAAATGATATATTTATCTCCAAATTGTGTCGCATTTTGCATAACATCATTTGTGCGATCAGCGACAGTATTTTCAGCTGGATCGTTAAAATCAGAAAGATCATCGCCAAACAGCATGATAACATCAGCCTGTTGTGCCACTTGTTGTCGCCGTTGTTCTTTAGTCTTAGCTTGCTTTTGTTTGAGCAAGATATGCTCACGATCAGCTTGTGGTAACCCTTCAGCCGTCAAATTCTTGATCGTTGCCTTTAATTGTCCCTGTTCACGATCACTGACATAGTAAATTTGAACGCCCTGCTCATTAGCATAATTCAAAAAGTCTTTTGCTCCTGGTACAGCCTTAGCTTTAGCTGCCTTGACCCACCGATCCCAACCGTGTGGATAGGATCGATTATTTAAAGCGTTGTAAGCTTAATATGGCGAATTGTCTAATACCGTTTCATCAATATCTAAAATGATAGCTAATATCTAAAATGATAGCTTTCGGCTTTTCTGACTGTGTAGCAAGCTTAGTCGCCAGGTTATCACGGGCAACATTATATCCTTGTACATACAATGTCTTTACTTCAGCTGAAGTTTGATACCATACAACTGCCATCGTATTTTGGTCGCCCAAATTCGTCTTAGCCGGCGCTGTTGACATCCCTAGTAGCATAAATGCTACGAAACTTGCACAAGATGTATTTTAACGATTTATTTGTTTGAATACAACACAAGTTTTTTATGTAAATTACTCAAACATTTGTTAAGCGGTTAAAAAAGTGTAATAATATTTATAAGACTAGTTTTAAGGAGAATTTATCATATGAATAAACGTTTGCTCTTTGCACTTGGTTTATTATTAAGCGTTATCTTACTGGTGATCGGGAATTTAGCCACATTACCTATCATTTCTTTGGTCGGTTATGGCATAATGAGCCTAATGTTTTTGCTTGCTGGTTTTACAATGGCTATTTTACGCCATACTGGTGCTTTGACGGCTAATGAAAAAAATATTGCTTGGGACAAAGCACCTGGGGAATTAAAGGCAATGACTCTGGTGATCGGGCTAGGCTTTTTAGCTGCTGGGATCTTTGTTATTTTCAATTATATCTTCTGATCCTTATTGAATTTATATTAAAAAGCCAGTACAATAAAACGTATTGCTTTTTAGAGGAGGAATTTTTTTGTCAGAGACATTAAAGATCATCTTGATGTTGATCATTGGCTACTTTTTAGGCTCCATCCCATCAGGTGTTTGGATCGGGAAGTTGATGTATGGTAAAGATGTTCGCAATTACGGTAGTGGCAATATGGGAACGACCAATACATTTCGCGTCTTAGGAAAAAAAGCTGGCACGATCGTTTTATTGATGGATATGTTTAAAGGGACCTTAGCTGCCCTATTACCTTTCCTATTCCATTCAACGGCTGACCCGCTCTTGATCGGTTTAGCAGCGATCATTGGACATGTCTTTCCGATCTTTGCTGGCTTTAAGGGTGGTAAAGCTGTTGCCACGAGTGTTGGTGTCTTATTAGTTTATAATCCATTATTCTTCGTTATTGCTTGGGTGATTTTTTTAGTGACACTTTACATCTCCAGCATGGTCAGTGTTGCTAGTATGCTAGGCTTTTTACTGATCACGATCGTATCCTTTTTCTTTAAAGATGCACTACTTTCAGTCGTTGCGATCGCTTTAACGATCTTTGTTTTTGTTCGCCACTACGGTAACATTGAACGGATCAAAAATGGGACTGAAAATATGGTGCCATTTGGCCTAGGTTATAAGCACCGACAACAAAAGCAACATAAATAAAAGCATATCTTGGTGAAGTGAACCCCCTAAGTTGGACAAAGGAATCTAACTTAGGGGGTTTTACTATGACTAAATTTTCTTTTGAGGATAAGTTGCGGGCTGTAAATATGTATCTAAGAGGCTATGGAAGTAACACAGTAGCTAAAGTTTATAAAGTGAAGAATCACTCAAATATCCTTATGTGGGTCAAACGATATCAAAAATATGGTATTGATGGGTTAAAAGTTCGCTACCCTAAATACGATTACGATGGAAATTTTAAGCTCAACGTTTTAAACTGGAGAAAAAGGCATAAGGCTTCCTATCCGGAAACGGCACTTCAGTTTGATATAAGTAATCCTGGGACGATCGCGACTTGGCAACGTAAATTGGATACTAAAGGTGTTGATGCCTTATTTACTAGAAGAGGACGGGCTAAACACATGACGACCAACAATAATAAACAAGCAGAAAAATCAGAATTATCTGAATTAGAACGTTTACGAGCTGAGAATCGTGCTTTACGGGTTGAAAATGAATACTTAAAAAAACTCGATGCCTTGGTTCAGAAGCGCGGACATCGCAAGAAAAATATCAAATCATCCAAGAACTAAGGCAAAAATTTAAATATACATTGGATGAAATACTACCTTACACTAGTCTTAAACGTAGTACATTTTACTATCAAGCCCAACGAATAAACAGGCGAAAAAATAAAGATGAGGAGCTATTAAAGCTTATAAAGGAGGTCAAATCAAAGCACCCGTGTTTTGGTTATCGTACAGTAACACTGAAATTACGATCTCAAGGCATAAAAGTAAATCATAAGCGTGTTAGTCGCATCATGCGAGAAAATGATCTATCAGCGCATATGTATAATAAACAAAGGCGAAAATATAATTCTGCCCTTGGACCACAAGGTAAGAAAGCTAAGAACTTATTACATCGACGTTTTGATACACATTTACCATTTCAAAAAATGGTGACCGACGTAAGTGAATTTAGGTATGGAAATAAGACACAAGAAGAACGTGTCTATCTTTCACCTATCAAAGATCTATGTACAGATGAAATAGTAAGCTATAGTATCAGTAAGCATCCAACAACAGACTTCGTGGTAAAACCGTTGGATGCATTGATAAAACTTAGACCTAAATTAAACTATCGTATGACTCTCCATAGCGATCAAGGTGTCCAATATCAGAGTGTCCAATGGCGAAAGAAGCTAAAAGAAAATAGGATCTTTCAAAGCATGTCTCGTAGGGCAACGTGCTTAGATAATGCACCCATGGAAAGTTTTTTCCACACAATGAAAGTAGAGCTATATCACAATAAAGAATATACAACACAAGAAGAGTTGGTCAAAGCAATGATCAGCTGGATCAGCTATTACAATAACGAACGGATAAAGGTCAAACTAAAAGGCAAGACACCGGTAGAATACCGACATCTTGCCTTAAGAAATATAGTCTAAATAGAGTGTCCAACTTTATGGGTTCACTTCATGGGCCTATGGTTACCCAGATATGCTTTTTTTGTGTGCTATAATGAAGTTGAGGTGATATTATAATGGCAGTTATGCTTGAAAATGAAAAATTACGCGTCGTGATCAATGAACACGGGGCTGAATTAGCTAGTTTGATCTCCAAAGAAAACGGGTTTGAATATATGTGGAGTGGCGATAGTAAGTATTGGAAACGCCACTCAGCTGTTCTTTTTCCGATCGAAGGACGTTTAAAAGCTGATACCTATCAAGTTGATGGGACAAGCTATCACTTGACACAACACGGTTTTGCTCGTGATATGGATTTTGAGATCTTACATCAAGCTCCAACTGAAGTTTGTTTTGAATTACGTTCTAATGAACAGACCCTTGAAAAGTATCCATTTGAGTTTGTTTTACAGGTTCAATATATTTTGACACAAACTAAACTTGAAGTAGTTTACCGCGTGATCAATCCAAGTACTAAAGATATGTATTTTGGCTTGGGTGCTCATCCGGCTTTTTCAACTAAACTAAAAGCAACTGATACTTATCAAGATTACGAAGTCCGCCTAAGTCCAAAAGAAAGTTATCCGCGCATCCCACTGGTCGATGGTTTTATCGATCTAGAACATGTCACGACTGGCGCAGCAACCTTACCCGTTAGTCATGACCTATTTAAAAATGATGCTCTTATCTATGATCTTGCACAAAAACCAAATCAGGTCAGCTTGGTAAGTAAACAACACGGCCATGGCGTAACGATCACAACCACTGATGCTAAAGCAATGGGTATCTGGTCAAGTTATCCAGCTGAAGGTGATTTTGTTTGTCTTGAGCCTTGGTGGGCCTTATCTGATACTTTGGATACTGATGGTGATTTTAAAACAAAATATGCGATCAATAAGTTAAGTGGGCAACAAGTTTTTGAAGCTAACTATGCGATCGATACTTTCTAACTAAATAGATAATAAAAAAGCAGCACTTCCGCTCTATATGGAAATGCTGCTTTTGGCATCACTATCGAACTATATAAGGTTTACTTTAAGCTATCATTCGGCAAACTCTCAAAAATCTCCGAGAAAACACGTTTGAGTATCACTAAAATATTCGGACTATAGGATGTATTGACTAAGATCTTTATCAGCCACGATCTTGCCTACTTTTTCTTCAACATAAGCTTCTGTGATCGTGATCTCACCCATTTGCATGTCTGGTCCTTCAAAGAGTAAGTCTTCAAGTAATTTCTCTAAGATCGTGTGTAACCGTCGTGCCCCGATATTATCAGTTTCATGGTTTACACGATAAGCGATCTCGGCGATTTTTTCGATCGCTTCGATCGTAAATGTGACCTTAATGTTATCAGTTCCAATGATCGCGATATATTGCTTGATCAATGCATTGTTAGGTTCAGTCAAGATCTTAACGAAATCATCTTTACTCAAGTCTTCTAATTCGACTCTGATCGGAAAACGCCCTTGTAATTCGGCGATCAGATCACTTGGTTTACTTTGAGCAAATGCACCTGATGCAATAAACAAGATATGATCGGTCTTAATGATGCCGTACTTAGTTTTGATCTGCGAGCCTTCAACGATCGGTAAAATATCTCGTTGGACCCCTTCACGTGAAACTTCACCTGCATTTTGTTGAGATTTTGAAGTTATTTTATCGATCTCGTCGATAAAGATGATCCCGGTATTTTCTGCACGCTTGATCGCTGCATTAGCTGCATCAGCAGTATTCATCAATTTTTCTGATTCTTCACGTACAAATACTTCACGTGCTTCTTTAACGGGCATCGTTCGTGTTACCATTCGCTTTGGTGCTAGTGAACCTAACGTATCCGATAGATCTAAGCCCATTTGGCCTAACATCCCATCGGCACCTTGGAATTTTTGAGCAGGGTCTTCCATTTGGATCGTAACTTCTTCGTTTTCAAGTAAGCCACGTTGAAGTTTTTCAGCTATACTAGAGCGTTCACGTCTAATATCTTCGGTTACATTTTCGTTTTCTTCAGCCCCTTGCATCCCAGGCATGTTTGGCATTTTTCCGCTTTGTAGATCACGCATGAACTGCATGAAATTTTCTTGTTCATTTTGACGTTTTTGCTGTTTTTGAGCTGGAACTAACAACTTTACTAAGCGCTTATCTGCTTTTTGCACAGCTTGGCCTCTGACTTTTTTAAAGAGCTCATCTTGTTCCATCTTATAAGCAACTTCGACTAGGTCACGTACCATGGATTCAACATCGCGTCCAACGTAACCCACTTCAGTAAATTTTGTTGCTTCAACTTTAATGAATGGTGCATCAACGATCTTAGCCAAACGCCGTGCGATCTCAGTCTTACCCACCCCAGTAGGTCCGATCATCATGAGATTTTTAGGGGTGATCTCTTCTTGCATATCTTCGGGTAGCTGCATTCGGCGGTAACGGTTACGTAAAGCGATCGAGATCGCTTTTTTAGCTTGGTCTTGACCAATAACGTAATTATCTAATTCAGCTACGATTTGTTTAGGTGTTTTTTCACTATGTTCCATAGAAATCTGTCACTGCTATATAAAATATGAACAAACGTAATCAAATATCTCAAATGATTACATTTGAGAAAGAAATATAGCTTTTCCTTTCCTAAATTTTATTTACTACTCATTTTTCAATTTACTTTTATACTTGCATAAACCATATAAGCGATAAGAAAATACATGTACAATGCTTATCATATCGTCGATCATTTCTTGAGTAGGACGAGTTTCAATGTTATTTAACACTACAATTTCCGTATTGTGCATCTTACATAATCTTTCAAACCAGTCATAACCAAAGCGGATAAACCTATCTTTATAGGTAATAAAGATTGTGTCAACTTGATTATCCATTATTTCTTTTAGTAATTGTTTCATCAAGAATAACACTTTTAGCATGGGAGCACAATAAGCTTTTAAAGTCCCATTGTTATCCCAGCGTTATAGGGTTAAAACAGTAACGCCCAATCTTTCAGCTATTTCTTTTGGTTTTAATATCTACCTCACATTTTATCTTTCTTGTAGATATTACATCACATTTGCTTATATTTTAATGCATTTTAATTAACAGTTATTTCCTCCTTGATTAAAGTTCTTCTACGATGATATTATGGTTGGTAAAAATATCGATGTCGCCAGCGATCGAGATCGCATTTTGAGCGATCTGAGCTGCACTTAGATCTTTAGCATAAGCTGTCATCGCTTTGGCTGCTGCAAAGGCATAATTTCCACCAGAACCGATCGCTAAAATATCATCATCAGGTTCGATAACTTCACCTGATCCTGAAACTAATAGCAAGTTTTCTTTATCCATTACGATCAATAAGGCTTCAAGTTTTTGCAAAGCTTGATCGCTACGCCATTCTTGTGCCAATTCAACAGCTGCTCGTTGTAAGTTACCGCTATATTGATTGAGTTTTTTTTCAAATCTATCTTCTAAATTAAAAGCATCAGCGACACTTCCAGCAAAACCAACTACAACTTTATTATCATAGATCCGCCTAACTTTACGGGCAGAACCCTTCATGATGACTTTTTCGCCCATGGTAACTTGACCATCCCCGGCCATCGCAGTATGCCCATTGTGGCGTACTGCGCAGATCGTAGTTGCGTGAAATGAAACAGACATGTAAATTCCTCCTAAATTACGCTCGTGGAAAGAACTTTCGATAATCTCGTTGTAAGTGTTCCGGCGTAACGTGTGTATATATTTGTGTGGTCGATAAACTACTGTGGCCTAAAAGTTCTTGGACCGCCCGTAGATCTGCCCCATTACTCAATAAATGTGTGGCAAAAGTATGCCGTAACTCATGAGGATGGATCGTACTTGAAAGCGAACTTCGCTTAACGATCTGGTCTAAAACATAAGAGACCCCAGCAGCTGTCAAGGGATCACCATGATGGTTCACAAAAACATGATCATGTTCACGTTTGTATTTAGCCATCAGCGGCTTACGTGACTTTGCCAAATAACGTTTAAGTGAAGTATAACAGTATGACCCAAAAG
The DNA here is from genome assembly GCF_003288115.1 of Ligilactobacillus murinus. NCBI lineage: Bacteria > Bacillati > Bacillota > Bacilli > Lactobacillales > Lactobacillaceae > Ligilactobacillus > Ligilactobacillus murinus. The sequence goes on along the minus strand of NZ_CP023565.1, from coordinate 683,565 downwards.
GCACATACCGATCCTTGCGTCCCTTTCCGTGAAGAAGCATCGTTTTTAGTTCAAAGTCGATATCTTCAAGCTTGAGCCCCGTACATTCACTGACCCGCATCCCAGTTGAATAAAGGGTTTCGAGCAGGGCATTGTCACGTAAAGAAAGTTTGTCAGGGCGCCTTGTTTCTTCAAATAAAAGCTCGAGTTCTTTTTCATAAAAGAACCGTGGCAAACGTCGTGGATCTTGTTTGATCTGTACATACGCAAAAGGATCTTTAGTCACATATCCATTGCGTAATAAAAAACGATAAAATGCTCGCAAACTTGAAACTTTACGGGAAATGCTACTCATTTTGAGATCTTTATCATAAAGTTCACTCATAAAGACATGAACGTCAAAAGTCGTGATCTTCGCAAACGATTTAGGATGACCACTTTCAGCTAAAAAATGCTCAAATTCAGTGACATCTTCTAAATAAGCAGTGATCGTCTTAGGTGAATACTGTCGTTCGACTCGAAGATATTCTTTAAATTCTGTGATCCACTTTTTTTCCATTTGCTTGCTCCTTCACCTATCTAAAGCTATTTTCTAATATTGGTCAATATTAGTCAAGCTCCTAAATGCATATATGTCTAAAACTTTTAAACTTTCTTAAGGTTAGATGTTTGAGATATCTCGTGGTCTATGATCATGTATATCTTAAAACGAAAATATGTTCGTGTAAAGTGATAAGCACACTAAAAAAACTCGTACATCTCACACGAGAACTACGAGTTTTACTTTTTAAATATCAGCTGTTGTTTTAAATTCTTCTAAAACAGTTAACGCACGCTGTGATAGAGCTAAATTACGTTCACGTTTTTCACGGATCCGCTTTTCTAAACGAGGGATGATCCCAAAATTTGCATTGATCGGTTGGAAATGCTTAGGGCTAGCATGAGTGATATAGTGAGCCATTGCTCCCATCATCGTTTCTTCTGGGAAAATGACTGGTTCTTTACCTTGAGCGATCAAGGCTGCATTGATACCCGCATAAAGGCCACTAGCTGCACTTTCAACATAGCCTTCAACACCTGTCATCTGACCGGCAAACAGTAAGTCAGAACGTTTTTTAGTTTGATATGTTGCATTTAAAAATTCTGGTGAGCGCAAATAAGTATTACGATGCATCACACCATAACGGACAAATTGAGCATTTTCCAGCCCTGGGATCATTGAAAAGACCCGTTTTTGTTCGCCCCATTTGAGATGCGTCTGGAAACCAACTAAATTATATAAGTTACCAGCAGCATTGTCCTGCCGTAATTGAACGACTGCAAAGGGTTCCTTACCTGTTTTAGGGTCTTCTAAGCCAACTGGTTTTAAAGGACCAAAGAGCATCGTCTTTTCACCACGTGAAGCCATTTGTTCGATCGGCATACATCCCTCAAAGAACTTTTGATCTTCAAAATCATGTAATTCAGCCATCTCAGCATTGATCAATTCATGATAAAAATTGTAAAATTCTTCTTCCGTCATTGGACAGTTGAGATAAGCCGCTTCGCCTTTATCGTAGCGTGATTTCAAATAGATCTTATCCATATCAAGGGATGACTTTTCAACGATCGGAGCAGCGGCATCATAGAAATATAGTCCTTCATCATCAGTTAGACGTTTGATCGCTTGCGCTAATGGATCAGAAGTCAATGGACCAGTTGCGATCACTGTTAATCCTTCTGGGATCGCGGTCAATTCTTCGCGGATGACTTCCACATTAGGATGGTTTGTCAATTTTTCTGTGATCGCACTAGAGAAAGTCTCACGGTCAACGGCTAGCGCTCCACCAGCGGGAACATTATGCGCATCAGCTGCCTCCATGATGATCGAATCTAAGCGCCGCATCTCTTCTTTTAACAACCCCGCACCATTTGTTAATTGATTTGCACGCAACGAATTAGTGCAGACCAATTCAGCAAAATTTTGTGTATGGTGGGCTGGGGTCTTTTTTTCAGGCCTCATTTCATAAAGTCGAACCTTGAGGCCACGTTTGGCGATCTGCCAAGCGGCTTCACTGCCGGCTAAACCGGCACCAATAACATTAATGCTAGTAGTTGTCATTATTTTACTCCTTAGTTATTTTTGAATGGCTTCTTCATAGTCACCATTTGGACATTTGACTTGTTGTCCTTTTTTAGTCTTTTTATAGACTAAATAGTGGTCACATTTAGGGCAATTTCTACCGACCGGCTTGTCCCAAGAAACAAATTCACAGTCTGGATACCGTGAACAGCCATAGAAAACGCGATTCTTCTTAGATTTACGTTCAACAACTTGTCCCTTGCCACAAACCGGGCATTTTACTCCGATCTGTTTGATGATCGCTTGTGTATTACGGCAATCTGGGAACCGGCTACAAGCGTAAAACTTGCCATAACGCCCCATTTTAATGACCATTGGAGCTCCACAGATCTCACAATTGAAACCAGCAGGTTCATCTTTGATCGTGACCTTCGCTAATTTTTCAGAAGCTTCTTTGACCTCATCAGAGAATGGTTGATAAAATTCATCAATAATAGAGACCCATTCTTGTTTACCTTCTTCGATCTCATCTAACTGACCTTCTAAATTAGCAGTAAAATCAACATTTAAGATATCAGGGAAGCATTCCTGGATCATCTTATCAACGATCTCACCCAATTCCGTTGGTTCGAATTTACGTGCAGCTAATTTAACGTAGTAGCGCTTTTGGATAACATTTAGTGTTGGCGCATATGTCGAAGGGCGCCCAACACCGTTTTCTTCGAGCGTTTTGATCAAACTAGCTTCAGTATAACGAGCTGGTGGCAAAGTGAAGTGTTGATTAGGTTGATTTTTGACCATCAAAACTTCATCGGCTTCTTTTAGATCTGGTAAGATATTATCTTTGCGCTTGGATTCGGCATAGACTTTAGTAAAACCATCAAATTTTAGTTTTGATCCATTCGCACGATAGGTCACACCATTTTGTGTTAGATCGACCCGCATCGTATCTACGATCGCTGGTGTCATCTGACTTGCCACAAACCGTGACCAGATCAAAGAATAGAGTTTCATTTGATCTTTAGTCAAATATTTCTCGATCGATTTAGGGGTCCGCATAACTGAAGAAGGCCGGATCGCTTCATGGGCATCTTGTGCTCCTTCAGATAACTTAGTCTTACGTGGCTTTAAGGCGGCATACTCTTCGCCATATTCTTCATGGATAAATGTTGATGCTTCATGTTTAGCCACACTAGAGATCCGCGTTGAATCAGTCCGCATATATGTGATCAACCCAACGGCTCCACCACGCCCTAAACTGATCCCTTCATAGAGTTGTTGGGCTACCATCATCGTCTTTTGCGTCTTGAATTTCAATGTGTTGTTGGCAGTTTGTTGCAAAGTCGAAGTTGTAAAAGGTGGCTGTGGCATCCGTTTACGTTCCTTTTTAGTGACACTTGAAACAGTAAATGGTTTCTTAGTGTCTAACTTAGCTAAAACATTTTGAACTTCTTCGTTGTTCTTTAGCTCAGCTTTCTTACCGTCTAGACCATAGAAGCTAGCATCGAATTTAGCTTTATCCTTTTTGAATTGGGCATCTAAAGTCCAATATTCTTCAGGTTTAAAAGCTTTGATCTCTTGTTCACGTTGAATGATCAAGTTTAAAGCGATCGATTGCACGCGACCGGCTGATAGCCCTTTTTTGATCTTAGCCCATAATAATGGTGAGATCGAGTAACCTACCAAACGATCAAGAACTCGCCTAGCTTGTTGGGCATCAACTAAATTCATATCGATCGCCCGGGGGTTTTTAAAAGCATTTTTAACAGCATCTTTAGTGATCTCATTGAACACGACTCGATTTTTGTCTTTTGGATCAAGTCCTAAAAGGTAAGATAGATGCCATGCGATCGCTTCTCCTTCACGGTCCGGATCGGCTGCAAGATAAACGTGAGCAGCTTTTTTAGCTTCTTTTCTTAGTTCTTTTATCACATCACCTTTACCGCGGATCGAAATATAATGTGGTTCGTAGTTATTTTCAACATCGACCCCCATCTTACTCTTAGGCAAGTCACGAATATGCCCTAAACTAGCCATAACTTTATAGCGTGAGCCTAAATATTTTTCGATCGTTTTAGCCTTGGAAGGTGATTCCACGATCACTAAATTCTTTTTTACTTTACGTTTTGTTTTCTTTTTGGTAGCAGTCCCAGTTGTAGACCTCGGCATACCAACAACTCCCTCATACTATAGTCTTGATTTAAAAATATCTGTTGACCCGATCAATTGACCAGTCACGAAATTCGATACTCATGTTATGCTATTTAAACTAACTTTGTCAAGCAGTTTGAACATTTATCAGTCAATGTTTACCTTACCTAAATAAATTCTTCTAAGATATCGTTGCTATTTAAGACTGGTTTGGCACCTGCTGCGATCAATTCATTACATCCCGTCGAATAGATATCATTTATCCGTCCTGGTAAAGCTAAGACATTACGATTTTCTTGTAGTGCGAGATTGGCTGTGATCAAACTCCCACTGTGATGTCTTGCTTCAACAACTAACACTGTTTGACATAGCCCCGCAATGATCCGATTACGCAAGGGAAAATGATATTTCAACGGGCGACTTTCTAAAGGATATTCACTAAGTAACAGTCCCGCATGTGCGATCTGTGTTTGTAAAGCGCGATTGCAGCTGGGGTAACTGATATCTAGTCCATTACCGATCACAGCGATCGTTTTACCGTGGTGCTTTAAAGCCAATTGATGGGAGAGTCCATCGACACCCTTAGCCAAACCACTGACAAGGATAAGTTTTTGTTGGATCACATTAGGTAATAATTGGGTCAAGGCTTGCAGTGCATATGAACTACATTGACGTGCCCCGACGACACCTAAGAGTTTTTTAGAATCCAGCAGTTCGAGATCTCCTTGATAAAACAAAACGACCGGTGGTGAATATATCTCTTGTAATTGTGATGGGTAGCGCTTATCTAAAATCGTCAAAAAATGGCTGACTTTTAGATTTTGCTGGATCTTTTGAGATAATTGCTTACTTTGTAGAGCATTCCACAGATCATTTTTTTGCGTTTGACCTAATTTTAAAAGTAAAAAGAGTTCATCCTTACTAGGACAACGCTCAAATGAAAGCATATAACGAACGACCCGTAATTCATTTTTAAGATCTAGGTTACATAAATGTAGCTTCAACAAGAAAAATTCTAATTCGTTCATGAAAAACACCTCTCGCTATATAAATACGCAAAAGGTGGGGATCTATTTGCTTAAATATTTAACAACTGGTTCAAATGTCTTACGATGGATCGGGGTGACCCCTTTTTGAGCTAAGCCAGCCAAATGTTTAGGTGTCCCGTAGCCAGCATTATTTCCCAGATCATAGCCTGGATATACCGTATCATAAAACTTCATCAGGCGGTCACGGTTGACTTTAGCAACGATACTAGCGGCCGAGATCGAAGCTGATCTAGCATCACCTTTGATCAATTTTGTTTGCGGGATGTCAGTGTCGATCTGCATCGCATCGATCAAAATATGACCGGGTTTGATCGTTAAAGCTTCCAAGGCTTCTTTCATTGCGATCCGAGTTGCCTGATAGATATTGACTTCATCGATCAGCTCATTTTCTGCTATCCCAACGGCTACCGCAACTGCTTGTTCTAAAATCTTGTCATAAAGTTCCTCACGTTTTTTTTCAGATAACTGCTTTGAATCATTGACTTCAACTAATTGAAAATCATGTGGTAAGATCACTGCAGCTGTAACGACTGGACCAGCCAAAGGGCCGCGACCGACTTCATCGATCCCAGCGACATATTCAACACCGTTACTCCATAGTTGTTTTTCTAAACGTAAACGTTCTTTAAATTTGACTAACTTTTGTGCCTGTTTTTCTTTTTGTTTATAATACGTTTTTAAAGCAGTCTGAACGCCTTTACGTGGGTCGTCCTGCAATTTTTTTAATGTTTCAGCGCTAGGCTCAGCCTTTAATAGCGCCTTGATCTGTGCGATCGTGTGGCCCAAAATAAATTCCCCCAATTAATAAATTAAGAGGGGCGTGCTACTGCAAGTCCCTCTCGAATATGCTCTAAACTTTAGCTGGATCTTTAGGAACGTCATCCAAAGTATAACGCCCTAATTTTCCCTTACGACAATCAAAGATCAACCGTTCACTTGCTCGCTCATAGTCATCTTTAAAACCTAATTTACGAGTTAGTTCTAGTAGAACTTCAACTGTCGGCAATTCCAAAAGTTCTTCGTCGATCTTATAGCGTTCGATCAAAGCTTGTGGATTTTTTGCACTAAATTCTTCGATCTCATATAAAGCAACATCATCTTTTGCGTATAAAGTATCCTTGATCGCACCCGTCAAAGCTAGTTTTTTACCCACGATCGGATCTTCGAACTTAGGCCACAAGATCCCCGGTGTATCTAATAATTGGAGATCTTTACCGGCTTTTAACCACTGCTGAGACTTGGTGACCCCAGGACGATTGCCCACTTGAGCAACATTTTTTTTGACCAAATGATTCAACAACGTAGATTTACCTACGTTAGGGATGCCGATGCACATGACTTTGATGCGTTGTGATAAGATCCCACGTGCTTTTTTATTGGCTAATTTTTCAGCTAAGACTTCTTTGATCTTCTTATCGATCACTTTTAATGAACCTTGAACACTATTGATCGCTACGGCAGGTTGCCCCATTTTTTCGTAGTATTCGATCCATTTACGTGTTTCTTTAGGATCAGCTAGATCCATTTTGGTCAGCACGATGATACTTGGCTTGTCTTGTAATAGATCCTTTAGCTGGGGATTACGTGATGATTCAGGTAGTCTTGCATCGACTAATTCTAAAACGACATCCACCAGTTTGAGGTTTTCTTTGACTTGACGTAAGGCTTTGGCCATGTGACCAGGGAACCATTGAATAATTGCCATGTTTTTGCATCCTTTCATAAAATTAAATCAGCTTTTGCTATTATACCATGCCTCATAGCACTTTAAAATGCCAGATAGGCCAATAAATGATCCAAGCTCGCCCTGAGATCTTCGTTTCATCGATCATCCCTAAAGTGCGCGAATCTTGGCTGATCCGACGATTATCGCCCAATACAAAATATTTATGTGCTGGGACTTTAGTAGTGGTAAAAAAATCATCCAATGTAAAATCGGAAGTCTCACCCAAATTTGGATCTGTTAGGAATTTTTCTGGAACTTTCTTTTGATTTACGTAAAGCTGATTATTTTCATATTTGATCTCATCACCTGGTAAACCGATCACCCGCTTGATATAAGTTTCACCATTATTGAGCTTGAAAGTAATGATATCAAAGCGTTTGATCGTGCCATAATGTCGCACCAAGACTTCATCGTGATCGTGAAGTACTGGTAACATCGAATTACCATTGATCTCCAATGGTGTGACTAAAAAAAAGCGAACAAAGAGCGCTATCACAAGCGCCAAACTGAAGGGACCACTCCATTTTTTGAGCTTTTGTTTATCTACATGCACTTTCATGATGATCTTTACGTCCCTTTCTGAAAAATACACCCATATTGTAACATAATTTTTGGAAAGATAAAAAACGGGCGTCTACTTTGAGACGTCCCGTTAAAAAACTTATTCACTTAATTTTTCGACAGCTTTTTGGTAGGCGTTGTCTGACTCAGTAACTTTTTGAGCAACTTTATTTTCAATGCTTTCAACGGTCGCTTTATCGGCCGTGCCGTTAACGATTAGGCCGTTGTCTGTTTGATATTTTTCGATAGCTTGCTTGGTTTGTTCATTAAAGTAACCCGATTTTTCATCCAAGTCATAGCCTAAAAAGACCAGCATTTGTTGTAAATTCTTGATCTGCTTTGAATTTTGTCCCGCTTGATAGGCTTTAGTTGTATCGATCGCAGTCAAATAGGCAACATCAGGATAATCAGCTTTAACATCAGGCTTGATCCCTTTTTTATGGATCCAAGTCCCATCTGGCGTCAACCATTTAGCGATCGTTAATTTTAATTCTGTCTTATCTTTGAATGGCAAGGTATTTTGAACTGTTCCTTTACCATATGACTTAGTTCCGATCAAAGTGACATTATTGCCCGATTGTTTGAGTGCTGCCGCAAAGATCTCTGAAGCACTAGCAGATCCACCATTGATCAAGACGATCGCTTTTTCTTTGACCTTGAAACCATCATCCAGTTCATTACTTGCCTTATAGATCGTTGGTTTGCCATCACGACCAACAACTTGCAAGATCGGCTTGCCATTTTCAACAAACATTGAAGACATCGCTAAAGCTTGATCCATCAAACCACCCGGATTATTACGCACATCAATGATAAAGGACTTAGCCCCTTTTTTGCGCAAACTTTGGACTGTTTGTTTAAATTCTTTAGCAGTATTTTCAGAAAATGAAGTTACTTGAATATAACCGATCTGTTTATTAGTAGCTAATTTGCCTTCAACGGTTTTAACAGGGATCTTAGCCCGAGTCAAAGTTTTCGTGAAAGTCGTTCCATTTCGCTCGATCGTGACAGAAACTTTAGTCCCAACTTTACCACGCATCAATGAAACAGCTTTATTCAAGGAGTAATCCTTAGTTGATCTGCCATCGATCTTGACGATAACATCATTGGCTTTCAAACCAGCTTTAGCGGCTGGTGTCCCCGCGATCGGTGCCATGATCTTGATCTTTGAACCACTTTTTTGCACTTGGGCTCCGATCCCACCAAAACTCCCTGAGATCGAATCATTTAATTCTTGACTCTCAGTTTTATTCATGTATTCGGTAAAAGGATCACCTAAAGCCTCGACCATCCCATTTAAAGCACCATCAACCAGCTTTTGTTGGCTGACATCTTTATAATAGTTATAGTAAAGGGCATTATAGACCGTATTGATCTTGCCCATTGCTTGATTAGCTGACTCGAGCCCTTTTACTTGACGATCCATCAGCCAAAATACACCACCTCCACTGAGCAAGGCAACACACAATGCAACCAGCACGGTGGTCAATAAATTGTACTTTTTTTGTAAAAACACTCTTTTAAGTTTTCGTTCTTTTTGCTTCTCTTTTTCCACTTAAATTACCTCTTCCAAATATCCTTGCCATGCTTCATCGAAAACGCTCATTGAAGGTAGATACGTCGCATTCAATTCAAGATAATGCGAGATCTCATGATAATCATCTGAATGTTTAGGAAAAGCTTGATCAAAGAATGCTGCATTGGCAAAATGACTGATCTCATCTATACCATTTGGATCACGTTTAGTCATCAAATAACGATAAAAACTTTCACGCATAAATCTACCTGCCTTTAATTAGTATTACTCAATGGGAAAGCGACTTTAAATTGAAGATCATCTTGTTTGAGATCAAATTTTTCACCTTGGATCTTGATCCCTTGTTTTTTGGTCAATTGATTTAGATCAAGGGTGATCGTTGCTTTGGAAGCATTGATCTTAGCCCATTTACCAAGATCGTAATTATTTTTGATATAACCTAAGACAAAACTTGGTGGAGCATTCAAAGATCCGATCGCAACTGATTTAGTTTTTAGCACTAGATTTCCTGAATCGTCAAGTTGGGGCGTCGCATATAGCGTAAAAGAGACATCTTTACCTAAGATCTTTGTCGTCCCCATCAAGATCGCTGATTTATCCAAGACAAAGCGGTACTTGATCGCACCTTTCTTTTGATTTTGTTGTAGATAATAATTGACAGCTGCACTTAATTGTTCTTTATTCAAAACGACATTGACATTGGCATATTGCCCTTGTTTTTGTGTTGTTTGCGTTGCGATCTGTTTTTGATCTGAGCTTGGAGTCGTTACTTGAAACCAAACAAAGACGATAAAGCCCAACACCAGGCCTAAAAGGATCGCAAACGCCCATTTCCAAGGATCGCTTTGTTTTTTCATCCTATTTTTCACCTTCTAACCATGTACTTTTATGTTTGAGCATCACTTGATATAGTCTAGCAGTGATGTAGCGATAACCTTTATCATTAGGATGAAAATGATCTTCATCAGATAAATAGTCATTTTTCTCCTTATCATCGCTTAGAAGTTGCTCAAGTTTACTATCAGCAACTTCATTTAGATCAGTCGTCGCATTTTTTTGCAGTGTTGCTTTCGATCTACCGTAATATTGGCCTTCAGATAGTTGCTTATTTACATCTACAAAATAGATCTTGGCTTCATTTGCAATAGTGTCTTTAGCAACTTCATTCCATTCATCGGTATATTGTTGTATTTGAGTCAAAGTTGGAAAATACACATAAAACGGATTGTAGACACTGATCAAAAAGATCGGTGCTGTCTTATTGTATTGGCGGACTGTCGTTAACAAGCTCTGAAGTTCAGTTGCATATTGTGCTTTTGCTTTAGGCATTGCATTGCTGAGTTTATTTTCAGCTAAACTATTGAAGTTTTGTTGAAGAACTTTCATCAGATCGTTGCCGCCGACCGTCATTGTGATCACATCAGCTTTTTTTAGATCTGACTGGAGCTGTTTTGAAGCAAGCACACGCTGTTTTATCTGATCGCTACGATCGCCAGTCTTGCCATAATTGTGTGTGGTTACCGTTAGAGCTTGTTTTTGTTCGAGCTTAGTCTTGATCAAGCCAACATAACCACCTTTATCCGTGGTATCACCCACACCAAAAGTCAAAGAATCGCCTAAAGCAGTCAAGGTCAAGGTCGGTTTAACCTTTTTGGTAGTAGCTCGTTCTACTTTAGCGGTAACTTTTTTGACTGGGTCCAACTCTTGTTTTTGTGGTAATACAAGCTGTAAAACCAAATAAAAAACAGCAGCTACTCCAACGATACAACCGACAAATGCTGCTATTTTTTTGATTGCTTTCAAAAAATATCCCCCTTTAATTAGTCTTGCCTTTATTGTAAGCTAAATGCACTTTAATTTAAATACTTATCTCATGTAAGTTGTACTTACTGGTATGTTACAATGTAATTGATCAAAATTTTTTATCAGAAAGGTCGATCTATTTGCCTAAATATAATAACAAAAACCTGATCGCCAGTTCGATCATCACAGGGATCGCTCTACTAGGCTCTGTCTTTTTAACGATCATTACGCTTCTAGCCGGACATCCCAAAACAGCTTTCATTGTTGCACTTTCACTTATTTTGGGCACAGTTAGCCTTTATCTATTGCTAAAGATCATTACTTTAGCTCTTTATAATACTAAAGCTCACCGCCCTTTAGACACGATAACCCGGAGCCTAGGCGCTTTGATGCTTATGACGCTCCTTTACCCCCTTTGCTTTGGGGTAAAATTTTTTGCAGCTGGCTGGGTCGCTTTTGGACTCGTGACTGCTTGGGCTGTTTTAACATTGCTCTATGAATGTGTTTTTTATCTAAAATACTGGCAGTGGGTCTACACCGTTAGCTTGGTCGTTTGGCTGGTTTGTTTGATCTTGGTATTTACGGGTAAGATCTTTACACCGCTCTTTATTATCGCCATCATCTTGGGAATCTTTTCTTATTGGTGGAATAAAGCCCAGCCTAATCTGCTTTGGCTTTCATGCATTGCAGAAACATTGATGATCTGGACTTGGCTTTTAGGTCTAATACAATTGATCTACTAGTGATAATTAAAACGGGGATGTCGTAACAAAACATCCCCGCTTTTTTATTTACGTTCATAGATATAGAAGGTATGTGGATAATGATTTTTTTCATCGACCACACCTTCTTTTTGAAAGATCGCTCTGAATTTTGAATAGTCTAGCTCAGGCATGAGCGTATCTCCCTTAAATTCAGAAGCGATCTTAGTTACATATAACCGCTCAACTTCTTCTTGTAAACTGTTGAACAATGAAGCTCCACCGATCACAAAAACTTCCTCAGACTGCTGTGATAACCAAGCCTTCAACTCAGATAGATCTGAAAAAATCGTCAAACGTTCGGTCGCTTTTGCTTCTTTTTTTAGTTCTTCACTATGAGTCAAGACGATATGTTGGCGTTTAGGTAATAATCCTGGAAAGCTAGCGAAAGTTTTGCGTCCCATCACGATCGGGTGACCGATAGTTTGTTTTTTAAAAAAAGCTAGATCAGCTGGGAGGTGCCAGGGTAACTTCCCCTTGTATCCGATATGATGTTTCTTATCTTCAGCCCAAATAAATGAGATCATTTTTTTACCCCTTTTCTTATACAGCTACGGGAGCTTTGATAGGTCCAAAAGATTCATAGCCTTCTAATTTAATATCATCCATTTCAAATGACAAAACATCTTTTTTAGCTGGATTCAACCATAACTTAGGTGCAGCTTTAGGCGTACGAGTTAATTGTTCTTTGACTTGCTCGAGATGGTTAGAATAGATATGCGCATCGCCTAAAGTGTGGATAAATTCGCCTACTTCTAAGCCTGTCTCATGTGCGATCAGATGCGTCAGCAAAGCATAACTGGCAATATTGAACGGCACACCTAAAAAGACATCACCACTTCGTTGATAAAGCTGGCAACTCAGCTTATTATCATTGACATAAAATTGAAATAACGTATGGCATGGTGGTAAAGCACTGAAAGGTACATCTTCAGGATTCCAAGCCGAGACGATCATTCGCCTAGAATTGGGATCAGTTTTGATCGTCTCGATCACCTCTTTGATCTGATCGATCGTTTCACCTGTACGTGTTTTCCAATGACGCCATTGGGCACCATAGACGTCACCTAAATTGCCATATTTCGCTGCAAATTCATCATCATTAACGATCCGGTCGCAAAATTGCTTCTTTTGTGCTTGATATACTTCTTTGAATGCTGGATCTTTTTGAGCTCGCAAACCAAAATCAGTCATATCTGGTCCAGTGTATTCATCACTTTCGATCCAATTTTTGAAGGCCCACTCATCCCAAATATGATTATTGTGTTGCAATAAGTATTGAATATTGGTATCACCTTTCAAAAACCAGAGCAACTCACTTTTGATCAAGCCAAAAGGAACTTTTTTAGTTGTCAATAAAGGAAAACCTTGGCTTAGATCAAAGCGCATTTGATAACCAAATAAACTGGTCGTCCCTGTTTTAGTTCGATCACCTTTTTGATGACCTTTTTCTAAAATATCTCGAATCAATTGTAAATACGGTTCTTCAAGTGCAGTCATTTTCTTCCTCCGATGCAATTATTTGGGATAGATCATTATATCATTTTACTAGACATATTGCCCTAATTCTTCCCACCGCGCCATCTTTTGTTCACTTTGCGCGTTTAGGTCGTCGATCTCTTGTTGCAAACTGGCGAGCTTAGGATAGTCTGATCCATCCACTTCTCCCATTTGCGTCTGTAATTGTTCTAGCTTTTCATCCAACATTTCGATCTCTTGTTCTAATTTGTCAAATTCAAGTTGCTCAGCATAAGTCAATTTCGTTTTTTCCTTTGGTTTGACTGCTTTGACAACTGGCTTTTCTTTGACAACTTTTTTGGCAGGACGTTTATCTAGCTCTTTTTTTAGATAATCTGTGAAAAGACCATAATGTCGTGTTATTTTAGCATTACCTTCAAAGATCAAAAGCAAATCGGCTACTTTATCTAAGAAATAACGGTCATGGGAAACTGTGATCACCGTTCCTTGGAATTGATCAAGATAGTCTTCCAATACCGTCAATGTACCGATATCTAAATCGTTTGTTGGTTCGTCTAAGATCAAGACATTTGGCTGCATCATCAGTAGTTTTAACAGATATAAGCGCCGTTTTTCGCCCCCTGAAAGTTTTTTGATCAATGTACCATGCATTGATCTTGGAAAGAGAAACTGCTCCAGTAATTGTGTCGTGCTAACATGTTCACCATCTTTATTGACGATCGTTTGGGCAACGTCATTTAGATAACTGATAACTCGTTTATCTTCAGGGATGTCTTCAGTTTTTTGTTGGTAATAAGCGATCTTGACCGTCTCACCTGTGATCAACTCACCACTGTCTAAAGCTAGCTTTCCAGCTAAAACATTCAATAAACTTGACTTACCAGCCCCATTGAGCCCCGTGATCCCGATCCGATCACCGGCTTGGATCAACAGATCAAAGTCTTTTAAGATCGTATGCTCGTCTAAGTTCAATGAAGCATGTTTTAGTTCTAAAACTTTTTTACCTAAGCGTTGTTGTCCTAGGTTGATATCGACTTTGCCATCAACTTGAACTTTATTGAGATTTTCTTTTAATTCATTAAAGCTATTGATCCGAGCTTGCTGTTTAGTCGTTCGTGCCTTAGCTCCAGTACGCATCCAAGCTAATTCTTTTTTATAGAGCTGTTGTTGCTTATGTTCAGCAGTTAATTCACGCTCAACACGTTTTGCCTTTTGATCGACAAAAGCTTGATAATTTCCAGTATAAAAATATAATTTACCAAATGATAGTTCAACGATCTGATTAGCGATCTGGTCTAGGAAATAACGATCGTGGGTCACGACCAAAAGCGCGCCCTTATACGAAGCTAAGTAATTTTCTAACCAAGCGATCGAATCAAAATCCAAGTGGTTTGTCGGTTCATCTAGGATCAATAGGTCTGGCTCTTGGATCAAAACTTGGGCTAAGCCGACTCGCTTGACCTGACCACCAGAAAGTGTCTTGATTTTTTGATGCCAATCGTTGATGTGTAACTGTGTCAAGATCGTCTTGATATCACTATCAGCACTCCAAGCATCTTCTTGATTCATCTTAGCTTCAGCCTCATCGTAGCGTTTTTGGAGCTTTTCGTTTTCTGGATCATTACTGTAGGCAGTCAATGCTTGTTCATAATGTTTGATCGTCTGAAAAACGGGAGCTGCACCATCAAAAACAGCTTCCATGATCGTTTTTTCTGGATCCAATTCCGGTTGTTGCTTTAGATAACTGATCCGATAATTGTTAGGCGCGATCAATTCACCAGAATCAGCGGGATCAAAACCACTGATCGCATTCAAAAAAGTTGTCTTCCCCGAACCATTAGTCCCGATCAAGCCGATCCGGTCATGTTCATTGATGATAAAACTTGCATCTTGAAACAATGTTTTATCGCCATAGGTCTTAGTTAAATTTTCAATTCGAAGTGTTTGCATCTAATTCAATTCCTTACTTAATTTTTCAGCTTGAGCTAATAAAACTGTTTTATCGTTGGCTAGTTCACCTAACACAACTTTTTGTTCGAGCGTATTCAAGATCTTTCCTAAGCCTGGTCCCGGTTTTAGTCCTAGTGTTTGGAGGAGATCTTTACCATTCAAAGCTAACTGTGCCTTATCTTTGATCGGTAATGCTGTATAAGTCTGTAAAAGTTTAGCACCTGTTAAAGGTAACTGTAGAATATCTAATAGATGACTTGCTGCTTTAGTTGCGCGTTCTTTAGCATGATAACAGACCAAAGGATCAAGATCAGATGTAGCTTGCTCAAGGATCGACAAGACATTTTGAACTTCTGTGCTGATCTCATTTGAAGTTTTCCAAGCTTTGAGAAAACTACGCACTTGTTTAGGCGTAAGCTCAAAGACATAGGCCAATAATGCCCAACACTCTAATTCATCGGCTAGTTTTAATTGTGGTAATTTTGCAATTTTACGTAAAGCTTGCTCACGCGTAGCAAATTGTGGGCAGTATTTATATAGTTTTGTTTCTAAAAAAGCGTCTAAGCCTTGGACCACATTTTTACCTAGTAGTAATTTGATCCATTCGACTTGGATCCGTTCAACTGCGATCTTTTCAAGTAAATGTGCATTGGCTTTGATCGCTTGTAAAGTTTGAGGCTCGATCTTAAAATCCAGCTGACTAGCAAAGCGCACTGTCCGCATCATGCGTAAAGCATCTTCAAAGAAACGTTCAGTCGGATCACCCACGGCACGGATCGTCTTATTTTCCAAGTCATCTAAACCAGAAAACATATCGATCACAGTTCCATCAGGTGCTAAAGCTAAAGCATTGATCGTTAAGTCACGTCGCTTGAGATCTTCTTTTAAAGAACGGACAAACTCGACTTTATCAGGTCGCCGAAAATCTTGATAGCCACTTTCTGTCCGAAAAGTCGTGATCTCGTAACCTTCACCATGGTCTAACACCATAACAGTTCCATGTTCGATCCCAGTATCAACTGTCCGCTCAAAGATCGCTTTTATCTCGGCCGGATATGCACTAGTTGCAATATCAACATCGTGGATCGGCAAGCCTAGGATCGTATCCCGGACACTTCCTCCCACAAAATAAGCTTCAAAGCCAGCAGCTCTTATCTGTTGTAACAACGGTAAAGCTACCATAAATTCTTGAGGTATTTTTTCTACTTGCATAATCTATATCCAACCTATTCTAAATATATAGTCAGTATTATTATAGCTGTCTCAATTCAGCGTTACAATTAAAAGTATCTAACAAAAAAGCACTCAACTTTTGCTGAATGCTAAGGTAAATTATTTTAATTTTATGACATATTCTTTTTTGTCGGTGTTATTAAGCCAGTAAAATTCTTCTAGATCATGATGTTTTTCACCTGTTAAGTTAAACTTTGTACCCGCGCATGAGAATTCTACGCTACTAGCAGATATTTTTTGCTCACTTAAAACATACTCAGCTCAGAGTAATTTTTTCTTGGGCCGATTATACGTAAACCCTTCACCCATTGCTTCTGTCACATCTAAAACTGAGATAAAAGCTTTAGGATCATGCTGTTCTGCGATCCGCTTGATAGCCGTCAATTCACTGGGGCTGACGACACAGTAGATCGCTTTAAAGTCTTGATTGGAAAAAGCGCCTTGTCCAGCTAAATAACTAACACCTCGATCAAGATCTTGGATGATCGATTTTGCGATCTCATCTGGAAAACGTGAAATAATGACAACTCCTCGCGCTGCATACGCCCCACCTTGGATAAAATTAACTAGTTGTGAAAAAACATATGAAGCAAGCAAAGTGTACATCATTTGACGTAGATCTAAATAGCTCAGTGATAACATCAAAACGACCACATCTAACGCGAGTAGTGTTTTTCCCATCTGGATCCCTTTTTCTTTTTCCAAGATCCGAGCTACGACATCGGTCCCCCCTGTGGTCCCCCCGAATTTATAAACGATCCCAGAACCAATCCCCCCAAAGATCCCAGCTAAGATCCCGGCAATAAAGAGATCATTATGGATATTAATTGGAATATAAAATCTTTGCCAAAACCAGATCCAAAATGACAGCGCTAATGTTCCATAAACTGTATAAACTAAAGCTTTTTTCCCTAAATAACGATAGCCAATGATGATCAAGGGAATATTGATCAAGATCGTTGATAACGCTGGATCGATATGTAACCAATAACGAATGATCAACGTGATCCCTGTGACTCCACCTTCAGCTAAATGATTTGCTATATTGACAGAGACCAGCCCCAAGCCATAAAAAGCACACCCTAGACTTATCATGATAAGATCTATCATACTTAAGCGTTCATTTGATACCATGCAAACACACCCTTTCCAGTTTTATAATAGCATAAGTTAGTTGCTAATGCGTGATCGTGCGAAAAATGTTTTGTGGACTGCGCCGGTTTTTGGCGCAGTCTTTTGTTTTTATCCCTAAGTTAAAGTAACATTTTATTTTTTGATAACTTGCGCTGAGCTGTTATTTTTGCTATTGTTAAAGTAACAAATTATTATTGAGGTGATCGAAGATGGCGCAATTTCCTTATGAAGACAGATTTCGGCATTATTTAGAATATGATCGGGTACTTGAAAAAAATACTTGTGATGATCTTTGTCGTGATGTCGCTGATCTCTTTAACTACCTAAGAAATTTCAATAGTCTTTACCGCACAGATCCAGATCTGTCTAACCTGACTGAAAGCGATATCCGTGATTATTTAAATATGCTACAAGTCAAACGTGAGATCAAAAACACGACTTACAATAAATATCTGACACACCTTAATGTTTATTTTACTTTTCTCTTCAATGAACGGCTTTCAACTAGTCTACCGACCCTGCCATTGAAGGGATTAAAACGCTCTAAAAATGATTTGGTACCTGTAAATTGGCAAGAAGAACTGTCGCTATTACTGGAAAACAATGACTTATCATATTATACGCGCGCAACTTTATTATTCATCTCACACTACTATACGATCACTGAGATCTTACAAAGTGGCTTTTATCAAATATTAGACACAAAAAACTTTGCGCCAAACGAACAGCACTTCTTAGCCTGCTTTAAAGAATATCTTGTTCCTTTGCAAACTAAGCAACACAGTCAAGACCTTTTCTTAAAACAGCGGATTGATCTAGTCGAACCACGACTGACTTTACCTGGCTTGCATAAATATCTCAAAGCTGATCAACCTAAATGCTTCTTACCTCTGATCCCACGTAAGCTCTACCAAGCTGCGATCTTCAATGCTTTATTGACAAAACAACACTTAACTGAACAGCAACTTAGTGACAAATTGCACCTTGATGGGACTTCACTCAACTATTATCGGCAAGAACTGATCCGGTACGAACTTCAATAATAAAAAGCGCTCGAGATGAGCGCTTTTTATTACTATCAATACTGTAATTCATCTAATAGATCTTCGACTTCATAATCAGTCGGAACTTGCATGAGATAAGCTTTAGCCGCTGCACTAGCCTCAACACGGCGACCTGCGTTTCTAAAGAAGAAAGCCGCATCTCTTAAAAATTCGGCATTATCATCTAAATAACGATCAGCCGTTTCGTAATTAGTCAAAGCTTGTTCATAATCATCCAAGTTGGCATACGAACGCCCTAGATTCCAATAGATCTGTGGATCAACTTCATCTTTAGCTAAATAATCTTTCAAGAGTGCAATATTTTCTTGATCTTGTTGTGTAGCCAATAATTGATTACTCAACTCTAAAACTAGTGTCAAATTACTTGGATCTAGTGCTAGAGCTTCTTTTAAGTAATCAGTTGCTTCCTTGTTTTTACCTAATTTAGCGGCTAACTGACTGGCTTTTTGATATAATGCTTCGTTAAATTCATCCACAGCTAGACCTTCTTGGGCCGTGATCAAAGCTTGACCAAATTGACCAGCTTGCTCGTAGAGATCAGCTAGATATGGATAGACCGTCACATAATCTGGTGTACGTTTGCGCAACTTCTCAAAGTTAGCTGTAGCAGCTTCAAGATCGCCTAATTCACGTTGGGTAAAAGCTAATTGGAACAACGTATCATTATCGAGTTGTTCTTCTGGGATCTGTTCTAAATAGCCTAAAGCTGTCTCAAACTTGCCATAGCCTGCATAAGAAAGACCCAAACGGGCCACTAAATTGACCCGAGAAAACTCTAAGACCCCTTGTTTTAATAAAGAACGGTAAAATTGAGCTGCTTTACGATATTCTTTAATGTTAAAGTATAACTCGGCTAAAGCAAATTCGATCACGGGTTCATCCGGAGCTAATTGATAAGCCGTTAGCAATTTTTGTTCACTGACATCAAAAGCCCCTTGAGTTTGGTAGAGATCAGCACTAACCAAAAGTGCTTCTAAGTAAGCATTAGATTTTGGAGTGATCTGAGATAAGATCGCTAAGGCTTGATCATCATTACCTTCACCGATCTGGATCTCAGCTAAGGCGGTCTTTAAGCTATCTTCATTGGGGTAGCGTTTGACCAAAGTTTCATATGCTTTAGCAGCCATCTCCGAAAAGCCCAATGAATACAGCTCTTCGGCCAAACTGTATAGCATATCATCTTCGTCTCTAGTCAACGCAAGCTCTAAAGTTTCATTTGCTTTTAAAAAATCTCCCTGCGCCAAATGATCCAGTGTTTCTTCCGAATAAGTCATGTGGTTACCACCCTTACTTAATAACTTCTAGCTACCATCATAACATAAAAAAGTTGCTAAATTAATAACAACTTCTTTGGTACTATCCTAAATATGGCTCAGTTGGAACATGTACAAGATCATTTTCAACTAAGCGCTCAGCGATCTGAACCGTATTCCAAGCAGCGCCTTTCAACAAATTATCTGACACGATCCACATGTTGAAACTCCCGGGATTTTCCTTATCAGCACGGATCCTCCCCACAAAAGTCTCACGTTTACCTTCAGCTGTCAGTGGCTGTGGATATTCTTGGTGGGCCGGATCATCTTGTAAAACTACTCCTGGTGCAGTTTGGAGCGTTTCTTTAAGCTTTTCAACAGTCAAAGTCGTATCTGTAGTCTTAAAGTAGACTGATTCACCGTGTCCGATCACGACTGGGACCCGAACACAAGTCGCGGTCACTTTGAGTTTTGGATCATTCATGTCGCCTTGCATGATCTTTTTTGTTTCATGGATCATCTTCCATTCTTCATGGGAATAACCATCGTCTTCAAAGACATCGATCTGGGGCAAAAGATTAAAAGCCAGCGGATAATGCTTCTTATCACCTTTGACTGGAAAGATCTTACCTTCCATTTTTTCCCCATTCAAATAGTCTTTAGCTTCTGAAAGCATTTCGTCTAAAGCGGTTTGGCCTGCTCCTGAAGCTGCTTGATAAGTCGAAACGATGATCTGTTCTAAGCCAAATTTTTGACGGATCGGTTCTAAAGCGACCATCATTTGGATCGTTGAACAATTAGGATTCGCTACGATCCCACGGTGCTCAAATAGTGCTTGTTCATTGACTTCTGGAACGACTAGTGGTACTTCTGGCTCCATCCGAAAAGCACTCGTATTATCGACACACACTGCCCCACGCTTAACGGCTTCAGGGAGTAGTCTTTTAGAAACAGCCCCACCAGCTGAGGCCAAAACTAGATCAACGCTTTCAAATACCTCTGGTGTTGCCTCTTCGATCGTGATCGCTTGCCCCTTAAAATTGAGCTGCTTACCCGCAGAACGCTTAGAAGCAAGCAATTTGACCTTTTTGACTGGGATCGTTGACTGTTCTAACTGTTCGATCAACCGTGAACCAACTGCACCAGTAGCACCTAAAATAGCAACCGTATATTCTCTCATTTTACTTTACCTTCTTTTTATAAAATATTTTCTAACCCAACGACTAGACCATCTAATGCCTGAGCCTTTTTTACTGCGAGCTTTACACCGCTCATAAATGAAGCCCGATCAAATGAATCTTGGCGGATCGTCAAGGCTTCCCCGGCACCACCAAAAAGGACCTGTTCATGAGCCACATAGCCTGGCAAACGAACTGAATGAAGCTTGATGCCTTCATAATCGCCACCACGTACATGCGCCAACGTTTCAGTCTCATCAGCTACACCTTGATGATGAGGCAAGCGATTTTGTGCGATCAATTTGGCCGTCATCAAAGCCGTCCCTGAAGGTGCATCTTTTTTATTATCATGATGCATTTCAATGATCTCGACATCAGGGAAATATTTGGCTGCTTCTTTGGCAAATTTCATCAATAATACCGCTGACATTCCAAAATTAGGTGCTACCAAGCCACCTAGCTGCTGAGCTAACGCTAACTGCTTAAGTTCAACTAACTCTTCATCTGTCAAGCCTGTAGTTCCTACTACGGGACACATTCCATGTTTTAAAGCAAATTTGACATTTTCAAATACAGCACTCGGAGCGGTAAAATCGATCCAAACATCTGCTCCTTGTTCGATCTGTGATAGCTCATTATAGATCTTGACTTGTTCACCAAGGCCCAAGCGTTGACGATCATTTTCTGTAGCCCCTAAAGCAAAAACTGCTACCAATTCAAAATCAGGCGTCTCATCGATCAACTTTAAGACCTGTTGGCCCATCGAACCTGAATAACCTGCAACTAAGATCTTGATCATTTCATTTCCCCCAAATCTAATGATAATCGCTTTGATAAAGCATTTTTAGCTAAGCCTAATCTTGATGCTAACTCTTGTTTTTGAGTAGCATTTAAAGCAAGCAACGGTAATCTAAGCCCACCAACAGCAAAACCTTGCGCATTCAACACAGCTTTGACTGGAGCAGGTGATGGATACATAAACAAAGCTTGCATCTTAGGGAGCAGCCATTGTTCCAATTTTTTAGCTCTACTTTGATCAGCCTTAGCGAATGCTTGATACATTTGTGTCATCTGTTCACCATAAATATGGGCCGCCACTGAAATAACTCCAACTGCGCCTAATTTCTTAGCTGCTAAGGCCTGAGCGTCTTCACCAGTAAAGACACTAAAATCTTCATCACGCGTATTATCGATGATATATTCCAGCTCAGCTAGACTGCCACATTGTTTTACTCCAACAATATTATCCAATTTGGCTAGGTCTACGATCACTTCTTGGCTAAGTTTGACCCCAGTTCGACTGGGGATGTTATACATGATCAAGGGAAGTTCAGCTCTTTTTGCCAAATATTCAAAATGTGCTCTTATCCCAGCTTGATCTGGTTTATTGTAATAAGGGACTACCGTCAAAGCGTAATCTATTCCCGAGATCTTTGCAACTTCATTGATAAATTCTAAAGTCGCTTGGGTCGCATTAGTGCCACAACCAGCGATCACTGGGACACGCCCAGCAACTATTTGCGCAAATCTTTGGTAAAGCGTTAGTTTTTCTTGATGCGTCAAAGTCGGTGTCTCACCCGTTGTACCGCCGACTACAAAGCCTTGGGTCCCACTTTGTAACAAATATTCAGTCAATTTTTCCAATGCCGGATAATCGATCTGACCTTCAGCTGTAAATGGTGTCACGATCGCGGTTATGATCTGTGATCTTGTTAACATTAAGCATCCACTTCTTTCTCTTGTTTCATACGGGCACATAAAAATCCAGTTATTGCATTGACCCCTTTAAGGATCGCTGTTTGATCAGGTACTAGCTTATTGCTATGTAAAGCATGTACATCATTTACCCCCAACCAAAACATCGTCCCAGGAAATTTTGAAAGTAAGTATCCAAAATCTTCCCCGGTCATTTTCGGCTCAGTTTCGATAAATTCAACATCTGGAGCATTTTGCATATATTCAATAAAAAAATTCGTCAATAAAGGATCATTTTCGACCGATAGATAACCACCTTGATTTAAGTTAAGCTCGACTCTAGCACCAAAACTTTGGGCTACACCATCGCAGATCTCTTGTAACCTTTTTTGGATCAAGGTGATCATCTCTTGTGTCAGACCACGAATGGTCCCTTTGATCATCGCTTCTCCGGCGATCACATTTCTGATCGTACCGGCCCTTAATTCACCAAATGTTAAGACACCACCCTTAGTCGGATCGACGTTACGTGAGATGATCGTTTGAGCCTGCATGATCAAAGCACTAGCACAAACGATCATATCATTGGCTTGATGTGGATAAGCTGCATGCCCGCCTTTACCATACAAGTGGATATCGACTTCAGTTGTTCCTGCAAATAAAGTTCCTAAATTACATCCGATCGCTCCAGCAGGTAGTTCAGGCGCATCATGTAAAGCATAGAATTCATCTGGACGCCATTTTCCACTAAAAACGCCCAATTCATAAGCTAATTTACCACCATTTTTACTTTCTTCAGCTGGTTGGAAGAAAAAGATCAAGTTATCTTTAGGACGAGTAGTTGCAAAATAAGCTAAGACTCCTAATGCTACTGTCATATGGATATCATGACCACAAGCATGCATCACCCCGGGATTTTTCGAACTAAACTCTAAGCCCGTTTCTTCTGTGAGGGGCAACGCATCGATATCGCACCGATAGCCGATCGTTTTTTTAGGATCACTTCCCAACACTTTGACCAATAAAGCCGTTGGTAACTCAGAGATCTCTTTTATCTCTAAGTAACTTTGATCTAATTTTGCGATCTCTTGTTGTAAATAGGCTTTCGTTTTGACTTCTTCTAATGCTAACTCTGGGATCTGATGTAATTTTTGATAGATCTTTGTCAACTTACTTTCACTTAACATTTTGCTCACAACTTTCTTAGATCATCTTCTAAACCTGTCTTTTCTTTTGTCTTATCATCAGTGTATTTAACAAATTTAGCTGGTACACCAGCAACGACACTGTAAGGTTCAACATCTTTAGTCACGATCGCACCAGCTGCCACGACTGCGCCTTTACCGACCCGGACACCTTCTAAAACGACAGCATTAGCGCCGATCAAAACATCATCTTCAATGATCACAGGCGTTGCGGAAGCCGGTTCGACTACGCCAGCCAAAACAGTGCCGGCACCGATATGACAATTCTTACCTACGATCGCACGACCACCTAAAACAGCGCCCATATCGATCATTGAACCAGCACCGATCTCAGCCCCAATGTTGATGATCGCTCCCATCATGATGACAGCATTGTCCCCGATCAAGACTTGGTCTCTGATCAAAGCGCCAGGTTCGATCCGGGCATTGATGTCTTTTTGATCTAATAACGGTACAGCGGAATTTCGCGTTTGATTTTCGATCACATAGTCTTTGATCTTAGTTTGGTTAGTAGCTAAAAATGGTTTGACGATCTGCCAGTCACCAAATAATACAGCACTATCTGCACCTCCAAAAACTTTGATCTCATTTGGGATATCAAGGTCAGCGATTTGAGCATTCAAATAAACTTTGACTGGTGTCTTTTTGTCTGCATTTGCGATAAAATTGATAATTTCTTGTGCGTTTAATTCTGCCATCTTCTTTAATTGCTACCACTAAAAAGTAGCTTTCCTTTCTTAATTTTATTTATAAGGTAGATCCAATTTCAATAAGTCAGCGTAAGTCTCACGTTTGACTACTAACTTAGCCTGCCCATTTTCGACAAAAACGACTGCAGGACGCGGATTACGATTGTAATTTGAAGCCATCGCATAACCGTATGCTCCCGTTGCTAACAGTGCGATAATGTCACCTGGTTTTGTCTTAGGTAAAGTCGCTCTATCGACCAAAATGTCACCTGATTCACAATATTTTCCAGCTAAATGCACTGTCTGAGTCACTTTAGCGTTTGGATCATTGGCCAAAACAGCCGTATACTTAGCTTGATATAAGGCAGGACGAATATTATCTCCCATTCCACCATCAACTGCTAAATATGATAGATGGTCTGGAATATCTTTTCTTGCCCCTACTGTATATAAGTTATATCCTCCTGGTCCCGTGATCGAACGCCCTGGTTCGATCCAAATCGCTGGAAGCTCTAACTCATATTCTATAGCTTTTTGCTTTACAGCCTTAATGATCTGTTCGACAAATTTTTCTGGTGCCAAAGGATCATCTTCAGCCGTATATTTGATACCAAAGCCACCACCAACGTTGATAACCTTAGTCGTATAACCGTATTTTTGTTTCCAAGAATGAGCCACTTCCATCAACTTTTGGCCCACCAGCTCAAAGCCACCTAATTCAAAGATCTGGGACCCAATATGGGCATGGAGTCCTAAAACTGTGATCTGTGGATCAGCCAGTAACTGAGTCAAAGCTTTGTCAGCTTGACCTGAAGCTAGATCAAATCCAAATTTACTATCAGTCTGGCCAGTTTGATCGTATTCATGGGTATGTGCTGAAATACCAGGCGTCACACGCAAGATGACTTTAGTTTTAGCATTTTGCTCCCGTAAAACTTTTTGTAAAAGGTCGATCTCATAAAAATTATCCACGATGATCACACCAACGCCTGCTTTGATCGCAAATTCAAGTTCAGCGATCGATTTATTATTTCCATGGAAACTGATCTTTTCAGCGGGAAAACCCGCTTTTAAGGCAGTTGCTAATTCACCACCAGACACAACGTCTGTATGACAATCCAATTCATTGATCACCTGATAGATCGCTACTGCACAAAATGCTTTACTAGCATAGCTAACTTCATATTCAACAGCTTGTTCTTCAAAAACTCGTTTAAATTTAGTGATCTGCTCCTTGATCAAAGCCACATCATATACGACTAATGGAGTTTGATATCGATGTGCTAAGCTGACCGCATCTACACCGCCGATCGTTAAATGACCAGCTTTATTCGTTGGTAACACCATAAGCTTTCCTCCAAAATAAATTGCACAAAAAAAGATCTTTTTAGTCCTATCGTCTAAAAAGATCTTGCTGGAATAATTGCAAAATTCTGTTTGATCGATAGCACTCCGCAAAGTTTAGTTTGCGACAGTCTGTGATCTCTTAAACCACAGCCCAGCATCAAGTGTCTATAAACACCTAAAGCTTCGGCAACTTCCCCTTTTTAGAACCATTCAAACACTGTTATAGCAGCTAAGGGTCTTTACTCATGTCAGTTGCGCCTCTTCGATTTAACATAATATTATAATTTTTAATGTGATACGTCAAGGAATTTTAATATTATTTTTTTGAAAATCCACTTTTTTATAAAAAATCTAGAATTTTATACTTGTTATTAATTAAAAAATGATACAATTCAGTTATCGAAAAATTAAAGCGAGATCACCCCTCACCATATGAGATGAGGTAAAATGTCCCCTTATTCGCTTAAAAAATTGGAGGAATATTCATGATAAATTTAAAAAAAGTCCATGGATCACAGAATAGTTTTTTTATCTTAGATCAAACATTACTAACTACACCTTTGACTGAACAAGAATTGGTCACATTGACCAAAACACTCACAGCTAAAGCTACCGGTATCTTAGGAGGCGCTGATGGCATCTTAGTCGTTCAAAAGAGTTCCACTCCCAATACGGTGGCACAAATGCGGGTTATCAATGCTGATGGTAGTGAAGCATCGATGTGTGGCAATGGTCTTCGCACAGTTGCACGTTATTTGGCCGAAAAACACGCGCTGACCTCTTTTAAGGTCCAGACTCGCCAAAGCGACTTAGAAGTTCAAAAGCAGGCTGAGCTAGCCCCTAATGTTCCTGCATTTGGTGTTGAGATCTCACCTGTTCATTTTGAGAAGCGCTACCTCCCCTTTGATAACTTAGGAGCTGAGCAGATCATCGACCGTCCCTTAGTGGAATTTGAACCTCAGAAAAAATTACACTTTACGATCATGGCTGTACCTAATCCCCACTTGATCAGTTTCGTACCCAATATTGAGAAAGCCGGAACATTTTTAGGCGAGTTGGGTGCTAAATTAAATACTCTAAATCCTTATTTCCCAGATGGCGTCAATGTCAACTTTGCTCAGATCCTAGGTCCAAACAAACTATTTGTGCGTACTTATGAACGGGGCGTAGGTTTTACTAATGCTTGTGGGACTGGAATGTCAGCTACAAGTTTAGCCTTTTATCTCAGTCATCCTGAGCAATGTGATCTCACACAAGAGATCACAGTCTTCAATCCTGGGGGAATGGTCAAAACTAAAGTGCGACAATTGGATGATCAGTTTAAGATCCAGCTGATCGGTAATGCAACTTTCACTCACGATATTTTAGTTGCTGAAAGCCACTTGCACCACAACACAGTTACTCCTGATGTTTGCCAGATCCAAGCGACTGGTGAACAGGAAGCTTACTTAAAATTTATTCAACATCTAAATGCCTAATAAAAATAGACGCTATACTTTTTACTGTGTAATGATATTATTCATTACGCAGTTTTTTGATCTATCATTAAAAAGTATCTGTATACACAAAAAAGACCCGCCTCAAACGAAGCGGGTCCGATAACTAGTTATTTATTATAAATTTAAGCGTTCGGCTTAAAGTGCGTTTGATGCACCGTGGTAAACAATACCACGACGAGAATCAACTGTTACAACTTCACCGTCAGCGATCAATTCAGTTGCGTTTGCAGCACCAACAACAACAGGAATACCCATTGAGATACCTACAACAGCAGCATGTGATGTTAAACCACCGTTTTCAACGATCAAAGCAGATGCTTTTTCGATAGCTGGTAAGTAGTCTTTGTCAGTTGTCTTTGTTACAAGAACTGCACCTTCAACCGCTTTTTCGTTAGCTTCAGCAGCAGATGTAGCTACAACAGCTTTACCGATAACAGTTTCGTCACCAACACCTTGGCCTTCAACTAATTTAGAACCGATCAATTGGATCTTCATAACATTAGTTGTACCCTTTTCACCAACTGGAACACCAGCTGTGATCAAGATCAAATCGCCTTCCTTAGCAAAGCCAGCTTCTTTAGCTTTTTCTGTTGCTAAGTTGAACATTTCATCTGTTGAAGCTGGTGTTTCAGCAACAACAGGGAAGACACCCCAGTTTACAGCCAAACTACGGCGTGTACGTTCGTCAAATGTAACTGCCAAGATATCAGCATCTGGACGATACTTGGAGATCATGCGAGCTGTGTGACCAGATTTTGTAGCAGCAACGATCGTCTTGATGTTCAAGTTGTCAGCTGCTTCAGCAACGGCACGGCCAATTGCTTCTGTAACGTCGGTCTTGTCAAATTCGTTCAATGAGAATGACTTGTGTTGACGTAATGCATTTTCAGCTTTAACGTCGATACGAGCCATTGTTGCAACAGCTTCAACTGGGTACTCACCGTTTGCAGATTCACCAGAAAGCATTGTTGCATCTGTACCGTCAAACACAGCGTTAGCAACGTCAGAAGCTTCAGCACGTGTAGGACGTGGATTTTCTTGCATAGAATCAAGCATTTGTGTAGCTGTGATAACAGCTTTACCAGCAGCGTTACACTTCTTGATCAATGATTTTTGTACCAAAGGAACATTTTCTGCTGGGATTTCAACACCCATGTCACCACGAGCGATCATCAAACCATCAGAAACTTTCAAGATTTCATCAAAGTTATCGATACCTTCTTGAGATTCGATCTTAGGGAAGATTTGAACATGTTCCATGTTCTTTTCTTCTAATAATTCACGAATATCTAAAACGTCTTGAGGCTTACGTACGAAGGAAGCAGCGATAAAGTTGATTTCGTTATCTAAACCAAAGCGGATATCGTCAGCATCTTTTTCTGTAATACCAGGTAAGTTGATGGAAACACCAGGAGCGTTAACACCTTTACGTGAACCAAGTGTACCTTCGTTAAGAACTGTACATACTAATTCGCGGTTAGCTTCGTCTTTCTTTTCGATCTTCATGTCGATCAAACCATCGTCAAATAATACGTGGCCACCTTCATGAACATCATCGTATAAGTCAGCATAAGTAACAGCGATCTTTTCTTTTGTACCTTCAATAGAAGGATCCATAGAAATACGAACTTCATCGCCGATGTTGAAGTGAAGCTTCCCACCTTGTTGAACAGTTGTACGGATTTCAGCACCCTTTGTATCAAGCATGATACCAACCATCTTACCAGTAACCTTTTCAGCTTCACGCACAAGGTTCATACGGCCTAAATGTTCTTCATGGTCACCATGAGAGAAGTTGAAGCGAAAGACGTTAGCGCCTGCTTCGATCAATTTGCAAATTGTATCTAAATCTGAACTAGCTGGTCCAAGTGTACTTACGATCTTGGTCTTTTTCATGAGTTAATTCTCTCCTTTGAAAATCTTAAATGCTCTGCATTTTACGTTGAAATATCAAAAGTTTAAACAGTTGCCTGTTAAGGCAGTTTCAACTCTACCTATAAATTGATAATTTAGAAGCTCAAACGTTCGTTCAAGTCAAGCAATGACACGTCTGTCACATGCTTGTGGTTTTCTAAAGTATCAATGATATCAGTTGCAACAAGTTGGTTGTCGCGAATACCAATAGCTAAACCGCCCTTGCCTTCAAGCAATAAACGGACAGCGTAATCACCGAAGCGACTAGCTAACACGCGGTCTTTAGCAGTCGGTACGCCACCACGTTGAACGTGGCCTAAAGTAATTGCACGACTGTCAAAGTCACCATGCTTGTCAAGTTCTTCTTTGAAGTCTTTAGCAGACATTACACCTTCAGCCAAGACGATCAAGCCGTGGTCTTTACCTTGTTCACGGTTCTTAGTCAACTTATCAGCAATTGCTTTGACGTCATAATCGCGTTCTGGAATAACGATCGCATCTGCTCCGGCTGCGATCCCAGACCATAATGCAATATCCCCAGCGCCACGACCCATAACTTCAACAACAAAGACACGTTGGTGTGATGTTGCTGTATCGTTGATACGATCTAAAGCATCAGTTGCTACGTTGACAGCTGTATCAAAACCGATCGTGAAATCAGTTCCTGGAATGTCGTTATCGATCGTTCCTGGAACACCGATCGAGTTAAAGCCATGCTTTGTAAGTTTCAAAGCACCGTGGTAAGAACCGTCGCCACCAATAACAACTAAAGCATCGATCCCAAACTTTTTAAGTTGTTCGATCGCTTTTAATTGTACTTCTTCTTCTGCAAATTCTGGGAAACGTGCAGAGTAAAGAATGGTGCCACCACGATTGATGATACCGTCCAATTGGGAAGATTCCATCTTGAAAATGTTACCTTCAACAAGACCCTTGTAGCCATAGTTGACACCATAGGCTTCAAGGCCCGCATTCATAGCGGAACGAGCAATCGCACGTACAGCAGCGTTCATCCCGGAGGCATCGCCACCGCTTGTTAAAATACCAATGCGTTTCATTTCTTCACCTCAAGTAATAATTGTAGTACTACATTCTCCAAATGTAATCTTATCACTTTTGAGCGCCGTTGTCTTGTAAAAAATTGCATTTTCACCAATAATTTAAAAGCAGTTTTCATGAATTTTCATCACTTCAAAACGACATTTTTGCTACCTAATAAGGTTGTTAGCGCTTCTTTTGTACTTTCATCTGGACGTAGCCATAAATTTTCTTGCAAAATTATTTTCCTATTCTCATTTTCTTCGATTATGATTACAGGAACATCACCGTGATGGGCGCGCAAGATCTGCCAAAGTTGCTGGCGTGTTTTCTCAGCTAGTGACCTTTCTAAACGTAAATAGTAGTATTGTTTTTTGATGTCAGTTGCAGCAACCATATCTGAAACTAAGATACTCTTTCTTTCATTGCGCACCTCAACTTTTCCACTTACTAATAAGATATTTTGCGGCTCACATAAAGTAGCAAAACGCCGATATTCCCGTGGAAAGATCACCAATTCAGTTTCACCACTTTCATCAGCAACTTGTAAAAAGGCCATCTGCTCGCCTTTTTTAGTTCGGATCACGCGCTTATTTTTAACGTAAACGACCGTCTTGATATTTTCATTTGGTATAAGTTTTGCTAATAGTTTTGTATGTTGCCTTTGACGTAGCCAAGCATATTTTTCGACTGGATGTCCCGATAGATACGTCCCTAAGTAATAAAATTCCTTTTCTAAAAGCTCAGCCGTTGAGAGCTTTTCAGCCGACTTTT
Source organism: Ligilactobacillus murinus (assembly GCF_003288115.1). Classification (NCBI taxonomy): domain Bacteria; kingdom Bacillati; phylum Bacillota; class Bacilli; order Lactobacillales; family Lactobacillaceae; genus Ligilactobacillus; species Ligilactobacillus murinus. Next base: position 652,484 of record NZ_CP023565.1, on the reverse strand, counting down.
CTTCTTTAGGCGCTAACATCTCAAACAAAGTCTGATTTTCGCCACTTAAAGCGATATTACTCAACACCATCGGTAATTGTGATAATAGCTTGCTTCGATCTGACTCTATTTGATCAAGGGCTCCAGCATAGATCAAAGCTTTTAGTTGTTCTTCTTTTAAGAGCTTTTTATCTAAACGCCGAATAAGATCGGCCAAGCTCTTGAAATTACCGTTTTGTCGGCGCTCTTGTAAGATCGCTTTGACCAGATCACCGCGTAAAGTTTTGATCGATCCTAGGCCAAAGACGACCTTTTTGCTCTTAAGTGAAAAATAGAGCTGACTGGTGTTGATATCTGGACCAGCAACTTGTAACTTGAACTGGCGCATCTCACCTAGATATTCTTTTAACTTATTATCATTTCCGATCACCGAATTCAATAAAGCAGCAAAAAAAGCAGCCGGATAATGGCTCTTAAGATAGGCTAACTCAAACGCCATTTTAGAATATGCAACTGCGTGTGAGCGATTGAAACCGTAATTACCAAAGCGTTTCATATACTCATAGACCTCTAGCGCACTAGCGACCGTATATCCTTTTTTCTCAGCTCCCATGACAAACCGCGCTTGCAATTTATCGATCTTCAATTGATCTTTTTTGCTGATCGCTCGCCGTAAGAGATCAGCTTCACCTAAACTAAAGCCTCCCATCGCTGAAGCAACTTGCATGACTTGTTCTTGGTAGACCATGATCCCATAAGTTTTAGCTAGGATCGGTCTTAAACTTTTTTCTGGATAGCTAACAGGATGCTTTCCATGTTTACGCGCAATAAATTCATCGATATTTCCGATCGGTCCTGGACGATATAAAGCATTGACCGCAGCAACATCTTCAAATGAAGTTGGGTGTAGACGCCGTAAAACATTTTTGATCCCCGTCGATTCAAATTGAAAGACGCCATTTGTCTGTCCCGCTTGAAAGAGGCGTAACGTCAAAGGATCATCTAAAGAGAGCTGTTTTAGGTCTAATTTTTCTTGGTAACCGTTACGGACAAATTTAAGTGCATTATCTAAGATCGTCAAATTCCGTAAGCCTAAAAAGTCGATCTTCAATAGACCAGCTTCTTCAACTTGGCCCTTAGCAAACTGTGATAACAAGATCTGATCAGTCCCTAATTGAACTGGGATCAAGTCGCTCAAGACCTCATCACTTAAGATCACCCCTGCAGCATGCGTCGAATAATGTCGCGGTAGTCCCTCTAATTTAAGCGCTGTTTTGAACAACACTTCGTTTCTTTGACTATCAGCGATCAAATTTTTGACCTTTTGCGATTCCTGATAGGCCTCTTTTAAGGTCAATTTAAATTTATGAGGCAATGCTTTTGACCATTCATCGATCTCAAAGCTCGTCAACCCCATAACTCGAGCAACATCGCGGATCGCTTGGCGTGCCCCCAAAGTTCCAAAGGTTATGATCTGAGCCATATGTTCATGCCCGTACTTTTGGTGAACATATTTGATGATCTGATCACGTTTAGCATCTGGAATATCCAGATCGATATCGGGCATTTGGGCTCGTTCTGGATTTAAGAAACGTTCAAATAACAAGCCATACCGTAAAGGGTCGACATCGGTTATCTTTAAAACATATGAAACTAACGATCCAGCTGCTGAGCCTCGCCCTGGGCCGATCCGGATCTGGTTGTTGTGCGCATAATTAGTTACGTCCCAAACGATCAAAAAATAATCATCAAAGCCCATCGCATCGATCACGGCTAATTCTTGCTTCAACCGGTCAAAATACGGCTTGGTCTCGGTTATTTGATCAGCTATTAATCGTTGCCGCAACCCTTCTTGACAAAGTTTTTGTAAATAGGCTTTAGCACTTAGCCCATTAGGTGTCTTAAAATGAGGCAATTTAGTCTTGGGAAAAGCTAGTGTCACTTGTGCCAGATCACACAGCCTGGCATTTTCATCTAATGCTTTTTTTAAGCCTAAAGCCTGATATTCTTCATGATATTGCCGGATCTCTTTGAGATAGTTTTTGCCTAAAGTGTTTTTCTTATTCCACCCACCACCTAACTTCTCTGCTTTGCCGATCGCTCGCAAAACTTTGACTTCAAAATAATCAGCTGGTTCTAAATAATGAACTGCACTGGCAGCGATCAATGCTGTTCGCGTTTGTTGAGCTAATAATTTGATCGCTAATAATTCTTGTTTAGATAAGAGTGGATCGATCCCTAAGTAGATCCCAGCAGCCTTAGTTTGTTTCAAACGCTCTAAGATCGCACCCGCTTGTTCGTAGTATTTTAATAATAGGCTTTCCTTAGCTGGTGAAATGATAAAGAGGTCTTGACTATAGGTCATGACCGCTTTTAAAAATTCTTCTAGATCTGGAAGTTCTTGCTTGAACGTTGTCATTTTTAGCGAAGACAATTTGAGTAAATTGTGGTAGCCCGTGTTATTTTTGGCGATCAATAACAGTTTCGCATCACTTTCAAATTCTAATGTCAAGCCAATGATCGGCTTGATCTGGTATTTTTGACAGGCATGATAAAAATCTAAGACACCATACATCACATCGATATCGCTTAAAACTAAACTTTGGTATCCTAGATCGGCAGCACGTTTGACATAATCTTCAATACGCAAAGTGCTCTTTAACAAACTATTAGCACTGATAACTTGTAATGGTGCAAACAAAACGACCGCCACCTTTCTAAATAAAAGTCTTTGTCTTAATTATACAAATTTGTCCGTAGCTTTTCAAAAATACGTTCGCCTTTTTACCATAGTACGCAAAATTACGGAAAATACCGGATAGATAACTGCGACAGTCTACTAAAATTGCCCCTAGTCATTCGTTGTAAATTAAAATTCTTTGTGCTAAACTACTTAGTGAGAATGCGAGGTGTTGTCAAATGGCAAAACAACTTACAATTCTTTTTTGGGGCTTTATCTATGGTGAAGTTATCGGCTATGTGCTTTCTGCACTTTCCGGTAGTCCCTTTGAACCACTTCAAAGTGGGCTGATCGCAATGGTCGGTGGCTTTATCGCCGTAAATTGCCTACTCGCTTTTGTTAAAAGCCCAAAAAAGGCAACAAAAACTGATAAGTAATAAAAACCGAGACTAGTTGTAGCCTCGGTTTTTTGTTATTCAATAACTTTCTTATTAAAGACTAAGTTTTCATCCTTTAGATCGATCTCAACTTTACTGTGGGGCAAGATCTCACCTGAAATGATCTCACGTGCCAATGGCGTTTCGACCTGGTTAGTGATGAATCGTTGCAGTGGACGGGCTCCATAGGCAGGATCATACCCTTTTTGAGCCAACCATTGTCGCGCACTATCACTGATCGTCAAACTGATCTCTTGTTCTTCAAGGCGGTTTGATAGTTGCGCAATGAATTTATCCACGATCTTTCCAATAGCATTTAGCGATAATGGTGAGAACATGATGATATCATCGATCCGGTTGAGAAATTCCGGCTTAAAGTGGGCTTTAGCAACATCCAATACTTGTTTTTTAGCCTCAGGTGAGATCTTATCGTCAGCTTCTAGATCATTTAACAAGATCTCTGAACCTAAGTTAGATGTTAAGATCAAGATCGTATTTCTAAAATCGACTGTTCGCCCTTGTCCATCAGTCAAGCGTCCATCATCTAAGACTTGCAACAAGATATTAAAGACATCGGGATGAGCTTTTTCGATCTCATCGAATAATACGATCGTGTATGGATTACGGCGAACGGCTTCGGTCAATTGTCCCCCTTCTTCATAGCCAATATACCCTGGAGCAGCTCCGACCAAGCGGGAAACATTAGCTTTTTCCATGTATTCTGACATATCGATCCGAACCATATGCTTATCGGAATCAAAGAGATCTTCGGCTAAGGCTTTAGCTAATTCAGTTTTACCGACCCCAGTTGGGCCTAAAAACATAAATGAGCCCAATGGTTTAGATGGATCTTGCAACCCGGCACGGGAACGTAAGACTGCATTTGAGACTGCATCGACCGCTTCATCTTGACCGATCACGCGCTTATGCAGATTTTCGGCTAAATGTAAGAGCTTTTGCCGTTCACCTTGAACTAATTTAGCTACTGGCACACCTGTTAAGCGACTGACGACTGAAGCGATCTCTTCTTCGGTCACTGATTCTTCGACTAACCAATTATCAGGGCGCTTTACTTGTTCTAGTTTGGCCAATTGTTTCTCCAATTCTGGGATCACAGCATGTTGCAATTTAGCAGCTTTTTCAAGGTCATAGTTGTTTTCTGCGTCTTCTAGTTCATGCTTAGCTTGATCAAGTTCTGATTTTTTGTCACTTATTTTTTGGACGTCTTCTTTTTCACTTTCCCAGCGCATCTTTAACTGATTAGCTTTCTCACGCGACTCAGCTAACTCACTTTGCATTTCAGCTAAGCGTTTCTTAGAAGCGGGATCAGATTCTTTTTTCAAGGCCGCTTCTTCAACTTCTTGGCGCATCAATTGGCGCGTGATCTGATCGAGTTCGGTCGGCATCGAATTCATTTCTACTCTGATCTCAGCACAAGCTTCATCGACTAGATCGATCGCTTTATCTGGTAAGAAACGATCGGTGATGTAGCGATCAGATAAAGTCGCTGCTGCCACTAAGGCACTATCATGGATCGAAACACCGTGGTGGATCTCATAGCGTTCCTTTAGTCCACGTAAGATCGAGATCGTGTCTTCAACAGTCGGTTCTTTGACCAAAACTTTTTGGAAACGGCGCTCTAAGGCTTTATCTTTTTCCAAATACTCACGATATTCGTCTAAAGTCGTCGCTCCGATCAAATGCAATTCGCCTCGAGCAAGCATTGGTTTTAACAGATTACCGGCATCCATACTGCCTTCTGTCTTCCCTGCCCCAACGATATTATGGATCTCATCGATAAATAAAATGATCTGTCCTTGACTTTTGGTAACAGCTTTTAAAACAGCTTTCAAACGCTCCTCAAATTCGCCCCGGTATTTAGCGCCTGCGATCAAAGAACCCATATCTAAAGAAAAGATCGTCTTATCTTTTAGGTTATCAGGTACGTCTTTTCTGACGATACGTTGCGCCAGACCTTCAATGATCGCCGTTTTACCGACCCCTGGCTCCCCGATCAAGACCGGATTATTTTTCGTCTTGCGCGATAAGATCCTGATCACATCACGGATCTCTTCATCCCGGCCGATGATCGGATCTTGTTTACCTTGGCGTACTTGTTTAACTAAGTCGACTCCATATTTTTCCAAAGCTTGGTATTGTTCTTCTTGATTTTTAGAAGTCACCCGCTCACCAGCGCGCATCTTAGTGATGGTCTGTTGTAGCTTAGTAATCGTAAAACCATGCTCGGTCAACCACCGTACTAATGGATCATAGGTCTGTTTCATCAAAGCCAAGACCAAAGTATCCAAAGAGATGTATTCATCGCCAAATTCTTGCTTGATCTCATCAGCGTCACGCAATAGCTGCAATAACTTTGTGCTAAATGCTTGACCATATTGGACACTGCCAGAAATGACCGGTAATTGTTCTAAGACACGGTCGATCTCTTGTTCAAAGTTTTTAAGGTCGACCCCGGCTTTTTTATAGATCTCACCCACAAGTTCACCTGGTTGCACTAAAAATTTAAAGAGGTGAGCAACATCGATCTCTTGTTGTTTACGCGTGATCGCGATCTGCTGAGCTTCACCCAATGCAGCTTGAACTGCTGAAGTCAAATTATCTTCATTATTCATCTTTAACTACCCCATTTCACAAATAAGCGCGACTTACTTGTCACGCTTTAAAACTATTTAGTTGCTGCCAACTTGATGATCTCTAAGATCACGTCAGCTGCTTGTTCCATAACTTGCTTAGAAACGTATTCATAGCGGGCGTGCATATTCTCGCCCCCCGCAAAAATATTAGGTGTTGGTAAGCCCATAAATGAGATCGTTGAACCATCTGTCCCCCCACGAACAGGATAGATCTCTGGTGTGATACCAAGATTTTCCATCGCTTGTTTAGCAAGTTCAACGACTGTCATATCTTTTTCGATAACTTCGCGCATGTTGTAGTATTGATCCTTTAATTCAAGAACAACGCGCTCTTGTCCCAATTTTTCATTTAACTCAGCTGTAATGTCTTGCATCAATTGTTTACGTTGTTCAAATTTTTGATGATCGTGATCACGAATGATATAAGTCAAACTAGCTTGATCAACTGTCCCTTGCATATCAAGCACATGGAAAAAGCCTTGACGTCCTTCTGTTTTTTCAGGAACTTCATCTTTAGGCAATAAAGCATGGAAATCCATTGCTAGCTGGATCGCATTGACCATGATCCCCTTTGCGGTCGCCGGATGAACCTCTTTACCGATAAATTTGACCTTAGCCTGCGCTCCATTAAAGGTCTCATATTCCAATTCTCCTAAAGGACCACCATCGACTGTATAAGCAATATCAGCTCCAAAATCAGTTACATCAAATTGCCGTGAGCCAGTTCCAATCTCTTCATCTGGTCCGATCCCGATCTTGATATCGCCGTGTTTGATCTCGGGATGGGCCACTAAATATTCCATGACCGTAATGATCTCAGCTACCCCAGCTTTATCGTCAGCCCCGAGTAAAGTTGAGCCATCAGTGGTGATCAAAGTATGCCCTTGATATTTTTTCAAACTTGGAAATTCAGCTGGTGATAAGACATAAGCACCAGCTGGATCCAATTTGATATCACTTTTCCCGTCATAATTTTCAATGATCTGTGGTCTTACATCAGTTGCATTAAAATCAGCCGTATCCATGTGAGCTAAAAAGCCAACTTTTTTTACACCGGTATCATCGGCCAAATTGCTTTTTAATTCAGCAAAAACATAACCACTTTTAGCTGAGATACGGACATTTTCTAAGCCGATCGCAGTCAATTCAGCCGCTAATTTTTGGGCGAACTCAACTTGTGAGTGCGTCGATGGGATCGTTGTCGAATTTTCATCGGAACGTGTTTCGACTTTAACATAATCCAAAAAACGTGGCACTAATTTATCATATTTTGTCAATAGAACTCCTCTTTTCTGCTAGATAAATGTAAATGGATCTGTATTTAATTTAGAAGAAATGACCTCGATCTGCCAAGCATTTTGCTCATTCCAATGAGTAAAAAGTTGTTTTAGATGGGGCTTACAGATCGCTTCAAAATGATGTCCTGGATCGATCACTGCCAAACCACTTTCATACATATCATGAGCTGTATGGTAAGAGACATCGCCTGTAACATAGACATCAGCTTGAGCTTTTAAAGCAAATGGATAAAATTTAGCGCCGGAACCACCTAAGACGGCGACCCGTTCCACTACCCTTGTAGGATCTTTAGCTACTAAACGCAACCCCTGAAGGCCTAAAACTTGTTTACAAAACGCCACATATTCATTGACTGTCATCGGTGTACTCAACTTACCGACGCGACCCATCCCCGTACCTTGGCCGAGGCCTTCGACTTGATATAGATCAAAAGCAATCTCTTCATAAGGATGCACAGCTTGCATTGCCTGCAAAACTTTGGCTTTTATTTTAGCTGGAAAAACCACTTCGACTTTTTCTTCAGCTACTTTACTTACTTGACCGACTTCACCTAAATATGGGGTAGCACCTTCCTTGGGTCTAAAGCGCCCAGTCCCACTTACAGAATATGAACATGCCGTATAATCGCCTAAATGTCCCGCACCAGCTTTAGCTAAGGCTTGACGTAAAACGGTAGCATGTTCTTCAGGAACAAATACCGCTAATTTATACCAAATTTCAGCTTTAGGTGGTAGTAACGGTTTTGTTTCTTCAATATTCAATGCTTCTGCTAGCCAATCGTTCATACCACCATTAGCATTGTCCAAATTGGTGTGAGCTGCATAGACCGTGATGTCGTGTTTGATGAGCATAGCATACATTTGATTTTGTGGATCTGCTAGATCAAAATGTTTTACCGGAACAAACATCGCTGGATGATGGGCAAAAATAAAATCTACTCCCGCTTCGATCGCCTCTTCCACGACTTCTGGTCTGACATCCAAGGTGACCATCATTTTTTTGACTTCATGCTCAAGACTACCTAATTGTAATCCGATCGGGTCGTTTTTTTCGGCGATCTGCTGGGGGGCAAATTCCTCAAAACGAGCCACAATATCTTTGACTTTAACCATTTAAAACACTTCCGATCTGCGCTATTTTTGCTTCGAGCGCTTGTTTTTTAGCGACTGGAACTTGCTTTGCTTTATTCAATTCTTTTAAGATAGTTTCTAACTTAGCGATCTCTTTTTGCCATTTAGCTTGAAAGGCAGCATTTTTATTTTGTAAAAGATACGGACCAAACTGTAACTCTGCTGATGTTAAAGTTTGTTTTTCATCAGTATAGCTCGCTGCGATCACTTCATAGATATGTCCATCTTCTTCCATGATATATTCAGCTGTGATCTGATAATTATTAGCTAACAACCACCGTCTAACATTTTCTTCACCGACATTAGGCTGTAAGATCAACTGTGGATGCTCGCCTAACTTGTCTTTGCCAGCTTCCAAGATATCACAGATCAACGTACCACCCATTCCGCAGATTGTGATCACATTGATCTGGTCAGCCAACTCGATCGCATCCAAACCATCAGCCAATCGGGCTTGGACTTTATCTTCTAGCCCCTCTTTTTTGATCTCTTGCTTTGCATTTTCATAAGGTCCCTTGACCACTTCACCCGCGATCCCAAATTCGATCTGACCCTTTAAAGCCAAATATGCTGGTAAATAAGCATGGTCAGAACCAATATCCGCTAAACGCGCCCCTTTTTCGATCAGATCAGCCACACATAAGAGGCGTTGTGAAAGATGATGTGCATCCATGTAACTATTAGCTATACCAAATGTGGTCCGAAAATATAGCTATTCCTTTCATTTACTACTTTTTGGACTCAGCGCCACATTTTATTTCCGCTGACGTTGTTTCTTAAGGATTATTTTACCATTTATCTTCAGACTCGACAAAAAAGGTCCACCAAAAGTATGCGTTCGCTTATCCTCGGTTTTCTCTCAAAAGCCAATCCAAAAATCAGTTATAACTAATCCATACATAAGATCCACTTTAGACATGCGCATTTTTGCCGTAACGGTGCGCTTTCCGCTCTATTTTCTAGTTAGTATTTTACCATCTTTCATTATTCTTTTTAAGTACTTTTTTTATTTTCTTTCTGCATTTAAATTTTTGGATATAAAACTCTACATTTTACTCAGTTACTTTCCCAATGCTTTTTTCACTTCTAGCCGTAAGTTCTTTTTATCTTTCCTTGCGCAGTTCGTGATCCTCCTTCATTTAATATTCGCCCTGTCTTTACACCAACGTGTGGTTCATGTGTCGTCCGCAACAACTTATTAAAATCAACATCTACTTCGTCAAGTTTTCTTAATACCTTCTTCCAGTTCGATCTTATCGCTTCATCATATTCTTTATTTTGTAGCGACGTTATCAGTCTAACCATATTCTCAGCACCGGGCCTTCTCCAACTTCTCCCTTGGCGTTTCATTCGATATGAAAATGGTCTATGTCTACTTTCACATACACCAAGACCTCCGCGATTGATCACAGTCGGTATATTACGCAATCTCAGTGGTTTTATATACTCCCAATTTCTATCTAGATATTTACGTAATAATTCCGTATACTTTCTTGCCCTCTTGCTGTCATTTTCAGTTGCTGCTATTGATTCCATCGTATCTAACACAAGCTCAACTTCTTGCTTCGAGTATTCTCTGACCGCCATAGTCATCTTATCTACTAACTCTATCGGGCAGAAATACATTCTCTCACGTATTTTTCTGTTCAAGTGATATCTATCTAAAAAGTGTTCATGTTGCTTACAGCCTAATGCGAGTTCATAGAATACTTCTGGCTCATAACCAGATCCCCCATCGCTATTAGACAATATAATTGTATTCCTGAGATCATAATTTTCTCTCAAATACTCCAACATGTCGCTAAATGCTTTCTTACGTGATCTACCCGAAAACTGATGTAAATTGACACAATGTCCCCGCTTGCCGTTCTTTTTCACACCTTCATGCACCTGGAAACGATTGATATTTATTATCCCTCGTTCTTGAGATTTGACTGCTAAAGCGTCACCTTCAAGATAAAGTACTGGAACTGCCTTCTTTTCTTTGTGTACCAATTCCTTTGTATTGTTCTCATGATTTTCTACTTTCTTAGAAACACGTTGTACGATTCCGTGAACCCCGCTAGGTGATATTTGTAACGGCGTTAAGCAGCTCACAGCCTTAGATACTTTACGAAATTCGCTTGACGTTGCTAACTCTCTCAGTTTTGCCTGTACTAAAGGACTATAACGAAGACGCGGCAAAAAGCCCATCAGCTCATCTAATGGGTAAACATATTTTTTGCCTTTTCCCCAGAGTCGACGTTCAAAATATACGTCACCAAACAAAAATTGGATTGAAGTGAACCCCCTAAGTTGGACAAAGGAATCTAACTTAGGGGGTTTTACTATGACTAAATTTTCTTTTGAGGATAAGTTGCAGGCTGTAAATATGTATCTAAGAGGCTATGGAAGTAACACAGTAGCTAAAGTTTATAAAGTGAAGAATCACTCAAATATCCTTATGTGGGTCAAACGATATCAAAAATATGGTATTGATGGGTTAAAAGTTCGCCGCCCTAAATACGATTACGATGGAAATTTTAAGCTCAACGTTTTAAACTGGAGAAAAAGACATAAGGCTTCCTATCCGGAAACAGCACTTCAGTTTGATATAAGTGATCCTGGGACGATCGTGACTTGGCAACGTAAATTGGATACTAAAGGTGTTGATGCCTTATTTACTAGAAGAGGACGGGCTAAACACATGACGACCAACAATAATAAACAAGCAGAAAAATCAGAATTATCTGAATTAGAACGTTTACGAGCTGAGAATCGTGCTTTACGGGTTGAAAATGAATACTTAAAAAAACTCGATGCCTTGGTTCAGAAGCGCGGACATCGCAAGAAAAATATCAAATCATCCAAGAATTAAGGCAAGAATTTAAATATACATTGGATGAAATACTACCTTACACTAGCCTTAAGCGTAGTACATTTTACTATCAAGCCCAACAAACAGGCGAGAAAATAAAGATGAGGAGCTATTAAAGCTTATAAAGGAGGTCAAATCAAAGCACCCGTGTTTTGGTTATCGTACAGTAACACTGAAATTACGATCTCAAGGCATAAAAGTAAATCATAAGCGTGTTAGTCGCATCATGCGAGAAAATGATCTATCAACGCATATGTATAATAAACAAAGGCGAAAATATAATTCTGCCCTTGGACCACAAGGTAAGAAAGCTAAGAACTTATTACATCGACGTTTTGATACACATTTACCATTTCAAAAAATGGTGACCGACGTAAGTGAATTTAGGTATGGAAATAAGACACAAGAAGAACGTGTCTATCTTTCACCTATCAAAGATCTATGTACAGATGAAATAGTAAGCTATAGTATCAGTAAGCATCCAACAACAGCCTTCGTGGTAAAACCGTTGGATGCATTGATAAAACTTAGACCTAAATTAAACTATCGTATGACTCTCCATAGCGATCAAGGTGTCCAATATCAGAGTGTCCAATGGCGAAAGAAGCTAAAGGAAAATAGGATCTTTCAAAGCATGTCTCGTAGGGCAACGTGCTTAGATAATGCACCCATGGAAAGTTTTTTCCACACAATGAAAGTAGAGCTATATCACAATAAAGAATATACAACACAAGAAGAGTTGGTCAAAGCAATGATCAGCTGGATCAGCTATTACAATAACGAACGGATAAAGGTCAAACTAAAAGGCAAGACACCGGTAGAATACCGACATCTTGCCTTAAGAAATATAGTCTAAATAGAGTGTCCAACTTTATGGGTTCACTTCAAGTGATGTTGCCTTTAGGTTGGACTTTTTGTAGGAAGTCTAGATCGTATCCTTGCTTTGTATATTTACGTACCGCTTTTTTTGATAACCTTACCATTGTGCTTGCCTCCTAGATTTTTTCATTCATGTTATTTATCTGTTCTAAGATCTGCTCTTTTTTGCTCCTAGAGATCACTTTAGGAACAAAATCCTGATTACCATAACTCATAGCTTTACCTACCAGGTCATCTAATTCATTGACAGTTTGTCCATAAAGAAACAAGATAAATTCTGAGTTATAGATCTGTTTTTGGATCATGAGTTCCGTTTTGATGTTTTGTTCTAAGATCTGTTTTTGATCTTGTAATTGTGCTCTGATACGCTGATTATTTGTTTTTTTCAGCTTAGCTTTCGTTCGGTTCAAACAGGACGTGAGGTATCTCACCTGTCTAGTAGTATCAGTTGGCAACTTAGTGCTATAGATCTCAAGATCATATTGAAATTGGATCAACCAGTTATGGTAGTTCAACAACGTTATCTGTTGTTCTTCATGGCCAAGATTTAAAATATCTTTACCCTGGATCTCTAATAGTTGTAAATATCCTCGTTCATTGGCTAACTCGATATACCGGCCACGATTATCCATTATTTTTTTATACGGAGCGATCTTCAGCCATTCTATGAAATCAGAACGATCTCTTACCTCCCCAAACCAATCAGAAATACCTGCGCTAACATTACTTAATTTATCAAGCATCTATGATTCCTCCTACTTTTGAAAGCTACGGTAAAACCGCTTCTTTCTTACCAACGCTATAAACAGACAGCCTAACGTTGTTTTTCCAGCCACTGCCGGCATCAATAAATAGCCTACCCACGTGGGAGTTAATCCCACATACACAAGTTGCATATACCGCCAAATACCTTCATTGGGAAAAATCTTGCTCATTGTGAAAAATGCGATCACTAAAGATAATGCTACTGCCACTAACTTCCACATGACGAAGCCAGCAACCTTCATTTTGGCGTAAATATCTCTTGTTACACCATAATTTCCATTCATAAAATTACCTCCGAAAATTGATTTAACGCTTTTTAGGATACTTTTCTTTAGGCAATACGTATTTTTTAGGATAATTTAAGCTAAACTTGTAGCCACACCTTCTAACAGATCCTGACTAATATTACATAACCGTTCAAATAAACATTCATCAAAAATAAAATCTTTAAATTCCTTGTGATCAATGTCGCCTTCAAATTTTGGAAACTCCTCTATCTCGTCTAAATAATTCAGTCTGGCACCTCTAAGAGAAAAACGCTTATCTGAAGTGAACCCCCTAAGTTGGACAAAGGAATCTAACTTAGGGGGTTTTACTATGACTAAATTTTCTTTTGAGGATAAGTTGCGGGCTGTAAATATGTATCTAAGAGGATATGGAAGTAACACAGTAGCTAAAGTTTATAAAGTGAAGAATCACTCAAATATCCTTATGTGGGTCAAACGATATCAAAAATATGGTATTGATGGGTTAAAAGTTCGCTACCCTAAATACGATTACGATGGAAATTTTAAGCTCAACGTTTTAAACTGGAGAAAAAGGCATAAGGCTTCCTATCCGGAAACGGCACTTCAGTTTGATATAAGTAATCCTGGGACGATCGCGACTTGGCAACGTAAATTGGATACTAAAGGTGTTGATGCCTTATTTACTAGAAGAGGACGGGCTAAACACATGACGACCAACAATAATAAACAAGCAGAAAAATCAGAATTATCTGAATTAGAACGTTTACGAGCTGAGAATCGTGCTTTACGGGTTGAAAATGAATACTTAAAAAAACTCGATGCCTTGGTTCAGAAGCGCGGACATCGCAAGAAAAATATCAAATCATCCAAGAACTAAGGCAAAAATTTAAATATACATTGGATGAAATACTACCTTACACTAGTCTTAAACGTAGTACATTTTACTATCAAGCCCAACGAATAAACAGGCGAAAAAATAAAGATGAGGAGCTATTAAAGCTTATAAAGGAGGTCAAATCAAAGCACCCGTGTTTTGGTTATCGTACAGTAACACTGAAATTACGATCTCAAGGCATAAAAGTAAATCATAAGCGTGTTAGTCGCATCATGCGAGAAAATGATCTATCAGCGCATATGTATAATAAACAAAGGCGAAAATATAATTCTGCCCTTGGACCACAAGGTAAGAAAGCTAAGAACTTATTACATCGACGTTTTGATACACATTTACCATTTCAAAAAATGGTGACCGACGTAAGTGAATTTAGGTATGGAAATAAGACACAAGAAGAACGTGTCTATCTTTCACCTATCAAAGATCTATGTACAGATGAAATAGTAAGCTATAGTATCAGTAAGCATCCAACAACAGACTTCGTGGTAAAACCGTTGGATGCATTGATAAAACTTAGACCTAAATTAAACTATCGTATGACTCTCCATAGCGATCAAGGTGTCCAATATCAGAGTGTCCAATGGCGAAAGAAGCTAAAAGAAAATAGGATCTTTCAAAGCATGTCTCGTAGGGCAACGTGCTTAGATAATGCACCCATGGAAAGTTTTTTCCACACAATGAAAGTAGAGCTATATCACAATAAAGAATATACAACACAAGAAGAGTTGGTCAAAGCAATGATCAGCTGGATCAGCTATTACAATAACGAACGGATAAAGGTCAAACTAAAAGGCAAGACACCGGTAGAATACCGACATCTTGCCTTAAGAAATATAGTCTAAATAGAGTGTCCAACTTTATGGGTTCACTTCAATCTTCATCTATTCCGTCACTTTTCTCCAGGTCACACACGATCTTTACCGCCTTAACTACCGGTAATCGTAATATCATTTCAATAGCACTAGCTTTTCTTAATTCTTCGGCTGTTTCTGCATAAAAATCTTTCAATAATTCCATAGTCATATCTCCCTCGCTATCATAGTTTCATTTTCTACAAGTCCATAGAAAAAATCTCCGTACAAGTCTGTGAGCTTGCGAACACGCAAAGCGCTTGGACTTGTACGGAAATTTGGGCTATGGCATACAAAAGGCGTCTTGACGCCTTGCGCAAGGAGCTTTAGCGACTGAAGTTATTAAATTCCCCTAGCGCGGTGGGCGGAGGCTGGAGCGCCACCATTCAGAGAATTATTGCACTTCAACAAAACAAAAAACTCGTAGTAGTTGTGATCTACGAGATTTCTTTGTATTCATTTCAATTGATAGTTAGCTCTTGTTCCACTATGCTTTGCTAATATTTACTAATTTCTATGACTTCTCCGTTGAATTGATCAAGCTCAAAAAATGTCTGATGATCAATACAGGTGCAATCATTTCGACGGTATTCTTCATATTCTTGTAGATCCTCATAATAGTAAATCGCACGTTTATCCCAATCGTTAGGTACCTCTTCTCCTTCATCAAAATAGCTAAAATAACCACGTTCCTTATCTAAAAAGAATTCTGCTAACTCTTGATGTTCTTCTGCAAATTCATAAAAATTGTCATAAATCATTTGCATGATGTTCTCCTCCTCGTAAATCTCTTTGATATTAAGTTACATTTTCTATAAGTTCATATACTCCAGAACTATGCAAGTCTGCTAGCTTGCTAGTACGCGGAGCGCTTGGGCTTGCGTAGTTATGGAGTATATGATATGTGCCAAGAGGCGCCCTAGCGCCTTGCGGAAGGAGCATCGGCGACTGGAGCTATTAAAATTCCCCTTGTGCGGTGGGCGGAGGCTGGAGCGCCACGATTTATGGGTACTGACCACCCGACTGAAAAATACCCTGCAATTTACAAAAAACGGGAGCAAATTGGTAGCATTTTGGTAGCAAAAAGGGAGCAATTTGCTCCCAATTCGCTACCATTTTGCTCCCACTTTCACTTTTTAACAATTTGAGACAAAAAATGCCCAGCAGTGCAGGGCAAAGTTTTTATTCAACTCGGTATGTCGCACCATTATCTCTGATATCTTCATACATTTCCAAATACTCTTTAGATATATGCTTGGCTTTGTCTTCTAAAAACTTAGCATGTGTCAATTCCAAGGCTTGATATTCATTAGCTTTGATATTGGCTGGCGTAATTTTCATGTCTATACACAGCAGTGCTTGCATGAACCACTTAGGATTTTCATCATGCAGTGTCTTCAACGTTTTAACGTAAGTATCAATTAAATTGATAGCAACACTACTTTCGACCATTTCTTCCACACTTTTGCCTAATAGCTTTTTATAGTGTGTAGTTGGTACTCGAGTCTCTTGATAGCAGTATGTCATGTCTGTTATCTTTTGCGCCATTTTATTGAGCGACAACTTAGTAAATTCATCAAAATATGTCTTCATTTTTCACACGTCCTTTCTATGCAATTCGGTTAAGCTTTTTATCGACCTTGATCGTGCCAAATTCCGAGTATTCGGGCCTAGTTATATTGTATACGTACGCATAAACATAACCTTCTTGAGCAGACTCTATATCTGCTTGATACCTATCAGTGTCGTCCAATACAACTAAAATACTGACCAATTCTTTTGTGCGAAGTGCACAATATGCGTATGCCCCACGTTCTTCCAATTCTTTAGCAACATTAGGGTGGTTAGCCTTCAAAAAATATTGTAAGACTTCAACTTCAATACCAATATCTACCGGAAAACCTAGAACACTTTCTAAAATTTTTTCAGCTTGTACCCGTTTTTCTTCTACACTAACCATAGTTAATTACCAACTTTCTTTGTATTATTGCGTGTCATGCACGCCACGTTTTCTCCAAGTTCATAGTTGTAAGGTGCGTACAAGTCTGTTAGTTATCTAACACGCGTAGCGCTCGGACTTGTGCGCTCCTTACAACTATGACATGTCCCAAAAAGCGTTCTAACGCTTTGCGGAAGGCATTTTAAATGCCTGGAGTTCGACTATACTTTTCTAGCGCGGTGGGCGGAGGCGGAGCGCAACTGACTTATAAATAAAAGGCTTGAGCAACATTACAGTCTAACTCAAGCCTCTATTCTAGCTAAAAACAAATGTTTCCTCATCGAATTTGGTAAATCTATGTCTCCCGGCTATCGTTTCCCAATAATCTGTTTCCCACTCTTCACAAAATTGTGTATTAGATAATTGCGAAACATAACCATCTTCAAGCAACATATGGTAAGCTTTGGCATAATCTGAACTTAAATCGTAGATACACTCTGTACTTACGCAATAAATCCCATCATCTTCAATCTCAATATCATCAACGTCAAATCTTGCTTCATTAGCAGCCAACCATTCTCCAGACACTAAAAAGCTTTCCTCGCACGTAGCTTTGAGCCGACTTTCTAGCGTCATCGTTGTACTCTTGACCTCTTTAGTTATAAAATCATAACTAGAAAATGTCACGATTTCCTTGTTCAAATTCGATATGATATGTTCCACACTTTTACTCATCAGTACCTACCTCCATCTGTTGTTGATTAGTAACATTTTCTATAGGCTCATATCCATAAGATCGATGCAAGTCTGTTAACTTACTAACACATGCAATGCCTGGGCTTGTAGCGATATTATGGATATGATATGCCAAAAGGCGTTTTTACGCCTTGCGGAAAGATGTGTTAACGACTGAAGTTTTATCTTGATTTTAGTGCGGTGGCAGGTGGTGGAGCACGTTTTAGATTTTGTAAATTATTATTTTTCGGCACACCACAAAATATATTGCTTACTACGATATTTATTGTTATAATTAAGTTGTAAACGGTTACCTATACATAAGAAAGGAAAAAACACGGAATAAATAATATGTATTTGGTAACTAATATGTCTAATGTACCTACAGCTTATAAATCAACTAGAAATGAGGTCTACATTATGAAAGAAAAAGCTGCTACTCGTTTAGACATTATCACCTATCTAAAATTTTCATTACTACTTTTTATCGCATTTTTTGCACTATTTTCACCCCATACTGTTAATGCCGATACTCAAGAAACTAACGAAACAGAATATGTTGAAACTACGCCTCAGGATATTGATAAGCTAAAACAATATCTCAAAACGATGGATAAATATATTGATAAAAACACAGGATATTTTGATGAAAATCTTGCAATTGATAATAATGAAGAAGAGCTTATACTCGAAGCTGGCCGCGAGTATAATGAGATTCGTTGGCAAGAATCTCAAGGAATGTATGAATCTATAAATAGAAAAAAGCGAAGTATCGCAGACATTACACGTTATGGTAATTGGTGTGGGAAAGGAAATAATGGTCGTGCACCAATCGATATACTTGACGCACAATGCAAAAAGCACGATAATTGTTACTCCTCTAGAGGAATGTGGAATACCTCGTGTGACATCGAATTTCTCCATAACTTAGCTAGAAACTTTGGTGCTATAACTAAACGTGGCACACACGCTACTGCTTATGCGATAGCAGCTATATCTGGGTTTGCTTATAAAGTTGGCGGAACTGCTAAATTAAAAAGCATGTACCCTATCCTTATACCATTTATCCCGTAACAGTTATAGGGAGTGAGTCATCATGACTGCATTAAAACAATTTTGGGACTATTCACTATTAGAAAAAATTACCTTGCTATCATTATCAATTCTGATAATTCTTTTACCGCTAGAGTCAATTTTATCAGCTTTTCATATGGGATTTGTTTCTGTTCAATCTTTTTTGATTGTATGGTTCATAACTGTACTTCTGTGTCTAATAGTACGTAAATGGCTATGGCTATTAATTTCGATTTTCTCCCCTTGGGGAACATTCGTGTTTTGCACATGGTTTTTGGAGCCTGCAATTTGGTATTATGGCAAAGAATGGTTTGGTTTAAATCTCTATTGAGATAACATAATTGTAAATAAGCTAATGGAGTTCGTATCATTTTAGGCTCTTTGTCAACCACTGTGTAAAGAGTAAATATTTTTAGAGAAGCTCTGTGAGAATAGTTTAGGCTGTTTTCACAGAGCTTCTTGTATCTTTACCAAGATATGTTTGGAGATAGATACGAGCTTTGAGATGTTCAAAATTACGATAACCATAGACTGTTCTTTGGCCAATTTCACTCTGACAATATTTCTTTCTGAAAACACACCTTTAACCCTTATAATTGCTGGTATAGGTGTCAAAATATCTTCAGCCTGATAAAATGTCCAACACACACTGTCGACCGTAATCTTCTCAAAATCCGGGTGACCACGATATATCTTGAACTCATATTTATTTGCCTCTTGACCACCTCCAAGAAGATAGTATCCCTGTACGATCTTATAATCTACTTCACTATCCATTAGCTCACTCCCTTACAATTAAGTTTTTTGCTTACCGCTAGAAATTCCATAACAACAAAGCAATAAGACATACGCTCCATAAAAACCAAAAATCAAAATCTGTATCTATAAGCTGCTTAGCCCTAATTAGACTTACCAGCGTAAAGATACAAATAATCATAGTCATAATCATAAACATAACCCCCGCCTGTGACGAAGTTAATAATTTATTTAATTCTTCACCCAAATTTCTTAGCATATCGCAAGACAAATCAAAAGGATTTTTATTTTTCAAACTCTACACCCTCTCTTTACCACGATACATGGTGCAATTCCCCTAGGATCGCCATTGCTTTGCCATTTATGTAAGAATCTATATGCTGCCCCCTCAGTTCTAAAAAACAGAGGTTTATCATGGTACACTAAATAATCTTGTAAGCTATAAGAAAAAATTTGATACATAAACTGATACCTCACTTTTTGATATATTTGCACTGTGCTTTGATTAGCCACACTATCATAGATATATGTATATGGCAGTTTGACCTTTTTATCATGACGTATTCACACTCAAAAATTCCAATTGTTCTCCTTTCTCTTGAATATCAAATTCGTTGTGTGTAAATAGCGCTATAGTCCGTTCTAATTCTTTATAATTGTCGTTGAGTATCTTTGCTACATGATCGATAAAAAGCTGTTTACAAGCTTTATTTTTACTTATGGCACCCACAACAAACAATGCAATCAATACCAATGTTGTTCGGCCATTTCTTTTGATGTGCAAGTCAAATAAGGCTTATCAACGGTGCATTTTTTTCGTAGATAAGCTAGTAAATCATCCTCTCTTTCTTTGAAGTGACTGTTCCTACGTTCTTCTCTTGGTCGTGCGAATTTATACCAACTACTTTTAGAAGTAAATAACTCGGCCTCTGTTAGCGAAGGATCTACCCACGTTTGCATCAGCTGTGTTATATACGCGCGTTGTGCTGCTTTGTATTTACCAGAGTACGCACTGTCTATTATTCGCTGCACCTCAACTTCTCTCAAAGGCTGACTCAATCTACCATTAAACTGATAAAGATTGAACTCACAATTTTCTTTTTCTTTACCTGAAGAAAAAAATGCAAGTGCCAATGTCAAAATAGCGTTATTGCGCCCTAAAACGCCCTTTTGGCCACGAATCCGGCCACGATGTAGTAACATATCAAACCACGGTTCGTCGATTTGACGTAATCGACCATGTTTCCTGATCAATCGCATCTCATGCTCTTTATTTTCTTCTAGCAATGAGTCAGATCGCTTTAAGGACCAATTTAGCCACTCATCAAATGAATAGCGATAATCTTGATCAAAGAATAAGACGTTGTCTTTCCGTGGAACTCGTGCAATTCCAAAATCATTACACCCCATATCAACGTTAAATTTTGATGCGTAAGCTTTTTTTAGGTTTCTAGAAATCTTTTTGGCCACATCTACCACTTTGTAATTAGTCTTACTCGTAACAAATGCCGGGCGACTTAATACATGATATATTTGATAACCTTTGGGAGTTTCAAGAACCATAGTAGGCATAAATCCCATATCTAAGCCTAGTAATAAAACTTCAGACCAGTTCACACTTTTACTATCAATATCGATCACAAATGTGTTGATTTGACGCAGGTTCTTCTCGCTGTATCCCTCTACAATGCCACCAAATTCTCTCTTTTTTCCATAACGGTAAACATTTGGTGTCCAATGAGTAAAATTATCAGTATTATCATTCATAGCCTCGATTGATGTTAAGATCACACCACGACCTACTTTTAGTGCCTCTTTTTCTCTGAAACCAAAAATGGACCCCTTCATTTTCTCTTTATGTCCTACGGGCTTAAGATGACTGTTTAAGTATTTGAACTCCCGTAATCCACTACCAAGGATCGTTTTGTATACCACGTTCATGTTTACCATCTGGCCTCACCACCTAAAAAGAATATAAAAAATAGACCTACACCAGAGTTGATCTCTAGTATAGGTCAAATATTTTATATTAATTTTCAGTAGCTAATTAAGAGTTTTTTACCTACCGAGGAAAACTAAACGCTTAGCCACCAAAAAAGTGGCGGACCTGTGACAAAGCTTATTCTAAGAAGTCTTTTAATTGTTTGGATCGTGAAGGATGACGCAATTTACGTAAAGCTTTGGCTTCGATCTGACGAATACGTTCCCGTGTAACGCCAAAAACTTTACCAACTTCTTCTAAAGTCCGCGTCCGACCATCATCTAGACCAAAACGTAGACGCAAAACATTTTCTTCACGATCAGTCAAAGTATCTAAGACACTTTCGATCTGTTCTTTTAATAACTCATAAGCAGCATGTTCAGCTGGACTTGTTGCATCTTGATCTTCGATAAAATCACCTAAATGCGAATCATCTTCTTCACCGATCGGCGTTTCTAAAGAAACAGGTTCTTGCGCGATCTTTAAGATCTCACGTACTTTTTCAGTTGGCATGTTCATTTCTGCCCCGATCTCTTCAGGGATCGGTTCACGCCCGAGATCTTGGAGCATTTGGCGTTGGATACGGATCAATTTATTGATCGTTTCCACCATGTGCACAGGGATCCGGATCGTCCGTGCTTGGTCAGCGATCGCACGCGTGATCGCTTGTCTGATCCACCAAGTTGCATAAGTTGAGAATTTGAATCCTTTACGATAGTCAAATTTTTCAACGGCTTTCATCAAGCCCATGTTACCCTCTTGGATCAAGTCAAGAAATGACATTCCGCGCCCAACATAGCGCTTAGCGATCGAAACGACTAAGCGCAAGTTTGCTTCGGCCAAACGTTGCTTAGCTTCTTCATCGCCTTCTTCGATCCGCAAAGCTAAAGCCACTTCTTCGTCAGCAGTCAAGAGATTGACACGGCCAATTTCTTTAAGGTACATCCGAACTGGATCATTGATCTTAACACCAGATGGAGCTGATAAGTCACTTTTTGCTAATTCTTTTTCTTCATGACTAGCTTTCTTCAAGCTAAGTTCACTTGGATCACCATTTTCATCCACAACTGAGATCCCAGCATCTTCGACCCGCACGATCAAATTGTCCATTTGTTCGGCATCTAAGTGAAATGGCGTTACCATTTTATCAGTCAATTCATCGTATCTGATTTCTTTTTTTGGTTTATACTCACGTAATAACTCACGCAATGCTTTCTTATATGCCACCGCATCGAAATTCGTATTTTTTTTCTCTTCTGCCAAAATAGAGGCCTCCCTTAAATGATTGACTTCTCTGTCTGCTTTTTTTTCAATAATTCGATCAGTTTAGTCGTCTGTTCCATGATCGCTTTAGCATCTCCCAGACGTTTTGCTTGCTCTAATTTGGTCTTTACCACCTTGATCTGCTCTTCTAACGGAGAATGTTGCATGATAAAGGCTAGGCAATCACTGATCTCTTGTTCATTTACTTCACCATAATCACCTAATTCAAGTGAAATGATGATCTGTCTTAAATGTTCATCTTTTAAAAAGTCTAAAAAACTCGCACTTTCATACTCGGAATAACGATCAAAGTATCCATCAGCCAATAAAAAGATCGTTTCATACTCTTCGTGGATAAATGAAAAATCAGCTAGACCTTTGATGCGCAAAAAGACATCATGTTCATGTAATAAACGGTACAATAATAATCTTTCGGCTTGTTCAGCTGGGCTATAGCGTTTTTTTTCTTGACGCTGTTGGGTACTATAAACGACTTTATCCGAGCGTTTGAGTGAATTTGCCTGATCTTGTTTTAATTGTTCTGACTGGACCTGTTGCATCAAAGCCTGAAGTTGACTAGTTAAGTTATTCTTATCTAGCTCGAACTCTTTGGCTAAACGATTGAGCGTCAGATCGCGTGCCAGCGGATCTTTGACCTGCGCAACTTTTTCTAAAACATCTGTGATATACGCTAATTGATCACTTTCAGTCTCAAGATTACGGCCTACCCGAAAATATTCTAGATAAAATTCTAACTCAGTGCGTTCATGTGACGTCACAAAATCTTTAAAATTTTCTGGACCGTATTTACGAACATATTCATCTGGATCAAGCTTTTCAGGTAATAAGATCGCTCCAAGATCAAACTTGCTCAACGGTGCGATCAATTCCAAAGCGCGCTTAGTAGCTTTGCGCCCCGGAAGATCGCCATCATAACAGATATAGAGTTTACTTGCCGTTTGCTCTAAAAGATAGATCTGTTCACTCGTTAAACTCGTCCCCATCGAGGCTACACCATTTTTGATCCCGGCCCGCCATGCCGCTAAGACATCCATAAAACCTTCAAATAAATAGACTTTACTTTCATGTCTGATCGTCTTTTTAGCCTTATCAAAATTAAAGAGAACTTTACGTTTATTAAATAAGATCCCCTCGGGTGAGTTGAGATATTTAGGCAATTTCTTATCAGGGGTCAAGAGTCGTCCTGAAAAAGCAATGATCGATCCAGTTTGATCTCTGATCGGAAACATGATCCGATCATTGAAACGTTCAGCTAGATCTTCACCTTCACGTTCGCTAAACAAACCCGATTTTCGCAAAGTCTGATAATCATCAAGCTTTTTTTCATGAAAAAAGGCTTGTAAGATCTCAGCTTGCGGGGCATACCCCAACTGAAACTCTGCAATCAGTTCATCACTTAGACCACGTTCATGCAAATGATCCAAAGCTGGCTGACCTAACTTAGTATTTACTAAAATGTGATGATATAACTGCCCAGCTTGCGCATAAAGCCGCTTTAATTTACCAGTCTCGGACTGCGTGTCTTCTGCACCAGCAGCATTTTGCGGTAAATACTTAGCATCAAGCTCGATCCCAGCTAACTCAGCCGTACGATAAACGGCTTCCGGAAATGTCAGGTCCTCGATCTCCATCAAGAATTTGAAAACATTTCCCCCGCGACCACATGAAAAACAGTGAAAGAACTGCTTGGGTTCGTTTACAGAAAATGAACCCGTTTTTTCTGTATGGAAGGGACACAATCCGAACCAATTGCTCCCAGAACGGTGTAACTGGACATATTGGCCTACGATATCCAAAATATTGACATCCGATCTGATCTGATCGATCACATCAGTCGGTATCCTACGTTGACTTACCACGGCCTCACCCCATTTTTAAATATAGTTACGAAAGGTCGCACACAAAAGCACGACCTTTCATAATAAAAATTATACCGATACTAATTTTATAATAGATATATCTTTATTGCAAGAGTAAACGTAAACAATTACTATATCAAATTGACATGTTTTTGACAAGCATTATTATTTAAACATCAAGAGTTTTAGAACTAACCCCCTCAAGTTTAAACTTAGCTTTGGTTGACTAAATTTCATCTGCTAACTTAATTAATGATGTACTTACCCTATCTCTCCACTTTCAATTTTATTAATCCATTGATGTACTTCTTGTTCACTGGTTGCCATTTTGTAGTACACGCCGCTTTCTTGCAAGTGATTGAAGTACTTTTCCTGGATAATCTTTATTTTTTCATCCCCTAAACGCATATTTTCAGCCTTGGTCTCAATCATTAAATAAGTTGGCTTGAAATCTCGCTCAATCTTAAAAATAAAGTCTGGTGTTGTCGTCCCGTTATCATAACGTGGAATCTTAATAGCTCGCTTAGGTAGCTTACCAAAAACCGTTATATTGTTATCGTATGTTTTCTTTAATATTTTTAATTCTGGGTTAACACTGTCATAGCGCAATGGTGGTCGATCATACAAGTACTTGTCATCGCTTGTTGAGTTATTATCAGTATAAATGCCTAATTCATTCGCTGAAATCTCATCAACAAAATCCTGTTTTTTATTGTCGTAAATTGACGTAGATGAAGTAAAATCTAACGGAACATATTCATATGAGCACTTAACTTTTTCGTTGAAATCCGTATTGAATCTGTTCACCAAGTTATTGAGAGTAAGCTCGTTAATATATGCTTTATTCCCACCTAATCGCTTAATAGCTAAAATCATCTGTTCATGTAAAAACTGTACGGGAAGATTAGTCCGAGTTGCTAATTGCTTCAAAAACTGCCCATATTTCATAGTCAAATAAGTAGTCTTATAATCGTAGTTAGTTTCTTGAATCGTAGCATGTTGTTTATTAACCACCACTTCCTGTGAAATCATTTGTGGTGTCTGTAAAACAAAAATGTCTTTACACAAATCTTCAAACACATTCTTAGCAATAATTTTTGCCATATTATCGACATCATCATCAAACCTAATCATCCGTCGACGAGATAATTCCTGCCAAAGTTCTTTAAGTTGATTCCAATTGGACTTGCGTAACTTAACTTTCGTAGAGGGATATTTTTTAGGATCTCTAATTTTTCCTGATGCAACCCTAGTTTTATTTTCAAGCTCAGGGTAAAGCTGTACTAAAGCATCATACCCCATAAGAGTCTTACCATCTAATTGAACATCAGACTTAAATTTATTAGAGCGTGTAATAATTTTATGTTCATCTAAATCTGCAAGCAACTTATCTTCGTTGAAAAGTTCATCTGTCTTCTGACGTGCTTTAACAATTAAATCAATCATCTCGTCAGTCAGTTCTTCATGATTCATTTCAATAGGACTGTCTTCGTTTATTTGGTCAACCAGCTTAGTGGCAAAGTCTTTTTCATCATAACCTATCAAAAAGGATAAACGACTTTCAAATTCATCTTGTTGTAGTCGATGCCCTGTCTCATCGACCGGCAAACGTAACCCCCGACCTACTTCTTGAATCTTACTAATTTCAGAACCTGATGTACGGAGCTTAGCAATCACAAAAACATTAGGGTTGTCCCAGCCTTCACGCAATGTCCATTTTGAAAAGAGAAAACGTCGAGTAATCCAGTTGCCATCCTTGTCCTTAAAACTTAGCAGACGTTCCTTATTTTTCAAGATATCGTTAACTTCGGCCTGGATGGCTTCATCTCCGCTCCCTCGGTCTTCACTGAAATAACCGGCATATACTTCTTGCTTATCCTTTTTCAAATCACGCAAGGTTGCTCTTAAGAAGTCTAGATATTCTTTTTCACGGTCTTCAACAGTTAACTTATACTTAGCAATCAAGCTATTAATTTTCTGTCTAAGCATATCTTCAAAATGCTGAGCCAACCAGCCTTTGGTATGGTCAGGACCACGAAAACTAGCAATACTATCAATAAAAAACAAAGATAATGTCTTCACTCGTGGCGCTTTGCCATCACTTTCAGTGCGCATAAAGTTACGCTCCTCAGCTTCGAAGTGACGATCGATTGCTTGAGAAATAATTTCATCCTGGTAGTTTTGTGAGAAGGTTCCAGGGATGAGCTCCATGCCGGTCTGTAATTCAAGATTATTTGATAATTCTTTCCCACCAGCATAAGTAATATCACTAGCAAATCCTTCATCAATATCTACGAGTTTTTCACCCCTATTGATTACATATTCTTTTCCGTTGCGAGAAAGTATCAATTGCTTGGCATTTACCCCTTTAACCTTATAGCGCTTATTCGCTTCTTGTTCGGTAATATTTGGGTAATTGATATCAATGGCCTTAACCAATCCCTGATTGAAACTGTCAATGGCGTTAAGCGTATACTGTGCCTTACCACGATAATAATCTGTAACAGTTTTCTTATTTTTACCACGGCCTGTTGTACTTTGCGGAAATGTAGCACCAAAACGAACAACTAATTGTGGGTTCATTTCCATGATGGACTTGTAAGTTATCTTATCGCGTGGAAAACGGTGTGGTTCATCAATAATAATGATTGGACGAGTTGCAGCAATAGCTTTCATAGGATCAGTTTCCCCACCAAGCAAGGTTTGATCATAATCACTCTTATGCATCCCTGAATTTTTACTGAGCATTCCAGAATTAATTAATAACACCTGAATCTGGTTAACATTTTGACGAGTAGCTTCAACAAATTCAGACAATTGAGCGGGAAAGTTTTTTCTACCCTTTTTATTCTTGAAGTCCCCAGCATTAATTGTATTTAACTGAATGGATACATTTTCGTATCCCGATACACCAGAAAAGTACTGCCGAGCATAATCAGAAGTAATAAAACTCTTGGTACCTTCCTTGATACTTGGAGTAGGAACAACAATGACAAACTTGAAAATACCCTGCTTGTGCATTTCATACATCATTTGAGTGTAAACAAATGTCTTACCTGTCCCAGTTTCCATTTTAATATCAATAAAGGATTTCTCGTTGCCAGCATATTTCAAAATTGGATTAGCATAAATATATCCCGCATCAGGAGAAGTTGAGTTAACATCAACGCCCGCAAATTTTTCATTAATAGCGTCAATAGCTTCAATCTGGTGTGGTAAACGTTCAAGTTGAATTTTCATATTAATACCTCTTCAAAAGACCAATAGTACTATCTAGCTGTTTCAGACCAATTTCAAGTTCACGAATGCCGGTAATATCAAATGAATAACCAAATAAGATAATAGTTTGAACTGTTAATTCATGATTACCAATCTTATTAAGTAATTCTTCAGTACTTTCACCTGTCCATCCTTCATTAATGAGATAGAGTCGACTGTCTTCAACTAATTTTGCTTTATATCCAGCAAAACTAACTTCTTTAACATCAGTCTCAAAATTATAGCCATCCTTAGCAAACCAGGTGGTTAAGATAGTTTGTTCACCAGTAGCATTACCAGCAACTCCCAGTGCTTCACTAGAGAAGTAACTAACCATATCATTAAACAAATTAACATTATCAGGATCAAATTCTTCAATTTCTTCAAGAGTTTGTTTAACTGGATTAACAACTCGGTAATGCTTAAAACTACCATCAAAGTCTTCTGGTATCATTAATCCATTCTCTTCCTTGATTTTAGTCGCCGCCCGACGAATCCGTTCCCTTGAAATTTCATCAATGGTTTTAAAACCAGCTTCATAAGCGACCTTTCCACCTTTAGTTGGAACTGCATTACCATCACTATTTAATGTATATGTCTTCTCTGGCAATTGAACCATAATGAATTTACGATGGCCTCCGTCTTCGGCATTAAGTTGCATTACTGCATCTGCTGTAGTTGACGAGCCAGCAAAAAAATCCAAAATAATTGACTCTTTTTTAGAACCCATTTTAAGTATTTTTTTCAATAAGCCTGGAGACTTTGGAAATGTCATAATATTACTACCAAATAAATCTTTAATCGCTTTTTTTCCATAATCATTATTTATTTCTTTATCTACCCATAATGATTTTGCAAGGGTGGTTGCCTTTTTTCCATCTTTAACTAAATAATCTTTTCTGTAAATTCTCCAACTGTTACCTGACTTCCCTGCAATCAAAAGGTTATTCTCATTAACAACCTTCTTTTTCATCCATGTCCAACAAGTTTTCGTTCCATCCGGAGCATCCGGCCAAACCTCATCAATATAACCATTATCCTTTACAACTGAAACTTTTAAAGTTTTCGGATTCACATAAAGAGGATAATATAGGTTAGGCCTTGTTACAGGATTAAATGATTGATTTCGATTTCTCAATCCAATTTCTCTATATTTACCCAATTCATCTTTCTTATTATATTCATCAATCATTTTTCCTTTTTTTTCAATACCATTTATTGAATTTTCATTGTTATAGTTCATAACATAAACAAGCACGTATTCAATTGTTTTAGCTACGAAAATATCAAGATTTCTTCCTCTTGGATTAATTTGTACTGCTATTTGTGCAACAAAGTTATCTTCACCGTATAATTCGTTACATATGTTTCTTAAATTTGTAACTTCATTATCATCAATAGAGATAAAAATAACACCACTATCTGATAATAAATTCCTGCTTAAAAAAAGTCGTGGATACATGAATGTTAACCAAGCCGAGTGACTAGATTTTCCCTGAATACTCTTTAAGTGTTTAATTTGGCTGTCATCCATCCCAAACATTTCTTTGATTTTCTCATCTGAGTACTCAAATTTATCTGGGTAAACAAAACCATCACTCCCAGTATTGTATGGTGGGTCAATGTATATCATATCAATTTTGTTAGCGTAATTTGTCTGAAGATGACGAAGAACTTCCAAATTATCCCCGGTAAAGAAGAGATTCTTACTGTTCTTACCCTCACTATTATTTTGTTCTTCATCTGGAACGATCACAGTCCACGGTCTTTCTCCAGCTTGACGACGCGCATAGTCCTTACCAATAAAATCTAATTGGTATCCATCTTTTAGTTCATTGATATTATGTTCTTGGAGTTCCGATTTGAACTTATCTAAGTTGAACTCTCCATCCTTGTTAAAAAATTCGGGTAACTTATTTTTTAATTCGCTTAAGAAAGCTGTATTTGGTTTTACAGCTTCATTATATTTCTCATTATCTGTTTGCATATACTCACACCTTTTTCCTTTTCACTTTTGTGTGCTGAGTCTTCTATATCAACACCTAGAGACATTTGGCAAAAAACACACGGGCATCATTTAGTATCTGGATACACAAAAAAGAGCCATAATGGCATCTTTCTATTGTGTATCTTACACGAAAATTCAACTAGAAAGTATGATATCCATCATGAGCTCTTCAAATTATACTACAAATTCAAGCTATTCGATAGTTAAATCTTACCTTAATTGTTATGTTCCACATCGGTCAAATGCTCAACATTGCTGTAAATTCAATACGTACCGCCCTGATGAACCTCTTTTCCTCTAACTCTAAAGACTATAAGTTATTTAAACAATTAGAAACTTTTCTTAAAGCGATACGATAATCTGAACCGTGTTCATCAATTTATATGGAAGACCATAACGCAAGCGGATCACTTCTTTCTGAACGATTGGTCAATCAAGGTCTGGAGTTAGCTGATCATAACTTTCGTAAGGCATATTTGGATTATCAACGATTACTAGGAGTCATTGATGCCCCAAAGAACTCTAAACTAAAAATATTCAAACAATACCTTCATGCAGTGCATCAATAGTACTCAGTTTCTCGCCATAACACCTCTAAAGATGACAAAGTATTACTAATCTAACCTCTTTGATATTTTTCTCCTGTTATCACAGCTTTAGAGTAAAAAATATCATCATTATACTCACTACCTTCCAGAGGTATAAAACGTAAAATAAAACAAATTCAGCGAACAGTCTATGGTTTTTATAATTTTGTTCATTATTTAGTATTCAAGGCATCTAAAGCCCCAAAAACAGCTGTCAAACGTGCGATCTGCGCTAATTGGCGCAAACGATTCAACTTGACCTTTTCATCATCAGCCATGACCATCGTCTTTTCAAAATAAGCATTGATCGGTTCACGTAAATTCTTCAAAGCAATAAATTTGGTTTCAAGATCAGCTGCTTTGAAATCTTTTCTAACTGCTTCAACGGCTTCGTAAAGACCTTGTTCAGCTTCATTTTCAAATAAAGTTGTATCAACCGTAAGATCACTTTGATCATCTAATTTTTTAGCTAAACGACTTGCTCTAGTCAAAGCTTCGATATTTGCTTTGAAATCTTCGTCTGCCAAATGTTTTGCCAAAAGATCAGCTGCTTTTTGGGCTAACGTAAACGCATTAGCTTTATTAGCCATAACTGCTTCAAGCACATCATGACGTAAGTTCGGTCCATTCAAGATCTGTTGTAAACGATCTGCGATAAAGTCTTGGATCATAGCTTTATTTTCAGCAGGAGCGATCTTTTCGTATAGATCTGGGCGCTTAGCATAAGCAGATTCAACTGCCGCTTGCAACAATGGAGTTGAAAGAGCCCAGCCTTTAGCTAAAGCGATCCGGACGATCCCTAAAGCTTGACGACGCAAGGCATAAGGATCATTGGAACCACTTGGTAACATTCCTGCACTAAAGAAAGCTTGGATGCTATCAACTTTATCAGCGATCGATAAGACTGCGCCAACATTAGTTTGTGGTAATTCACCTTCAGCACTGGTTGGAAGGTATTCTTCACGCATCGCAACACAAACTGCTTCATTTTCACCTTGCAATCTAGCATAGATCTCACCCATGACACCTTGCAATTCTGAAAATTCACCGACCATTCCAGTTACTAAGTCAAATTTATAGATCTGACTTGCACGATCAAGATCAGCTAACTCTTGCTCACTTAAGCCCAATTTTTCGCCTAGGTAATGTGCGATCAAGTGAACACGTTCCATCTTTTCATAGATCGTGCCGATCTTATCGTGAAACATTACTTTCTTCAAACGTGCAACATAATCTGCGATCGTTTGTTTTTGATCTTCTTCATAGAAGAAAGCAGCATCTTCTAAACGTGCCGTCAACACTTTCTCGTTACCTGCGATCACATTTTCCAAATGAGCTTGGTTACCGTTACGCACTGAGATAAAGTTTGGTAACAAGTTACCAGCTTTATCAGTTACGTAGAAGAACCGTTGATGATCTTTCATGGAAGTGATCAAAACAGCATCTGGGATCGTCAGATATTTTTGATCAAATTTTCCTGCAAAGACAGTTGGATATTCGACCAAATTGTTAACTTCTTCTAACAACTCAGGATCGATCACTACTTGCCAGTTATTTTGTTGCGCAAGCTCATTTAGCTGAGAAACGATCATTTCTTTACGTTTCTTGGCATCAGCGATCACCATTTGTGGTTCTAAAGCAGCTGGATAATCATTGGCATCAGCAAGTTCGATCGCTTTACCTAAGAAACGATGACCTAATGTTTGGCGCCCTGCCTTAACGTTTAAGATCTCAAAATCTACGACATCTTTATCCAACAAGGAAACTAACCACTTGATCGGACGTACATATTCAAAATCATTAGTGCTCCAGCGCATCATCGTTGGGAACTTAAGATCCATCACGACTTCTTTGACATCACTTAAAACTTCTTTAGCACTCTTACCGGGGATGAATTTTTTAACATAAGCATATTCGACCCCTTTTAATTCCTTAAAGAAGATATCATCTGGGGTGCAACCTTGTCCTCGTGAAAAGCCTTGGGCAGCTTTAGACCAATTTCCATCAGCATCCAAAGCGATCTTTTTAGCTGGACCTTTAGCTTCTTCTTCAATGTCAGCTTGTTTATCAGCTAAGCCTAAAACCTTGAGCGCTAACCGCCTTGGAGTTGAGTAAGCCTTGATCTCATCAAAGTCTAAGCGATTTTCTTCTAAAAATGCCGTCATCTTTTTGACCAATTGTTGGCTACTTGGTGTAACGACATGAGCTGGGATCTCTTCTAATCCGATCTCTAACAAAAATGTATGTGCCATTATTTGTCCTCCTCTAACAATTTAGCGCGTAAAGCTTCATCTTTGATCAATGGATAACCCAATTTCTTACGTTCAGCCACAAAAGCACGTGCGACCATCCGAGCCATATTTCTGATCCGCGATAGATAACCGGCACGTTCAGTCACTGAAACTGCACCCCGAGCATCTAATAAGTTAAAGGTATGACTACATTTTAGGATATAGTCATAGGCTGGGTGAACTAAACCATTTTCGATCTGCTTTTTAGCTTCTTTTTCATAAGTATCAAACAATTCAAACAACATCTCTTGGTTGCTTTCCTCAAATGAATACTTGGAATGTTCAAATTCAGGTTCTTTGAAGATATCACCGTATTTGACTCCATCAGCCCATTCAAGTTCAAAGACTGAATTAACATCTTGAATGTAAGAGGATAAACGTTCGAGCCCATAAGTCACTTCAACGGCGACCGGACGAACTTCTAAGCCCCCGACTTGTTGGAAATAAGTAAATTGGGTGATCTCCATCCCATCGAGCCAAACTTCCCAACCCACACCGGCACAACCCATTGATGGGTTTTCCCAGTTGTCTTCAACGAACCGAATATCATGTTCTAAAGGATCGATCCCTAAGGCACGTAAACTATCCAAGTAAAGTTCTTGGATGTTATCTGGTGAAGGTTTCATGATCACTTGGAATTGATGGTGTTGATACAAACGGTTAGGATTTTCACCATAGCGACCGTCAGCTGGGCGACGTGAAGGTTCAACATAGGCAACGTTCCAAGGTTCTGGTCCGATCGCACGTAAGAAAGTATAAGGACTCATCGTGCCGGCCCCTTTTTCTGTATCATAGGATTGCATTAACATACAGCCTTGTTTTGCCCAAAACTGTTGTAATGTCAAAATAATATCTTGCATTGACAATTTATCTGCCATCTTTTTTCCTCCAAAGATTTATTTTCGAATCAGCCAAATAACGCACAAAAAAGTCCCTATGTAGCGCCTTTGGCCACATAGGGACGATTTTAAAAAATCGCGGTTCCACCCTACTTCTAGTATAACTAGCAGCTTAATTCGTTAAGACTCCAAAAGTGCCAATCATGTCTCAATAGATATCTGCTTTCACCATCCCAGACTCGCTAACTCTATCCTTAGACCGATTCTCTTTTATCAACGTCTCATTATTGATATTTTTAGGATAGTTTAACCGCGTTTTTTTGTCAAGGCTTATTTAGTTGTAAAATCACGTATTATCCTTAAAAAATTGATCCCATGACGCCATTTGAGCGAGAAATTTTTTGGCTGGTACGTAAATTCCAACTTGAAAACAATCCAAGAAGCGTCTGAAAAAACTTAACGATCGCCTTTGTAGGACTTATTTAAATTTATTTTTGGTTTGTAGAATTTTGAAAAGGTCCTCGTCACTCTAAAAAGGCGGACGAACCGTAACAAAAGCCATGATAATATACTGATATTTCTTAACAAATTTCTTCATTTCACCACACACTTACCTATCCCAAAACACATATGACACCTCTAATATAGCCTAAAAAACCTATATTGGAGACCAACCTCCAATATAGGTTCAAATTTTAAAAGACACTCGCCAAGATCGGGAGCAACCAGATCCAGAAGATACATGAAGCAGCAAATGCTACTGTTGAGATAGCAACAGAATTAGCTCCTTCTTTAACGTAAATATTGTAACGACTGGAGATTATAATTCCAGAAAATGCAGGGGGCAAGGCCGTCGCCATACATAACATCGCGATTTTTTCAGGATCTGAACCCATCCCACACAAGTAAGCCACCAATACAATGATCGCTGGAGTCAAGAGCAAACGATAAAATGTATTCCACAATGACTCTTTAGTGATCGAAAACTTGACGGTCGATAAAGCTAAGCCAGCTGCTAAAACAGCTACACCTGAGTTAGCTTTAGCGATCAATTGGAAACATGGATCCCAGGCTGTCGGGATCTTGATACCGATCAAAACCAAGATCACTGCCAGCAATGGAGCAGCTGCAACTGGTTGCTTGATCGCATTGATAACTGCAGCCTTAGTTGAGTTATCAGTCTCTTTCTTTGCTTTACCTTCATGATTTTCGATCTCAGCTCGTACTAGATCGATCTCACGAGTTATTCCTTGTTCACGCAAAGCCTTGGCCTCAATATCTGAGACCGGTACACCATCAGCGATCATGACTTCCTTTTGCTTGACCGGTGTTTTGTCTGTCATCTTTTGTGGCAGATTTATCTTTACTTTGATACCATTTTTAGTTGAAGCTTTAGCTCGAGCCTCGGCTTGCCCTTGATCGATCAAAGCTAAGCCGATCGGGATCGTGACGGCATTAACTACGATCGAGACGATCCCGATCACTAAGTTAGTCGTTACGTTATTTCCATAAATCGGATCTAGCACCGCAAAACCCAAAAAGCCGATCGTCGGTGAGCCTGCGATCAAAGCACATACCGCAGCTTCTTGCGTTGTTCGGTGGAACATAACTTTATCTAAAACATAACTTAACAAAAACAACCCTGTGACCCCAAAGATCGAGATCAAGGTCAACACGATGTCTTGCGCAAAAATATGTCGAGTCGCGTTCACGATCGAGACAAACAAAGCAGCCGGCAAAGCGATGTTTAAGACTAGCTTATTTAAACCTTGGCGCTGGTCATCATTAAAAAATGAAAACTTCCCACATAGATACCCTAAGATCATGATAACTAATATCGGGATGATATCATTTACTAATATACTTATCATATTTTCACTATATAAATGTGAACAAATGTATTAAGACTACATTTGGGAAAGAAGTATAGCCTTTCTTCCTTTCTTAATAAAAGTGACAGGCTAAGATATCAGCTCACATCTTTGATCTTTCGACTGATCTATTGAAAATCATTGGCCCTTGATAACTTCGCGCCGTGGGTTCTTAGGCCCACGTGCTTTAGAGATGACACCTTTTTCTACTAGATCAGCGATTTGGGTCGCATCATATCCCAAATCCGCTAAGATCTCATCATTATTTTCACCTAAATCAGGAGCACGCTTATACGCAGGCTTATAATTTGAAAGTGAGAATGGTAACCCGATCGTCTTAAACTTACCACGGCTACCACCTTGGTCGATCGTAACGATCGTACCATCTTCATTTAGATCTGGATCATTTTCTAACTCATGCCAATCTAAAACTGGTCCGACTGGGATCCCAGCTTCACCCAATCTTCGAGTCAATTCATATTTATCATATTGTTTAGTATATGCTTCCAACAAAGGATAGAGTTCTTCTTTATGAAGTTGACGATGTTGCCAATCAACAAAGCGTTCATCGGTGATCCATTCTGGATGTCCCATCGTATTAGCGATCGCAGCCCAACTCTTGTTTGAATCTTGGATAACGATATAGACGTAGGCATTAGGATCATTCTCCCAACCTTTAGCCTTATAAGTCCAACCGATAACTTCGCCACCTTCAGTATTTTCAGCCCGTGGTACTGCTTTGCCCCACTTATAGTTAGGGTAGACTGCATAATGTGGTAACGCACCCAAATTATCTAGCATGATCTGATCACGTAACTTGATCCGGCAAAGGTTCATGACGGCATCTTGCATTGATTGATAAACAAAGGTACCTTCACCTGTTTTTTCACGTTGTAGCAATGCAGCTAAAATACCGATCGTCAAATGCATCCCTGAGTTCGAATCACCTAAAGCCGCCGCAGATTGAGTCGGTACATTGGCTGCCCCTTTATTCCAACCCGTAGCTGAAGCAGAACCGCCCGCAGACTGAGCTACAGGTTCGTAGGCTTTGACATTTTCAAACCGTGACCCTTGATTGAACCCCTTTAATGAAGCCATGATCAATCTTGGATTCAAAGCATGGACGTCTTTCCAACCAAAACCAGCTCGATCAGCAGCACCAGGACGTACATTTTCAACGTAGACATCAGCCTTTTTCAAAAGGTCATTCATGATTTTTTTACCTTCATCACTTTTGATATCAAGGGTCAATGATTTCTTATTTGCGTTTAGTTGTAGGTAATATAAACTCCATGAATCTTGAACATCTAATAATTGGTTACGCGTAGGATCACCTGTATTAGTTCGTTCGATCTTGATAACTTCTGCCCCTAACCAAGCAAGAAGTTGGGTACAAGAAGGTCCAGATTGTACTTGAGTCCAATCGACAACACGCAAACCCTTTAATGGTGCATAACTATTTTCTTCAGTCATAATAATTACTTCTTTCCTAATTCTTTACGTTCTCTTTTAATTCTTTAACTTCTTCAGTAATGTCTTCTGGATTTAAATTACCGATATGACCAGATTCTTTACCCATACTTGGATCAATCTGGACATTGATCAAACAAGGGCGCTTAGAGTCAACTGCTTTTGAAAAAGTCTCTTCCATCGTTTGATAATCACTTACAAAGTAACTATCGCCACCAAAAGCTTGAGCTAACAATTCATACTTGGCAGTCGAGTCTAACTTAGTAGGCCCTGGTTGACTAGGAACTTCTTGATCAGTCCCATTATAGATCCCACCATTATTGACAACAACAACGGTTATCGGCAAATTATAACGACAGATGGTCTCCATCTCCATACCATCAAAACCAAAGGCACTATCCCCTTCTAAGGCAACTACTGGTTTGCCCGTTTCAACGGCAGTCGCGATCGCATAACCAAGACCAACGCCCATCACGCCCCATGTACCAGTATCTAATCTATGGCGTGGCAACTTCATCGCGATCAAGTTCCGACCAATATCTAGCGTATTAGCTCCTTCACTGACCAGATACGTATCTGGATGCTTTTCAAAGTATTCTTGGATCGGCAAAAGTGCTCCATAATAACCGAACTTAGGATCTGTCTTCCCAGCGGCTAGCCGCTTAGCAAACTTGGCATCGTTTTTATCTGTATCCGCAACGATTGCATCGATCCAAGCTTTGTCAGCTTTATAACCCGTATTGACCAACGCTGGCACTAACTTATCAAGCACTGAACCTAGATCACCTAGTAATGGTGCATCGATCTTTTGATTTGAATCAAATTCGGTCGGATCGATATCTAATTGAACAAATTTGACATCTTGTGCAAACGTTGGTGCATCGCCATGATTCAACATCCAATTTAAACGTGCTCCAACAACGATCACAACATCGGCATTACCTAAAGAAAGTGACCGAGCTGCGGCGGCTGAATGCTTATCATCGTCAGGAATAAGACCCTTAGCCATCGACATTGGCAAAAATGGGATATCCGTTTTATCGACTAATATTTGTAATTGCTTTTCAACTTGGGCATAAGCCGCGCCTTTACCTAACAACAATAATGGTCGCTTAGCTTGTTTGATAACTTCAACAGCACGTAACACAGCCGCTTGACTAGGTTCTTGCTTAGGTGCTGGATCGACTAGCTTGTAGACTCCAGTGTCTTTTTCATTAGCGACTTTTAGTTCTTGACTGATTGTTTCAGCAGGAAGATCTAAATAAACTCCCCCTGGTCTCCCAGATACAGCCGTCCGAACTGCTCGTGCGATCGCTAGCCCAATATCCTGGGCACGATCAACACGATAAGCTTTTTTACAAAATGGCTTAGCGACATTATATTGATCTAAGCCTTCATAGTCGCCTTGATCTAAATCGATATAATGACGTTCCGACGAACCAGACATCATGATCAATGGAAAACAATTTTTAGTCGCTTGAGCTAAAGCAGTCAGTCCATTTAAAAAGCCTGGTGCTGAAACAGTTAATGCTACTCCCGGCTTTTGCCTCAAGTAACCGGCTGCTGCTGCTGCGTCAACGGCAGCATCTTCACGTCGGAAACCATAATACTTCATGCCCCGAAGTTGAGCTAGACGCGCAAAATCAGTAACTGGGATCCCAACGACCCCATACATCTTATTTATACCATTTTCTTGAAGTGCCTGGATCAATAGATCAGCACCCGTTTTGATCATCAAATCATTTTTACCCATGATACAGCCTCCTAATAAACTTTCATTACGTTTAGTTTATGATCTCTAAAAGATCACGCGAGTAGCTGCTAATAAGGTAAACATAAATCCTAAAACGTTTATCTGTCATAGTAGTTATCCGTAAATCTTGTAATTATTTTTTTATCACTTCCTTTGATACAAAGCCATTGTAGTACTTTTAGCTAAAATTGTTAAACAATAACACCTTAGATTGCTATTTTTTACAGGAGTTTTAAAAGCGATTCCCTTAGACCCATAGCCTAAAACCTTATGCCATCAATATAAAATGACAAAAAATCACTAAAAAATAGAGTTCGTATGCTTGCCATAGCACGAACTCTAAAGTGTTTACTAATTTTTTTTATCTGTTTTAAGCGTTTGATCCCATGAAGACATTTGATCAAGAAATTGTTTGGCTGGTACATAGATCCCGACCTGATGTTCATAGATAGTATCCAAAGCTTTTCTTAAATTGATCTTTGTCTGTTCCTTTACTCTGATCGAATTTAATCGATTTAAATCTACGACTGATAGCAAGCGTAAATAATAGACCGTACGTTTATCTAAATGCAAACGATATGGATCTAAATGCCAATGTTGTTTACACAATAAACCACCATAGTTTTCAGAATAGTCAAATGTACATTCTGTATTTTGACAAATCACACAGCTTTCAAGTTGCGGTCTCACCCCGAAACTAGCAAGTAACTGGATCTCGATGATATTGGTGATGATCGCAGGATCAAAACCATCATCGATCAACTCAAGTGCTTTTTTAACTCTTAAAAACCAGCCTAAATTCACAAGATCTTCCGTCGTTAAAGCACGCTCTATCAAACTTAAGATATACGAAGCATAAGCATTCAACTCGATATCTTGCGTGATCTGTTGATATTGACTGATGTCACGGGTCGTCGTAATAAATGATAAGCCCTCATCACTGATACTTCCAAGATAGGTCCCATGAGTAAAGGGTAAGATTGCTGCCCCTAATTTAAAGCCCCGCTTGCGGACCCCACGGACAAAAAAAGTTTTAAAGCCATATTTGTCAGTCAAAATTTTGACCAGCATATCGCGTTCTTTATAGTCTTTACGTGAGACTACGATCCCTAAAAACTCTACACCTTGTTGTAGCACCATCTTTTTACCCCCAAAAATCTCAAAAAAGAGGAGAATTTTCCCCTCTTTTCCTTAATTAATAATCATCTTGCCGGTAACCAAACGCTTTTAGATCGACTTGACGGTCTTTCCAGTTAGGCTGAACTTTGACCCAAAGCTCTAAAAAGACTTTATCACCTAACATAAATTCGATCTCTTTACGCGCTCTTGTTCCGATCTCTTTTAGCATCTTACCACCTTTACCGATGATGATCCCCTTTTGACTGGAACGTTCGACCACGATAGTTGCTTGGATCAAAACTTTTTCATCATCTTCTCGTTTGATCCGATCAACAACGACGGCAACGGAATGTGGAACTTCTTCGCGTGTCAATTGTAAAACTTTTTCGCGGATCAATTCGCTGACGATAAAACGTTCGGGATGATCAGTAACTTGATCTTCTGGATAGTATTGCGGACCTTCCGGTAGATCTTCAACTAGATCGTGGACTAATTCAGCACAATTATTACCATTCAAAGCCGAGATCGGAAAGACATCCTTGTAGTCTAACGTATCTCGATAATCATCCATCACTTCTAATAAATGATCTGGGTGGATCTTATCGATCTTGTTGATCACCAAATAGATAGGTTTTTTGACATTTTTTAGTCGCTCAATGATAAAATCATCGCCTCGACCTCGTTTTTGTTCGGCATTGACCATAAAGATCACTGCATCAACTTCATTAAGCGTTGAAAGCGCCGATTTGACCATAAAATCGCCTAAACGACTATGTGGTTTATGGATCCCTGGTGTATCGATAAACACGATCTGCGCGTTGTCAGTGGTATATACCCCTTGGATCTTATTGCGTGTTGTTTGAGCCTTATCGCTCATGATCGCGATCTTTTGTCCGACCACATTGTTTAAAAAGGTCGATTTGCCAACGTTAGGTCGCCCTACGATCGCAATAAAACCTGAATGAAATTTTTCTTCCAAAATATACACTTCCCTAATCAATATCAGTTAAATAATTGCCAAATATGTGGACCAAAGACCAAGGTTGCTGTGATCAAAGAAAAGATCGCTGCTAATAATACCGCTGCAGCCGCCATATCTTTAGCTTTTTTGGCAAGTGGATGTCGTTTATAGTTTGTAGCTAGATCAACGACATTTTCGATGGCAGAATTCCAAACTTCACTGGAGATCACCAAAAAAATACTCAAAAATAGCCAGAGCCACTCACTGATAGTCACATTAAAAATGAGTCCCATAATCACGACCAAAGTTATCGCACTCACATGAAACCGCAGATTGCGCTCTTCTTTATAAGCCGTTTTCAAGCCAACGAGCGCATAACGCAAGGACTGGAAAAAATGGCGATTTTTCCAGCTGTTGACCGGCTGTTTTTGTTCTTTATCGTTTAAGTCCATACGCCTCGAGAATTTCTCTTTGCAAACCAAACATTTCCTTTTCGTCTTCAGCTTGCATGTGGTCGTAGCCATTGAGATGTAAAAAACCATGAACAACTAAAAAGCCCAATTCTCTTTCCTGCGAATGTCCTAAATACTCAGCCTGTTCTTTGACCTTATCGATCGAAACCATGATATCCCCGATATTTTTAGGGATCTCAAACTCAGCTTCGTCTGGTAAAATGATCGGGATCTCATTTGGATCTTCCTCTTCGATCGCAAAACTGATCACATCAGTTGGTTTATCAACACCACGATATTCTTTATTGATACGATGGATCTCATTATTATCCATCAAAGTGACTGACATTTCAGTATCTGAGGGTAACTTGAGATAATCACCCGCAAAGTCCAAGATCTCGCAAATGAGTGTCTTCCACTCACTTGAAACTCGCTCAGTATTATCATAAACTTCCAGATCCATTTTTATTCCTCATTTTCCATTGAATTATAGTTATCGTATGCCCGAATGATCTCAGATACGACTGGATGGCGCACAACATCGACAGAATCAAATTTTACAAAGCCGATATGTGGTGATCCCTTCAAGATCTTCTCTGCGTCGACCAAACCACTTTGACTGTGTCCTTTAGGTAGATCGATCTGTGATCTGTCACCATTGATGATCATTTTAGAGCCAAAACCAAGGCGAGTCAAAAACATCTTCATCTGCGCTCGCGTCGTATTTTGCGCTTCATCCAAGATAACAAAAGCATTATCTAATGTGCGACCGCGCATATAAGCTAAAGGTGCGATCTCGATCACACCGCGTTCGATCAAACGTTCCGTGTGTTCTGCCCCTAAGATCGAATTTAGTGCATCATAGATCGGACGTAAATACGGATCGACTTTTTCTTTAAGATCTCCCGGTAAAAAGCCCAACGATTCGCCTGCTTCGACCGCTGGACGCGTCAAGATCAGCCGTTCGACTTCATGGCGCTTTAAAGCAGCAACAGCCATTACGACGGCTAAATAAGTCTTACCTGTTCCGGCAGGTCCGATCCCAAACACAAGATCTTTATGCTTGATCTCTTGCACATATTGGCGTTGCCCATAACTTTTGACCCGGATCGAACGTCCCCGGCGGTCTTTTAATAATTCTTCAGTATAGAGATCTTTAAAATACTCTAATGTTCCACGCTGTGCCATCTTCATCGCTGACACAACATCTGCACTGCTTATAGTGATTTTTTTACGCAAAAGTCCCGTCAACTCACTCAATATCTGATAGGCTAAAGTAACATTTTCTTCAGTACCAGTAATCTTTATCGTACCACCAAAAGGCTTTAACACCACATCTTGGCC
The DNA here is from genome assembly GCF_003288115.1 of Ligilactobacillus murinus. Lineage (NCBI taxonomy): Bacteria > Bacillati > Bacillota > Bacilli > Lactobacillales > Lactobacillaceae > Ligilactobacillus > Ligilactobacillus murinus. Next base: position 610,229 of record NZ_CP023565.1, on the reverse strand, counting down.
TTCTTCGATCAATTTAAAATGGCTGTCATTGATGCCTGACAGCGAAATTTGCAATTGAGAATCGTTGAGAACGAAACTTTTTTCGACTAATTGTTCTGCGCTCAACCGCCCATCTCCCTTATCATACTTTATAATCCCAATTATACTGATTATCAATTCGATAATCAAATTCAAAGTAAACTTGAACAAATAAGAAAAAAGCCGAGATCTAACATCTCGACTCTTTGCTTATTTATTAAGCAATGACATTACGGTAGAGTTGACTAATTTACCATCAGCTTTACCCTTTAACTTAGGCATCACTGCCCCCATTACTTTACCGAAGTCAGCTTTTGATGTTGCTCCAACCTGATTGATCGTTTCTTCAACAACGGCCTTTACTTCATCTGCACTGAGTTGTTTTGGCAAGTAACCTTCAACAACTTTGATCTCTTCTTCGAGTTTTTGGACAGCTTCATCACGCCCAGCAGCTTTGAATTCTTCTAAAGAATCCTTGCGTTGCTTCAACTCACGAGATAACACGCTCACTTCTTCATCAGGAGTCAAGTCGTGTCCAACGTTGATTTGTTCATTTGTAACTGCAGCTTTGAGCATTCGAACCGTTGCCAAACGGCCTTTATCCTTAGCCTTCATTGCAGCTACCATATCTTTTTGTAATGAATCTAATAAACTCATCACATTAGCCTCCTCTAGAAACTAGAAACGACGCTTATTTTTGCGCTTTCTTGCTGCTTCGGATTTTTTCTTACGTTTTACACTTGGCTTCTCGTAGAATTCACGTTTCCGATATTCTTGCAAAGTACCTGTTTTTGAAACGGAACGTTTGAAGCGACGAAGAGCGTCATCAAGAGATTCGTTTTTACGAACGACTGTCTTTGACATGGTTGTTTCCCTCCCTCCGAGCTTAAATGTAACCGTCTTAATTGTACAAACCTCAACAGTTCCTTTCCATTATAAACTAAATTAAAAGTTAGAGTCAACATAACTTTATAAACTTTTACATAATTAGTGCTCATTTGTAGTTTGAGCGGCGAAAAATTAGAGTTTTACAGTGTTTTTTTACCCTAGCCATTTTTCTTGGAATCGCCCGTTAGATAAGCTATAATTTTCATAGAATAAGTCGCTTTTTAACACTTTATCATAATTATGGGAGGCAATTTTATGTCAAATGAATTACATGTCTATGCAATCTCAGATTCACTTGGGGAGACTGCCTATGCGATCGCCGAAGCTGCTAGTGTCCAATTTCCTAATGCAGATTTCAAGATCCAACGTTACCCATTGATCAAGACCGTTTCTTTGGTACAAGGGATCTTGAACAAAGCAAAACGCGAAGCTGCTATCATCGTGCATACTTTTGTCGATCCGGAACTATCGACTTTTGTAAATAATTACTGCCAAGAAAATGGCTTATCCGTGATCGATGCTTTAAGTGACGTTATCCAAAAATTCTCACAAAAAGCGGGCGAAAAACCATTACAAAAAGCAGGGATCAATCACAATACTGATAAAGAATATTTCAACCGGATCGAAGCCCTTGAATTTGCCGTTACCTATGATGATGGTAAAGACCCAGCTGGCTTTTTGAAGGCTGATCTAGTCTTACTAGGGATCTCGCGGACATCGAAGACCCCATTGTCACTTTTCCTAGCTAATCGGGGTTATAAAGTGGCTAATCTACCGCTTGTTCCTAAAGCACAGATTCCAGCAGAGATCTATAAAGTTGATCCTAACAAGATCTTTGGGTTGACTAACGACCCCGAGATCTTAAATGGGATCCGGCGTGAACGAATGATCTCTTATGGTCTTGATCCCGACACACACTACTCAAACATCGACAACATCGAAAGCGAATTGAATTTTGCTAATGAGCTTTACAAAAAGCTGGGTTGTCCTGTGATCAACGTTGCACATAAGTCGATCGAAGAAACTGCAATGATCATCACTGAAAGTTTGGATAATAACGCTCAAAGATAAACAAAAAACTAAGATCTGTAAATTGAAACGCTCAATTTAGATCTTAGTTTTTTTGTGTCTATTTTTTCCCCTTATTTTGGTAGATCTTATCAAGTAACTCAGGGTCAAATTCACCTGCACGTAACATTGCGATCTCATAACCATATGGAGCATAACGATCATTTTTATCGGGGCCTACATATGGTGTTTCCAAGATCTTCGGTAGTGAAGCTAATTCATCAAGTTTAGCGATCTTTTCTAAACTTTCAAATCCGATCGTACCAAAGCCCAGATTAGCATGCCGATCTTTATGGCTTCCTTGAGGATTCAAGGAGTCATTTAAATGGATCACCTTTAGTCTCTCTAAACCAATGATCTTATCAAATTCTGTTAAAACACCAGAAAAATCATCTTTGATCGCATAGCCTGCATCATTTGCATGGCAAGTATCCAAAGTAACAGATAGCTTATCATTATACTTTACCAAGTCAATGATCTGAGCTAATTCTTCAAAACTCCGCCCAACTTCTGTTCCTTTGCCTGCCATCGTCTCCAAGGCGATCTGAAGCTTTTGCTCAGGTTGGATGACTTCGTTTAAGCCCTTAGCAATACTTGCGATCCCGGCCTTTGCTCCCGCACCGACATGTGCTCCAGGATGAAGCGTCATCTGAGTTGCCCCTAAAGCCTCAGCACGCTCAACTTCAGCCCGTAAAAAATCAACAGCAAAACCAAAATTTTCCGGTTTTTTAGTATTACCTAGATTAATGATATAAGGAGCATGGACAACGATCTGGCTTAAGCCGTGTTCTGCCATATACGCTTGGCCAGCTTCGATATTTAACTCAGCGATCGGTTTGCGCCGCGTATTTTGGGGCGCACCTGTATAGATCATAAAGGTCGAAGCCTCATAACTCTTTGCCTCTTTTGCTGCTCCTAACAACATTTCTTTTCCCTTCATGCCGACATGTGAACCAATTAGCATTTTTTCACCTCATTTTTAAAGATAAAATAGTCGATAAGTTAGTGGATTGATACAACGTAAATATAGATCAACTTTACTTTTTTGACGTAAATATGGATTTTTAGCAAAATCTGGGAACCAGATCTTTTTTTGCTGCCAGATCTGATCTAGGAGTTGACGCTTTAGTTGTTTATCTTTTAATTTAACGACTTTGCGTAATAAAACATTTCCTAATAAGTTTCGCACAAACCGATACTCTAATTCAAGATAATAGGTCTCAAAGAGCCCTTTAGTTTGATAAAAATCGATGATATCTTGATAGATCCATAATATCTCAGCGATCCGTGTCGTCTCACTATATGAGATCGAAGTTTGGCGTTGCACATAATAAACTTCACACTCACGATCAACGGCAACCTCTGTGATATCCGTTAAATAAGTCACTAATTTAAAGAAAAAGTCTTGATCTTCATAGAGTTTTCCCTTGGGAAATTTAACTTTTGTGTCTAACAGCCACGTCCGTAAATATAACTTATTCCAAGCGACCACACGTCCACGGATCATATAATCTTTGAGTGAAACATATTTAGGTGCTTGATCTTTTATTTTTTTATCCGGATATTCCCAATAAAAATCACACTCAACGATCTTCTTGTTGCCTTCGTTTGTCAAGGCATACATATTTGTCAAAGCATTAGGTGCAAGATGATCATCCGAATCTAAAAACATGACATATTGTCCAGTTGCATATTGCATCCCAAAATTACGCGCATCTGATAATCCACCATTTGGCTTGGTATAACTTTTGATGAGCAACGGGTATTGGTCAGCATAACTTTCACAAAGCTCAGCCGAACTATCAGTACTCCCGTCATTTACTAAAATGACTTCAAAATCAGTGAAAGTTTGCTTGACTAAACTTGAGATACATTTTGGTAGATAAGCTTCAACATTATAGACTGGAACGATCACACTGATCTTTGTCATTTACTTTTCCCCCCATAACTTCTTGCTCCGGCGTTCAAGCGCCCACCAAACACGCCACAAAAAATTGATCCGCATCCCCCATTTTTTACCAAAACGTCGATTGATCTGACGCATTTTTTCGATATGCCGTAAATTGGTCGGTGTTTGCCATAACGCACTGTAGTGATGGATGCTGAGCGTCTCGGGACTGAGTTTTATCTGTCCCGTTAAAAAATCCATTGGTGCAAAGTAATTTGTCGGGTAGATCGTCACATCGCCCAATTTTTGTAGTTTATCTTGGCGTTTAAAGCCGAACTTTTCCAACAATTGCGTTGTATAAACTGGGATCGCGACCGTATTTAACGATCCATCGGCTTGGATAAATTTCAAGTCATTATACATATCGCGTAACTGCTTTAACAGTGGGTGATTTTTTTTAGCTCCAAACCCTAAGCCTGGCGCAACTTCAGCTCCACTTTCATTTTCTTCGATCGCAAAAAAAGCATCATTTTCTAAAATATGATCTAACGTTTGAAGTAATTCAACATCAGTATCCAAATAGATCCCACCATAGCGGTAAACAACATCAAAGCCTAAATAATCAGAGACAAAACTCCACTTACCAGCTTTTGCAGCTTGCGCAGTATAGGCTACTTGCTCAACATCGTAATTTTCTTCATTCCACTCAATGATCTCATAATCGGGACAAATTTTTTTCCAGCCTTCAATATACTGACGATACTGCTTAGGCATTTCATTTTGACCAAACCAACAATAATGGATTATCTTAGGGATCATTTTGTCACCTCATATTCTAATTTTGTCACAGCTGCTTGCAAATAAGCCCCCAAACGCATCTTATGAGCTACTTTAGCTACATTTTGACACATTTGGTGATACATCTCTGGTGTCAATTCATTTAATATTTCATCTAATTGCGCTAAGTTCTCGACGGTTAGTCCCACTTGGTTTTTCACGATAAAGTCAGCCAAGGCCGCTTCTTTCCAGATGATGACTGGAAGACCCGAGCTCAAATACAGTGAAGTCTTATGAGGGTCATTATATTTTAGGTAATTTCCAAAACTACCATCACAGCGTTCGATACTTGTGCCGTCCCAAACCAAACCAAAATTTTGCGTTAATTTTGCTGGCAATTCATCTGGCGGGAACGAACCATAGTAGGTGAGATTTTTAGGATAAGTGGTGGCTTTATTAGGACCATACAAGGCTAACGGGCTACTTAGCTCCAACTTTTGTAAAAAATCGGCTTTTTGTAGATTACCCGCATAACAAATGCTTTTCTCATAAGGACGGTCAGTCGCTAATTTAACTGGATTAGCATAATCAAAGATCTCTAATACAGTCATTGGCTTAATGACCCCATTTTCTTTGAGCCAAGCTTTCATTTTCTCATTATGTACGATCAAACCATCACTTTGATTTAAAAATGCGATCTCTTTTTTGCGATACGCCACATCACCAGCATAAGCGCGTAAAGATTCGATATCATGGATCAAATACAATAGCTTGGCTTGCGTAAAGCGACGCACATTTTTCACGATCACCTGATCAGTACGTTGATCAAAAGACGGATATTGAAAAACCACTGTCTGTGCTTCTAACTTTTTGATCTGCCGCGGAATATCCCAAAAACTCTGCTTATAACTCATAAGCTTAGCTTTTCTAGCCCCAGAAAAATAAAAATTCAGTTTTTTAAAACCCGCAGTGGCTAAAAAATCCTCAGCATCAACTTTAGCTTTTGGACCAGCTTCATTTTGACCCTTATCATACATCGAGATTACATATTTTTCCATTGACCGGTTTTCCTTTCTATGGATTGGGTTCGTAGAAATGACCCATGATATGAACATTTTCTGCAATACTTACAAAAGCATGCGGATCAGACTCTGTCATTGCTTGACGTAATTCTGGTTGTTCATAGCGCGAGATCACCGTAAACAAGATCGTCTTATTATCATGTTTATATGCCCCTTCAGCGCCATGAACGATCGTGATCCCACGTTGCATGTGATTTTGAATACAATCGATCACACTCTTTGGTTTATTGGTTACGATCATTACTTGCATTTTTTGTTGGCGCGTATAGACCATATCCATGACCCGTGCATTGACAAGGATCCCTAATGCAGAATAAAAAGCATACGGCCAGCCATAGACTGCCCCCGCAGCTAAAACGATAAAAGCGTTGAAAATAATGTTGATCGTTCCGACACTTTTACCCGTGTGTTTTCTGATCGTCAAACCTAAAATATCCAAGCCACCAGTGGAGATCCCATTTTTCAAAGCCAAGCCAGTTCCAAAACCGTTGATCGCAGCACCAAAAAGGGCACAAATTATCGGGTCGTGTGTCAGCGTTATCGGTTGAAGTGACTTGATCATAAGTGATGAGCAAAAGACCGCTAAAACCGTGAAAAATGTAAAGCGACGCCCGATCTGAAACCATGCCAAGATAAAAAGTGGCACGTTTAAGATAAAGATCAGTAACGCGGTTGAAAGATGCACTGGCAAGTTGGCTGTTAAAGTGGCGAGCAGCTGAGCTAGCCCCGTGATCCCGGAAGAGTAAATATGCCCTGGCTCCCAAAAAAAGTTCATCGCGATCGAAACTAAAACACCGTAAATAAATGCTGTCGAAGCCTTAGCGATATAAACATGGCGTTTCCAAATCTTTTGTAGTTCATCCATTGTAATTAAATCCTTTCAAGCACAAAAGTTATCTCAGCTATACAAGAAACAGATCCGCATTTTTCTTTAAAAATTTTAAATAACTTTACCTTGAAATAATACACCGCTGTTTTTGCTTGTAAACTATTCTCTAAATAATGATACCGCACTTTGGCTCCAGAACAAACCACTTTATGTAAAAAATAGCCTGCCTAAGTAAATACTTAAACAAGCTATCAAATAATAAATTAAGCCTTATCTTCTGGAATTTCAGTCGTTAGATAAAGTTCATCTAATTGTTTATCTGCCACTGGACTTGGAGCATGGGTCAACGGTTCAGAAGCCTTGGAATTCTTAGGAAAGGCGATCACTTCACGAATGTTATCTTTACCAGCTAATAACATTGCAAAACGATCTAATCCAAGTGCTAAGCCACCGTGTGGAGGAAAACCAAAGTCTAAAGCATCCATGAACCAACCAAATTGTTCTTTAGCACTTTCTTTTGTAAAGCCTAAAGCCTTAAACATTGCCTCTTGCACACTACGTTGGTGGATACGGATCGAACCACCACCTAATTCATAACCATTCAACACGATATCGTAGCTTTGTGCGTGACATTTATGTGGATCAGTAGCTAATAGCTCAAGATCTTCTTCATTTGGCATCGTGAATGGATGGTGTGCAGCAATATAACGTTCGAATTCTTCACTGTATTCAAATAATGGCCAATCAACGACCCAAACAAAGGCAAATTGTGACTTGTCGATCATGTCTAACTCTTTAGCAATAGCTACTCGAAGATAACCAAGTGCATCAGCTACAACTTTTGGCTTATCAGCCACAAATAAGAGCATGTCACCTGCTTTAGCCCCACTAGCTGCTAAGATCTTATCCTCGCGTTCTTTAAAGAACTTAGCGATCGGACCAGTTAGACCTTCATCTGTAACTTTGAGCCAAGCTAACCCCTTAGCCCCAAAGCGCTTGATATACTCTTGTTTTTCATCGATGTGCTTACGTGAATACTTATCGGCCCCACCAGGAACTGTGATCGCTTTAACTTGCCCACCATTTTCTAATGTGCTATCAAAGACTTTGAAACCAGCTCCTGCAACCGCATCAGCCATGTTTGTCAATTCCATCCCAAAACGCATGTCTGGCTTATCAGAACCAAAGCGATCCATTGCTTCATTCCATGTGATCCGCTTGATCGGCGTTTCTAATTCTACACCTAAAGCATCTTTCATTACAGCTTTTAATAAGCCTTCTGTCATCGTTTGGATCTCTTCAGCCGTCATAAATGACATTTCCATATCGATCTGGGTAAATTCTGGTTGCCGATCCCCCCGCAGATCTTCATCACGGAAGCAACGTGCGATCTGATAGTAACGATCTACACCAGCGCCCATCAATAATTGCTTGAATAATTGTGGTGATTGGGGCAAAGCATAGAAATGACCTGGATAAACGCGCGATGGGACCAAATAATCACGTGCCCCTTCTGGCGTTGAGCGTGTCAAATATGGTGTTTCGATATCTAAGAAATTATTTTCATCTAAGTAGCGGTGAACTGCTTGCGTGATCCGATTTCTGATCTTCAAAGCCTTTAACATTTCTGGACGGCGAAGATCTAAATAACGGTATTGTAAACGTAGATCATCTGAAGCATTGATATCGTCAGAAATATCAAATGGTGTTGTCTTAGCTTCGTTTAAAACAGTGATCTTAGAAACTTCAACTTCGATCTGACCAGTCTTCATATTAGGATTAGCGTTAGCACGTTTAACGACTTTTCCTTCAACTTCGATCACATATTCACTCCGAATATTTTCAGCGATCTCAAGTGCTTTGGCTCCGAACTCTTGACTAAAGACAAGTTGGACGATCCCCTCACGATCCCGAAGATCAACGAAGATCAAGTTACCAAGATCACGGCGCTTTTGGACCCAACCCTTTAAAACTACTTCTTGTCCTAAATATTTTTCATCAACTAAACCTGCATAAGTTGTACGTTCCATGTCTATCCTTCTTTCTTAAGCTAGTAGGCCAGCAAAGTTAGCGTAGATGTCTGCTAACGAAACGCTGATCTCTTCGCCAGTTTCCATATTCTTTAAGTTAGCTTGTTGTTTTGTTAATTCAGTTTCCCCTAAAGTCAAAGTATATTTTGCATTCAAACGACTAGCTGTTTTAAATTGTCCCTTAGGTTTACGCTCAAGGTAATCGCGATCAGCACTAAAGCCCTGGTGCCGTAAACTTTGGACCAATTTTAATGTTTCAGCGTTGACACTTTGACCGATCCCAACAACATAAACATCAAGGGGATCTTCAAGTTGTAAGCCATTTTCAGTTGCATCTAAAACTAATAACAAGCGTTCGACCCCTAGGCCAAAACCGATCCCTGGTGTTTCAGGACCACCAAGTTGTTCAACTAAGCCATTATAACGCCCTCCAGCACACACAGTCGTCCACTTACCACCAAAGGCACTCGAATCGCTCATGATCTCAAAGATCGTATGGTTGTAGTAATCTAAACCACGCACCATATTAGGATCGACTTCATATTTGATCCCTAGATCATCTAAGAGTTTCTTTAACGTCTCAAAATGTTTTGTTGCCGCAGGTGTTAAGTAATCCAAGATCGATGGGGCATCAGCTACGATCGCTTGGTCTTTTATATCTTTACTATCCAAGACCCGCAACGGATTTTTGTGTAGTCGTTCTTTGGAATCATCTGAAAGCTGATCGGCAAATGGTTCTAAATAGTCGATCAAAGCTTGGCGGTAAGCCTGACGTGATTCATTGTCGCCTAAAGTATTCAAAGCTAACTTCAAGCTATCTAACCCAAAACTTTCCAAAAGATCGATAGCCATTGCGATCACTTCAACATCTAAAGCCGGACTGTCAACGCCAAATGCTTCGACCCCGATCTGATGAAATTCGCGTAAGCGTCCAGATTGTGGACGTTCGTAACGAAACATCGGTCCCATATAATAAGTTTTGACGGGTTTTTGTAACTCAGGACCGTATAATTTATTTTCAACAAAGCTACGTACCACCCCAGCAGTTCCTTCTGGACGCAAAGTGATATGCCGTTCACCCTTGTCATAAAAATCATACATTTCTTTGGTTACAATGTCGGATGTTTCTCCCGAAGTACGGGAAAAAACTTCGAAGCTTTCAAAGATCGGAGTCCGCATTTCATGGTAACGATATTTTTTAAATAATTCACGAGCTTTAGCTTCAACATATTGCCATTTTGCTGATTCAGCTGGCAAAATATCGGCTGTGCCCTTCGGACGTTGATATTTCATGGATTTCCTCCTAAAAATGTTCCGGTAATAAAAAAGGCCCTTGTTGAACCAAATTCAACAAGGGCGCAAACAGCACGGTACCACCTTAATTTATTACTTTAGGATAACGCACCTATCGCGGCATACTCTCATATGCACCTCAAGAGTCGTCTTTCACTTAAGCCTGAGCGACGGATTTCCAGCAACCTCCGCTCTCTGGACGCCAAACTTAAATTACTCATCTCTTTAAACCGGTCTGATATTATACTATTCAGCATAATATCAACTGGCTTCAAAGTCAAGCCTATTTTAGCTTTTATTAGCTACTGCGACCCCTAGCAAGAAAAATACCAAAAGAAGCCACCAAAATTTTAGTAATAAACCTAAGAAGGCTAATACGATCACACCTAAAAATACAAAGGCAAAGAGTGCTATACATCCCTTAAAAACACCATCAGTGACTTTAAAGAGCAACCATAGCACAAGTAATAATACGAGAAACTTTAGCATTAATTCAAACTATCCAAAAATTCTAAAGCCTTAGCATAATTTGGTTCATCTGATTGTTCTGCCAATAATTCTTGATAAAGAACTGTACCTTTAGTATCAACGATCCAAATGCTACGTGCATCGATCCCCTTTTCTTCAACATATAATCCCATAGCTTTACCAAATTCAGCCGTGGCATCCGATAAAAGTTCAAGTTTAGCAACACCTTCAGCAGCACACCAATTCTTTTGTTGCTCTAATGTATTGGTCGAGATCGTATAAAAATTAATATTATTATATTTATCTACTTCTTGATTGAAGCGTTTTGTCGAGAGACTGCAAACGCGGGTATCGATATCAGGCACGACACTGATCAAACTTACCTTAGTAAAAAGTTGTGTCCCAGTTTTAACGGTATCAGCTGCATCTTTTACAGTAAACGCTGGCAATTTTTCACCGACTTTTACGGGAGTTCCATTCGTTTTTGTTGCAACACCGTGAAAAAGAATTTCCATTTTAAAATCCCTCCAACATTTAAATTACTTTTATTTAATCACACTGGCGCTAGAAAGCAAATTTTTTGCTTTGACCTAAATCACAATAATTACATCTAATTTTATTACAGTTTCTATACAAAAAGACCATCTGATAATCATCAGATGGTCTTCATATCTTCCTCTGTAAAGGAAAATAGCTTCTAACCCTTGCTATAATCAGGTATTTTTAAGGAGAGTACAGGATTTGAACCTGCGCGCCGGTATTAGCCGGTTCGCCGGATTTCGAGTCCGGTGCATTACCACTCTGCCAACTCTCCATAACAAAGAGTATTATAGCAACTTCATTTTTAAATTGCAACAATATTTAAAAAAATATATACTTAAAATTCTCTAATTTCACCAAATATATTTAGTTCCCACTAGCTTTCTTTAGTGTGGCTAAATACGCTTTAGTCCTCAGTACCAGCTAGCGTACCTCTTGAAAGTGCAAACAAAAAAGCATCATTACTGATGCTTGAAAATTATCATCTTAACCTACTGCTTGTAATGTTGCCTGTAAATATTGCCCGATATAACCATCATTATTGAAGTTTTCTTCAAGTTCATCCAACGAGACCAGCTCACTTTTAGTGAAATCATCTGGCAACTGTTCCAACAAATTTTTATGTACATGCTCGATATGGTGGCGCGTGATCTTGATAAATTCTGAATAAAATAAAAGATTGACCTTATAATCAGGCTTTGATAGCCCTGTATTGGGAAAATGATACGTTACATTAAAACGCGTAAATTTCCCCTCATGAAATCTCACTTCGGGCCGTTCGACACGATCCTTGATATCGATCTTAGCTTTCACACACGGTAAAGTTGGTTGCTTTAACGTAAAATATTGTGGATACCTGATATGAACTAAATAAATATCTTTTCGCTGTTAATCTACATAAAAAACGTTATTCAACGTCAACTCATATAGTTTCAACTCTATTTCCTCCCATTTTTCAATGTGCTAATTATCTTAATATGGATCACCAAATTATGCAAATCAAAAAATAGTATTGTTAAGCCTTACATCCCTAACAATACCATCTTGTCTGCTATTTGATTATTTCATGGATCAACGGAACAGCATTAGTCTTTTCGCCGATCTCGATATTATATAAGATCAACTTTTCAACTTGCTCAATGTCTTTTTGATCACTATAGACCGTTACTAGCTCCTCATCTTTTTCAACTCGCTCACCGACTTTTTTGTGTAAGCGTAAACCGACTGCATAATTGATCGTATCTTCTTTACTTTGACGACCACCGCCAAGTAGCATACTTGCTACACCCAATTCATCAGCTGTCATTTTAGAAATATAGCCTGCCTTAGGTGCCTTGATCGAGATCTGATATTTTGCCTGAGGCATCAAACTATGATCATCGATGATATTGCGATCACCTCCCTGTGCTTCGATCATAGCGCCAAATTTTTCAAGGGCCTTACCATTTACCAAAACTTCGATCAACATTTCACGGGCTTGCTCTAGCGTTTCGGCTTTTCCAGCTAAAACTACCATCTGACTTCCTAATGTCAAAACAAGATCAGTGATGTCTTTAGGCCCATTCCCCTTTAAGATCTCGATCGACTCTTCGATCTCAAGGGTATTTCCGATCGTATTGCCCAATGGTTGATTCATATCAGAAATAACCGCCATACAGCGCATCCCGACGTTTTTACCGATCTCGACCATCGCTTTAGCTTTCTCTTGTGTCTTCATAAATGCACCTGAGCCAGTCTTAACATCTAAGACCAGCGCATCAGTACCAGAAGCGATCTTCTTACTCATAATAGAACCTGCGATCAACGGGATCGAGTCGACTGTTGCAGTAACATCACGTAAAGCATATAATTTCTTATCTGCGGGTGCGATATTACCAGTGGCACTGATGATAGCCAAGTTGATATCTTTGACTTGCTGGATAAACTCAGCCTCACTTAGTTCGACCTTAAACCCTGGTATCGCTTCCAATTTATCCAACGTTCCTCCAGTATGTCCCAACCCCCGACCTGAGATCATTGGGATCAGAATATCTAACGCAGCGATCATCGGAGCTAAGGGAATACTAGTCTTATCCCCCACACCACCAGTTGAGTGTTTATCGACCTTGATCCCTAGAATCAGTGACAAGTCAACTTCATCACCTGAATGGAGCATCTCTAAAGCAAAGGTCGCTTGCTCCTTAGCCGTCATCCCATTGAAATAGGTCGCCATCAAAAAAGCACTAGCTTGATAATCTGGGATCTCGCCTTTAGTATAACCCTCAATAAAAGTGTGTAGCTCTTCTTTTGTCAATTCTGCTCCATTGCGTTTGCGTTCGATAATATCTACCATTCGCATTGTGGCTCCCACCTTTCTACACTTTAACTTGTGAAACTGCAGCTTCAAGCGCAACTTTTACCATGTCATTAAATGATCTTTCACGCTCAGATGCTGGAGTTGATTCGCCACTTATAATGTGGTTACTGATCGTCAAAACAGCTAAAGCCTTTACATTATACTTAGCTGCGATCAGATATAGGCCTGCCGCTTCCATCTCAGCCCCTAACACATTGTATTGGATCAATTTTTTTCGATCGATCTCTTCATTATAAAAACGATCCTCTGAGATGATATTGCCAACTTTAACTGCGATCCGCTCTTTTTTAGCCGCAGTATACGCATGATCAAGCAAACTAAAATCAGCTGTGGGCGCATAATAAAGACCACTACCAAAAGTATTTTGAATGATGGCCGAATCAGTTGTTGCCGATTGCGCTAAAACAACATCTCTAACTTTTATTTCCGGCGCCATTCCGCCACATGTACCGACACGGATCAAGATCTCACACCCGTAATAATTGATCAGCTCTTCTGCATATATCAAAGTTGATGGGATCCCCATCCCTGTGCCTTGGACCGAGATCTTTATCCCCTTATAAGTTCCTGTATAACCCAATGCATTGCGAACTGTATTGTAACAGCGTGGATCGTCTAAAAACGTTTCCGCAATATGTTTGGCCCGTAAAGGATCACCTGGTAATAAAACGATCTTAGCAATATCACCTTTCTTGGCTTCAATATGTTCACTCATCTTGATCCCTCCGTAGATCGGTTAAAAAACTCTTACCGTCCGTTTTATTTGGTAACTCAAAATTATCTAGGATCGTTGCTCCCAGATCAGCATAAGTCTCACGGATCCCTAACGAACTACCCTTAGAAAAACTTGGTGAATAAGCTAATAAAGGCACATATTCACGCGTATGGTCAGTCCCTTTAAATCCAGGATCGTTACCGTGATCAGCTGTGATCAGCAATAGATCGTTAACTTGTAAATTCTGCAGTAATTCACCCAAACGTTCATCAAATGCTGCCAAAGCTTTACCGTATCCTTCAAGATCACGGCGATGACCATACATTGCATCAAAATCGACCAAGTTCGTAAAACACAGGCCGGTAAAATCTGTTTGGGCAACTTCGACCGTCTTAGTCATCCCGTCATCATTACTTTCAGTATGGATCCTTGTAGCGATCCCCTTACCTGAAAAAATATCGTTCGTTTTTCCAACTCCGATGACTTCAAAGCCAGCTTGACCTAACATATCTAGGACCGTATCTTTTGGAGGGACTAAAGTAAAATCATGCCGGTCAGACGTTCGTTTAAATTCACTTTTATCTTTACCAACATATGGACGCGCAATAATACGCCCGATGTGATATTCATCGATCGTTATTTCTCTAACATATTTACAGATCCGATACAACTCATCGAGCGAAATGATCGCTGTATTAGCCGCGATCTGCAAGACTGAATCTCCTGAGGTATACACGATCAAAGCCCCAGTTTCTAACTGCTCTTCACCGTATTTAGCGATCACTTCGGTCCCAGAGATCGGACGATTGACGATCACTTTACGGCCACTAAATTCTTCGATCGCCTTGATCAATGGTTCTGGGAATCCATTAGGGAAAAAGCCCAGCGGTTCAGTGACTGGCAAGCCCATCATTTCCCAGTGACCATCCATACTATCTTTTCCAGCCGAGATCTCTTGCATCTTGCCATAGTAAGCTAGTGGGGCTTCAACTGGTAAAACGCCTGTTAATGGCGAATCAGCCCGAATATTGCCCAAACCTAGAGCCGTTAAGTTAGGTAATTTTAACTCACTATTCCAATAAGAAGTGATGTGGCCTAGAGTATCAGAGCCTTCATCATCAAATTTAGCCGCATCTTTAGCAGCTCCGATCCCTACCGAGTCGAGCACTAATGTAAATACACGTTTAAATCGCATTCTATTCACATCCTAACTATTAACGATCTTGATCCCTGCACTCGCACCTAAACGTGAAGCTCCTGCCTCGATCAAGGCTAGCGCGTCTTCTTTGGAATGGATCCCACCAGAAGCTTTAACACCGATATCTGGTCCGACAGTCTTTCGCATCAATTCAATGTCAGCTACGGTCGCGCCACCAGTCGAAAAACCAGTGGATGTTTTAACGTAATCAGCCCCAGCTTCTTTTGACAATTCACAAGCCTTGATCTTTTCTTCATCGGTCAATAAGCAAGCTTCAATGATAACTTTGACCAATTTACTTTCTGCATGACATACATCAACTACCGCCTTGATATCTGCTTTGACCACGTCGTAATGTTTGGCCTTTAATTCGCCGATATTTATCACCATATCAAGTTCATCTGCTCCATCAGCGATCGCTTCTTTAGCTTCACTGACTTTGATACTGGTCTTATTAGCGCCTAAAGGAAAGCCGATCACCGTACAGACTTTGACATCACTATCAGCTAAACCTTGAGCCACTTTTTTGACCCAATATGGATTGATACAGACTGATGCAAAGCCATATTCTAATGCCTCAGAAATTATCTTTTCTACTTGTTCTTCAGTTGCATTTGGTGCCAAGATCGTGTGATCGATATATTTTACTAGATCCATAACTACTTCCTCCAAAAATATAAATTTTATATTATGAATACGCTTACAATATAACATTTAGACGATCAACTTGTACAACAAATAGCTTGAATTTTAGGAAAAATTACTGAATATTTTATTTCGCTAATATTGGTCAATAAATCTTTCTGATTTTACTACTATCCTTTTTGTAGTGATCAAGTGTCTATACGCTTTTACCTACTTCTTTAGCTACTTGTAGTGATTTACGAGTCAAACATCATCTATTTAATTTTACAGCGTACACATGTCGCTTATCTGCCTAGCATAGGTCATGCGGACCTTTTGACAACAACAGATATTTATGCGTACTTGATCGACGAATACAAAGAAAAAGTTGTAGCTTATTTTTAATTATGATATGTTCAAAAGCTGGTTACAGCTTGCGCAAGGAGCCCTTGCGACTGAAGTTATATACAATCTTCTAAGCGCGGTGGGCGGAGGCGGAGCGCTCGCAATGCTTCAATCCAAAATTAGTGGGAGCAAAGTGGGAGCATTTTTTCACTATAACATCAAAAGTGGTAGCAAAACGGCAGCAATTTGCTACCACTTTAGAAAAAACACTGATAAAAAATGGGAGCAATCTGCTACCACTCGCCCTTACAATCAATAATTAAAATGTGTTATTGACGAGTATAGTTGATCATGATACAATTTAATTGGAAACGGTTACTCAACTTAAAGAGGGTTATATGAAGAAGTAGCACCTAGTATAATTATTAGTTTATTCCGATAGACAACTCGTTTAGACGCAAACAATTTAGAAACGGGAGGTTACTGAAATGGAACTTTTAAATCGCACTACTAGATTTCTCAAGTATATCATCCTTTTATTGTCAATCCTCTTTGGGATAATTTTCTTTAACGGTTTATCTATTGTTAAAGCTGATGTCCAGCCTGATATTTAATCTGATAGTTACTTCAATTTGTATGATAATCTAACTCCTGAAAACCAACAATTAATGTTGACTTTAGACCAATATATTGCAGTAGATAATAACGGATCTGTTAAATTTGATCTGCAAAAAGCTAAACAAGATCAACAATCAATAGATGTTTTAAATGTTGGTAACGCAATAAACGATTTATCTCTCAATATCGAAGCAGAAGGTTATACTTCGACTGTTAATGGTGTCTTTCGAGCATTATTTCCAATAGGTTCTTACGGTAATTATTGCGGTAAAGGAAATAAAGGGTGGAATAAGAAGCCTATTGATGATTTAGATGCTGCATGTAGATCCCACGACGCATGTTTCAAAGGATTCAATGCAAAAAGTAAATCTTGTAATAGGGCATTTATTAGTAAACTAAGACCTATAGCCAATAGAACTCCTATTACTACGTATAAAGGAGTCTACGCAAGAGCAGCAATTAAGCTATTTTCCGTATGGACATAGGAAGGTGAAATCAATGTTTGATTTTATTAATTTTATACTCATTAAGACGTTACTTGTAGTAATTCTCTCATCAAATATTATCTGGTGTTCATTTTTCATATACAAGTATTTTAGAGATAAAGCTAAACATAAATTCTTATTGTTATTCACATTTATCCCTATGATTCTTTTATCAATTTTCTCTATAGTCTTTATTATTCATTTTGGAGTCAACACCCCTTAGAGTTGAATACCAATAGAAAAAATCATGCTTAATCTTCTTGAAGTGAACCCCCTAAGTTGGACAAAGGAATCTAACTTAGGGGGTTTTACTATGACTAAATTTTCTTTTGAGGATAAGTTGCGAGCTGTAAATATGTATCTAAGAGGATATGGAAGTAACACAGTAGCTAAAGTTTATAAAGTGATGAATCACTCAAATATCCTTATGTGGGTCAAACGATATCAAAAATATGGTATTGATGGGTTAAAAGTTCGCTACCCTAAATACGATTACGATGGAAATTTTAAGCTCAACGTTTTAAACTGGAGAAAAAGACATAAGGCTTCCTATCCGCAAACAGCACTTCAGTTTGATATAAGTAATCCTGGGACGATCGCGACTTGGCAACGTAAATTGGATACTAAAGGTGTTGATGCCTTATTTACTAGAAGAGGACGGGCTAAACACATGACGACCAACAATAATAAACAAGCAGAAAAATCAGAATTATCTGAATTAGAACGTTTACGAGCTGAGAATCGTGCTTTACGGGTTGAAAATGAATACTTAAAAAAACTCGATGCCTTGGTTCAGAAGCGCAGACATCGCAAGAAAAATATCAAATCATCCAAGAATTAAGGCAAAAATTTAAATATACATTGGATGAAATACTACCTTACACTAGTCTTAAACGTAGTACATTTTACTATCAAGCCCAACGAATAAACGGGCGAAAAAATAAAGATGAGGAGCTATTAAAGCTTATAAAGGAGGTCAAATCAAAGCACCCGTGTTTTGGTTATCGTACAGTAACACTGAAATTACGATCTCAAGGCATAAAAGTAAATCATAAGCGTGTTAGTCGCATCATGCGAGAAAATGATCTATCAGCGCATATGTATAATAAACAAAGGCGAAAATATAATTCTGCCCTTGGACCACAAGGTAAGAAAGCTAAGAACTTATTACATCGACGTTTTGATACACATTTACCATTTCAAAAAATGGTGACCGACGTAAGTGAATTTAGGTATGGAAATAAGACACAAGAAGAACGTGTCTATCTTTCACCTATCAAGGATCTATGTACAGATGAAATAGTAAGCTATAGTATCAGTAAGCATCCAACAACAGCCTTCGTGGTAAAACCGTTGGATGCATTGATAAAACTTAGACCTAAATTAAACTATCGTATGACTCTCCATAGCGATCAAGGTGTCCAATATCAGAGTGTCCAATGGCGAAAGAAGCTAAAAGAAAATAGGATCTTTCAAAGCATGTCTCGTAGGGCAACGTGCTTAGATAATGCACCCATGGAAAGTTTTTTCCACACAATGAAAGTAGAGCTATATCACAATAAAGAATATACAACACAAGAAGAGTTGGTCAAAGCAATGATCAGCTGGATCAGCTATTACAATAACGAACGGATAAAGGTCAAACTAAAAGGCAAGACACCGGTAGAATACCGACATCTTGCCTTAAGAAATATAGTCTAAATAGAGTGTCCAACTTTATGGGTTCACTTCAGAGTGCCTTTCGGTCTATATACAACTTTTTCAATATCATCAATTGAAATTGGCATCATCGCCATCGTTTTTTCTTCTTGTTCAGGTGTTTCAACGCCATAATCAGGAAGGAAATGAGTTTCGTCTAATTGATCCATTAAACAAACTTTTTCACCTGTTTTCAAAATAACTTCATCATATTCCTGTGGGATAAGTTTACTCATTTTTCTTAACCTCCTTAATATAGCTACTCGTAAATCTTATTTGTTTAAGATTATCTTTCGGTATTATCCAACCTACAACAACATTCACTGGGATGCCGTCTTCATTATATAACATTATTTTTTGTTCGTACACATCTCCAAAACCATTGTTGCCTTTAAATTTCGATGGATATAATTTAGTAGCTTTTTCAATCCGAAAAATTATCTATATCATAACCTAGCTTTTCTTTGATTATTTTTCCTTAGACCCACATACGTATTGATTTTTGAGCAGTTTTATGACTTACTCAGGTCAAGGCAAAATAAAAAGCACTCAACTAACGAGTGCGGCACTATGTCCCGTCAAGTATACAGATCAAATAGATAAAAATTTTAGGCGGCTTGGTTGCGGAATTGTTCCGCGGTCAAGCCGTTTTTGCTTGTGTAAGCGCGTTTGGTATTAAAGTATTCAATGGCTCCTTTGACGAGTTGTTCTAGCTCTGCTAGCGTCTTAGGACGAGGGTGTTTGTTAATCCAGATTAGCTTGAAGTCATTCCACCAACGCTCTATGGGTGAGTTTTCCCAAGGATGACCGGGGTGCGACATACTATGAATACAATTTTTAGAGGCTAAGTAGTCGTTGAACATACTTGAGCAGTAAGCTGACCCGCGGTCAGTATGGATCATTGGTTGCGCATCAGGTTCAACCGTAAAAGCACGATTAAAGGTTTCAATTACTGCTGATGAAGTTTCTGTGTCTGAAATATTGTAGCTTAAAGCGTAACGACCATATAAATCTAAAATAACGTGTACTCGTACTTTATGAAGTGTGTGTTCGCCGTAGGCTACTTCCGTTGTGTCGGTAACCCACACTTCATTTTTAGTTTCACGGTCGAATTGTCCCTGCAATAAGTTGTCATTGATGTATTCTTCATGGCGTTGAATTCGATTGCGCTTCTTCTTCCTAATATTTGCTCTAATTCCATGCTTACGCATGCAGTTAGTTATTCGTTTTAATCCAGCGGTAAAGCTTAAACGGTTTTCAAAGCTTAACTGTGTAGTCATCGCTAAATATCCCAGCGTCCAATTATGTTCTTCTTCTAACTCTACAATCGCTTCAAGTAACTCTGCTTGCTCATTATGATATTGACTTGGCTTTCGATTGAGCCATTTGTAATAACCATCTCGCGAAGAATCAGCTATTTTACACAACTGGCTAATTGACCATCCATTTTCTTGATTTAGTTCTTTGATGGCTTGGTACCGGAGTCCTTTTCCACCTCCCGATTGCGTATTTCTGTTAATTTTTTTGCGAATGCAATCTCCATCTCTTGCTTTTCTAGCTGAGCCCTTAATAAGCGATTCTCTGCCTTGAGTCGGTCAACTTCCGTCCACTTCTCTTCTGGCTTAGCTTTGCCTCGGCGATCACGAAGTGATTCTGGGTCATTACCGCTTTTGCGATACTTTTGATACCAGCCATAAACTTGTTGGTAACTAATATGGTATTTTTCAACTGCCCAATTGTAGTTCACATCATGCTTAATCAACTCTTCAATGATAGTAAGTCGTTCTTCAAAGTCAGTCTTTCGTCCACTCATTTTTGAATCTCGCTTTCTTGGCGTATAGGCCTTTAAGTTAGATTCATTATACTGCATAATCCAATCTGATAGTTGTGTTTTGGACTTTAGCCCATGCTTGATCGCGAATATTTCAAGCGACGCGTCTGATTTTTGATACTGTTGGACCAAAGATAATTTAAATTCCTTTGAATATCTATGATTATTGTGAGTAGATCGTAAGCCATCAATGCCCTGATATTCATATAGATACCCCCAAGTTCTAATAGTTTTCTTGCCCACTGCATACTTTTTAGCCACCTCACTAATATTAGAACGGGTTAGTTCATTTAGTATAGCTAATTTTTGTTCTGCACTGTATTTTGATTTCCTAGACATATAAAATACCCTCCAAGTATAAGATGAATTTTCTATTTCATCTGTATACTTAGAGGGCATTATAGCCTGCCCTTCGGTCTATGCCTATATACTACTTTTTCGATATCATCAATCGAAATCAGCATCATTGCCATCGTTTTTTCTTCTTGCTCAGGTGTTTCGACTCCATAGTCGGGAAGGAAATGAGTTTCGTCTAATTGATCCATTAAGCCTACCCTTTCACCTGTTTTTAGAATAACTACATCACATTCTTGTGGAATAAGCTCACTCATTCTTCTTCACCTCAAGTCTAGCCTTCTTTTAACATCAACGTTTAAGTTATTCCAATAACTATTACCACTACTTTTAAGGTCATCATATACTCTTTTGTTAGGCATATCTTCACCCAAAAGTTCCTTGATTATATCATAGTCATCTTTGATAGTATCTTTAAAAACACCTAGATATATCACAGGTACAGTACGACAAAAGCGACTTTTAAATGTGCGCCAACAAGCCCACACACGTATTTAATTTTAAGCAGTTTTATGACTTGCCTAGGTCGCGAGGTTCTTTCATCCCCATATCTTCAAAAGTATAAGAAACATATTCCGTTTTTCTATACGGATCCTTGTATTCAGGTGCTTTTTGCCCCTGTGGTAGCTCAATAACTTCTGCTTCCTTAAAAAGCATATCTTTCATGTGTTTAGCTACTTCTGTCGGAAATCTATCACAAACTAAACGATCAATATTATCAATTTCGATATATGCATTTTTGGCAGTATCTTCCCATGAATCCCAAAAGTCTTTAATATAACGACTGTCTTCTTCGTTACAATTATAGACAAATTCTCGTATTTTCGAGTCAAAGTACGCATACTCATAGGCATCAACTAATAATCTGTAAATCCTAGCCAATATAATTTACCTCGATTCAAAACATTGATAGTTGCATCTTTTTTTATAATATCATATCCACTTAAGATGGCAATTATATCAACATTGGATTCATATTCCATATACTTGTAAGGAACACCAATTTTAATGTCTCCTATAGACCTTAGTGGCGCAGCGTCTTTAAAATTTAAGACTCGACCACTTACATCTAGTAACCATTTTCCAACAAGAGGCGTAGTGCCCTTTTTGGCATGGAATAAAGCTTGACCCTTAGCTTCTGAAAAATATAATCCTCTACCCTTAGTAGAATTTCCAACTCCTGAGATAGGTATTTTCCCATTGTTGATCATGTCTATAAAATACTCCGAACTTCTATCTTTTGAGTCATGGACTCCTCGGTATACTCTTTGTAAGCTTGTAGCGTCTAATTTACTTGATCGTGTTGGCAAAGCATCAAAGCCTGTCTTATTTAATAAATAGCGAATAAATTTGCTCTTTTCATCTTTGGAACACTATCATAATACTATGATGTTCCGACGGTTTACCAACGCTATTCCGATGGCTTTTCAGCGGATTTCCAGCGGAAAAGCAACGGTTTATTCTGATAGTCTCTTATCAAGCAGTTCTTTGAGTTCTACTAGATCTTCATACTTGCCATATTTCGTGATAAATGTCCTTGCTACCGATCGCTTACGCATATAGGCAGCTTTTTCTTTGTTCTTAGCTTGCCATCGTTTGTTGCGTTCTGTTTGTGACAGTGCCATTACTTCATCACCCACCAAGCAACCAAACATGCGATAACGATCAATGCGATTCCACTTGCGATCATTTCTTTTTTGGTGGTTCTTCTAACTGACATCGACATCTTAAATTTACCTTTTTGATATTCAAATAACTTCATTTGTACAACCTCCTGATAAATTGTGTTATACTAAAAGTACCAAGAAGGGGAAGGGCAATTCCCCTCCTGTGGTAACTAATCAATGTTACCACTCAAAATGCCATTCAAAGCTTACGACTACCAAATGAATTTTGACGGTTAATTTGGTTTTTGTAGGCTTTTTTATTTTTAGCTTCTTGAGTAGGCTCATCAATCTCACCTCCTCCTTGGTACTATTTAATTGTACTATATACATTACGTGAATACAATACTTTTCATACAAAAAAGCCTGATTTCTCAGACTTTTTCACTTATATTTGTGTAAATCTTTCCACCATGGACAACACGTCTCAAAGGCATCTGCAAATTCATTTTCAGCTTTACGCTTCTTTACACGATATTGCGTTTCTTCACATCCTAATCTTTCGCATATCTCCCATGCGCCTAAATCATCAACATACACAGCGATCAATATTTGCTTGCTTTCATCCCTGATTGCATTTAAAGCTTCAATGACCCGTTCTAACGTTTCTTGCGCATATACACGTTTTACGATCCGCTCTTCTAAGTTATTACCAAAAGAGGGCGCTTTAGGTTCATCAGTGATCACAGGCGACTTTAAAAAGCTATTCCCAACACCAGCCACTCGCATTAATTTTGGATAATCTTGCTTGAAGAACTTGCGCACTTTTGCAGCAGTCTCGATCGTATCGACTTCCATTCTATCAAATTGTAGTTGAAATTCTTGTGCCTTTTTTAAATCAAGTTCCATTAGACCGCTCTCCCTTATGTTATAATTAGTTGTTGAAATTTTATTGGGAAAGCGTGGTGTCTGCTCACTGCGCTTTTTTTCGTAAGATTTTGTAACGACTCTTTACCATTCTGTTATCTCTTCGATTATTGACGATCACACTTTCAGTCACACCTAATTTTTGCGCTAGTTTAAACGCACTGATCGCTTCATAGTTTTCGCCTGTTTCAGCGTCTATTGCTTGCCAGATATATACTATTCGTGGTTTGCGTGGTAGTCTTGAGCCTTTATAATGTTTCTGTGTTCCCTTTAAAAAAGTCTCCCACGCTATTCTGAGCACAACATCACTTGGATCATCTTTGATCCGTTTTAAGATATCTTGTCTATGCGCTGAGATATCAAAGTCGTTATACTCATTTTTTAGATAAGTTACCGCTCCGCTAAATGTTTTAACTAAGCTCAGTTTATTCATTTGTGGCCACCTACCATTCTGCTCAACATTTCAACCGCTAACGCTTCTTGTCCATCATGCCAGCCTAGCTTATACTGCCGTTCTAGCTCTTTAGCTAGTTCATGTTCTTGCATACTTATCAGCTTGCTCGCCATCTGCTCGAATTTGTTCATATTCTCTTGTCTCCTTAATTTTTATTTATTGTCTGAGCAAATGCCTCGCAAACGGAATCGAACCGTTTAGAAGTCCACACACGAGGCTGTAAATCGTTTTACGTGATCACTAAACTGCGCTACATATTGTGAGTATCTAAACGCATTAGCTGATCAACTGCGAGCTTAATTGAGCAATGAGTTAGTCTTATTTTTGTTTGCCATGCGACCCACTCGCAAGGTCGTTGGTAATGATCGACGGCACTTGTTCAGCCACCGCCGACCTAATTTGTAAAACCCTAGCACGAAGCTTTTGCAATTAAGTTTTGAAAGAAAGTTTTTACTGTAAATAAAGGAGGTAATTAGTATGTTTCATTTGCTTCGTACTTCCCACCCACCACAGTTTTACACTAATTCTTTAACAACCACTTCAATGCGTGGTGAATCGCTATAATACTTAAACGCATGAAGCTCAACGATGCGTGCGTCATCTACCCATAAAACTCCATTTAAGGCATCTAAAGTCGATTTGACGTAATTGTCAAGATCTGGTTTTACGATCGGTCTGTGCTCGCCTGAGAGTCTTCTATCACTCTCTTTTTTCGATAGCGACTTTTGAATCGGACGATAGAATTTGATCTCGACGCTTAGTTCGCCATCGAATGGATCGTCGCCAAAGCGATTTTTAGCTAGTTGGCGCAACTCACGCTTGAACTTTGATACTTTTGGTGGATCGTACATCCCAATGCGTTTACCACGTCTCACTGCTCTCGGTCTTGCTTGTTCGACCGGCTCAATGTCCAATATCATTGTTTTCGCTCCTTTTCTCTGAAATAATCTAAACTGACATCCAATGCGTCTGCAATCTTGCACATATTCTTAAATGATGGCTCAATACCATTTTTGTAATTTTGTAAAGTCGTTGCACTGATACCCGTATTTTTCGCAAGTCGATACACTGAAGTTTTTTGTCTCATCAATTCTTTTTCAATTTTTAACCACAACATATAGTATTCACCTCTTGATTAATACTAAATATAGTATTATGCTAGTCGTATCAGATATGCAGCCTCCTAAAACTCATATTTGAAATTCACAGAAAGGAGATATTTTTTATGGCAAAATCCTCAAGTCGTAAAACGACATCGCGTAAGGTTGCAACTAAAGCATCCAAAGCCTTAAAAAGTGGACATACTAGTAAGCTCACCAAATCTCTTGCGGGTAGTGCTTTAGCACAAGCTAAATCTCGCAAAAAATAATATAGTCAGTATTTACTAGATAGGTCACACCTTTTTCGGTAATTCGCACAAACGAGTTATCTGGAAAAGGTGTTTTTTTATCGTCAATTTGCTCAACCAAGCAATTAACAAAAGTAGTTTCATCTGCCATTGTGATAGTTTTATACATCATTCGTTATCACTCTCCTGTCCAGTATTTTGGCGGATCATCAAGATCCCAGTGTTCCATAAATGCTTTTGTTAATACATTTGGAAACCCAACCATCCAACGCGCTGCAAATTCAGATGACACAATTCCAGACTTACCTGTCTTTACTAGCTTCTTACATTCGTTATACACGAATTCAGCGTTATAACCTTCGTGTCTTAAGTTGCTCATCTCGATCTTGACATCTAGTGGCATCGGTAAGAACGGGCGTTTAATCGGTCTGAACTCTTTGATCAACTTGTTCCGCTCCCTTCAACATCATCTAACTCCAATTCCTTCAACAGAGCATCTATCTCTGCATTGATCCGTACGCTGTCCGTTTTTTTAATCCCTCTCTTTTTTCTTGACTCTGGTATATCTTTAGCCCAATCAGGTAACGTTTCTCTTTGGAATACTTGCTTTTTGCGAGGCTTGCTATCTCTTGCTCGTTGTGCCTCAAGCAGATCAAAATGCTTTCTCAATTTGTCTGGAGACAAGATATTAGCTTTCCAAAAGTCGTCTTGCGTAGCATATAAGATCATTTCACCTATCTCTGTCCATTCGCGTTTATCTCTCTCGTGTATCAACCTAAAAGTATCAGCCCATTTTTGTAAATTGGGTTTCTTGAAGTTAGGCTTGTTTTTCAATATTTCTTCTTGTAGCTTTAGTGCACAACGATATTCTTTAGAGTCAAGATTATATTCTTTCTTCTTGATCGTTTTTTTAGGTGCACCGTCTGAAACGTTTTGCGTTTCGGACGTATTATTTATATCTGTAGTAGTCTCTGTGTAGTCTATGGTATTGGTCATGCCATTTTGGCATTCCCCATTATGACAATCTGGCATACTCGTCATGCTATTTTGGCATAATCGATGTTCCATTTTGTCTAATGCGTCGTAATCGACTCTGTACCACTTTGTCTTATCAAATTTCGCTTTGTTATAGTTGTTAGTGACCAATACACCTGATTTTTCTAAATTAGCAAATTTTCTTGCCAATGTTCGTTCAGGTATCCAAGGAAATTGCTTTTGCCATTCTTTCATTGGATTGTAGACCCAACTGTAGCCATCTTTGATATTCGTATTTTTCTGAGCCCAGTAATGAACTTGTTGCAAAATAATAGCTTCATCCGATCCACCAAGTACAAACGCTAATTTGGGCTGTACAACTAATGGTCGCTCATCAAATAAAAGACTGCTCATGTTTCATTCCTCCTGTAGTATCGGGCCTCTCACCCGTTTGGCATTAACGTTTACTGACGCTCGTTGTTAGATCTTGCTTTTGATCATCAAGTGATAGTGCTGTTCTTCGATCTCTTTCAAAATCGCTTTTAGCTCTTCGTGAGTAAGCTTTGACTCGACTGCAGCATATAGAACAAAGTCGATCAATACATCTTTTGCTGTTGGTTTCATTCGATCACCTTAGTAGATTTCGATTTCACTGGCATGGATTGGCAATTCAATCTTCTTTGTCAATCTGCAGTATTCGCAGTGATTGCATCGAATTGGCGTTTCTTCGCCACTCATCGCCTTTTGGATATGTTCCTGATTTTCTTCGATCATACGCATTGCATCTTCCATGTAGATCACATCTTGATCACCATTGAAGTCGATTGCTTCTTTATCTGGTGGCGTCTGCTTGCTAACTGCAAAGATGAACGGCTGACAGCTCACACCGAATGTTTGTTTGATGAGTTCGATATACACCGCCATCTGCATGAAATACCCACGATCAGCGATAAAGTTATCGTACTTGTTATAAGCGCTGGACCAATGCTTTTTGTGGATATCATCGACTGTCTTGAGATCGCAGAAGTACAACTGATCTAGGTTCAAGCTGTCGATCTTGCCTTTCCATTTGTAGCCGTAAATGTCACCAGTCACGATCACTTCTTTTTGTCCCGGTTCATATAATGCTTTGAAGACTGTTTCATATTTCAACGCATTTATCATCGCATCAGCCACTTTAAAATCAGCTTTGAGTTGACCTTTAGTCTTTCCACGAGATGAGATCATCTCTTTACTATTTGCATCGACAAATTTTTGATGTGACTCTTCACTTTCAAAGTAACTATGAACATAATTACCCACCAAAAGAGGTACTGGCGATCGTTCGGGTTGCCACTCGTCTTTCAACTTGGCAAGTGCAGCTGCTTCGCATTGCATAAAGTCTTTGAATAGCGATACACTCATATAGTGCCAACTGGTGCCTTTGGCATAGTAGTTTTCTTCTGTCAGTTCGATCGGTTTACTCTTCATTTGTTGGCTCACCCCAATGGTTGAAAAGTTCTGTTTGGTTTTCATCTGGCTCTTCGTTGTTCACTTCGTCAATGACTTTGGCCAGATTGTCCGTTTTTTCGTCTGACGCTGTTTCTTCCTTTGCCACCGCTGTTTCTTTCACTTCGACCGCTTCTACTGGCTTTGGTTCTTCTTTTTTGGTAGCTGTCGCTTTGTGTGTCGCT
Source organism: Ligilactobacillus murinus (assembly GCF_003288115.1). Classification (NCBI taxonomy): domain Bacteria; kingdom Bacillati; phylum Bacillota; class Bacilli; order Lactobacillales; family Lactobacillaceae; genus Ligilactobacillus; species Ligilactobacillus murinus. The sequence goes on along the minus strand of NZ_CP023565.1, from coordinate 582,143 downwards.
TTTTCCTTTGGCTTTGGTGTAATTACCTTAGATTCTTCTTTTTGCTCTTGTGGCGCTTTTTGTGGCTGTTCTAGTGCTTGTGTAAATAAGTTCTTAGCTTGTTCATCCTTTGGCGTCACGTCTTTGCGTTCATTGCGATCATCATCGTACTCGTTTTCTGTCGTTTGATTGATTGCTCCGCTTAAAAGATCACTGTCATCGCTCGTGTTGATGAACATTTTAGCGGCACGATTTAGTACGGTACGCTTGGCCATTTCTTGACTAAAGTTTTGTTGTACCATGTTCGTTTTATTACGAGATTGACGCCAGCTTTGATCGATCTCTTTTTTAGTCATGATCGTAAATGAGACTGTGCCATCAGTCTTTTTGATCATCGCAAATGCTCCGATCAGTGGCTTATCTTGATTTTCAAACTTGGGCTCGAATTTTTTAACGATCGTCTCCATCTCGTTATTTGATCCGATCTCAAAGACGTCACCTTCGTGGATCACTTCAGCACTGATCTTGTCGATATCTTCAAGTCGTTTGAGCGCTGCGACCGTTCCAAAGTATGAGCGTTGCATTTGTAGCTCTTTACCATAAGCGATGAAGTAGCATTGCGTCTTTGCTGGACTCAGACCTTGTGTGATCATATTCAGTAAAGAATTAGCGATCGATGCTTGCGTGCAGTTCTCGATACCACGCACCTTATCTAATTCAAAGAATGCTGATTTCAAAGCATTTTGATAATTGTAATTTTTCGGTAATGCAAGACCTTCCTGTTCCATTACCGCTACTCGACGTCCAACTTTTTCTGTTAACTCTTTTTGCATTTCTACTAGTTGATTATTCATTTTCTTCCTCCCGCACTGCTTTAAAGTCTTCTAAGATTCCAAATTCTAATTCATCTTGTACATAAGCCATGACATCATCCTGCGTCTGATGTGTTAGTTGTGTACCATCTGGCAACGTTACGGTATATAACAACTCAGGCTCTGAGCGATAGCAACTGTTGGGATCGTTGTACGTTTCGATCTCGTCGATTTGATCTGGTGTCACGATAAATGCCCTCCCATTAGCAAGAAATTTTTAACAATTTCCTTTGTTAGTTCTGATGATCCATCTAATGCGAACATGATCAGGTTCGCAGTTACATGAGAATCCCTTGGTGTTTTTACTGACACATCATCGCCGTCTGATGCAATGATAACTACATCCGTTGCGCCTAACATTTTCAATGTTTTTTCAGCAGACTTTACTGAAATCGTTAATTCATTCATCCGTTAGTCCTCCTTATCCCTAGCATTGATCTCTGCACATACAATGTCTTTAACACAGTCCAGTGCATCCTTAGGTAGCTTTTCAAACAACTCATTAAGCATTACAAACAAGTCAATTGGTGTCGCAATCAAGCAAGTAGCTGTAAAATCAGTATTCGGACTTAAGGTAAGCACTGCAAAATTTAAATCCACTTTCTTTAAAAGTTCACACGCTCGTTTAACTGCTTCTGCTTCTTCTTTTTGCTCTTTCTTAGTGTCTTCTTTTTTAACGCTTTGTTTTAAGATAGCCGCTAATAACATTTTTTCTAATTCATTCATTTTCGTATCTCCTTCAATTCGTGTTATAATTTAACCGAAAAATATTTTGTTCAGGGTCGCACTGCCATGCGACCCTTTTTATGGTCTGAACAGCCAATCTAGGCCTTTCGTCCATTCGGCATCCCGGGCGCTAGCAATCGCCAACGTGATCAGCGCTAGGACGCCAGCCAAGCCAAACACCCATTCTTCGTGCGGTAAGAAGCCCGCCAGCATTACGCCAGCCAGGATCGCTACCAGATAGCTACTGTTAAATTTCATCTAATCTCACCTCCTGAAATATCCAATGTCAACTTTCAATGCATCTGCGATCTTACACATATTCTTAAATGACGGCTCAACTCCTTTTTTATAGCTTCGTAGTGTACTTTCCGGAATACCAGTGAGCATACTTAATTTATAATTCGAGTACCCTAACTCTTTACGCTTGATTATCACTTTTTGCCACATTATTTCACCTTCTTTACGTATTGCACACCGCAAAATATTGCGATATAATCTACTCAGATAAATTTGCCCCTTCCTGTAGCGATACAGGTTGAGTATCGGGTGAATTCAAGGAAAGCCTAAGTCTTTTTAGATATGGTAACCCTGAGCCAAGCTTGAACTATGGTTCTTGAAGGTGCAACGCATAGAGTATTTACTCCACGAGCGCCCGACAACTCTTTGAGTTGAACAGGTATGCTGAACTAACAGGAAACTGTTAGAAGTTAGGATAAAAAACCTAGCGATAACAACATTGAAGACTAATGCATTTACCAGTCTTGGTGAAACACCTAGTGTAAAAGCCAAGTTCTCGGCAGTTAACGGTTTAACAAAATTAGAAGGAGTTGATGCAGCTATGAAACATGTGAACAATATGGCTAAAGCTGTATCACTCGCTTCTGCACCAAAATTTGCTACAGAAATTGCCAAAAGTGCTGATTCGTTCGGTAAATTTATCCATTAAAGAGCCATTTGGCTCTTTTTTAGTTCAAGCCTGGCTTAGAGCTACCATATCGATTGATTATCTAAATTTATCTTTTGCTAGTTGGCACAGACCATCAACTACGATCAATATTGCTAGCAACATCATCAGTTTGATCACTCTCACCTCCTTGGCAACTTTGCATCCCAATTGATTAGATGTCGATTCTCTTGCATCCATTTACAGGCTTCAACTGCATAGATCCCATACGGGCTTCCTTTGCCTTTTGAAGGCTTCAACCATCCGCCTGGCTTACCTAGCACGATCTCATCTTTGAATCGAGAAAAGATGAACAACTTCACCCATTCACGATCTTTTCCAAAGCAACATTTCTTACGAAATTCATCGAGCGTCCAAGTTTCACCAAGGACTTGAGTATTCTGGTCACTTCTGGACTTTGATAACTCATCTTTCACGACTTTCTTGATATACTCATCAAGAAAAGCTTGCACGCTCATCTTAGCTGTTTGCATTTCTTTCATCTCCTTCAAAACTAAGCAATATCCTTCAAAAATTTGTTGATAAAATACTGCTGTCCCTTACCAGTCACTTTTGTCGTCTTGCTGATTGTCGTATGTCCATCTGAGTGCGTGATCGTCGTTTCTTTGATATTAAACAACCCCAACTCCATCGATCGTTGCGTTGGCATGTTCCAATCAGTGCCTTTTCTACTGATCAAATATCCGTTTTCTCTCATCCAAGCAAACAAGCGATTAGCACCGATATCTACACCGTTTTGTCTCAATATCTTTGCAAGTTCACTAACAAGAATCGTTGTCTTGCTGACTGATACTGCATCGGCAAATAACGCTTTGGGCTTCATTTGATCATTTTCTAGCTTGAGCTGTGTATTCTCATTCTGTAAGATTGCATATCCACGTTTAACGACCTCTCGCGGATCATTCCACTTACGTTCTAGATCAATGAAATACTTGCGGTATTTTCGACCTAAGTCTGTGTGACTCATCATGCAAAGTTGTTTTGCCATGTCTAGAGTCAAAGCGTAGTCATCTACTTTTCTGGTTGCTCCATTACCGATTTGGACATATGCACTTTGAGGTGCACATGTATAATCCTCGTTTTCATAGAAATCTTTGAAGTTTTGTTTTACCCAATCGCCAAAATGCTTTTTGAGTTTCAAACCCTTGTGTAGCTCTCTTGCACTTACTAATTGCTGATCATTTTTTACTGTTACTTTGATTAACTCATCCATTCTGCTTGACCTCTCTTTTCTTTTAAAAATTCAAATACTTCTCTCGCAATCACTGCTTGCGCATCTGACATCTCAGACAAACGGCTGATACCTAACGAGAACTTGATTGCTGAATAAATAAAACTCTGAAGCGTTGCAAAACTTCTGTTGGTTTGCTGATACTTTGTCAAGTGACAATAGTCAGCGATGTCTTTTCTTAGCTCTAACCAGCCTTTGCAATAAACTGGTTGATTAGCTCGTTGAAGTCGCTCATCAACTCGTTCATCTATCATACGTTGCAAATCTTTTTCGTTGATCGTGATAATCATCGGTTACACCTCCATCCCTGCATATGCAGCGAATTTTTTGCGCCATTCATTTGATTTAGGTCCTTTTTGACTTTCTGCAATTACAGAATATGTGTACATTCTGCTCAACCCAAAACGTCGAGCTATATCTGCTTGATTGGCCGGCTTTAATCCAGCTCTCTTGTTTCTCATTAGCTGAATCGTCATCTTCTCTTTGTAAGTTAAGTCTGACAAAATATCCACCTACCTTTTAGGTTAATTTAAGTTGACACTTTCTATCTTAATTGGTAGACTAAGAGCATAAATAAATAAGCTTACAAAATAAACTTGTTTATTTTAATAAAAGCTTGTCATCTACCGATTAAATTTTTGCTGTTCTTACTTGCATCATCAACTTACAAGAATAGTATATTGCCTTTTTTGGTAGATGTCAATAACAAAATTGCCTTTTTTGGCAAAAAAGATGAGAGGCTATTATGGAAACAGTTTTTGATAGAATTAAAAATCTTGCAGACTCTAGGGGTAAAAGCATTGTAGACGTTGAAGCAGATCTTGGACTCAGCAAAAATTATCTATATAAGTGGAAAAAATCTGCCCCTAATTCAACCAAATTAATAGAAGTGGCCGATTATTTCAATGTATCTACCGATTACTTGTTGGGCAGAAAGGAAAATCAAGATAACAAAGGCTTTGAAAAAAAATCAGATGTAGATGATAGACCCAAATTACAAAAAATTGCAAGGAAGGCAACTAAGCTCGATGACAAGCAACTTGATCAGTTAAATGATGTTATGGATGCTGTTTTTAAAGATATATTTGGCGGAGAGTCTTCTAAATAAATGGATGTTCGTTGGAAATTTGTAAAAGATAAAGCTATACAAACCCTTGAAAAATATGGAGTACAATTTTTTCCTTTTGATTTAATAAAATTTGTTTCCGGATTTCAGAATGTGAAATTATTGTCGTATGCTGACATGTCAGCTTTGCTTAATAGCAAAGGAATGAAGACGAACAGTGAATGGGTAAAAGATAATCTTGCTGATGGTTCAAATGATGCCGCCTTAATAAAAATGAGTAATAATGATGGACGTATTATTATTTACAATGATGATAATACACAAAATATAAATAGGCGTATACGATTCTCCATAGCTCACGAAATTGGACATATTATTTTAGAACCTCCCTTTGTCACATGTATTGCACGTAATGGATACGTAGAAAAACGAAATTATGGATCTTACGAAGTTGAGGCCAATACATTCGCACAATGCTTTCTACTCCCTACCCCAATGATAACTATTAACGATACTATAGAATCACTGTCTCAAAAATTCGATGTATCTAAAGAAGTGGCAAAAATCTCTCTCAGCATTTTTAAAAACCAACGTTATTGGGGGTGGCCTACAAAGAAAAAGCTAAATTTTTCTCTACTACCTAGGAAATATCAAACTTTAAAAAATAATTATGTTCCGCTATGGTTTAATGGATTTTTGGCTTACTGTAAAAAATGCTATGCTTTGTCTTTAATTAGAACAGATGGAAATTATTGCTCTCATTGCGATTCTCAAAATATTGATATTTTTCCAATAAATGAAGATTTTGTCTTAAATGAAAGGTTTGGGCGTAATATTATGATTTATGAAAACTATGAACCTGATCAAAACGGAAAACTACTTAAGTGTATCAGATGTAATAATGAACAACTTGACAACGATCAAAATTTTTGCAGTATTTGCGGAGCACCAATAAGAAATACTTGCAGTGGAATTTTATCCGAAAATGTTGTATATCCTCTCGCTCCTCCAGAATCACCTTGTGAGACTGTATTGTCTCCAAACGCTCGTTTTTGCCACATATGTGGATCTAAATCCATATTTTACTGTGCAAAAATTTTGGAAAATAAAATTGATTTGCCTGTTGATGAGGACGACTTGCCTTTCTAAAATTTACTTAACTAAACAACAGGCAACTATATTCCTTAAATAAACATAGATAATAAAACTTTTTGTCCAAACACTGACGACGTTAAAGGGGATGGTATTATTTCAGAAAAAGATTACTTAAAAGGACGATTAGATGCGCAAATTAGTTGGTACGACGAAAAAAGCGCAGCACATAAAAAATGGTTTTATGGACTTAGGGTTTTGCAACTACTGCTCACTGCCTCCATTCCTTTTCTTACTGGATTGGTTTTAACATATCCAAGTATTTTAAAATTAATATCTTTTTTTGGATTTTTATTAACAGTTTTAGAAGGAATCTTATCTCTCACAAAAGTTCATGAAAAATGGATTCAATACAGAGAGATTTGCGAACTTCTAAAAAAGGAAAAGTATATGTACTTAACAAAAACAGGAGTATATAACACTCCGGGCACAGACTGTTTTAAAACACTAGTTGAACGTTGCGAGAGTATTATTTCAAACGAAAACTTAAATTGGACCAATTTAACAAATGCAAGAAAGAAGGATGCTTAGTTATGTCTCATAAATGTTTTATCTCTTTCAAAACTGAAGATATCGCATACAAAAATTATATCCAACAAATTGATCAACTAGATGTAATAGATAAATCCTTGAACGAACCTATCAATTCAAACAATGAAGAATACATTATGCGCAAAATTAGAGAAGATCATTTAAACGATTCTACCGTTACATTAGTTCTAATTGGAACTAACAGTGCTGAAAATAATGTTTATGAAAATCAAACATTTATCAAAAGAGAACTGCAGGCTTCCCTATATGATAAACCTAATGGAATATTGGGTATAGTATTACCTAATATGTACAACTCTATTTACAAAGGTGAGCACCTCTGTAGTGCTTGTGGCAAGTATCATGAATTCGTTAATATAAATAATGATACTACTATACGGGAATTCAATTATAACTATTATATTCCTAATTCAAAGTGTTCTTGGGGTGAAAAAGATCGATATTGTGTACTAGTAAGATGGGACGACTTTATCACTAATCCAAACTTCTATATTGATTTTGCATACTCAAAAAGGAAAGATCCTATTGCAAATAAAATAAGGGTCTTTCCTACTAATCAATGATTCTATAAGTCAATTCAAAAATATCTTTCCTGACTGGCCAGCGCTCTCCCTTAGGGCCTGTTAAAATCCAATCCCCTGGATTTGCATGCATTATACCCTCTAAGGTTTTTATATCAACATGCTTTGTTGTCTGATAAGCTGTAACTGGTATATTTTTCTTTACTACTCTAATTTTTTTACACACTCCATGTTCACTCCCTCCTCGCACATGATTATATAATAAACATGAATAAATTAACAATACTTTCTTCTATTACAAGTTGAATTGTCCAAACACTGATGACGGTAAAAGCTGAAATATATTGGTTAGGAGATTATTGATTATGACAGAGGAAAAATATTTACGTGAATATATCTATATTGACACAACAGAAGTCAACTCTTTGCTAGCACAATTTCATGAAGGTCTTGAAACTGCTATCAAAAAAACTGATAACTTTAGTTCTACAGCAACCACAGGTCATAGTTTTTCCGCAGATCATAAACTCGGCGGGGGCTTTAGTGGTTTAGGCATTGCAAAAGCTGAATCTTCAGCTGGTCAGACTTCTAAAGAAAGTACTTCTAGCTCAAATACTAATAATCTTGGAACCACTACAGAATCCATTTATAGTGATTATGCAGTAGAAGTTTTAGAAAGTGAATTAGCAAACTCTGACCTACTGCAAAAAGATCTTGATTCAGCAGAACTTGGAGAGGTCATTAAGTCTACCATAAAATTAGACATATTAGATTTTGAGCACTTATCTGCAATAATAGACCCTGACTTTTTAAATCAATTTTTTCCATATACAGATGAATCTCAAAGAATTAATGAGTTAGAACAGAAAGTTAGATACTTAAAAAAGCAAAGTAAGAAAGCCAATAGTACTATTATTAGAAACCAAATAAATGAAGCTCAAGCAGAGATAAAAGAACTAAAGAAAATCAATTCTAGTTCAGAAGAAGGAATTAATTCACTGCACGCCTTATCGTCATTTGGCTCCACCGTTTTTAAAGATACTTTACTATTAAAAGGACCTACAGTTGCTGCATATGCTAAGAGTTCAAACTTTAGGATGAATAAATCGCAACTAAGCATGCTAACTAACACCAACCGTAAAGCAACTATCATTGGAATTGCAGAAAACAGGTTTAAGAGAGAAAATCCAGAAGAACTCTTCAGCACTTTCAATCCAACCGATGTTGGTAAATTAAGCTATGCTATGTCAAACATGATATTGACTAGCTTTGATTTAATAAATGATAATGCATTACTTATTAAACCCTTGGCGATTTATTTCGAATAATTTTTTTCTTAACTTTTGGCTGAGTAGCATCTAAGTACTTTGCATGTAGTTCATTATAAATTTGTTTGTCTCTACCCGTCCCTCGAGAGACTTCTTCTGATAATTTAGTATAATTTTCTAACAAATCTTTATATTTGATTTTCATAGCTTCAAGTCCCTCCTTCAACTGCATTGTACTATATGGGCATATTAGCTTGCAAATAAATCTACGTTCCAGTATACATCCCTAAAGAAAACCTTTTTAGGCTTAGTCCTGGCAACAATAGCAAAAAGGTTCTGTCACCTCCACGTACGCGAATTTTACCACGTAAAACGTGGTGTTTCGCTCCCGAGGAGGTGACAGAACCATGAACTATATCGTATTGATTTTAATTTTACTCTATTTACTTAAAGAAGGCAAGGACTAAGCCTAAAGGGGGCGCCGTCCCCCTCCGTGGCACGGCGCCCCCTTATTAAATTCAGAAAGGAGTTACAAATATGTCTACCCTACCTACGAAGTTCCTAGTATATAAAACAGATGATAGCAATGTAACTATTGACGTTATTGTAGATCAAGAAACTATTTGGGCAAGTCAAAAGTCCATCGCACAACTATTTGGAAAAAGTGTTTCCACGATCAATGAACACCTAAAACAAATCTATTCCACTGAGGAGCTTTCTCCGGAATCAACTATTCGGAAATTCCGAATAGTTCAAAATGAAGGTGGTCATGATGTAACTCGCAATATCAATTATTACAACCTTGATGTGATAATTTCTGTCGGCTATCGTGTTAACTCGATCCAAGCAACTCATTTTCGTCAATGGGCTACCCAAACGCTTAAGGAATACATGATCAAGGGATTTGTACTTGATGATGAACGACTAAAGCAAGGTGAAACGCTGTTAGGTAAAGACTATTTTGATGAACTTCTTGAACGTGTTAGATCCATCAGAGCTAGTGAGCGACGAATTTGGCAAAAGATCACTGACATTTTTGCTGAAATCAGTGTTGATTACGATAAAAATAGTCCTATCACACATAGATTCTATGCCAATGTTCAAAATAAGTTCCACTATGCTATTACTGGTCAGACCGCAGCCGAGATAATCTATCACACCGCTGATCATAATAAAGAACACATGGGACTTACGACTTGGAAAAATGCTCCAGATGGCAGGATCCTTAAATCTGACACTAAGATCGCTAAAAACTATTTAGACGAAAAGCAGATCAAACAGTTAGAAAGAAACGTTACTGGCTACTTTGATTACGTGGAAGATCTTATTGAGCGACGTAACACGTTCACAATGGAACAATTTGCTACTAGCATTGACCGTTTTTTAGAATTTAGAGAATACAGGATCCTTGAAGGACATGGCTCTATTTCTATGAAAGACGCTCAACAAAAAGCTTCAGATGAATATGATATCTTCAATAAGACACAAAAAATCACTTCTGATTTTGATAAGCAGATTAAACATATGCTAGACGATCCTAAATAGCGTGTAGTCCAAATACTGATGACTCTAAAAGCTGGAATACACACATAAAAAAGGGGATAAAATTTTGGCTACTTATAACCGCACTTTTACACACGAGGAAAAAGAGAATAAACTGAAAAAATTTAATTCAGTCTACTATAACGGAGACGCTAAAAATTGGAAAATTTCTAGATTACCTAATTGGATGGAATTTTACGGAAATTCTTTAAAAAAAGAATTAGATAACAAACTCCCTAAATATTACAGAAAGTTCAAACAAGGAACCATCGTTATGGTTGACTATGGTGTCACTGTCGGAAACGAAATGGCAGGTATGCACTTGGCTGTTGTTCTATCTTCTAATGATAACAAATATCATAAAAATATTATTACAGTTCCACTATCGTCAAAATATCACAAGGGTTATGTTGATTTAGGATACGAACCTTTACTGGGTGCCCAAAAATTATTTAAAGATAAAATATCCAATTTAAAAAAGGAGCAGAATAATATTCTAATCAATTTAACTAATTGTATTAAAAAGTATATTTCTGAAAAAACATTCCCACTATCTTCAGAAACTATTGAGTTTTTGGAGGAAAATCATATTGATTATTCTCCTGTCATTAAACACAAAAAGAATAACTACTTTAATTCTAAAGAGGTGGCAGTAATTATTCAAAAAGATAAAAATTTTATAGCTGCTATCAAAAAAATAAATTCTTGGATGACTTTTCCAGATTTATTTAAGCTCGTCTCCTACACAGACACGCTTATAGAAATTGCAGATTCATTAATAAATCTTGAAGTCGAAATCAAAAATGCTGAAAAATTACGTGATGAAATCTATAAATATAGCAATCATTCTTATGTCAACGTAAGTGAGATTCGCTCCCTAAGCAAACTCAGAGTTTCAAAATTTTCTTATCTTTCTGGAAATATTTCCATATCAAAAGATAGTTTGGCGTTAATAAAATCTAAGCTATTGGATACAATTTAATGATTGACACCTATATTATTATATGAGATGATGTAAATGAAAGTAGGAATGCCTACTGACCTATTAGGTCTTTTATATATTGCTCCGAGTGGGGAGCGAGAGCACTAACATCATCATATTGGTGTTAGTGCTCTCTTTTTATGTCCTGAAAAATTAAAGTATTCCCGTCCGAGTGGCGGGTTTTAAAAACACAATAAAAGAACATATATTCGAGAAAGGAATGATATAAATGGCAAGTATCGTCAAACGTGGTAAGAGCTATCATGTTCGAGTTTCTTGGCGTGATAAAAATGGCGTACTAAAGCAAAAATCTAAAGGTGGATTCAAAACAAAAAACGAAGCCCGTCAGTACGCAGTTGAATTAGAGCAACAATTATTTACAGGCGTTAATATCAAACAAAAGAAGATCCCCTTTTCTGAGTATTTTGCAAATTGGTATGAAGTATATAAGCAACCCACTTCAAAGCACTCAACTCAAAAACGATATGAAGTTGCAATAAGACAGATCAACGAGTACTTTCAAGACATTGCGATCCAAGACATTACTCGTCATGATTATCAAGTCTTTCTAAATCAATACGGTACGAACCGCTCAAAAAATACCGTTCGGATCATGCATGCAATGATCAAAGCTTGTGTTAGCTCAGCTATGTACGACGAGATCATCCGAAAAAACTTCACTGAAAATATCCAACTTGTATTCGACCCTGCAAGAACTAGAAGGATAGACTACCTCTCACTTGACGAACTCAAGCGATTAACTGATCTTTGCTTAAACGGGCGTCAAAAGCGCTATACGTCTCGCTATATGATCCTAACTGCGATCATGACTGGAATGCGCATTGGTGAGATCATGGCGCTTACTTGGGACGATATCGATTATCAACGTCAAACAATCACAGTCAATAAGACTTGGGACTATCAAAGTGGTGGTGGCTTTAAAGCAACGAAAAATGATTCATCTAATCGGACTGTAAACGTAACACAACAATTGCTTGATTGGTTAGCTGAACTCAAAGAAAATAATAGTAACATGGTATTTGAAAATGCACGTGGTCAGATCCCAACTTCAGCGGCTGCAAATAATACATTACGTGCGCTCTTAAAACAAGCTGAGATCAAGAAACCGTCCTTTCACTTCCATTCGTTACGTCATACACACGTTGCCTATTTGCTTAGCAAAGGAATAGATATTTTTGTTATTTCTAAGCGATTAGGCCACTCGGATCTATCTACTACGACTGATACCTACGCCTATCTTATCCATGAATATCAGCAAACACAAATAAGTGAGATCAAGAAAAATCTCGCTTTGCTGGCTGAGTAATTTGTGCAACATTTGTGCAACAACTTTTCAAATTCCTACTGTTTTTAACTGTTTTTCCAATAAAACAGAAAAGGCAAAACGCTGATATAACAACGTTTTGCCTTTTCTTAACTGGTATTAACTTCATTTAAAATGATCCGGGTGAGATTCGAACTCACGACCTACGGTTTAGAAGACCGTTGCTCTATCCAACTGAGCTACCAGACCATCGCAACGAAGTTAATTATACCGTCTTTTTATAACTAAAGTCAATCATTTTCAGATAAAATTTATAAATTTTTATCTTGTGATCTTACTCATTTTTTAATGCCTTAACTAAGCGATCCAAGAAATTGCCTTCATCAGCAACTTCATCACCTGAAGCTTCCGCAAAAGCTTTCAATGCGATCTTTTGTTGTTTATTTAGACTCTTTGGTGTTTGAACTTTCACTGTAACTCGTTCATCACCATTGCCTGTTCCATGCAATCTCGGTGCCCCTTTACCACGTAAGCGGAATGTCGTTCCCGTTTGCGTTCCAGCTGGGATCTTCAACTTAACATCTCCGTGAACAGTCTTAACTGGGATCTCAGCTCCTAAAGTAGCTTGCACAAATGTGATCGGTTGTTCTAAATAGATCTCAGAGCCATCACGTTTGAAGGTATCACTTGGCGCAACATTAAAGACGATAAAGAGATCGCCGTATGGACCACCATTTACACCTGCTTCACCTTGACCTTGTAAGCGCATTTGATTGCCATCTTCGACCCCTGCTGGCACTTTGACTTCAACTGCATGCTTCTTGCGGATATGACCAGAACCATGACATGTAGTACACTTTTCTTTGATCTCTTTTCCAGTACCACCACAGACATCGCATTCTTGTTGTGTCATAATACGCCCAAGTGGAGTTTGGCGCTCGACTTGAACAAAACCACGACCACCACAATGCGAACAAGTTACAGGTGATGTTCCTGGTTTAGCACCAGTACCGTTACATGTGTCACAATCTTCTTCACGAGTATATTCAATTTCAGTCGTCTTACCAAAAATTGCTTCTTCAAAGGTCAAGTTCATTTCATATTGCAGATCACGACCTTGACGCGGAGCTGTGTGTGAACGACTAGCACCACCGCCGCCAAAGAATGAACTGAAAATATCGTCAAAACCACCGAAACCACCTTCAAAACCGCCACCAAAGCCTTGACCAGCACCGCCAAAGCCTTGAGCTCCAGTCGAGCCAAACTGATCAAATTGAGCCTTTTTCTGCGGATCACTTAAAATCTCATAAGCATCGTTTACCTCTTTGAACTTTTCTTCTGCCCCAGCTTCATGGTTTAAGTCAGGGTGATACTTCTTTGATAGTTTGCGATAAGCGCGCTTGATCTCATCAGCAGATGCATCTTTGGAAATACCTAAGACATCATAAGGATTCTTTTCCATGTTTCTCCTCCAAATAATTGGTTATTTGCCGTGCAATTACACTTAAATTTAGATTAACATAACTGCTTAAAAATAAAAAGCCAAAGTCCACAAAGGGCCTTTGACTTTTCATTTAGCCATTGTAACGATTATTTATCGTCAGGATCGACTTCTTTAAAGTCGCCATCTACTGTGTTATCATCAGCAGCGTTGGTTTCGCTAGCGGATGCACCATCAGCTTGAGCTTGGCCTTGAGCTTGTTGTGCTTGTTGGTAAAGTTTGACTGACATGTCTTGGATGATCTTTGTCAAATCATCTTTCTTAGCTTTCATGTCTTCGACGTTATTTTCTTCTTGCGCTTTCTTCAATGCATCACGTGCATCTTCAGCTTTCTTCACTTCGTCATCAGACACTTTGCCTTTGATCTCTTCTAACGTCTTATCCGTTTGGAAGAGCAATTGATCTACTTCGTTGCGTAGATCAACTTCTTCTTTACGCTTCTTGTCAGCTTCTTCGTTTTCCTTAGCTTCCTTGACCATACGATCGATCTCTTCATCGGATAGACCAGATGAACTCTTGATCGTGATCTTTTGTTCTTTATTAGTTCCAAGATCTTTAGCAGATACATTTACGATACCGTTCTTGTCGATATCAAATGTAACTTGGATCTGAGGAACACCACGTGGAGCTGCTGGAATATCTGTTAATTGGAAACGACCTAAAGTCTTGTTATCAGCTGCCATTGGACGTTCACCTTGTAAAACGTGAATATCAACAGCTGGTTGGTTATCAGCAGCAGTTGAGAAGACTTGTGACTTAGATGTTGGGATCGTTGTATTGCGATCGATCAATTTTGTAAAGACGCCACCCATTGTTTCGATACCAAGTGACAATGGAGTAACATCAAGTAAAACAACGTCTTTAACATCACCAGTGATGACCCCACCTTGGATCGCTGCCCCTAAAGCAACAGCTTCATCAGGGTTAACAGATTCATTTGGAGTATGACCAGTTTCAGCTTTAACAGCTTCTTTAACTGCAGGGATACGGGTTGAACCACCAACTAAGATAACTTCATCGATGTCAGCGTTGGTCAAACCAGCATCTTGTAAAGCATTACGTACAGGGATCTTAGTTCTTTCGATCAAGTCATGTGTCAATTCATTGAACTTAGCACGTGTTAAAGTTGTTTCTAAGTGCAATGGACCAGCTTCACCTGCTGTGATAAATGGTAAGGAGATCTGTGCAGAAGTTACACCAGAAAGATCTTTTTTAGCCTTTTCAGCAGCATCTTTAAGACGTTGCATTGCCATCTTATCAGTTGAAAGATCAATACCATGTTCTTTCTTGAATTCTGCTACTAACCAATCGATGATCTTGTTATCAAAATCATCCCCACCAAGGTTTGTATCACCGTTTGTAGAAAGTACTTGGAAGACACCATCGCCAAGTTCAAGAATGGAAACGTCAAATGTACCACCACCAAGGTCAAAGACTAAAACTTTTTCATCTTTGTCTTGTTTGTCCAAACCATAAGCTAAAGCAGCTGCTGTTGGTTCGTTGACGATACGTTCAACTTTCAAACCAGCGATCTTACCAGCATCTTTAGTAGCTTGACGTTGTGAGTCATTGAAGTAAGCTGGAACTGTGATAACAGCTTGAGTAACTTCTTCACCTAAGTAGCTTTCAGCATATTCTTTGATGTATTGCAAGATCATTGCTGAAATTTCTTGTGGTGTGTATTCTTTACCTTCGATATCTACAGTATAACCAGCTTCACCCATGTGACGCTTGATCGAGCTGATCGTATTTGGGTTAGTGATCGCTTGACGTTTAGCTACTTCACCAACTTGAGTTTCACCATTTTTAAATGAAACAACAGATGGAGTTGTCCGGTTACCTTCTGGATTTGTAATAATTTTTGCTTCTTTACCTTCAAGAACAGCAACTGCTGAGTTAGTTGTCCCAAGGTCAATACCAATGATTTTTGACATTAAAAATTCACCCTTTTACAAAATTATTGTGCGACAACGACCATTGCTGGACGTAAGACGCGATCTTTTAACATATAGCCTTCTTGTAAGACTTGGACGATCGTTTCAGGCGTTTGTCCTTCTTCGACCGGTACTGACTTGACCGCTTGATGTTTCGTCGGATCAAATTCTTCACCCAACGAAGCGATCTTTGTCACATCATTACTTTGTAAGGCCTTGTCGAGATCTCTTGCAACGATCTCGATCCCTTGCTTGAGTTGTTTTGAACCAGCATCTTCAACTTCTGTTTGCAAGGCACGTGTTAAATTATCGACAACTGGTAAAATATCACGTGCTAGATCTTGACCTTCATAACGAAGAAGTTGCTCTTGTTCTTTTTTGAAACGCTTAGTCATGTTCGCCATTTCCGCTTCTGAACGGTAATAGCGATCTTCTAATTCATCATATTTTTTTTGCAGTTCAGCTAACTGATCAGTCAAAGCTGTGACTTCATCAACAGCTTCTTCTTTCTTTGGATCATCCACTGAATCATTTTTTACTTCAGTTTCATCCGGTGCTGTTTGCTCTGCTGCAGCATTCTTGATCTCTTCTTCTGCCACATCAACACCCCTTTTCCTATAAAATCAATTTAAAATTTTTGATAATAGTCATTTATTCTCTTAGTCAGTTCATCGCGGAAAACCGTGATCAGACCGATCATTTTTGAATATGGCATATTTGTCGGACCTAGGATCGCGATCGTTCCCTGTCCATGGTTACCATCATCAAAAGTAGCAGAGATCAAGCTGTAATTTTGTAGCAAAATGCTTGGTAGTTCATCACCCAACTTAATGGAGATCCCATCTTTAGTTGAGTCCACCAAACTGCCGATCCCTTGCGTTTGATCAACTAGAGAATATAGCGACTTTATCTGTTCAAGTGAGGCATCTTTGGAAAAATCCAAAAGATTCATCTTCCCCCCTACATAAACCTGTTCCTTAGCTGCACGGCTCAAGATATTACCAAAAACATCGATGAAACCAGCCGGTTGATGTAAATAACGATTCAAAAGGGGCAAACATTCATTAAGCCTGACGATCACCTGTCTTAGTGGCAGACCAACGACTTTATCATTGATCAGACGGATAACAGCTTCGAGTTCACTGCCACTTATCCCACTTGGCATCGTAAAAGTCTGACTCTCAACGGTACCGTCACTTGTTACTAAAATCACCATTACCTGTTGATTGCCAAGCTCTACAAGTCTAAAACCTTCTAAGCGTAGATCCTTAGCTTCAGGTTTGAGCGAAATAGCAGTATAACTTGTCAAATCGGATAAGATCTTAGCTGAAGTCGCTAGGATCTCATCGATCTTCTGAAATTCATTTCCAAAAGAGTTGCGAATATCATACAAAGCATTACGATCAAGTTTGCTAGGTTTCATCAAATTATCGACATAATATCGATACCCCTTAAGTGAAGGGATCCGCCCTGAACTTGAATGCTCCTTTGCAATATATCCTTGCTGTTCGAGAACCGCCATCTCATTACGAATGGTCGCTGAACTCACATGGACCGGTAATTGTTGTTGTAAAGTCTTCGATCCGATCGGCTGCCCCGCTTCTGTATAATTGCGGATCACAGCCTCAAGGATCAATAACTGTCGCTCAGTCAACACTACGATCACCTCTTTTAGCACTTAACACTCTGGAGTGCTAAGTCAATTATTAATATACACAACTCTTAGCAATCTGTCAAGCAGAGTGCTAATTTTCATTTTGAACATTAAGTAACGCTTCAGAATGCTGTTTATCAGCCTCTAATTGCGCGATCAATTCAGCGATACTATTAAATTTCACCATTGGACGCAAATAATTTTTCCAATAGACCGTTACTTTTTTGCCATAGACCATCGCAGAAAAATCAAAGAGGTTTACTTCTAACGTCTTAGCTAGGTCATCACCAAAAGTTTCATTATAGCCGATCGAAGCCATCCCGTGGTATCGTTTACCATCCAATCCTACTTCAACGGCATAGACCCCTACTGCTGGCAATTGTTTGGCAGGGCTCGTTTCAATATTCAACGTTGGAAAACCTATCTGTCGGCCACGCTCAAAGCCATGCACCACTTTCCCAGTCGTTTGGTACACATAACCTAAATAGTGGTCTGCAAGTTCAACTTTGCCATTTGCTAGAGCTTCTCTGATCCCAGTTGAACCAACTTTTTCATCTTCTTTTAGTAGCTCGACAGTCTGGATCTCAAATCTATTTTTAGCATATTTAGGCAGATTTTTCATATTAGCGACTGTATGAGGCCCATATGTGTAATCGCTACCGGCAGTAATACCTATTGCATTTAAACCAACGACATATTTATCGATAAATTCCTGAGGCTTTAAATAAGCAAGCTTTTCGTCAAATTTGACCACATAGGCAATATCTGCTCCAAATGTTTCAAACAATGCTAATTTTTCGGCGATCGTCGTCAAATATTGGATCTTTTGTGGGTCACGCTGCTGAAAAATAGCACTAGGATGCCGATCAAAAGTCATCACAGCTAGCTTGACACCCATTTTTTGGGCTTGCTGTTTAGCTGCCTTGATCACCGCTTGATGTCCGCGATGGACTCCATCAAAAAAACCTAGGGCTAAGACGATCTGTTCGGGATAGATCTCACTTTTAGCATATGGTTCAGCTAATTCAATAACTTTCATCTCTGTTACCTTCTTTAAGCTAGATCAAGCATTTGTTCTGAACGAAAAACGTCTTTTTTATCATCATAATAATAAAGTGCCCGTGCTTTATCGCCATACATCAACAAGATCTTTGTCGTCTTATCTTTAAAAATATTGGCTGGTAAAAAGCCACCATTTTTAACCTTTTGCCACTGTTGTTCAGTTAGGATAACTTTCGGATAGCTTTGAAAAGCATATTCAAGTGGATAAAGGTAAGTTTCTAGTTCTTCTGGAGTAGCATTAATCAGCTGTTCAAGAGTCACACTCTTCTTTAGATCAAAGCCCCCACTTTGCAAACGTGTCAGATCTGACATTACAGCTGGGACACCCAAAATTTCGCCTAGATCTAACGCCAAAGTCCGAACATAAGTCCCTTTACCACAACCGACTTCAAAATAAAGCGTCTGTTGTTTTTTAACTGCATCATATGTGCTTGGCTTAGTCTGCTTAAAATAATCGACTGTGATCATTCTTTTAGGACGTTCAACACTTTGCCCGGCACGTGCGTATTCATAGAGCCGTTTACCATTGACCTTGACTGCCGAATACATCGGCGGGATCTGAATTATCTCACCGGTCAGCTGAGCCATTGCTTGGTCGATCTGTTCTTGACTAAAAGGACGTTCGATAGCTTTTTTGGCAACAACTGCACCATCCAGATCTTCAGTTTCTGTTGCAAAACCTAAAATGATCTCGCCTTTATAAACTTTTCCCGATGCCATCAAATAATTGACTGCTTTAGTTGCTCTACCGACACAGATCGGTAAAACACCATCAACATTGGGATCAAGTGTGCCACTATGTCCAACTTTACGTGTTTTAAAAATTTTCCGGCATTTAAAAACTGCATCGTGGCTCGTCATACCACGATCTTTATTCAAAGGAAGGATCCCGTCCATTTTTTACCTCTCTTTTCTAAAAAAAGAAGCTAGAAAATTTTTCCAGCTTCTTTTTATCTACACATAATTTTTAAATCATGATCGATCAATAAGGATTACTTTCTTGCTGGTGTAGCTTACTTAAAAGCTCATCGATATGATCACCGTAACGTACTGATTCATCCCGTTCAAATTTAATTTCAGGCGTTACATAAATACGCAAGCGTTGACCCAATTCACGTCTGATCAAACCTGTTGCTTTATCTAAACCGATCTGTGTTTTCTCAGCATCAGAAGCCAAATTAGATAATGTACTGTAATAGATCGTTGCATGTTGCAAGTCACCTGTCACTTCTACGCCCGTGATCGTCACGCCTTGTACTCGAGGATCACGCACACGCTTAGTCAAAATATCATTGACTTCCCTTTGGATCTCTTGTGATAACCGACCCACACGATAATGTTGTGCCATTCAAATTCCTCCTCAAATCAAATATTAGTCTTGTGGAACTTCTTCCATTACGTAAGCTTCGATACGATCGCCTACTTTGATGTCGTTGTATTTTTCGATCATCAGACCACATTCGTAACCTTGTTTTACTTGTTTAACGTCATCTTTGAAACGCTTAAGCGAAGCAAGCTTACCTTCATAGATCACGATACCATCACGGATAACGCGGACTCCACTATCACGTTGGATATGACCATCTGTGACATAGCCCCCACCGATCGTACCTAACTTAGATACTTTATAAGTTTCACGAATTTCAACTTCACCGATGACTTTTTCTTCAAAGACTGGTTCTAGCATACCCTTCATCGCAGTTTCAACTTCATCGATCGCCTTATAGATAACGTTGTGTAAACGAATGTCGACCTTATCACTTTCAGCTTGGAGCTTAGCTTGTGGAGTCGGACGTACGTTGAAACCGATGATGATAGCATTTGAAGCTTCAGCTAAAGTAACGTCAGATTCATTGATCGCACCGACCGCTTGGTGAATAATATTTACTCGAACACCTTCAACATCGATCTTCTTAAAGCTTTGTGCTAAAGCTTCAGCTGAACCTTGCACATCGGCTTTGATGATCAGATCAACTTCTTTTAGATCCCCTTCTTTCAAGGTATCAAACAAGTTATCTAAGGTCACATGCGTTGTTTGGTTACGTTCTTTGATCAAGGCACGTTTAGCACGTTCTTCACCAGCTGCCCGCGCTGTCTTTTCGTCATCAAATGTAATGAAACGATCACCAGAATCGGGAACATCGTTTAGACCAGTGATCTCAACTGGAGTCGCTGGAGTTGCTTTCTTGATCGAACGCCCACGAGCATCAGTCATTGTCCGCACACGACCAAAGGTGTTACCCACAACGATCGGATCACCAACATGTAATGTGCCGTGTTGCACAAGTAATGAGGCAACAGAACCCTTACCTTTATCTAGCCGAGCTTCGATAACTGAACCTGCACCATGTTGTTTAGCGTTGGCTTTCAATTCGAGCATTTCAGCTTCAAGTAAGATCATATCGAGCAATTCTTCTAAGTTCTTATTGAATTTAGCTGAGATCTCAACAAAGATCGTATCGCCACCCCAGCTTTCAGGGATCAATTCATACTCTGATAATTGTTCCATGACGTGATTTGGATTAGCACCTGGTTTATCGATCTTATTGACCGCAACGATGATCGGTACATTAGCAGCCTTAGCGTGGTTGATAGCTTCGATCGTTTGTGGCATCACACCATCATCAGCAGCAACGACTAAGACAGTGATATCCGTGATATCCGCCCCGCGAGCCCGCATGTTAGTGAAGGCAGCGTGTCCTGGTGTGTCTAAGAATGTGATCGTTTTACCTGAATGACGCACTTGGTAAGCACCGATATGTTGTGTGATACCACCAGCTTCGCCAGCTGTAACATTGGTATGACGTAATTTATCCAATAACGTTGTCTTACCATGGTCAACGTGACCCATGATCGTTACAACTGGTGGGCGTGAAGTCAAATTATCTTGATTATTTTGTTCTTCTTCAAAGAATTTATCGATATCAGCTACATCAACTTCGATCTTTTCTTCTGCCTTGATCCCGTAATCAGCTGCCAAGATCTCGATCGTATCTTTATCAAGGGATTGGTTTTGGTTGACCATAACACCCATCATAAATAACTTCTTGATGATCTCAGCTGGTTCACGGTGGATCTTTTTAGCAATATCTGCCACGTTCATGCCGACCGTATAGACCAAAACTTCTGGCAATGGCTTGTTTTTACGTGGTGGAACTGCTGGTTTATTGTTCTTTTGATTGAACTTCTTATTTTTATTTTTCTTGTTCTTTTTATTGAACTTATGATTGTTATTATTCCCGCCAAAGCGATTATTTGAAAACTTGTTTTTCTTTTGGGCGTTGTTTTGGCTATTGCCTTGGGAATTATTGCCACGATGTTTTGTATTATTCGCGTTATTATTGTTGTTGTTTTTTTCCATACGCTTCCCTGAATGCCTTTCATTATTTCTTTGTGCGGATGCTTGCTTTTGATGCTTAGAATGGTTATTATTCCGCGCATTTTGGGAGTTTTTGTTTACAGCAACATTTTGTTTTTTCTCGCTGTTTTCTTTTTTAGGAGTCGCCTGCTTTTGTGAACTAGCTTTAACTGGTTTAACAAATGAAGCTTTAACTTTAGCTTCAGCAGCTTGGTCTAAAGATGACATGTGGTTGCCAACTTTAAATCCATTTTTCTTTGCAACTTCAATTACTTCTTTGTTGCTAACGTTTAATTCCTTAGCCAGTTCATAAATCCTTTTTTTACTCATGACTTCACTCTCCTTATTTTCAAGAATACACACCTACTCGATCTCTGACCGAATAAGCTCTATACTCTCCGATCAAGAAAAAAGAAGCTGGCGTATCTTCTTCCCAAAACCAGGATCGGTAACTGCGATCAAGGAACGCTTTGCGCCGATCGCAGCACTTAACTCCTGTTTTGTAAATTCTGTTGTTAATGCTACATCATAGCTCTTACACTTATCAGTAAATTTCTTTTGGGTGCTTTGCCCACAATCGTTTGCCATCAGCACGACCTTAGCCTTTCCGGAACGAATCGCTGCTAAGACCAGATCTTGGCCTGTAGTCAACTTGCCAGCTTTCCGAGCTAATCCCAATAAGTTTAGAGCTTTTCGCTGTTCGATCTTATTTTCCATTGCCAAATAACTCTGCTCGTGCAACTTGGTGATCGACATAGGCCACTAATTCATCATAAAAAGCAGGTTCGATCTTAACACCAAAAACTTTATCAAAAGTCTTTTGTTCCCGAGCTTTCTTTGCGGTAGCCACATCTAAATGAATATATGCACCCCGGCCAGCTTTTTTACCAGTTGGGTCAAGACTCACTTCATTTTCTTTATTTTTCACGACGCGTACAAGTTCTTTTTTAGGTTTCATTTCACCAGTAACGATATCTTTGCGCATTGGGATCTTGCGTTGTGCCATGTTTGTGCCCCCTATTCTTCAGTCGTTTCAATTGAAACTTCTGCTTTCTCAGCTAGCTCAGCATCGGCTTCTAAAGCAGCCATATCGGATTCGGATTTGATATCGATCTTGTATCCGGTCAAATGCGCTGCTAAACGAGCATTTTGCCCACGCTTACCGATCGCAAGTGAAAGTTGATCATCTGGCACGATCACTGTGCAAACACGTTCATTTTCAGGATCAAAGCGAACTTCAACGATATTTGCTGGGTTCAAAGCATTTGAGATATATTTAGCTGGATCTTCACTCCATTCAATGATATCCATCTTTTCACCATTCAATTCATTGACGATCGCTTGAACACGTTCACCTCGTGGACCCACACAGGTTCCGATCGGATCAACGCCTTCTTCCGCCGAGTAAACTGCCACTTTAGCCCGATCACCAGCTTCACGTGCGATCGATTTGATCTCAACGGTACCGTCAAAAATTTCAGGCACTTCATTTTCAAATAGGCGTTTCAATAGATCTGGGTGGGAACGGCTAACGTAAACTTGTGGTCCTCGATTCTTACGCCGCTTCTTACCATCTTTATTTTCAACTTCTGGCTCATTATTGTTAGCCGATGGATCAACAACTTTGTAGATGTAAACTTTGATCCGATCATGTGATTTGTAAACTTCACCTGGTACTTGGTCTTTTTTAGATAAAACAGCTTCAACATTGCCTAAATTAACATAGATATAACGGCTATCGTGACGTTCAACTTCACCAGAGACGATCTCATTTTCATACTTGCTATATTGATCATAGATCATTTGGCGTTCTTCTTCCCGCACACGTTGCATGATCACTTGTTTAGCCGTTTGAGCTGCGATCCGTCCAAAATCACGTGGTGTCACTTCAAAGCGGATCGTATCACCAACTTCATAAGCCTTGTTGATCTCTAATGCATCTTCTAAGCTAACTTCCAAGCGTGAGTCAAAGACATTGTTGACAACTTCTTTGACGGAATAGACTTTGATGTCACCTTTACGCTTGTCAAATTCAACTTCTACGTTTTGGGCCTTATCATAGTTTCGCTTGTAAGCTGAAACTAAAGCCTGTTCCAACGCATCGATCACAATCTCTTTTTTGATTCCTTTTTCTGTTTCAAGCGCATCTAATGCGTCAAGTAATTCCTTACTCATGGTTTGATTCTCCTTGTAAAAATAATCTTTTAAAATTTAATTGCGAGCCGCGCTTTAGCAATTTGCTTGCGTGGGATCGTGATTGTTTTTTTACGGGTCTTATCCATATATTCGAGTGTCAACTCATCTTTGGATAATGCTGTCATTGTTCCTTCATATACTTTCTTACCATCGAGTTGTTGGTAAAGTGAAACATTGATATATGAGTTCAAAGCACGCTCATAATCTTTTTCTTTTTTCAATGGTCGTTCTGCCCCTGGCGAAGAAACTTCCAAATAATAAGCTTGTGGAATGGGATCTGGATCACAATTATCCAACTTTTCACTAAGTTGGTCACTAACAAGGGCACATTCTTCGATGTTGATGCCCCCTTCCTTGTCGATAAAGACACGCAAATACCAACTTTTTCCTTCTTTGACAAATTCGATATCAACTAATTCAAAGTGATGATCATCCAAGATCGGTGTAACTAGCTTCGTTACTGTTTCTACAACACTCACGCATTAGCCCCCTCTAAAATAACTTGTAACTCTATTGTAACGCATTTTTTATTCCAATAAAAAGAGTGAGCATCTCTGCTCACTCTCACGAGTTATCAAAATACATAAGTAATTATAACACTAAAGCCTTGAAATTTCAAGGTCATGACTGCTAGATTTATAGAACGCTAAAAAGCAGTCGTAATCTCACTTAAAACTACGACTACTTTTTAAACTATATTCTACAACTATCCAGCATTTTTCTTAATCGATCAAATTCATTTTGATCCATACACAACTGATCAGCTAACCACCGATCAGATAAATTCAAGTCGTGGATCCTATCAAAAATTTGACGAATGTTTTTTTTACCATAGCCTATTTGAGTCCAATTGTGCCTAATAGTACTTGCTAATCGTCCAGTACAAGGTTTGGGGATCACAACTACTGGTAAAAAACCTTTTTCACGCTCATAGATATCAGCATATTCAACGATCACTCGATAACGATAATAACCATCTACAATGATATAGATCTCTTCGTCCTTATCGTAATAACAAACTATTGGTAATGTATAGCCGTCATTTTTGACACTTTCATGTAGTAATTTCATTTCTAAGGGAGCAAAGTCATTTTGTCGATAACTGCTTGGCCTTATCTGACTTACATGGATCGCCTTAGTTCCATAAACTGGACTAGTACATCTTTTCATCCGATCATCTACCTACCTTTCAATAGAAACTAAGAAAGGTCGCAAGTTTTTATTTTGCGACCTCTGAAGCTAGCTAATCAGCTAGTTTTCCTTACGTTTTTTGAAAGCGGTCAATCCAAATATACTTGTAACAGCCAGTAAGAATAAGCCTAGGATCCCTGCTTTAGTTTCAGTCTTGTCTCCTAATTGTGCCAATTCTTGTTTTTGTTTTGTATTAGTTTGAATGCTTTCTGAAGATCCTGTAGGTGTAGTTTTTTCACTTACTCCATCTTTAGTTACTTCGGTGACGTGAACGGTAACTAAAACTTCATCTGTTGAACCATCTGGATAAGTTACTACAACTATTCCTTGCTTATCTCCAGAAGTAGAAACATCGATCTTCTCTTTCCAAGAATACTTTGTTCCCTCAGGAAGATCACCTTTATTTTTGATACCTTGACTTGAATCAGGAAGTTTTCCTTGTTCTACAGTGATATCATTGCCTTCTGGATCATTTTCATCGGCATCAGATCTAACATGGATGTTCACTGTAACATCCTCACTTGAACCGTCTGGGTAAGTTACAGTGATCGTTCCTACTTTATCCCCTGGAGTTGTTGTATCAGGCTCAATTTTCCATGAATATTCGGTGTCATTAGGAAGTTCATCTTTGTTTTTGATACCCTCTGCTGCTGGTGGCAATTTTCCCTTAGACGTTTCAATATCATTAGGTAACGGGGCATATTTGTCTGCATCGGTTTGTGTTGCTTGATACTGAGCTGTATATGTCCCTGCTGCAGTGATCGTCGTTGGTAAGGCTGGACTCCATGCATCTGCACCAGACTTTTGTTCAAAGCCTTTGTTTGCCGTTACTTGTGGTAACGTCAGATCGCCCAACGCTGTTCCTTGTTTTACATCAAAGACTGTTGAACTACCTGCCGCAAAACTTCCGTTTGTCCCTGCTTCAAATACTACTCTGACATAGCCTTGGGGCGTTGGTTGACTTGGGTCTTTTGTTTGGTCGATCACTTTATCTAACACTGTCACGGTTACCGTTGTCGTATCTTTTGTCCCATCCGGATAAGTTACGATCACTGGAATATGATAATCACCAGCTTTAGTTCCATCTGGTAATTTTGATACATAATTTGGTGCTACTTCGACCACCGGTTGATCAGCACTGCCAGCTGGATAATCTGTCGTTACTTTTGCTACGACTTCATCTGTTTTTGTTGCCTCGCCATAACCTTTTTCTAACGTTCCGCCAGTTGCCGTATATTTGTCTGCATCGGTTTGTGTTGCTTGATACTGAGCTGTATATGTCCCTGCCGCTGTGATAGTCGTTGGTAAGGCTGGACTCCACGCATCTGTACCGGCCTTTTGTTCAAAGCCTTTGTTTGCCGTTACTTGTGGTAACGTCAGATCGCCCAACGCTGTTCCTTGTTTTACATCAAAGACCGTTGAACTACCTGCCGCAAAACTTCCGTTTGTCCCTGCTTCAAATACTACTCTGACATAGCCTTGGGGCGTTGGTTGACTTGGGTCTTTTGTTTGGTCGATCACTTTGTCTAATACTGTCACGGTTACCGTTGTCGTATCTTTTGTCCCATCCGGATAAGTTACGATCACTGGAATATGATAATCACCAGCTTTAGTTCCATCTGGTAATTTTGATACATAATTTGGTGCTACTTCGACCACCGGTTGATCAGCACTGCCAGCTGGATAATCTGTCGTTACTTTTGCTACGACTTCATCTGTTTTTGTTGCCTCGCCATAACCTTTTTCTAACGTTCCGCCAGTTGCCGTATATTTGTCTGCATCGGTTTGTGTTGCTTGATACTGAGCTGTATATGTCCCTGCCGCTGTGATAGTCGTTGGTAAGGCTGGACTCCACGCATCTGTACCGGCCTTTTGTTCAAAGCCTTTGTTTGCCGTTACTTGTGGTAACGTCAGATCGCCCAACGCTGTTCCTTGTTTTACATCAAAGACCGTTGAACTACCTGCCGCAAAACTTCCGTTTGTCCCTGCTTCAAATACTACTCTGACATAGCCTTGGGGCGTTGGTTGACTTGGGTCTTTTGTTTGGTCGATCACTTTGTCTAATACTGTCACGGTTACCGTTGTCGTATCTTTTGTCCCATCCGGATAAGTTACGATCACTGGAATATGATAATCACCAGCTTTAGTTCCATCTGGTAATTTTGATACATAATTTGGTGCTACTTCGACCACCGGTTGATCAGCACTGCCAGCTGGATAATCTGTCGTTACTTTTGCTACGACTTCATCTGCTTTTGTTGCCTCGCCATAACCTTTTTCTAACGTTCCGCCAGTTGCCGTATATTTGTCTGCATCGGTTGGCATTTTTGCTAAGAAACTATCAGCATCAACAGTAACTCCATTAACCACTAATTCGACGTCATAGATCGTATCAGCAGTCATATCCATTGGTACAGTAAATTCTGCAGCTTTTTTAGCATCGGCTAAACTGGCAACTTCCGTGCGGCTTATCTCCTTGCCACCTGCTTGCCAAACGATCTCAGTTACTTGACCTAGACTAAAGACCGCATTAACATCTGCTACTGCAGTTTCACCTGGAAGTGCTGTTTTAGAGGTCGTATCAAAATTAGTAATATCAATTTGATAATTTTCCAAATTAGGAACTAACGCAAAATGAGAATTGTAAACTTGCTGACCAACAACAAATGGATTAGAATGCGTATACTCACGTGGATTACCATATGCTGGCACTGGATAATTACTATAGGCAGTTTGAACTTCCCCTTTTGGATTAAGGACAAATTGATATAACCCATCTGTGTCTATATCATCGGTAAAGTGCGCTGTATACTTTCCATCGATCACAGGTGCAATAACAACTTCTTGAATATACTCTGGATGTGCTTCTAAGATCGCTAACTGCTCCTTTACTTTATCATTTGCATTATCTGCATCTTGCGTACTTTTAAGAGCAGCGACCCCTTCAGCAGTCAATGCAGCAGTGACCACTCTAAAACCGTTTTTTGCTTCGTCTGCTGTTTGATCAACAAAATTCTCCCCTGTCGATGTTGGGAAAGTGGTCCCGTTTTTAGAAGTTTCCCACCAAACAGACCCAGAAACCCGATTAGTATCTTGAGTAACTACCCCAGGATTACTATCTGGACCAGCATCGTCATAGCGCCAATTTTTGGGATCACCAACTAATTTATTTAGCGTATCAGTAGTTGGTAATTCAGCAACATAAATACTCGCCCGTTGTAAATTAGCACCTGCTAAATAAAAAGCACCAGCTGTTGTTGGAGTTGAAAAACCTGGAGTATTTCCAACAACTGGACGGAATGTTACTAATTCATTTCCATCAGCAGATACTTGCCCTGGAGCGAGCCAAATCTTTAGTCGTTGACTTGAGGTCGGAATAAAGGTGAATTTATGTTCAACACCGTTGGCATCTGTAAATGTCGGTAGATCAAAAGCATAAGTTCCATCCCCCCCGCCATTTGAAGATGCACCAGCTAAATTATGGGTTTTGGTAGAATAAACTGGACTTATCGCACCATCAGTATCGATCCATTGTAAATAGACGGTATAATCATTGAGCTTGGTTGCGCCACCTGTTCCTGGAGTATACCCTACAGCTGAAGTTGGAGCTAATTCGACCCAACCACTAACTACTTGACTTGCGTTCGTTAGTTGCCCCCCAGTTGTTACCTTTCCCGATTCGATCGCATCGATATCGATCGGTTTATTATCAGCTACATTAGTTGAAGTTGAAGTTGGAGCGGTAGCAGCTGGAGTAGTATTTGTTGTATCACTTGCTAAAACAATATTTGGTGCATCAGCTGATCTTGTTGTCACACTAGTAGCTGCTGTATCATTGTTATTTTCGTCTACTTTATCAACAGATCCAGCTGTTTTAGGTTGAATATCGTTTACTGTATTTTCTGCTGAATTTGTTGTTTCAGCACTATTGGTCACTTGGTCAGTGCTAGCTTTACTATCTGATGCCTCAGATGTAACTGAAGTATCTTCTTTAGTGACTTTATTTTCAGTAGTTGATGCGTTTTCTGAAATATCATCTACATTTTTGGTTTCTTTATCAGCCACAGGACCTAACGTATTCACTTGATCTGTTGTAGCTACATTTTCAACTTGTACATTTTCATCAGCTAATACTGTTGCTTTTGAAAGAAAATTACTTGAAATGAAAAAGCCAGCTGCAACGCTTACAGATACCACACCAATACTCAAACGCTTTATAGACCATTTCCGATAATGATCACTTTGCTTTTCTTGAATAACTTTTAAATTATTTTTCCCTACCATTACTTACCATACCTTTCTAAAAAAATTAAAACACCAAGCTTCTTATAAAATTTCATATATCACGACCTTTGATTTTTATCTACAGAGGGGTAATTGTAGATTGATTTTATTTTAACACTAAATCAAGCTATATAATAGATATTTAATTATTAATTAAAAACAAAAATTTACTAAATTAACTTTTTGATCAACAAAAAACAATAGGGATTTTAACGTTCATTGCATCCCCACAAATAAAGAATTACTATTCGTTGTTTGGTCGTTTTTATCTCTGTAAAGGTCTTTTCACCTATGTAACGGCCACATCAACCACTCAAATACCATGCTCAAGTGGGTATAGCCAGAGGCCAAGACTTCGAAGAACAGATCGATAAACCCTTATAACACAAAAAGAGGCTGTGACATAAGTCTCTATCTTTAAAGAAGACCATTCGAATTTTTTGAAAATTTTGAAAAATTCGGATGGTCTTCTTTTTGTTTTTATTATTTGGTGATATTTTTGAACTACTAGTGGACATTTTCCACATGTTCAATGCCATTAACGCTATCCCCATTTGTCGATTTACCTTTTTCTTACTTCGTACGGTAAATCGAGTAAAACCCAAATAAGCCTTCAAATTACCGAAAATAGGTTCGATCTCATACTTTCTTCTACGATAGATCTTATTTTTTTC
Organism: Ligilactobacillus murinus; assembly: GCF_003288115.1. Lineage (NCBI taxonomy): Bacteria > Bacillati > Bacillota > Bacilli > Lactobacillales > Lactobacillaceae > Ligilactobacillus > Ligilactobacillus murinus. Next base: position 552,149 of record NZ_CP023565.1, on the reverse strand, counting down.
AGTATTTGAAAGGTTTGTTTTTACTTTCCCCTTGAAATATTCCCATTGTGGATTGATATAGATCTTTCTGACGTTTCCTTTTTTGGTCAATGCATTTGGATCTTCTTTACGATCTTCATCGAATTTTTCAGCTTCATATACTTTAAAATTTCGTTTATAACCATATGTATCATGGCGATATGCATAGCGTTTAAAGTTAAAACGAACATTCTTTGGATCTATATAGTAATCATCTTCAGCGTTATAATGCCAATTCATCACTTTGCGCTCATCTGATCTCCAACGTTTGGTTTCTTCCTTTAACATCGTATTATATGGAATAAGGTAATCAAACACTCCGAATTTATCTTCGATAAATTCATAGTTAGGTTCAGATCCATAACCAGCATCAGCAACTATCGGACCTTGAATAACATCTGCATCCATCTTTTCTAAAAATGGGATCAAAGTACGCATATCAGTTGGATTAGGTGCGAGGGTGTAGTCCAAAGCAAATTGATTATTAGCAGCGACTTGGAGATTATAGCCAGGTTTGGTTTGACCATTTTTCATTGGATCTTCTTTCATACGCATAAAAGTGGCGTCATTATCAGTTTTAGAATAGCTGTTTCGCTCGCCAACGATGGCAAACTGTTCAGCATATTTAGAGTTTTTCTGTTTGCGCTCGCGTGTTTGTTTTAAGTATTTCTTGGCCGTCCGTCGTTCCTGCTTCGCAGGATTAGGGGAGATCTTCTTAGTCTCTTCGACTTTTTCATTCAAATATTCAATTCGTTGTTCCAATCGGGCACATATCTCATCAAGTTGATCAACAGTCAGATCATCAGCAAAATCAATATTGACGATCGATTCTTTGATCTCTTTCAATAACTTTTTAGCTTTTTGTCGATTTAAATCATCATAGCGAATAGTATTTTTCTTCCAAACAAACGAGTATTTATTTGCGTTAGCAAGAATCTTAGTACCATCAATAAACACAGCCTCATCAATGAGCCCATTTTTTCGCAAATATTCTCTAAATTCAGAAAACGAACTTTTTAGCATCATCTCAATAGTATCAGAGACAACAAAGCGAGCAATAGTACGATAAGTAGGTTGGGCTTCCTGAGTCAACCACATGGCAACAACGTTTTCCCGAGCAAAACGTTCGATCTTTCGACAAGAAAAAATACCATAACTATATGCCAAAAGAACTAACTTGAGTAAGACCCGAGGTTCATATTCGAAAGGACGCCCAAAGGTATAAGAGTCATCAAAATCAATAGATTCGACTAAATGGTGTATGTAGTGTGCTTGATGATTTTTTTCAGGTTCATAGAAGGTCGCCATGTTCAAACTGAGTTGATTTATGTTATAATTACTGTGCATGGGTTTATCTCCTTTCTTTTTTGAAGGGGGTAGACTATAGGGCATCAGGGGGTTCTGATGTCCTTTTTTATTTATAGTATACAAAAACGGTCGTAAATGAACAATTTTTAAAGTCCATTTACGACCGTTTTTTGGAGACTTATGTCACAGCCTCTTGAATCATTTTTGCCCATTTGTTGCCCATTTGAAAATCAGGCATCTCTTTTATTAAATTGTTCTAATCTTCAAAAACGAAGCTTATTTAGAATAAATTTTCAAATAAACTCAATTGATTTTCATCTGGTAGATCATCTAAAACATGGTTTTCGGTCATAAAATCGATGATCGTCGCAGAAACTTTACCACGTTTAGCGAGATCTTCTTTAGATAAGAAATCTTGTTCCTCACGTGCCGCCACGATCTGTTTAGCAACGTTCAAGCCCAAACCTGGCACTGCCGTAAATGGCGCGATCAAAGTATTATCTTCGATCAACCAATCACTGGCATCTGATTTATTGAGATCGACCATTTTGAATTCAAAGCCACGTTCCAACATTTCGTTGGCTAATTCAAGTACGGTCAATAGATTTTTTTCCTTTGCCGTAGCCTCATTACCCTTGTCATTGATCTCTTTCATCGCAGCTTTGACTGACTCTTTACCATGAGCCATCGAAACTAGATCAAAATCATCAGCTCTGACTGAGAAATAAGCAGCATAGTATACTAATGGATAGTACACCTTGAAATAGGCGATCCGTAAAGCCATCAACACGTAGGCCGCTGCGTGAGCTTTCGGGAACATGTATTTGATTTTCAAGCAAGCCCCGATATACCATTCTGGTACTTCAGATTCACGCATCGCTGCTTGCCACTCATCTGGGATACCACGTCCCTTACGCACATATTCCATGATCTTAAAGGCTAAGTCAGACTCAACTCCCATATGGATCAAGTCCATCATGATATCGTCACGACATCCAATAACTTCTGGCATCGTAACGGTCCCATTTTGGATCAGTTCTTCTGCGTTACCTAACCACACATCAGTCCCGTGAGAAAGCCCAGAGATCTTGACTAATTCGGCAAACGTTTTGGGATGCGTTTCTTCTAACATACCACGAACAAAGCGTGTCCCAAATTCTGGGATCCCCAAAGTCCCCGTCTTAGACTGGATCTGCTCTGGAGTGACACCCAAAATATCAGTTCCTGAAAACAGCTTCATCACACCAGGATCATCGGTCGGGATCGTTTTTGGTTCGATCCCTGAGAGATCTTGCAACATTCTGATCATCGTCGGATCATCATGCCCTAAACAGTCGAGTTTCAAGATATTATCATGGATCGAGTGGAAATCAAAGTGCGTCGTTTTCCAAGCTGCCGTCAGATCGTCAGCTGGGTACTGGATCGGAGTAAAGTCATAGATATCAAGATAATCAGGTACGACCAAGATCCCAGCTGGGTGTTGTCCGGTCGTTCGCTTGACGCCTGTAGCCCCCTTAGCCAGTCGATCGACTTCCGCGCCCCGTAAATTCTGCTCAGTATCACGTTCGTAAGCCTTGACATAACCATATGCTGTTTTATCAGCCACGGTACCGATCGTGCCAGCCCGAAAAACATTGTTCTCGCCAAACAAGACCTTCGTATAGTTATGAGCTACCGGTTGATAGTCACCTGAGAAGTTCAGATCGATATCGGGAACTTTATTCCCCTTGAAACCAAGGAACGTTTCAAACGGGATCTCTTGGCCATCTTTGACCAATTCTGTTCCACATTCTGGACATTCTTTATCAGGTAAATCATAGCCAGAACCATACTCACCTTTTTCATAAAAATGCGACCACTTACACTTTGGACAGCGGTAATGTGGTGGCAATGGGTTGACCTCGGTGATACCGGTCAGCGTTGCGACCAAACTTGAGCCCACCGACCCCCGAGAACCTACTAAATAACCATCTTTATTGGATTTAGCCACCAGCTTTTGTGAGATCAAATAAATTACCGAAAATCCATTTCCAATAACAGATTTCAATTCTTTATCAACGCGTTTTTGTACGATATCTGGTAACGGATCGCCATACCATTCATGAGCTTTGTTCAATGTCAAATTCTTGATATCATCTTCAGCCCCGGGCATTTTAGGAGTATATAATTTATCCTTGACCGGCGTGATCTCATCACACATGTCGACGATCTTATTTGGATCAGTCACTACGACTTTTTGTGCCTTTTCTTCACCTAAAAAGGCAAAATCTTCCAACATTTCGTCAGTTGTTCGAAAATGTGCATCTGGTAGATCACGTAGCTTATTAAGCGGGTTAGCCCCGCCTTGTGAATGGATCAAGATCTTACGGTAGATCGCATCTTCTTTATTCATAAAGTGCACATCCCCCGTAGCCGCGATCGGGATCTTGAGCTCTTCAGCTAATTGCACCATATTAGCAATGATCTCTTCTAAATTTTTATTATTTTTGACTAACTCTTGTTCGATCAAAGGTGCATATAGTGCTTTAGGCTGAACTTCTAAATAATCATAATATTTTGCCTTTTCTTTAGCTTGTTCATAACCTTTTTGCATCATCGCAGTAAAAACTTCCCCATCAGCACACGCTGAACCAACGATCAAGCCTTCACGATATTTATCTAGGACCGAGCGTGGTACCCGTGGAATGCGGTAAAAATACTTGACCATTGACTCTGAAGCAACTTTAAAGAGATTTTTGAGCCCTTCTTGTGTTTTAGCCAAGATCACTGCATGAAACGGATGCTGATGTTTATAAGTATCATCATCATTTTGCGTATTAAATTGATCATGATATTCGATATTTAACTTCTCTTCAGCATCTTTTAGCATTGCATAATAGATGTAGCCCGTTGCTTCCGCATCATAGATCGCCCGGTGATGGTGTTCCAAGTTAACATTTAATTTCTTAGCTAAGGTATTCAAACGAAAACCTTTCATCTCTGGATACAATAAGCGTGCCATCGGCAATGTATCCAACCAAGGTTCACCGATCAAGGGCAGTCCATGCCGAGCATAACCAGTATTCATAAAGTCCACGTCAAAGGTCGCGTTATGCCCAACAATGATACTACCCTTACAGAATTCTTGGAACATCTCAAAGACTTCTTTTTCGGACTTTGAGCCTCGGACCATATCATCAGTGATCGACGTCAATTTGATCGTCGTTTGTGAAAGAGGATGTCCGGGATCGATAAATTGTTCAAAGCGCTCGATCACTTCGCCATCTTTCATCTTGACTGCCGCTAATTCGATGACCTTATCATAACGAGCCGATAACCCTGTCGTTTCCGTATCAAAAATTACATAAGTCGCATCTTTTAATTTCACGTGTTGTTCATTATAGGCGATCGGTTGCCCGTCATCAACAACATTAGCTTCGACCCCATATAAGATCTTGACATTATTCTTCAACCCTGCACTATGCGCTTCTGGGAAAGCTTGTAGCGTACTATGATCAGTGATCGCGATCGCTTTTTGGCCCCAAGTTGCTGCTTGCTTGACATAGTCGCTGATGCTGTTTGTCGCATCCATCATACTCATATTGGAATGCACATGCAATTCAGCCCGCTTATGGTCTTTTGGTGCGGTATCTTTGCGTCCTTCATGCGCTACTTCAACGATATCATAAGCATTCATCGCTAGATCGCGCATATAGGTATCTTCTTGAACGCTCCCACGAATTTTGACCCACTTACCTACAGCTAAAGCATCAAACATCGCTTCATCTTCTTCATTGCGCGAAAACTTCTTGATCACCATTGATGAAGAATAATCCGTGACCTTGATGATGAGCAATTTGCGCTCAGAGCGTAGAGTCCTAACTTCCTTATCGAAAATATAACCTTGAACGACCACTGAACGCTCTTCTTCCGTGATCGTTGCCATCTGTCTGATCTCAGCATCATCAGCGATCTTCTTGCCAAGTTGAACTGGTCCGTCAACAGTGACTGTTTCTTTGGCTTTTTGTTGTCGTTTTTCATTTTGTTTTTGGATCGCCTCAACAGCTTGTTGGGCCAATTGTGCATCAGATCTAGCTTTTTGTTCTTTGTATTCATCGATCTTAGCCTGAGACTTTGATTCATCGATCAGCGTATTGATCGTAAATTTAGGAAAGCCATACTGGTGATATGTCCGTTCGATCGGTCCTAAAGCTTGGGTCGTCAAAAAGTTTTTGATGATCTCATTTTCAGCTAACAACATGACACGGTTATCATCTAAATACGGTACCTTACCTTGACACAATTCTTGGATCAAAGGCGAATTGACCCCGCACGTTGAAACCACATAGGCCCAATAATCACCCAGATCACGAGCATTTAACGTTTTCTCTTGGACTTTCAAGTTCAAAGTCGTTTGAGCGATCGGTTCAAAAGCGTTGGCAAGGGCGTGGTTAAAGCGCAAAAATGTTGTAAAGGGCAACACTTGCTTTAGACTGATCACAAATTCCCAGCGTTTTGAAGCTGTATGAACTTCGACTTTATCGATCGTAGCTCCAATAAAGAGCTCTTGTTCTTCTGGTAAATGTTGCCACTTGATCTGTTCAAGTAAGCGCAAAAACAATTCCTGTTTATTTGGTTCCAAATTCTGACCCCTCTCTATCAGAAATAAAAGGACTGGTGAAGTCACTTTCGCCAGTCCAATTATCTATATCTAGCCAAAAATGCCTTGATCTTCTTTGAGTAAGATCTTGATCGAATTTAATAATTCATCTGTCTTAACTTCAAGTGTTTCGCCTGTACGACGTAATTTGATCTCAACGATTCCTTCATCGGCTTTTTTACCAACTGTGATCCGAGCAGGTAGACCGATAAGATCAGCATCGGCAAATTTTACCCCTGGACGTTCTTTACGATCATCAACTAAAACTTTGTAGCCAGCATCTTCTAACATTGCTGTGATCTCAGTTGCTAGTTTAACTTGTTCTTCTTTTTTAACATTGACCGGTACCACGTGAATATCAAACGGTGCGATCGAACGTGGCCAAATGATCCCATTTTCATCGCTATTTTGTTCTACGATCGCAGATAGCAGACGAGATACCCCGATACCATAGCTACCCATGATGATCGGTACTTCACGCCCATTTTCATCTAAAACTGTCGCACCTAAACTTTCAGAATAACGTGTCCCTAATTTGAAAATATGACCGATCTCGATCCCACGAGTAAACTTAAGGACACCCTCACCATCTGGCGAAAGATCCCCTTCTTTGACGGTCCGAAGATCAACAAAATCGTCTACCCGATAATCGCGTTCGATATTAGCGTTCATGTAGTGGTAACCATTTTCGTTAGCCCCTACATTAGCATTGACCATCCCATCAACATCCAGATCAGCTACGATCTTAATGTCTTTTGCTACACCAACTGGTCCTAAAGAGCCGAAATCTGCACCTAAAAGTTCACGCGCTTTGTTATCTTCAGCTGGATCTAGGAAATCACAATCTAAGTAGTTTTTCAATTTAACTTCATTGAGTTCGTCATTACCACGCATCAAAACGATAACTGGTTTTTCATCAGCCATAAAGACCAAGGTTTTGATCATATTTTCAGGCTCAACTTCTAAGAAAGCTGAAACTTCATCGATCGTCTTTGCATCTGGTGTGGCTACTTTTGTCAATTCCTTTGGCGTTTCATGAGATTTCTTATTGATCCGCAAGTTTTTTGCCATTTCAAGGTTAGCAGCGTAATCACTTGAATCGGAATAAACGACCGTATCTTCCCCGATCGGTGCGATCGCCATAAATTCTTTAGAATCCTTACCACCCATTGCACCAGCATCAGCAATGATCCCTCTAAAATCAAGACCGACACGTTCAAAGATATGTTGGTAGGCTTTATCCATGTCACGATAGGTTTGATCTAAACTTTCCATATCTGTGTGGAATGAATAATCGTCTAACATCAAGAATTCACGCCCCCGTAATAGTCCAAAACGTGGACGACTTTCATCTCGATACTTCATTTGGATCTGATACAACGTCAAAGGTAATTTTTTGTATGTCTTGATCGCGTCTTTGATGATCTTAGTAAATGTCTCTTCATGTGTTGGTCCTAAGATAAAGTCACGTTCATGACGATCCTTTAATTTAAATAAGTTAGCTCCGTATGTCTTATAACGACCAGACTCTTCCCAAAGCTCAGCTGGCAAAACTCCTGGTACAAGCATTTCAACGGCATCGATCTTGTCCATTTCATCCCGGATGATCGTTTCGATATTATTTAAGACCCGATAAGCCAATGGTAAGTAGGCATAGACTCCGGCTGTTACTTGTTTGATATAACCAGCTCGTAACATCAACTGGTGACTGAGTGCTTCAGCATCGCTTGGCACTTCTTTTAATGTTGGAATCAACATTTTTGATTGTTTCATTCTTACTTAGACCCCTTTTATATTTAATTAGCGGAAGAAATAGCGTTGAATATCATTCCACGTAACTAGAAGCATCAAGATCATCAAAAATCCAAAACCGATCATTGTGATAATGATCTCCTTTTCTGGATCAAGTGGTTTTCTTCTGATCGCTTCGATAATATTTAATAGCAACTTGCCCCCATCCAAAGCAGGAATCGGTAACAAGTTGATGATCCCTAAGTTAACTGACAACAGTGCTGTTAGTGTCACAACACTGATCAGGCCATTTTCTTTAGCCTGTGATGTGAGTGAAAACATTGCTACTGGACCACCTAGATCATTTAGACTAAAGCCGTGTAACATTGATGCTAAGGCATTTCCTAGCTGTTTTATCACATACCAAGTTTGGGTAAAACCATAAGTCAGCTTGGCTTTGATAGAACGATCCATTTTTCCTTTAGCAATTATACCAATCTGGGCGACCTTTTGTCCATTTACGTTTTTTTGGACTGGTGTGACTTTGATATTTTGCTTTTTATCAGCTCGTTTGACTGTTAAAACAAGTTCTTTGCCATCAGCTGATCTGATATGTTGGGCCACATCGTCCCAAGTCGGTGTTTTAGCACCATCGATCGCAATGATCGTATCATTTGCTTTTAGACCTGCTTTTTGAGCAACTGAATCAGTTTGAACTTGAGCTATCGTATTAGTCGTTACAGGGACCCCTCCTTGTAAAAAGGCTACTAAGCCAAACGCTACGATCGCTAACAAGAAATTATTCAATGGCCCTGCAAAATTGGTCAACATCCGATCAACTAACGAAGCCGACTGAAAACGCACATCACGTGGTGCGATCTGCAGTTCGATCCCATCTTTACCGATGATCAAGGCATCATGATCAACTTTGAAGCGTTTGATCTCATCTTCAGTGCCGTTTTCATACCCTTCGACCCAAAGTCCATCCGTTAGATCCCAGTCAGTCAATTCGAGCGGGATCCCTTCGACTAAAGTGAGTTCTTTACTAGTATTTATCTTTTGAACGACACCATTTTCGTCAGTGATCAAACTGACTGGCATCCCTTTTTTTAGCTCTTCGGTATCATCTTCCAAACCTGCCATGCTGACATAACCACCCAGTGGTAAGATCCGCCAAGTATAGGTCGTGCCATTCTTGCGATATGCAAACAGTTTAGGTCCCATCCCGATCGCAAACTCACGGACCAAGATCCCAGCACGTTTGGCAAAATAATAGTGTCCAAATTCATGGACAAATACTAAGATCCCAAAGACGATGATAAATGTAATTATAGTTGTTATCATATTGCTCTACCGTCCTTATCCTAATCGTTTTATTTAGATCAAGCCAGCAAAATGCATCAATGGTAAAACAAATAGTAATGAATCAAAGCGGTCTAAGATCCCACCGTGACCCGGTAAGATCTTACCGGAATCCTTGACCCCATAATGACGCTTGAAGGCTGACTCGATCAGATCACCAAGTTGGCCTCCAACTGAGAAGACTAAAGTCCACAAAAGCATAGTTGAGAAACTATATGGAAACGCAGCTTGTACAAAATATAGATATGCGCCTACAATAACTACCGCACTGAGCGAACCACCGATCGAACCTTCCCAAGTTTTATTGGGACTGATATGTGGTGCTAATTTATTCTTACCGATCTTACGTCCGATCAGATAAGCACCACTGTCTGTGATCCAAACGATCAATAAGGCGTAAAGCATCATCCATAAGCTCTCTGCTCGAGCTAGCATCATAAATCTAAAACCAAGCCCCGCATATAGTCCACCTAATAATAAGACCCCTGCATCATCAAATGAAAAACGATTTTTAGAGATCACAGTGTAGACTAGCATGACTAGGGCTAGCAAATAAAAGCTGCCCCCTAAAGTATCCTGTGTCCAAAAACCAGCCCAAAAGACCGGCAATAAAATCGATAGCATCAAAAGAAAAGAAACGATCGCCTCAAATGACACGAGTAATTTCTTTTTCATGATCAAAAATTCTGACATGGCGACGATCCCCATCAATGTTACCAAGATATCAAAGGAAAGTCCCCCTAGATAAAGCAATGGTAAGAAAATGATCAAAGCGATCACCGCTGTTATAACACGCTGTTTCATCAATTGTCCTCCTTCTTATTCAGCCCACCAAAGCGTCGATCGCGTTGCTGAAACTTATAAATCGATAATTCTAGATCTTCAGCCGAAAAATCCGGCCATAAAACATCTGTAAATACTAACTCACTGTAAGCGATCTGCCACAATAAAAAGTTAGAGATCCGTTCTTCCCCACTCGTGCGGATCAGTAATTCCGGATCAGCATAAGGGAGGGTAGCCGTCATCAAAGCCTCTGAAAAAACATTTTCATCGATCTGTGATGGCTCTAATTTTCCTTGTTTAACTTGAGTTGCTACGGCTTGGACTGCAGTCGTGATCTCGGCACGCCCCCCGTAATTCAAAGCAAAATTCAAGACCATGCCGGTATTATCTTTAGTCTGCTCGATTGCATCAAAAACTGCTTTTTTTGTCGAATCAGGTAATTTATCTGTATACCCCATCACATTGACACGGACATTGTTTGCGATCAGATCCGGGACAAATGTATTAAAAAATTTTACTGGAAGATCCATTAAAAAACCGACTTCAGCTTGGGGCCTTTTCCAATTTTCCGTTGAAAAAGCATATAATGTCAACACCTTGACCCCCAGATCACTAGCTGCTTTAGTGATCGTTTTGACCGTCTCCATTCCCTGCTTGTGTCCGGCAACTCGGGGCAAGCCACGCTTTTTTGCCCATCTACCATTACCATCCATGATGATCGCAACATGAGCCGGTATCCGTTTTTGATCTAGCTTGTTTTGTGCTGCCTGCTTATTTTTAAATAAGTTAGAAAACATATCTTCACCTCTGTTAAAAGAATAACGGGACAAATTCGTCGATCCAGTAAGCGCCTGTTTCGACGAGCCCTTGCCCCGTTATTATCAGCAAAATAAAGCTTTCACCTAGCCGGCAAGCACTTCTTTTTCTTTTTCTGCTGTAATATTTTCAATATTTTTGATCGAATTATCCGTTACTTTTTGGGCAACATCTTCCAAGTCACGTAATTGATCTTCAGTCAAATCACCATTCTTTTGAGCTTTCTTCAAAGCATCCATCATTTCACGGCGAACGTTTCTAACAGCAACTTTGCCCTTTTCAGAAGTTGCTTTAACTTGTTTAGCTAATTCCTTACGCCGTTCTTCAGTCAATTGTGGGATCACTAAACGAATAGCTGACCCGTCATTCATAGGTGCGATACCTAGATCAGATGCTAAGAGCGCATGTTCGATGTCTTTTAAAGAAGACTTATCGTATGGTGTGATGAGAAGCACACGTGCTTCTGGAACGCTGATCTGAGCCATTTGATTAAGTGGTGTTGGCACCCCATAATATTCAACGTTTACTCGGTTTAACAAACTAGCATTGGCTACCCCTGCTCTGATCGTACCCAATTCACGTTGTAAAGCTTCTTCTGCTTTGGTCATTTTTTCTTGATATTGTAAAATAGTTGGATCTGTGATTTTCATAAATTTATTTACTTCCCTTCAACTGTTGTTCCGATCGTTTCACCTTGAACAACTTTCTTGATATTTCCACGCTCATTCATGTTGAAGACCACAAGTGGGATATTGTTATCCATGGATAGTGATGAAGCTGTTGTATCCATGACTTGTAATCCCTTATTGATGATCTCCATATGGGTCAGCTTATCGTATTTGACTGCATTTGCATCTTTACGTGGATCGGCTGAATAAATGCCGTCAACACCATTTTTAGCCATCAAGATCACATCAGCATTGATCTCTGACGCCCGTAAAGCTGATGTCGTATCCGTGGAGAAATATGGTGAGCCGGTACCGGCTGCAAAGATCACGATACGTCCCTTTTCCAAATGCCGCATAGCCTTACGTCGAATATATGGTTCAGCTACTTGGCGCATTTCAATTGCAGTTTGAACTCTAGTTGGTACTCCGATCGATTCTAAATTGTCTTGTAGTGCCAAAGCATTCATCACTGTCCCAAGCATTCCGATATAATCGGCTTGAGCGCGCTCCATTCCCATTTGTGCACCTGATTCGCCACGCCACATATTGCCACCACCGACAACGATCGCGATTTGAACACCCAAGTCATGCACTTCTTTGATCTCTTCGGCAACTTTACGGATCTCTGGCGGATTGATACCTTGACCAGCATCACCGGCCAATGCTTCCCCGCTCAGTTTCATCACAACTCGTTTGTATTTAATGTCAGACATTAGTTGATCCTCCTAAAACAATTTTGCTGAAATTCGTTCACGATTTAACGAAAGCCGTTTGAATAAATTTTATCATTCTATCGGGGGTTTTGCCAACTATTAATTTGTTTTTACATTTCAACAGGCTTTGTTAGGAAACCGTTAGCATTTACTTGTTGGACACAAAGCATTTTTGCTATAATGTGAATAGTTGTTAAATTTGGAGTGATGCACATGGAAAAGCCTAGAACTTCTCATGGATCTGGCCTCCCCAAACGTATTCGGGTCCTATTTGCGATCATTTTCATACTAGTTGGCATTTTAGGTTATCGCACTTATAAATATTTCGGACAACTAGAGATCCAAACTAACTATGCTGTCCTCAAAAAAGGCCCTGGTGTTGAATATGATCAAATCAGTCAACTCAAGCAAAATCAACGTGTAACTGTCTTAAAAAGTAAATATCATTGGATGTATGTTGAAACTGACGATGAAAAAAAAGGCTGGGTCGCTGATTGGATGATCAACAGTAGCTACAAATTACCAGTTACTGATCTCTCAAATGCGACGATCGTGATCGATCCTGGTCACGGTGGTTATGATTCTGGGGCGACTTCAAACACTGAGAAAAAAGAAGAAAAACAATACACTTTAGCTTATGCCAAACTATTGGCAAAAAAATTACGTAAACAAAACACAAAAGTCTATCTTACACGTAGCGATGATACTTTTGTCAGCCTAAGCAAGCGCCCTGCACTAGCAGATCAAGTCCATGCGGATGCTTTTATCAGTTTCCACTTTGACTCGTCGCCAGTCAAAAATACGGCTTCTGGTTTTACGACCTATTATTACCATAAAAATTCACTTAAATTAGCCCAGATAGTAAATAAGGAGTTCGGGGCGATCGGCTTAGAAAATCGCGGGGTCGAAGTCGGTGACTTTTTGGTCATTCGTGATATCAAAGAACCAGCGATCCTATTAGAAATGGGATACATCAATTCCGATCGTGACTTTGATCAGATAAGCTCTAAGTTTTACCGTGCGACCGTTGTAAATGACGTTTATCAAGGATTAGAAAAATATTTCGCAGCACAAAAAGATACAAATAAATAAAGTTAGGTCTTCTAAAAAGATAGCATTTGGCTATCTTTTTCTAGAAGACCTATTTATTTGATCTATCATCTTTTTTGCAAAATAAAAACGTCCCAACCCTCGTATATGAGAATTAGGACGTCTTATAAATCACTGATTATTCAGCAACTGGGTAAACACTAACTTGCTTTTTATCGCGGCCTTTACGTTCAAATTTAACGACACCAGCAACCTTAGCAAACAATGTGTTGTCGCCACCCATACCAACGTTAACACCTGGGTAAATACGTGTACCACGTTGACGGTATAAGATAGCACCACCGTTAACTGTTTGACCGTCAGCACTCTTAGCACCTAAACGCTTAGAACGTGAGTCACGACCGTTAGAAGTGGAACCACCACCCTTTTTATGAGCGAAGTATTGTAAGTTCATTAACATAGTTCGTGCACCTCCTTATTGCTTAATTTATATTCGTTTTTATATATTTTGGATAACTCTGTTCAACATCTCTCAAACCTAATTCAAGGCTCGATAAGATCAATTGAACTGCGGGATCATTTCGTCCCTCATCTGATAAAGCCACTTGCAAAAGCCCACCATTTTTCTGATCTTCAACTAGTTCAAATTTTTGTTTCAGCAACTTTTCCAACGTATTGATCGTATTGATCGCTAACACCGAAACAGCTGCACAAACAATATCCTCACCAGCTTTTGCAAAACCTGCATGACCAGTAATGTCGAAACCTTCGATCACTTTACCATTTTTAATAATATTTGCATGGATCATCTAACGTCCACCTCGCAAAAATTATGCGTTGATCGCGTCGATAACAACCTTTGTGTATGGTTGACGATGACCTTGCTTTGTATGTTGATGCTTCTTAGGCTTGTACTTGAAAGTAACAACTTTCTTAGCACGGCCTTGCTTTTCAACAGTACCTTCAACAGTAGCACCTTCAACAAAAGGTGTACCGATCTTTGTGTTTTCGCCGCCTACTAAAACAACTTTATCAAAAGTTACTTTTTCACCAGCTTCAGCAGCCAACTTTTCAACGTAGATAGCTTGACCAGCTTCTACTTTAAGTTGCTTACCACCTGTTTCAATAATTGCGTACATTAATGTGCACCTCCTTGTATTTTACTTAGACTCGCCGTAATGTAGTGGCTCAAAGAGCACTTGAACTTAAAACGTGCGGTTGCAGTTGTGGCATGCACAAATACAACGCTAATATAATATCAAATTATAAAGTTGCCGTCAATAGAAATACTACAAAAATATAACATTACTTTATTGCTCGGTACACATTGATCAGTCATGTTTAAATAGCTCTTTACTTGCTTTAGTGTCATCTTCTTGGATATTTTTAGCTACTTTCAATAAATTCTTACTAAAATCTGCTGTCTTAGTCTGATATTGCTGGATCTGCTTGAGATTTTGGGTAGCTTGTTCGCTGTTCCAGAGCCGTTCTTTAGTATATGGTGCGATCATTTCTTCGATCTCGGCATCTGATAAATGCTTTTTGAGCGCATAAGCACCTTGTGCGATCTCTTGGGCGATACTTGTGATCTCATCTTCAAGCTCTTGTTGGGTATTCTTAAAAATAGTCGCATATTCTTCACCGATATCGCGCGCTTTAATCGCTACTGCCTGTGCTAATTCTTCTTGTAACGCGATCTTTTGGCTCCCACTGGCAGTCGTTAGTCGTTGGTGTAAACTAGTTACTTTGCCTTGCCATTGACTAGCAAGTTTAGCTTCATTTACGATCGCTTGATATTCCTGTTTAAACTTAGCATACAAAGCTCCATCACCTAACAAAAGTGACAATAGTTTTCCCGAAGAAATATTAGCCCCCGTATTTTTGAGGATCAGGTCTAAATATTTATCGATCAAGTGTGAAATTTTGATCCCAGCTGCAAAAATATAGCCATGCTCATTTAAATTAGCTTCTTTTAGCGTGCCATCAGCATTGATCTGATACTGCCCAAAGTCATGACTTGAACCGTATTTAGCATCAAAATCAAACGTTGTCGTAAATGATTTTGGCAATAGATAGTGAACTTTACCGATCTCATCGACATCTTTTTTGTTCCGATTCAACATCGAAACGATATCAAAAGCATTAACGTAATATTCGATCTTGCCCTGCTCTTCTAAGGTTTGAATGTTGGCTTGTGCTTGTTTAGACATTTTATTGATGCTTTCCCGAGCATCGGGCCCTTGAAATAATACGATCTTATCCAATTTAGCGATATCTTCTTTAGGTAAGTTAGCCACGGCTTGGATCGAGACCATCGTTCCTAAAGAGTGACCGGCGACCGCCATTGTAGCGTTAGGAGCTTTCTTGCGCAATTCACTTATCTTGGCCTGCATCGCTTTATTAGCAAGCTTTGCCTGAGGGATATAGGCATTGAATAGCGTGAATGAACCGTTGTTGCTGACCCAATCATTCAAGGTATTCAGACTCATTCCATCACTGCCCCGAGTCGCAAAATATGTATGCTTAGTTGCACTATTTAACTTTGGGGTGTCCGTCACGTAGTAGGAGTTATATCCAGCCTTTTCATCGGTCAGCAGACCTTTTTGATACGTTTTTTCTTCACCAAACAAACTTTTTTCTTTTATTGTCTCAAGTTTGTCGGGTTGAAGATAGACCTTACTTGCATCTTTGCCATAAGCGTCCTTAGCATGGGGAAAAGTAAACGGAATTGAATTACCATTTCTAAGATTATTCACTTGACTAGGAGTTAATTCTTCAAATGGAAAATTTTCTTTCCTATGTGTATATGAATTTCTTACTAAATCTGCATAGATATTATTTCTATTTTCTAAATCACTCATATCTTCCCTCATCAATATATACTTTCTGTCCTAATTCCATAGTCGACAATTTTGGAAAAATTTTTTCATCAAGTTCCATGTCCAACCGAAACTCAAAATCTCTTTCTGCATTTGCATATCCGAAAATTTGAATTTTCTTTCCTCCACCCCAGGGAGTTCCATTTCCAACCACTCCTACATTTATACTATTCCAATTGTAAGTTACTTTTCTCACATCTTTAGCTTCTTTTTTAATATATTCCGTCATCTCTTTTTCATGCGCCTTCAAAAAAGCTACCTGACGCTCTTTTTGCGCTTCTTGTCTTATTTCGATCACTTTCTTTGTCCCTCCTATTCCAGCTAGTACTAAAAAGATCGCGATGAGTACTAGAACTATTCTTTTCTTCTGCATGATTTTTCTCCTATAAAACCCTTACATAAATAAAAATTTAAATAGCTAAACTACAAGATGAATACTAGCATTCTTTCTAATCGTTTTCAATATTTTTTAATTTAAGTAATAAAAACATCTTTATGCTTAGATAGCATCTATCTAAAAAAGAAGTGTGAGCTTTTGTTACAGTCTCACACTTCTTTCTTGATAGAAATATTCTGTTTTTAATAATTAAGTAGCTAAACAAGCCAAAATAATTATATATCTGTATTCTCAAGAACCGATAACGTTTTAATCACAACTTCTGAATTTAGTGATTTATACAACTTTTTATCACCAACAATGTAAAATTCTTTCTTAGCACGCGTTGCAGCAACATTCATTAAATTTGGCGTAGAGACAGCCCAGCTAGCAGCTCCAGATTCTTCAAAACTTGCACCAAGCACAAGATAAACAATTGCAGCTTCTTTTCCTTGGAATGTATGCACTGTACCGATATTCTTTTGGGGAAAACCAATAGTTTGCAAATATTGCTTCAACTGCGTCACAACATTTTTAAACGGAGAAATAACGTAAATGTTGTTCGTATCTACTTCTCCATCACTTGCCCGCCTTAAGATCTCGTTTTTCAACCAATTGGCTTGTTCTTGAACGAATTTATCATCTGATCTTCCGCTGATATCGACCCAAGCTCCTTTACCTGCTTTGGACATTGAATCGGCCAAAACCATTTGACCAGCATATGAAATTTGATTTGAAATACTAAACATTGGATCAAGGCAACGACGATGTACCCATAGTGGCATGCCTATCCACTCATCTTCTGTTTTTTGGTATCCAAAGCGACTTGCACTATCAACTAAAGTCTGTACAGATTCATCTCCATTAACGATCTGTTCCGAGGCATTATTTTTATTTGCTATTAGACTAATAAGCCCATTGCTTAGAGGAATTACTGATGGGATCTGTGCTGGATCACCAACAGCCATGACCTTCTTACTTCTCAAAATCGCTCCGACTGCTGATTGTGGAGTTGCTTGTCCTGCTTCATCAATGAATAAATTAGCAATCGAACCTGCGCCCATATTCCTGAACATACCGTGAAAACTTGCAAAGGTTGTACTTATAACAGGGATAGCAAAATTTATCCAGTCCCAAGCATATGCGATCAGATGTTTTTTATGTGGAACTGAATAGTCTGCGATCCGATTCCAAATATTCCAGCTTCCCTTCAAACTCTTACTATTTTCATGTAGAAATTGTTTTCGAACTGCTAAAGCATAGATAAATAATTTTGATTGTTCGGTTCGATACTCCTTGGTAGACCATGGAGCTGTTTGCTGTAAATCAGCATATGCTAAGGATAGGTCTAGTGGCATATAGTTTGGATCTTTTAGTTTTAATTCTAAGGAAGATATTTTCTTTTCTATCCTAGATAACTTTATTTCACTTTCTTGTTTCCAGGAGATAATTTCAGCCTGAAATCTTTCTCTATAAGTAGTACTTTTTTGCAGTTTTTCTTGTGACTCTATTAGTTGTCTTTGAACGCTCTCAGATCTAGCTTGGAGCTCTATTCTTTCTTGTAACAAAGCTGTTTTCGAACTTTTTAATTCGTTGATCTCGTTAACATAAGTCTCTACAGATCTTGGGCAAATAAATTTTTTAAGCGTAAACATTGCTGGCTTGTGTCGCTTAGTCTCATCAATTTTTGAATCTATCAACTCTATTCTGTAGTCTTTATTTACTACTTGTTCCTTAGCCACACTCACCTTTCTAGCTTGGATATCAACCAAGTTCTCTAGTTCTTCGATATTGCAGCTAAGTTGTTCATAGGTAGCTTCTTTTTCCGATAACTCTTGACGATATTCCTGTTGCTTTACCTCTAATTTCAAACGTAATTTTTCTTTTTTCTTACATGCATCAAATAAATTCTGCATTTTTTGACGCATTGCACTTACCCGTTCATATTGTTCAGTAAATTTTGAATAGACCGCTTTATCTGAGATAAAATACTCAGGTTTCAGCTCTTCAGCCATTTGTCTTATTATTTCAAGCATATTTTGACGATTCGTACTCTTGCCACCTTCAGTTGCAAACATGCCCCAGTTATCAAGATCTCCATCGTTATTACTAATATTTGAAAAATAGTCAACATTCATCGTAGCTTTCAAAAATTCATTCGACAATTGTCCTTTTTGCGGTAATTCTTTGACGATATTTTGAACAGCCCCATTATTGGAGCTTGCTACCAAGATATTCTTATCAGCAATTTCTACTGGAAGCTGCGCAATCTTGCCATTTCTAAAATAAGTATGTGTTTCAGTTAGATGTTTATCTTTCAGCTTACTTATCTCATATGCTTGACGAACTACCAATTCCGCAAAAACATCTTTGAGTAACGTCGTCTTCCCTGTCCCAGGTGGTCCATTAACACCACGGATCTTTTCAGGATCGTTAAGTGCTACATTTACGGCAATTTGTTGCATTAACGATAGACCCCATTTAGGGTTAGAAGGAAAACGTCCTAATGGATAATTTTTGGGTTCTAAGATCTCTGCAATATTTTTACCATTGAAAGTACTACTTTTGTTGTTACTATCTAAGTTGATCTGTTTTCCAGAAAATCCATCTATGTAACGATCTAAAAGCTCATAATCTTCATTCTTAGCCCATAATAGATCATCAAGATAAAATGAATGCAACAAGGGCTCCCCCTTGGTCACATTCTCATTGATCACATAATAATTTCTAGTCGACCACCTTAACTCTTGGGAGATCAACTTCATCATTCCATCTTCAAAGTCATATTCGAAAAATTCAGCTATTTGTTTTCCTAAATCAGCTTCAACTTCCAAAATATTTTCCGGTAACTTACCGTATCGATGTGCATAGCCACTCATCGTGTAAAATAACTGATCTTCTAGAAGTTTAAAACTATTTTCTGCAACAGAAAACGATAAACAATATGTAAATTTGTTTGAATTGCTATCTTCTCTATATTCTTCAGGCAAATTAAATTTTTCAGATAGATCGTTTATTAGATCATCAAACCGAAAAATATCAAAATAAATCGTAAAGCCCATATTCTTTACTTTTTCTTTAGATATCTTATTGCGATATCTAAACTCACTTAATTTAGCTTTGAAAAAATTCGTCCAATTATCGATAAGGTCCGCTCTTCGTAACTGTTTGTAATTTTTATCATCTCCTGCTTTTAAATCAATATCACCTTCTGAAAATTTTTCAATATCGATCCATGAAGCCAATACATTATTTTTATTTACTTTCCCCACTGTACATCGCCCCCTAGTAATTATTATACAAACCTATTTTAACGCCTGTGACCATTAAAAGATAGCAATTTTTCCTGTTGCTACTGTCTCACAAAATATTTTGAAAACTCCTTTTGGAATATATATACTATTACATATTCTCTCAGCACTTGAGAACATAATCACGATATTTCCATAACATCGAACTTAACAAATAACTATCCAATTCAGGGAAATTCTTGATCATCAACTTTGTCAATTCGTGATTTTGGCGATAGACACTATCTGATTTATCAATAGAGCACAAATTTTCCCAAATAATAATGGTAATTATAGACTTACATCTTTTCGCATAAAAGTGTCAACACTACGATCTTTATGATAGTCTTTCTATCATTTTCATCAGTGGTTCGAGCAAGTCCAATCTTTTTATCTCTTCTTGTGGTAATTTTTTTGCCCCCAACAATGTTCCCAATATTTGACCAGTTACTGATCCTGTTGAATCCGAATCGCCATCATGAAGTACCGCTACTCGAAGTGCTTTTTTTAAATCATTAGAGTATTTTAGAGAACAATACAACGCAATAGCTAACGTTTCTTCTGCTACCCAACCCTCACCGAGCCTTGAAATGATCTCCATATCATCAAAATCTTTCTCACTTGCCAAAATAGCCTGTTGCAACAAGTCGTCAAATACTTTTACCTCTAAAGAACCCATGAAGATCCGCTTGATATCTTGTCGCATCAAAGAAACACTATCACATAAAGTCTCACCTTCAGATATATATCTAAGTAAACTAACTAAAGCGGCTGAAGCTATATGACTCATTTGATGTCCATGAGTAAGTGCTGAATTTTCAATTGCGACCGAATATGGATCTTCCCGATCAATAAATGCTAGCGGGGCAACACGCATCAAAGCTCCACAACCTTTACTTTGATTTATCGGTTCATTTAAATCTCCCGGGATCCCACGCATTAATGTCATCAAACAAGTACGTCCTGGTTCACGACTGGCATACATCTCAGGATACTCCATCAACCAAGAAATTGGTCGATGACTCAGTTCGCTTTTTCCTTGTTTAAATTGTGTTTCAAGCCAATCTTGATAACAATTCCATGTGTTAATACGCAAATTTCCATCTAAAAGTAACGCATTAGCAGTAAAAAGTGTCATCTGAGTATCATCTGATACTATAAGTTTACCTACGATCTTATCAAAATCATGATCCTGAGACATCTGCGAAACTTTCTCAAATTCGACTGGATAGCCTAACGCATCCCCTAAAGCGCCCCCTAAAAGGCAACCCGCTAGCTGATCTATGTTTAAATTATATTTCATACGATCATCCCCTAATAATTTTTATTTTATACGATTTTATGTACCTTCTTTAAAATACTACTAAAAATATGTACAATAACAAAGCAATTTCTTGTTCGATAAAACTTTAATACTCTTTGACTATTATTTCCCATTTCCGACCAAATCTCAAACGAATTTATAGCTAGCTAATTTTTACTAGTACGACTTATATAATTATAAAAAGGTACATCCCCAAAATTTCTCAGTTCCCAAGCGTTCGTTAGTTTTTTATATATAATTGATAGATCAAGGACAATAGAATTATATATAAAAACCGCAAGATTGGATCATCAACATATCAATGTAGGCCAAACTTGCAGTTTTTAAGCATATTTATTCTAAAATCGGTAAAACATCGTTATAATTTGCATTCTGTTACACACTAATAATTATACATAGTTAACAAAAAACAGTTTCTATCAGCTACATATTAACAAACTCTACTTTTAACTTTTTACCTAATGCATTAGCTATTTTGGAAAGTGTATCGACACTAGTATTGTTTCCACGCTCGATACGTGCAATCGTTGATTGTGGCACATCAACACGTTTAGCTAACTCTCTTTGCGTTAAACCAGCATCTTCTCTAGCTTTCAATAAAGCTACTGCACTTTCAAGTCTCAAACTCTCTGCTTCAAAATTGGATCTTAACTCTGGATCTTGGAACCTCTTTTCCAAATAATCATCAAATTTAACTGTTGGCATCATTTTCCTCCTCAAATTCCTTATAAATCGCTAGCGCATGCAAAATCTCTTTTCTAGGTGTCTTCTGTGTTTTTTTACTAAATCCATGAGTAATGATATAACGACTTCCTTTCCAGTGAAAGTATAGAGCTCTTTGAATATTATTTCCCACTTCCGATCGAAGCTCAAATATGTTATCGTCTACTTTCTTTACCCATTTCATTTTTATAGCAGTCAACAAGCCATGTATCTGGACCTTATAGATAACCGCCATTAACTTCGCTTGATCTTTTTGCGGTAAATTTTCTAAAAATTCCAAAAACTCATTATGTCCATTAGGTCGCTCATAAAATTCAAATTTTGGTTTCTCCATACCCTAAAAATAGCATATATGCTATCAGAAATCAACGAAATAGTTTTATATCAGATGATCTTAGTGACCACAGTTACTGTCTCTTTCTTTCACAAAGATTTATTATTCCCTATTAAATATCAAATCTTCGAAAAAAGTTGTTCACCAACTCTCTACATCCTAGTTACCACTCTTCAAAAAATTTTCTTGCTTCTTCAGGATTTTTGATTATCCAACAAAAAACAAGTACGATAAGATACATGCATAGTAGACAAAAAAATGAATTTAGATCTATATTCTCCCAAACACCTATCAAAACTGCGACTATAAATAATTTTAACTTTTCCAAAAATACACCTTCATCTATATTAATTTTTATCGTACTTCCATTGACAATCCAGCCTGCTGCATGATCCGTTTAAATGTCTTCTTTGGAACCGTATTTCCACCGCTATGATAAGCGATCGTCACCATATGACCACCGCGCCTGTGACTAGTTTTACCTTGCCTTATAAATCCTTCCTTTTTTTATATTTCCTGAATTGTCAAATTAAGTTAGAAAAAAGCTAATTGCTCATTTGTAATATACTTCATGAATACTTCTAGTGGAGTTTTGTAGTTTAGATTTTTACGTGGAATATTATTTCTATAGCTACATATCTGGTGAACATGATCAGTGTAAAGAACACTAAGATCATTATTCTTTCCTAGTCCATCTTTTCGAAGTAGCCCATTCGTATGTTCATTTAGTGCACGTTGGTTAGGAACACCTACATCAGCAAAATAGGTACTGATATCATGCTTATTAGAAATATCTTTCCACTCAGACAACCTAAAGTGATCTTTTCTTTGATGTAACTAAGCTCATCATTAGGTAATACGATGTGTTTACGACCGGATCTAGCTTTATTAGCCCAATATTTTTCATAATATTCAGATATCAAATTCCCAGCATCTAAAAAACGATGTACTCGATAAATAGTTTCAGCACTATGTTTTAAGGTTTTAGCTACAATATAGGCTTTAACACCTCGATTCCAAAATTTTTGTACGAAGGACAGTTCACTTATGATAAGATGATTATAGGTCATTTGTGATAGACTTTTGTTTGTCTTTACTCAAAAGTCTATCACAAATGGCCTTCTATTTTTCTAACTTAATTTTACAAACTACGATTGCTAAAAAATCTGTATACATATATACCTATATGAAATTAACCATTAAAGAGATAGTTAATTACACCCACAGGAAAACAATAAATAGTAACTAAAAAGAGCAGCGAACGAATTCACTGCCCTTAAGTACCCTTAGCAAAGCAACACCACTATTGATATATACGTCAATAGCACTATATCAGCCATCAAAAAGTACTTTTGCCTCTTCAGGATGTTTCAACAGCCAACATAAAATAAACATATTAAAGTATGACATTGAAAATGCTATCGTCAGAACTAGATTCACATTGAGCCAAACACCTATCAAAGTTGAAATTACCACTAATCCAACCTGTGATCTTGATTTTTTCAAACTTACACCCCCACATACTTTATTATTCACCCTTCTTGATTTCGTCAGCCATTGCATAAAATGCTTTACGAAATTCAATGCGATATTTTATCCATGTTAATTTTGCGATTTCAGGTTGTGCAATTTCCTTATAATCAGAACGTGCATCATTCATGATCGCAGTCAATTCACCTTGCTTATCCATATCTTCTTGACCAAGACGATGCTTATCGATAAGTTGCTCAAGTTCTTTTGGCTTAATACTATTATCAAGCCCCCAGATTCGGATAAAGCCTGTCACTAATTTTAGATTACTATCCTTTTGCGCACGCTCCATCGCTTCATTCATCTTTTCAACATCACGTGGGGCAGGATACTCATCAAATGTAAATGTCTTGTTAAAAATCTTTTCAACAAAATCCGTAACCTTGGCTTTTTCCTTATCATTATCAGACTTAGCAATCTCTTGCTTGATCGCTTTTTTTGTTTCTTTAGCTTCTTCAATTTCATCTGCATGAATTTCATCTGCCATCTTAGCGATCAGATCGATCAAATAATCATAATTGATCGTCACATCATGGATATGGACCATTTTTAAGTCTATCTGCGACACATCAATATCATCTCGCTCAGCACGTCGAGCTTTTAATTCTCCCGCAATAACAGTTGTCAATAGAACTTCTTGTTCTTCAGTAATACCGATTCGATCATAAAATTCTTCTGGATCATCATAAGCCGAAACTGGATTTCCTTCATCATCGGTAGTATATTGCTTCAACTGGCTGAGCAGGCGATTGTATTCTTTTAGCTTTTCAAAAGTTTCATCTTGATCTTTTTCGCTTGGTGGTACCTGAACAAATTCATCCGTTAATTCTGATAACCCACTTACGACTCCACGCATTTGAGCTTGAACTTCACTAAAAGGCCTAGAAATAATATTTGATTGTTCATTTTCCGCCTTTAGATCTTCTAAGGACTGTTGTTCAGCCGCAGAAGCACGATTAGAATAGAGAGCAAAAGCCTCATTCATTGCGTATTCATTTTGCTTAGGCCAACGGTAATTTACAACATTGCCCCAGGGCTTATCAACTAAATCATGCATTCGATTAGTCCGTGAATAAGCTTGGATCAAATTTCCACCTTTAAGAGTTCGGTCAATATATAGAGTGTTCATTTCAGGTGCATCGAATCCCGTCAATAGTTGATCGACTACAATAACTAAATCTAGATATTTCCTATCATCAGCAGTTTTATTCAACCTACGAGCTAGATCTTCGGTATATTGTTTTACACTTGTCATATCAAATGAAGTCCTAAACATTTGATTGTATGCAATGATGGCTCGATGCAAATTCTCGTTTGTCTTCAATTGGTGGATTCCATTAGACGTATCTGCTGAAAAACTGATTGCAACTTTCAATCTATCTTCAGGTGCCTTAGTTTGATTTATTTCCGCAAACTTATCAAAATATTCCATTGCCCGTGGTGTACTTGCCTTATTGCCACCCACATGCACCGTAAATAGCGCATTATATTTCCCATTATTAGAACGTTCCTTCCAGTGCTTAAAAATATCTTCAACAACTAATTCAACATGTTCTTTGCTATAATCGTATACACTACTACGAAGATTATCATCAATATCCTCCTCGCTTGGATCTTCTGGGGCTTTGATCGTCTCCCGAAATTCAACGTTAAACCCTAAAACATTTCTATCTGCAATTGCTTCTTTAATCGTATAAGCATGCAAAATGTCGCCAAAGATCAAACGAGTTTCTGGGAACTTTGGTGTCCCTGTGTAGCCTACCCAAGCGGAATTAGGGATCGCCTTTCGAATAGATTCCAACATCCCGTTACTATCCTTACCATCACCAGTTGAACGATGCGCTTCATCAACAATAAACAAAACATTCTCATTCAATGGTTTAAATTTATCTCGTGCAACATAGCGTGCCATCTTTTGAATACTTGTTACAATAATATTTTTATCACTTTTTCTAGTAAGTTTTCGATGCAAATCAGATACATTGGCAGTATCACTGACCACACCGGTTTTCCCTTCAAAACCAGCTATAGGATCATAAGCACGGTAAGCATCAGCTGTTTGATTGGTCAAAGCGATCCGATCAACTAAAAAAATAACTTTGCTAACATTTGACAAGCGACTTGCTAGCCAAGCTGTTTTAAAACTAGTGATCGTCTTACCTGAACCAGTAGTATGCCAAATGTAACCCAATCTTCCATCACCATATCTAAAATCATATTTGCGTACTTTATCAAGTACACGTTTAGTAGCATATACTTGATATGGGCGCATCACTTTGATACTTTCCTTATTTTTAGTACCATCTAACACCATATATCGCGTCGCCATATCATGAGCCATTGGAATTGAAAGTACCTTATCAGCAAATGTTTTCCAAGAACGTACAGGCCTAGCATCCACTTCATCTTGCCAACTAAACGCAAAAGCTCGATTGAACTTATCGAGTGTGGTATTTGCCATGTATTTTATGTCGTAAGGGGTCATAGCAATCAAAATCTGTAAAGTTGAAAAAATATTGCTATATTGTTTTTCAGCGATATACTGCTCCATCTGATTCAAAGCTTCGGCTGTATTATGAAGTACTTTCTTTAATTCAATTTGAATAATTGGTAGGCCATTAATCAATAAAGTAACATCGAAGCGACGATTAGGTTTGCCGTCAATCACTTTTGGTCGTTCAATCTGATTGACTATCTGATAAACTGTATTGCCCCCACCAACTTGAGCCTGATCAAAAACAGTTAAAAACACATGGCTTCCATCATCTAAATCAACTTCGATCTCTGAAACACCATTGACGCCATAAAGAAATTGTCCTGCTTCATATGGGGACTTTATCTCAGAAATAACTTTTTTAACTTGATTGAACTCTGTCACTGACAAATGTGCAGAATTTAGACGCGCACGGTTATTTTGCTCCAAAATATGTTTAAAATTATTCCAAAGTTGATTAGTTGTTTTAATCTCACTCCTATATTCCCATTGTTTGACCCCACCAATTTTAGTTAAATAATCAATAACTTCTCGTTCAAATTGTAATTCTGATTTACTTTTCATCTTTTTTCTCCTTTATTATGCTTTCCTCTAGAATCCGCTCAGTAAACTCCCCAACTAGTTTGCCGTATGTATTTAGCTTAGCTTGAAGTTTCAATGTCTCAATATATGCTCTACCTATTTTGGCTTGTTTTCCTAGGGAAATTACAGGAATCTCTAACTTTTTCAAAGATTTGATAGGAATCCGTAAAATAGGACCATTCCCTTGTAGTTCACGCTCTTTTTGACGTTTGATATCACGATAAGAATTGAAAAGATAGATGAAATATCTTTTATCCAAACGATCATCACAGAACTCAACTTTTGTAAAATTCAACGACGGTACTTTACCTGCATTAGCTTCACCGACCATTGTGGCCAATTGCATTGAATTACTAATAACAACATCTCCCTTTTGAAGTGCTAATCCAGCAGGAATATTCTCAATTATCTCTTCCTCGACAAAACCATGTTTGTGATTATAATCGCGTTCAAATGCAGCCTGATCATAGTAATTGATCTCATCAGTTCCATATTGCTTCCTTGCACGTGTGGGATTAATACCAGGAACAAATCTCACAAATTCGCTTATTTTTCGTTTTTCCAAAACTTCACCCCCATGAAATATTTAAATATTCTATATAATCACTTTATAATTATATAATATCAAAATCTTTTTGCTCTGTCTAACTGATTTTTTTAAATAAAAAAATATTTCATCTAGAATGAGTGTCCTTATAAATATTCGTAACCACTTCAATCTATCCTATTATTGCTGATTTTCCTTCTACGCTGATGAAGGGCGATGAGGGAATCGAAACGCATTAGTATTGATCCAACATATTTTTGCTCATTTTTCCCAGGAACAGTTACTTTTAGGGTACTTAATGATTTTGAATTTATATGTCTCACAGTCGTGCCAGTTACTAATGGTAAGATTTGATTTTTATTTCGATTTATTTGATAAGACATAAATGTTGACAATATATCTTTATTTAATTTTGCAATTAAAACATCCCCGCCTGCTTTGACATTAGATTGTAATACTGTAGATGTTCGGGCCAATCCATCAGGTGTAACATCGGACATAGGGAACAATAAATTATTTTCAGGGATCTTCGTTCCTATGTCATTCATTGTCCAATGTATAACTTCTTTTTGAACAGAATTAAATTTGTATAAGTCTGCATAATGAATTACCGGAACTCCTATTCCTTGAATGTTTAGAGCATCCTTAGAAAGCCCCGATCCTTTACTCCATTCAACAATCTCCCCCAACTTTCGCTGTTCCCAAGCGTTTGTTATATTTTACAATAAATATTTACTCAGTTAATTACTCTCCACTCTTGAGCACACGCCAAAAAATCGCTATATTATCGACAATTAGTATCAATAATATAGCGATTTTTGGATATTTATTACTAACTTTAAATTAATAATAGTAATAAATTCAAGCTATTTTACCAGAAATTATTATGATAATTTATTCGCTTCTAGCTATAGCTCTAAATAATGTAGTCACTAGCCATAATATAGTTCATATAATTTTAAATAGAAATTACATCCTACAAATAAAACATAGCAGTATATCAATAAAATCATATAAATATATCGGTAATTACATACGCTAATTTAGATTTTCTAGCTAAAATAGCTTAGCCTATCACACTAACTACTGAATTTCTCATTACGCTGATGAAGGGTAATTAACGAATCTAGGTGCTTGAAGAAGGTACCAATTTTTTCTTGTTCTCTAATAGCAGGTAAAAGTATATTGGTATTCAATATATTCTTATTATACAGACGCTTAATCGTACTACCCTCTAGTCCATCCCATTTAACAATTGTGTAAAATTGTTTTAAAAATTGATTATTAATTTTGCCATCATGTTTAAACCAAACAATATTACTATCTTGAAAATATTCATCTTCCCCTGTATATACAACAATTTTACCTATACTTCCAGATGCTGAAAGTAATATATCACCTTTATTAGGATAAGGATATTTTCTTTTGTATTCTTCAAAAAGTTTCCTTGATATAAATGTATCTGCTTTTCCACCGAAAGTGCCGATTTTAAAAAATGGGATCTCTCCATTATCAGATGTTTGATGCTTAAAAACTCGCTTGTTCATTGCAACAGAACCTATATCCCCCAACTTTCGCAGTTCCCAAGCGTTTGTCCTGATAAGCAAAAGTAGTAATTACCTACGATTTTTCAAAGTATAGTTCCTATTTCTTGAATTTTGCTAAAAATTCTTGGAATTCCTTATCTACTTCAGGGGTTGTTCCCACCAATTCATCTAATAGACTGTATAACTCATTAGTTGTTTTTTCAATATCAGAACGAGTCTCATTAATGTTTGTCACGATTTCAGAAAGTGGGATAACTTCCTCTTCTTCAAAAGTATCAACATACCGTGGAATATTTAAATTAAAGTCATTTTCTTCAATCTCTTCGATACTTGCAACATGCGCATACTTATCAACATCTTCACGCTTTCGATAAGTTTCAACGATTTTTTCGATGTTTTCGCTGGTTAATTTATTTTGATTTTTATCCTTTTCAAACTCATTTGATGCATCAATAAATAAAATATCCTTATTGTCACCACGTGATTCACGACCTTTAAACACTAGAACACATGTTGGGATACTTGTTCCATAGAACAAGTTAGCTGGTAGACCGATAACTGCATCGAGTAAATTTTCCTTAATAATATTTTTACGAATCTTGCCTTCCGCAGCTCCTCTAAATAGCACACCATGAGGTAATACAATAGCCATTGTTCCAGTCTTTTCTAGGTGATATAGGCCATGTAAAACGAAAGCATAATCAGCTTTTGAAGCTGGTGCGATCCCAAACCCCTTAAAGCGTGTATCTTTTTCACGATCTACATTTTTAATATCCCATTTTTGTGAGTAAGGAGGATTAGCTACCACTGCATCAAATTTCACAGGAACCTGAACACCGTCTTTTTCATCAAACGGCCAATCAGCATCAAGTGTATCAGCACGTTTCAAATTCATATTTCGATAATTGACACCGTGCATCATCAAATTCATCCGAGCTAAGTTGTAAGTTGTTGTATTCAATTCTTGACCATAAAAATCAACAGAGCCCTCTGCATCACCATTGGGTAATTCTTTTTGTACGGTTAATAGTAATGATCCCGAACCCATAGTTGGATCATAAACATGAAATTGATCATCCGATTCTTTTGAATTCAGTGTTACTATTTTTGATAAAACTTGACTTACTTCATGCGGAGTGTAAAATTCCCCACCTTTTTTACCCGCATTAGCCGCAAATTGGCCAATCAAATATTCGTATACGTCACCTAAAATATCATGTCCAGAGTCATCTTTAAAATTAAATTCATTAATCATCAAGACAATATCATTCAAGGCTTTAGCACGTTCATTTGTGGATGAACCTAAACGAGTATCACCTAAATTAACATCTGAAAACACATTTGCAAAATCATCCTCAGCTGCGGCATTACGCTTAGCATTTGCATTGAATGAATCAAACATATCTTGGAAATCACTGGCTTTGATCTTATGATTTTCAATCTTAGAAACCATCTTATCCCAAACATACTCTGGGTCGATCGCATAACCGATTCCCTTAGAAATATCCTGAAGATACTCTTCTTTTTCTTTGGGGTCAGTCACTTCATAAAATTCTTCCAAATAGTTGTCAGCCAAATATTCATCTTGATTTTCTGATAGATAACGATAGAACATAAAAGGCAAAATATAGTTCTTATACTCACTTGCATCCATTGTTCCACGTAACTTATTAGCCATTTCCCATAGCTTTGACGTAACGTCACTTGCATTACTCATATTCAATTCTCTCCTTTTTTATACAAACATCTGTTGAAGCATCGTTTTTTTCAATGTTTTAAGTAATTCTAACTCACGCTGATGAAGGGTAATCAACTCGTCTAAGTGCTTGAAAAAGCTACCGATCTTTTGTTGTTCCACATCACATATAGGTAGCCAAAAATGGTAGTCACTTATTTGACTAAGCGATATGTGTTTGATAGCATTTCCAACAGCTAAAACATTCATTTTATTAACAAATTTTTGATTATCAAGGACTGCATAAACGAAATCGAATTGCTTTGATTGAACTCGTCCAACGCGTTGTGCCAAAACAGCTTTGCTATTTGTATATTTTCCAACTTTTCCAATATTAACCCCGTCCATAGTAACTAAAATATTTTGGCCTATAAGTACATACTTGTTCAAAATCTTATCATCACTAATATTTATCCTGTCTCCAGCTACTTTATTACTAAATTTGCTATCTGATATCTCTTTATTAGTTACAACCAAAAATTCCCCGCTTTTATCAAATTCGGAGCTTTTAAACGCTTTACCTGTACTAATATCAGAAATCCTCCCTAACTTCCGCAGTTCCCAAGCGTCCGTAAAGCCAAAAAAACGTAATTCTGGGTATTTTTCACCATTTTTTGGAAATATTTTTGACAACATTGTTTTCTTCAAAGTTTTATATTCATCTAGCATACGCTGATGAAGGGCGATGAGGGAATCGAAACGCATTAGTATTGATCCAACATATTTTTGCTCATTTTTCCCAGGAACAGTTACTTTTAGGGTACTTAATGATTTTGAATTTATATGTCTCACAGTCGTGCCAGTTACTAATGGTAAGATTTGATTTTTATTTCGATTTATTTGATAAGACATAAATGTTGACAATATATCTTTATTTAATTTTGCAATTAAAACATCCCCGCCTGCTTTGACATTAGATTGTAATACTGTAGATGTTCGGGCCAATCCATCAGGTGTAACATCGGACATAGGGAACAATAAATTATTTTCAGGGATCTTCGTTCCTATGTCATTCATTGTCCAATGTATAACTTCTTTTTGAACAGAATTAAATTTGTATAAGTCTGCATAATGAATTACCGGAACTCCTATTCCTTGAATGTTTAGAGCATCCTTAGAAAGCCCCGATCCTTTACTCCATTCAACAATCTCCCCCAACTTTCGCTGTTCCCAAGCGTTTGCATTATCACCCGTAAATTCCCTAAACCTAAGCTTGGGAATATTTTTCTTTTCTTCAGCCATAATCATTCTCCTTATTAGGTATTCGATTTATTTTATTACTCTGAGCTGTAATTCACACTATCGTAAAAAAACATAACAATAACTTTGTATAAAAATTCAAAACAAGTCATCTATCACTAAAATCGATCTTTATGCAAGGTTTTCATAGCCAAATTTATCCCTCTAAAAAAAGTTTAACTAAATTGCGCAACCAGCGAAATAAAGTTAAACTAAATAGTTTTTTATGTACCATAACCATAATAGATAAATATTGATAAATGTTATGTAATTAACACGGATATTTAGTCACTCTAGCTACTTCTTAAAAATAACTACCACTAGTAGTATACCATGTTTTTTTAGAAAATATGCCTAAAATAGAAGAATTATACTTACGCTTGGGAACTGCGAAAGTTGGGATTACTAGCAAGTTTCACAAAGGGAAACGGATATTCAAAAAAAGATTTAGTTCAAGATTCAAATCAAACTCCAATTATTTTATACGGTAGCCTATATACAAACTATAAAACGAATATAGAAAAAGTAGATACCTTTGCTAGGGTTAAGGATAAAACAATATACAGCTCAGGGAATGATGTAGTAGTTCCAGCTTCAGGTGAAAGTGCTGAAGATATTTCTAGGGCATCTGCAATACTGAAAAAAGGAATAATATTAGGAGGAGATTTAAATATCATCCATCCATTACCTGACCTTAATGCTATCTTTTTAGCCATAACTATATCAAATGGAACACAAAAAAGAGAATTATCCAGGAGAGCCCAAGGAAAATCAGTTGTTCATCTTAGAAATCAGGATTTAAAACAAGTGAATCTATTATATCCAAATTTAGAGGAGCAGCAAAAGATTGGTAGCTTTTTCAAGCATTTAGACGAGTTGATTACCCTTCATCAGTGTAGGTATACTAACTAAAATTTACTCATCATCCCCTATAAATCCTTATTTCATGCGGATTCTCCCCAACTACGTAAACCATCCTCATGTAGAAAAATATTAGTTACTTAGCCCAGATAGCGAGCGCATAACCAAATCAACATCTTTGTTCTCTAATTCTGCAATAATATGCAAGTATGTTTTTTGTGTCGTAGTCATACTTGCATGCCCTAATCTTCGTGCTACGCTGGCAATTGATACTCCTGCAAATAATAATAACGATGCATGTGTATGTCGTAAACCATGGATCGTGATCACTGGAATACCTACATTCTTACAATGTCGCTCTAAGCGCTTATTAGGTGTCGAATTCCAGACTTTGCCCTTTACAAAAATCGGATCATCTTCTGGTAACCCTTTCAACAATTCTGTAAACTGAATGACCGTCTGCCAATCGATCTGGATTTTGCGATTAGACGTAAAGTTCTTAGTTGGCATAAATCCAGTGTCATTTTTATAATCCCATGTCTTATTTACACGTACAGTTTGATGTAAAAAATCAAAATCTGCTGGCGTTAATGCTAACGCCTCTGAAAAACGCATCCCCGTTTTAGCGATCAGTAAGATCATCCAATCCCAATTGATAGTCGGACCTAAGTCTAGATCACTTAGCAGTTTGTGAACTTCAAATTGATTTAAAAATTTTTGCTTCTTTTCACGTGGTGTTTTTCCCTTAATGATCGCTTTTCGCGTTGGATCACGATTGATCCAGCCTTCATCAACTGCATCTAGAATTGCAGCTTTTAGTTGATGATGAAAATCCATTGTTGTTTGGCGTTCATGATATTTTGCATAATCGTTTAACAATTGCTGATAAGTTGTCCGGTTCAACTGGCATACTTCTAAATTAGGGATCAATTTAACTAGCCATTGCTGAGTCATTTTGTATTTTTGCATCGTTACATGGCGAATTGCACCTTCCTTATAAATATTGATCCAACATGCGTAATATTCGTGAAATAGCTCGTGTTTCGTATTTTTATTATTTTCCATTTTTTGTTCCCCCATAATTTTATAACCATGAGGATGGCTTACGTTGTTGGAGAGCAATCTTAGTTTACTATGATTATTTAATTGATTAAACACAAAAAAAGCACTATAGCATCAATTAGATGATACAGTACTATAAATTTCTTAGCTCCATTTTAAGATTTCATATTCCACACCGACTTGTTGCGCGATCGTATTGATCTTCTCGCGCAAAGCTTTACGAGAAAGATTATTATATAAGCAGATCCCATTACTCAGTCGAACAGCATTAGGATATCCATTATAATTTCCTATTTCGCTCCCAAAAATCAAACTGTACGTTGGACATCCTTCAACTACCATTTTCTTTATAATCGCTTCATAGCCAGGATTTTCTATGATCGCTTCGGCAAATTTAGTATATAATTTCCGCGCTGATTTCGCAGTTATCACCTTATTTTCAAAAGTCAACTTAAATGGGTGGTTCTCATTATATGTATAGTTTTCTTCCTTTTCCGTACCGAACAGATCAATATTAGCAATGTCATTTAAGATTTCAAATGCAATATTATATAACTGATCAGATTTTGCCTTTTGTAACTTATCAATATATGACTTGTTTCCTTTAGTTGAATTTGTCAACTCATAGCTTGACTTTTCTTTAAAATCCTTGATCAGCCTACGCTCGAGATAATCTGTATCAGCTTTTGACATTTTACCATCCGCCCGTCCAAAAAACAGCACAGATTCGACCCAGTCATTTGCTTTATTTTGAAAGTGTTGCGTTAAACGTTGCTCGATTTTTTGTCCTGCAACTTGTCCGACATAACGCTTATTACCACCAATTAAAACATAGATCGCTGGATACGTTGCAAAATCTTGTTCTTTTAAATACAACAAGTCACTACGACTCATTGAAACTAAAATTGCTGGCTCGCGTTCAAAATATACAATACTATCTTTTCTATTATCTGACGCAGTTTGTAAAATTAAGTTAGAAAAATAAAAAGCCATTTGTGATAGACTTTTGAGTACCAACAAACAAAAGTAAAGGAAAATCACAAATGACCTATAATCATCTTACCATAAGCGAACTGTCCTTCATACAAAATTTTTGGAATCAAGGTGTTAAAGCCTATATTGTAGCTAAAACCTTAAAACGTAGTGCTGAAACTATTTATCGAGTATATCGTTTTTTAGATGCTGGGAATTCGATCTCTGAATACTATGAAAACTATCGGGCTAATAAATCTAAATCCGGCCGTAAACTCATCGTATTACCTAATGATGAGCTTGAGTACATCAAGGAAAAAGTTAGTCTAGGTTGGACTCCTGATACGATCATCGGACGTAATGAAAAACATATCAGTTGCTCAATGCGTACGCTTTATCGCATCTTCAAGCGTTCTAACGTTTTAGATGTGACCTCGCTCCCAATGAAAGGAAAAAGACATCCAAATGGTTACGTTGAACGCCGTGGAAAAGCTGGACGACTAGGTCGGGCTCTTTCAGAGCGGCATCAGGACTATCCCAACTACCATAATGAATTTGGACATCTTGAAGCTGATACGATCCAAGGTAAAAAACATCGTGGTGCAGTAATGACATTAGTTGAACGAAAGTCTAAGGCTGTCATCATTTTGAATACACGCCATAAGACGGATAAAGCTATCTTTGAGAAACTTGATGCTTTACTTTCTGTTACTCCTAAAGGACTCTTTAAATCGATCACTTTTGATAATGGTAAGGAATTTTCTAAGTGGAAAGATATCGCTAATAAGCATGATATCAGTACCTACTTTGCCGATGTAGGTGCTCCTAACCAACGTGCACTAAATGAACATACGAATGGATTACTTAGGAAAGACGGACTAGGAAAAGATATGAATCTCAGTGATCTCCCCACTGACTATGTCCAACAAGTAGCTAGCTATAGAAACAATATTCCACGTAAAAGTTTAAACTACAAAACCCCACTAGAAGTATTCATGAAGTACATTACAAATGAGCATGTAGTTTTTTTCTAACTTAATTTGACAATTCAGGTGAAAAAATAAAAATCTGTTTCACTAAAATCAACTCTCCAAAGTAATACAACCTAGTTAAACGTTAGCATAGCATTTTATCAAAAAAACAGCAATATTGACAATACTTTTACCAACATTGATTCTATACCAAGAGTTGACATCTTACTATAATTCATTGCTTTTAATACTTCAGATCGTTTATTTTTCTTAGTATCATTATCAATGCATATCGTCAAAATTTTCCTATGTTTCAATTATCTATATCATTTTCTTCTATTCGATCAAATAAAAAAATAGTCACTCAATTTGAGCGACTAAAATAAGTCTGAATGCGATCCAGTATTGATCAACGATAGTGTCATAATGTCATCTTCTACAAGATATATCAGCAACCAATCGGGTTTAATATGACATTCATAATATCCAATAAACTCACCAGTTAATTGATGATTATGATACTTTTCTGCAAGAGTTTTCCCTTGCCTTAACGCATCGATAATATCATTTAGCAATGACATATCATACCCTCGTTTTTTCATTAACTTATAGCTTTTTTTAAATTTATTTGTAAATTTGACTTTATACACCACTATTCCTCCAAAGCTTTCAACAAGTCTTCCATGTTTGAATAGCTGGGAACATTATGGTCATGTGAAATTCGTTTAGCTTCAACCATTGCAGCCATTGTTTCTTTATTATACTTCGGTAGTTCTACTGGAAAGGGTATGCCACCTCGTAAAATGCATTGACGTAAAAACATATTAACTGCAGAAGACATATCCATTCCTAACTCAGAAAAAAGAGCATTCGCTTCCTTTTTTACTGTTTGATCGATCCTAATTTGTGTTGGACTTGTCGCCATAGTAAGTCACTCCTTTCACAATCATAATAATACAAAAGGTATACATTGTAAAGCAAATTGATTGATGATAGTGGGTGGAATATCTAAAAAATAGTCCCGATTCCATATCGCAATTAGTCTTTAACGAATTTAACTTTTCTATACATATCAAAGAGCTAGTATTGTAAGTGTATCAATCCTTTTTCGAACAGCTTTACATAAATACTTTAGCTCACATAGATTCGCCTTTAAACTTCTTTGAAATTTTAAATTCCGCAACGAAAATAGATACTACTGATATTATCGATCTTAGGCGCCAATCACTCTATCGTGAACGCTTTATTCGAATAAAATCAATTAAAGCGAAGAAAAGTAGCGTTACTATGACCATACAAATATATCTCTTTGTATTAAAATCAATCCCCAAAAGCTGTATTATACCAGCAAAAATAAAAGCAAAGACCAAGGCAACTATGGCTTTTTCTACAATCTCCAAATATTTCTTCATAAACTATCCCCGAGTTCAAGTGCCAATTCTTTTATTCAGTACCTCGTATTTTCCATTTTTCCAACCCTTTAAATACCAGAACAACACTCCCGATCACTAACAAACTAACTAAAATATTGACGACTAGGTTCACTTCAGCAGAAGGCATCAACTTTGCAATAAATAAACTATAAAAATACTGCGTAACAAAAATAGCAACTACAATAGCAATATTCATTTTATCTTTCATGTTCAAGACCCCCTTGCGATCGCAAAAAACAGTAACCGTTTACACTTTAATTATACACTATACATCAGTGACTTTGATACAGCTTTCCTCCAAATGATAATTTCCACTCAGGATCATAAAAGCAGGCATCACTTGGATACACTATCTTTTGCAACCCAAACTCTTGCAACAACGCATCCCCCTTAGTGATCACTTGCTGATATTTCTCCAAACTGATAGTGCCTTGCTGCAATTGTAAACCCCAAAATCCCGTGTGGATATACATGTGGCATTCATGACAGATTGAGACATATCCGGTCAATGTTTGGATCAAATTAACAAAATCATATTCATATTGCTCATGTAATTCAAGCCAGTCCCCAGCAGTATGACTGACATATCGTTGACAGATCATGCAGTGATGATCAGCTAACAAACGATATTGTTTTTTCAGCTTATTCCATTCAAATTCTCCCATGATCGTCCGCAGATTCACATAATGCAATGCCGGTGGAACTGGTGGTTGCGTCAAAACTGTGACCATATCGATAGCTAATTTTTTATTTGTTTGTCTTCCTGACATCTGCTCAT
The DNA here is from genome assembly GCF_003288115.1 of Ligilactobacillus murinus. Taxonomy (NCBI): domain Bacteria; kingdom Bacillati; phylum Bacillota; class Bacilli; order Lactobacillales; family Lactobacillaceae; genus Ligilactobacillus; species Ligilactobacillus murinus. The sequence continues at coordinate 514,384 of NZ_CP023565.1, read as the reverse complement.
CTCCTCATACGCTTGGTCACTTTCTCAGTGTAGCTCATATCTCATTTACTGTTTATTCTACGATCTGATAACCTGCTTTAGCCAAGACATCTAATGCTGAGCGATATTCTTTTGCCTTAGTCAAGATGTAATCCGTATTGTAAGTTGAGATCGCAAAGATACCGATTTTATTTTCTGCTAACAAAGTCGAGATCTTAGCCAAGATCCCGATCAGTGAAAAATCTAACACACCTTGGATCCGGAAAGCTTTCCAAGCATCATCACGTTCCAAGACGTTTGGAGGTACATCTTTAGTCAAACAAACTAGTGAGTTTTCTTCGTCTGTTTTTCCCGTAAAACAGTATTCCTTACTTAAGTCGACTTGTGAATAATCTTTTACTTTGCAAACTGAAAAATCATGTGCGATAACTTTTAATTCCATATTCGTCTCCGCTTCTTACACTTATTATAGCTGTAAGTATAGCAAGTGAATATACGTTGTGCAATATTTTGTTAAGCGTTAGTTGTATACAAAAAACATCATGCTATCAAGCGATAACATGATGTTTAGACTCTTAACTATTTATCGATCTCAGGTGCGTTACCTAGTTCAGCACTTACCATCCAGATCTTCTTTTCGATATCAGTCTTAAATCCGATAAAGATATCTTGTGTGCTGTGATCTTGTTCTTGATCACTGACTTCGATACCTTTTTGATACAAAGCTTCAAGATAGCGATAACCTTCTAGCAATTTAGCTAGATGTTCTGCCATCGTCTTGTCATAGCTACCAGGTTCATCTTTGATCCCTGTATGCTCGGCCATTTCACGAAGCGTTGAATATGGTGCTCCATCAAGAATGATCAAGCGTTCCGAGATCACATCGAGTTGGTCATTGATCTCATCCATGAATTCATCCATCAATGGGTGTAACTTCAAAAAGTTGGTGCCACGCATATACCAATGTGTTTGATGAATGATCATTGACATTTGGCTCAAATCTGCAACAAGTTGGTTCAAAACTTTCTTTGTTTCTCCATACTTCATGTAAAATTCCTCCCAAGACAAAATAAATTAGAATGTTTCTACATTATTTACTATAACATTAATTTATCAGAAATTCTAAAATTTGAACTGGGTACTTTTACACCTTATGATAACTGCGATTTTTATTACTTCTCTGTGCCACTAAAAGACCCAAGCTTACAAATTTAGCTAAATGCTTGCGAGCTGTTGCTACTGATTTTTGGATCAGTTTAGCAGTTACTGTAGTATTTATATTTTCATGCTCCAAGGAACAGTTTATTGCTCATTTTACGAGCGATAAAATCCTATCCTCAGGCAACATTGATCATAGAACTATTTTACTTTGTCAGTAATTTATCAGAAATTTGAACTGGAGAATAAAATAACTAGGATCAAGTAGCCTTCACCAAGATATTTTGCCTAAAGAAAGCCACTATTCCATAGATCTGACCTTACTTTCGATGAAATTGACCTCTTCTTGATCTAGTCCATATTTTTCATATAATTGTTGATCGATCTTTGAAATACTCAGCGACCAATCTATATCTGAATTTTTGGTAAAGTCTTGAAGTGGTACAAAGCCATACGTTGTAGTACTATGCTGAGTAGTTTTTAAAATTCCCACCAATGCTCTAAAAAATTTGGTATAAAAATATTTTTTAAATGCGTTTGCTTCATATTCCGAATCAAACGGCCCGAACACTAAGAACGTTTCGGTCGAAATTTGACCAGGTCTCCCTATAAGTAACTCTGATACGCATTCGCCAAATTCTCCTGAACCATAGGCGTACGGTCCAAATACTTTCCACTTATAAATATTTTCTCTACCATCAGGAATGGGATAGTCTACAGGAATATATTTATATATTCGTTTATTCTTTATCAATCCTAATATCTCAATATCATCTTTATTTTGTTTTTCCTCGTATATCTCTGGTAAATTAAATTTTTGAGGATCATTAAAAAAGTTCGTTGCTAGGCCATAAGGTTTTCGAACCGAAGTGATCTTTCCGATATTTTCTTCCTTTAAGTTTGCTACTTTCGAGACCTTTTCAAAAATACTTACCAATTCACCATAAGGAATAAATACGCCTGAACCAGCCGAATTTAAATAACTCTTAAACTCGTATCGCTGTTTGTCATGATCGATAACACTGATATCGGCAGGCCCGATATATTCTTTGTCATAAGTCAAATACAAGACTCCACCTTTTATATCGGTATTTGGAAATAACATACTTGCATTTTTAAATACAGACATGGATCTGATATGTTGATCTTGTAACATATCTCGCCTAAAATCACTTAAGCCTTTTCCTGCCCCATTGAGCCATCTTGCCGGAAAAATAAGATTCACTTTTTTTAGTGCCACTTCTCTTGCTAAATAAAAGAAATGGTTATATATCGGGCTTGCAGATGCATTAGCTGCTCCATCATCGCGTTTTCCATTGTCATTTTCTTGATAAGGCGGATTTCCAATAACTATATCAAATTTCATCTTTACTTCCTCCAAATAATTCATCACATTTTTCAGCTAAACTACCGCTAGCTTTATTGCAAGCAAATGAAGTCGTATCTAGTAAAACGATATGTGAATCATCGATCTTACCAACTTCATCATAAAAACCAAAGATATAATTGTGAGCTATCCGATAAATAATCTCCGTTGGAGCAAAACCATAAACTTGTTTTTCTAAGATATGCTTGATCCGCTTGTTTTGATCTGGTATTACATCTGCCAACCCAATATATAAGCGTTTGACGATCTCAGTAATATATGACCCAGATTTCATATATAGATCCGCAAATGTTTTATCAGGATCACTAAAAATGTTTGGATCGTCTTTTTGCAATTCATCTACCATCAGTTTGACTGTCTCTTTTGGCGTAAAGATCTGATTAGTCTTTTGTGGGGGAATATAGCTAAAGATATCTTCCTTTAAATTTTCATCAAAGTAGTTAGCTAACTCCTTTCTCTTAGCTAAAAAAGCTTGGATCGACTCATCAAACACGATTTCGTCAAAAAAACGATACTTATCCCGTAATACCCTAAATTGTTCAAGTGAGATCCCTGTTACTTCCTTGAATACTGTATCTGAAATATTTTTATCAAAGTTAGCCAATGTGGTATTCTCTGTCCCATAAGCCATCAAAAATGAAGGGATCGTTCTAGCAAAACCGCGCAAACGTGAGCGCACATCGTCTTCTACTTGCTGTTTATCTTTTTTTTGCATCTTTTGCATGATCTTCTCAGTAGAATTTAGCGTATACTTTTGTAAAGTCTCTTTAACTTGTGTAACAACTTCGCTTTCTACTTTTTGAATTTTTTGTTGTAACTGCTCTTCGATCTTTTGCAAGGCTTTGCTATCCAGCTGTGCCTCAGCTTTGCGTAATTCAAATTCTTTTTTCACCTTATTTTTTCTGATATTATTTTTTATTTGGATCTCTTCTACCTCACGCGCCACTGCTTTAGCTCCTAAGTTTGTGATCCTCTCTGCTTGTTTAGTCGTTAATCCCTTTTCTTTTGCTAGAGCTTTGGTTGCTTCTAATGTACGCTTTTTAAATATCTGACTAGCTAACATTTGGAGTTTGGCACTTTCCGAATTCTCGATCTCTTCTTCCATTTCTTTATATACCTTTTCTCCAAAATGTGCTTTATTTTCACCAATGACTATCTCCGGACGGATCTTTACTGCTCCATTTTCATCCAACTCAATTTCTTTTGTGTCGACTTTTACACGATTATTTTGAGGAACATTTTTATTTTTAGGTAGTGGATTTAGGTCTTCTAAGATCTCTTTAGCCTCTGGGGAAGAAAAAATACCCGATATATTTTTAAACAAGAAATTGGACATAAAGCCCCTTTTTACAACTTCTTTTGCTTTTAGTACTTTAGGCATCGTCAGCACCTGTTTTGCATCGAGTTCTGTCATCTTACCTGTACTATCTTCGGCGATCACAGGAAAAAAATTCAATAATTGTCTGATCTTCCTTTGGCGTTTATCAACATCTAAAATCTCAGATGATTTATTAGATAAGTTGTTAGCAAATTCATCATAGATCATCAACGTACGTTCTGGTGAAAAATCAAAGACATAAGCATTTTCTTTGCGCTTGGACAAACCATTTTCTTCGTAACGCCACGCATTTTGTGCCCTAAAAGCGGCTTGCATATAAAGACTAGGTGATCTCATATTTGAAAGCATCAATACAGCAGTCCACTCTGGGACAGTTATCCCAGTTGTTAATTGTCCAACTGATAACGTGATCGTTTTACTATTTTTACGAATAGCTTCTTTTACTCTAGCTAAAGAATTCTCATTTACCTTTTGATCGTCTGTCACTTTACCATCACCAGCTGCCAGAACGACCTTATAATCTTTAAATACTTCATGCTTTTTTAGTAGTTTCATTAAAGCTTTAGCACTCGCTACCCGATCCAAGATCCAAAATGTGTGCTTTAACTCGGTCCGCAATTCAGGCGTTGAAAATGGATACTTTTCGTTTTTTGTTAGAGTATCTAACCATTTCAGCACTTGTTTTTTATAGACAAGATCTCCATTGTCTTTAGTTGCAAAGAACTCATTTAAATCAAAAGCATAATCCATATTTTTACCATCTATTTGTGCCCCTTGCTCAATTTCTTCTGTGATCATCGGGCTCATTTGATATGAAAAAAGATTCAGCCGAGGCAGATCTGAATATGGATTATTTTGCTCAACATCTTGCCAGTTTGCTTTTGCTTTTTGTTCATCGGCATATGTCCAATTGTAGATCTGATCGTCTTTAAACTTTCCAGATGCGAGTGCCTTAAAAGGAGTCCCTGACAAATACAACGTGAATTTGCGCTTGATATTATCAAAAACAATATCCGTTTTTAATGTATCGACTCCTTCATGACTTTCATCTATCACTAACATATCCCAGTTTAAATCTGCGATCCAATCAAACTTTTCATAGGCGCCCCCAAAACTTTTAGCTCCCTTTAGATCCTGAAGGGAAACAAATGTTATCTGTGCTCCTTTTTCATTATCTAAGCTAGCAAGATAGTCAGCTCTGCTCATAATTGCTCGATTTTTTAAACTACTTGAATTGGAAATAAATTTATAATTCGTCTGCCAGGCAATAAATCTTTCAAAATCGTCAAACCATGACGTTGCTATCGCTGGTCGATTGGTCACTACTAAAACAGTTTTTGCTTCTAATCGCTGCGCTAGATCATACGTGGTCAATGTCTTCCCAAATCTTGGTTTAGCATTCCACAAAAATTCTCCTTGTGGATGCTCTTTTGCATATTTTAATGTCTTTTCAACGGCTCTTTTTTGCTCAGACCTGAGAGTGTATGTTAATTCTTCTTTTGCTTGTTCAAGGTCCAGATTGATGTAATCTTTGTAATCTTCCCAAGATCTAGTAGGGGTCCCGTTGTAATAAAACCATTCATGTCCAGTTTGCTTTCTTATATGCTTATATTTTTCTAAATATGCATGAAATTGACGGTCTTTGAACCACTTATCTTTTTGATTGAATTTTGCAGGAGCTGACCAAAGTTTTTGATATTCCACATCAGCTGTCTTGGTCTGTTCTTGTATCCTCGCATCTACGTTTTTCTTTTCAGTGTATCCGATTTTTATCCAGCCTCGTTTACGCTCGATCTCAGGTAAAATATACGCATAAATTTGTGGATAGATCGTCTTTGTCGTTTTAATTTTTGTCTTGTCCATCTTATTCACCGATCCCTTTATCAAAAAATTCCATTTTATTTTTTTCCCAATCCATAACTTTTACCCTGATGCCTTTTCTAATGATCCATTGTGTTGGCTCTGGATCATCAAATAATGATAGCTGACCACTGTGAATTTTTTCTTTCTTTTCAGAAAGTGGAATAATATATTTCAGACCATCCATTTGAAAGATGTTATAGCTGATAATGACTGCTATCTTCTCAAGAGATTTTTCATCAGGATAAACTTGCCACTTAAATACATAATTTTCGATATATGTATACAGTAAATTTTCACGAGCAAGTAGCAATGAATCACCATTCCACTCAAAGCCATAAATCGTTTTATATGCCAATTCAACAGCATTTTGCCAAGCTAAAAATCCAGCTATCTTTTCATTTACCATCTTCAGTTTTCGATCTAAGATACCTACTCGTTTAGATACTTCAATAAATTTTCCTGTTTTCATATCATATCTAGTAGTGATATAAGGCGCTTCACCACAAGCTATTTCTAACCACTTTATTTTTATATGACTATCTAGATCATCTCGCTGAGCAGTACTTACTTCATCGATCTGTTGTTTGATCACCCAAGTAGGTGTAAAAACTTCAGCCTTTTGCTTTGTCCTAGCTTTTTGAATATCTTTTGATTTAAATGCTCTTGATTTAATAACGTCTTTCATTTTTCCCGTTATTAGACTCGATTTTATCTGAGAAGTTTGAGAATATGCTTTACCTTTACTTCGATAATTACTATTTGCCCAAATAATATTTTGATGATATCTAGTAGTTGATCTAGTTCTATCTAGTAATAAAATATCTAAGATCTTCGGGAATTTTTCTCGTATACTATTTCTCTCATAAAAATCATCCACTTAAGTTCCTCCATCACTTTTAGATCATCAACTAATTCTTATTACAGGCGTCATTTTCAACTTTTGACGCCTAATAATTCACTCCACATTATACATAATAAAGCTAGTCAAAATCAATTTTATCTAGGATATTTTCGCGGGTAGTTTGATCAATCCCTAGATAGTGTAAGGTTGATTGTTGACTACTATGATTTAATAATTGCATGACCAAGCCAATATCAAAATTAGTTTGGTGGTAAACAAAGTAAGCACCAGTTTTACGCATTGTATGTGTACCTAGATAATCGATCCCTAAAAGATCTCCAGTTTTAGCCATGATCTTATAGTATTGTTTACGTGTCAAATGCTTAGTTGGATCAGTAAAAGATGGGAAAAGCCAGATTGATTCGATCTGTTGAGCTTTTAGCCAAAGGCGATAGTTTTTAAGATCTTGTTTTACCGGCTTTAAATAAATGGTATTTGGCTTATTAGTTTTCTGGTCATAGATGTGAGTTCTCATCTTTACTTGTCCATTTTTGTTATAGACATCTGAATATTTTAGTGATAAAACATCACTTACTCGTAATAATTTAGCCTTGCCTACTTGAAAAATAGTATAGTTACGACGCCCTGCTCGAAAATGTTCAAGTAGGGTTTTTTTTACTTGAGAAAGTACAACTTTATTTTTGATCGGTTGTACAGTATAGAATTTGTGTTCCATAGATCAAGTCTCCTTTAATTCATAGGATTTAGATAGTTATCATATCACTTTTAGAAACATAAGTTGAAAATGACGCCTTTTTTAAAAAAAGCCGTAGCTAGATCAGCTACGGCAATAGAGATATTTCAATTTTTCTTTTACTTTCCAACTATTTCACACATAGTTTATCGTAAAGTGCTACCACTTCATTTTGAGTCATCCCCGTTAATTTAGGCATTAAATCAATGATCTGTTCTTTAGTATAGCCCTCGTTTAACATATTTTTAACGATCTTTTCACGTTCTTCTTCAAGAGCCTTTTTCTTGGCGTATTCTTCACGTGCGACTATCTCTTGCTCAAGTTCCATGTAACCTAACCTCTTTTCACTATCTCGCTTTAATTCTGCGATATACTCATCGAGTTTTTGCGTAAAACTATCCGTTGCAACCGAAGTATCAACATATCGTAAAAAAGCCGCTAAGCCTTGCGATATTCCCGAAAGATCTGGCGCTTTAGCATTTAAAATAATATTATGCTCACCTGTATCTATCAATTTACCATTTTCACTTAAAATGACCCTAGTCGTATAAACAGGTAATTTTGCACCACCATAATCAAAATTACATACAAAGATCACATACGTATCAACTTTATCACTATATGACTGCCCCGCAAGTAGAGCATGTCGGACTAAATTACTCTGATAATATGCGATCCGTTTACCTAGATCATGTTTATCGATCACTTGCATCTCGATATCATACATTTTTCCTTGTTCATCTTCTGCATAGACATCAAAGCGTACTCCGTGAAAAGCCGTACTTTCCTTTTGCGTATACTCACCTTTGACATCATGGACACTTATGATCTGCAATTTAGGCAAGATCAGTTGTAACAACTGCAAACAAACATCTTGGTGTTCTGAAACGATCCAAGAAAATACTACGCTATCTTTAAGACTAGCCCGTTCCCATTTTCTTACCAATTCTTTTTTTGTGCTCAAAGCCACCCATCCCCTTTGAGCTTATTTTGGACCTGCATCACAAAATACTCAAATCAAATGCTCAGTTTCTAGGCACAAATTTAAATTTGGTCCACGGTTTGACAAAATCTAACAGTATCAACTCTTCTGGGGGGATCTTGCCAACTAAATTCTTGCGTGGATCACTGTGCGGTTCTAAAACGATCTGGAGCTCATTTTTATACTTTCCAAAGTCATCATGCCGATCACTACATCGCCTCTTTGAAATTCCTTGGTATTATCATGAGCTGGGTTAGTCTGCTCAGCGTATTTTACGCGCACCATCGTCGAACGGATCGCACTGGCTGTAATATCGCCTCGCCGGAAATTTTTCGGGTAGGCTACGATCTTTTTTCAAGCTTCGTTGCTTGCGGTACAAACACGATCCCTAGACTCAATTTATAGCGATCAATCGCTGCTAGTGATCTTAGTTCTTCATCTGAAGCATAGGCATTACCAATGATCACCGTATCGATCAACCCAGTCGCAAACAGATGTCGTGCCTGCAGGTCAAGCGGTAGCTGCCGATGCATTTCAAGCGTAGGTAAGCCATCATTGACATCCCACGGTCCACCTTTAGCACTTTGACTTGTTACAAAAGCCGCCGTTTTGATGCCATGGCGCTTAAAACGTTGACTGCAACTGATAAAGAAATCATACGGCAAGGCTGAACCTTCTTGCGGATAGAAGTTATGACACCCATAAATAAAGGGTGCATTAGCTTCATATGACAAGATATTTTCCAAATACACTACATTGTTGCTCATATTCAACTCGATCGCTAGACCTTCGGGATTATAACTCAACATGACTTCTTTACTGCCATCAAAGCCTTCATCTAATCTGATCCCATCAGCCCCTAATTTGGTCAACTCATTGAGATAACGACTGACATTAGCCCGATCGATCTGTAATTTATCTGCCAATTCTTTTGCAGTAAATTTATTATGGTTTTTAGTTAATATCTCTAATATTTCTTCTTTTCTCGATCTCAAAAATACACCTCCCATTGGTCTAGATCAATTATATTGTAACCATTTTCTTTTTAGATTACTAGCAAATAGCCTTACCCAAAAAGTCATAAGCATCTCGGCTACTACTTTAAAATTATTTAAGTAATATATTTTTTATTTTATTACATTGTACTAATTTATCTAAATATCTTGTTCTTTAGGGGCCGATCTAGGTGAGTGTAATGATACGCTTTTGGTATAATATCCGTACTAAAAAATAGCGAACAACTGTCGAAAAGAGCTTTTTGGTCTGTTCTACTCATATTTGCAATGGTTGAAATTCTATGCATACTATGCGTAAAAAAACACTCCCCACATTTCTGCAGGAAGTGTTGTATGGGTCATCCCTATCAGTTGACGGACACCCTCTTATTATTTACGAGAGGCTAAACTTGGACACATGCTATTCAAACATTCGCTTAGCAGCCCGCATCAAGACCCGGGGATCTTTGTCATAGCGTGGTGTCTTGACCAATTTGCTCATCGGCACACCGGCAAAGTGGAAAGCAGCGATCTCACCAGAACGAACAGCACTTTGTTCGGTAAAGACCATCTGATATGGTTGTTCCACAAATTCACCGGTAAAGGCTAAGTTCGTCGAATGTTCTGGGATGACTTCTGGGCGATCGCTCTTAGCCCGGTTATTGAACAAAGCAGAAGCATATGGCATATAAACTGGGATACAATTGATCACGCTATCCATGATCGCTGCTTCTTTTTCTTTGATATTGACCGGTCCGGGATCGACTTTAGAAAGTTGCCCGATCAATTCTTGTAACATCTCTTTACCAGTCATCTTGATATATTGTTTATCGACAAATTCACCCCGCCGTCTTGGGTAAAGGAAATAACCCCATAAGACGGTCTCATTTGGTTTTTGCGTCGTAAAGTGCGGTTGGTGGTGAACAACGATTGACATATTGACATCTTCATGGCCTAGTGGTGTGATCGGCTCTGTTGATAGAAATGAATTGAGCGCATTCCCTGGTAATTGGGTCGTTATCCGTGTGATCTCATTTAACAACAGATGATCTTTGGTCGTCAAAGTAAAGCTGACCCATTCTGAAGCGTTCCGATCAGCAAAGAATTTATCTGGATTACCCAAATTATAGAAATGTTGGGTCGCTTGCTTCCACAGTGAGGAAGCAGCCCCATAGTCCATATTTTCCGGTGCAGGTGTATTAAAGTCACCCAGGCTAGCCGAGTCTGTGATCGAACCATTCGTAAAGAAGACAGCAGTATCAGAAGCGATCGCAACATGCTTCTTTTCGTTTGTCGCAGTATCTAAGATCTCTAAACCAGTAACGGTGATCTCATCTTGCATCGACGTCTCTTTGAAATCAAAAGCTTCGACCCGACTATTCATCACAAACTTGCATCCTTGACCTTCGAGGTATTTGATCAAAGGTAACATGATACTTTCAAATTGATTGTAGCGTGTCCGATTGACCCCAACTAAATGTTCGATCTGAGTAAATTCATAGATCATTTGGTGCATATAGCGCCGTAATTCTTGCGCTGATGATTCAACGCGAAAGGCAAATGTCGTCTCCCACATGTACCAGAAATTAGTTTGGAACATATGTGAATCATCTTTAAAGTATTCAGCTATCGAAACATTGTCCAATTCTTCTTCCTTATCATCAGGTAACATGATCAAGCGGGTCAATAACATGCGGTCTAAATTATTCAGTCCTAGTTTGTGACCATCAATGATCCCTTTACCACCTTGCATCAGCCGTGCTTTATCAAATGTCCGGTGTTTGCTATCAAAATCACGCGTATCTTCAGCCGCTGTCATACCTGGCTCAGTTACTGAAGGGATCCGATCTAATAGATCCATCAGATCAACATAAGTCCGATAATTCAACATCCGTCCACCACGTGCAACGTAGCCCTTGGTGTTTTCCATTGGATGGTTCTTGTTCCAATACTGTTCAGCTGCAACTGAAGCGGCAGCACCATCATTTGCTCCATGTAGATCAAGGGCATAAAAAGTGATGTCTTCGCCACGCCAATGACCTTCTTGGATCAAATAAACGGCGGCAGCCATATTAGCGATACCAGCACCGATCATTACTGCTTTATTCTTTAACATAACATATCACCCCATCTATCAAAATTCACCTCCATTATAGTTCTCTTACAGTAAAAATACAGATAAAAACACTCAAAAAAGCGACAAAATCCTCATTTCGTCGCAAATAACCACTTAGTTCAAAAAAAATTAATTTTTACCAAATTCCACCAAAATATCACCTAAAAGCTGAGTTCCATCCCCAAAATCCTGGAGTCGAATATGCTCATTGGGGCTGTGCACCTGGCTTCCGGCATAAGAGACCCCTAAGATCACGATCGGTAGGTCCAATTCATTACTAAAGACCTCAGCAGGACCACCACCGGCTGAATTAGGTAGATATTTAGTTTGTTTACCGTAGTAGTCTTTGGCCTTAGCAAGGACTAATTGGATAAAGGGATCACTCATCGGTGAACGATGCCCATTTTCACCTAGACGATACCTGACTTTTAGATCTTCAAAGCCATTTTTATCTAAATGTTCTTGGATCAACTGTGCGATCTTTTTTGGATCTTGTGAAGGCGTTAACCGACAATCCAATTTCGCCGAAGCCATATGCGGGATCACCGTTTTGACGCCTTTACCTTGATAACCAGCAGTCAAACCATTGATCGTCATCGTTGGTTCATTGACTAACGCTAATTTATGCTCGGCTTTGAGGGTCCGTCTCAAACCAGCCCGACTGATCGCCACATCTAAGTCAAAATCATAGGCAAAAACGGCTTCTTCTTCCGCCTTGCTCAACGGTTGGACATCATCATAAAAACCTTCGACTAAAACTTTGCCGGTATCATCACGTAAAGTAGCTAAGCCACGAACTAAACGCCAAGCAGCATTTTCTGCATATGAAGCTAACGATGAATGCAAGTCGATATCAGCTGTCGTCGTTTCGACATCAAAGACCGTGATCCCCCGCATACCACCGACGATCTGATAATTGTCGACGTAGTTTTTGCCACCACCTTCCCAGATACAAGCATCTGCGGCTAATTTTTCTCTATTTTCCTGAACGATCTGCGCGACATGCGGACTGCCGATCTCTTCTTCACCTTCGACAAAAAATTTAACATTAACAGGTAGCCCACCATTTTCTTTAAAATACTTCACTAAAACTAAGCGTGAAATGAGTTCCCCTTTATTATCTGAAGCACCTCTGGCATATAATTTACCCTCCCTGATCGTCGGTTCAAATGGATCACTTTCCCATTTTTCCAAAGGCTCTGGTGGCTGAACATCGTAATGTTGATAAAACAAGACCGTCTTCGTTGGATCATTGCCCTTAAACTCTGCAAATACTGCTGGAGCAGACTCAAAGCTTCCTAACTTTTCTACCCTAGTTGCCCCAAGCTCGTTGAAAAGCTCGACTAATAATTCTGCTGTCTCAGGAAGCGCCTCTTTTTGTGCCGAGATCGAAGGCAGGCGCAACAGATCATAATAATCAGTAAGATGTTTTAATGCAAATTCACGTAGATTTTCTGTCATGATGATCACTTCCTCAAAATATATCTTCATTTTTTTCTAAAGTATATTTAATATATTTAAGGTTGTCAATCAAAAAAGATACTGTAAAACAGCACTTTCAACTAACTTTGCCTCACAAAGCGTTAATCGGGGAAGTAATAATTAATTTTATAATATATTTATTATACTAAAGACTACTTTCCGTTAGTTGTAACCATTGACATCACAACAATTGCGCCGTATAGTTGAGTAAATGATACTTATTATAGAAAGGTGATGTTTATGCAGATCTCGAGTCGCTTTACGATTGCAATGCACATCTTGACCTATATTGCTACCGCTGATCAAAAAGAAAGAGTAACTAGTGAGGTTTTAGCCAAAAGTATTCAAGTCAATCCTGTGATCATTCGCAATATTTTATCGCAGCTCAAAAAAGCCGAGCTTGTCATGGTCAAACGCGGACAAGGTGGAGCAACGATCACCAAACCATACGAGCAACTCAGTTTATTTGATGTGTATCAAGCAGTCGATAGCGTTAAAAATGGGACTTTATTTAGCTTCCATGATTCACCCAATCCTGCTTGTCCTGTAGGTAAAAATATCCATAATATCTTAGATGACAAATTGCTTCGTGTCCAACAAGCAATGGAAAATGAATTAAAAGCGATCACCTTAGCTCAAGTTTTGAATGATGCAAAAAAATATCTTCCTGATATCTAACTATTGCTGATCATAGTAACTTTTTAGTAGGTGTTCATATGGAAAAAGCAGTAACAATGAATTTTATCCCTCCAAAGCTGGACAAGTTTTTTGGATCGAGCCTGGCCAAGAAACTACCTACATTGCCGATAAAAACACACCTTGGTCTTATATTTGGATCGGGTTTGCAGAAGTTTCGCTGATCAGCTGATGCAACAACTTCCTATTTATCTAAATTGAACACAAGAAAGCGCCCCGCCGAAAAATCGAGCGAGGCGCTTAATTTAACTATTCATATTTTTTGCCAGTAATTTCCTCCATATTGTTCTTTCGTGATAAATTTTATCTTCACAAATTTCTTGCTGGCTAACCCTAGTTTACATACATTTATACATTTTCTGCCTTTCAAAGCAGTCAAATGCGTTTCATACTGTCCCATTTGAATTGATAAAAATTTTCTCCATACAAAAAGCCAGTAAACACTTTATTCAAGCACTAACTGACCCTTTAAAATCATTATTCTGATGTTTCAAGAACTGCTTTAGTCAACAAAGCTGAAAAATTAAGTCCTAACTTCTTGCCTCTCTCATCTACCCAAGCTGGAATAGATAACGTTTTTTTAACAAGCTTATCCTTTTCAAAATATTTAGCAACATCTACTGCTACTAATGTTACAAAGCTATTTTTATCATGCTCAATAGCATTTACAGGTGATGGATCATTAAATTTCTTACCGTTTTGAATAAATTCAGCTAACATGATACCTAGTGCTTCACTGGCCATCTCTAATCCAAAAGGTATGTCATCTTCATTTATCCCAGTATATACACCGTCCAAATCAGGGAACTCAATAAAGTATCCCCCTTCTTCTTCTTGCTTAAAAATAGCAGGATATGCCATGACTAAACTTTTAGACAATTCAATCACTCCTTGAAAACAAAATAAGGCACAGGACAAAACCTGCACCTCTGCTAAACCTTAACGCTTAAGTTCAGCGTCTTTCAAGATACGTTGCTCAAGTCCCTTGCGCAGGTCTTTATTATCATGAACTGGAACAATAATTTGTTTACTATCTTTTTCCATCACATGGTGAGAACCAGTAACTCGTATTTCTTTCCAGCCATTCTTTTTAAGAAGTTTGAGCATATCTTTACCTGTAAGTGGCATGTATACCTACCCCCTTACATCTAATATAATATACGTATCAATACGTAAAGTCAATGTTACTGTCTAAAACTTATAATTTCGAGTTAAGCTTGCTTACGCTGGTTGTTCATAGCTGATGTCTTGAATGAAAGCACCGTTGCCAAGGAAAATATCGATATTTGCTGGTTGTTAACTGATCGACCGTTCTTTAACGTCTGCGATCGCAAAAAGACAAAATAAAAAGTACTCAACTTGCGCTGAATGCTAACATAACTACTTAACTTTGATAATATGTGGCTCGATAGCCTTTCTGACATTTTCTCGCTCTTCGGGAGTAAGCTTGGGCCAATATAGTTCCTCTGGGTCATCAAAATGGAAACAGGCATCTTCTCCATATTCATCTGCCATTCGAGAGACAAAAGCTTTTAGCTCAAGCTGTTCATCCCCTGTCAAGTTATGCCAATTCGTCAAAGCATTATTCCCATAAGAAAATTCTACGTCACCTGCGAATATTTTGTATCTTTTAGCCATTCAAGCATACCTCGATTCATAATATTTTTAGTCGAACCTGCTAATAAATCACATGTTCTGAAGCGGGAGCTAATGGTTCCCCATCCTCATCAAGTAAAATTTTATTTTCTTTAATTGCTGTTTCTAACTCAGCAATTGCGGCTTCCACCTCTTCAGGATACTGTTCAATGTGAAGAGGATCCCAAAAGCAAACACCTTCTAAAGAATGGTCGAATTTCTTTTCATATTTTGGTTTTAGAACATTGGTAAAATATGCCATTCTTTTCAACACCACACTTACATCCCTTATTTCCATAACTTTTCACCCTTTCAAGATCAAACCGATAATCAAGTTTAAATACTCCGAATCATCAGTTATCTTTTTATAAACGTAATCTCCATTTGCTTTTCTCTTGTATGGTACTCCCCCACCTGGCTCAAATATACTTTCCAATCCCATGGTAAGCACTTCAGTTGCATTACTATAATATTTACCAATGTATGGGCTAATAAAATCATCTTTTTTACAACTTCATTATTCCCATTCAATATGTTTTTCTTTCAAAAATCCTTATTATATCAAGCTTTCTTTACTCTCTTACTCGGTTTGGCAAACATCTGGCAAACAGGTTACTTATTAATTTTAAATGCCTGATTACCGTTAAAACTTGCATGTTTTTTATCTGAAAATTTAACGTTTATATTACCAGTCATTAGTTTAGTTAAACCATCATCATTTCTATTCCATAAGTGGCTGTAGTGTTTTAACGTAATATCTGGTCCCGAATGTCCTAACCGTCTAGATACAGTCAACACATCCGCATTGAACTCATTGATTAAGTATGAAACATGGCTATGTCTTAAACCTTTGGCTTCAATTTCCGGTATCTCAGCTAGTCTAGCGTATCTTTTAACAATTTTATTAACTGTCGATCGACTAGTTGGCGTGTCATCATAGGAAACAACAAAATTCTTAACACCATGCTCCCTTTGAATTTTCTTCCAGTTTCTTAGAAAGTTGAGCGTATCAGAATCTAACGAAATAACTCGTTTTCCGCTAGCTGTTTTAGTATAAGGCTTAATAGTGTAGTCCTGCTTGTTTCTATATTCCAAGGTATGATGTAATTCTTACCTAGCATTTTTCAAATCAATATCAGACTACTTCAAGGCTAGTGCCTCCCCTACCCGAACACCTGTCATAAAATAAAACCAAATCATCATAAAACAGAAGTATTCATGATAATCATCAATGCAGAACTGCGAAATTACTTTTTCAAATTGTTTCTTATTCCAGTAAGCAACTACCGCCTTACCTTTAGGAATTGATTTTGTTTTCATTGAAACATTTATGTCTAAAATTCCCACCGATACAGCGTATTCTAACGATTGACGAAATGAGATGTAAACCATACTACAATAGCTTGGTCATACACAAACCAGTCATCTTTATCAATAGGTTCTGGCTTAATTAAGGCTTGCACACCTGTACTACTATTAGATACACGCTTAGTATAATCAATTACTATATCTTTCCACGGAACTGAATCAAATCTATTAGTTCCTCGTTTCTTTAAATAATTTTTCTTGATAGAACCCTTAACTTGGGCTAACGCCTAGTCAACAACCGACAATTTAAAACTATTATTTTATTGAGAATCAAGCCTATTGTATGGTACTATCGCATTTATTCGCAAATTTCCAAGCCAATCTTTAGACGTCATAAACTCATTTAAAGACCTCAAACTAGGAAGCCACTTAGACAATTCAGAAAATCTAAGGAATTTATCCCTAGACATTACTTTCTTTAATCATAGCTAGACATAATTTATAAAATAATCACAATAAAACCGCAAGAAATTAATGCTTTCTAACATAATTTCTTGCGGTTTATTACTTTTGAAACGTTTTTCCAGATTCTTTACTACTTCATTCTATTATTTCTAGCTTAGGTAGACTATTGACTAAATCAACAGTTTGAACAGAAACATTAATAATCCTTAACAGAAGATTGAAAATATACTTAGGGTCCTCGCTAAAGTCATTTGGATTATCTGTGATACCTGACTTCTTATCTGTTTTGATTTGGTATTGGTCCATAATCCATTCAATGGCTGACCGTCCATTAACTACATACTCGTACGCTTTTTCCGGAATATTCCTAATCGTAATATCTGTATTAAAGATAACTGTAGAACGGTCATTTTCTAGCTTGCCAGTTTCAGAATTTCTAATCTTAGCAAACTTCATCTTCTTGACTTCATAACTTGGATTACTCTTGCTTTCAATGGAAACACCCTTAAATACAGGAACTTCTTCATAGTTAAGATGTAAGTCCATTAATTCTTTACCAACTTTTACATACTTACATTTATTCTTTAACCGTGGTATCCTAGCAACTTCCTTTGTAAGATTATTTAGATACTTTTCTTTATATTCACTAGAATTTAAAACTGCATATAGATAGGGAATAACTTCATCACTATTTAGCCCTAATTTTTCTATAACAGCATTGTTTATGTTATTTATTTGAAATAGACTGCTGTCCGAATGTTTATTAACATAGAAAGCTTGTCCCGATGACATTGCACCTTTATCAATCATCATCGTTGTATAAATAGTCGAAAAGTAATTACTTCCCATACCTGTAGTATATAGTACCTCATTTGGCCCAGCAAAAATCTTATCAAAGTTTCTAGTACGTTGAATCATTTGTTTATCATACCAAATCCACTTTTTCGTAAATGGTCTGTATAGATATTCCACAATATCACCTGAATTTAGCGTTATAACTTGCTTTTTGTGTGCTTTTTTTAATAAATTATCATCCCATTTTATGAAACTTGGATCGTTATTTACAATATTTTTCACATTTTCATTACTTTTTAAAAGATCTAGCCGTTTTAGCTCTGAGTTATAATTTTTTACCATACGTTTAGTATTCTGCTCTACACTATCCTTTGAAAAGCCTACAATCCAAGCATCTCTACCTGTTGTAATTCCAGTGGTTTTATCTATGAAGATTGAGTTACCAGTTTTTGAGTATAAAGAACTATATTTAGAATAATTAGGATCTCGTTGATTAATCCAGTCATTATTATCGTCAGGGGTAACTTTAGCCCAATTAATTCCTTCAACTGAACCAAATTCGCTAATTATCTTCAACTTATCCTTTTGACTTAAATAATCTCCAATATCATGATAATGAATTTCATGACTATCTGAACCGTCTTTAACTAAGATACTGATTGCAATTGGGGCACGGCTTCCTGACCCGAAAATCTTACCGCCTTCCTTACGTGATTGCTCACCTGAAGTACGTTGATTCCCCCGCAAATTAAAAATATAAAGGTGGTTAAATTCTTTGTAAAATATTTCTCGCAACCCATCTGCACTACTTGAGTCAATATATCCACCATTTGTAACAAATCCAATAATACCTTTTTGACTAATCCTATCAGAAGCCCATCGAAAAGCCTTTATATAACTATCATACAACGAATTCTTATTAACTGCGTTAGTTCTGTCTACATATGTTTCCTTGAGACGTTTTTCTAACTTTAAATAGTGTTTATTTGCATTCATGTCATTAGCACTGTTTTGCCCGGCTGAATATGGTGGATTACCTATTATAGCTGTTATCGGTTTCTCCTGTTGCTTCTTCAACCTCTCATTATTTTCACCAAGTAACTCATCTGCAAATGAATTTTCACGTTCGGTACTTTCAAATGTATCTGTCAAAACAATTCCTTCAAACGGTTGGTACCCACGTTCAGGACCGTTTACTTCATCAAAAACTGCTTCAATATTAATTGACGCAATGTAGTAACTCAACAATACAATCTCATTAGCATGTAATTCGTGGTTGTATTTATGGAGAATATCTTCAAATGTAATTTCTCCCCTATCCATTTGCTCTTTCAAGTATTGAAGAGTTCTTGTCATAAATGTACCCGTCCCAGTAAATGGGTCTAAAACATGTACATTCTTACTTGCAAGACGCTTGCCAAAGTATTTATTTAAAGCATAGTCAACGGACTTAACAATAAAGTCAACTACTTCAACCGGAGTAAACACAATTCCCAACTGTTCAGTAGTGTCCTTGAACCCAGTTCTAAAGAATTTATCATAAAGTGTAATGATAATCTTTTGTTTGGCTTCGGCATTATCAATCCCTGAGGCACGTAATTTAACAGATTCATAGAATGGTGCTAATTCTTTTTGTTCTTTATCAAAACCGTACTTAGAAAATTCGTTAACGACATCATTCATAGCATGAGATACTGGATTGTCCTTAACAAAACTGTACCCCTCAAATAACGCTTCAAAGATAGGTTGCGTAATCAGGTGTTGAGCCAACATTTCAATCGCCTGCTTCTTATCAACTGATGAATTGATATTGTGCTTTAGACTGGTTAAGAAGGCATCAAAGGCTTGCTTGGATCCGGCTTGACTATCAATCAAATCATTAATTTTAGTAATGTGTCGCTTAGCAATTTCAGCAACATCCTTGGACCAATCTTCAAGATAACGACGGTCCCCAACCTTTTTAACAATTCGTCCGTAAAACGCTTGTTCTAAACCAGACATTTCATCTAAATTCAATTCAAGCTGTACTGGTTGTTTACCTTCGCCATTTTCGATTGCCTTACCATTATCTTCGGTAACAGCTTCCTCAGGAGAGGAATTAGTACCAATGACATTAATTCTGCCACTCTTATTTTTGTTGAGTTCAAGTTTGTTAATTTCAGCTTCAAAACGTTCATCAGTTGACCGTAAAGCATTCAAAACTTGCCAAACTTCTTTGTACTTATCATTATTATCAAGAACACTTGCGGGGTCTGAGTTAGTATCAATCACAACAGGTAAAATAATGTAGCCATATTCCTTACCCTCAAATTTACGCATAATTCGCCCTACCGCTTGGACAATGTCAACCTGTGATTTCTTAGGCGCTAAGAAAATAACTGCGTCCAAGTTAGGTACATCAATACCTTCTGTTAAGAAACGCACATTGGATAATACACGCGCTTCATTATCTTCCATATCACTAGCAAGCCAATCAAGTTGTGTTTTCTTTTGAAGGGCATTTAGCCCACCGTCAACGTGGTGAACATCAACAGAGAAACTATCTTCCGCCTGCGCTCCAAGATAATCATTAATTACATAGTTAAACTCTTCGGCAATTTGTTTCGAGTGTGCAATCGTATCAGTAAAGGCAATCGCCCGCTTCATTGGTGCGCCGGTAATTTCTCCAGTAATACCATTTCTTTTAACCATGGCATTCCATACACCAATAATCTTACCAATGTCATTTGTATTAAGTTCGCTAGTATTAGAAGCCATTACCGACTGCATATTCTTATTAATGTAATTTTCACTAACTGCAAGAACTGACACTTTATAATCTGTCAGATAACCTCGTGAAACAGCATCCCCAAAACCTAAACGGAATATCTCTGTGCCATACTTTGCTTCATCGTCCATGGATGAAATAACCATACTGTTATCATCAGCTTTTTTTTTAGCTTCTGGACCATAGACCTTTGGTGTAGCTGTTTGATAAAGGCGTAATTTACCTTTCACAATGCTATTATCATGAACTTTTGTAAATACACTAGCGTCTCCCATTTGACTTGCTCCAGTAGTCCGGTGTGCTTCATCAGCAACGATTAAATCAAATTCAGGATAACCCTGCTTTTGTGCCTTAGATATAACGTCAATAGATTGGTAAGTTGAAAATACCACCGTCATGTTTTTTTCTGATTGTTTTTGAACATTAGCATAATTTGCCATTAACTCATCTACATTAGTTGTGGCAGGAAAACCAACGTCTTTAGCACTTAAATCATCTTCACCAGTTTTCTTCTTGGTTGCTTTTTTATCAGAAACTACAGAGAAAGATACCATGGAAATATCATCTGACTTGTCGGAGTTCCAATTAAATAACGTTTGTGAAAGTAATTGAATACTTGGCACTAGGTACAAAACGTTAAAGTTATTATTTCCTGTTTCATTCATTAAGGCTTCTGCGATTTTTAAACTTGTAAAAGTCTTACCAGTACCGGGAGCCATAACAAGCTTTCCACGAGTGTTTTCCTTAAAGTATGCTAAAGATTTCTGAATTGCTTCTTTTTGATAATCACGTAACTCTTTAGGCTTACGACCTAGGTTTTTGTCTTGAGAGTCAAAGTCAAATAATTGCCAATCAAAGTTTGCATTTTGAAGTTGTGATAACCCAATGATTGAAATATCCTTTGACAACTCTTCAGTTGCCTTCTTAGCATTTTTATTCCAATCATCAGTTGATGAAATTATCATCCCATCAGCATAGTAATCTTTTCCACTTTCAGCAATAAAGGAATTAATGGTATCTTTACCTACCTTGCCTTTGTAATACTTAGCTTGAACCGCTGTAAGCTTTCCCGTGATACGGTCTTTAGCAACAATATCAACGCCGGTGTCTTGCTTAGAAATGTTATACTCCGCAGGGACTTCATTTAACATCCAAACATCACTATATTTATTCTTAAATGCAGGCTCATTTTTTAAATACGCAACTGCAAGCTTTTCAAAGGCCGTACCTCTATCCCTTTGATTCGTTATGTAGTTATCAATTTGATTAACCAACTCATTAAATGTACTCATATCTTACTCCTAACAATTATTTACTCCATTTATCAGTATCTTCCTTAATTTTGGAAGGTTAGCATACATATTTCATTATATCCCATACCTATATATACTAAAAAGGTCCAATTGAAGTGAACCCCCTAAGTTGGACAAAGGAATCTAACTTAGGGGGTTTTACTATGACTAAATTTTCTTTTGAGGATAAGTTGCGGGCTGTAAATATGTATCTAAGAGGATATGGAAGTAACACAGTAGCTAAAGTTTATAAAGTGAAGAATCACTCAAATATCCTTATGTGGGTCAAACGATATCAAAAATATGGTATTGATGGGTTAAAAGTTCGCTACCCTAAATACGATTACGATGGAAATTTTAAGCTCAACGTTTTAAACTGGAGAAAAAGGCATAAGGCTTCCTATCCGGAAACGGCACTTCAGTTTGATATAAGTAATCCTGGGACGATCGCGACTTGGCAACGTAAATTGGATACTAAAGGTGTTGATGCCTTATTTACTAGAAGAGGACGGGCTAAACACATGACGACCAACAATAATAAACAAGCAGAAAAATCAGAATTATCTGAATTAGAACGTTTACGAGCTGAGAATCGTGCTTTACGGGTTGAAAATGAATACTTAAAAAAACTCGATGCCTTGGTTCAGAAGCGCGGACATCGCAAGAAAAATATCAAATCATCCAAGAACTAAGGCAAAAATTTAAATATACATTGGATGAAATACTACCTTACACTAGTCTTAAACGTAGTACATTTTACTATCAAGCCCAACGAATAAACAGGCGAAAAAATAAAGATGAGGAGCTATTAAAGCTTATAAAGGAGGTCAAATCAAAGCACCCGTGTTTTGGTTATCGTACAGTAACACTGAAATTACGATCTCAAGGCATAAAAGTAAATCATAAGCGTGTTAGTCGCATCATGCGAGAAAATGATCTATCAGCGCATATGTATAATAAACAAAGGCGAAAATATAATTCTGCCCTTGGACCACAAGGTAAGAAAGCTAAGAACTTATTACATCGACGTTTTGATACACATTTACCATTTCAAAAAATGGTGACCGACGTAAGTGAATTTAGGTATGGAAATAAGACACAAGAAGAACGTGTCTATCTTTCACCTATCAAAGATCTATGTACAGATGAAATAGTAAGCTATAGTATCAGTAAGCATCCAACAACAGACTTCGTGGTAAAACCGTTGGATGCATTGATAAAACTTAGACCTAAATTAAACTATCGTATGACTCTCCATAGCGATCAAGGTGTCCAATATCAGAGTGTCCAATGGCGAAAGAAGCTAAAAGAAAATAGGATCTTTCAAAGCATGTCTCGTAGGGCAACGTGCTTAGATAATGCACCCATGGAAAGTTTTTTCCACACAATGAAAGTAGAGCTATATCACAATAAAGAATATACAACACAAGAAGAGTTGGTCAAAGCAATGATCAGCTGGATCAGCTATTACAATAACGAACGGATAAAGGTCAAACTAAAAGGCAAGACACCGGTAGAATACCGACATCTTGCCTTAAGAAATATAGTCTAAATAGAGTGTCCAACTTTATGGGTTCACTTCAAATTGAATTTCTTCATATTGAGTCTTTTTGGCAAACATTTGGCAAACAACCATGTTATTTTACCTTATTTTAAGTAGGACGTCCTTCATCAAAAGTCCGAAATATAGGCTTTTCCCCACCAAGTTATATTATCTCTTTATTCCTGTAGAATAGATGGTGAGATAACCATCTTTGTAATTTTCATGATTAATATCCCATACTGTTCCTTTTTTGATAGCATTCACCGTTTGCGCTGAATGCTAACATAACTACTTAACTTTGATAATATGTGGCTCGATAGCCTTTCTGACATTTTCCCGCTCTTCGGGAGTAAGCTTGGGCCAGTATAGTTCTTCTGGGTCGTCAAAATAAAAACAAGCATCTTCTCGATTTGGATTATCTTCCATTCGTGAAACAAACTCACTTAATTCATTTTGTTCTTCACCTGTAAGATTATGCCAATTAGTTAGTTCCTTTCCAGTGTAAGAAAATTCTACGTCACCGGCGAATATTTTGTATTTTTTAACCATTCAAGCATACCTCGATTCATTATATTTTTAGTCGAATCTGCATCAATCATATCATACCCCGCAATAATCGCCAAAATATCATAACTACATACACATGATCTAGGCATGATAAAAGCGCCCACTCACAAGCAAAGCTTCCAAGCACACGCATCTGGTCATCCATATACAGTTTTATTTTTTAACGACCGTTCTTTAACGTCTGCGATCGCAAAAAGACAAAATAAAAAGCATCCAACTTACGCTGAATGCTAAATTAATTCAATAAATTATCATATTTTTAGGAACTCTCAATTTTTCATCTATCTCTTCCTCTTCTTCAAAGATGTCTTTATTTTCTTTGATTGCTGTCTCTAACTCAGTAATTGCCGCTTCCACCTCTTCAGGATACTGTTCAATGTGAAGAGGATCCCAAAAGCACACACCTTCCAAAGAATGATTGAATCGCTTCTCATATTTTGGTTTTAGAACATTGGTAAAATATGACATTCTTTCCCATACCCTATCTATATCTTCTTTTTTCATAACCTTCATCCCTTCAAAAGCAGGCCGAGAATCAAGTTTAAATACTCTGGATCATCAGTTATCTTTTTATAAACTTTATCTCCATTCTTGTTACGTTTTTGAACTTGTCCCATACCTGGTTCAAATATACTTTCTAATCCCATAGTAAAGACTTCTGCAGCATTATCATAATATTTACCAATATCAAGTAATCTAGTTGGTTTCTCACCTTTTGTTCGTTGATCTACCCATTCTTTTTCGATACGTACTAGATTCTTGTTAAAAAACTCTACCATGTGCCCAATTTCATGATACGGTGTTGTTTTTCTCACACCAGTGGCTGTAATAGTCAGATACCCATCTCGATAATTATCGTATTTTGTATCATATTCTCTCCCATTTACTTTTGCTGCACCTTCACTAAAGAAGCCTCTTTTTGGATGTTTTCTAGCAAGCATTTGCCTACCAGAACCAATCAACATATCAGACCACTCTTTAGGGTAATACGAAAAAGCTTCTTCTAATTGCTGTCGGATATCCCTATTAGAGCCTTTAGCCCATCTGTTATTAGGTACAACACCGCCCATTTCACGATGATTAGCAAACATTTCTTTCAGTTTTTCCTTGTTGCCGATATTTCCAGCTACGTCATAGCGATAGTTAAATGCCTTACCCAACTTGATTATATCATCAGGTGTTGCTGTTTTTAAATTAATATCTTTCATCAAATCATCTATATATTGCTTACTCAACATTAATTCATTATTATCACTATCTTCTTTATCCTTACCACCGAACAACAACTTTTTCAAGATGTTATCAGTCTTAACACTAGAGTTTCGTTCTTCAACCGGCATGATCGAACACAAGCAATTAGGATGAAACGGGTACATGTTATGCCCGATAACAGCTCGATCATGACGATACGGCCCACCAGAAGCAGCCCGCCGACAAATACGACATGCACTACTCTCAAAGCTTATATCGTACCATTCGATCCCACTTTTATACAGTTTTATTTTTTAACGATCGTTCTTTAACGTCTGCGATCGCAAAAAGACAAAATAAAAAGCACTCAACTTGCGCTGAATGCTAAAATCTAATTTTATCAAAGATATCTTTGGGAACTTGTTCAAGTTTTTTTTCAACTTTGATTGCATGTTGAAGTTCTAAAATACAATTTTCCAAAGTTTCATCAGAGTTTACAGGTAATATTGGATCTAGCATGAATTCGATACAACGATCTAAACTGCCTTCACCAAACTTCTCTCTGTATTTTTTTATAATAAGAGTTACTTGTTTACACAATACATCTTTTTTTTCACTAGATCCACTCAAAAATAATCACCCTTTCAAAATCAAACCGATAATCAGATTCAAATATTCTGAATCATCAACTATGCTTTTTTCTGTATATTTATGATTTTTTATGTCCCATTTCTTTCGATATGGTTCAGATGACTCAAAGAGTCCTTTGAATACCCATAATAAATACTTCAGCTGCGTCATCGTAATATTTACCAATATATGGATCTATAAAATTATCTTTTTTCACAACTTCATATGGTCCATAAGGAAGATTGGGAAATATATCAAGCAATCTTGTTGGTTTCTCATCTTTTGTTCGTTGATCTACCCATTCTTTTTCGATACGTACTAGATTTTTATTAAAAAACTCAACCATATGGCCAATTTCATGATACGGTGTCGTTTTTCTTACACCAGTAGAAACTATCGTCAAATATCCATCTAAATAGTTATCGTATTTGACATCATATTCTCTTCCACTTGCTTTCGCTGCACCTTCACTGAAGAAACCTCTTTTTGGATGTTTTCTAGCAAGCATTTGCCTGCCAGAACCATTTAACGTATCAGCCCAATCTTTAGGATAATATGAAAATGCTTCTTCTAACTGTTTTCGGATAGCTTTGTTAGATCCTTTAGCCCACCTGTTATTAGGTACGACACCACCCATTTCACGGTGATTGGCAAACATCTCTTTCAATTTTTCCTTGTTCCCGATATTATCAGACATATTATAGCGATAGTTAAATGCTTTACCCAACTTGATTATATCATCAGGTGTTGCCGTTTTTAAATCAATACCTTTCATCAAATCGTCTATATATTTCTTACTCAACCTTAATTCATTATTATCACTATCTTCTTTATCCTTACCACCGAACAACAACTTTTTCAAGATGTTATCAGTCTTAACACTAGAGTTTCGTTCTTCAGCCGGCATGATCGAACATAAGCAATTAGGGTGAAACGGATACATGTTATATCCTACAACAGCTCGATCAAGACGATACGGCCCACCAGAAGCAGCTCGCCGACAAATACGACATGCACTACTCTCAAAGCTTATATCGTACCACTCGATCCCACTTTTATACAGTTTTATTTTTTAACGATCGTTCTTTAACGTCTGCGATCGCAAAAAGACAAAATAAAAAGCATCCAACTTACAGCGCTGAATGCTAAAATCAATCAATAAATCACATTGCTTTCAGGAACTCGTAATTTTTCACCTATTTCTTCATTATCTTCTTCAAGAAAATCTCGATTATCTGCGATTGCTTTTTCCAGCTTAGAAATCGCAGTTTCTACTTCCTCAGGATATTCTTCAATATTGAATGGATCCCAAAAATAAATATTTTCTAAAGAAGTGTTGAATTTCTTTTCATACTCTGGCACTAGGATATCCGTGAAGTATGACATTCTTTTCAACACCGCACTCACATCCCTTATTTCCATAACTTTTCACCCTTTCAAAATCAAGCCGAGAATCAAATTTAAATACTCTAAATCATCAGTTATCTTTTTATAAACGTACTCTCCATTTATTTTTCTCTTGTATGGTGCTCCCCCATTTGGTTCAAATATACTTTCCAATCCCATGGTAAGCACTTCAGTTGCATTACTATAATATTTACCAATATATGGACTAATAAAATCATCTTTTTTTACAACTTCATTATTCCTGTAGAATAGATGGTGAGATAACCATCTTTGTAATTTTCATAATTAATATCCCATACTGTTCTTTTTTTGATAGCATTCACCGTTTGCGCTGAATGCTAACATAACTACTTGACTTTGATAATGTGGGGCTCGATAGCCTTTCTGACATTTTCCCGCTCTTCGGGAGTAAGCTTTGGCCAGTATAGTTCCTCTGGGTCGTCAAAATGGAAACAGGCATCTTCTCCATATTCATCTGCCATTCGTGCAACAAAATCAATCAATTCGCTTCTTTCATCTAAAGTATGATTGCGCCAATCAGTTAATTCTTTGCTTGTATACGAAAATTCAACGTCACCTACGAATATTTTGTATTTTTTAACCATTCAAGCATACCTCGATTCATGATATTTTTAGTCGAACCTGCGTCAATCATATCATACCCCGCAGCAATCGCCAAAATAACTACATACACACGAGCTAGGCATAATAAAAGCGCCCACCCACAAGCAAAGCTTCCAAGCACGCGCACCTAGTCATCCATATACAGTTTTATTTTTTAACGACCGTTCTTTAACGTCTGCGATCGCAAAAAGACAAAATAAAAAGCACTCAACTTGCGCTGAATGCTAAACATCAATAAATTAGCCCTTTCATATGAGGCCCTAGTGGTTCTCCATCTTCATCAAGTAAAATTTTATTTTCTTTAATTGCTGTTTCTACCCTAGTGATTGCAGCTTCCACTTCTTCTGGATACTGTTCAATATAGAGAGGATCCCAAAAATGAACTCCTTCTAAAGAATGATTGAATTGCTTCTCGTATTTAGGTATTAGAACGTCAGAAAAATATTCCAGCATTTTCCATACTTCATAATCTGTGTACACTTTTTTCATAGCACTCATCCCTTCAAAATTAAGCCAATGATTAGATTTAAGTACTCTGGATCATCAACTATACTTTTCTTAAGATATTTATTATTTTCTTTATCCCATTTATTCACATATAGTTCAGATGTCTCAAAAATCCCTTGAATACCCATAGTAAATACTTCAGCTGCATTATCATAGTATTTGCCGATATAAGGATCAACAAAATCATCCTTTTTTACAACTTCACTAGGATCATATTTTATTTTGGGAAATATATCAAGTAATCTAGTTGGTTTCTCACCTTTTGTTCGTTGATCTACCCATTCTTTTTCGATACGGACTAGATCTTTGTTAAAAAGATCAATGCTAATAGCATCTGTTTTCGGCGGAACTGATCAACATTTTTTTGCGCAAGCGTAAATAATTTTTGATAACGTGCGATCACAGCTGAAAACATCTCAAATAATCGAACTTCTTTGGCATCAGTTCTTTCCAAGAGCAAAGAGCTCAAATAATTTAATTTACGTGCTTGTTCACTCCGAGTCACCATCGTTTCAAACGCCTCTTGTTGGATCCGATAAGCAACTAATATTTGGGGGATCAAAACAGCTACGAGCAACAAAGCTAACCAGATATTATATTTGCCTAATAAAAGTAACATCCCCCACAATATTATACTTTCACGTAAGATCGAAACTCCAAAGACGATCAAGTTGACTGGGCGCCAGCTAGCACCTTCATTTAGAACTTCTAGATCATCAAAAAAATCACTATCGTCAAATAATTCCAATGAGTGTAACTGTTGCGACTTGCGCATCATCGATAATTTGATAAAGCCGGTCAATTTATCCGTCAACATTCCTTGAAAATTAGTCCCAACAACTGGTAAAACTTGGCTGATCAAAGTTGCAAATGCTCATAATACAAAGAAGTACATATACGGTCGCTGTTCGTTCAATAGATCTACTAATTGTTGACCAGCTCGTACTGCCAACACAGGCGCCAAAGCTTCTAATGGTGTCAAAATAACCACAGTTAACGCAACCAATAAAGTTGCTTTGAAAAACATCTTATACGTTTGAAATAATAATCTAAAATAACTAACTACCTTTTGCATATTACGATCCCCATTTCAATGTTTTCCACCAACACTTAAATAAATGCTACCACTTCTTTTTTGTCTCTGCATAAAAATGGCTAAATCGACAAAATATTGGGGCAAGTTCACTTAATTAACCTGAACACTTATTTGTTTTGGCTAATATGACAAAATATAGGTAAAAATCTTTGATACTTTGAAGTAAGAAGAATAAGATAGACATTAGAGGTGAACGACATGAAATTTAAAAATGGACTCGTACTTAGTCTTACTTGCTTAAGTATCGGACTTGTCGGATCATTTACATCCCAACCAAAACTCCAAACGATACAGGCTGCTACGACCAATAATACAAAAAATTTCAAGCAGATCAAATTGGGGATGAATAAGCGCCAAGTGATCGATATTTTAGGTAAACCAGTACATGATAAATATGAAGATAATATCTGGACGTATCCAGTAAAAGACACCTCTAGTGTATCCTTAGTCTTCAAAAAAGATACTTTAGAAAATGTCAGCGATAAGTCTGTGATCAGTGCCAAAAATAGCGTCATAAAAAAGCTACGACTAAAACAAAACGCCAAAATATCAATACTGCTTTTAAGGATTATTTCAAACAAGCTGCACAATACGCTAGAGCCGGACAGACAGAATTTGCCTGGAGCACGATGATCAAAAAAGTGACGTTTGACGGTGATGATGAATTGAAAGTGACCGCTGTAAATGGTTTTAATGCTACACCAAACCATGAAAAAGACGTGATCGCTAAAAAAGTTGCTGAACTAGGAAAGTCATTTTTGCATCGCTATGATCAAAAAGATATCGAACTAGAATTTTACGAAAATGGTCACAAGATCGGGAGCTCTCAAGATGAACAACTGACTCTATACAAATGGCACGACCAACACCAATAAAATATAGAAAAAGCGAGCGACCCTAGATCTGATCACTCGCTTTTTCTATATTGCTAAGTTGATTATATTAATCTTCTTTACGGCTGTAAGTTTCAATGTCGTGTAAGATAAGGTTTCTAAATTCATCTTGGGTCATTGTTTCAGTCTTTTCACTGCCGTATTTACGAACAGTCACTGTACCGTCAGCCACTTCTTGGTCACCAACAACTAAAGTATATGGCGTCTTCATCACTTGAGCTTGACGGATCTTGTAACCCATCTTTTCGTTACGATCATCGATACTTACACGGATCTGATGTGCTCCCAATTTTGAGCTCAATTGACGTGCATAATCCATGTGAAGCTCATTCTTGACTGGAATGATCTCAACTTGCTTTGGAGCTAACCATGTTGGGAAAGCACCCTTGTACATTTCTGTCAAGTAAGCTGTGAAACGTTCCATCGTTGATACGATACCACGGTGGATCATAACTGGACGGTGTTCTTCACCATCAGCCCCAGTATATTTGAGATCGAAACGTTCAGGTAACAAGAAGTCCAATTGGATCGTGGAAAGTGTTTCTTCTCCACCAAGAGCAGTCTTAGTTTGAACGTCTAATTTAGGACCGTAGAAAGCAGCTTCACCTTCAGCTTCAAAGTAATCCAAGCCAAGATCATCCATAGCTGCTTTTAACATCCGTTGAGATTTTTCCCACATTTCATCATCATCGTAGTACTTATGTGTGTTTTCAGGATCACGGTAGCTCAAACGGAAACGGTAGTCCTTGATGTCAAAGTCATGGTAAACATCGACCATCAATTGAAGTGTCCGCTTGAATTCTTCTTCGATCTGATCTGGAGCTACGAAAGTATGACCATCATTTAATGTCATTTCACGTACCCGCGAAAGACCTGTCAAAGCACCTGATTTTTCATACCGGTGCATCATCCCTAGTTCAGCGATCCGTAATGGAAGATCACGGTATGAACGAATATGGTGGTTGTAAACTTGAATATGAGATGGGCAGTTCATCGGACGCAATTCAAGTAATTCGCCATCACCCATGTCCATTGGTGGGAACATATCTTCGCGGTAGTGATCCCAGTGACCAGACTGTTTGTAAAGATCAACATTAGCTAGAATTGGTGTGTAAACATGTTCGTAGCCACGAGCAACTTCTTTATCGATGATATAACGTTCGATCGTACGACGGATCGTAGCCCCATTTGGCATCCAGTATGGTAGACCGGCACCGACTTTAGGATCAACAAAGAAAAGATCTAAATTGTTACCGATCACACGGTGGTCACGTTCACGTGCTTCTTTTCGACGTTGTAATTCAGCATCAAGGTCTTTTTGCTTGTAAAAAGCTGTCCCATAGATACGTTGTAACATTGGGTTGCTTGAAGCACCTTTCCAGTAAGCCCCAGCCACTGAAAGTAATTGGAACACTTTGATCGCACCAGTTGAAGCCAATTGTGGTCCAAATGAGAAGTCATTGAAATCACCCAATTTATGAGCTACGACTTTACCAGCGTTATCAGCAGCGATCTCTTTGACTAATTCAGTTTGGTATTGATCACCATCAACTAATTGCAAAGCTTCTTCTTCTGTATATTCAACACGTTCGATCGGTAAGTTTTGCTTGATGATCGCTTGCATCTTTTGTTCGATCTTTTCAAAATCAGCTTCAGCCACTTGACCAGCTGCATTATCTGTATCAAAGAAGAAACCATGGTCTAAGGCCTCACCTTGACCAAACTTCATTTCTGGATAAAGGCTATGCAAAGCACTAGCTAAAACATTAGCTGCTGTTTGCCATAACACGTTCATTCCTTCATCAGAATCTTTCGTGATGATCTTGATCTCACCATCTTCGTTTAAAGGTTCGTTGTAATCCACTAATTTACCGTTAAATTCACCTGCAACAGACTTCTTAGCTAAGCTGATGCTGATAGATTTTGCGATATCTTGTGTTGTTGTTCCAGCTACAAATTGTTTTACAGCACCATCTGGAAACTTAACATTGATCTCTGACATTATATGATCCTCCTTATTTTTTGCCAAGACATAAAAGAGCCCCTAGTGCTCCATTGAACACTAGGGGCGTCTTTAACGCGGTTCCACCCAATTTCAAGGTCAGTTGACCCTCTCTTGATCGTCGATAACGGAAACGAGCCGTCCTACCTTTGCAGTAGGCTATCGTGATAAAAGTGGTAAGCTCCTCTTTAAGAGACTTGCAGTCAAAGGTCTCTTTCCCTGAATTGATTTGCCGTTTGTCTTTTACTTAATGTAATTCCTATTTAAGCACGAAACCTCTTTAATTTCAAGTCATTATTCCGGATTTCGGCGATTTTTTCCTACAACATGATATTCATCGGCCAAAAATTTGATCCGTTCCATAATGCGCTTGGCCTTCAAAGGCTCGGCTTCCCCCCGATTGTTGACCGTCAAATACTGCTGTTCTAACTGTGTCAACGAGAGATTCGAGCTAAAAAAGGTCGGTAACTCTTCTTGCATCCGATATTGTAAGATGACCCCTAAAACATCATCTCTTAGCCAGCTACTCAAAGAATCAGCCCCGATATCATCGATCATCAAGACCTGTGCTTTTTTTAAACTATCGATATACTCTGTCGTTTGATTTTTACTGATCGAACTTTTGATCTCAACAGCAAACGATGGAAAATGCACCAAAGTCGTTTGATAGCCCCTTTTAGCTAGATCGTTAGCGATCGCTGCTAAAAGATAGGTCTTACCCACACCAAAACTGCCTTCTAAATACAGACCCTTGTGAAATTCTTTTGGTTTTTTAGAGTAACTATTGACAAAATCCAAAGCTGCTTTTAAAGCTTCCATGCGTTCATCACTGCGCTCATAATCTTTTAACTGCGCTTTACGAACACTACGCGGTAGATTGATCGTCTTAACACGCGCTTCCAAAGCTTTTTGCTCGCGCCTAGCTTTGAGCTCAGCTGTAGGAACGTACACGACTTCGATCCGGTGATTGCTGATCGCAAGTGTCGGTAGATAGCCTGGTGCAAAAGTCTGTTTACCTTGAGCTATCTGCTTTTTTAAAGTCACAAACTCATACAATTTACTCGCACTTTTCATCACATCTGCCTGTGTCAAAGTTTGACTGTTTTCAGCCAAAAAAGTCCGCACCTCGGTATCCTGCAAGATCTCGGTGATCAGCTTTTGATAGCGCTCGTTCCAATTATTTCTTTGCATCTGCTCAGTCAAATTCTTGCCTAGATCTTCCATTTTAGCCACCGCCTTCCTATTCACTTTGTTCTAGCTGTGCCAATAATTCGTCTATCTGAGCATTTAGTACCTGTTTATCCGCTTTAGTTGGTTTAGCTTTAGGTTCTTTTTCATCTTTTGCCCAGTCCGGCAAGGTTTCTTTTTGTACGATCTGCTGTTTTCGCCCATAATATTTTTTTGGTTGTTTCTTTTCACGAGCTTTCTGGTTAGCCTCACGCATGTAGACCATTGCTTCTTCTGGGGTCTTGATCTTCTTTTCGGCTAACTTAGCGGCAGCTTTAGTAAAACGATTAGCCACTTTATCTTCTAACATCGTGTTATTTTGAGCGATCAAATAATAGTGCAACAAGACATTGATCACCGCATTGGGTAAAACTTGTTTTTCAACTAGAGTTTTGACCGTATATCGCTCTAAATTCGTCACAAAACTATTCTTTTGCCGTTTGAGTTCTTCGATGAATTCAAGCGGCAGATATTGTTTTGAAACAGCGATCAGCGCTAAATCAGTTTGCGTCAATTCCGCACTCACCGCTGGATCGATCGGTGCGGTCGCTTTAGCTTCTTTCGGTGTTAGCTCTTTGAATTGCCGATCAAATTGCTGAGTGGCTAATTTCTTGACAAGTTCAAGATCGACTTTATCGTCCTTGACATTTAGTGCCTGTTCGAGCAATTTGACTAGTTCTAGTTCATTTAGACCATATAATAAAGCGATCGACTTTAAGGTCTCAAGTGAACGGCTGATCTCAGTTGCCGGCACAAAAGATTGGGCTAAAAGCTCTTTTAAATATTCTATATCTAGATCGATTTCGACTGAATCAACGAGATTTTTAGCCGGTTTAGCTGTTACTTTTACCTGTGAATTTTTGAGTAATGTATCCTTTTTCACAGTAAAGACATCTAGAAGCGACTTGGTGACCTCTTTAGCATTAGCATATGTGAAAGCTGGTTTGACAAATTCTTGTTTCAACTCATCATATTGGATCTGCCCTAATGAATCGGCTAAAAGCATACTCAAGAGGTCATCTTTAAAGAAATCTTCGGCACTCAAAGGGGCTTGTAACTCATAGATAAACACTTGACCAAGTTCATCTTTTTGAACGAATGTCTTCAATAGTCCAAGTGCTTCTAATCTGATCCGGGCTTCGTAAAAGTCACGTAAACCTAAACTCAAAATATCCAATAGCTCTTTATGCATCCGGCGCGCTAACAAGTCTGGTGTTTGAGCTACTTTAGCCGCTAATAATGAATAAATACCGTAAGCATTGACCCCCATCAACGGCTGGTAGAGCTTTAAAATGACTTTGAACTCTGTCGAGCCGATATGGGCTTTAGTATTGACAACGTAACCATCCTTAGGCGACATCTGCCTTAAACCTTCACTCATCGCCTAACATCCCCCAACTACTTATTTTTTTCGTTATCACGTGCCATCAAGTCTTGCAATTCCTTTGCAAAAGATGCCATATCTTTAAACTCACGATAGACGCTAGCAAATCTGATATAGGCGATATCATCGACATTAGCTAAGATCTCCATCACATATTCACCGATCAATTGACTGGAAACTTCATTACCTCCGACTGCACGGATCTTTGTTTCAACTTGATCGACGATATTTTGGATCTCATCCATTGCAACAGGCCGTTTTTCAGCTGCTCGCATAACACCACGCAAGACTTTTTCACGATTAAATTCTTCTCTGGCACCATTTTTCTTAATAACTAATAGTGGCGCTGCTTCTACTCTTTCAAATGTAGTAAAACGGAAACCACAATTTTCACATTCCCGCCGGCGCCGAATAGCATGTCCATTGTCGGCGGGACGGCTATCCACTACACGTGATCCATTTTGATGACAATTTGGACACTTCATGATCTTTACCTCACTGCCTAATCCTCGATTAAATTATTTATCTTTAGCCATTTTATCACTTGCGCTTGCGTTTCTTCAACTGTTCCCGAACTATCTACTGTAATTGTAGCCAAATTCCGCCTTTTTTCAGCAGACATTTGACTAGCGATCCGCTCAAGTGCCGCCTTTTCACTCAAATGATCGCGTTTCATGATCCGCTTTAGTTGCACTGCTTTAGGAACTTCAACATTGATAACTGCATCACAATGATCTGCATAACCATTTTCGA
Source organism: Ligilactobacillus murinus (assembly GCF_003288115.1). Classification (NCBI taxonomy): domain Bacteria; kingdom Bacillati; phylum Bacillota; class Bacilli; order Lactobacillales; family Lactobacillaceae; genus Ligilactobacillus; species Ligilactobacillus murinus. The sequence goes on along the minus strand of NZ_CP023565.1, from coordinate 478,706 downwards.
ATAATAAGGCGGCATCGATCACAACTACTTTATGCCCCTGTTGCTCAGCCAAGGCCAACTGTTTTTCATATTCAGCTTTGATCAAGGGCTGCATGATCTGGTCTAATTGGGCTAATTTCTTAGGATCACTAAAGACGAGCTTACCAAGCTTAGCCCGATCTAAAGTCTGATCAGCTTGGATGATCTGAGGTCCAAATGTTTTTTGCAATTCAGCCAGACCAGGCGTCGTTGGTTCAACGACTTTTCGGGCGATCACATCAGCATCAAGGATCTTAAAATCTAATGTTTGCAAAAAATTACTGATCGTCGTTTTGCCCATTCCGATCCCACCAGTCAAGCCTAAAATATATGTCATTTTACCACCTGCTGACACTGCGGACAAAAATGCGTGCCTCGTTGTCCTACCACGATCTTTTGGATCTTTGTACCACAACGTTTGCACGGCTCACCGGTTTGACCGTAGACATCTAGTTCAAATTGAAAGGCGCCCGTTTTTTGGAAAGCATCCGTGTAACTTCTGATCGTTGTTCCACCAGCTTCGATCGCCTTAGCTAATTCAGTAATGATGTTATCATGCAATGTCGTTGCTTGCTCTAAGGTCAATTTTTGACATATAGTCTGCGGATGGATCTTACTTTGCCACAACACCTCATCAACATAGATATTACCTAACCCCGTGACCAAAGTCTGGTCAAGTAAGGCGGTCTTGATATTTTTCTTCTTTTTTTGTAGTTTTTGATAAAAATCAGCAACTTTAAAAGTTTCAGCTACTGGCTCAGGTCCTAATTTGGCTAAACCTAGTAGATCTTCTTCACTGCCCGTTTGAACTAATTGCATCCGCCCAAATTTACGAACATCGTTATAGCGCAACTGCCGACCATCAGTTAGATAAAAGATGACATGTGTATGCTTGTCGACTGGATCAGTCGCTTCTTTGACATAAAACTTACCTTCCATGCGCAAATGGGATACAACGGTAAGACCATTTGAAAACCTAAAGAGCAAATATTTACCCCGCCGTTGGATATTTTCAAGTGTTTGGTCTTTTAATTTAGCTCTAAAATCGTCAGCATCACCAACGATCATCTTAGGATATAAAACTTCGACGCGCGCGATCTTTTGACCTAGAACTAATTTTTGCAAGCCGCGCCGGACTGTCTCTACTTCTGGTAACTCTGGCATTTTTTCACCTCATCTTATACTATTTAGTCTCAAACCACGTCTTACCACTAGCACTTTCGACCTTTAATGGGACCGAAAGTTCAACGGCCGAATCCATGATCTTTGGTACTAACTCTTTTAGTTTAGAGATCTCTGCTTTAGGTGCTTCAAAGATCAACTCATCGTGTACTTGTAACAACATCTTGGCTTCTAAGCCTGCATCTTTTAAAGCTTGTTGCATATTGATCATTGCAACTTTGATGATATCAGCTGCACTGCCTTGGATCGGAGTATTCATCGCAGTCCGTTCTGCAAATGAGCGCAAGTTGTAATTTTTGCTCTTGATATCTGGAAGGTACCGCCGACGATGGAAAAGTGTTTCAACGTAGCCTTTTTGGCGCGCACTTTCAATGATATCTTGCATGTATTCATGTACTCCAGGAAATGAGGCCAGATACGTCTCCATAAACTCTTTTGCCTGCTTACGGGTACTCCCGATACTTTGTGCCAAACCAAAATCACTGATCCCATAAACGATCCCAAAGTTGACCGCTTTAGCTTGGCGACGCATGTTAGCTGTAACTTGGCTTGGATCATCTAATCCAAAGATACGCATCGCAGTATTAGCGTGAATATCAAAATCATCTTTAAAAGCTTGTTGCATGTGCGGATCTTTTGAAATATGGGCTAAGACCCGTAACTCGATCTGCGAATAATCAGAAGCAAAGATCTCCCAATCCGGATGACTTGGTACAAATGCTTGCCGGATCTTACGTCCTTCTTCTAAACGAACAGGGATATTTTGCAAGTTAGGATCAACTGATGATAGACGCCCAGTTGCCGTTAAAGTTTGTGTATAACGTGTGTGGACCTTACCATCAGCTGCGATAACTTTTAATAAGCCTTCAACATAGGTCGATTGTAATTTAGCTAATTGACGGTAAGCTAAAATATTATCGATGATCGGTGACATCCCACGTAATTTTTCTAAGACATCTACAGCCGTTGAGTAGCCTGTTTTAGTCTTTTTAACAACTGGCAATTTTAATTTTTCAAACAAGATCACCCCAAGTTGCTTAGGTGAATTGATATTGAATTTCTCACCAGCTTCGTTATATATTTGTTGTTCTAACTCACTCAAACGTTCCTTAAACTCACTTTGCATGATATCTAAACGTTCACGATCGACTTTGATCCCAGTGATCTCCATTTGCGCTAAGACTAAAGAAAGTGGACGTTCGATCTCAAAATAAAGATCTTCTTGCTCATTTTCAGCTAGTTCTTTCATCAACTTATCTTCTAGCTCTGAGATAGCTTTGAGTTTATGCGCTAAGTGCTCAAAATATATCGCATCATCAACTGGAACTTTGCGCTTAGACCCTTTTCCATAGACTTCTTCATCGGTCAAAACATCGAAGTAGTCATGACGCTTGGCTAAATTTCCCAGATCATTGCTGTTATCGCTGGTATTTAGCAGATATGAGACTAAAAGTAAATCAAAATTGATATTTTTTAGTTCAATACCTATACGCTTTAAGGCTACATAGGTCTGTTTACCATCAAATACATCAACTTGGATCGCTGGATCTTCCAGTAATTGCTTTAGTTTGGGTAATTTTAAGAGCTCAACATCTCTAGTTGCATAATAGCGGTCATCGATCTTAAGCCCAAAGCCCCAAAAGTCAGCCGTATGGTAATTATCATCACTTAGTTCAAGATAAAAGCTGATATCTGAAGCTTTATCATAAACTAACTTTTCGACCTTAGCTTCATCTAAAGCCTCGACCTCTAATTTGCTCAAAGTAGGTCCTGCACTGACATCATCGGCTGAACTAGTTTGTAATTGAGCGATGAAACTCTTAAAATCCATCTCTTCAAAGAATTTGAGCAGATCTTCTTTTTTAGCTCCTGGCCAAGTTGTCTCAGTTAAAGTGAGGGCTACTGGAGCATCTTTTCTGATCGTCGCAAGATCTTTACATTGAAATGCGAGCTCTCTATCATTGGTCAAGTTTTCTTTTAACTTGGACTTTTTCATCGCTTCAATGTTTTCATAGATCCCTTCGATCGTGTCGTATTGTTTTAAAAGTTTGATCGCAGTCTTTTCACCGACTTTAGTTACCCCTGGATAGTTATCTGAGCTGTCACCCGTCAAGCCCTTCATATCAACGATCTGTGCTGGTTGTAAGCCATATTTTTCGACCACATGAGCTGGTGTATATTCTTCGATCTCTGTTACCCCTTTGATCGTTACGGCAACGGTCGTCTTATCAGTCGTCAACTGCGTCAGATCACGATCACCCGTTACGATCGTGACTTGATACCCTGCTTTTTCTGCTTTGGCTGCCATCGTTCCGATAATATCATCAGCTTCATATTCTGGTAATTCATAGTGTTTGATCCCATAAGCATCGAGTAGTTCTTTAATATGGGGAAATTGTTCTGACAGTTCAGTCGGGGTTTTTGAACGTCCTCCCTTGTAATCGGCATAGGCTTTCGTTCTAAAAGTCACTTTCCCCGCATCAAAAGCGACTAAAACATTGCTTGGGGAAACATCACCCAAGATCTTATCTAACATCAGCTTAAAACCATAGATCGCATTGGTATGCAGACCATCATGGTTAACAAAGCGTTCTAATTGATTGTGGAGGGCAAAAAAGGCTCTAAAGGCCACGCTATTGCCATCCACTAATAACATTTTTTTATCTTCTGCCATATCGACCCGTCCTCTTATCTAGTTTCTTTTATTTTAACAAATTTTGCGTAAAATTGAACTATCCCAAACTTGATCTTTGGTCGGCATGAGCTATATCTTTATTTCGAGACTAGAGCTTATAGTTTACATTATGAGAAGTTTGCGGATGGGACTGTGAATCCACTCCTCACCACCCTTGATTTCCCAGATAATTGGTTACCAATCAAATTATCTCAGATTCTTAGAGTCTCTTCTGGTAAAAGTTTAAAAAGAACACAACTTACGGAAGACGGCAACGTGCCGGTATACGGTGCTCACGGAATAATGGGTTCTTATTCTGAGGGATTTATTGAAAAAGGCACATTACTTATTGGACGTGTTGGTTTTTATGCGGGATCAATTATGCGAACTAAAGAATTTTCATGGGTTACCGATAATTCACTTATAGTTTCGAGTTCTTCAGTTGTTAATTCAAATTTTTTAGAGTTGTCACTTAAGCATTTGAATTTAGGTTCATTAACAAGCCAAACTGCCCAACCGGTAATATCTGGCCAAAAAATATACAGTCAAATTATTTTTCTGCCGCCAGTAAACGAACAGACGAAAATTGTTGATTCATATAATGAATTAATTTCAAAAGTTAACACTATAGAAAAAGAACAAGAACAATTAAAGCAATTAGCAACACAGCTCAAACAAAAAGTGCTTGATGTGGCTATGCAAGGAAAGCTAGTGCCACAAGATCCAAACGACGAACCAGCGTCTGTGTTACTTGAAAAAATCAGAGCTGAAAAACAGAGATTGTACGAAGAAGGTAAGATCAAAAAGAAAGATTTAGTTGAAACAGAGCTCGTAAAAGATGGTGATAACGCCTATTATGGGAAGTTACCAAAAACATGGATAAAATCCAAGTTATTCTCCGTTGCTAATGTAATTATGGGACAATCTCCTAAAGGGAATAATGTAACAAGCGAATTTAGCTTGAATGCGGTTGAATTTCATCAAGGGAAAAGTGACTTTGGAGAAAAATTCTTAAATCCCTCCGGCAAGTACACCAGCCAGATAACAAAAGAAATAGAAATCCCTTCAATCGTTATGTCAGTTCGAGCCCCAGTTGGAGATGTAAATTTAACTAGAAAAACAATCGTGATAGGACGCGGTCTCGCTGCAATTCAGCCGTATGGATACAGTTTAGAATATTTGTACCATTTTTTGCTGACACAAAAATCAATTTTAGAACAGCAAGCGACAGGTACTACATTTAAAGCAATTGGTGGGGAAGTATTGAGGAATTTGCCAATAGCTTTACCTGCTGAAAAGGAACAAATACGCATAGTTAATTTAATTAACTCAGTTTTTGAAGTTGAGAGTCAATTAATGAAATAGTTTGACAAATTTGTCTTTGTTCGCTTATCGGTGGCAAAGGAATTTCCGATTTTAATAAAACATTTCGTGAAATTCCCGGAATCATGCTCTGAGCTTGTTGCTTCAGTTGTTCAATAGAATTTTTTAAGACTAGAAATACGTATTGTGTATCAATGGCTAATGGATGTATTGCCATAATTTGTCTTGCAATATGAGCTTTCTCAAGTTTTAAAATGGCTAATTCACCAATCGTCCCTTTTACAGTGATTAGTAAATCATTTTTTTGTGCGATAACCTGAGGAAATTTTGTATACCCATCAGTGGTAATTTGTCCATTATGAAAATTACTTGCTCCTGTGATATATGGTGTAGAATTTTGTGAGTTATTGTCATATTTATCCGATGATAAATCCCTTTCAGATAATAATATGCAACTTTTCTCCACGGTGGTCAGTAGCCAAGACTTCGGCAAGTTCCCATAATAGGAGTCTGAAGAATAACAATGATTATAAAAATTACCGCCGTTTCTGTAAAGAACGGCGTTTTTTGCGTACATTATATATAGATATACAGTGCTTTTAAATTTATATCAAAGGGGCAAAAATATGGAAAATTCAGTAAAAGATTTCGAATTGCACTTAAAACAACAGGGACTGTCAACAAATAGCATTGATTCATACTTATATGCTGTAAAGTATTTTCTTGAAAATTACGATTTGGAGCTTGAAGGGGTTCTGGAATATAAAGGATATTTGTTAGAACGCTTTAAGCCTAAAACAGTAAATTTACGTATTCAAGGGCTTAATAAGTTTTTGAAATTTTCAGGTAATGATGATCTTTGTTTGAAAGCAATCAAAATTCAGCAAAAAAATTATTTAGAGGATGTTATCAGTTATGCCGATTATCTGTTCTTAAAGCGGAAGTTAAAAAAAGATGGGAATATGAAGTGGTACTTCGTTGTTTGGTTCTTAGGTGCAACAGGTGCTCGAGTGAGTGAACTAGTCAAAATCAAGACTGAACATATTGATATTGGATATTTTGATATTTATTCAAAAGGTGGCAAGATTCGGCGATTATATATTCCTAAGCGATTAAAGAACGAAACAAGTATCTGGATAGAAAATGAAAACAGAACATCGGGCTATTTATTCCTAAACAAATATGGCGAGCAGATCACACCACGCGGTATTGCTCAACAGCTTAAAAATTATGCTAATAAATATGGCTTAGATACAAAAATCGTCTACCCTCATTCGTTTCGTCATATGTATGCTAAACGATTTTTGGAGAAATTTAATGATATTTCCCTATTAGCAGATTTAATGGGGCACGAAAGTATTGAAACTACTCGTATTTACCTAAGACGAACATCAACAGAACAACAGAATATTGTTAATAAAATAGTGACTTGGTAACATTTTATGAGTTCTCACTGTAGGCTTACAGCATATAGTGAGGATTTTTTAATAAAAAAGGGAATCAGAAGCATCTGATTCCCTTAGATGCACACCGAAGTGATACACCCCAATTAGATATGTTGATTTTAGCATTATTATTCAGGATTTTCAAGTTCTAGATATAAAAGAATAAATACCTTCAATTTTCTTATTAGAATCCATCCCGAGTAATGATCCATAAGTTGAACGAGGTATACTTTTAAAAAGTCTCTCTTTCGCACTCTCGAATTGACGAACATATGCTTTGATCTCCGTTTTGGAGTACCCATATTTTTTTAAGACAAATATAAGTAAAATCAGATAATCAATAATTTTATCAAACGTGATATCTTCAATGTTAGTCTCCAACATTAAAAATTGTTTAAGCCCCCTTGCGATGCCATCATGATTAAAATTTGCATCAAAAATAGCAGAATTATGCATTGTTGCATTTCTCAAATCTGTTAATGTAAAAACGATATTTTGCAACATACGTCCATTCTGGTTAAACGATGCGCTTTGTAACCCATTAGCCTCCGATACTTTAAGTCTCCATTCCTTACTTAAACGACTTATAAAGTGTCCGAATTGTCCAAAGGTTATTAATTCAAAGAAAACCCACAAAGGTATTGGTTTACTGTTATGAACAAAATGGCTTAGTGCATCATTTTTTCCATAATTATATCCAATCGTCTGATCCATGACTGATCTAAAATCAAGTCTTCCTTTTATGCCATCTCTAAACTTTCTAATCTCCTTCTTATCATTACTATTTCTGTCATAATCTAAATAATCAGTTAGTTTCGTCTTATAAATAGACTCTATATCTGAATTTTGTCGGGTAACTACAGCATCAATTGTTCGATTCTTCATACTAGTTTCTACTAGGATAATCATTGGATAAAAAATTCGTTTTATCTCAAAGTCAAAAGAATAGATAGCCGTGATTTGTGAAAAATCATCAAAATTCTGTATATTTTTGGTAGATTTTATAAAACGGTATCTCTTATATCCATGATAGTATCCCATATTCATTAATGATTTTTTATTCTTTCCACCATTTATTGAAACATTGTGATCATTTCGAATATGTCTCATCAAAGCATCAATCGATTTTCCTTTTTCCAAATGTTGTTCTCCCCTCAGCTTTTTTACTGATGTTATTTTATCACACTTAATATTAGCTATAACATCAAAAATACTGTTCTTACCGAGACAGCGGGAATTTTTATAATTATTATTATTCTTCTGACGCCTATTATCAGAACTTGCCGAAAGGATGGGGTAAAACACTCTTTGGTAATATTGTCTACTTGCTGTCTGGACGTGATTTATCAGTAGCTAAGTATTCTGATTCTGTACAAAAAGGGATACCATATATTACAGGAGCTAGTAATTTTTGTGATGGAATCATTACAACATCAAGATTTACTGAATTTCCAACAGTTATATCTGAAAAAAAAGATATTTTAATAACAGTTAAAGGTACAGTGGGCGAGCTTGCAGTTAATCCATATTATAAAGCTCATATTGCTCGACAAATTATGGCTATTAGACCTTATTTAGTTAATAATGAATTCCTAAAGATTTATTTAGAGACAAAAATTGATAATATGAAGTTACAATCACAGAGTATGATTCCCGGAATATCTCGTGAAGTACTCCTAAAATTATTAATTGCATTGCCCCCAAAAACAGAACAATTAAGAATTACAAATCTAATTAAGAAATTATTTCAAGAATTCGAAGAAATAACATGACTTTGGTATTAATTTCTTGTTGTTCTCGAATTGTTGGAAGAGGTATGGGAAGTACATCAATTTTCTTAGAATTTAGAGTTTTACCTTTAATTGCAGATATAGTTTCACCTGAATTACTTATTATCGGAAGGACAAGATATAAATAATTTCTAAGCACATTATTGTTATCCCAGTAAGGAAAAATAGATATTATTGCTTCATTATGCACAGAATTTTTGCCTAACAAATTTGTTTTTCCTATGCTCAATTTAAAACTCATGATAAGAGTACCTTTTGGAGAAACAATTCCCTTAAATACTTCCTCTACTGCTTTATTTGTTATTTTTCGGGTTGTTCTTCCGATATACTTATCTTTTCCCATATCAGCAATTGAAATCCAAGGAAAGCCTTCGTGATTAGTCCAGTAGTTTTTGTTTTTCGTATTTGGTGTTTTTCCGATCCTATAGTTAACGATGTTTTTTAGTGGTACTATTTCCCAACTATCAGGCAAGTTCTGATAATAGGCGTTATCACCATCTTTTACAATCTCTGTTTCAACTAGATCTTTCTTTTTGATCTTACCTTCTTCATACAATCTCTGTTTTTCAGCCCTAATTTTTTCAAGTAGCACAGACGCTGGTTCGTCGTTTGGATCTTGTGGCACTAGCTTTCCTTGCATAGCAATATCAAGCACTTTTTGTTTTAGTTGGGAAGCAAGTTGTTGCAAAGCATTCTGATCAGAATCAATACATTCAACTAATGAAAGATAGTCTGATAGGACAGATACAATCTGTTTCTGTTCAGAACTAGGAGGTATTGGAATCAAAATCTCCTTCAGCTTCTTTAAGGATAAAAATTTTTGATTTCCTCCAGAAGCACATTTTCTTAATCTTTTCTCAGAGTATTGTAAATAGTCACGGATGAATTTAGAATTTTGCTCAATCGTTAATCTTTTGAATAGCGCAACGTTTTTTATAGAATATTCAAATTCAACTTTCGGAGCTACAACTGGTTTTCCAATAGTTCCTATCATAGCCATCAAAATATCACCAGCTTCAACTCGAGAGCGCTGATTAAACTTTTGACTATCTTCATCAGAGATGTAGTTAACATTCTTGAAGTCTATTTTTCCATCACCTAGATTCTTACTCGTGACAAACGGAATTCCAGAATCGAAATATTTTGGTGTGTCATGTGTCCCATCTCTTACATCCATATAAGAGCCTAATTTTGCCCATTCCCATCCATCAGGTAGTTCATATGGAACATCTAATTTCTTCACAGTCCCATCAGCAAACTTCTCATAATGTAAACCATCATCACCTTTAAAAATCTCGGTTTCGTTCTTATCACGCTTGATTTTCTTTTGTTTAATGAGTTCTTCTTTTTCTGCTTTGATCCGCTTTAGAAGTTCGCTTGCTGGCTCATCATTTGGATCTTGTGGAACTAATTTCCCCCGCATCGCCAAATCTAAGATCTTTTCTCTAAGCACTTTTGTATCGATCATTCTTTTACATCCCCCAATAATTCTTGAAGTTGTGCTACAGCATTTGAAATATTGTTAGATTTTTTCTGCATCAATTCAAGGATCTCTGAAATCGTGTAATCAGGTGTATCACTTTCTGCTTCCATCCAATTAACGTCAAGACTTGTGTTATCTCGCGCTTTGATCTGCTCGATCGTATACTTACGCCAACGACCATTTGGAGTATCTTCACTCCATGTTTCCTTTCGATTTTCCATATCATCACGTTTATAACATTCGATAAATTCCGCAAAATCTTTAACATTTAATGGATTACGTTTTCCAAATTTACGCATATTATTACGCATATCAAAGAACCAAATATCCTTCGTATTATCCTTTTCTGTCGTGCCACGAGTAAAGAATAACACATTAGTTTGGACCCCTTGAGCATAAAAAATACCAGTTGGAAGTCGCAAGATCGTATGCAAGTTACACTTATCCATTAAATCTTTTCTGATAGACTCACCTACACCACTATCAAACAAGACATTATCCGGAACAACGACCGCAGCACGTGCTTTACCATCAGTTTTTAAAGAATTATAGATAGTTTGTAAAAAGTTCAACTGCTTATTACTTGTTTCATAAGTCAAGTCATCACGAGTAGCACGCTCGCCCCCTTTTTTAGTTCCAAATGGTGGATTAGTTAAGACAAGATCAAAATCTTTCATCCATTTACCATTTGCTGACAATGAATCTCCTTGATCTAGTCGACCTTCAATATCATGCAGCAAAGCATTCATCAATGCTAGTTTATGTGTATTAGGAACAAGTTCCATCCCGCTCAAAGCTTCTTTTTTCTGAAATTCAACTTCCTCAGGTGAAAGATCAAAAAAGTCATCGTACTTTTCCTTTAAATAATGATCAGCTGCTATCATAAATCCAAAAGTACCTGCAGCGGGATCGTTAAGGCGTTCACCTTTCTTAGGATCCATTAGTTGGACCATCACATCGATCAACACTCGTGGGGTAAAGTATTGACCAGCACCTGATTTGGTTTCATTCGCATTTTTTTCAAGCAATCCTTCATACAGATCACCTAACCCTTCATGTTTAGCAGAATACCAATCTAAAGTATCGATATCCTTGATGATCTTCTCTAGATTTTTAGGTTCATCAATACTCGTTGAAGCATCAGCATAGATCATATTGAGACGCTTATCTTTAGCAACATCAGGATCTCCTAGATCTTGCAAAAGTTTTTTATAGAATTTCTTCAGCTCTAATCCTTCTTTTGAAACTAAATTATCCCAACGATAATCTTTTGGAATGACGGACTCAGTTTCTTGCTCTTTCATCATTTTCAAAAATAAAATATACGTTAATTCTGTCACATAGTTTTGGTAACTGATCCCATCATCCCGAAGCACATCAGCCATTTTCCACAATTTCTGTACAATTTCATTATTTGTCACGTTACAATTCTCCTCGTTACTCTGCTTAAGCAATATATAGTTGCTCATTTAATAATTGAATGATGTTGTCTACATTCTCTCCAATCTGTTTTAATGCAAATTTATAACCACCTTGTTGTTTCCAAACTTCCGTAGTATTAAAGTACTGTTCTGCCGTTGGGGCTAGTACAGGTTCCTTAAGTAATTGTTTCTCGATTTTTTCTAACCACCGCATCTGTCTAGGATTCCAATCTTCCACACCATAAACTTTTTGCATAGCCCTTTTAATACGGGTCTCATGATCAACTAACTCCGTACCGAGTGCTGCCTGCCGAATAAAGCTGATGATATCAGCTGCAATGTATTCTTTCTTTTCTTGACGCCAAGCATCCTGTAAAGCCTTTTCTTCAAATTTATTTTCTTTCAAGCGCAACCTGATCTCACGTAAATCTTGATAAGTCAGATCTTTTGGACGTGTCACAACTACTTGCAAAGCAGGGATCAAGTTCATATTTTCCCTAATGAACTTATTAAATTCATTTAAATAGTCACCCGGTTTAGTATTACCTGCACCATATCCTCTAGCTACTTCAAGGAGCCTATCTTCATGTATTGAGATAACTACTGGATCTTTAGACGTATACCAAGAAGCAACACGTTGAATATTTTCAGTCTGAGCTTCTAATTCAGCTTTATTCATACTTTTTAAGCTTTGGATCCATAAAGTTAAGTCTTTGATACTTCCCCTACTTAGACTAGTTATCTCTGCCTCGTCTTCTGCTTTAAGTCTCTGTTTTTTACGATGTAACTTGGCAACCAGTTCTTCTTTAAAGAAGGCAAATTCAGCATTATCTTCCGCTTCTAGTGCCTTTTCAAGGATCTCTTGTATCGTCTGTTTTGGATTTTTGACAACAGGCTGCATATCTGTAATATTTTGTAGATAATCATACAAGTGGACAGCATCAAAAATTCTAAATGAATCTTTGCCGATTTTTGGACATAAACGAGTTGCACGACCTAACATTTGATCATATAGGATACGTGATCGAACTCGTCGCATAAAGACCAAATTTTCGATTTCAGGAACATCAATTCCCGTTGTCAATAAATCAACTGTAACAACAATATTTGGATATTTTTCATTTTTAAACCGTTTGATCTCTTGCTCTGGATGCCTGATATAACCTGTTATTTTTTCAATAGCATCATCATCAACAGGAATATCATTTGTAGCATATGCTTCTTTTAATAGTCGAACTATCAAGTCTGCATGTTGATCATTTACTGCAAAGATTAGTGTTTTACCTGGTTCATTAGGATCAATATATGACGTCAATCCATCGAGAATAGCACGGTTAAAGTTTTCCGTGATAACTTTTTTATTGAATTGATCTACTTCAAACTCAAGCTCATCATCAAGATGAATTTTATCGATCTTTTTATATTTATCATCCCACGCATCAACCTCTGTATTGGCAGCAAATTTGATTCCATTCTTTGCTAATTCCGTTTCAAATTCATAAGGTGGCTCATGATCAACTAAGTATCCATCAACGACAGCATCAGTATATGAATAAGTATATATTGGTGCACCGAATATCTCTGTCGTATGTGAAGCAGGTGTTGCAGTTAATCCAAGAACTGTAGCGTCAAAATAATCTATGACTCTGCGATATTGACTAACATAATCTTTTTGCTCTTGATAAAACTGCTCCTCCTCACTCATATCCTTATCTTCTGTGTATCCACGATGCGCCTCATCAACGATAATAAAATCATACGTACCTACAGACGGTCTTTCATTAGTATCTTCTTTAAAGAATAAGCGACGCACCATTCCCTGAACGGTTGCGATATGGATCTTAGTATCTTGTTCTGGCAAAATATCGCCAATTTCTTTAACATCATAGATATCCGCCAGCGATATATTATCAACTTTGTTATCCTTCAACGCATCTGCTGCTTGGATCCCTAAACTTTTTCTATCGACTAAAAACAATATTCGTCGAGCACGCTTCGTTTTGATCAAACGATACATCAAGGCCAAAGCTATGCGAGTTTTTCCTGTCCCAGTTGCTAACGCAAGCAACATGCGTCTTTTTTTCTCTGCAAGGCCCTTTTCAACGGCTTCAATCGCCGCAATTTGATACTTTCGTTCGACAAATTCAGGATAAGGTTCTTCTTTTAATTCTTTTTCGGCTTTTTTTTCATCAACAACTAGCTTTTGCAGCAGATCTTGTGGACTATGCCAACTTTCCAAAGCATATGATGCCTTTTGCGGTGTCCGAGCATCCCAGAACCAGACCCCCGACTGTTCAGCCAGTTGTTTCAAATATGGACGCCCATTTGTAGCATAAATAAATGGGACTTTATATCCATCATTTACTTCATCAAAAGTATACTCCAAAGCTGAAGCCACTTCTTTAGCATATTCTTTTGATTGAACTATATCACCAGCAACAGACTGATTATATTTTTTGGCTTCAATAATACCGACAAGTTTAAGTCCGATAAATAATGCGTAATCAGCCCGATGTCCGTTTTTAGTTGGAAACTCTGCAATTGCCTTATTTTTACCTTTCTCTGGGCGAGCACCATTACACCAATCAAGTTCTTTTGTATCAGCTTCCCAACCTGCATCCCGTAGTTGTTCATCAATGAACATTATTCTCGTTTGCTTTTCAGTTAAATCATTATTACGCAAAAACTTCCTTGAACGTTGTCTACGATCAGATTTTAATTTATTAAATGATGCCTCGCTTTCATCCTTCTGAGACCGTGCTATTTTTTCTAATTGAGCTTGGAATTCTTGCTTCTCAGATTCAGCTAATTCGATTTGTGCTTTGAGTTTGGCGATCTCTTCAGCGTTAAATTTGTCGATATCCTTAGGTTCAATAAATTCAGTCGTTTTAAAGTTCAAATCTCCATAGACTTCCATAAACCAATTTGATAAATAATGAGACAAACGAAGCATGTTCATTGCCTCTCTCTCATCATCATAACCATCATGTACAGCTTTATTGCCAACTATACGAATTTTATGAAAAATAGCCGAAATATCCGAGTCTAATACACCTACACGCTCTAATTCACGAAGTTTATCTACTTGTGTTTCTAGATTCCACGGTGTTAATCTTTCCAAAGAAAAAATCGCTTCCGTCATTTGCTCTGCAAATTGGCGAATTTTAATCATGGAAATATTTGGATCACTATAGACATTTACCTCTGCACGCCCACCTAATTTCGCAAATATTGGCCATTGTTTTTGAAACATATCGAAATTACTCATTTTAAACTCAACCCTTTAATTTCTTATCTCACAATCAGCTCTCGAGAGCTTTGCACTTAGTATTTATTTATATTTTCGCTCAAATTTTAGTTCTCATAATAAAATTATAAAGAACTTTTACCATACAAGTATTATATCACGTTTTTTCAAGAAAATATGGGAAACTATAACTACGTATGCTAACTATATGACAGCGTAAAAACTTGCAAAGCACGTGCATATATCAGACAATATGTTCATCGTATCGACGATTTATGATAAGAATCGTATACTGTTTTTATCATCCATTTAGGGTGACATAGAAAAGGTGATTATTTGCAAAATAAATTAGGTATTACTGATCAAGCGGAGTTAGCGAAACAAGAAGAGAGCTTATCTAAAAAGAGAGCTAAAGAATTGATCGAAACCAAAAAATTATTTGAGTTTGAAATTGGAACCTTTAAGGGCTTATCGGCTATTCACCACTATCTATTCCAAGATATTTACGATTTTGCAGATAAAATACGTGATGTAAACCTTGCAAAAGATGATTTTTCAAGGGCTCTATACTTTTTACTGTGTAATGATACTATTTCATTACGCAGTTTTTGATTTATCATAAAATAAAGAGTATCCTGGTATACACAAAAAGAGCCATAATGGCATCTTTCTCTTGTGTATCCTACCACGAAAACTCAATTAGAAAGTATGGTGTCCATTATGACCTCTTTAAATTATACTACAAATATTATTGATTCAACAGTTAAATCTTGCCTTAATTGTCATGACCCGCATCTTATCTTTGATGACGAACCTTATAAAGATACTCTTAGAGGAACTAAATATCTCCTTTTCCCTGCTACTATTTACTTCTTGCCTCAGGAATTAGCTGATTTTAGATGTCATAATTGTGGTTTTACCTCTTTCTATCGTAATGGGTTCACTCCTATGCATCTTATAAAAGTTCCTTCTGTCAATTCAACATATCAAACAGCTATTGCTGCTCGTTCTGCCAGGATCCGTTGTCGTAACTGTAACTCTACTTGCTCCGCAAGCTCTGAGCTCACTGATCATGGTTGTCAGATCTCTAAACTCCTTAAAGCCAAAATAGCTGTCAGATTAAGAATGGATATCAGTGCTAAAACTATCGCATTTGAAGAAGGTGTTTCTGCCTCTACTGTCAATCGCACGCTAGACTCTACTCGTTGCGAGTTTCGGAATAACTTTAACTTCTTACCGCTCCATCTGTGCTTTGATGAATTCAGAGGCACTCACAACACATACCACTTTATTTGTCTAGATGCTGATAACCACGCCATTCAGACTATCTTACCTAACCGATTGAAACAGACTATTTTCAACTATTTCATGCGTTTCCCCGCTCCTGTAAGAAGCTTAGTTCGTACTGTTAGCTGTGATCTGAATTCGTACTACGTTGATCTTATCAAAAAGCTTTTCCCTAATGCTAAGATCATCATCGATAGATTTCACATCGTTCAAATGCTCAATCGCGCCGTAAATTCAATGCGTACTGATCTGATGAATCGGTTTGATAATAATTCTAAAAATTATAAGCTGTTTAAACGTAATTGGAAGCTCTTTTTAAAACGATATGATGATCTAAACTGTACCTATCAGTTTTATGAAAGATCTCAACGTGAATGGGTGACTGCGGAACAGTTAGTCAATCAAGGACTTCAATTAGCTGATCAAGACTTCCGCAAAGCATATTGGGACTATCAACGGCTCTTAGAGGTTATTGATGACCCAACACCTTCTAAAATAAAAATATTCAAGCAGTGCCTTACTGAAGTAAATCAAAAATACTCTGGCTCCCGTTCTGAAGCATCTAAGGCTGACAAAGCACTTCTAACACTTTATGATAATTTGATTCCCGTCATTACAGCTTTAGAACCCCAATATTGTCACTATACTAATGGGCCTTTAGAGGGGATAAATCGTAAAATAAAACAGATCCAAAGAACAGCCTATGGTTATCGTAATTTTGAACATCTCAAAGCTCGTATCTATCTCCAAACATATCTTGGTAAAGATACAAGAAGTTCTGTGAAAATAGCCTAAGCTATTCTCACAGAGCTTCTCTAAAAATATTTAATCTTTACACAGTGGTTGACAAAGAGCCAGTGTTTTTAAAGTATGATCTGTGCTCTAGTCGCGGTTGCCACCAGCACCAGTAAAGATATTCAACAAGAAGATAAAAATGTTGATAAAATCTAAATAGAGCTGTAAAGCACCCATCAAGGCCAAATTATTAACATTTACTTGTGAACCCATTTGAAGATACATTTGACGTAAGCGTTGGGTATCCCAAGCTGTCAGACCAGCAAAGATCACTAAACCGATAAAGGAAAAGACATAAGTGATCATTGGGCTTTGCAAGAACAAGTTGATCAACGAGACGATGATAAACGCGATCAAAGCGGCACGAGCTTGGCGACCGATCCCTGAGAGATCTTTTTTAGTTGTTGAGCCCATAAAGGACAAAACAGCAAACATCACAAAGGCGGAAACAAAAGCACTGGTAATGTTTTGAGCAGTGTAGACGATAAAGATCCCACTAAAGAGTAGACCTTCCAACCCTGCAAAGACGAACAAACCTAAAGCACTCACTAAAGGTGAACGTTGTGACTTAAGCGACGACATGGAGTAAGCCAAAACTAATTGGACCCCAAAGACTGCAAATAAGGCGATCGGATTACTCATAAACCGGATCACAGTTGGGCTAAACGAACCAAAGAAAGCCGTTAGCGCCGAAACTGCTACTGCAGCACTCATATACCCATACATCTTAGTAAAGAAACTGTTCAAGCCGGCATTACTATTGTTGTAAACTTCGGGATTATTATTCATAAAATTCTCCTTCTTTCAAGTATTTAATTGATCATAAATGTAGCTAATCTTGCTGACGCGGAGGCCGAGCCATGACAACTGAATCTAAAACACGTTCATTTTGACGGTTACTACCCTCAACTGAGATCATCACAACTTCTTTCATCGTATCAACTTTGATCACTTCAAAACTGAATGTGACGATCTCATCATGATAGACTGGCCGAATGAAGTTAGCTGAAAAATTCACCACTTCACTCCCAGGTCCAGGTAATAATTTTGAAACTGAGCTCGTAATGATCCCACTCAACAATACTGGCGGTACAACTGGACCAGCGTGCCCTAATTTTTGTGCATATTCATTTTGAATATACAGTGGGTTATTATCGTTAGTCAGTCCCAAATAGATCAATAGATCTCGTTCTGAGATACTTTCCGTTACAGTCAATGAATCGCCTTCTTTGATCTCAGCGATCGTTTTGCCCTGCCGATGCACATCATCAGGCATATAGCTTCACCTTCCTCTAAGTGGTCTGCCTTAATAATAGCATACCCCTTCTTTTTGCTCAAACGTTAGGTCTAGATCAAATTACCTAGATTTAGGGATAATTATTGTTCTTGCGCATTATATTGGGTACAATGTAATAAAATTTAAAAAATCGGAGTGATATGATGCGTTTAAAACGCGATTTTAGCTTACATTGGAAAAATTATCTGATCCTCTTTTTAGTGGTCGAACTTTCACTTGAGGTCGCGGTTATCCCCCTCTTTAATGCGTGGACTTCGTTACTATTGAATTTAGGTGCGATCCCCTATTTATCTTATACCAATGCACTTTCACTCGTTACGAGCCATCCCTATATCACCTTGGGCTTACTTTTGGAATTGATCATTTTGATCATCTGTGTTTTTGGACAATTTGCACTCATCCTAAATGGTGTTGTTTTGATCAGGCAAGATGAATTCAGCTTTCGTGCGATCTTAAAAAACACGGCTCGGCAATTACGCCAGCTTGATCCACTCGGGATCTTCTTTTTTGCCGGCTATTTCTTATTGATCGTGCCTTTTAGTGGGATCTTCTTTAGTTCGCCACTTTTGAGTAAAGTAGTCATTCCTGAATTTATCTTGGATTTTCTCTTACAAAAGCCGCTTTATGCAACTTTGATCAGTATTTTTTATTTAGCGATCTTTATTTTGAGCATCCGCTTGCTCTTTGTTTTACCCCTGATGCTTTTTGAAAAAGTCAAGATCAAAACAGCACTCGCGCAAAGTTGGCAACTGACTAAAAACAAGTTTTGGTCTTATACGCTAAAACTCCTAAAGATCTCACTTATTGCGCTTATCACCAACTTAGGGCTGACTGGTATTTTATACTCGATCCAGCTTGGACTCGATCAGACTTCTCCGTTGAGTGCACTTATTGGTGGAAGTATCAATGTCACCTTACTGCAGATCGGCTCATTTCTGATCTCGGTCTGGGCTAGCGTTGCTCTTTTGCAGCTCATTTTACCAACCAATGTTCCTTTAGCGACTTACAAAAGCACTAAAAAAAGCTGGCTCAGCAAGATAGCTAAGCCATTGTTCGCTTTATTTACACTTGGAACTCTTTTAGGTAACGGGGCCTACTTAGTTCATTTAGGTCAAACACCATTGATCATCTCACACCGTGGAGTCGATGCAAAAAATGGCGTCCAAAATACGATCCCTGCTCTTCGTAAGACTGCCCAAGCTAAACCAAATTACATCGAGATCGATATTCAAGAAACCAAAGATCATAAATTTGTCGTCATGCATGATGAAAATCTAAAGCAACTCGCCGATCTTGATACTAGCCCCCAAGAGCTGACACTGGCTCAATTGACTGCTTTGACCGTACACGAAAATGGTCACCAAGCTAAGATCCCTAGTTTCGACGAGTATCTGAGCGTTGCCAAGCAATACAAGCAAAAACTATTAGTCGAGATCAAGACAACTAAACGTGATTCAAAAAATATGTTAAAAAATTTCTTTGACACATACAAAACTACGCTCAAACAAAATAATCATGAGTTACAATCACTTGACTATAAAGTTATTACTAATGCTAAAAAATATGCTCCTACACTAAATGCTTACTATATCCTACCGTATAATTTCATCTTCCCGCAGACACCAGCTAATGGTTATACGATGGAAAAGACAACGTTAAATGACTCTTTTGTCACCCAAGCCAAGCTCAGTTTTAAAAAAGTTTATTCTTGGACTGTCAATAGCGAGGAAGATCTTAAAAAGGCTGCTTTCTTGGATGTAGATGGGATAATCACCGATAATGTCACTGAAGCAAGATGGGTCTACCATAACTTCAATGCTAATACCAGTTATGCTAACCGCTTGTTAGATGCTGTCATTCTCTTACCTGAATAACAAAAAACCTCACTATGCTGTTAAAAATCTGCATCATAGTGAGGTTTTGTTATTCATAGAGCGCTTAACGCATCGTCTTTTATTAGTTATTATTCAAGCTAAGATCGCTCAATAATTTTTCATAAGCATATTCGTATTTTTGAATATCACCGGCACCCATAAAGACAACGACATCATCATGGTAATCAAGTAATGGTGACATATTGTCTAGAGCTAAAACTTCGCCCCCCTTGGTGATCTTTTCACCTAGATCCTTGGCCGAAACTTTACCGTCATGTTCACGGATCGAACTGAAAATATCAGTCAAATAGACTTTATCGGCTAGATCTAAGCTCTTAGCAAATTCGTCCATCAATGCGACTGTTCGGCTAAAAGTATGCGGTTGGAACACTGCAATGATCTTCTTGTCTGGGTATTGTTGGCGCGCAGCATCTAAAGTCGCAGTGATCTCAGATGGATGGTGGGCATAGTCATCAATGATCACCATGTCAGCAACACGCTTTTCAGTAAAACGCCGCTTGACCCCCTTGAAAGTCAATAATTCTTTTTTGATCTCTTCTTGATCGACTTTTTCCATGTGCGAAACAGCGATAACAGCTAAACTGTTCAAGATGTTATGCTTACCAAACATTGGGATCTCGTAGTTGCCTAAATATTCATCGTGTAAATACACATCAAAAGTTGAGCCCTTAGTCGTACGTTTGATATTTTCAGCACGCACATCATCATCAGCTTCAGTCCCATAATAATATACTGGTACATCGGCTTTTAGTTTGCGAAGATATTTATCTTCACCCCAGACAAAGAGGCCTTTTTTAGTTTGTTTAGCCAACGTTTCAAAAGCATCACAAACATCTTCGATCCCCGTGAAATAATCAGGGTGATCAAAGTCGATATTGGTCATGATCGTGTAGTCTGGATGGTATGCTACAAAATGGCGACGATATTCATCAGCTTCAAATACAAAGAACCGTGCATCAGGAATCCCTTTACCTGAGCCATCTCCGACCAAATAACTTGTTGGTGAGACCCTACTTAAAACATGGGCCAACAAACCTGAAGTACTCGTCTTACCATGGGCACCAGCGACCCCAATGCTTGTCGTCTCTTCGATCAACATTTCAACAACTTCCGGATAACGCATAACTTTTAAGCCTAAGTCATGTGCTTTTTTGATTTCTTCTTGATCATCACCAAAAGCATTACCAGCGATGATCGTCATCTTGTCATGGATATTTTTTTCGTCAAATGGGAAAATCTCAATTCCAGCCTGTTCTAAACCACGTTGTGTAAACGTGTATTTTTCAATGTCTGAACCGGCAACTTTACAGCCCTTGTCGTTTAAAATAAGGGCTAATGCACTCATCCCCGTCCCCTTGATGCCTACAAAAAAATATGTGGTGTCCATATTCATGGTAAATATCCTCTTTTCTTAATTAACAATTAAGCTAAGTTTACCATAGATCACAAACCTTTTTAAAGTCATAGCCATACAAAAAGCCGGTCAAACTTTTGATCGGCTCATTTCCTATGCTTGCATCTTAAGTGCACCGACAAATTCAATTATCTCGTGCATCTGTTCTTTAGTCTCAGTATTGAAAATATAACCAACATCTCCCATGATCTCAGCAAACACTCCTGGAACATGTTGGATCTCTTTTAGCTCATCTCCATATTTTTGTTTGATATTATCTAGGTCATAGCGATAGTCTTGCTTGTTACTTCGCGAAATATAAACACTGTAATACGGACAAGTACTATCTCCATAAAATTTATTTTCTTTAACTATATGAGCATACTCTTCAAATAAGCTCAACTGATGGGCATGATTCATCAGATCGATTGAAGGCCCACCTGGTGGACGACAGTTGATCTCTAAAGCATAGAGCTTATCATCTGCTGTTCTAAAGAACTCGAAGTGGAAAAATCTTTCCCGAATATCAAAAGCTGCTACACTTTTCATCCCTAACTCATAAAGATCCGCGTCAATGTCACGTGTCTCATAAAAATACATGTCACCTGTGCGATGGACTGTATCTAAAGCAGGCTCCTGGTAAACGAGTGAAGAATAAAAAACCACACGTCCGTTTTGATCTGTCAGCCCATCAAAAGTTATGATATCTCCTTTGATGAATTCTTCCATAAAATAAGTCACATCGGGATTACGTTTGGTCAAAAAATCAGTGAAGTCTTCGGGCGTACTGATCTTATACGTGTCACTAGCTCCGACTCCAGAATCGGGTTTAACGATCACTGGATAACCGAACTGTTCTAGTAAATTCCAGCCTTCCTCTGCGGTCTGAAAAACTTTTCCTAGTGCAACTGGAATATCGTGGCTCAAAAAGACCTGTTTCATCTTTGACTTATACTTGATCTTATCCATCTCATCACTCTTATAGCCGGGGATATTAAAATCTGTCCGCAATCTAGCATCCTGAAACAGCCAATATTCATTATGTGATTCCAAGCGATCGATCTTACCGTATTTAAATGCAAAGTACGCTACTGCTCGATACATTTGGTCATAATCTTCCATATCATCGACTCTGTAGTACTCATGCAACGCGGTGCGCAAACTAGGTGTCAATTCATCGTAAGCTTTATCCCCGATCCCCAAAGTCGTGATCCCATTATTGCTGAGACTCACTGAAAATTGCTCAAAATTTGCAGGAAAATGGGGCGAAATAACAATAAAATTCATTACAACTTGTCCCTTCTACTCAAATTTGTCCCGTTTCAGATAATTTACTTAAATAATATGGCATCTGTTTTTTCCACCAGATCCAGTCATGCGAAACATCTTCTCCCCAGTAATCAAACCAGCCGGGGATCTGCTTAGCCTTAAAAACTGCTTCAAGCTTACGAGTCTCATCAACTTCTTCCCAAGGTCCTAGACCGGTACAGATGATATAAGTATTTTGCCGATATTTTTCAAAAAACCATGAATCAGCTAAATTCCATAGATAATCAGTTGGTGAATTGTAGTAAACTAGCTCATCAGCGCCATAATCACCTACGACAAATCGCAGATCATATAGTCCACTTAACGAAATAACAGTATCAAAGATCTCAGGGAATTTGAGCCCAAAATTCATCGCATGATATGCCCCCATCGAACAGCCAGTTGTTATCAAACTTCCGGACCAGTTTGTCTTGTCATAGATAAGTGGTACTAATTCTTCAACGATAAAGCGCTCATAAGCCATATGCGCTAAGGCACGATCATGGGGACTTTTCTCATTAGCCTCAAAAGCTTCCTTATCAAACGAATCTGGGGTAAAAAAGCGTACCTGACCACTATCGATCCAGCGCTGACATGCTGCGATCATCCCAAAATCACCATATTCATTATGACTACCACCAGAAGCCGGAAAAACTAAGATCGGCTTTCCCGCATGCCCATAAACATTAAAATTCATCGAACGTCCTAAAACCTTACTATGTAATTGACATTCCTCAAAATGCATATAATTTCCTCCACCTTTTTTAATTTACAATACCTTAGTCACTCTAAGCGCTGATCTCGCTTAAAAAACCAAAATAAATTTTATTTTACCCAGCGTTAACTAACTTTTATTTAATTTTTCGTTAATATTAACACAAATTATAACTAATGTGAATACTATTTTTTATCATTTTATTTTTATATAAATAAAATTTTGACCATAGCTGGACAAAAAGTTTTTTTCAGTATATCTTGGTCATATATGCAAGAAATTGGGAAAGGAACAGCTATATTATGCCTCAAAACAGTTATTATCTCGAGCTACGGACTCATTATCTATTTGTGCCTTATTTTTCAAATGAGCGCAGGATCCGAGTACTACTTCCCCGAGATTATTTTAAAAATGAGCGTCATTATCCGGTTTTATATATGCACGATGGGCAAAATGTTTTTTACAGTCGCGAAGCGTTTGCAGGTTATTCGTGGAAGGTCATTCCCTTGATCAAACAACACCTCGAATTGCCACAAATGATCATTGTTGGGATCGACAATAGCGCCGAACACCGTCTCGATGAATATTCGCCATGGAAGACTGAATTTCAAACATCTGATGGTACCGGGTATTTTGGCGGTCTAGGTCGAGCATATGTTGACTGGCTAGTAGATACTGTCAAGCCATTCATCGATAAAAAATATCGTACCTTGCCTCAACGTGAGACCACGTTACTAGCCGGAAGTTCAATGGGGGGCTATATCACAGCCTATGCCGGTTCACTGTACCCTGAGATCTTTGGAAATTTGGGCGTTTTTTCTAGTGCTGCCTGGTTGAATCAAGTAAAATTCACGCAATTTATCGCTTCTCATCCCTTGCTCCCTGACAATAAGATCTATATTCAAACCGGAGCTAGTGAAAATGATGCCGGTGACGATGAAGTTTTGGCTCCTGAAAAGCAGGCCCAAGCCTATATTGATGAATCTTTGCGCTACTATCAGACACTTTTACGAACAGGGCACCCAATGGATAATATCTCACTAAATATTTTTGCAGCTGAATCCCATAGTGAATTTTACTGGGCTAAACATTTCCCAGAATTTTTAAATTTTGTATTTAACGAATAACTGTATCAAAAAAAGACTGAGTATACCTCAGTCTTAGATCGAAGACAAACTTCACTTATTGAGCGTTTGTCTTTTTATTATACACTGCGCAATTTATTCAAGCCTTCTTGAGTCAAAAAGACCTTCCGTGGCTTGGCACCATGCGCTGGTGAAATATATTGTTTAGCTTCAAGATCATCGATGATCGCGGCAGCACGATTATAGCCGATCGAAAAGACTCGTTGCAACTTGGAAGTTGAGATCGTCTCTTCATTAACGATATAGTCTAAAACTCGAGGCAAAAGATCATCTTGTTTTTCTGATTCTACCGCACGTTTTTTCAAACTATCGGGATCAAAAGCGTACTTAGGCTTACCTT
The DNA here is from genome assembly GCF_003288115.1 of Ligilactobacillus murinus. Lineage (NCBI taxonomy): Bacteria > Bacillati > Bacillota > Bacilli > Lactobacillales > Lactobacillaceae > Ligilactobacillus > Ligilactobacillus murinus. Next base: position 453,948 of record NZ_CP023565.1, on the reverse strand, counting down.
GCTGTCTAACAAAATCAGTCACCGCATCGACCTCATCTTCAATATAAGTCCCTTGCAAACGGGTCGGTTGCCCCGAACCATTTCCCAAATAAAGCATATCGCCACGACCTAAAAGGCGTTCGGCCCCAGCATTATCCAGGATCGTTCGTGAATCGACTTGGCTTGAGACCATAAAAGCGATCCGAGTCGGAATATTATTTTTGATCGTTCCGGTCAAAACATCCACACTTGGTCGTTGGGTCGCAACTAATAAGTGGATCCCAGCTGCCCGAGCTTTTTGCGTGATCCGGGCAATATGATCTTGGACCTCAGACGAAGCCGCCATCATAAGATCAGCTAATTCATCGATCACTACCACGATATATGGCAATTGCAGACCATACTCACCAGCTGCCTTAGCTTTTTCATTATAAGCCTCTAAGTTACGAGCCCCAGCAGCAGCTAAACGTTGATACCGCTCTTCCATCTCATTTACGAGCCATTTCAACGCGGCCGCAGCTGCTTTAGCATCAGAGATCACAGGCGCTAATAAATGGGGGAGATCATGATAAGGTGCCATCTCGACTGCTTTAGGATCGATCAAGACCAACTTCACTTCACTAGGTGAAGCTTTATAAAGCAAAGAAACAAGCAGACTATTGATAAAGACTGATTTACCCGAACCGGTAGCCCCTGCGATCAAGCCATGGGGCATTTTTTGTAAGTCTGTGATCTGGGGCTCACCAAATAGATCGACTCCTAAAGCTACTGTCAATGGTGAAGAAGCTTCTTGGAATTTATCTGAACGTAGGACTTCAGATAACATGACTGGGCGTGAAGTTTTATTGGGGATCTCGATCCCAACACTACTTTTACCTGGGATCGGTGCTTCGATCCGAATGTCTTTAGCAGCTAAGGCAAGTTTGAGATCATCATTTAAATTGGTGATCTTGTTGACCTTGACTCCCCGTCCTAAAGTCAATTCAAATTGCGTAACCGTCGGGCCAATAGTCCAATCACTAACAGTCGCCTCAACATGAAACGCTTTGAGTGTCTCATTTAACGTTTGGACCTGACTTTTGACCCAATCATCCAATGCAGGATCGTCATCGATCACTGGTGCAGGTAATAAACTAAGTGCTGGAAATTGATAAGGCTCAGGTCCATCCTTAGGTGATGTCAGTTTGGCTGACACACTTGGTTCGCTTTGCGTCAAAGAGCTCTCATGTGCCAAAGCTGCTTTGAGCCCGGTCATTTTGGGAGACTCTGGTCTAGTAGTGATTTCACTAGTGAGGTCAACTTGTGAACTAAGCTCTGAAGTTACTTGACTTTGGCTTACACTCTTTGCCTCACTGTTACTGTTAGCTGGGCTCGTGCTTTGAGTGCGCGTATCACTTACTGAACTTTGCAACTGGCTAGTCGAACTTGTCGAATGGACCTGGCTTGTGGTGTCGCTCATACTTTCACTAGTCGCTAAACTAGAACTAGTTGATCGACTGTCCGAAGCTAATGTTGGTGTTTTTAGTTGTGATGATACCGTCGGGTGTTTAGGCAATTTAGTATCTGTATTATCAAACTGGCGACTTACCGTCAGATCAATCGCTTGAGTTCCTAGTAAAACAGTCCCTTCAAAGAGTAAATAATCTTCGGGGGCTTTCTTTAATGAACGCACCAATTTATCGTAATCAGGGCGTTTTTTTACAACACGCTCGGCAACTAAAGAGCGCGGGACTTTTCTTGGACTAAAAGCCCGTGAAGTTCCATTTAAACGTTCCTTTTGGTTACTTGTCGCTATTTTAGTCGGCGCTTTTTCAGTTTTAGCTGGTACTTTAGTCTGAACCCGCGTTTTTGTAGCTGGGCGACCATTATTTCTGTAAAAGGCTGGTCCATCATAATGTTCCATGGTGTTCATCCTAACTGTCTGTCTAATTTACTTCTAAATTCATTATAGTAATTATTCAAAATGGAGAAAAGGTTTTTTACTACTTTTATAAAACTTTATGTAAAAAAACACCTAGGACTTATCACAGTCCCAGGTGAGGTCTACTAAACTAAGCTGTAAATAGCTTAGCCCCCTTTTCAAAATCAAAAGCTGTCCTAGCTGCAAATTCAGCGGGATCAAGAACTAAGATACCACGCTTTTTAGGCGCATTAGGTAACTCAAGCTCACGAGCAGCACAAACCATCCCATAGCTATCGACACCACGCAATTTACCTGGCCAGATCATCGCACCATTTGGCATCATCGCACCAACTTTAGCAACGACCACGTTTTGCCCAGCTTCAATATTCGGTGCGCCGCATACGATCTGCAAGGTTTGGTCATTATCGACTTCGATCTTAGCGATATGCAAATGATCTGAATCTGGATGTTCTGTCAATTCAGCTACATAGCCCACCACAAATTTAGGTTCATCATCAAAGACCAATTCAGGTTCGAACCCCGCTGTTTGTAAAGCTTGATTCAAAGTTTCAACTTGAGCTTGATCCAAGAAAACTTGACCTTTGACAGCTAGATCAGCCAAGATCTCACTGACATCAAAAAAGTTAAACCCTAAAGTTTCATTATTTTCGGCATTAAAAATACGAACGATCCGTCCTTTTTGTTCAGTTGCTTGCGCTGCTGCTTCAGGGCGCACCATCGTCAGTAAAACATCACCCATTTGGGTCGGATTATAGCTAGCAATTAACATTATTTGATACTTCCTTTGTTTTAGATATTATTCAAGAAGTCTTCTACTTCTTTTTTCGTCTTACGATCTTTATTCACAAAACGAGCTTTTTCTTTACCGTCTTCATACACGACAAAACTTGGGATCCCCATGATCATCATTTCTTGGCAAAGGTCGATATTTTCATCACGATCGACTAAGATAAATTCGAATTGTGAAAAGTTGGCTTCGATCTCAGGCATTGCTGGTTTGATAAAACGGCAATCTGGGCACCAGTCAGCGGTAAAGAATAATACATACTTCCCTGTGCTCAATTTTTCTTCTAATGCTTTTTTATCCATCTTTGCTAATTTTTCCATCTTAAATCCCTCCAAGATAAATTACTTACTTTTTGTATATTATAACTTATCCTCTTAGCTTTTAAAATTTTTTTGCCTAAGCTTTGAAATGAGCTTCGAGTTTATAGATCGGTTGACCTTTTTGGCTGAATTTTTCTTCATATTCAGTCATCACATTATCTTCAACATCTGGTGTCTGATGAAGATCTAGCCATACTTGATCAAATACCATCCCATAATTGTTCAAACTCGTCAATGAATATTCAAATAAGCCACGATTATCGGTCTTGAATTCAAGATGACCGTCAGCTTGCATCACTTCTTCATATTGAGTCAAAAAACTCTTATAAGTCAAGCGCCGTTTTTCATTACGATTCTTAGGCCATGGATCAGAAAAATTCAAATAGATCCCACTAACTTCATTTGGTTCGAAGAATTCGGTCAAACCACTGCCGTTAGCACACACTAACTGGAGATTAGGCAATTTGGCCTCGAGTTGTTTTTTCAAGGCGATCCCTGTAGCAACTGTTTGCATTTCAAGACCGATAAAATTACGCTCAGGATATTTCTTGGCCATCTCAACGATAAAACGGCCCTTCCCCATCCCGATCTCGATATATAGTGGTTGTTCTTTTTCAAAACGACTTTGCCAATTACCACGTAAAGTTGCCGGATCAGTTACGACATATTGTGGGTTTTCTTGGATCAAGGGCTTAGCCCAAGGTTTATTTCGTAAACGCATGATAAATTGCTATGTAGTTAATACATAGACTTCCTTTCAACTAAAATTCACTAAATAAGGGACAAAAGGTTTTTGATGCCTTTTATCCCCATCAATTTTAAATATAATTTTGCTTCTTGATTACTTGATTAAGCTTGATAATGTCTTGGTTCATTTCATGGAAATGACCACGCTGATAGTTGTGTTTGATAACTAACAAAAGATTCATGACCGCATACCAATAAATGCGTTTCATCATATCCGGTGACGGTTCTTTTTTTGCATACCGCGTCAACCATTGCTTCCAGTCTTTGCGTGGGACATATTGACACATTAACATACTAAGGTCTAAAGCCGGATCAGCCAACTTAACGGCTTCCCAATCTACTAGATATAGCTGTCCTGTCTCAGATAAGAGCCAGTTTTTATGATTTAAATCGCCATGACATACTTCGTAATTCGAGCGTTCAAGTTGCGGCTGGTTTGCCTTCAATCGCGACGTTGCTTCGGATAATAGTGGATGCTGACGTAATTCAGAACTCAAACCATTAAAATATTGTGCTAACAGATCAACCGGCGTATACGTCTTGCCTCCGACTCGTAACAGCATCTTTTTTAAAAGTTTGGAACCATGCATCCGAGCTAATAATTCCGAGACCTGGAGCGAACACATCTCTTCACGTTTTAGCGAACGACCATTCAACCACTCTTGTGCAGTCAGAGTGTCACCTGAGACTGTCCGCTTTGACCAGATCAAGCGTGGAACGATCTCTTCTAATGAAAGAGCCGCCAAAAACGGCGAAGTGTTACGCTTGATAAAGATACGTTCATCGTTATTCACCGCCATATAAGCAGTGCCAGTATCGCCATCGATCGGTAAGATCTCCCAGCCATGTTCCAAATTGAAATCCATCTGGGGCTCTCCTTTTGAAAATATCGATAACTAAAATAAGTCTACAAAGAACTAGACTCAGTGTCAAGCTCTTTTTGCTAAGCGTCCCTTAAGATAAGGCCGAGTCAATAATACGATCTCAAGCACTAAAACACCTAAAAATTCGAGACTAAATAAAATATTTTGTAACTGTATCCAGCTAACTAACGTAAAGATCACCGCGATCACAAACAATAATTGCCCTAACATTTTCTGAAATGCTTTTTGTTTATTTCCTGGATCTAACGGATAGATATGCATAAAAACTACTTCGTCGTAGTGGTGATACAAAGAAAACAATTGAAATCCAAGCAAATAGACAAATAGCACTGCTAGAGCTAAGGCTAGCCACGGTTCAGTGATGAAATACAAGATAACAGCACCTAAGACCGTTAACCGTAATACTAAGCCACTAGTTTCACCATTGCGTACCAAGGCCCGCCAGTAGAGGTAAGTAAAACTTCCACCAGGCTTAGCTTGTGGTAACAGACGATCTAAATAGCGCCGTCGTTTGGCTGCGACTTGCAAATTAGGTACATCGGTAAAGAGCGCAAAGAAACGATATAACTGCAACATTCTTTCATTTTCAGTCTCAATGGCCACTTCCCAGTTGAATACAGCCTGTGTCGTGAGAGCTTTTTTTGACTTATCGATATAACCTGTCAAAAGTGCAGCTACTAATAATAGATATAATGGATCTAAATAAAGACTTGTCCCTAATAAGAGACCACAAAAGCCAATATCTAAGAACCACTTCCATCGTCCACTAGCAAATTGAGCTTGATAAAGGCCTAGTAGTTTTCGCTCTAGTTGTAAATATTTCAATACTAGTAGCAATAGCCATAAAAAGATGAGCTGGACTACTGTCAATTTGGCAGCAACAAGTAAGAATGGCGTCAAAGCCAACATCACTAATGTATCAAACACCCAAGCAAAAATTAACGATGACTGTAAAGCTTTTTGTAAATATTGTCCCATTTCAGCTTGTCGGGGTGAAATAAATACGATATCAGCTGGTTTTAACAATGTTGCCAACCGTCCGACTTGTAAGCTTATGACTAAAATAAGTAACACTAACGGTTTAGCATACCAGATCTCTGCTTGGGGCGAGAGGGCTTTGAGATAATTTGAATAGCTCAAAGCTAAGCCACCCAAGATGAAAAGCAACGCTAAGATGAAGTGATCATTTAGTACATAGCGTAAATACTTAAACATCTGCTTTTGATGAGTTTTTTGGCGCATTTTCCACAGATCAAGCATGTTTTTCACCTGCCCCTGTGAGCTTGAGATAGATCGTTGCTAAAGAAGCTGTTTCATCGCCAAACTGTGTCCGCAAACTTGCTAGATCACCTTTAGCAGTTACTTGACCTTGATCGATCATGACAAAGCGATCACAGTATTCTTGGGCTGTGCTCAAAACATGCGTCGACATCAAAACGGCTGCCCCAGCTTGCTTTTTTTGATCGATCAAATCTAAGAGATCTTGAGTCGCTAAAGGATCAAGTCCCAAAAATGGTTCATCGATGATATAAAGTTTAGCCTCTGTTATAAAGGCACAAACGATCATCACCTTTTGTTTCATCCCCTTAGAAAAATTAGCTGGAAACCAATCCAATTTATTTTCTAATCTAAAGAGCTCAAGTAGCTTTTGAGCGCGTTGCCAAGCACTTTTAGCTTCTAATCCATAAGCCATGATCGTTAACTCGATATGCTCACGTAAAGTCAATTCTTCGTATAGGATCGGAGTCTCAGGAATATAAGCCATTTTTTGCTTGTATGTTTTAGGATCTGATTTTAAGGTCACACCTTCTAAAGTTATCTTTCCCTTTTGTGGGCGTAACAATCCAATAATGTGCTTGATGGTCGTAGATTTACCTGCCCCGTTCAAGCCGATCAAACCGACTAATTCACCGGCTTTGACCGTAAATGAAATATCTTTTAGAACTGGAACACGTGAGTAACCACCGACTAAATTTTCAATTTCTAGTGTCATCTAAATTACCTACTTATCTAAATTTTGGTGGGATCATAGCCCGTTTTATCAGCTGCTGTGATCTTTCGTGCGACTCGGCAAGGATCGCCATATGCGACCACGTTAGAAGAAATATCATGTGTGACCACACTTCCCGATCCGATCACAGTATTATCGCCGATCGTGCCCCCTGATTGATATGCACTGCTGCGCCGATCCAAACATTATCGCCGAGCGAGATGTTCTTCCCAAACTCGCATCGAAAAGTCGGTTCAAAATGAACATTTTTTCCGATCTTGCCTAAAATTTTTGCTAACAATGCTTCGCGTTTTGCTGGACTTTGCGAGTAACTTTGAGCATACGCAGTCGTTAAGGCCATAGTCTTTTGACGTGCTCGCATCAGCTCAGGATCTAAATCATTATACATCATACCGCACTGCATTCTATGTGTTTGTTTTCCCAACATGATCTTACTACATTATTTCCTTTTAATATTTAGTTTACAACAAATTCGGCTCAAATAGTGTATACTAAGAGCAGATTTAAAATTTTTGAAAGAAGGTTTTTATATGACAGACTGTATCTTTTGTAAAATCATCGCCGGGGAGATCCCAAGTGTGACCGTCTATGAAGACGATAAAGTCAAAGCCTTTTTAGATATCTCACAAGCAACCACAGGGCATACATTGGTAGTTCCTAAAAAGCACGTTTCTGACCTTTTTGAATACGATGAACAATTAGCTAGTGATGTTTTTAGCCGCTTACCTAAGATCGCACGTGCAATCAAAGCGTCCGACCCAACGATCAAGGGACTAAACATCGTCAATAACAACGGTGAAGTCGCCTATCAAACGGTCTTTCATTCACATATCCATCTCTTACCACGTTATAGTAATGAAGATGGGTTTGGGATGACCTTTACCGATAATTCTGCTGACTACACACCAGAAAAATTGCAAGTGGTCGCAAATAAGATCACCGAGCAGATAAAGGACTGAAAAAAATGAAAAAATTTTTGTGGACTTTGACCATTACTGGGGCTCTCGGCGCTTATGCTTATAGTAAGCGCGATGAGATCTTAAAATATCTCATCCAAAAAATGATCGCTTTTGATCAAACTGTAGAACAAACAACAGATTATCTTGCTAAAGTCGAAAAAGTCAAAGAAAATGTGGCTAAATTTTCAGCAGAACTCAAAGCTTCTGAGCCTGTGATCAACAGTTTGACCCAAGAGATCGAAAACTATCGTGAACAAGTAGAACCCTTAGCCAAAGAGATCCAAGCTAAATTGCCTCAACAAAACAATTGATTTTTCTTAAAAATTATTAAAACATTGATAATTTAGACGTGACTTGTGTTATATTAGAATTATTAATTTTACGATTGGATGTGTAACATAATGAAAAAATGGTTTGCCGCTTTAGCTGGCGTCTTGTTGACTTTCACCTTGGCAGCTTGTTCATCTAAGACAGTTGCAACAACATCAGGTGGTAAGATCACTGAAAGCCAATACTACGACAGTATGAAAAAGACTACTTCAGGTAAGCAAGTCTTACAACAAATGATCTTAGATAAGATCTTAGAAGGCAAGTATGGTGATAAAGTAACTGATAAAGCAGTTAACAAAGAATACAACAAGTATAAAAAACAATATGGTTCTTCTTTCTCGACTGTTTTAGCACAAAATGGTATGACAGCTTCAGCATTCAAGAAGAGCATTCGTTCTAACTTATTGCTACGTCAAGCTGTGATCGCTAATACTAAGATCACTAATGCCGACTTAAAGAAACAATGGAAGAGCTATGAACCAACGATCACAGTCGCACAGATCTTAGTATCTAAGAAAGAAGATGCTGATGCGATCATCGAAGAATTGAAAAAAGATGGCTCTTGGGATAACTTCAAGAAGTTAGCTAAAGAAAAATCGATCGATGAATCAACTAAGAATGATGGTGGTAAATTACCTTCATTCAATAACATGGATACTTCTCTTGACAGTGACTTCAAGAAAGCTGCCTTTGCTTTGAAACAAGGTGAATTCTCACAAGAACCAGTCAAGACGAGCTATGGTTACCACATCATCTACAGTATCAAGAACCCTGGTAAGGGCAAGATGGCTGACCATACAAAAGAATTGAAAGATCAAATCATTGATGAAAAACTAAATGATTCAACAGCATTACAAAAGATCATTGCTAAAGAATTCAAAGAAGGTAATGTAAACATCAAAGATAGTGACTTAAAAGATGTCTTATCCGATTACATTTCTTCTACATCTAGCTCCAGCTCAAAATAAGCTTTGGGCTTTCACGGCTACCTACATTTCGTGGGTAGCTTTTTTTTACCATAAAAAAAGAAGCCTAATACAGCTTCTTTTGTACTCAACTAGTTATTTCTGCGGCTTGTTTAGCTAATTGATCGGCCCGTTCGTTGAATTTTACCCCTGTATGAGCCGAGATCTTTTGAAACTGGACCTGTAGCCCCTCTTTTTTGATAATTTGCTCAACAAATGCAGCATAGCGTTTAGTAATATCTTGTTTTGCTTGCCAAGAACCATCTGCCCAGCTAGCGATCCCTTGGTAGTCATGACAGATCGTAACTTCTTTCATTCCAAGCGACAATGCATACTTTAAGGCATAGATCGTAGCTAACAGTTCACCTCCGACATTGCGTAAACGCAAGATCTCAGTATGCTTATCATCTCGGATCGTTTGTTCATGAACACTTTTGTCATCTTTTACCAGTACAAAAGCACCCCCGACGATCGCTTTATCCGCATTAAAACTACCATCGACGAAAATACTTTCACTTGGTAAACTTGCAGTCGGACTTTTTCCTGCTAAAAATGCCTTAGCTTCTGCTTCAGTGGCAAAGCCCTTGAATACAGGTGCTTTGACTTTTTTAAGTGCTGTTTGGCATTCCGCCCAAGAGCGATAAATTTCCCCCGTATTTTTTATTGCATAAAAATGTTTTTTTGCCATATGACCTCATTGATCTTTCTTATCTATTTTGTAATGTAATTTCTCAATTTCATAGTTTAACACGTGATTTTCAAAATTATCTAACTTGTAATTTAGATAATTCAAAGTTTTTTCGATCTCGCGCTTTTGTTGCTCTAATTTATCTCGTTGTTCGACAAGTAATTGTTTTTGGGCAGCGCGCGTATCAGTCTTTAGACGATATAGCTCAACAAATTCAACTAGCGCCTCGATCGATACTCCAGCTTTGCGCATAGCCTGAATAAAGAAGATCCAATTCAATTCATATTCTCCATAATCACGATAACCACTCTCATTACGTGGGATCGTAGGTAGTAATCCTGATCTTTCCCAATAGCGCAAAGTTTCTTTGGTGATATCAAATTTTTCACTGACCTGTGCGATATTCATCATCTCTGCCCCCTTTAGTTTATTGTAAGGCTCTTTGCTTTATGTGCTTTTAAGGCCTAAGCTACATAAAATCCACTTTCTGATCTATAGTTTTCATCGTAACTACAAAAACCAAAGTGACCCTATCAGGCAACTATTTTTGTTTAGGCTGATAGAAATTACGCCCCTCCATCCCAAAGATCCGCTCTGAAAAATTTCCTGGCTCGGTATGGGCTAAACTTTTCTTTAGCATTTGGATCGAAGCATCAAGATTATCTAATTGATGTAAAATATCAGCCTCTAACAAATGTGGTTGCACTGGTGAACCATACTCCAATAATCCATGATGAGCTAAGATCATGTGTCGCAATAAGATCGCATCTTCACCTTCAAGCTCGATCTTTAACGCCGCGCAAGCTTTAACGATCTCTTCATCGACCAAAACGATATGTCCGATCAAATTACCAGCTAGCGTATAAGTTGTTGCTACGGGTCCCGACAACTCTAAAACCTTACCTAGATCATGTAAAATAGTTCCCGCATAGAGTAAGGCTTTGTCAACTTCTTCATATTGTTCCGTTACCGCTTTAGCCAAGCGTAAGATCGATAATGTGTGGAACGCTAAGCCCCCTGCATAAGCATGGTGATTGGATTTAGCAGCTGGAAATTTAAAGAACTCATCATGGTATTCTTTGAGTAAATAACGCACGATCCGATTCCATGTTGGATTAACGATCTCAAAAACATATTGATTCAGTTCTTCTTCCATCACAAGGGTCTTTTCTGGTGCCGCTTGAAGATAAAGCGCCGGATCATTTGGCTCTTTGTCATTAGCCAACCTGAGCTTGAAGATCTTGATCTGGGGATTGTTTTGATAATTTTCGCGTTTACCTTTCAAGAAAACAACTTTGCCCGCCTCAAACCGCTTGATATCATCATCTGAAGCATCCCAAAATTTAGCACTGATCACACCAGAGGTATCAGCAAAATTAAAAGCAATAAACTTTTTACCATTCTTAGCGATCCGCGTTTCAGCTGACTTGATCAATACAAATAATTCTAAATTTTCATCAACTTTATAATCAAATAATTTTTTTAACACGCTCTTGTCCTATCCATTCATTTATTTTTCCTCGTTTCGTACTAACTTTACCACATTTTCGATCTAGTTAGTAGGACTAAAAAAAGAGCCCCGCAGAGCTCTTTTGTTCATTTTAATCTTGGTATAATTCTTGAACTGGTTGGAAGATGATCTTGCTTACTTCATCCATCAACATGCTCAAAGCTTGTTCTTTCAACATCAATGTTTGTAATGTTTCAAAGTCCTTAGCTTTAGCACCAGCTTCTTGTAATTCTTTGAAATCTTCTTCTGTGATATTGCCTTGCATTTGTTTTTGTTGCAATTGACCTTGAAGATCTTGCAATTCTTTGAAACAAGCATAAGCTTTTCCATCAGCTTTCAAAGCTTCATAAGCTGCTTTTAATTCTTGATATTGTTGTGTTTGCTTCAAATCTTGTTCCATTTGATTAGCTGTATCATAAATATTGACCATAATATCGCTCCTTTGATTCTTAATAAATCTATTATAACGTACTTTGATAAAAAAGTTTTACCTAAAGCCTTAAAAAACTAATTTCCAAACAGGCTATTTAATGCATCTTTTCCTTTTTGAAGCCACGAATCTGCAGTTTGTTTCCAATCACTTGTACCCTCTTGTCCCGCATTCTTGATCTTATCCCACCAGCTCTCATTGCTATTATCGACAGCACTATTCTCAGCTGCCATCGTTGAAGCTGCCTTGACTTCGAATTTTGTTTCCTTAGTATATGGTAAGATACCTTCCATCTGGGTCTTAAAAAGACTAGCTCCACCACGATTGCCAGCATCTTCGATCGAATCTTTGCTAGAATCATAGCCGACCCATGTAGCCACAACTACATCTGGTGTATAGCCCACATACCAATGATCAGTATCGGCAGCCATCGGATCGACCCCATTACCTTGCGTCGATCCCGTCTTACCAGCGATCGTATAACCAGCTGGTTTAGCATTCGTTCCTGTCCCCATCGTATATACATCGATCAACATACTCGTCATCTCATTGGCATTCTTAGCTGAAAGGACTCGCGTTGAATCAACTTCAGTATTATCAACGATCGTCTTGCCCGAAGCATCAACGATCTTCGTGATAAAATGGGGATCATAGCGTACACCATCATTAGCAAAAGCCGTATATGCACTTGCGATCTGATAAGGCGAGACCCCTTTTTTTAGTCCCCCTAGTGCTAAGCTCAAATTTTCATCAGAAGGATCCAGCGTTATCCCAAATTTCTCAACGCTATCAAAACCAGTTTTGACCCCGATCTTATTTAACAACCATACCGCTGAAGTATTTTTACTTTCAGCTAAGGCTTTATACATCGGAAGATCACCGCCGTAAACATTATTCCAATTATGTGGCGTATATTTATTAGTTCCATAAGCTTTCAATTCGTCGGGCAGTTCCGAATCATAATGGTAACCCTTATTTAAAGCCGGAGCGTACACGGCCAATGGTTTGATCGTTGAACCTGGTGAGCGCACCAACTGTATCCCCCGATTATAGCCACGAAAGACATGGGTCCCACTCCGACCACCAACGACAGCCGCTACACCACCTGTTTTGGGATCAAGCGCCACCGAAGCTCCTTGCGCTTTAGCCCCATTAGCAGCGTTATCTGGAAATAAGTAGTCATTAGCAAAATCTTCTTGGAATGTCGCTTGGTAATTTTGATCAAGTGAAGTATAGATCTTATAGCCACGGTTCATAATATCTGCTTCACTCAAACCATACCGATCGATCGCTTCTGAGATGACTGCATCAAAATAATATGGATACTTATAGCCTGAATTATAGGTATACGTATTACTTGTTACCATCGGTGTAGCTTGATATTCTTTAGTTTGAGTTGCTGTCAGTTTATTGTTATCTTCCATCAAACTTAAGACCACATCCCGCCGTTTTTTAGAAGCCTCGGGATGATCGGCTGGATTATAGGCATTCGGACTGGTCAACATCCCAGCTAAAGTAGCTGCTTGCGGAACCGTCAATTGGCTAGCAGTTGTTCCAAAATAACGTTTAGCTGCATCACCAACACCCCAGACCCCATTGCCAAAGTAAGCGTGATTTAGATACATTGCCAAGATCTCTTTTTTACTATAAGTATTTTCAACTTGCATCGCAATAAAGATCTCTTTAGCTTTCCGAGAAAGCGTCTGCTCTTGTGAAAGGAAAGCATTTTTAACTAACTGTTGCGTTAAAGTGCTCCCCCCACCGGTGACCGCATTTCCACCAGTCAATTTATTTTTAACGTGCATCAACCCCGCACGTGCGATCCCCTTGACAGAAAAACCATATTCTTTATAGAAGTTACGATCTTCTGTCGACAATACTGCATCAATAACGTTAGGTGAAATATCATCGATCGCAGTCCAAGTACCTTTTTGGGCATAAAGATAGCCTGCTTTTTGATCATTTTTATCGTAGATCTCAGTCGCTTGCTCTAACGCATTCTTTAGGCCTTTAACATTAGATGTTTTGGCTATAAATGTTAGATAGATACTCATGCATAAAAAACTCGCTAAAAAAATAACTACCAACCACCGCCATAATTGGTAACGCCGGCTCTTGGCTAGAAACCAACTCCAGAACTTTTTACCATAGTAGCCTATCGCTTGGCGCAATTTTTCTAAAAAATCGTTCATCGCATAAATTCCTTTTCTGTTTATCGTTAATTATCATCTTAGCACATCTCGGCTAAGTTCCACCAAACTTGAAAAAAATTTAATATTATTTAACGAGCAAAAAACCGTAACACAACTGTCACGGCCTTTTAAGAAATAATTATCAAAGTAGATTATCTGGATCAACATGTTCCATAAATAGTTCATACAGTTTAATGGCTAACTCACGTGAAGGGCTGATCACAACTACTGTGTCGAAACCAGCTAAAGTCCCTGCAACTTCAGGTAGCGCTAAATCATCCAAGATCGCTGCCAAAACATTGGCATTTCGCGGTGTCGTGTGGATCACGTTCATAAACTCGACAGTCGTGATCGCCGTAACTGCATCAGAAATCGCTTTATACAGTTTATCTTGCTCAGATTGATTATTAGCTTTAAAGATCACATAGCGCAAGTTACCATTACCATCCTGTTGCTTAACGATCTGCATCTCACGGATGTCTCGTGAGATCGTAGCTTGCGTCGCACTGATCCCGATCGCTTGCAATGCTTGCATCAGCTCTTCTTGATTAGAGATGACTTGCTGATTTATCAGCTGCTCGATCTTTCCTTGGCGCATTTCTTTTTTCACAAAAATCACCTCAAAACAAAAGATTGTATCTCTATTTTAACAAACTTCTGCTAGCAAGCAAAATCAGGCTCACTCGACCGCTACCAAAAATTTATTAAAACCTGTCTTTGCAACATAATCCATCACTAACTTGCGGTCTAGCAATAGCTTTCTTCGTCCCCGTTTAGCTAATCCTTGACTGCAATATTCTTTGACGATCATATTGACTAGTGACGTAGATGCACGGGTATAAGAAGCTAAAACATTTTGGTCGATTCGCCGAGGCAAACGGACCCACTTCTCATCTGTGACATCCCCATAGAGCACAGCCAAGTAGAAAAGCGTATTCTTGATCCGTTCTCTTGTCGAGGATAGATTGCAATATATATTATAGAGCCGTTCTTTTTGCAATTGATAAGCCATCTGCTCGCGCAACATTTCATTGAAGAAGGGCGATTTATCTTGGTATTCATGCATAATATCTTCGGGAATAACAACAATGATAGCTTTATCCGAAAATACGACCAGTTCTTCTTCAGTATGATCTTCATCAAATACCTCATGCGAGGGATAAAATAACTCTTGTTGCTTATAAAACGTCATATACTGGTCTTTATTACTTTCAAAATTGTAATAACGGCTTGCCACCAATCCACTGACTAAAAAGCAAGCAAACTCACCACTAAACCCATTGAACATCAACATGTCGTTATAGTCATAAACCATTACTCGACAAGATGTTCGAAATTTTTCTTGGTCTTTTTCTGGTAAACTTCCGATTTTTTGAATCAAATCAAAAACATAGTCCTCTTTTTTGGCATAATTGTTGATCTTCACCGTGAAACTCCCCCTCATCGTTTTATTGCACCAAGTTTACCACTAAGTTTCCTTACTAAAACTTATTTGTCAATAAATTATTTCTAACTATGATTTCATAAAAAAACACGAGGAGAACTAAAATAGGCCTCCTCGTGTCTTCTTTAAAATCAGCTAGTTACGATCTCTTGCTAGATCGTTTTTTCTTTTTAATTTCATCTACTAAATCTAACATTCCGGCAATGAGCAAAGCACCAACACCAAGCATATTCAGGCTCGGTCTGTAGCACTGTAGCCTGTTTTACCATAGTTGTTGATACTGCATTCATGACTGGTACTGTGACTTTTTTATCGCCTAAGATAGTAGGTGTGATCGCAGTTTCAGTTGATGTTGTTTCATTTGGTGCTTCAGGTCGAGTTAAAATATTTTATACGACTGGTATATCAACCGCTAGATCACTTAGATCGTTTCGATACTGTAGTGTTGGAACATTTGGAATTGGTACACTACTTAGATCGACTAGCATCACCTTACCTAATCGACTTTTTCTATCAAATCAGTTTGTTCAATTGGCTTTTCTGAAACTACTGCAACATTTACTTTAGAGTAATTTGATCTATCTGATGTCTAAGCTTCATTTGGATTTAAGCTCTCGCCTGGATTTATCTACATTATAAAGGACGTATCCATATAGATATTTGCTTATCATCAGGAATATTAGGCATCTTATTGCCTTGTTCATCAACAAATTCAATGGTTGAAGTATATTTCTTTTCGTATTTGTCTTTTGTAGCCCATTTGGGATCGCCTAGATCATCAGCAAATATTTGACCGTTCATTAGCAAAAGTTGAACCTACTCAAAATATATCGTAGAATGTCAGCGCTCAGATTTCAATTTACAGGCTTAAAGTTTATAGTTATTTTTTGAAATCATCTATAATTTCTCCATCCTAGCTTAATAATGAATTATATTTTGGTTATATTGTCACAGAGTAAGTTTGATTTTTGTTAAATAAAATTTAAAACCATTTTCTTCAAGATAGCAAAAGAATAATAAACGCCGGAAGCTGCGACATAAGTAAAAAGACATCTCCAAATTCCAAACATTGAAATTTTGAAGATATCTTTCTTTATCTCTAAACATACCATTTTTCAAAGATTTGTAGAGGTAAGAACAACGACACTACTTAGGTCACAGCCTCTGTTTTTTAGCTTTTCAAGTCTTATTTAGTAGTATATTTTTACATTTCATCTGGTGCCGCTACACCTAAAAGACGTAAGGCTTCTTTCAAAACATCAGCTACACTAGCTACTAAAGCCAAGCGCGCTTCTAATTGGTCATCTTCTACTAAGATCTTAGAATGTGCGTAGTACTTGTTGAAGGCTTTTGCCAAATGGATCGCATACTTAGCGATCACAGATGGTTCGTATTCCGCGACTGCTCGAGCGACAGTTTCTGGGAATTCACCTAATAGGCGCAAAGTTTCCCAAGCATTTTCATCTGTTACTGCATATGCTTTAGCCGGATCGATCTCAGTCACACCCGCTTTACGCAAAATACTCATTGCTCTTGCATGTGAATATTGAACATAAGGTCCAGTCTCACCTTCAAAACGAACGACTTCTTCTAGGTCAAAGTCAAAGTTATTCAAACGTTCATTCTTAAGGTCATGGAAGACTACGGCACCAACACCGACTTCTTCAGCCACTTGATCTTTGTTGGCTAAATTAGGATTTTTAGTTTCGATCTGCTCTTTAGCCAAAGCAACCGCATCATCCAAAACTTTTTCTAACAAGATGACACGTCCTGAACGTGTAGAGAGTTTCTTACCCCCTTGTGTGATCAAGCCAAATGGAATGTGATGGATATCATCGGACCAATCATAACCCATTTCTTTTAAGACTGCCTTCAATTGTTTGAAGTGATTTGATTGTTCGTTCCCAACGACGTACAAGGATTGCGCAAAATCATAAGTCCGTTTACGATACATTGCTGCTGCTAAGTCACGTGTAATGTAAAGGGTAGCCCCGTCAGTCTTTTTGATCAAAGCAGGATTCAAGTTATACTTTTCAAGATCCACGATCTGAGCTCCTTGACTTTCTTTTAATAATCCCTTATCTTCTAAGATCTCGACGACTTCATCCATCTTATCGTTGTAGAAAGCTTCACCGTTGTAAGAATCAAATTCGATCCCTAGACGGTCATAGACAGTTGTGAAAGCTTTAAGTGATTCTTCTCTAAACCATTTCCAAAGACGAGTCGCTTCTTCATCCCCATCCTCTAAACGCTTGAACCAATCACGAGCTTCATCATCTAATTGAGGATTTTCAACGTCTTCTTTGTGGAAACGTACGTAATAGCCTAATAAGGAGTTGATCGGATCATTTTTAACTTCTTCTTCACTTCCCCAAAGTTCATAAGCGCGCATCAATTTACCAAATTGTGTGCCCCAGTCACCTAAGTGGTTGATCTTGACCGGTTTGTAACCAGATTTTTCCATTAAAAGTGCGATTGAGTTACCGATCACAGTCGAACGTAAGTGGCCCATCGACATTGGTTTAGCGATATTAGGTGAAGACATATCGATCGGAACTTGACGACCATTTCCAGTCGTTGCATCGCCAAAATGTTCTTGTTTAGTCAAAACATCATGTAAAACATCTTCACTGAAAGCTGCTTTATCTAGAAAAAAGTTTACGTAAGGTCCGACAGCTTCAACTTTTTCAAAATTAGTCGTATCGATCTTTTCGACCAATTCTTGTGCGATCATTTGTGGTGCTTTACGCAAGACCTTAGCCAACACGAATGCTGGAAAAGCATAGTCCCCTAACTTAAGGTCTTTTGGTTGTTCGATCTTTTCAACGATCGCTTCTTCACTTAACTGGCCATCAACTGCTGCATATACTGCTTGAGCCACTAATTGTTTGTAGTCCTTCATCACTAATATCCTCCTTTAAAAATAAAAACGTCTCTTGCATAGCGTTAAATAACACTTTGCAAGAGACGAGAAATTCCCGCGGTACCACTCTATTTGATCAATATCCACTCAAATATTCACTTGTACTCTAAAAAGCGCGCTTCACCTGTTTACACGATCTGGCTTCCACCCTCCCAGACTCGCTTAACGCTGCCACAGGTTACTTTTCTTCTATCATCGAGTTTTCTTAACTTAAATAAAAAACATCTCCGGCCGAGACCAAAGATGCTCTTTGAAGCGGGTGACGAGAATCGAACTCGCGACATCAGCTTGGGAAGCTGGGATTTTACCACTAAACTACACCCGCAACAACAAAGATAATTATAGCACCCTTATCTTCGTTTGTCATCTTTTTTTTGAATTTTTATGCCGTTTTCTTTTTCATGTGATCTAAAGCTACTACAGCACGATTATGGAAATCGCTCACAACTACGGTATCATCTTTATGATGTTCTAAGATCTCAACAACTGCAGAATTTTCATAGATCTTTTCGATCGCACCGACAAAATCATGTGTCAATGAAGCAAACTTATCACATGTCACTTTGTCGCCAACTTTTAATTTTGTTTCCATTGATTAATATTCACCTACTTTGCCTGGCAATGTCCTATGAATATTAACAAACTTTAATGCTATATGCAAGTACCTTAGTCCATAAATTCGACTTTATTTAAAATTTTTAACAATTCTTACTATGATCAGTTACACTAAACCACCATAACGCTTTGTTAAATAGTCCATAATGACTCGGATAAAAGCCCGTGTCGAAGGTGTTTGCTGGGCTTTATTATGCGTCACTAGAGCAATTGTCCGAAAATGTCGCTTGGCAAAGGGATACTGCACGACATTACCTGAAAGTTTTTGTAGAGCTAATTCTGGTAAGATCCCAAACCCCAGTCCTGATTCGACCATTGCAATGATCGAGGCATCATCGATACTGTACTGGATCGAATTGACAGAAACATTATAATCATCCAAGGCTTCTTTAGTATTGCGATCATAATCGATCTCTTGGAGAATAAACGGTTTATCCGCCACATCACTAGCCACAACAGCTTTTTTATCTTGTGGTGTAAATCCTTCAGGCGCAACACAGTAGATCTCATCTCGATATAACGGTAAAACTTCCAGATTCTCTTTGATCGGTAGAGCGGAAAAGCCAATATCGAGCTCACCTAATTTGATCTGTTGGATAACTTCATTAAAGTTCCCCTGCCAGACCGAAACTTCGATCTCGGGATAATTCTTCTTGAAGGTATTGATCATATCAGGAAGCCAATTGATACAGACACTACTAAAAGCCCCGATCCGCAATCGTCCCTGATCCAGCCCGTTGATCCGAGCGGCTTCTTCTAATAACTTATCTTCAGTATTCAATAGTTCACGGACGATCGGTAAGATCTTTTCCCCAGCAGAGGTCAATTGAACTCCATTGCGATTACGGAAAAATAGTGCAAAACCCAGCTCTTTTTCTAGGCCATTGATCGAATGACTGATCGCTGATGGTGTCACATTCAATACTTTAGCTGCCGTTACAAAAGCTTTTTGCTTAGCGACTTCACTGAATGCTTGATACATAAAATTACTCATCTAGTTTCCTACCTTGTCCAAATTATTTCTCCCTAAAAATACCATTTCTCAAAATATAAGACAAGTCAAAAAAGTTTTTATTGTCCTTCATAGATAATGAACAACAAAAGGCCACCACAACGCTATGCATCATGATGACCAAAATTATCTCACACGTTTTATCCTAGCTCAAATTTTCGAGTTTTCCAGTAACTCCAGCAAACTTTCCTGTAGCTTTAGCCCCGATATCGTGTCGATAATAGCAATCCACAAATTCATGTTGAGCCAAATAACTATATACCTTCGCTTGTGCCAACTGAAGGTCGTCTTCTAGCGCTAAAACACACAGTAAACGACCACCATTGCCCACAAATCGCTCTACCTTTTCACTGACATTAGCATAATCGACCTTGATCTCATCTGTTGCTTGCAATCCGGGCAAAGCTTGCCCTTTGAGATACTCACCAGGATAGCCAGCAGCCGCTACGACTACACCTAAGCAAGCTTTAGCTGTTACTTCGATCGCTGGCAAGGCGTCACCATTAAGGGCACAGTCGATCAACTGCGCAAAGTCAGATGTGATCCGGGGTAAGACGACCTGCGTCTCAGGATCGCCTAAACGCACATTGTATTCAATGACTTTAGGACCTTGCTCAGTCATGATCAACCCGATATATAAGATCCCACAGTAATCAAACTTCTCTTGACGCAAGCCAGCGATCGTTGGTTCAACAACTTCATGTAACATCCGCTGATAATCTGTTTCTGGCAATTGTGGTAATGGACTATACGCCCCCATCCCGCCAGTATTCAAACCTTTATCAAAATCAAAGGCTCGCTTATGGTCTTGAGCCATTGGAAGTATCCGGTAGTCTTTACGACCTACCGCAACAAAGAGTGAGTATTCTGCTCCAGACAAAAATTCTGAGAGTACGAGGCGCTTTTGCCCTTTTTTAAACATCAACGCGATCTCTTCTCTAGCCTGGTCTTTTGTTTGGGCGATCACGACCCCCTTACCAGCTGCTAATCCATCTGCTTTGATCACGACGGGTTCACTAAATTCTGCTAGCCCTTCGATCGCTGAAGCCGAGTCAGAAAAAGTGGCAAATTTTGCCGTTGGAACAGCATACTTATTCATAAAGCGCATCGCAAAGTCTTTTGAACCTTCCAACTGAGCTGCTGTCTTAGCTGGACCAAATATCTTTAGACCATCTGCTTCAAATGAATCCACGATCCCAGCGACTAATGCATTTTCGGGCCCTACAAAAGTCCAGGCGATCTTTTCTTCATAACAAAAACCTTTAAGTGCCAAAAAATCGAGTTCAGAGATCGCAACTGGTATGATCCCATCCACTGTCATTCCCGGATTACCTGGGGCACAATAAACTTGACTAACATGTGAACTAGCTAATAATTTTTTAGCGATCGCATGTTCACGTCCGCCAGAACCAACAACTAACAACTTTAAATCATCTTTCATTTGCGTTTCACCCTCGCCTATCAGTGTCTAAAGTGTCTGATACCCGTAGTCAACATTGCGATGCCATACTTATCAGCCATTTTGATCGAATCTTCATCGCGGATCGACCCGCCCGGTTGAATGATCGCCTTGATCCCATTTTTAGCCGCATATTCAACACAGTCATCCATTGGGAAAAAGGCATCTGAGGCCAAAACTGTTTCAGCATCAATAAATTCTTTAGCATGGCCCACTGCGATCTTGGTCGAGTCGATCCGATTAGGTTGACCAGCTCCGATCCCTAATGTACGTTCAGTATTAGCTACTACGATCGCATTAGATTTAGTATGCTTGACCGCCTTTAAAGCAAGTAATAATGCTTTTTCTTGTGCTTTAGTTGGCGCTTTTTTCGTAACAACAGTCCAATCGGCGAGATCTTCTAACGTCATATCTTGTTCTTGGACCAACAAGCCTCCCATAACAGAAACCGTTTCAAAAGCTGGCGTCTCATCTTTAGCACTAAAATCTAACTCTAATAAACGTAAATTCTTCTTTTGCTTCAAAACTTCTAGAGCAGCAGGCTCAAAACTAGGTGCGATAATGATCTCTAAGAAGAGCTTATGCATTTTTTCAGCCGTTTTGACATCGACTGGACGATTCAACACGATAATACCACCAAAGATCGAGATCGGATCGGCCGCATAAGCTAGATCCCAAGCTTTTTCCAAGTTGTCTGCTTGTCCGATCCCACATGGATTCATATGTTTTAAAGCGACCACTGTTGGTCCTTCAAATTCGCGTGCGATCCGCAGTGCAGCATCGGCATCCTTGATATTGTTATAGGATAATTGCTTACCATTTAATTGCTTAGCGGAAGTGATCGCATATTTTTTAGGCAAAGCATCCCGATAGAACCAAGCCGGTTGATGCGAATTTTCGCCATAGCGCATTTTTGATTCTAATTCATAAGTCAGCGTCAACTTCTCTGGTGCAACTTCATGTAATTGCTCAGCAAAGTAATGTGCGATCATCGCATCATAGCTCGCTGTATGTTCAAAAGCTTTAGCCGCTAATTTTTTACGTGTTGCTAAAGTCGTATTACCTTCATTGTTCAATTCTGCTAAAACTTTCTCATAATCAGCTTTATCTACGACCACCGTCACATCATTGAAGTTTTTAGCGGCTGAACGCAACATACTTGGGCCACCGATATCGATATTTTCGATCGCATCTGCAAAATCCTTGCTAGGATCGGTGATCGTTTCTTTGAAAGGATATAAGTTGACACATACTAGATCGATCGGTCTGATCGCTAATTTTTCCATTGTTGCAACATGCTCGGATAAGTCACGTCTACCTAAAAGACCACCATGGATATATGGATTCAACGTCTTGACCCGACCATCTAAGATCTCAGGAAAATTAGTTACTTCTTCTACCGCCAGGGTCTTGATCCCAGCTTCTTCTAACATTTTTTGGGTGCCCCCTGTCGAAATGATCTCAAAATCATTTGCGACTAATCCTTGGGCGAATTCAACGATACCACTTTTATCTGAAAGACTGATCAATGCTCTTTTCACGCTTATTCTCCTTTAAATATCTGCTTTAGTGCTTGAGGATACAATTCATGTTCACACGCATGGATCCGCTGCTCGAGCGTTTCTAACGTGTCATCTGGATAGATCGGGACATGCTTTTGTAAGATCGCTGGCCCCGTATCTAAGCCAGTATCGACATAATGGATCGTCACGCCGGTCTGACTTTTGCCTTGCGTTTGATGATCGCTAAAAGCACGTTCGATCGCATGTAGCCCTTGGTATTCAGGCAAATATGCTGGGTGTAGATTAACGATCCGTTTATCATAGGCTAAGACGATCTTTTCACCTAAAACACGCATATAACCCGCTAAGATGATAAAATCGATCCGATACTTCTTTAAGGTCTCCATAATACGTTTTTCATATGAAACTTTGTCCCCACATTCTTTGACGGTAAAAGTCTCGTAGGGGACCTTTAGTTTCTGGGCACGTTTGATCACAAAAGCGTCCGGATGGTCACTAAATAATAGCACCAGCTCAGCCTTAAATTCACCGGCTTGAAATTTTTGGGCTAAAACTTCAAAATTTGAACCGCTACCCGAAGCAAAAATTGCTGTGCGCATCAAATCCCCCCTTAAAAATCGATCTCGATCTTAGCTGCATTTTCAGGCCGTTTTACCAGTTCTCCGATCTCGTAAAACGGCTCAGCAGCCTGCTGTAATAAGTCTTTGACCGCTGGAACATTCTGCGGCGCAACGGCTAAAACTAATCCGATCCCTAAGTTGAAAGTCTCTAATAAATCAGCTTGCTTTAACTCACCTAGATCTCTCAAATACCCAAAGATCACAGGCTTATCCCATGAAGCATAATCCAATCGTGCCTGCAACCCATCTTCAAACATGCGCGGTAAGTTTTCGAGCAGACCACCGCCTGTGATATGACTAACACCACTTATCAAGCCCTGTTTGATCAATGGTAAAACAGCTTTGACATAGATCCGAGTAGGCTCTAATAACACTTCGCCAACACTTTTGCCTAAAAGTTCTGCTGGGCGATCGTCCAAGTCTAGCTGATGATCTTTGAATAAGATCTGTCTAACTAATGAAAAACCATTAGAGTGTAGACCACTTGAAGGCAGACCGATCAATTTCATCCCTGCTTTAGGGTGAGTTTCATCCAAAAGTTTACTCTTTTCGACCGCTCCGACAGCAAAACCAGCCAGATCATATTCAGTTGGAGCATACATATCAGGCATTTCAGCTGTTTCGCCCCCGATCAAAGCTGCCCCGGCTTGGCGACAGCCTTCTGCTACACCAGAAACGATCTGTGCCATCTTAGTCGGATCATTTTTTCCAGTAGCGATGTAATCTAAAAAATATAACGGTTCAGCCCCTTGAGCTAAAATGTCATTGACACACATCGCTACGCAATCGATCCCGATCGTGTCATGCTTATCTAATGCCTGAGCGATCATCAATTTCGTCCCTACACCATCAGTTCCTGAAACTAAAACCGGATGCTTTAGATCTAAAACACTCAGATCAAACATCCCACCAAAACTTCCTAGACTACCTAGCATCCCTAAACGTGCAGTCGAAGCAACATCTTGTTTGATCTTTTTGACCATTTCATAACCAGCATTAACGTCAACACCAGCTTCTTGATAACGACTCATCGCAAAAAATTCCTTTCTTCTTGTTGCTTGAGTGAGGCTAAATAATCAGCTTCATAATCATACAGTGGCGTCGGATATTTGCCATCAAAATAAGCGACTGTTAGGCCACCATTTTCAACCTTTCTACCACTAGGGATATCGATCGCCTTGATCAAACTTTCCGTACTCAAAAATCCCAGTGAATCAGCACCGATCAACTCACAGATCTCTTGAACACTGTGATCAGCTGCGATCAATTCTGCTCTAGTTGAAATATCGATCCCATAAAAACATGGAAAACGTAATGGTGGTGAGGCGATCCGCATATGTACTTCCTTAGCGCCCGCCTCTTTTAAAAGTTTAACGATCTGCTTTGAAGTCGTCCCCCGCACGATCGAATCATCAATGATCGCAACTTTTTTACCTTCCACGACCCCCCGAACAGCTGAGAGCTTTAATTTTACCCCCCGCTCACGTAACTCTTGGGTCGGCTGGATAAAAGTTCTAGCCACATATTGACTCTTGATCAAGCCCATTTCATATGGTAATCCAGCTTCTTCGGCAAAACCCGAAGCTGCTGATAAAGATGAATTGGGAACGCCGATCACGATATCAGCATCAACTGGTTGTTCTTTTGCCAACAAACGCCCCATCCGTTTACGAGCAGTATGCACATTAACACCGTGGATGATCGAATCTGGTCGCGCAAAATAAATATATTCCATTGAACAAACTGCCAATTTAGTGGCATCAGTATAAGTATCGATATGCAGACCGTCTTTATCGATAATGATCAATTCACCTGGGTTAACATCTCGGACGAATTTAGCGCCGATCATATCCAAAGCACAGGTCTCGCTTGCAACGACATAAGCTTTATTTTTAAGTTGTCCGATGCATAACGGCCGAAAGCCATTGGGATCTAAAGCTGCGATCAAGCGATCCTTTTGCAACAAAAGAAAGGCAAAGCCACCTTTGACCTCATTTAAGCTTGCTTTTAAGGCATCAATAAAATCCAGATCTCGCTTTTGCCTGATCAAATGGATCAAGATCTCAGTATCAGAATTAGAGTGAAAAACAGAGCCAGCTTTTTCCAATTGATGTCTGAGGCTTTTAGCGTTAGTCAAATTACCGTTGTGTGCCAATGCAACTTCATCATCATAAAAGTTGAATAAAAAAGGCTGGAGATTATTGATCGAATCATTACCACTAGTTGCATAGCGAACATGCCCGATCGCAGCGTTCCCGTCTAAACTATCCAGATCAGCTTCATTAGCAAAGACTTCAGCCAATAGACCCTTATTTCTGAATTGCTTGAGTTTGGTACCATCACTTGAGACGATCCCCGCACCTTCTTGACCGCGATGTTGTAGACTGTGTAAACCAAAATATGTCAGTTGATTGGCCTTTTTAGTATCAAAAACACCAAATACACCACATTCTTCGTTTAATCCTTTGATTTCATAAGGCACGGTATCGCTTCCTCCCATAATTTTTGTGCTTCGCTTACTTCAACTTCAAATTCTGCATCAGTTAAGGTCACAGCTAACTTAGGCACACTATCTACTTCACCTAAAAAACTTTGCGCTGTCCCTAAAGTTTTCTCAAATTCAGTGCGCTTATTTTGCGGAACACTGACGATAAAACGACCTGGCGTTTCACTAAAGAATTCTGAACTACTCAAGTTTAGCGTTACTTTAGCCCCTAGCTCACTGTTAAATAATGTTTCAGCTAAACAGACACCTAAACCACCTTCACTAGCATCATGACTGCTTGTGACCAAGCCAGTTTGCATGGCTGTTAAAAGTTGTTTCATTACCTTATTTAAATTAGACAGATCTAATTCATTTAGCGTCCCAAAGATCTTACCCGTCTGCATCTTTTGGATTTCACTACCCGAAAAGTCAGCTTTTGTCTTTGGACCAACTAAATACAATGCATCACCCGCATTTTTTACAGTCGAAGGGATGATACGCGTAACATCTTCGATCAACCCGACCATACCGACCATCGGAGTTCCGTAGATCGCTTCACCATTGGTTTCATTATATAAAGATACGTTACCTGAGATAACTGGCGTATCAAAGACTTCACAGGCTTGGGCCATCCCCGCAACAGAATGATGTAATTCATAGTAGATCTCAGGATCATTGGGATCACCATAATTCAAACAATCTGTCATCGCTAGCGGCAAAGCACCACTAGAGATAATATTGGCACAGGCTTCAGCGACTGCCATTTGCCCACCGATCTTTGGATCTAAATAGATAAAACGCCCATTACCATCTGTTGTCATCGCTAAAGCTTTATTTGTTTTTCGAACTCGGATCACACCTGCATCGCTTCCTGGTCCTAAGACTGTGCTCGTGCGTACTTGTGAATCATAAGTCTGTGTAAACATTTCTTTTGAAGCGATCGTTGGTTGTTGCAACAACTCGAGTAAAGTTTGTTTAGGCTCGGTGATCGTTGGGACCCATTGGGGCATTTCTTTAGCTTTTAGCAAACGTTTGGGTACTTTTTCTTGGCTTGGTTCTTCTAAAACGTCATCCGTTAACGTTTTGACTGGAATATCACAAACTACTTGACCATGATGTTTCAAAAGATATTGGCCATCATCTGTTACGCGCCCGATCACAACCGCTTCAAGCTCAAAATCTTTGAACAAGTTGATGACCTTTTCTTCATAACCTTTATGCACACAAAGTAACATCCGTTCTTGGGATTCAGATAACATGATCTCATAAGCAGACATTTCACTTTCACGTTGTGGCACTTTATCTAACTCTAAAACTAATCCGCTATTTGCCTTTGAGGCCATCTCACACGAAGATGAAGCGATCCCTGCTGCTCCCATATCTTGGATCCCGACCAACCAATCTTTATGGTCATGGGTCAATTTCAAACAAGCTTCCATGAGTAATTTTTCCATAAATGGATTACCGACCTGAACAGCCGAACGTTGCGTCTCTTTTTCGTCACTGAAATCACTTGAGGCAAAAGTCGCACCGTGGATCCCATCACGTCCAGTCTTAGCCCCAACATAGATCACCGCATTCCCAACACCAGCCGCACGTCCTTTTTGCATGTCTTTTTGTTCCATCAAACCGACACTCATCGCATTAACCAAACAGTTGCCACGATAACATTCATCAAATGTCATCTCACCGCCAACAGTTGGGATCCCCATACAGTTGCCATAACCGCCGATCCCGGCCACAACGCCATTGACTAAGTACTTGGTCCGCGCATCTGTCAATTCACCAAAATGTAATGAGTCAAGTGAGGCAACGGGGCGCGCACCCATACTAAAAATATCGCGCAAGATCCCACCGACCCCAGTGGCTGCACCTTCGTAGGGTTCAACAGCAGAAGGATGATTATGACTTTCAGCTTTAAAAACTACCGCTAAGCCATCACCAATATCAACGATCCCGGCACCTTCCCCTGGTCCTTGTAAAACACGTTCATTTTTGGTAGGAAATAAGCGCAAAACTGGCTTAGACTTTTTATAAGAACAATGCTCGCTCCACATGACCGAAAACAGCCCTGTTTCCGTATAGTTTGGTAAGCGCTGGAGCAATTCATCACAGATATAATCGTATTCTTTTTGCGTCAAACCCCATTCAAGATATGGTTTTTTGGTTTTAATCTCTTCTGGTGTCATTTCAGCCATTAGCTTTCCTCCGTTTTAACTGTGCCATTTTCCAATAATGATTTGAAGACACGTAAGCCATCTTCATTGCCTAATAAAGCTTCTACTGCTCGTTCTGGGTGTGGCATCATCCCCAAAACATTTCCTTGCTTATTGCAGATCCCCGCAATATCATGCAAACTACCATTGGGATTTTCTCCCGCATAACGGAAAACAACTTGTCCATTAGCTTCTAGTTCAGACAAAGTAGCTTCGTCAGCAAAGTAACTGCCATCAGCATGTGCGATCGGTAACTTGATCACTTCATCTTGCTGATATTGATGTGTAAATGGCGTTTTAGTATTTTCGACTCTCAAAGGTACTGTCTTGCAAACAAATTTCAAACTATCATTTTGTTTCAATGCGCCTGGCAACAAACCAGCTTCAGTCAAGATCTGGAAACCATTACAAGTTCCAAAGACTGGTTTACCTGCTTTGGCCATTTTTACGATCTCAGGCATGACTTTTGAAAAACGCGCGATCGCACCACAACGCAAGTAATCCCCATAAGAAAAACCACCGGGTAACATTACAGCATCAAAAGCGCTCATATCTTCACATTTATGTGAAACATACTCTACGTCTGCATCTAAAACTGTGTGCAAAGCTTCGTAGAGATCGATATCACAATTGGATCCTGGAAAAACAACAACTGCGATCTTCATTAGGCTTCCTCCATGATCTCATAGTGATAAGTTTCAAGATTAAAATTGACCAGTAATTCTTCAGCTACTTCTTTAACTGCAGTCTCAATATCTTTTTTACTTGGATCAAGAGTCACATCAAAGAATTTACCTACCTTAACATCTTTGACTTCATCATGACCTAATGCATGGATCGCTTGTTTGATCGTATCACCTTGGGGATCAAAGACGGATTCCTTATAAGTCACATAGATTCTTACGTCAGTCATTACTTTTCCTCCTCTAAAGCTTGTTGTAAGCGGGCTAAAACTTCTTCATAAACCGGGGTCAACTCACCTAGATCTTGTCGATAAACATCTTTGTCCATATGAGCCTTAGTTTTTTTGTCCCAAAGCCGGCAATTATCAGGTGAAAATTCATCGGCTAAAACTAAAGTACCGTCACTTAAACGCCCAAATTCAAGCTTGAAGTCCACTAAAGTCAGATCAGCTTTAGCAAATAACGCTGTTAGCAATTGATTTGTCTTACGCGAAAGCTCCCAGATCTCTGTGAGTTCAGCTTTGGTCGCTAAGCCCAGAGCTAAAGTCTGTGATTCGTTGATAAAAGGATCATCTAAAGCATCACTTTTGTAGTATGTTTCTTCAACTGGTGTCTTAAACACCTGACCATCTTTAACGCCAAAGCGTGTGACAAAGTGCCCTGTGGCTACATTACGTGTCACCGCTTCGAGTGGAATGATCTCAACTTTATGTACCAATTCTTCTGTCGGGGATAACTTTTTGATGAAGTGGGTCTTGATCCCTTGCTCAGCCAAATATTCAAAGACCAATGTCGAGATCTCATTATTGATCTGTCCTTTACCTTTGATCTGGTCTTTTTTCTTACCATTCAAAGCAGTTGCCTGATCCATATAAACGACCCGCAAGACCTCGGGATCATCTGTACTCCACATTTGTTTTGCTTTTCCTGTATAAATTACTTCACCCATGGCTATATTTTTGCTCCTTTAACTTTAAAAAACGAACTTTAAAACAACATGCAACAAATATAATTCGACAATTCACATCTATAAGATAACAAACTCCTTCTATCACGTCAACAAAAAACACCGAATATTCATTGTTAAAATTTTAAAAATATAAACTTAAATATATAAAATAACTCAAATAAAGTTCGTATTTCAATATAAAGGTACATCAAAACACGAACTTTCCTTTGGATACCGTTTTTTAACTAACTAAGGTCGGCCACTACACTGTAAATTTTATGTTGTTTATAAAAAAGCCTTGATCACACAGATCAAGGCTTTTTAAATCTTAAATTTATATTATAGGTGCTATTCTAAACCAACACGTTTAAAAATATCATCAATATGTTTCAAATGCCAATGATAATCGAACGCATCGTCAAGATCTTCTTTGGATAAACGACTCATGATCGTTGCATCACTTTCAAGCAATGGGCGGAACTGTGTTTGTCCATCCCAAGCTTTAGCTGTATATGGTTGCACAAGGTCATAAGCTTCTTCACGGCTCATACCAGTATCGATCAACTTCAGCAAGACCCGTCCACTGTAGATCAAGCCAAATGTCTTATCCATGTTGCGCTTCATGTTTTCTGGGAAAACCGTCAAATTCTTCACGATCCGACCAAAGCGATTCAACATGTAATCGATCAAGATCGTTGTATCTGGTAAAATGATGCGTTCTGCTGAAGAATGAGAAATATCACGTTCATGCCATAAAGCAACATTTTCATAAGCTGTGACCATATGACCACGGCAAACACGAGCTAAACCACAAATATTTTCTGAGCCGATCGGGTTACGCTTATGTGGCATTGCAGATGAACCTTTTTGCCCTTTAGCAAAATATTCTTCGACTTCACGTGTCTCTGATTTTTGTAAACCACGGATCTCAGTTGCAAATTCTTCCAAGCTTGTAGCGATCAAAGCTAAAGATGCCATGTAATCAGCATGCAGATCACGTGGCAAGACTTGACTCGACACTTCTTGTGCACGGATCCCTAATTTTTCACAGACGTATTCTTCAACAAAAGGATCGATATTAGCATATGTTCCGACCGCACCACTGATCTTGCCTGCTTCAACACCTTTAGCAGCACGATCAAAACGTTCGATATTACGTTTCATTTCTGAATACCAACGAGCTAACTTAGCACCAAATGTTGTTGGTTCAGCATGAACACCGTGAGTCCGCCCCATCATCACTGTATTTTTATGTTCTCGTGCTTTATCAGCTACGATCTGAGTAAAATCTTTAAGGTCTTTTCGGATGATATCGTTAGCTTGCTTTAATTGATAACCATAAGCTGTATCGACCACGTCTGTGCTGGTCAAACCATAGTGGACCCATTTTTTTTCTTCCCCTAATGATTCAGATACATTACGTGTAAATGCGATCACATCATGGTGGGTCACCGCTTCGATCTCTTGAATGCGGTCAACGTCAAATTTAGCATTTTGCTTTAATTTTTCGACATCTTCGGCTGGAATATGTCCTAATTTAGCCCATGCTTCATCAGCAGCCAATTCAACCGCTAACCAACATTCAAATTTTTTCTCATCTGTCCAAATTGCAGCCATTTCAGGCCGTGTATAACGTGAAATCATTAATGATTCTCCTTTGATTGTGTTTAATCCCAAACTTGAGTTGCTTTGATCTCAGCTAAAGTCTGTTCTAGATCGTCAGTCAAGATCGTAATATGCCCCATCTTACGATCTACTCTAACATCTTTTTTGCCATAGTCATGGAAATGCCATTGTGGCTTTCGGGCGATCAAGTCTTCACTTAAAGCCTTATGTTGCCCTAAAATATTGACCATGATAGCCGGTTTCAACAATTCGATCTTAGGCAAAGGCCAATTCATGACTGCCCGATTATGTATATCAAATTGCGAGAAGTTGCAGGCTTCGATCGAATAATGTCCTGAATTATGCGGACGTGGCGCTAGTTCATTGACGTAGATCTCACCGTTAGGCTCTACAAAAAGTTCCACACCTAAGATCCCCCGTAAATTTAAACTTTGAGCGATCTTTATTGCAATGGTCTGTGCTTTTTTATGTTCCTTTGAAGTGATCCGGGCTGGTATGATGCTTTCATGCAAGATATGGTCACGATGAACATTTTCACTGACTGGAAAGACAGTTACTTCTCCTTTAGCATTCCGTGCGACCATAACAGAACATTCCAAAGAAAAATTCACAAAGCCCTCTAAGATACATGGACCTTGTGCTAGTAATTCGCTGGCAACATCAAGATCAGCCTCTTCTTTGAGCGTAAACTGAGCTTTACCGTCATAGCCTCCTTCACAAGTCTTTAAAATACTTGGAAAACCTAATTGAGCTACTGCTTGCTCAAGCTCTGCCCTTGTATTGACTGCTCTAAATGGAGCTGTCTTTAAACCATGCTCATGTAAGAAAGCTTTTTCGGCTAAGCGATTCTTAGTTATCTGCAGCAATTTTGTCCCTTGTGGCAATAATTTAGCATCTGTTAAATGCTCTAAAGCTGCTAGATCGACATTTTCAAACTCATAAGTCAAAACATCAGATCGCTTTGCTAATTCTTCTAAAGCCAAAAGATCATCATATGGCGCCACTATCTGGGCATCAGCTGCCTGTCCAGCTGGACAAGTGGCATCAGGATCTAAAATGATCGTCTTTAGCCCCATCGCTTTAGCCGATAAAACTAGCATTTGCCCCAATTGACCACCACCGATGATCCCGATCGTTTGCCCTTGTTTGAGTTGCGCTGTATCAGCCAAGAAGATCACCGCTTTCCACAGCTTTATCATGCATTTCCTGTCGATAAGCAAGGAGATCTTTTTGGATCGTCTTATCGGTAACACCCAGGATCTGCAGTGCCAATAGAGCAGCATTTTTAGCGCCTGCTACGCCGATCGCAGTCGTTGCGACTGGAACCCCCGCTGGCATCTGAACGATCGATAATAACGAATCTAAGCCATTTAAGGATCGTGACTGAACTGGAACACCAATGACTGGTAAAACAGTATTAGCAGCGACCATTCCCGGCAGATGGGCCGCACCACCAGCCCCCGCAATGATCACTTCGATCCCATTATCTACAGCGTCTTTAGCAAAGGCCATCATTTCTTCGGGCATACGATGAGCCGAGATCACAGCCTTATCATATTTTACACCAAATTCATCTAAAACAGCAGCTGTATTTTTCATGGTCTCCCAATCAGAATAGCTGCCCATCACAATACTAATTCGATTACTCAATCTAAGCGCCCGCCATATCTATGTGGGATCGCATAAAACACGACCGAAAGCGATATAGCATATCCTTTCTTGGTTATTTTCAAACTCAAAAGCTTGGGGGACACCACTACCACACTATTTTCCAGCGGCTATCAAGATCTTGATCAGCCCTCAAGTTGCTTTAAGCATAACAAAGTGGCTTATAATTGTCAAAATAAAAAATCGAACTATTTTTTAAAATATAATAATTTTATCCGTATAATATATAAAAAAACACACAAACACATTTTATTTTAAGGAAAACACGAAAAAGCACCCAATAACTGGGTGCGATCAATTATTCGCAAGTACTGCGTTTGATGTCTTTAGGATTTAAGATCACCCGTTGCTCGATCACAGGTACCGAACGCTTCTTCAAGAAAAGTGGGACCTTTTCAAGGTGGACCTCACTAGTTTCAAGTCCGAACCACTGAACTGGTGTCGTACTGTGATTTTGAATAAAGATCCGTGCCGAGATCAACAAGCGCATCCAGGCTGAGATACGCGTATCTGGCGATAAAACTTCTTGGATCGCTAAAACAGAAAAGTTACCCACGATCCGTCCAGGAACTGTCGTATATTTTTGTGGCTGTTCATCGATAACATCTTTTTGCATCAGATCAGAAACTATCTGATAAAGATATAAGTTGACGCTTGGATTCATCTTATAGCCTAAATATAACTGTAAATTAACGATATTACGTGTGCCGAGCATATCGACCGTATAATAGTTAGTGTAAGGTTCATCGGTCGTATTGACAGTAACGAACCAGTAAACTTTAGCGCGCTTAGGCTTTTTATCTAAGATCGAATACAACAATTCACGTTTGACACTAAGATCGCGCTTTACCTTAGCTAAAACGATCAAGTTATCTGTAAAAAGTGGTTCACTTTCATCTTTGGCTAGCGCTTGTAACATCGACTTATAATCCTTTAAATTGACCATCTCAGATCGATCTGCATAACGCTCACGTAAACGATTTCCAAAGAACCAAACAAACATCAAGCTTAAGATCAACAAGGTGATAAAGACCGTCACATAACCGCCATGCATGAATTTACTTAAGCTAGCAGCTAAAAATATCAGTTCGATCACACTAAAACAACTTAAGACTAAAACTGCACTGATCCGTTTTTCTTTAGACCGCAGATACTCAAATAATAAAAGCGTCGTCATCAACATCGTCAAGGTGATCGCTAGACCGTAAGCTGCTTCCATATGTTCAGAAGTCTTAAAGTAAAATAAAACGATCGTCGTAGTCAAGCACAATAACCAGTTGACTGCAGAAATATAGATCTGCCCGCGCGAAAGACTAGGATGCTCAACTTTCATGCGGGGGAAAAGTTTTAAACCAACTGCTTCTTGAACTAAGGTAAATGAGCCTGTGATCAAGGCTTGTGACGCAATAATGGCCGCCAACGTTGCCAAAACTACACCAAACAAATACCAATCTGAACTTAAAACAGCATAGAATGGATTTTCAAAGTTAGTTTGGGCTTTTATCTGAGCTAAGTGTGTACTCAAATATGCTCCTTGGCCAAAATAATTCAATATAAGCGCCGTGCAGACGAAGGGCCAGGTCAGATAGATGTTGCGCTTTCCAACATGCCCCATATCTGAATACAGCGCCTCAGCCCCTGTCGTTGCCAAAAAGACGCTCCCTAAAATAAAGATCCCAACTTTATTTTCTGGTGAAAACAGCAATTTTAAACCATAATGTGGTGACAAAGCGACTAACATCCCAGGGTCACTAGCTAAATTGATCAGACCAACGATCGCTAAAAAGCTAAACCAGATAAACATCACCGGTCCAAAGCCTTTACCGATCAAACTTGTCCCAAATCGCTGGATCAAAAATAAAACTAATAAGATCACAAATGTTACAATGATCACACTATTTTGAGATGCGATCGGAACATTTTGACCAAATGCAACCCCCTTTAAGCCTTCGATCGCACTGGTAACGGTCACCGCTGGGGTCAAAGTCCCATCAGCTAATAAAGCAGCCCCACCGATCAAAGCCGGAATGATCAGCCACTTTTTTTGATGGCGCACTAAAGCATACAGGGCAAAGATCCCCCCTTCACCGTGATTATCTGCTTTCAACGCGATCAAAACATATTTGATCGTTGTCATCAGCATCAGAGTCCAAAAAACTAACGAGAGACAGCCAATAAGATATCCACGGGTCAAGTTTTGCGGACTTCCTAGATCCGCTAATAAAGCCTTCATCACATACAAAGGCGAAGTTCCTATATCCCCGTAAACGATTCCTAGGGTGATCAAAGACCCTAAAAATAGCTGTCTTTTTTGTTTTTCCATTATCTCACGAGCCTTTCTGGCAGGCTATCATCTTGCCTACAGTCTGCCACATAAAAAATTTTATATAGAGAAATATATGCCTCTCATAACAATTAGTCAAGTAATTCACCATTTGAAAAACAAGCGCTAAAAATGTAAGATAGTTAAGTACATTAACCGAGAGGATGAACTTTCTATGATCACACTAGCTGGGATAATTGGATCAGGTAAATCAAGCCTAACACAGATCTTGGCCCAAGAATTAGGTTCAGAGCCGTTCTTTGAACCCGTTGAAGACAACCCTGTCTTACCCTTATTTTATAAAGGTAACGAAATCGCAGCCAAAAAACGTCAAGCTGGCGATAAGGATGCTACTAATCCCTATGCCTATCTGTTACAAACTTTCTTTTTAAATCGACGTTTTATGATGATGAAGCAAGCTATGCGACACCCAAACAACATTTTGGATCGCTCGATCTATGAAGATGCGATGTTCATGAAGATGAATACCGATATGGGAAATGCAACTCAGATCGAATATGCGACCTATCAAGAACTTTTAGGCCATATGCTGACTGAACTTAAGGCAGCTACTCCGACTAACGATACTGATCTGATGGTCTTGATCAAAGTTTCCTATGATACGATGATCAAGCGCATCCAAAAACGTGGACGTAAATATGAACAGATCTCAACTGATCCTTCATTGATCGAGTATTACCAACGTCTCTTACGGTATTATGCTGACTTTGAAAAAAATTATGAACTCTCTCAACTATTGATCATTGATGGCGATAAATACGATTTTGTTGAAAATCAAGCAGATCGTAATTACGTTTTAGACCTGATCGAAGACCGTTTAGTTACCCTCGGCAACTTGAGTGCTAAACAGGCTGAGAAATTAAAAAAAGAACGCCGTGCCTAATAAAAAAACTGTAGCCCTGATCGGACTACAGTTTTTTTGATACAATTGCTAAAACTATTACTTAGCATATTCGACCGCTCGTGTTTCACGAATAACGGTAACTTTGATATGCCCTGGATATTCAAGTTCTTCTTCGATCTTATTTCGAATATCACGTGCTAAAACAGTTGCCTCTAAGTCGTTGACCTCATTTGGTTTAACGATGATCCGAACTTCACGCCCAGCTTGGATCGCATAACTCTTCTTCACACCTTCAAATTCATTAGAGATATTCTCCAATTTTTCAAGGCGGTGAATGTAGTTTTCTAGCGACTCGCTCCGAGCCCCTGGACGTGCAGCTGAAACTGCATCAGCCGCTGCAACTAAAACTGCGATCGTTGATTTTGGTGCTACATCCCCGTGATGAGATTCGATCGTATTGACAACGACATCGTTTTCTTTATATTTCTTCGCCAATTCTACCCCGATCTCAACGTGAGAGCCATCAACTTCATGATCGACCGCTTTTCCGATATCGTGTAGTAAACCTGCGCGTTTCGCTATTGTAACATCTTCACCTAACTCAGCTGCAAGGACCCCTGTGATCTTCGCAACTTCGATCGAATGATCCAACACATTTTGACCGTAACTTGTCCGATAATTCAAACGACCGACCGTCTTGATCAAATCTGGGTGCATTGAATGGATCCCAAGATCAAAGATAGCTTCTTCACCAGTCTGGCGGATCCGGCTATCCATTTCCTTAGTAGCCTTTTCGACCATTTCCTCAATGCGTGCCGGATGGATCCGACCATCTTGGATCAATTTTTCTAAGGCCATTTTGGCAATCTCACGTCTTACAGGATCAAAACCACTCAAAACGACAGCTTCAGGAGTATCATCAATGATCAGATCGATCCCTGTCAAAGTTTCAAGTGTGCGAATATTACGCCCTTCACGCCCGATAATGCGGCCCTTCATCTCATCATTTGGTAAGTTAACGACTGAGACGGTGGTTTCAGAGACCATATCAGCTGCACTACGTTGGATAGCCTGCGCGATCAAACTCTTGGCTTTTTTGTCAGCTGTGGCTTGAGCTTGTGCTTCACTTTCCTTGATCATCACAGCTAACTCATAACTCAAACTGTTACGTGTCTCTTTAAGAATAAGCTCCTTAGCTTGGTCTTTTGTCAAAGCGGCGATTTCTTCCAGCTTATCTTTTTGTTTTTGTTCAAGTGAAGCGACTTCTTTGCTCTTTGCATCTAATCTTTGTTGCTCAGCACTCAATTGATCTTCTTTTTGTGTAAGCACTTGTTCGCGTTTGTCTAAGACTGAATCCTTGCGATCAAGGTTCTCTTCTCTTTTCAACAAACGATTTTCTTGTTTCTGAACTTCAAAGCGTCTCTCTTTCAATTCGCCTTCGACTTCTTTACGGTAGCGATGACTTTCATCTTTTGCTTCCAGTAAAGCCTCTTTTTTGGCACTAGCAATAATACCTTTGGCCGTTTGAGTTGCGGCATCTAGCGATTGTTCATAACTACGCTTTCGATAAAAGATTCCTAAAGCAAAACCTAGCACTAAAGTCAAAACAGCGATTGCGAGGATGGCACTAATAACAATATAGTTCAAGTTTGCACCTCCGCGATCTATTTTATCGTGGTAAATCGACGGCTTAGGTCTAATTTACACACAATAATATTTTAATGTTTAATGTTGGTAAATGTCAATCATTATCAGTCTGTTTGACCTTTTATCTAAATAATGTCGAAAAAAAGAGTAGTCCTAGCAACCGGCTACTCTTTAAAGTTTATTTTTCATCATTGCCTAAGTCTAAACTGACCGGCTTATTAGCTGCCTTTTTATCAGCTTTAGCCGCTTCTTTTTCCTTAGCTTTTTTTTCTTTTTCAAGTGCTTTTTTCTCTTTTTGTGTGAGCGTTGGTGTATCACGAACTTTTTGGGTAATCTCGTCGGCCACTTCAGGATGTTCACTCAAGTAAGCCTTTGTCTTTTCACGACCTTGACCAATATGACTACCACCATATGAAAACCATGAACCACTCTTTTCGATGATATCTTTTTCAACTGCTAAGTCGATCAATTCACCCATCTTCGAGATCCCTTCGCCATACATGATATCAACTTCTGCCGTTCTAAATGGTGGTGCGACCTTGTTTTTCACAACCTTGATCCGAGTCCGGTTACCTAAGACATCGGAACCATCCTTGATCTGTTCAGCACGCCGAACTTCCAAGCGGATCGTTGAGTAAAACTTAAGGGCCCGTCCACCAGGGGTCGTTTCCGGATTACCAAACATCACCCCAACTTTTTCACGGATCTGATTGATAAACAAAGCGATCGTCTTAGTCTTGTTGATCGTACCTGAAAGTTTACGCAAAGCTTGAGACATCAAACGCGCTTGTAAACCAACATGTGAGTCGCCCATCTCACCTTCGATCTCAGCTTTAGGAACTAAAGCCGCTACGGAGTCAATGACCACGATATCTACCGCACCAGAAGAGACCAAGGCATCTGCGATCTGTAGACCTTCTTCACCAGTACCGGGTTGAGAGAGCAATAAGTCGTCGATATTTACGCCCAAAGCTGTCGCATATGCAGGATCAAGCGCATTTTCCGCATCGATATAGGCTGCTAGACCGCCTTGTTTTTGAACTTCAGCTACCGCTTGCAAGGCAACGGTGGTCTTACCAGAACTTTCAGGCCCATAGATCTCCACGATACGTCCCCTTGGGAAACCACCTACTCCCAAAGCTTCATCAAGGGCCAATGAACCACTTGGAACAGTTGAGATCTGGGTATCAGCCTTTTCACCCATCTTCATGATGGCACCTTTACCGAAATCTTTTTCGATCTTCTTGAGCGCTTTGTCTAAAGCAACTTGTCTTTCGTCAGCCAAATTTACTCCTCCTCTTTGTCATCTACTCACAAAGAACGTTTCCTAATCTACGTTCAATTACTCTGTACCATATATCATACTTATTTTTTTCAAAAAAAGCAAGCGTTTTGCGAACTAATGTTTGACATGTTTTAGCCTCACTTTAAAGATACGCAAAATCTTTGGATCTCTATGCAAATAAATAGACCACTTCACCAGTTGAAGTAGTCTATCGTTTTTAATCGTTAAAAGAATCGGCAAAAATACTTCTACTCTTCCAAAAATAATCCAAACCTGAATATACTGTAAAGAATAAGCAGATGTACAATAAGATCTCACCGATCATGATATTTGCATTGATAAAGAAAACATTATTCAAATACAAGAACAAGATCGCAAACATTTGGGTCATTGTTTTGATCTTACCTGGGAGTTCAGCCGCCATGACTTTACCATCATTTTCAACGATGATCAAACGCAAACCTGTTACAGCCAATTCGCGGCAAACAATGATCGCTGCGACCCACGCAGGTACCTTGCCCATTTGTACTAAGATGATAAATGCAGTCATTACTAACATCTTATCAGCTAAAGGATCAGCAAATTTGCCAAAATTGGTAACTAATTTTTGTTTACGCGCGATCTGACCATCCGCAAAGTCCGTGATCGAAGCAACCGCAAAGATCAACGCTCCGAGCAATTGTGTGGTCGGAATAACAGTACCAGCTAAAACTACCTCGCCCCAATCAAGCGGTAATAGTAAGACCAACATGAAGATCGGGATCAAAATGATCCGTAAAACTGTCAATTTATTCGGTAAATTCATAATTTTCTACTGTGTTGGCGGAAAAGTTTCACACTTTGAAAAGCGCACAGTTTCCTTTCTTAGATTTACTTATACTTTGGCATCCACCGTTTTCTGCCATACTACTTTTATTGTGCTGTTGTTTGGGCAACATTTAGGGTGATCGTACGTACGGTCAAAGTCTCGTTTTCTTTTAAGAAATCAAATTTCTTACCGTTGATCTTGATCGAGGTAGCCTTTGAGTTTCCTAAATTCAAAGTGATCGTTGTTGTATTTTCAGGGATCTCAACTGTTTGTGACGTATTAGCAGCATTGAGCGTCCCTTGCCAGACTTGAACTCCATTAGCTGAAACAGCATTCCAAGCTGTTGCGCCATCAGAAACTGTCATTTCGATCTTGTTTGTAGCCGGAGCATTTTCTAGATCATATACGAAAGCTGAACCCGTAGCTGAAGTATTAGTGATCTTTTGTTTAGTTGTCTTTTTAGATTCCTTCTTAGCTTTTGTACTTGAGCTTTCTTTTTTAGATGTGCTGCTACTACTTTCACTACTTGAAGCTTTTTCCTTAGAACTACTACTCTTAGCAGAACTTTCAGAAGAAACTGAGACTTTTTGGCTGTTATCGGCGATCTGTGTACTGCTATTACGTTCACGATCTCCCCAAGCAAAGATATAGATCGTTCCTAAGATCGCAACTACGATAGATACGATAATGATCGTAGGTAAATAACGGATCAACCCTGCAAGAATCGGTGACATAGTTTTTTCTTCTTCGCGCTTGACCGCTTCAGTACGCGTCGTTGCTTCTGTTTCTTCTAGTTTGGGAGCCTTATCTTCATCTAGCTTAGCTAGCAACTCTTCTGGATCGATCCCAACAGTTTCTGCATATTGCTTGATAAAAGCTCGCACATAGAATTTACCTGGTAGCGCTGCAAAATCACCGTCTTCGATCGCGATCAAATAACGTTTTTGAATCTTGGTCGTTTGTTGCAAGTCGTCTAGTGTCAAACCTTTTTCTTTACGCGCTTCTTTTAAAATTGTTCCAATATCTGTCATTTTATCTAATTTCTCCGTCTCTTTTTTAGATTCTATCGTCTACACGAGCCAACCACCGGTCACATAAAGTGTCTGACCCGTTAAATAACTAGCTTTAGGGGCTAACAACATTTTTACGAAATAACTTATCTCACTTGGCTGAGCAAAGCGACCACTGGGGATCTCTTCTTTTACTGCTTGCCGTTCACTACCAGAAAACATCTGATTCATCTGCGTATCTATTGCTCCAGGTGCGAGCGTATTGACCGTGATCCCCAAAGAAGCTACTTCTTTACTATAAGCTTTGCAAAAAGCACTTTGCGCTCCTTTTACCGTACTATAACCGACTTCTAAAGCACTACCAGCCCCACCATAGACCGAGCCGATAAACACGATCCGCGCTGCTTGACTGCGGGCTAATTTAGCTTCGAGCAATGCGATCAAACGCAACGGACTTTGTAGTTGCATCGCCAACAACTGATCAAAAGCTTGTGGTTCTTGTTGGCTAAATAGACCATACTCTGTCGTTCCTTGCGCAAAGATCAATGCATCTAGACTGCCAAAGATCTGGGAAGCTACTTGCAACATCGTGTCTGGTGCTGTAAGGTCAGCTTGGATCGTTAAAAAATCCTGCTTGGGATAATTCTTTGCTAGTTCTACTACTAGATCATCTACACGCGTTTTGTTGCGATAGTAATGTAAATATAACGACCAGCCATCAGCAGCTAAGTCTTTAGCTATTTGGTGACCTAGATCACCTGAAGCTCCACAGAGCAAAGCCCATTTCATTTATCTTCATCTTCTTTCGGGAGAATTTGGTAAACACTGATCGCTTCTGACCGTAAGAACTGCTTGGCCACAGCTTTGATATCAGCTAAAGTCAATTGTTCTAAAAGCGCTCCAACATCAAACAAGGTCGCATTTTCAAACAGCTCAGCTTCATAACGATTGGCGATACTCTCTAATGAATTCATCGCTTGGATATTACGTCCGATCAGCTCACGTTTAGCTAATTCAAAAGCAGCTTCTTTATCGTCTAAAAACTCTAACGCGTGCTCAGCGATCTCGATCACGGCATTGGATAGTTCTTGTGGTTTATTGGTATCACCCGAGATCGTAGCAAAATGAAAACCTCGTTCTAAAGAAAAATCATAACCAAAACTGTCGTCTAAGATACCTTCATCATAAAGTTCTAGGTATTTATCTGAAGTTTCGCTGTAAAGTAAGTACAATAATAATTCGACTGCTAGCTTATATCGCAGACCTGCTCGACCTGCCGGTACTTTATCCAGTCCCTTGATCCCTATGATCGTTTTAGGACGCTGGACCTCCAATTCCGTCATCCGATAAGGAATAATATCTCTACCTTCTAGATCAAAAAATTCTTCAGCTCGCTTGATCGGCTCAGGACTTGGGAATTCCTTAACTGCTTGATTTTCTTTGATCAACTCGAGCATAGCTTCAACTTCAAAATTCCCGACTAAGAAGAGATCCATGTTACTTGGCTGATAAAAAGTCTTGTAACAGTCATAAAGATCTTTGGCAGTGATCTTATTGATCGAATCAACTGTCCCAGCGATATCTATACTTAATGAATTTTTAGGATACATGTTCTCAATGATCCCAAAATATAAGCGCCAATTGGAGTCATCATCATACATTTTGATCTCTTGACCAATGATACCTTTTTCTTTTTCAACTGTCTTTTCCGAAAAATACGGCGTTTGCACAAAATCCAATAACGTCGTCACACACTTAGCAACATTTTGTGTCGTTTGAAATAGATAACTCGTACGCGTAAAACTGGTAAAGGCATTCGCATCAGCCCCATATTTACCAAATAGTTCAAAGGCATCGTGATCTTCTTTTTCGAATAATTTATGTTCCAAAAAGTGGGCGATCCCATCAGGAAAACGACGAATTTCAGTCTCACCTAGAGGAACAAATTCGTTATCAACTGAGCCATAATCAGTCGTCAAGATCCCATAGGTCTTATGAAAATCTGTTCGCGGCAAAAAATTGACTTTTAGCCCATTATCCAAAGTAGCCGTATAAAGCGTCTCGTCAAATTGCGGATAACTATTGATCTCCACTAAATATGCCCCCCATCTAAGAAAAATACGGCTTGAAGCTCAGCTAAATTTGCCACCTCTACCACGTCTTGATGTGAAACTTGGTTGATCTTTTCGATCCAGATCGCTGGTGTTTCCGACACTTGACTCAATATATCTAGCTGACTACGTGTGATCGCCGTCATTTGATTATCTAAACGGCTTTCATAACCGTTGATCAAATTTAGTTTGATATTTTCTAATTCAGTTTCACTGAATTTTCCTGCAGCTAGATCAGTAACTTGTTGTCTGATCAAGCTGTAGGCTTTTTCTTTGTCCCTTGTCTTGATACCCGTCTGGATCAAGAGCACCTGCCGGAAGGGATCAAAATTACTACTTGCATAATAAGCAAGACTTTCTTTTTCGCGTACATTAGCAAATAATTTGGACTGTGGCGAGCCCCCCAATAAGGCATTAAAGACTACAGCAGCATAGTGGTTAGCATCGCGATAAGTGGTCGGCAATCGATAAGCTAAGTCTAACTTGCTTTGATTTAAAGTCTGTTTTTCGACGACTTCGACCACTTGGGTCCGTGTTGGTTGCTCATAACAAAGCTTGGTGATCGCAGTCGTTCTTTTGCCAAAAGGTAATGCAAGCACATTTTCCTCAACTTCAGCTTCTAAGACATCACCTGACACGAAGATCTGGATCTGATCATTTTGAAGCATTTCCAAATAATAAGCGTAAAGTTCAGCTGCCGTAACTGAAGCTAGATCCTCCACTGTCCCATAGTTAGCAGCTTGTTGGATCGCATCCTCAAAATAA
Organism: Ligilactobacillus murinus; assembly: GCF_003288115.1. Classification (NCBI taxonomy): domain Bacteria; kingdom Bacillati; phylum Bacillota; class Bacilli; order Lactobacillales; family Lactobacillaceae; genus Ligilactobacillus; species Ligilactobacillus murinus. The sequence goes on along the minus strand of NZ_CP023565.1, from coordinate 410,185 downwards.
ACCTTTTGCAATTCTAACGCCGCATAGGACTGTTTATTATCTTTGACTGCTTCGATATAAGCGGTCAAATTAAGCTTTTGACGCTCAAAAGTTGCTTCATCAAAGGCTCCATCATTGGCTAATGGGGCAAAGATCAATTCTTTTAAAAATGAGAAAACTTGACCTAACAAATCTTCGGGATGCAAAAGATAGTTATCATTTACACAATTCAAAACAAAATTTAGAATATGTACTTGCCCGCGCCGGCTGACTGTTGTACCAAAACTTGCTCCATACATCTTGGAAAGCTCTAAGGCAACTGCTTTTTGTGTCGGATAAGCTTGACTACTCGTTTCTAAAATATTAGCTAATAGCGTTCGCATAACGAGTTCTTTGCGATCTGTCAACTCTTTTAAAAATGAGATCACGACTCGTGTTGTCTTGAACTGTTGTGTAGGGATCACATTCAACATGACCCCCGTATTGATTTCTTTTTGCACTAACAGTTCCCCCTTCGATATGTTACTGATATATTTCTAGTTGTTTAGTCAAATAGTTTATATACTCTCTAACTATGATAAGGTAAAAGACCTGCATTGACAAGTTTCAATCACAAGGTTTTCGTTTAAAAAATAAATTTTATTTCTACCAAAAAAGCTCGTCTAGATCAGACGAGCAAAAATGCGATCAATCATCGACTTTTTTTGATTTTAAATAAACTTGGCGTGGTTTAGAACCAGCTTGTGGGCCGATCATGCCTCGATTTTCAAGCTCTTCTACCAGATTGGCAGCTCGATTATAACCGATCCTAAAATGGCGCTGGATCAATGAGGTACTACATTTTTGTTCCTGCGTGATAAAAGCTACGACTTCATCAAAAAGCTCATCAGTCCCATTATCATCTGGAGTTTTAAGCTCACTTTCAGAAACTTCTAACGCTTGATCATACGTCACTTCGGCTTGAGATTTGATGAAATCAACAACATTTTGAACGTCTTCATCATAGATATATGCCCCTTGGACTCGCGATGGTTTATTTTGGCCCATTGGTAAATAGAGCATATCACCACGACCTAATAATTTTTCAGCACCAACTTGATCGATGATCGTCCGTGAATCAGTCCCGCTTGAGACCGCAAACGCCATCCGCGAAGGCACATTAGCCTTGATGATCCCCGTGATGACATCCACAGAAGGCCGTTGGGTAGCTAAGATCAAATGGATCCCAGCAGCCCGTCCCATTTGCGCGATCCGTGTGATCGCAGCTTCGACCTCGTTACCAGTCGTCATCATCAGATCGGCTAATTCATCGACTACAACAACGATATATGGCATCTGTTCATAATTAGCAGGATCTTTAGCCGCCATTTTATTATAGCCCGTTAAATTTCTTTGCCCCGTTTGAGCAAAGATCTCATAACGCTGTTGCATTTTTGCAACGACTTTTTCCAAAGTCACCGCTGCTTTACGCGGTTCTGTTACAACTGGTGTCAATAAATGTGGCAGATCATGATACATTCCAAGCTCTACTTTCTTTGGATCGATCAAGACCAGCTTGACTTGCTCAGGCAAACAATTCATCAATAAACTCGTCAAAATAACATTGATCGCGACCGACTTTCCACTCCCAGTCGATCCTGCGATCAACAAGTGTGGCATCTTAGCTAGATCAGCCGTGACCAACCCATTTGAGATATCACGTCCCAAAGGCACTTCAAGTGGTGAAAAATCAGTCTCACGAAATTCAGCCATCAATTCTTTAAACGAAACAGTCGCTACTTTTTGATTAGGCACTTCGATCCCAACTAAAGCTTTCCCCGGGATCGGCGCTTCGATCCGAATATCTTTAGCAGCCAAGGCTAAAGCAAGATCATCTGCTAAACTGACAAACTTAGATACTTTGACTCCGATGGCGGGATGTAATTCATATTTAGTTACCGCTGGACCTAAGATAATATTTTTTAGTTCAGCCTGAACCCCAAAACTTTTGAGCGTTTCTGTCAAGACTACTTGATTTTGTTTGATCTTCTTTTTTTCACCCGTGCGATCGGGAACCAAAACTTCGCTCAATAGATCTAGACTCGGTAATTCATACGTACCATCACCTTTAACTGATAGTACTTTTTTGGGTTTAGGAATTGTTTTTTTCTCGGGTGGTATGCTCACTGTAGGCTCAGCTACTACTGGTGTTGGTTCTGGGATCGGCTCTTGTGATGCAGGGGCTTTTCTATCAGAACTAGGTTCAACTTCGGTAAACAATTCCTTAGAAGTCGTCTGTTTGAAACTTTTTAGTTCAGTTCTAGCCTTTTTTAGTAAATTTAATGTCCCAAAGACTAAAGTTTTAAATATCCGTCCGATATTTTCTAATACTGCACTAAAGGAGATCTGACAGATAAACAAGACCCCAGCCCCTACTAGTAAGCAAGCTAACAGATAAGAGCCGATCTGACCTAACAAAAAATACGTCAAGCTATACAAAATGACCCCTATGATCCCTCCTGCTAGATCCTCGTTCAAAGTCCCTGAAACAAGATCATGCCCCGCTCGTTCAAAAAAGGCTTCAATAAAATCAGTGTGGATCGCCAAATTTTGAAAAGTAGAAGCGCTGATCCACAAAACGACCCCTAAATATAACAAGATCGCCCCTACAAGATAGTTGGTTCTTAATTTGAAAACACGGTCAAACAATAACCAGTAACTTCCTAAGATCCCCAAAAGTACTGCTCCTAATTGATAAGTATTTCCGACTACTAAGCGTAACATGTTAGCAAATAATGTCCCTAAAAAGCCTAGATCTAGTATGATCGCTACTGCAAAGATCAATGCCAAAGCCCCGTATGCTCTCCAAGTCAACTTGAGATCTTTACTATTTTTTGTTTGCTTTTTCTTATTGTTTTTTGGTTTACTTCTAGTATTTCTTCTGTGCGCCAAATTTACCCCTCGATTTCTTTTGGAATCACCCTAAATTCCACTCAATGCTCACTAAATTATAACACATTTACCTCAAGTTGCTATTCTTTAAAATATAATAAGCAAAAACTTTTGATATCGATCATCAACGAAAAAGATTAAATCCTTTTATATTAATATTTAATAGATATTTTTATTTTTTAAAAAAACTAAATAATTATCTTGAAATTATAATTTTTATAAAATATAATAATAGAAATTAAAAAATTACTTTTTTAATTTAGGGGTAGCTTACAGAACAATTATTTTAAGGGGGAATAATCTATGTCATTAAAAAAACTACTCATGACCAGTAGTACTTTACTTGTTGCCACACTGACACTAAGTGCTTGTGGCAACTCCAACTCTAAACAAACGACCAACAAACCTGCAGCTAAGCAAGTTTTAAATTGGTCATTAAAAAGTGAGATCGCCACACTTGATTCAGCCCTTGTTCCAGAAAACGGGAGCGCTAATATGATCAACAACGCTATGGAGGGGCTTTTCCGAATCAAAAATAATCATGCTGAACCAGGGTTAGCTACAAAGACTAAAGTTTCAAAAGATGGGCTGACCTATACGATGACCTTACGCAAAAATGCTAAATGGTCAAATGGTGATCCCGTCACCGCTCATGACTTTGTCTATGCTTGGCATCGAGCTGTTGATCCTAAAAATGCAGCTCCAGGATCATATCTTTACAGTGGGATCAAAAATGCTGATGCGATCATCGCAGGTAAGATGGCACCAGATACCTTAGGCGTCAAAGCAAACGGTGACTATGAACTTGTTGTTCAACTTGAACAACAGACACCTTACTTTAAACTTTTGATGGGCGATATTCGTTTCTTCCCGCAAGATCAAAAAGCCGTTGAAAAATATGGAGCTAAGTATGGAGCTTCAGCTAAAACCACCGTTTTTAACGGTCCTTTCTTATTAGAAGGTTGGACGGGGTCTAACCTAAACTGGAAATTCGTTAAAAATAAAGATTACTGGGACAAAAAACACGTCAAGATGGAGACCGTCAACTTTAAAGTCAATAAGAGCACCACAACAGCTTATAACCTTTATCAAGCAAATAAAGTTGACTTCACAACGCTTTCTGCTGAACAAGCAAAGGAATTAGCCAAAACACCAGGTTATAAAGTTTTACAAGAAGCTCGCACAACATATATGGAATATAACTTAGAGAAGAAAGAATTCAAAAACAAAAAGATCCGTCAAGCATTATCTTATGCGATCGACCGTAAGTACTTAGCTAAAAATGTTGCTGGAGGCGGCGCTGTTCCATTGACCAATTTCGTTCCCAAAGACCTAGCCAAGTTTAAAGGTAAAGATTTTTCTGAGCTAGCTGCTACTAAGGTTGGCGTGACATATAATAAAAAATTAGCCCAAAAGTTGCTCAAAGAAGGTCTCAAAGAATTAGGTGAAGATCATTTTGAATTTACCTTACTAGGACGCGATGATGAAACGTCTAAAAAAGAGACTGAGTTCATCCAAAGTCAGATCGAGCAGACTTTACCTCAAGTTAAGGTCGTAACACGTAATATCCCAGGAAAAGTTATCATCGCTCAAGCTTCAAAAGGTGATTTCGATGTTCAACTTACCGGTTGGCTAGCTGATTTTGCTGATCCGATCAATTTCTTAGATGTTGAAACAAAAGCAAACTTCACTAACATGGGTAATTATGATAGTCCTGAATACAATAAGCTTGTTACTGCAGCTAAAACAACTGATGCTTTAAATGAAAATAAACGCTTCGAAGACATGATCAAAGCTGCTAAGTTACTCAACGAAGATCAGCCAGTTGTTCCATTACTTCAAGATAATGTTCCTGAAATGCTTCGTCCAACAGTACACGATATGGTTCAAAATTCAGCTGGGATCACAGATGATTTTAAAGAAGTTTATGTGACTGAATAGTTAAAAAAGAGACTTGCCTTTTATGACAAGCCTCTTTTTTAACTATTTTAATTTATCGTTTTCATACGTATGTGTCTTATCAAGCTTTGGAAAACCTTGTTGTCTTAGAGCTTCATAAACTACGATCGCTGCTGTATTCGATAAGTTCAACGCCCGAATGTGTTCATCGTTTTGTGGGATCCGAATACACTTTTCTTCATTTTGGCGCATAAAATTTTCTGGCAAGCCAGTCGTTTCCTTTCCAAAAAGAAAATAATGATCAGTCTTAGGATCGGTATAGTCGACTTCAGTATATGCTAAATTAGCAAATTTTGAAACGACATGTAATTTAGCATCAGCACCTAAAATTTCTAAAAATGCTGGTAAATTAGCATGATAAGTGATCTTTACTTTATCCCAATAATCTAAGCCAGCTCGTTTTAAATATTTATCATCAGTTGAAAATCCCAAAGGTTCGATCAAATGTAATTCAGTATTCGTTCCTGCACAAGTTCGAGCGATATTGCCAGTATTTGCTGGCATCAAAGGTTCAAATAAAACAATATGGTTAGCCATCTTTTTTCTTCTTTCATTTTAAGATCTTATTTACATAAAAAAAGCGTAACTGTTCGGTGTGGGCACGGCGAACAATTACGTTAATGAAGTACAATCACATAGCAACTAACGACAGTGCATTAATTACTCATAACCGATTTCTTATCGACTATCATAGCACTTATTTAGGTAGTTTTCAATCTTTTTTCAAAATTATTTTTCACCACTGAGTAAGGTCACATCCACTGTGATCTGCTTTAATGGCTGACTCGCAGCTTTTTGCAAGCTTTCAGCCGAAGCTCCCCACTGTAAAGGCGTCATTTTCATAAGTGCAGTAAACAAAGCATCATCTAACGAAAAACCATACTTTATCCGCGTACTAGTCGCTTTAGGATAGTGCTTATAGAAAAGATCCAACACTTTTTGATTACTATATTCGTGTTTTTCATCATTTTCAGCATACAATAACCGCCGTAATTCACCTAGATAGTTAGCATTTGGAATGACTTTCAAAAGTTTGCCCGATTTTTTCTGGACCCGTGCAAATTCACTATAGGCAGATGGTGAAAAAATATCGATCAAGTAATCAAAACTTTGTTCACTAAATGGAAGATCAGCTAGATCGGCAATGCAAAAAAAGCCAGCCGTTTCTTGTTGTGTTGCCAGATTGATCGCACGTTTCGAAATATCAAAGCCTACATATCGGTCAGAGCTATCAGCTTGCTTATGTTCTAAGCGTTGTAAAACACTACCTTCTCCACAGCCAATATCAAGTACTTTGATACCTGCTCGTTTACCGATCTGGTTTGTTATTTCTTCAATGATCGGATCAAAAAAGCCAGCTTGTAATAGAGTACGGCGCGCTTGCCACATTGCATCGTCATCATAGTCACTCTTGACGCCATGCTTGATCAAATACAAGGTCCCTTTTTTAGAAAGGTCAAATTGATGCTCTTTGATACAGTAAACTGTCGTCTTTTCTACTTTACTAAAGGGCGCTTTACAGGTCGGACACCGAAATAACTCTTTGTTTTGCGCAACAAATCGTGCTCCCCGTTCGATTTTTTTCATACTCATCCCTACTTTTCGACCTTGATATATTTACCCTTGACTAGATCTATTAGATCAGTTTGTTTTAAGCGGACCGAACGCCCTACTTTACCAGCTGAAACTGAGATCAATGGTTGATCTTTGATCCGTTCATCAAAATAGATCGGAAATCCCTTACGTACATTGATCCCGATCGGCGTATTAGCACCATGGATATAGCCCGTGATGTTGATCAAATTTTTGTTATCGGCTAAATGAACTTGCTTTTTGCCTAGCTCTTGGGCTACCAACTTAAGGTCGATCTCATATTCAAGTGGTAAACATACGACCACATAATCTTTAGGATCTTTATTTGCTTGTAAGACGATCGTTTTTAAAATAGATTTGGGATCGACACCTTGAGCATTAGCTTCATCTAGTGCAGATCGCCCCCTAGTCAACCATTCAAATGAAGCTTCTTCATATTCAATATGATGTTGATCTAGGATCCGCTCGTCATTTGTCTTTTTTTCTTTATTTTTTTTAGCTTTTTTTGCCATAAATTCTCCCTCACTTTCACTGCTGCTTTATTTTAACGTGGATCCATGTACTTGTCGAATTGCTTAATTTATTAAGTCAAATTTAATCAATGTAAAAACCGAACCTTTTTTAATACGAATATTTTTTTATTTGACTTACTCTGACTAATACGTTATATTTAATTTTGCTCTTTGGAGTTAATGATTTTTTTTACGAATAATAGATAAAGGGGTTTATAATCATGCCAGTATTTGATTATGAAGATATTCAACTTGTTCCTAATAAATGTATCGTTAAAAGTCGGTCTGAGATCGATACCCGCGTTAAATTTGGTCCAATGACCTTCAACATTCCTGTCGTTCCGGCCAATATGCAAACCGTGATCGATGAAGACCTAGCTATTTGGTTAGCGCAAAACGGTTATTTCTATATCATGCACCGGTTTGAAGAAAACGAACGTGTCCCATTTGTTAAAAAGATGCACCAACTTGGACTCTTTGCCTCGATCTCAGTCGGGGTCAAACCACAAGAATATCAATTGATCGATCAACTTGCACAGGAAAACTTGATCCCTGAGTACATCACGATCGATATCGCCCACGGTCATTCAGATACCGTGATCGATATGATCAAATACATCAAGGCAAAACTCCCTGGGACCTTTGTGATCGCCGGTAACGTTGGAACTCCTGAAGGCGTACGTGAGTTAGAAAACGCCGGGGCTGACGCTACTAAAGTCGGGATCGGACCGGGTAAAGCCTGCATCACTAAAGTCAAGACTGGCTTTGGGACTGGCGGTTGGCAATTAGCGGCTCTTCGCCTCTGCGCTAAAGCTGCTCGCAAACCGATCGTAGCTGATGGTGGGATCAGAACTAACGGCGATATCGCTAAATCTGTTCGTTTTGGGGCTTCAATGTGTATGATCGGCTCAATGTTTGCTGGACATGCCGAAACACCAGGCGAGATCATTGAACAAGACGGTAAAAAATATAAGACTTATTTTGGTTCAGCTTCTCAATACCAAAAAGGCGAATACAAAAATGTTGAAGGTAAGAAGCTCTTAGTTCCTTATCGTGGGCACATTTCCGATACCCTTCGCGAAATGCAAGAAGACTTACAATCCTCCATCTCTTATGCTGGGGGGCGTGACTTAGCTGCACTTCGTAAAGTCGATTATGTGATCGTTAAAAACTCGATCTTCAATGGTGACCAATACTAAAGAATGAAACAGATCCCCTCTAGGACTTAAACAGTCTTAGAGGGGATATTTTATCTATCCGTAAATGATCTGCGTTCCTTGTTTGATCACTGGCATAGTATGTGGCTCTAAATAGAGTACATTTTCTTGGAGATGCTCTTTTTCTGGTACCGGTTTAAAGTTGAGTACGGTATGCCCGATCGTTGTTAGGTTACTTTCAACTAATTCACCTAAATATTTTACATGATAAACTTGATCATCGATCTGGATCTTAGAACCGATCTTTAGATCATAGTTCTTGGCCGCATCATTTTCAAAGCGTTGGATCACAGAAACTTCTCGTAAGCGAGGAGAAGCTGTTTCATCAAATAAGATCACCATTGGCTCATCTTTAGAGACTGCCTTAGCTCCGATTTCAATAACTTCACTTTTGATCATAACTTTACAAACCCTCTCTAGCACATCACCTAATTTTGCGTCGCTTTATCTACACAACACAGCTACATTATACCGCACTTTTATGTAGAAAAGTAGTTTTTCTACCATTTGCGGACTTTCCAACCCAGGTTACACAATTTTTCTGCTAAAAATGTTAAAATAGTAGTTGAGCAAGATGAATGGAGGGATTTTTTTGAAAGAACAGATCTACTTTGGAACTTATACCAAAAAAACTAGCCAAGGTATCTATCACGCTTTTTTAGACACTGACACCGCTCAAGTTTCCACGCCCCAAGTAGCGATCACCGTGGAAAATCCTACTTACTTAACTATAACTGATCAAACTTTGCTGACCGTAGCAAAAGAAGGTCCGTTAGGCGGAATAGCTGCTTATGAACTAGCAGATGACAGCTATGTCCTTACAGATGACGCCCTTGTAGCTGGCCCCAATCCATGTTATGTAGCTTTCGATAAAAAGCGGTCTTTAGTCTACACTGCTAATTATCACAAGGGACAGATCGATGTTTATCGTTTAAATAATGATAAAACATTGACTCTTTGTGATTCTGTCGTCCAGACTGGCTATGGCCATGGCCCGCGTAAAGAGCAGGATGGCTCACACGTTCACTATACCGATCTAACTCCTGACGGGCGTTTGGCGGTCGTTGATCTAGGTAATGATACGGTCTCAACTTACGATATTTCAGCTGAAGGTAAGTTAGCACCGGTTTCGATCTTAAAAACCAAGGCTGGGCTCGGACCACGTCATTTAGTGTTTGCTCCTGATAAAAAGACAGCTTATTTGGTCGGAGAACTTTCAAGTACGGTTTCTGTGCTTGATTATGATCTTACGACTGGTGCTTTTTACTTACGCCAAACTGTAAATACGATCCCAGATGATTGGACTGAACATAACGGGGCAGCTGCGATCAGAATTTCTAATGATGGTCGCTTTGTCTACGTTTCTAATCGCGGGCACAACTCACTTGCTGTCTTTGAAGTTTTGGATGGAGAATTGAAATTGATCCAACACCTTACGACTCACGGTGATTTCCCCCGTGATTTTGCGCTAGATCCAACTGAAAGATTTATTTTGGTCGCTAACCAAAATACTGATAATGCAACTTTGTATACCCGTGACCAAGAAACCGGATTACTTGCTTGTTGCCAAAAAGATATTCCTCTTCCCGAGGGCGTCTGCGTTTATTTTAACTAAAAGGAATGAAGAATTTGCTTTATCGCGAAGTTTGCTTAGAAAATTATACTGATCTGCCTCAAGCTGTTTTAGATGGTGCTGACCGGATCGAGATCTGTGACAATCTCGCTGTCGGTGGAACTACGATCAGTAAAGGTGTTATGGGTGAAGCCATCAAATATACCCATGAAAAAAATATTCCCTTAGTGATCTTAGTCCGTGCTCGTGGTGGAAATTTTGTTTACAATGATATCGAATTAAAGATCATGGAAGCTGACATCTTAGAAGCCCAAGCTTTAGGTGCTGATGCTGTTTGTATCGGGGCTTTAACAGCTGATGGCCAAGTCGACTACGAAGCAATGGAAATACTCATTGCCGCAGCTGGTGGAATGGAACTCGTCTTTAATATGGCCTTTGATGAATTGAACTTTGACGAACAAAAACAAACGATCGATTGGGCCTGCGAACAAGGCTTTAGTCGGATCTTGACCCATGGCGGTCCTAAAGATACTCCGATCGAAGCTAATTTAGGGCATTTAAAAGAACTCATCGCTTATGCTGACAAGCGGATCACGATCCTACCTGGTGGCAAGATCACCGCTAAAAATGCCCAAGCTGTAGCTGACGCCTTACAAGTCACTGCCGTCCACGGAACTAAATTATTAGCTTGAGCTAGATAACAAGTCTGACATTCGTTGGGCTTGTTTTTTTATACCAAAAAAGCCAGCCCTCTGACTGACTCGAAATAATTATATCTTTAAATACGCAAATGCCATATATACAACACCTAAAGCCAAAATGACGCTCAGTTGTAACTTGTAGGTGATCCTTAGATAAGCGATATATTCACGCATAAACGCATTGAGTGTAAAATACCAGCGCGTTTTGGCACCAAAGCCAACACATTTAAGCCCTTGGCGTTTAGCGATCACTAAGGCACGATAAACGTGATATGAATTAGTAGCGATCCCAAACTTAGCCTCTGGTGTCATCAAACGATGTGAAAATAAGATATTTTCATACGTAGTCGTGGACTTATTTTCAACGATGATATCGTCTGCAGGTATCCCTTGCTTTACAGCATAGTTCTGCATTGCTTCACCTTCTGCGATCACCTCATCTGGTCCTTTTCCTCCCGACATGATCAATTTTAAACCTGGTGTCTTACGGTAGATCTCAAGCGCCCGATCGATCCGCGCTGCCAATAACGGGGTTACTTCAGTTCCATTTAATCCTGCACCTAAGACTACGATATAGTCAAGTTTTGGCAACTTAAGATGGACTAGATTCAAAGTCAACGTTACAGTATACATTACCATAACGAGTAAGAAATAGACCGTCACCGAACCTAAATAACCATAGGCGTACATCCAAATATTTTTATCAGTAAAATGGCCAAACATCGGCCAGATCACTAAGTAAGCAACACAAAAAATTCCAAAACCTAGTGATAATAGATTATGGAATTTAAAGCCTTCATTTAAGATCACCTTGATCCCATTATAAAGAAAGGCTGACACTAACACAAACGGCCACAATACCATACATATCGTCACTATGATCGCTAAAAAGGTAATAATGTAAACCAACCACTGATGAGCATACAAAAACTCACTGTACCTCATTAAGATCGCAACGATAAAGACCGCCGTTGTCAGTAAAAAGGTCACAAATGAAACGCCAGCCCATAAAGAACGGGGCTCGTGTTTCATGGTATAAGTAAACCAACCAATCCCAATTAAGAATATCAATACAAATATTAACATTTAAATTACCCTTATGTCCCCATAAAAAATTTCATAAATAATTTTGCAATATTAAAGTAGATCAACACCGAAGTCAAGTCACTTAAGGTTGAAATAAATGGACCTGAAGCCACAGCGGGATCGACGCCGATCTTATCCATCAAATTAGGAATAAAACTTCCAGCTAAGTTTGCCACCGTGATCGCACACATCATTGCCATCCCGATAACAAAGCCTAAAATAAAGTTTTGCTTCCAAAAACCAACGATCAAAAAGATCGTCAAACCTGTAACTAATCCCGTAACAAGACCCGTCAAAAGTTCAATAAAAAATTGGCGATAAACAGACGGTTGATCTTCATCACGACTAGCTAGGCGACGAACTGCGACCGCCAAACTCTGTGTCCCCGCATTCCCAGCAGTACCCGTGATCGAAGAAACAAAGATCGCTAAAATACTAGCTTGGCTGATCATACCTTCATAGTGCGAGATCAATGTCGTCGTCGACATCCCCAGCAATAACAAGACGATCAGCCAAGGCAAACGATTGCTCGCAGCCTTGATCGGATTATCTGCCACTTCTTCTGTATCAACAGCAGCCAAACCAGAGTAGTCCTCAGCAGATTCTTCATCGATAACGTCAATGATATCATCGACGTTGATGATCCCGATCAATTTATTCTCATAATCGGTCACTGGGATCGCTAAGAAGTTATAGTCCCTGATCGTCTGTGCAACTTCAGCTTGATCATCAGAAACTTTAACTGACATTACAGGTGTTGTCATGATATCCGTGATCATTTGATCATCATCATTTATCAAAAGATCACGCAACGTCAAAACACCGATCAACTTATTATCAGCGCCAACAACATAAACATAATAGATCGTTTCGGCATCGCTTGCTTCACGTTTGACAACATGCATTGCCGAGCGGACCGTCTGATTGCCAGCGATCGCCACATATTCCGTCGACATGATCGCACCCGCAGTTTTATCTTCATAGTGCAACATTTCACGGATCTCAGCGGCTTTTTCGGTCGGCAAAAGGCGCAGATAACCCGCTAGATCTTTCTTGGGCACATATGCCAAGATATCGACTGCATTATCGGTATACATCTCATCAATGACATTTGCCACATATTGTGGCGTCATTTCTTCAAAGTATTTTACGACTTCTTCGGGTTCATCTTCGATCGCATCAAACATGTCTCCGACTTCCTTGGCTGTTAAATAGCGATACAGCCTTGCTCTTTGTTGTGAATTTAATTCAGTAAAGATCTGTGCTTGTTCATAAACGTGCAGATCCAAGTAATTTTCTCTAAATTGCCGTGCTTTTTGGCTGTTTAGCAACTGGATGATCTTCTCGTCACTTTGAATTTTTACCAGATTTTCAGCCATATGCATCCCTCTTTTCTAATTATTTGCTAGATACTGTTGCATATCTCGTGGTAATTCACAAGTAAACTCAACGTCTTTTTCTAAAAAAGGATGATAAAAGCGCAGATAGGCACAGTGCAATGCTTGCCGTTGTAAAGGCAAAACTTTGGCACCATCATACAAGCGATCGCCTAATAACGGATGCTTTAAATAAGCACTGTGAACGCGGATCTGATGTGTCCGTCCCGTGTGCAATTGGATTCGATACAATGTCGCTTGGCCTACACTTTTCTTATACCAATATTGAGTTTTAGCAAACTGACCGCTTGCTACTACTCGCCGCTTGATCAAACTACCCTCTTGGCGCCCGATCGGCAAGTTTACTATAAAATGTGGGTTCGTCAGTTTACCCGTAAGTAAAGCCAGATATTCCTTTTTGATCGTATGCGCATGTTGTTGCTGATCGATCAAAGCATGGGCATATCGATGTTTAGCAACTAAAACTAATCCAGTCGTATCACGGTCTAGTCTGGTTGCAATATGAACAACGGTCTGCGCGTAACCCCGTAATTTGTAATAACCCACGATCCGATTGACCAATGAATCAGTTCGCTGCTCGGTCAGTGGTGATGGGATCGTAGTCAAACGTGCTGGTTTATTGACGATCAAATAATGATCATCTTCATAGACGATATCTAACGGGACATATGATGGGATCACTGCCTCTTTGCGCGGATGTTCCGGTGGTAAAATGATCGTTATTTTATCACCTTTTTTTATTTGATCCACGATCCGACCTGAAGTGTTATTCACCAATAATTGGCCACCTTCATGTCTGATCTTAGCTGATAAACGTCGTGACACGCCCTTTTGTTTTAAAAATGTCTTTAAATGACAGTTATTTTCTTCGTTATAAATCCATTCTATTTTCATCTTCAGTTCCTATAAAGGCGTCTTGAACTCGGCGCCAAAAATGTGTGTGGCGGTATTTAGCAAAATAGATCCGTCTTTTTGAGACTTTATATTGGATCTCACAGATCTGACGATTATGATATGATTCTGAGTCAACGGTCAAAACAAAATCGCTCCCTTTTCCCGGTCTAAAGGTGATCCAATCATTAGGTGCCACGATCATTGGTGAACTCAAAGTCCGAAAAACTCGATTATTGATCGAACCGATCTCGGCTATCTGCAAGACCTCAAGATTAGGGTGAACTACTGCCCCACCAAGCGATTTATTATACGCAGTCGAACCAGTTGGAGTCGAAACACATAAACCATCACCTCTAAAGCGCTCAAAAAGTTCACCCCCGATATACACATCCGTTACCATAGTGGCACTATTGCGCTTTAAGGTCGATTCATTCAATGCTAAATAACGCTCACGCCGCGGGCTATCAGCGTATTTAACGGAAACTTCCAATAACGGGTAACTGACAGATTGACGATTATCCGACTGCAGACTGATCACTAAGTCGTCGATCTCATCATCACGCCAATCCGTATAAAAACCTAAGTGTCCCGTATGAACACCCACAAAACGAACTTGTTCTAATTTATCTTCATAATGATGAAAAGCCGATAGCAAAGTGCCATCGCCCCCGATCGTCACTACAACATCGGGCTCTTTATCATCGATCACAAAATGGCGTTCCACAAATTTTTGGTATAATTTTTTCTTAACTGCTTGAGATTTAGCTCGTTTATTAGCAAAAATTGCGATTTTCATTATTCTCACTTCCATGGTCGAATGTGTCTTGATTAGTTACTCTAATCCCGTATGCTTATCTTCAAATAATCTTTGTGCCTCATTGACTTCTTCTCTAATACTAGACATTTCTTGATCAAGTGCAAAAGCGATCTCAGCACTTGTTTCTAGTCTCATCGCAACTTCAGGTGGAATACATCCTTGGTACTTGTAGTTGAGCGAATGTTCGATCGTAGCCCAAAAATTCATCGCTAACGTCCTGATTTGGATCTCAACTTTTAGTTGTTGCTCACGCTCCAGCAATTGGACTGGATACATGACCACTAAATGATAGGAACGGTAGCCACTTTCCTTAGGCGTTTTGATGTAATCACGTTCTTCGATCACCTGCATATCTTTTCTTTTCCGTAAAAGTTCAACTACACGATAGATATCTTCCACAAACTGACACATGATCCGTATCCCAGCAATATCTTCCATATCCTGTGATAAACGCTTGGGCTGGATCTTGCGCCGTTTCATCTTTTCTAAAATACTTGGTATTGGTTTGACTCTGCCGGTGACATATTCAATTGGACTGCGGTTGCCGCTTTTTTTAAATTGCCCCCGCAAAGTTCTGAGTTTGAGTTTTAACTCATTGACCGCTTGATCGTAAGGCTCTAAAAAATTGCTCCAATCGTCTTCCATTAAATAGATCACCACCTTTCCATACTTTATCAGTTTAACATAGACCCACGTTCTTTTACATTCTCAAAAAAATTAAAGCTACATTTTAACATATGAAAACGGTTTTGTGCACAAAATAAGTCAGATTTATTGCAAAAATCATTTTTTTTGCTTAAAGTATAAATATAGAAAAAAGGAATATTTGATCAAGTGGAGGAAAACACCATGTTAGAGATGTATTTGTTTATCAATCCTCTTGGCGCTAAATGCTACGAAGCAGAACAAAACATTTTAAAACTTGCGGAAGAATCGTCACAAAAGTTTCAGATTCGTTTTATCCCACTTTTGAACTTGCAATCAGTGACCAAGGTCATGTCTGTGATGAATGTTTCAGGTGATACTTTGCAACTGCGCAATAAAGTATCCCAGATTTTGTATAATGCCGTTTTGGATTACAAAGCTGCCCTTTTTCAAGGGCGTAACCGCGGGCATAATTTCTTGCTCAATGTTCAGCGCCAACTCTATGTCGAACATAAAAAATACAGTGAAGAAGTCGTCATGCGTGCAGCTAAAGAGAGTAAACTAGATCTTGCTATGTTTGAACACGATCGTCGCTCGAAACTAGCAGTTGAAAGTTTTCGAGAAGATCAAAGATTAGCTGCTGAAATGAACGTTAATACGCCGCCATCTATGGTGGTGTACAATTTAGACTATCTTGAATGTGCGGTCTCAGTTGAGAACTGTACTTCGTTATCAAGTTTAGAAGAATTGATTTTTGGTAATGCAGCAAAGGAGTTTATTTGTACCAAAAATGAACTTCATCCAACTTACCACCAATTATCATTAAAAAAATAAACTTGCTCGGCCCCTTGTGGTCGAACAAGTTTATTTTTTTATTGTCTATTTAGCTAATAGCTCTTTTAATTCAGCCAAACGTTCCTTAAAGATCCCAAAAGCTTTCTCTAAATATTGACTATCAGTCATATCGACACCAGCTTTTTTCATTACTTCCAATGGAGCCGCTGAACTACCTGCTTTTAAGTAGTTCAAATAAGCTTCAGTGTGCGCAGGCTCTTCATCTAAGACGCGCTCTGCTAAAGTAGAGGCCGCACCAAAACCAGTTGCATATTGATAGACATAGAAATTATAGTAGAAATGCGGGATCCGTGACCATTCATATGCGATCTCTGGGTCATTTTCAACTGCATCACCATAGTAGCGTTGATTTAATTTACTGTAAAAGTCTGACATCAGATCTGCTGTTAATGGCACTTGTGACGCATCTTGCTCATGGATCCAAGCTTCAAATTCAGCAAATTGTGTTTGCCGATAAACGGTTCCCTTAAAGCCATCTAAATAGTGATTCAATACGTAAGCCCGTACCTTAGGATCAGTCTGGGTCTCTAGCAAATACTGGGTCAACAAGTTTTCGTTTGTCGTTGATGCGATCTCAGCAACAAAGATCGAATAATCCCCATATTGATAAGGTTGATTAGTCCGTGTATAGTAGCTGTGCATCGTGTGTCCCATCTCATGGACTAATGTAAAGAGATTATCTAGCGTATCTTGCCAATTCAATAAAATATATGGTGCAGTATCATAGGCCCCACCCGAATAGGCCCCCGAACGCTTACCTGCATTAGCAACAACATCGATCCACCGTTCAGCAAAAGCCTTCTCTACATAGGTAGTATATTCTTCGCCTAAGACGCTCAAAGCCTCTAAGGTCATCTTTTTAGCCTGCTCATAAGTAAACGTCAATGTCGGTTCACCCGTCAAGGGAGTATACATATCATACATATGCAACTCATCGACCCTTAAGATATCCTTACGTAAAGCTACATAATCATGCAGTAGCTCCAAATTTTCATTGACTGTTTTAACTAAAGTATCATAAACAGCTACTGGAATATTATTTTGGGCTAATGAAGCTTCCTTGGCACTTTGATAATTACGTAATTTAGCTGAAAAATTATGCTTACGTACATGCGCAGACAGAGTAGCCGCAAACGTATGTCTGAACTGCTTATACACAGTGTATAACTGTTCGAATGCCTCACGTCTAACTGAGCGCTCGGTCGCTTCGAGCAATTTACCGTAGACTCCATTTGAAAGCTCGACTTTTGAACCCGATCCATCAGTTACTACGGGAAATTTTAGATCAGCATTGTTTAAAACTTCAAAAACATTAGCCGAAGCGCCTAAGATGTCGCTTGCACCTGCTAATAGCGCTTCTTCTTTTTCACTCAAGACATGGGCGCGAAGTCGAGTCCAATCATTGACTAATGTTTTATAGGCATTCAATCTAGACTCAGCTTGATAATAGCTTGCTAATTTTTCTGGTGCTAAAGCTAATAATTCAGGCTGAAACCAAGCTAATTTGGCTGAAACATCAGCCAATAACTTTTGGACCCGTGCCATTAAAGCTTGGTACTTAGCATTAGCAGTATCCTCATCATTTTTCATGCTTGCATAGACATAGACTACTTCAAGTTGACGATCCAACTTAAGCATTGCCATTAGAGCAACTAAAAAGGCTTGGGCCCCATTTTCTAATGTTCCTTTGTATTGTTCAAAATCTTCAGCTGCTTTAACAACTTGCCCAAATGCTTCTTCAAATTCTGCATCAGTCGCAAAGATCTTAGTCAGATCCCAAGTAAGCTCGAGTGGCACCTCTGATCTTTTTGGTAGACGTGTTACTTCACTCATCACAAAATCCCCCTTTAATTATAGGTAGTGCCTTAATTTTAGAAACTTTTTTTAAGAAAAGCAAGTCCTTTACAAAAATTATCAATGTCCTGCTCAACAAATGGCTTCAAATTAACAAAAACTAGCTCGTAAGACGGTATTTTAGGTCTTGGAAAATGAGCACAGTATATCTCTGTCCGCCACCATAAAGTTGCCGTCCGATATAATGGATAACCATAACTCAACGCCAAACAATCGGCTATCACCTCCGTCAGCTTTAGACGCTTTTGATATGTTAATTGTTGCAATTTACGCATGGCCCCAGTCGAATAATATATCTGTTTAGCCAAAGCCTGCTTTTGTCTGTTTCTTTCACTTGTCGATAAATGCTTTAATTGTATCTTTTGTGGGTCAGCAAAAAAAGCTTTTAATTTTTTGACATCATTTGTCCGCCAACATTGATATTTAAGTGGCAAAAAATCAGCTTTTTGGATCCCATAAATAACTTCAAAATACGCCTTGCTGGGATCGAGATAGATCAAATAAAAGCCACAATTTTTTGACCACCGCATAAATTGTGCGACTTGTTGTGGCAAACTGTGCTTAAGTCTATACTTATTCCCTAAGATCCATAATTCAGCCAGACCGGCATTTTGATAGCCACGTGAGCGTTTTTGCAATTTACGTAAACTAAGTGGTGCACATTGATATTCTAAAGCTAAAAGTTGGTGATCAGGTAACTGGATCAAAAGATCTGGACGTTGCTTTAGTCCAGATAGATAGGCTTCAAGTTTAACTTGCGCTCCAAACGCCCTAAAAAAAGTAGCTAATAGCTGTTTTCCACGTAAATGTTCACTGGTCTCACCTTCACTAAAAGCCCCACAAGCCTGCTTTAAATGCGCGAAATGTGCCATATAATAATGTCCTTGACGCAAAATGACAGGTTCATGGCAACTGGGACAGTAATATTTTTGCTCTTTTGTTGCTACTTGAGCTGTGATCATTTTTGAATCTTTCGTTAGCGCATATAACATTTAAAAGCCCCCTTTACTACTAAAATACGCAAAGACAACTAAATTTAATGCAAAAAAATAGAACAGGTAGCCTGTCCTATTTGATCAGTAATTATTTAAAATGATACCGCGCTAATTCAAGTGCCGCATGTTCCATCAAACACTTGCCACGTTCTTTAACGACAGCAGATTCAAACTGTTCTTTTTGACCATATTCATAAACTAAAGCCATCGCATCTTTGACATCAGCCACTTCCATCTGATCAGCAAAAAAGATCAATTCAAGATAGTATTTGCCATCTAAATGGTAGAGATTCGAAACTGTACTGTCATAATTAAAAGCCTTAGCTAATTGGATAAAATCTTCAAAGTCAGCAAAACTTACCACATAGCGATACTGTGCTTCTGGATCTTCTTTTAAGTAGCCTGATACTCCGTCACCGTCATTGGCTAAAGCAGGCTTTTGGCGTCTAATTTTTTCATTTTCACCGGTGATCTGTTTTCTGATATAGTCAGCTAGATCATTCCCGATCCCGGCATTAGCGATATTTAACGGCGAGGCGTTTGCATCACTTTCTTTTGAATCATCGCGTTCTAAATTCATCGAAGCTTCTGCTTTTTTAGGATCCACCTTGGTAATAAATAGCTCTAATCCATTTTGATTAGGGATCAGTTGGAAAGTTACCGCATCATTATCGCGAAATTCGTGGTCCTTATCGACCTCTTCTAAAATGCTAAAAAAGAAATTTTCGATCTCTTTTTGATTGCCAAGTAGATCAAGGACGGTGATACCACGATCAGTCAGATCTTCGGTTCCGAGCAATACCCTAATTGTATTCTCATTGACTTTTTCCATTTCCATCTGTGATCCTCCCTTTCCTACTTAAATGCTTGCAAAACACTTAATTTGCAACCTTTATCATACCAAAAATTATCAAAAAAGACCACCCAAAAAACTTGGAATGGTCTAATCTATAATGTATCTTATTACAAACTTTAGAAACCTGCAAGTTCACGGGCACGGCGCAATTCGAGCGCACGCACTTCCCGTGGTAGGAAACGACGAATCTCATCTTCATTATATCCTACTTGAAGTCGCTTTTCGTCCATAATAATTGGTCGTCTTAACAGGCCGGGATGTTTTTGGACTAGATCAAGTAATTCTTGCAATGGCATTTCCTCGATGTTGATATCAAGTTCTTGATATGCCTTCGAACGTTTGGAGATGATCTCCTCTGTTCCATCTTCAGTCATTTTCAAGATCTGCTTGATCTCATCAATACTCAATGGTTCCGAAAAAATATTTCTCTCACTATAAGAAATGTTGTGATTTTTAAGCCATGCACGCGCCTTACGGCAAGATGTGCAACTTGGTGATGTGTATAAGGTAACCATATAAATCGCCCCTTCTTAATAAAACCTGGTGCAACCATACAATATATATCCTCACCCATCATTATACACCTATTTTAAAAAATTGATACCTTTTTTATAAAAAATGATCACTAGAATTTCTTCAAATTTCTAGAATCATTCTAAACACAAAGGACTCACCTTGATGCTCAAAGAAAACGTATTCACAAACTCTAAAGTTAATTTTATAATAAGATATAATCCAAAAACTATTCTTAATTAACTAAATAATTATCTAACAACTTTAACATTACCAAAGAACTCAAACTTTTACATATGCGCTCTATAATAAACTATATAACTAGATAGTATTTTTTAGATTTAAATATATAAATCTATCAACGCTCTAATTTATCCCAAATAACGACTTTCCCAGCTGCCAAAGATCTTTGAACATCAATGATCCGTTGGTTAGAACTCCCTCTAAATTGCAAAGTTAAGTCCTTTAGCTCTTCTTGAAAACGGCCGTCAACTAAAATATCGATCTTAGACAATAACTCCAATTTATCTTTTGAGTCAAGCAATAACTCCTCAAAAGTATAACCACTCCACGACCAAATATCTTTAGATGTACCGTACTCTTTTCTTATCCGCTCAACTAAGGGCAAACATACCTGGGTATTTAAAAAAGGTTCGCCTCCTAGTAACGTTAAGCCTTGGACATAGTCATGAGAAAGATCGCTAATGATCTGGTCTTCTAATTCTTTAGTATAATCAAAGCCATAATTAAAATTTTGAGCTACCTTGTTATAACATCCTGGACAAGCAAATTTACACCCACTAACATATAAACTGCACCTGACACCTTCACCATCAACAAAATTAAATGGTTTATAATCAGCGATTTTTTGTTTACTC
This sequence comes from Ligilactobacillus murinus, assembly GCF_003288115.1. NCBI lineage: Bacteria > Bacillati > Bacillota > Bacilli > Lactobacillales > Lactobacillaceae > Ligilactobacillus > Ligilactobacillus murinus. Next base: position 388,930 of record NZ_CP023565.1, on the reverse strand, counting down.
AACTCACTAGCTAACCACTCTTTTGGCTTAGGGTCTTTCGGGCGCCGTACTTTATTGGTGGCGCGCGATCTGTGTTTTGATTTTGGAGATACAGTTTCAGTTGCTACAAAAGCTGTATCTCCCTCGACTGTAATACGGATCAGTCCGTTATTTTCCATCTACTATCATCCCCGGAGCAATATTTTTAGCACGAGCAGCTATCTCCTCATGGCGTCCATGTACCATCGGTCGTTGCAATGGATTTCCTAAATAACCACAAGTTCGCTTGACACAATCACAGCTCTTAGGGTCATGATTACCACAATCAGGACATTCAAAGCCACGAGCAGTAGCTTTGAATTCCCCCTCAAAACCGCACTTATAACAATGATCGATCGGCGTATTAGTCCCTAGATAACCGATCTTATCATACGCAAAATCCCAAACCGCTTCTAAGGCTTTTGGATTTTGGCGTAAATTAGGATATTCACAATAATGGATAAAACCACCGGCAGCATACTTGGGATAATCCATTTCAAATTCGAGTTTTTCAAATGGTGTCGGATGCTTTCTGACATCATAATGAAAACTATTGGTGTAATATTCCTTATCAGTGATATCTTTGACATTGCCAAATAATTCTGTATCTAACCGACAAAAGCGATCAGTCAATGATTCACTTGGCGTCGAATATACACTGAAATGATAACCACTTTCTTTTGACCAACGTTTGCAAGCTTCAGATAAACGTTTGACGATCTCAAGTGTAAAATCATGCGCCTTTTTATCATGCTCCCAATTTGGTCCATAAAAAGCCGTTCCGACTTCATAAAGTCCGATATATCCGATCGAAACTGTCGCTCTTTCATTCTTGAACAAACGACTAACATCTTCACCTGGACGTAAGCGTTGACCAAAAGCACCATATTGATAAAGGATCGGTGCATTTTCTGGAAGGGCATCTAAAACACGTGCGACTTTGAAATCAAGCGCTGTTTTGCACAATCTCACTTTATCATTAAATATCTGCCAAAAAAGCTCTTTGTCGCCTTTAGCTTCTAAAGCGATCCGAGGTAAATTGAGCGTCACGACCCCAAGATTCATTCTACCAGAATTGATCTCTTTACCCTGGTCATCTTTCCAGCCCTGTAAAAATGACCGACATCCCATCGGAGCTTTAAAACTTCCAGTCAATTCCTTGATCTTGTCATACATCAAAACGTCAGGGTACATTCGTTTAGTAGCACACTCAACAGCTAACTGTTTGATATCATAATTAGGATCACCTGGTTTTAGATTTAGATTTTTTTTGAGCGTAAAGACCAATTTAGGGAAGATCGCGGTGCGCTTTTCTTTTCCTAGCCCGCCGATCCTGATCTTTAAGATCGATCTTTGGATCTCACGTGCGATCCATGATGTCCCTAAACCAAACCCTAACGTAGTAAAAGGTGTTTGCCCTTGTGAAGAAAACAGTGTGTTGATCTCATATTCAAGTGCTTGCATCGCATCATAAATATCTTTTTTGGTCCGTTTCTTAGCAAATTCAGCCTGTTTATCAGTATCTGTGATATACTCCTTTGCTTCAGCCAAATGTTTATCATAATTTTTTAACGCAAACGGTTCTAAAACTTCATCGATCCGATCAGCTGAGCAACCGCCATACTGGCTCGAAGCTACATTAGCGATGATCTGTGACATTTGTGCCGTAGCGGTTTGGATCGAATGAGGACTTTCTACCTCAGCATTTCCGATCTTAAACCCATTCGTCAACATTTCTTTAAAATCGATCAAACAGCAATTTGTCATCGGACTCCAAGGAGTATAGTCCAGATCATGATAATGGATATCTCCTCTTAAATGTGCCTTGGCAACATGCTTTGGCATCATCTTTAAGCCTAAAGTCTTCCCTACTGTTCCCGCAGTAAGATCACGTTGCGTATTAAAAACATTACTGTCCTTATTAGCATTTTCATGAACTAAACTTGGATCTTTTGACTGTAATCTTCCTAAACGAAGTGTTGGGTCAGTCTGTTTTTGCCATTCGATCTCCTCTTCTTTATGAGCTGTGATATAAGCGGCAGCTGCTTTTTCATAGCCCAGCTCGCTCAATGTTTCACACAATTTCGTATAGATCTCAGCACTAGTAACTGTTTGTCTATTATCAAATTTAGCAAGCAAGGCAAACATGATCGCATCACTTTTTGTAGCTAGATCTAACTTAGCCAAAAGATCTTCTAATTTATAAAGTGCAAGCGGCACTTCATATCCATCTGTTTTGATGACCACCTTGGGTAATGCATATTTTGTCTGTTCTTTAAATTCCATCATCGTCATCAGGTCCCTTCTATATCAGTTAAAAGCAAAGAACCACGACATTTAACTATCATGGTCCCTTGGCAACGCACTAACTGATAAAATCAGCTATCTTCAAAATCATTGTAATTTCCCTTTGGTACTTTATATGATATAACCATCCACAACAAAACACAATATATTGTATTTGGTTTCACAAAAGGCACACTATATATTGAAAACAACATAAAACCTTTTGAGCGCGTTCTTATCCTATTCATGTATTGCCTAGTAGTTGTGAAACTTTTTTTGAGAGAGTCAGCTAGAAAGTATTATACTTAAAGAGTAGAAAATTTTAGAAAGTAGGGACTTTTATATGCAAGAAGAATTTCTAGACCAGATCAAAACACAGCTTAAAACCGGAATGACCGAATTTTTAGCTCAAACTGATCTTAAAGAGCACGACCTTTTCGTTTTAGGTTGCAGTACCAGTGAGATCCAAGGGAAAACTATCGGAAAATATTCAAACTTGGATATCGGAAGAACGATCGTCCAAACTTTAACTGAGATCTTACCACAAGGAGTAGATCTAGCAGTCCAAGGTTGTGAGCACTTAAATCGGGCTTTAGCAATGGAGCGACAAGTAGCTCTCGACCATGGTCTAGAGATCGTCTCTGTTTGTCCAAGTCTTCATGCTGGTGGAGCAGCTCAAGTGGCTGCTTTTGAGACCTTCTCTGATCCTGTTGAAGTCGAGCATGTAACTGCTAAAGCTGGGATCGACATCGGCGATACTGCGATCGGAATGCACATCAAATTTGTCCAGATCCCCGTAAGAACTTCGATCAAAGAGATCGGTGCAGCTCATGTGACTTATCTAAGTTCTCGTCCAAAGCTTATCGGTGGAGAACGTGCTGTTTATAAATTCGAAAATTTAAATCAACAGCTCGATCCTTTAGATTCACTTGCTTGATCAAATAGTTCGATTTCAAACAAGATACTACTATTTTTGTGATATCTTGTTCGAATTTAGAACACTAAAAAAGTATCAGCATCCTGTAATAAGGATACTGATACTTTTTAACTATAATTTTTTAATGTTCGTCTGATTTCGCGCTCTTGATCACGACGTTTGATCGTTTCACGTTTATCGTAATTATGTTTTCCTTGTGCGACTCCGAGTAAAACCTTAGCAAAACCATTTTTTAAGTAAACCTTCAAAGGTACAAGCGTGATCCCTTTACCACTTGTATCATCTGCTAATTTAGTGATCTGTTTTCGATGTAAAAGCAGTTTACGATTACGCAACGGATCATGATTGAATCTATTTCCTTGGGTATATTCCGAAATATGGACATTCATCAACCAAGCTTCACCATTTTTGATCTGAGCAAAACCATCCTTTAAATTGAGGCGTCCTGCTCGCACCGATTTGATCTCAGTTCCTGTCAAAGCGATCCCTGCTTCGATCGTATCTAAGATATAGTAATCATGGCTTGCTTTACGATTTTGCGCTAAGGGACGTTCATGTTGCGCTTTTTTTACCATTTATCTCATTCCTTTTTTGACGTTACTTCTTTTGTTCACGCCGTTTTTTATAAAATGGTTTACGTCCTCCACCATTTCGGTCACCCAAACGAGGTTTATCACGTTTATAGTCACGACGGTTATTGTTATTTTGTCGTTTGAAGGGACGCTTACCACGTTTATCACCATTTTTACGATCAAATTTCTTTCTTGGTGGCATTTCAGGTAATTCAACACCTTCTAGTAGATCAGTTTTTGGTGCCTCACCTAAACTCAAAAGTTTAAAATCGATCTCTTTTTGTTCGGCATTGACATTGACTAACTTCACGCGGATCGGTTGTCCAATACGATAAGTCTGCTTTGTCTTGCGCCCGACTAAAGCCATTTGCTTTTCAACAAAAACATAGTAATCATCGTTGATCTCACTGATGTGGATCAAGCCTTCGACCGTATTTGGTAGTTCAACGAACATCCCAAATTTAGTCACTGAGCTTACAACTGCATCAAATTCTTCACCGACATGATCAGCCATATATTCAGCTTTTTTCATTGCATCAGTATCACGCTCAGCATCGATCGCTCGCCGTTCAGCTTGTGAACTGTGTTGGCTAACTTCTGGTAATTCTGCTTGGAATTTAGCTTGACTAGCTTCACCAAGCCCATTTTCAGCGTAATAATGGATCATTCGATGAGCCATTAAGTCAGGGTAACGTCTGATCGGAGAAGTAAAATGAGTATAATCTTTAGCAGCTAAACCAAAATGTCCCAAAGGTTCTGGTGAATATTTGGCTTGTTGCATCGAACGGAGCAACATCACTGAAACCATAGGTTCTTCAGGTTTACCAGCAACTTTTTTTAAGATCTTTTGTAACATTTTAGGTTTGATGTCGGTCACTTTCCCAGTTACTTCGACACCTAAACCAGATAACATCTCAAAAAATGACTTGATCTTTTCTTCTTTTGGTGTTTCATGGATCCGATAAATAAACGGAACATGTAAATTCTTATAGTGTGCTGCCACTGTTTCATTTGCCGCTAACATAAATGATTCGACCATACGCTCACTTGTACCACGTTCACGTAATTGAATGTCGATCGCATGCCCTTTTTCATCTACAATGATCTTAGCTTCGGTATCTTCAAATTCGATCGCACCACGACGCTTGCGCATTTTTAAAAGGATCTTGTGTAGTTCTGCCATTTCTTCAAACATCGGCACTAGGTCATGATACCGTTCTTTTTCTTTTTGATCATCTGATTCCAAGATCTTATTGATCGCTTTATAAGTCATCCGTTCCGTCGTTTTGATCACACTTGGAAAGATCTCGTGTGAAACTACTTCACCTTGCGGATCGATCTGCATCTCACAAGTCAAAGCTAATCGTTCAACTTGGGGATTCAATGAACAGATCCCATTAGATAATTTAGCTGGGATCATTGGGATCACACGATCCGTCAAATAGACTGATGTCCCACGCTCAAAAGCTTCTCGGTCTAATGGGGTATTAGGCGTCACATAATGAGATACATCAGCAATATGGACTCCTAAATGGTAGTTGCCGTTGGCTAATTTTCGGACACTAACAGCATCATCTAGGTCTTTTGATTCGATACTATCGATCGTTACCATTGGTTCACTTGTTAGATCACGACGTCCGATCTTTTGTTCTGGAGTCACATGATCAGGGATCTTAGCCACTTGTTGCATCACATCTTCTGGAAATTGGTGTGGAATATCATGTTGATATACGATCTGTAAGATATCGATCCCTGGATCATTGACATTTCCGATCACTTTAGTTGCGATCCCCTTAATGATCCCTGGAAGTTCAGGACTTGGATAAGTCGTAATATCAGCTAATACGATCTCACCAGCAACTGGATGTAGACCAGTATCTTCAACTAAAAAACGATAATTTGAAAGTTTCTTATCACGTAGATGAACGCTCCCAATGATCCCATTAGGTAGATTTTCACCTTCCAAAGGTTTAAATTCACCCACGACTTGTGTCAAATTCCGTTGAATGATCTTAGTGATCTTTCCTTCAGGTCTTTTACCGATCGTTGGATCACCTGCTGCGATCATTTCAACTTCGACCTCATCACCATTTAATGCTGAAAGAGTCTGTGTTGGATTGATAAAATAGTCTGGTTCTTCAGGATCGACCGTCACAAAACCAAAACCTCGGTCATTTGCATGAAAGATCCCCGGAAATTTAGGGGCGCTTTCATGCCGAACAAGACTAAAATTGCCTTCATCATCCAAAGTAATGACTTTATCATGTTCAAGTTGAGCTACAGCTTGAACGACAAAATTAAATTGCCCAGCCTTATTCATTTTTAACTTGTCGGCTAGCTCTTGAACAGTAAATTTCTCTTCAGGTTCTGCTTCAAAGTAACCTATTAATGCTTCTTTTATCTTTTCTTTTTCCATTTAAATCCTCATCATTTCGAAATACTTGATCTTCACTGTTATTGCTTTACTCTAAAAAAGCCCCCTGTGATCATTATGCAGGAGGCTTTAAATATAAAGCTAGTGTGCCGAGATGTATACTAAAGCTAAAGATAACGCAAAGAACACGACCCCTAAAAAGGCAGTGACCTTTTGCATAAACGCTTCAAATCCACGTGGCTTTTGCTTACTAAATAATTCGGTAGCTCCTCCAGATAAAGCTGAAGATGCATTATCGGTCTTAGCTGGTTGCATTAAAACAGCAATAATGATCAACACTGACACGATCAATAAAAGTGTTAAAAGTATATTGTACAATCCAAATTTACCTCCTTACCCGCTATGGTAAACTATATCTATTATAATTTAGCATACTTACTAAAATTTTTCCAGTGACAATTATCCTTAATCCGGTGGTAGCTTGGACAATTTATTCAAATTTAATTGAACTGAGCGCCGATCTTTAGGTGTGGTCAAAAGAACCAAAGTGTCGCCTGCTTTAAGCACTGTTTCACCATGTGGTAAGATCTCTTTTTCCCCTCTTCTGATCACTAATAGCAGACATTCTTTAGGCCATTTGATATCTTTTATCATTCTATCCTGTAAATTGGATCCTACAAAGATCGGAAATTCGAATTGTTCATGTTGTTCAGTCGATAAGAGCGAAACTTTAGCGGTATGTGCGGCCAGATTGTCCAGCATTGCTTCATAAATAGGCCGTCCATGTAAAATATCACATACGGCATAAGCACTTAAAGTAACCAATGCTAACGGCATAAGATGTTCGAGCGATCCGACCATCTCGGTGACCAATAAGATCGCAGTAAAAGGTGCCTTACTTATTCCTGCAAAATACCCTGCCATCGCATAAACGATACAATTAGTCAAAAGTGCTGGAGTCAACAAACCGATATCAGCTAAAATTTTCCAATAGATCGCTCCCAAAAGTGCACCTAATGTCAAGATCGGTAAAAATATCCCACCGGGTAAACTCGAACCATAGGAAAGCGTAGAAAAAACTAATCGTAGTACAAATAATCCTAATAATCCCAGTAAAGATAAATGTAACACTGGTAGACTCGTGATCAATTTATTGCCCCCACCTAAAACTTTAGGCCAAAACATTCCGATAAATACGACTATACTTAGGGGGATCAGACTATAAAAGCGTGGTGTTAAACACTTTATTTTTTGATATAAATAGCTACTATTTAGTGTCAAAAATTCGTACAGCAGACCTAAAAGGCCTAAGATGACCCCTAAAATAACCAATAAGCCATAACTTTTTGGAGGAAAACTCTGATCATGTGGTAGATATAAGACCGGTCGTGATCCAAAAAAACTCAACGAAACAAAATTAGCCGTAACCGCAGCTGCTAAGGAAGTCGTCCACACAAAAGGTGAAAAATTATGATAGATCTCCTCAACTACAAACAATGAAGCTGCGATCGGAGCATTAAATGCGGCTGCTAAACCTGCCGCTGCTCCACCAGCTAATAAACAACGTTCTTTTGTCTTAGGCAAGTGTAGGCCTTTAGCAACTCCTTGCCCTACCATTGCTCCTAATTGGATCGAAGGGCCTTCACGTCCTAAAAACAAACCTGAACCGATCGCCAAGACCCCACCGATCCATTTTCGCCATAGAACTGACCACCATTTCACTTCTAGTAGACCAGCTAACTGACCTTCAACTTGTGGGATCCCAGAACCACTGATATTAGGCTCTTTAGCCAAAAAATGTGCATTTACCAATAAGACCAACATTAAATATCCGATCACAAGTGGCCAAAGTAGCGGTGTTTCTAGTAGTTTTGGATAAAGTGTCTGCATCACTGTAAGTAACTTTTCGATCACCAAGCGAAAGAAACTGACAACAAAACCAGCGACTACCCCGACAAAGGCACCATGCATGATAAAACGAAAACGAATATAATTTAAATTTTTAAATCTAAATTCCTGAATTTTTTTCATTTTTTCTATTATTGTCTTAGCGACAATACCCCTTATAAAAATTATGTAAAAACAAAAAGAGACCTATAACAGGTCTCTTTTTGTAGTAGCTATACTACTAGATTGTTAAGTCAATCAACTAATTACTTTTCTTCGATTGCTTGACGTGCTTGTTCACTCAAGTTGTAGAAAGAATTGATACCCTTGTATTGAGCAACACCACTTGTCAATTGATCTTCGATACGCATTAATTGGTTGTACTTAGCGATACGGTCTGTACGGCTCATTGAACCTGTCTTGATTTGGCCAGCGTTTGTAGCAACGACTAAGTCAGCGATTGTTGTATCTTCTGTTTCACCAGAACGGTGGGAAACGATAGCTGTGTAACCAGCTTCCTTAGCCATTTCAATAGCTTCGAAAGTTTCTGTCAAAGTACCGATTTGGTTAACTTTGATCAAGATGGAGTTTGCACAACCCATACGGATACCCTTAGCTAAGTATTGTGTATTTGTAACGAAGAAGTCGTCACCAACCAATTGAACCTTCTTGCCAAGTTCAGCTGTGATTTCTTTCCAGTCATCCCAGTTGTTTTCATCGATAGGATCTTCGATCGAGATGATTGGGTATTTAGCAACTAAACCTTCAAGATATTTGATGAATTCAGCTGTTGTGAATTCTTCACCTGTTGACCAGCGAAGTTTGTACTTGCCAGTTTCACCATCCCAAAGTTCAGAAGAAGCAACGTCGATAGCGATAGAGATATCTTTACCTGGCTTGTAACCAGCTGCTTCGATAGCTTTGATCAAGTATTGTAATGGTTCTTCGTTGTTTGCGAAGTCAGGTGCAAAACCACCTTCATCACCAACAGAAGTTACTTTGCCATCAGCTGCAAGAAGTTTTTGCAAGTTGTGGAATGTTTCAGAACCCATACGAACAGCTTCCTTGATAGAAGAAGCACCAACAGGCATGATCATGAATTCTTGGAAGTCAACCTTGTTATCTGAGTGTGCCCCACCGTTGATAACGTTCATCATTGGTGTTGGCAATACGTGTGCATTTGTACCACCCATGTAGTTGTACAATGGCACTTGTAATTCATCAGCAGCTGCACGAGCAACAGCGATGGAAACAGCCAAGATAGCGTTAGCACCAAGTTTACCTTTGTTTGGTGTACCATCCAAAGCGATCATAGCTTTGTCAATAGCGATTTGGTCTGTTACTTCGTAGCCAACGATTTCTTTTGCGATAATGTCATTTACATTAGCAACAGCTTTTGTAACACCTTTGCCCATGTAACGTGACTTGTCGCCGTCACGCAATTCAACAGCTTCGTGTTCACCTGTAGAAGCACCGGAAGGCACGATACCGCGACCAAAACCGCCATCTTCTGTGTAAACTTCAGCTTCAACTGTTGGGTTGCCGCGTGAGTCTAAGACTTCGCGAGCATAAATTTCTGTAATTGCAGACATAAAATATTACTCTCCTTTTAGTTTGATTGACTTTGAGAAATATTGTCCTCATCAATTATTTTAATGGTTTTGGCCTAAACTTTCAATCCATTTCATGAAGGTTCAAGCAAAAATTAATCTAGTCGTTAAAATTAACCAATTCTAGATATGATTCAGGAACTAATGAAGCCCCACCAACTAAGCCACCATCGATGTTTGGCTTAGCCATTAATTCTTTAACGTTAGCTGGTTTTACAGAACCACCGTATTGGATGCGAACTTTATCAGCAACGCCTTGGTCGTATAAGTCAGCAACAGTCTTTCTTACAACTGCACAGATCTCTTCTGCTTGGTCAGATGTAGCTGTCTTACCTGTACCGATAGCCCAGATAGGTTCATAGGCGATCACAAGGTTTGAAACTTGTTCTGCTGTTAAGTCTTTAAGCGCAGCCTTAACTTGTGCTTCGACCCATTCTTCAGCCTTGCCAGCTTCACGAGTTTCTAAAGATTCACCACAGCAAACGATAGGTGTCATGCCATTGTTAAAGATAGCATGGGCTTTTTTATTGATGTCTTCGTCTGTTTCATGGAAGTAGTCGCGACGTTCGGAGTGACCGATGATCACATAGTCAACGCCCATTTCTTTTAAAACTTTAGGTGAAGTTTCACCTGTAAAGGCACCTTCATCTTCAAAGTAGCAGTTTTCAGCAGCTACTTTTAATTCTGAACCTTTAGCATTTTCTAGCAATGCTGGAAGATCAACAGCTGGAGCGGCAATAACAGATTCTACTTCTGTTGCCTTTGGTAATTTATCTTTAACGGCTTTTACAAATTCAGCAGTTTGTTCTGGATTCATGTTCATTTTCCAGTTACCTGCAATAATTGGTGTACGCACGAAAATCATCCTTTCAAAGAAAATTGTTTAAACAAACTGGCAGGGGCAAAAACATTACCCCTGTCAGCAATTGATCAATGGTTATTACTTGTCAGAAACGGCAGCAATCCCAGGAAGTGTCTTACCTTCAAGATATTCAAGAGATGCACCACCACCAGTAGAAATGTGTGTCAACTTGTCTGCGATACCTAATTTCTTAACAGCAGCAGTTGAGTCACCACCACCAACGATCGTAGTTGCATCTGTCAATGTGCCTAAGAACTCACCAACGCCAAGTGTACCCTTAGCAAAGTTAGGCATTTCAAATACACCCATAGGTCCGTTCCAAACAACTGTCTTAGCATCTTTTAAAACGCTCTTGAACAATTCAACAGATTTTGGTCCGATATCAAGTGCCATATAGCCATCAGGAATATCGCCTTCAAATACTTCTGCAGGTGCATCATTGTTGAATTCAGGTGCACATACGTTATCAACTGGTAAGACGATCTTGTCGCCAGCTTTTTCAAGCAATTCTTTAGCCAATTCGATCTTATCTTCTTCAACTAAGGAGTTACCGATCTTGATACCTTTAGCAGCGTAGAATGTGTATGTCATACCACCACCAACGATGATCTTGTCAGCTTTATCAAGTAAGTGTTCGATAACACCGATCTTATCAGAAACCTTAGCACCACCTAAGATAGCAACAAATGGATGTACTGGGTTGTCAACAGCTTCACCTAAGAACTTGATCTCTTTTTCTAATAAGAAACCAGCTGCTGCTTGTTTCATGTTGCTTGCGATACCAACGTTAGAAGCATGGGAACGGTGTGCTGTACCAAATGCATCATTAACGAATACATCGCCAAGTGATGCCCAGTACTTGCCAAGTTCTGGATCGTTGCCAGATTCTTTCTTACCGTCTAAGTCTTCAAAACGTGTATTTTCAACAACTAAAACATCGCCATCTTCCATTTCAGCAATAGCTTTTTCTAATTGTTCACCACGTGTAGCTGGTACAAAAGTAACTTTCTTGTTCAAAAGATCAGCTAAGTGTTCTGCAACTGGACGTAAAGACAACTTTTCTTTGTCTTCTTCAGTCTTGATACGGCCAAGGTGTGAGAACAAAATAGCCTTGCCACCTTGATCTGTGATGTATTTGATAGTTGGCAATGCAGCTACCATACGGTTATCATCACCGATAACGCCGTCTTTGATAGGAACATTAAAGTCAACACGAACTAATACTTTTTTACCTTTAAGATCTTTTAAATCTGAAACAATAAGTTTAGACATAAGTAAGCCTCCATGATTTGTTAAAAATAAAAGGCGGGAGGAGTCTGCCTCCCCCCGCCTCATAACCTGCATAACAAGTTAAAATTAGCGTTTAGCTAAATCTTAAAGCATGCTTGCAAATTTTTCTAATGTACGGATCATTTGTGCTGTAAAGCCAGCTTCGTTGTCGTACCATGCAACAGTCTTAACAACTTGTGCATCGCCTTCACCAACAACTTGTGTTTGTGTTGGGTCGAAGATTGAACCAAATGATGTACCGATGATATCTGAAGAAACGATACCGTCAGCATTGTAACCAAATGATGGGTTGTTTTCTGTAACTTTCTTAACTGCTTCGTTAACTTCTTCAGCTGTAACTTCTTTGTCAAGAGTTGCAACTAATTCTGTTAATGAACCTGTGATAACAGGAACACGTTGTGCATGACCGTCTAACTTGCCGTTCAATTCTGGAACAACTAAGCCGATAGCTTTAGCAGCACCTGTTGAGTGAGGAATTGTGTTTTGAGCTGCAGCACGTGCGTTACGTACGTTACCACCGCGATCTGGACCATCTTGTAATTTTTGTGTAGCTGTGTAAGCGTGGATCGTTGTCATTGTACCAGCTTTGATGCCAAATGCATCGTTAACAGCTTTAGCAAGTGGTGCCAAGCAGTTTGTTGTACATGAAGCAGCAGAAACGATTTGGTCTTCTGGTGTCAATGTATCATCGTTAACACCGTAAACGATCGTCTTCATCTTGCCAGCTGGAGCTGAAACAAGAACTTTCTTAGCACCTGCTTCTACGTGTGCTTGTGCCTTTTCTGGAGATGTATAGAAACCTGTTGATTCAAGAACCAATTCTACACCATCGTTTTTAACCCAAGGAATGTTGCGTGCATCTGCTTCTGCGTAAACAGGAATTTCCTTACCATTAACGATAAGTGCGTTTTCTGTTGCGGAAACTTCACCTTCAAATTGACCATGAGCTGTATCATATTTCAACAAGTGAGCCAACATTGCTGGAGATGTCAAGTCGTTGATAGCAACGATTTCCAAGTCTTTTGATGTTTCAGCAATACGACGGAATGCTAAACGGCCGATACGACCAAAACCATTAATACCTACTTTAGTAGTCATACTACAATTTCCTCCTTTAGGAAATAAAAATTTATTTTAAAAAGTAATGTTCAAAACACTACTCTTTTAAAATCGCTTTTGCTGCTCCTTCGTCTGTGATCAGACATGTTTGTTTAGGAGCGTGTTTCATGTAAGAGACGATCGCTTTAGCTTTTGAAGTGCCACCAGCGACGGCAATTACACATTCCATAGAAGCGAGGTCTTCTAACTGGATCCCGATACGTGAGATCCGATACACGATCTGCCCTTTTTCATCAAAAAAGTAACCAAATGCTTCACCGACCGCTTTTTTCTTATTTAGCATTGCGATCACTTCTGGCGCCATCGAACGTCGATGTGCCATATGCATTGCTGTTCCGATGCTGTGGATCACAGCATTACTTTGGCCGATCAAATTGACGACCTCTTGAACAGCAGGTTCTTTTAACAATGGACGATACGTACTCTCGCTTACTTGCTCGGGCACATAGAGCGAACGGCTTTTCCCACCAGTCCGTCGAGCCATCCGAGCACACACGTTATTTGCCTGGATCTCCATCCGTTCACCTAGTCCTCCTCGTGCAGGCACAAAGAGAAGCTCACGTTGAAGACCAATATCAGGAGTCAAACAGGCAGCGATCTGTGCCATTGTCGTCCCACCCATAGCCGCTATAATATTACGACCATGGGGCAATAACGTCTTTAATGTGTTGGTAACAAGTTTTCCCATCTCATCAACTACCTGTAACTGATCATCGCTGTCACCAGCAACGACCAAACAGTTCTCGATCCCAAGCTTTTGACTCAAACGCAATTCCAATTGCTTAAGATCTAATAATTGATCGATAAAACTTGCTAACCCCTGAATAACTTCTTTACCCTTATCTGTCAAGACCATCCCAGACTTAGTTGCTGCGACGAGTTCTTGTCGTTTTAGGCAATCTGCCTCACTCCGTAGGATCCGTTCGCTCATGCCCAAGGCTTCGGCTAATGAACGTCTACCTATTGGTCCAAATGCTGCAATCTGCTTTAGCACTGCGTATCTTTGACTTAAGGTATCGATCACATCTGGAACGATCCGCTCGATCCACTCGATCTCTTGGTGCATAATCTTCGTCTCCCTTTCTGTGGGACATGAAACGTCCAGAGGTTGGACAACTCATTGCTGAGCTGATCACTTAAGTAAATCATCACAAATTATCCTACCGTGATGACCCACTCTCCTAAGCACAATGAAATTATAACAACAATATTTCCCTTTTGCAAGGTATTGAGCGCGAAAATTCAATAAAAAAAACGAAAGTCACTTAGCCACACTACCGACTATCCGAAGTTTTAGCAGTTTACAAGTGTGATCGTTTATAAATTAACGAACTTTAACTTCAAAACATACCCTTATCGCCCGTAAATCAAGGAACAATCATGTTTTTTAGAAAATATTTGGTTTGGTCACTTAAAATCTTTTTCGTTTACTTGAAGAAGCGATATTTAATTTTTCACGATACTTGGCAACTGTTCTACGGGACACTTTCAGTCCATCACTTTGTAACTGCTCTACTAATTTTTGATCTGAAAGTGGTTTATGTTTATCTTCAGCTTCAATATAAGCCTGGATTTTTTTATATACTTCATCAACACTAGTTTCATTGCCAGCTTGATCAGTATTGATCGCTTTGGAAAAGAAACTCCGCAATTCAAAGATCCCAAAGTCAGTCTGCAAATATTTACCATTCACTGCCCGACTGACTGTTGATTCGTGTAACTGTAATTTTTGGGCTACATCACGCAATAGCATCGGTTTTAATGGATGATCTAAGGCCGTAAAAAATTCTGGCTGACGCGCTAAGATCTCGGCTCCAACTCGCTCGATCGTACTTTGCCTTTGAGCCAACTCGGCTACTAAGGTTTGATATTGCTTCTTTTTTTCTTTTAAATAGTCAGACACGCTTTGATCGAGCTCACCAACTAAACTTTCATAATAACTTTTGCGGAAAATGATCCGTGGCTTGACTAAAGTAGTTGATTCTGCTTGGAGGGTACCATTAATATTTTTAACGATCAGATCTGGCGCGATATAGGCAGTTTCACTTTGATCGTAAGCCTTACCTGGTGCAGCTGACAACGTCTTTAGATAATCGATCAACGCCTGCATCTGCTTTAGATCGATCGCCATTTTTTCAGCGATCTGTTCCCATTTACTTTGCGTAAAGAGTTCAAAATGCTCAGCGATCACGCAATAAGCTAGATCATCGCGCCCCCGCTCACTTTCGATCTGAAGTAATAAACACTCTTGCAGATCACGCGCACCAACTCCTGGAGGATCTAAGCGCCACAAAAGGGTCAAGGCATCATCAAGTGTTGTTTGGTCGATCTTTTTATCACGGACCAGTTTTTTTGTATCTAGTTTTAGATATCCATTTTGATCTAAATTTTGGACAAAGTAGACGACCCAATCACGCAAAACAGTTTTTCGCATTGTTAGATTGACTTGATCGAGTAAATAATCAAAAAGCGAGCTAGTTTTGCTTGGCGGTGTCACAAAATCTGGCAATGGCTGTCCGCTTGAACTTCCATTAAATGAAACAGCTACAAAAGGGTTATCCAATTCGATCTGTGAGAGATAGTCTTGAAGTTCGCTAGCATTAAATTTGAGCATTTGGATCGATTGTTGCATTTTTTGCGTCATGATCAGCTTACCTTGTTGCTTTTGTTGTAATGTTGCATCTTGTCTAAGTTTCATTTTTTTATCCTTTTTGCAAATTTATACTTGTAATCATATCAAATATATTTTAATATAATAAAGTACGCATCGCTAGTGTAATGGATCGCACGCAAGATTCCGGTTCTTGTAATCTGGGTTCGACTCCCAGGTGATGCATCTTAATATGCAGTTAAAAACAGTTAATTGTGTTAAATCAACGTTTTCAAAGACAACAATCAGTTAAAAAATGATATGAATTTATATTTTGTTGTCCAGTTGTTGTCTCGTGTAAGCTAGCACCTTGTATTTTTTACGAGGTGCTATTTTTATAAAAAAATACCCTGATCACCGAAGCGACCAGGGCCATGTTATCTATAGATGGTTTTTCAACCAATCATAGATAATGCTTGATACTAAATTGACTAGGATAGCCAAGATCAAGCTTAAAAATGTTGATAGCAAGGTACTTCACCACCTTGTGTACTAATTGAAATTGGTTAGATTTCACGTACCACATTAGTATACAAAATATCTTGACATAAATAAATAACTATCTTATTATGAAGATGTTGATAGCAAGGTTTCATACCTTGATAGCGAGCTGGTTACTCGCAACAGTCTTACCTTCCAACTTTATGTTGGGGGGTAATTTTTTTTGCAACAAAAAAAGCGCCACACCTGATACTTTTTCGAGTGTGACGCTTAGTCTAGCTATTCATATTTCTCACCTGTGATCTCTTCATACTGCTCAGCTGTGATAGAGCCCATCTTAACAAAGCGCTTGATTGACAAGCCTAATTTATGAAGCGACTTACATACGTTATACATTTTCGTGATCACCTCCTGTTACGGTTTCAAGAACCGCTGTATTTTGCGCTACTTGAATAGATAGATCTTTAATAGCATCTAAGACATCTAGTTCCTTATTCTTGCCTACCCATTTTTCGCCGTCCCAGACGGGATTATCGAGATGATATGTCTTTCCGTTAAATTCTCGGACTGGTGGTGATTCAGTCATGTTTTCTGTCTTATTTTTTAACATCACTTCTCCAGCAAATTCTTTCGTCACTGGATCAAATGCGTAATAAATTTTCGATTCTTCCATTGAATTATCCTTTCTTTTTAGCTCCTAAGCTCAAAATATCAGCCTCGGACCAGATGCCGAGCTCGAACATAACTCTAGCAAAAACTGGTTTTCGCCCAAACGATTCCGCATTAGTTCCTTCATCGCCAAAAGCGTTGGTCCAGTCATATTTACTTGCATCTTGTAGTGATGCGATCACTTTCGTTGTTGGCGACCAGTAATCGAAAACACCACTCTTGCTTCTGAACTTTTCGACTGTGATCGCCCCTCTTGACGCTCGAATTACATTTGGAATTAGTGGCCAGCTATCGAAATCAGTCGTTGTTAAATTTTCTGCAAAACCGTACCCATAAACGGTTCCAGTTGTTTCGTATTCTGGGAATTGCAGACCACAACCATTGTCTAGCCAAATGGTCCAAGGCTTAGTAGTGCGATCGAGTGTCCATGAAGTTGGCGCACATCTGACTCCAGTCTCAGACTTAGGTTTCAAACTGTCGATAAAGTCTTGCTCTGATCCTGCGTTGCCTAAATCAAGCCAAACTCGGTAGGCAGACTTGCCATCTTGACCGGCTGGTCCAGGATCTCCTTTGGGACCAGTTTCACCTTGTGGTCCCTGGTCGCCTTTATCGCCTTTCGGACCAACAACAGGTACACCAGCACCACCACTTTCAGCGATCGCTTTTCTAAGTTGTTCGATCGTGATCGTGCTTAGCGTTGTACCTGTGATGTCATTGAGCGTGCTAGATAATCGCAATGTGATCTGCTTCTCGTCCGGATAAATATAGAGCTTATTGTCGCGCTTCATCCAAATCTCAAGTCGATAGTCATCCGCAGGTAGATCAGCAAATCTTTCGCTGTCTACTGTGATCGCACCATTTGCAACACCAGGTTCGATGTCGAGCAAAAAGCCTGTCCTATTACCGATTTTTACGGTGATCTTATCGTTTTCTGACACGATAGTCTGCTTGTCGTCGTCAAACAACAAAAGCTCATAAACACGACTTGTATCACGAGCTTTTTGCAGACTATTGTTTATCGCTACTTTTCGCATAGCGATCACCTAGTAGCGTAAATTTTGCCCGGGATAGATAATATTTGCATTTCTGATCCCGTTCACACTTTGCAAGTGTGATACTGTTGTGCCTAGACGACTAGCGATCGTGCTTAGATTATCACCGGATCGTACTGTATATACGCTCATGATTGTAGCTTGGCCGTTTACTCGCAATACTTGACCCGGGTAGATCAAGTTTACGTTTCGAATGTTGTTAGCACTCTGTAATGCGCTGACCGTTGTACCAAAACGTGTTGCGATCGCACTCAAGCTATCACCAGATTGTACTGTGTACGTACTTGTTGTAGCTTGAGCGTTGTTTTGCTTAGCTGTCGATAGGATCTCAACGTTAGAACGATCGATCCATGACATAATTCCCCCAAGCAAAACTTTGTTGCCACTTGTTTGAATTACTGGATAGTCACGACCTTTTACCCACTGTGGGATTGTTTCGCCACTAGCCCAGTTTTTAGCGCTGAAGTTGACTTTGACTGTGTAACCAGTTGTGATATTCTTCTTCGGTGTGTTATCTGCGATGATCCCTTGCTTGACTGCATCAGGCTTTGTCACTGGCTTTTCAACATTACCACCTTTGTAACCAACATCAGACAATCCGGTTAGATCGATATTACCATCTAATCCACCAGCAATGTACGTACTAGTGAACTGAAAGATACCGATATTGTCAAAGCTTGGGAAATAGTTGTAGTTCGGTTCTGGTGTAACATTATAATCTGGGTACTCACCTAACCAGAGTGGATATTGTCGTGCGATCCGTGCTAAGTCAACATGATTGAGTAAGAAACTCTTGTAACCGTACAAAACAGCCGTATAACCAGCCTTCTCAACACGATCTAAAGCGTACAGCACTGCTTCGGTGTTCGGTGTACCATCTTCAACGTCCAAAGCTACAATGGACTTCTTAGGCGTCTGAACCTTTGGCAAATAGTGGTTTAGCATTTGGTCTGCTTCCCACTTATTACTAAAACGTGCATAGATATATGTGTGCGCTCGTTTACCTTGTGCGATCGCATATTGTACTTGTGTCGGATAGGTCCACTGATCAGCAAAATAACCATTGTAATAACCACCGACTTGAGCGATCGCAAACTTATCGTGTGGATAACCAAAGATACCATTTGCACCTTGATATTTGGCCCAGTCGACACCATGATCGCCTTTAGCAGCTTGTGCCGTCATTGGCGTTGCAAGCGATAAAAAAAGAGCTGCCGTTGCGACAACTCCTAAAATCTTCTTTTTCATCAATCTAGTCCTCCTTTTTTTTGCGGGTATTGAGCAAGTAACTCTTTTTGCTCGACATACGCTTTTTCTACTGCATTCTTGATCACTTGCTCATCTGTAATCGTGAACCCTGCGTCAGAAAGCGCCTGAACAACAGTCTGCACTGCGTGTTTTTTCTTAGCCACGCCCGTTAAATACTCAGTTACCCCAAGCTTTTGCGCTGCGATCACAGCGTCTTTTGCCAAAGGTTCGATAGCACGCAAAACAGTTAGCACTTGACTATTCTTAGCTAACAAGTGACCGCAGTAGCTGATAACTGCAGTTAAGACAGTTGCGAGTACCGTAACAACTAATTCATTTATTTCCATTTTTTCTTGTTCCCCCTATTTTTCAATTTCGATCTGAGCTTAGCATTTTCTTCTCTAAGCTTCTCTAATTCGCTGATATCATCTTCCTTATCAGCTTTTCTGCTATTAGCAGATGCTGTGATGTAAGCCACAATTATAGAACCAAGCGTACTAATCACAGCGACCCACACTTGGTCAGTCACAAACCATCACTCCCAACGAAGTTCTATCACTATTCCAATTAGTACGAAAAACGAATAAATCCCCGGAAAACTAAGATAAACACCACGAAGCGCATCATTCGCACAAAATGACAAGAAAAACGCTAACCACACAAAAGTCAATGTAGCTGTCATGATTTGCTTATAATACAAGTGCTTGATGTCCCACAAAGCAAACACTAGCGCAATAGTCCCGACAACTGCCAGCATAAAGATAAACGGTGGATCGTCAAGTGCAGCTAGCGGACTGTGATCCCAATCAAAAACTCCTGCAGATCGTTTGACGATAAAGAAAAACGCCAGAGAATAAGTCTCCAGCGCTTTCAATAGCCAAAATCGGTTCTTTCTAATATTTTTTAACATTTTTAACACCCTTTTCCTACCCGCCCACCACAAAAAATCATTTAAGATAAATAGCCTTGTAGCTATCGAAAGCCGAGTAATTATTATCGATCTGGTCTGTACCGTAAATATCTTTCCTTGCTGGTGTCCATGGTGTTGCTTGTGAACCTTCCTCAACTTTGATATTTGCTAAATACAAGTCAGCAGATACCCCTTCTTGAATGGTTGCGTTATTGTCAAAACGAATATATCCCTCATCGTTATTTCCAGTATTAAAACTTACCGACTTATTTACCACTCCACTATTACTTAACTTTTGGCTCGCAATTGGTAATATAGCTTCTGTCCAAGAGGCTTGGCTAGTGTGCATGCGTGCCAAAAAGTATACATCATAGCTTGCCAAAGCATAATTATGAAACCCAGAAAAGCTAATAGTGTAAATTGTATTTGGCTTTACTCTAAAACGATCCGAACCAACGGTTACTTCCCTCGTTGTACTTTTATTTGAAATAATAAGCATATTTTCAGTATTATTCTTCCAAAATGGGTGCTTACCTAAGTACGGTTGGCCAACGGTATTAGTATCAGTCCAACCATTCAAATTCTTAAAGTTACTTGAATTTGCAACTAAATTGATCCCTGGTATCTGCAAATTAGTGACTAGTTTTAACTCGTCCGACAATTTATCAAAACTATTCTTTAACTCAACTCGGCTTTGTCCATTAGAAACAGATACTACTTTGCCTTGTAGCGTTTGCCGATTACCGCCACCGAACATCCCAGCTGGTTCGGTTCCGAATGGTACAACTCCAAACGGATATTCTAAATATTCAAACGTTACTTCTGAATCTACTTGTAAAGCCTTATCAACGATCATAACTAGACCTCGTGTAGTCATCGTGATCATAGCTCGTGTACTTTCACGTAGTCCGTTGTATGCTGAAACACCTAGCGTGTATGTCGTTTTGGGCTTTAGGCCTGTAATCTCAACTTGTCTTGATGTTGTTTCTTTGATCTTGACGTCATCTTTATAAATGCGATACTGCATTTGCATCAACTCCAATTCAAAGTCACGCTATTAGCTGTCACATTTGAACTACGCAAGCCACTGACATTGACTAACGCTTCGTATACCGTGATACGTACTAAGCTAGACTCAACGCCACCGATTGTAGCTTTAATATCCGTTGTACCAGTATTTTTTGCGGTAATATTCCCATTTTGATCGATCGTCGCTACTTGCGCATTCGATGACGTATAGGTAACAGCGCCATCCGTTTGATTTGCTGGGTTGATCGTCACAGTAGCTTTAGCGATCCCGCCAACTTCCAGCGAAGTCGAATTGATCGTTAATGTAACTGATACCGCAGAGATACCGGATGTCGCAACAGTCACAATGTTAGACTTCTCGCTTTCACGTAGCCCATTATGCGCAGAAACAGCAAAGCGATACGTTGTTTTAGCTTTTAGATTTGTTGCGGTGTATGTCGTTGTATCTGTGACTTCTGCAACTTTTTGCAGTTGTCCAGTCGAGCCTTCACCACGATAAATGAAAAACTTCATTTGTGATCACCCGCCTTAACCTTCTGGGAACATTTTGTCATAATCTTCTTTTGCAAAATACTTTACTTCAACGAATAATTGAACGTCTTCTTTTGTGAATAGACCCATTTTGTAAAAACGGTTCACTACTTCGTAACTGTATAGCATACTAGTTAGCCTCCTTTGCATTATTTGCTTGTTGTTCCATCAATGTTGCTAAGATAGCAGCACCTTGTTCCTGACTTTTCTTCAGTGCATCAACATCTGCTTGCAGTTTAGCGACTGTCAACATTTGCTGAGCTTCTTTCTTTTCCACAGGCGTTACTGCTGGAACGTTATCCGGGCGCTGTTGTTGTGCAAATTCTTTGTCGAATTCTTCTTTAGTCATTGACACCCACTCTGTTCCGCTCCACGATGGTGCATACATTCCTGTACCATCTGCATTGACTGGCGCAACTGTTGTAGCATTAGTTGGGATTGTTTCATCATCAGCGATCACATCAGTATATGCAAAGCGCTTAGTATCATCAAAATAATAAATCAACATCTAATTTCCACATCCTCTCTAGTTGTATAAGATACCTGCAAATTTAATATCCATTCCGCCATCATTCCATTCACTACCACGGGTGTAGATGGCTGCAATTGCTTTATCTGGTTCAAAATCAACATCATATTGTTTTGCATCGTCAGAGATACGTCTGCCAACTCCAAAAGAAGCAAACTTCGTAAAACCGTCTAAATATGACTTTGGAATAGCTAAGGCTTCTTTAAACGTCCATCCTTTGAGTGTGACATTTCCGATATAACTTTGAAAATAGATGATCGCAAAACTATCGAATTTGAAGATGAGACCCTTGCAAGCATTACGTTCAACGCTAAAACCATTGATCGGCGTAAACTGCTCTTTTGAAATTTCTACTACACTACCGTTCATACGTTCAAGCTCAGCTTTGACCTTATTGAAATTTTGTTGGATAGCCTCCGGACCACCATTCATACCAGTAACGATCGCTTCTAACGAGATAGTCATAAACTATCACCCTCCTTTATTTTTCCCAATCTAATTTTTCCGTTTCATCATTGATCCGTGTCGCACGTAAATTTCTTGGTGCGATCACTGTTGTAGGCTGTTGATCTGTTTGCGGTGGTGCAACTGAATCAGATGAGATCTGATGTTGACCATTCCCCGCCAAAGCACGTCGATCATCGACTTCGCCTAGATCAAAGCGCAGTGTTTTATACCCGTCAATCAAATACCAGTAACCATACTTATATTCAACGACCCCACGCATTGCATATGCCGTTGGCAAATGGATCACTACAGTATTTAGATCTTGATATTCGATCTGTGGTGCTACGCTAGTGAAGTTAGTACCGCCAAACGATCCACTTGGACCAGTACCAAAGCCCCCGGTTTCCGTGCCAATCGCGTATTCGTAATACAAAACATTGACTCGTGGATTACGATTTTGGTTGTGCTTCAACGTGATCGTAAAGCCTGCAGGAACATATGAAGCAAGCAATTGCTCAATGTGTTCCAATCGATTATCTAGCGTTATATAGCTACCGTAGCGGTTAGAATTGCGAGCTAGAATAACTTCGCTGTCGACTGTCGCATTTGCGATCACTTGCAAAAATTGGTTCTCTAAGTCGGTTTGTCGTCCTTCAACTTGCCCTTGTCGATTGATAAGCTCAAGTTTTAGATCGTTCATCGCTCGCTTAAATTCTTGCTCGTCATTGATCAGATACTGTGCGATACGTGTGGTATAGATGATCCATTGCGCTAACGTCTCACGCACGTCTTTACCGTACATCTTTTCTCTAAGCCAAGTAGCGACTGTTTGAGCGACCTTTTCAACATCACCCACCGAAATATCACGCTGAAGCTTTTTTAGATCCTCTTGCGTGATCGGTGTGTTATCTCGATATGTCACTTTCTCACCTCCTTTCAATTAAGATAAGCTTTGAATTTATCACTTGGTTCTGTGTTCATATCAACGTTGCCAATGATCCCAGACACACGGCCTTTGCTTGTGTATTGCCAAAGATCATAAGGATGTGTAGGCTTCGTACTATTGACGATAGATCCATCATTTTGTCCATAGCTGGGGATCCAGATCGCACCAGCTCTTGCAGTATTCAAGTTGAAACTACTATACAGATGATTTGCGATATATAACACGATCTTATGATCTGGGACACCTAAAGTATTGAGCTGTGACATGAACGCTTCAATGCCGGCTCGCATTTGAGATACATTACCGCCCATCTCAACGCTTTCCACATCGATCGCATAAAAAACAGGCTGTTGCTTGTTAGCAACAACCCGCTGTGTTCTCTCAAAGAAATCTCTAGCTTCTTGCTGTGCGTCCGATGTCGATGTACCTCGGAAATAAGCATACACTGCATATTTACCGCCGGCGCTGATACATTTTTGCAAGTTCTCCATGTATTTCAAATCCTGATGCGACGATCCATCTTGTACTCTGATGATGCTTAAAGTTACGTCATCTCTGACAACGCTATTCCAGTCGATAACACCTTGCCATTCCGAGATGTCAATAATTTTCCCGATGTGCGCAGGTTGTGGCTGTGGCGTCTGTCCATTGAATTTGTTTTCCAGTTCCTGCAAAGCCTGCTGTAAGCTTTTAATTTGAGCATTTGAACTTTTAAGTGCCTTTTCGAGATCTGCAGTGCTCAACTTCTGATCTCTGATCAAATTATAAAAAGCGTCACGTTCAGCATCATAAGCTTGCGATGATTGATTTCTATACGCATTTACAGAAAGAGGATCATTACTTAGAGTTATCGTTGTGTTTTGAACTTGCAATAGATCTATCGACATTGACACGATCCGTTCATCGATTTCTAGGCCTTGCAAAGAATTCTGTACGGTAACAGTATCTCCACAATCGAACATAGCGACACCATCTTTGATATAAGATAGGTCAACATATGTTAGTTGTATCTCGTATTTGATAGCTTTTTGTGAAGCTAGATAAGCACGTCCCTTCTGCAACAAAGTATCAGCAGTATTGACATCATCCCACGTCTGAACTTTAGCTCTGATCCCAAATTCTTTGATCAATTCTTCATCTCGCAGATACTCGTTACCACCATTAGCACTAGCGATCGTTAAACGTGGACTTGATACCTCAGTCTTGTTTTCTTCGTTTGTTTGACGCTCTTGTGTAGCTCCCAACGGTTTAAGGACCGTTACTACTTCGGTAGGATCGATATTTCTTGAAGATGACAGCAAGTTCTTAGCCAACTTTATCTTCTGCGTAGCCGTTCCACCAATCTTTGGCATATAGTCAAGATACAAATTTCCAGCCTCATTGCGAACTCTAAGCTCGCCGCCTAAACGGCTGACTAGTTTGTCTTGAATATTATCATACGTATCTTTTGTATCATCAACAAAACGATAGACATTATCAGTTGAATTAGTGACTGTAACATTACCTAAGCGTACCTGCTTAAAGCTTTCTACTTGCTTGTTGTGCTCATTGATTAGCGCTTGTAGAAAGTCTTTAGGCGTTGTATCGTGAAACTCTCGCCAAGGCTGTACGCTGTCATGCAAGAAGCCCTCAAGTCCTTCACATACAGCTGTTTTTTGAATGACACCACTAGTATCCATACTGTCTGAATAAGTTAATACACGACCTTCAAAAAGAACTTTGTTTTGATCTGGGCGTGTTACTTTCACAAAGAATTTGTACGGCTTAATAACCGCATAGAGTTTATGTGAGGGATCCAGTGTAAACGTGAAGCTATCATAGGCGCTAACGCTCTTTGAAACTGTTGCAGATACTAACCTAATACGTTGGTAGATATCTGAATTAAGCAACATTTCTGGGCCATTCCAGCCTTCCCTTATCGTTACTCGATAGCCTTTGCTCATTAGATCACCTCTTCTGTCCAATCAAATGATACTTTGCCATTGCCAATGATCGTGATCAAGCTTTCACCCTTGGGTAGTATCAGGTCATCATTTGAATTACCACCACTACGCAAGTGATAACGTTGATCATTCAAAATAAGATCTACTGGATTTTCACAAGTAACTGTAAGTTCTGCTTCGCGATCCCCTGTATTGATCAACATCAGATTTTCAAACTCCTTGACATCGAACTCAGTTTCTTGCGCTGCATCAAGGTCAAAGCTAAATGGATCCCAGACATCATCAAAACGCTTTTTGAGTCGATAGGCATCACACTGAAATGTGATTGTAAGCTTTGAAAAGTTATAGTTTTCTTCTAACGTTGGTGCTGTCTGAACTTCACCCATAAAGGCATAATTCGGCATAGCATCATCACGTAACAAAATCTTTCCAACTGGCTGATATAGCCAACGTGTGATCTCTGTCACTCGATTATACAGTGCGTATGGATCTTCACGCCCAAAAGGTATTTTGCAAGGAAACGTGATCGTACGTTCATCATACACATTTTCGCCATATACATTGCTCAAATCTACTTGCTTAGAGCTATACGGCAATTGTATTAAACTTTTCCGCTTTTGAGGTAGCGTTATTTGCTTTGTATCCAAAACACGCATGTCAAACTCGCTCGAATGTCTACCGTTGAACGTAAAGCCATACGTTTTACTAGAAATTGACATCTATCGCCATACCTCTCTTTCCTAAAATATCTCTTTGGTTTCGCTCATGAGTACCGTATCTTTCATAAGCGACTGCAAAACTTCGACCATCTACCTTAACTTGCTTATCAGCAATGATATCAAGTTTTCGATTGATAGCTTCGATTTGTTGACTATAATCAGTACCCGTGTAGCTTTGCGTGCTATGAGTAGCGCCAACGCTTTGACTCGTACTTGGCGCCATACCGTAACCGTTTGATCCACTAAATTTAGCGCGATCGATAATATGTGCGATCTTTGCGCTAAAGCTGTTCGGGTTGATCTCAGCCCGTTGCTTGATTGCACTAGCTAACAAGCTGTCTGCATTTGGCTTGCGATTGTTGATCACAAATTCGTCACCATCTTCTGCGATCCACGCAAGCTGCTTGTTGTATACATGACCGCCGTTAGCATAACCGTGACCGTGTCCAATTACGGCTAACATGTCAGATCCGTAACGTGCTTTAGCATAATGGATCGCAGCTAACATATTGTCGTAGCCATTGAAAATATCTTTGTGGCCCGGAAAAGCATGTGCATTAAATGTCGCTGAAATCGTCTGTAATAAACCTTTTGCGAGATCACCAGTCAACGTGTTAATGTCGACATAGCCACCTTGAACTGCTTTAGGGTTCCCCCCAGATTCGCTTTGAATTTGGCGTAACCAAGCCTGTACATAAGCATCTGATGTTGGTAAACCGTTAGCGGCTAATGCCTTTTTAACATATGGTTCCCAACGTTTTGCACCTTCACCTGGCGGGTTTCCTCCAGATTCATCAAACTTCTTCTTAAATCCGTCTAAAATACCTTTAAACCAGTCAACAGCTTGTTCAGGTACATATTTACCAGCACCCTCTCCGATGTCATGCCAAATAGCTTCAGCACTATTCTTACTTTTCTTGAAAAGGCCCATTAATACACCTAACGGATCCTTTAGAGCATCTTCTAATTGATCTATCTTATCAGCTAGCCATTCGCCAACATCACCACTGACATCACCGATCCAGTCGGCAGCCTTTCCTAACCAATCACCAAAACCTTCTTTATACTGCGGTAGCCCTAGCAACATAGCTGTTTGTTTAGCTGGCATAACAGCATCACCAGCCTCTAAGTGGGTAAGTACGTTACGCTCTTGTGGTAATTCAACCGATCCATCACGTCTAAAAATAGCTTCTCGATATGTTGGACTTTCTTCGTCATTGACCAACGCTAGTGTTGATCGTGACATCCGACCACCATCTTTTAAACGTGGAATAAGATCAATGGTCTGTTTTTTACCACCGAAGAAATGAACTACGCCATTAATACCTTTAATACCACCATTCACAAAATCAATGATCCCATTAAATCCAGCCTTAGCAGCATTTTTCATACCATCCCAAATCCCACTAAAGAATTTTGCAACGCCGTCCCAAATTCCTCTCCAAGCACTGTCAATACCTTTAGCAACTCCGATAATGATATCTTTCAGACCGTTAATTGCTCCCGACCCAATAGACTTAATACCGTTCCAAATATCACTAAATAGGTTTTTAATACCATTCCAAACGCCAGACCAGTTGCCTTTGATCGCATTTGTTACGATCTTGATGACGTCTGCTATCACATCTAAGGCAGTTTTTACGATTGGCTTCATTATCTCCCAAACGCCATGTAAGACGCCCTTGATCAAGTTCCATGCACCTTTCCAAAGACCACTGATAACACTCATCGTTCCAGAGATAATACCCTTTATAATGCCCATCCCTAATTTAACGATAGGTTCCATGACTTTCCAAACCACTTTAACAGTCGTAGATAAAGCATTCCAAGCAAGTTTCCAAGCTATTTTAATTATTTCCATTTCGACTTTGATAGCATTAGAAATAATCTTCATACCAATTTTTACAATTGGTTCAATTATTTTCCAAGCCAACTTAACAGCACCAGACATTAAGCCCCAAGCTGTTGACCAACCTTTCTTTAAGACCGTCATTTCAAGATCAATGATAGCAGAGATAACTTTCATACCTGACTTAACAATTGGTTGGATCTCTTTCCAAATATTTGAAAGTGGCTTCTTTATAGTTTTTGTAATGTCATCAATTACTTTTCCGATATTTTTGATCCATTTCTTGATCCAAGATATTACTCCGGATAATCCATCAACAATACCGTGATAGATTTGTTTGCCAACTTTAGCAACTCCAGATCCAAAACTCTTGAGTGCATCCCAAGTTTTATTCACCCAATCTCTGAATGGTTTGAAGTGCTTGTAAGCTTCGTAAACTACGACGCCCAATGCTATTACTGCACCAATAATCAAAATTATTGGATTAGCTGCAAGGAAGTCTCCGAAAACCAAAAGTGAAGCACCGACAATATCAATAGCTCCAGATAGCACTTTAAAAGCAGAGGCTGCCGATGTAACAACGCTCGCAACTGTAGAAGCCGCCTTAATTGCTGTAAAAGCTGTTGCAATTGATCCTAACGCGACACCAACAGCCTTTAGAGCTCCTTCATGTTTAGTAATAGCAGACATTTTTTTATCAGTATCACTCAATGCGGGAATAAGTGGTGATATTTTATCAAACGCAGCACCTAACGCTTTACCAACGTCATTAAGCACATCTGCGAATGTTGAAAAAGCAGACTTAGCAATAACACCCGCCATCTCTCCTAACGCACTTACTACTGGCTTAACAAAGCTCAAAACTGTATTCAAAGCCTGCGATACAGTTGAAAAGATCCGAGCTACACCGCTAAAATCTAGCTTACCTTTCGCTTTATCAGCTTCATCACCCGTTAAACCTAAGCCTTTTGCCAACCCTTTGACAAGGTCAACAGCAAGTGAAAAAGCCCCACCTGTGATCACGCCTAAAAGACCACCAATAGCCTGTTCAATAGGCTTGATCGCATCCATGACTCGATCAAAGCTCTTTTTAAAACTCTCGACATTTTGAGTGATCTCTTTATTATTCAACACACCCGCCACGTTAACTTTGAAACTCGTCGCAAACATAGATAAAGTGTTGCCGATCGCTCCAAAAACTCCAGAAAAGACACCAGCAAGCGTATCAATAACTTTCTTGTTATTCTCGATCGTCTTTGTGATCTTGCCAAACGTATCTTGCACAATGTTGCCAAAACCATTGATAGGTCCAGTAATACGATCCTTACCAAACGCATCGATGACGTTTTTCATACCGTCAACGACTGCAGCTTGTAAGTTACCGATCGCACCTTCAAAAGTTTTGGTAGACTCAGCGGCTTTTTTAGCTCCGTCAGTTTGGCCAAGTTTCATCAAAGCATCACTAAACTCTTGAGCTGTGATCTCACCATTAGCCATAGCATCGCGGAAATCGCCAGTATATGCGCCAGCGTCTTTCATAGCTTTTTGAAGCACGCCAGACGCACCCGGAATAGCATCAGCAAGTTGGTTCCAGTTTTCAGTAGTCAACTTACCAGCACCAGCCGTTTGCGTAAGCATCAGAGCAACTGATTTAAATGTCTCAGCGTTACCACCAGCTTGAGCATTCAAGTTACCCGCCGCTTCTGTCAGCCCCATATAGTCCTTAATACCGTTAGCGGCTAACTGAGCAGTCGTATTAGCGATGTCATCTAGTCCATAGACTGTCTTATTAGCATAGTCCATAACTTGATCAGATGTCTTTTTGATCTCATCTTCGCCAAAGCCACCAAGTTGCATTGTCGATCTAAATTTGTCCATCGCATCTGAAGCGTTAGCCCCTTCAACGACAACATCTTTTAGACCGTCTACTAACATTGTGATCCCATGTCAACTACCCCTCACTAAAGTGAGGGGCTTGTGAGGCTAAGCCTTACGGCTTTTAATCACAATTTGCGTAGATACAGCCCTGCTTATAATCCATCTGAGATAAATCATAAGTCTGACACGCTAATTACCAACGCCATTAGAGTCCGCAAGTTGCCAAACGGACTATTTTAATGAGTTATTTAGCCAACTTAGCTAAGCCTTTGTCTAAGATATTTAGACTAGCATTGTGGTCACGAATGTGGAAAGCTCCACATTGAGGGCATATCCACTGACGGTCCTTTAGGGTTAGTTTTTGAGTATCATCAGTTCCCATTACAAATTTGCACGTATGACACATTTGCGTTGTGTTCTTTGGGTTAACGGTAATAAAGATTCGTCCGTATAAATTAGCTTTGTATTCTAATTTTTGTAAAAAGCTTCGCCAACCGACATCAGAAATTGACATAGCTAAAGCGTGATTTTTCAACAAATTACTACTTCTTAGATTCTCTGCCACAATCAAATCGTGGTTATTGATAAGTACCATGGAGAGATAATTTAAGAAGTTTTTTCGTTGATTGCGAATTTTATCATGCAACTTAGCTACTAAGTGTCTTTGTTTTTGATAATTCTTACTATCACGTAAGGAACGGTTTTCTTTCTTAGCTCGCAATTCACGCCGTGATAAGGTTCGTTGAGCCTTAGCTAATTTATGCTTAATAGTTCGATAATAACGTGGGTTATCAACAATTACGCCGTCACTAGTCGTTAAGAAGTTCTCGGTATTAAGGTCAATGCCGATTTGAGAATTGGTTTTAGGTAAGATTTTAACGAATGGGGTATCAGACCCTAATTGCATGGAAACAAAATACCTATCAGCACTATCTTTTGAGATAGTTACTGTTCCGATTCTAATATCGCTTTTCTTATCTAAAATACGACGGTATGAGCCACTGACTCTCAATTTACCTAATTTGGGCATTTGGATATGCTTCTTATCAATAAATCTAACTGACCCACTAAACATATCCATGGATTTATTTTTACCGTACTGGCAATTGGTTTGATAACTTTGTCGATAACTTTTCTTATGATAG
This sequence comes from Ligilactobacillus murinus, assembly GCF_003288115.1. Lineage (NCBI taxonomy): Bacteria > Bacillati > Bacillota > Bacilli > Lactobacillales > Lactobacillaceae > Ligilactobacillus > Ligilactobacillus murinus. Next base: position 357,989 of record NZ_CP023565.1, on the reverse strand, counting down.
TTAGGTGTGCCAGCTTTATGAACCTTCCGATACAATTTCCAAGCCTTTTGATAGTTTTGGATTGCATTAGCTTTAGTCAAACTATCAATTCGTTTATCTTGCATATATTGGTAGTGATTAGACATGTTTCTAGCGTTTTTACGACTCTCCAAGTCAACAATCCGTGCTTGGATAGTATCAATTGGCAATTTAACTTGCTTTAAGTGGTATAATTCTTGGTCAATCGCCACCATCTTATTATACACCGTGCGACTAATATCAGAGTTGACTTGAATAATTTGCTTTTGCTTAGTCGAAGGATAAATTCGCATTTTTAACCCAAAGTGATAAGCTAGTTTACTCATTGATTTCATTTTACTTCACCACCTTTCAACTATTAATATATCATATTAATAGCTTACTGACGTAAGCTAGGGCTATCCAGCCCCTCACTAAAGTAAGGGGATTTCCGCCCAACTATTATTAAAGCAGCACCACCAAGAAATGAACCAGCTACAATAGTTTTTAAGCGAGTAAAACCTGTTTCAGTGCTTTCAGACTCTTTCTTAATAGCTCTTAGCTTGTCGCTTGCATTATCATTTAGCTGGACTTCGGTCAATATCTTTTTAGGTAGCTTGTTTAGCAAAGCTTCATAGTCGATGACTTCGCCTTTTTGTGCTTGTGCTAAGATCTCAGTACGTGTCTTCTTTGGAACTCGTTTTAAAAGGGTCGTAAAGTCGTCTATGCCGGCCTTTTTAGCGTCTGCGTCTAACTTTACTTTTTGTTCTTTAGGTAGCTTACGCAAGCTCGTGATGATCTTCTGCGTGCCTTTTTGCGCATCGCTATCATCGACTTTAGGAGTGATCGTAGCTGTTGGCTTCTTTAGTTCAGCGTCAACGTCTTTTTTGACGTCTTTTGCTTCATTCACAACATTACTTGACGCTTTTTTAAAGTCGCTATCCATTTCGCTACCTGCGCCATTACCAAGTTTTTTCAACAAGCTCTCTGCTAGCTGCATATCGCTCTTAAACTTATCGAGTGGCATATCGATATCGATCGTAACAACACCATCAGCCATCTAATCACTTCCTTTCTTGTTGATGTTTAGCCATGTTATAAAAGCCGCTAAAAGCAGCGTCTGCACGTTGCTCTTGCGCTTGAACGTTGAACTGCTGTCCTAATGAAAAATGATCCTTAGCTTCTTGCAACGAGTTCAGTGCTTCACCTTCTAGCCCATCAAGCGATCTGCGTCTTATATCGATAATACGCATGATGTAAGTATCTTCGCTTAAGCCATTAAACAAAGCTTTGAACTCATCCCAGTGCAAACGCTCATTTGCTGGCTTATACAACTCACGAGCTAAATTAATGTTGTAGCACTGCACGAAACTAGCAAATATCGCTTCCGCATCTTTCGTGTACGAGTAGTACTTAATAGACTCCATCTCATTTCCTGCGATATCTTTTTCAGGTTCTGACGATCCATACGACTGCTGACCAATATATTTGATCAGTGCGTCAGTTCCAGTGATCACAAAATCTGGATCAAGTGGCGCATCATCTTCAAAAAACATCTTGAAAGCTGTCAAAAATTTATGATCGTTGTCAAGTACTTCATCGTCGAGCATTTCATAGAATCTAAGCACGTTATCAAATGCTAAGTTGACCGCATAAAACTTGCCGCGGTATTCAATCGATCGGTTTAATTTTTCGGTCAAACTGATCATCTATATCACTTCCGTTTTTTGCGCTTGTTCTTGGTATAAAGACTCATACGATCGTTTTGCTTCTTTTCTTCCTTTTGTTTTTCTTTAATTGAATCGGTATAGATCTTGCGAAGTTCTCCAATCAAATAAGATAAAGCAACTGTCTTTCGACCTAACCGTTCATATAAACGGTGACCTTCGTTTTGGCCTAGTAATTCATCTAATGTTGACATCATTTTCTTGTTGATCTCGTTAAACATATTGCTGATGATTTCTTTACGTCCATCAGCACCGATCTCAGCAAATTTTTCTTCACTGATATCTCCTAATTCAGCAAAATATGTCGCAAGTTCAGCTTGCAATTCGGTCAATCGTTTAAACATTTCGTCATCGATTGTGATCGGATATACTTTGCCAGCAATACGAACTTCTGCTTTTGTAGTGTTATCAATAAGTGCGTCTAAGTTAATTTGTTTTACAGCCATTTTAAATTCCTCCATTTTCGTCTCACATCTCTCGTCTCTGTCGCTTTATTGATTAGTCAGTTGAACCAGTGACTTGATCACTAAGTTTGAACAAACCATCTTCGTCGCCTGCGACAACTTTAGGTTTGCCGTTTGGGATCACAGGTTCGCCGTTCATCCCCAAAACAAAACTAAATGTTTGCTTTGCGTTAGCGTTACCGCCACTTGCAACGATCGTCATGATAGTTACATGTGCTACGATCATTTCACCAGTCGAATTGATCCATAACATACGTGTCTTAAGAGCTTCACCGACGGCAAATTCTTTGCCTGCAACAAAGTCTTGAGCTTTATCGCCGTAAACGCGATGCCCAGAAAAAGACCATTGCGGACGCTTACCAGTGATGTCATTAGATCCGTAAGCGCCACCGTCGTAGTAAGCATCGTTGTTCGCTGTTTCGTTTCCAGCCGGTGTTACACTAGCGATTCCTTTTGCCAAGCGGGCCCACTTTGCGTCGGTAACATCAGCTAGATTGTCACCACCAGTAACATCGATATAGTATTGATTAGTTGAGTTCAGTAAAAATCCGTCGCTCACAGGTTCAGAGTTAGCGACTTTTGTAGTAGTAATTGCCATGTTAATACCTCCTAATTATTTATTGAATGTGTCAACTACAACTTGAAAATCAAGCACATAAACCGCTACTCCTGCAGGATCAGCAGAAATAATGTGTGGGAACGATGTCAGTTGTAGTGTGTTAAAAATAAAACTATTGTCTTGACTGACAACAGAAAAATCATGATCGCCAAGCAATTCAGCAATTAAAAAAAGGCACTGATTGATCAGAGCCTCATCGTCGGAACGCATAGCGATCTCAAAATTGAATTGTTCAGTCTTGTTACCTTCGTAGTCGCAGCTAATGACATTTGATCCTGGTAAAGAATAGATTCTCAATTCGGGAATTTTCTTGCCATTCATATAGCCACGCTTGATTGCAGTTGGCAGTTCAAGCTTGTTGATCACTTTTTGCAAAACACTTTCTAGATCCATCATTGTCCTCCTTTTTCCCAACCAACTATAAAGGCTCTCTTCCAGTCATTCATGTACAAAGACTTAGCCTTTAAATCCCATCGCTTGGTAGCAAGTGGGTGTTGATTTCGTGTGTAATTAACTACTGGACTACCATTGATAACACCGTAAAATTGAGCCCTTGCATACGGAGCTTGCCAACTGATGTGATTTTTAAACGTATGACCAGTATTGGACAAGTACCCACTTTTGAACGGAACAAATTGATCCATGTCAGCAGCTGCTTGATTGGTTGCATGATATAAAGCTGAGTCAAGCCTACTGGATGAACCCTTTTTATCAAATCCATCGCCATGAAAAGAAACTGTTACACTCATCACAACACCTCCAATTCATAACTATAAACACCGTTACTAAAAGGATCTTGATTGACAACGATATTGATGATCGTCCACTCTTTTCCGGCATATTTGATCTTATTGCCTACATCTTCTCTTGAAAGTTTTGGCATCGGATCAGTTACACCCGCAAACAAAAAGACAACTGCATTAGCCGTGATGACACGACTATTACCGTTGCCTGCGTATATCGTTTGCTCTTGTACGATCACATTATTTACCTGTGTTGCTTTCTCTGTTTTGATCGGTTTGCCCCAATCATCTGTTTCATCACTGACATTGCTCTCGATAAATTCTACTTTTTGGTTACACAATTGTTTGCTTATCCGTGGAATGTTTACCATGTTGATGCCACCCCACGATACAACAAACCGTAATGCGCTAAAAGTGTGTAGGCTTCACGACATAAGCCAGCAACGACCTTATTGGATACTTTATCTCCCGGCGTAAGTGATAACCGTCCGATCGACACACTCGAAAAGTTAGAGTTAGCCATATCATACGATGTTCCGCCACCGGCATTGATAAAATCTATTTGTTCACAGATTGCCCGCTTGAATGCTTGGGCTCGCAAACCGAACGTATCTTCTTCAATATTACGGATAACATAGAAGTCTCGAGTTGCGTTATCGATCATACGTTCAGCTTTTTTTGCAATTCTATCAAAATCATTAGTATCTACAGCGTCATACCCTAAACTTACGTAGTCTTCAAAACTAATATACACGGTTATCACCACCTAACTATTTTGACTTAGCTGGTTGTGTTGCCACATAAATAGCTTTCTTAGCGTTCTCAAAAATAACAGCGTCATAGTAGCTTAAGCCTTTGATCGTCCAACGATAGCCCGAGCGGTCATCTTCTGGCGAGATAACATCAATTGTGTTATATTTTACGATCGGTGCCACAGCAAATAATGGAACTGCCATGAAATTAACGTCATCTGTGATACTTAATCCTTGCAGACGTTGCTTAGGTACTGTCAAAATCGGTGTGCCTCCATCTAATTGAGCAACACGGCGATCGATACCGTTGATCGATTGTTGATTTACTGTAAACGACTTATTGACTCCGTCAGAGTTCTTCAATGCTTTATAGTAATCAGATGATACAAGCATGATCCATCCGCCCGGAATTTCGTTGTCAGTCATGTATTGTTCTACATCATCATAAGCTGCTAGTGCATTCTTGCTGTCGATACTATCCGTTACTAACTTACCACCATCAGTTGCTGTATCATATAGCTTTTGAGCCATGAATTTATCACGATGTGGCACTGTGATACGCTGTGTGTGTTCACGTACAACATTAGCTACTGTATATGCTCCATTTTCAGACATATCAAGCTGATCTAAGTCGTAACCGATCCATTCTTCTTTAGTGAGCTCAATCGTTTCTTTTGTGACGTTTACATTCTTACGTGTGTTGTCACCGTTACGTACATACGCTGTAGCGTCTGCAAAACCGTCCATCTTATTGATACGTACAGAACGTACACCTGTAAAATCCGATTCACTGATTGATTTTGCCCCACCTGTTAAAGGTTGCCAAATCTTAGAGTCAGCGTGAAATTCACTATCGATCTTTGCTAAATCTTTACTATCCAATACAATTCCCATTTTGTTTCCTCCTATTCGTTTGCCATGCGTTCAGCAATCTTAGAAATAATTGGATCTTTGCTAGCTTCTTTGCCATTGTCATTTCCAAGGCCTGCACCAACAACGATCCGTCCGTTTTGATGTGCTTTCTCATCTTCAAATAAAAAGGCATTATCTTTTTTGATCGCTTCGAGCTGATTATCAAAGCCATTCAACTTACCATCATCACCGATAGTAATATCATCTGCTTTTAGCAACGCTTGAACGGCAGTGACATTCTTTGCATTTGCATCTCTCAAAGCGTTTTGGATTTTGAATTCTTTAGCCTGTTTGGCAAGCTTAGCTTCGTAATCCTTTGACGCCGCCTTATTATCATCTTGAAGTTGCTTGATCTGATTTTGCAGTTCTTCGCTATCACCAGCAGACTTCTTGAGATCCTCAAGTTGTTTATCACGATCGGTAACTCGTTCTTTCAAGCTATCACGTTCGCTAGTTAGTGATTGAACATCATTTTTAAAATCCGAAACAGTCTTACCATGCTCGGTCATTACTGACGTGATCTGTTCATCAGATAAGCCGTGTTCTTTTAAAAACTCTCTTGTTAATGCCATGCAAATCTCTCCTATCGTTTTTATTTTTCGTGGAACGCTCCACGAGATTGATTGCATAAAAAATAAGCCTTTTAACGACTTGCTCGGGTCGAGTGAATTGTGGGTGCAACTTTATTCAGCTAACTCAATAAAGTCTATCTTGCCAAAGGGAATGTCATCATCTCCGTAAGATTTACTCCCAGTGTGATTGTAGATAATCATATCATACCCCCACGTTTCATAATCTACATCGACAATATACAACTTCTTCTTATCGCCATTCTTCATAGTAACAATGCACCATTTATGATAAAAAGCATCCATGACATCCCAAATATTGGTTTTTTTATCTATTTTCATCGTTTCTCATATTGCTTTGAGCTATTTGTTCACGATTATAGTCACGAGCCAATATCTGATCATTTTTATTTACTTCCTTGATCAACTGTCTAAGCTTTCTCTGCCTGTTTGCAATAAGCGTTTTAGAATTGGCTATCATTGTTTCATCTTCCAATTCTTCTGCCACTCGTAAGCGTTTCTTAGCATCTCTGATAGATCGTTCATACTGACGTTGCTTTTGCTGTAATCCAGCATTCTTGATCGCTTCTTCCGGTGTGACCGTTGGATGCTGATTGTTAGTGTTCGTATCTTCTGAAAATGGATAAAAATTATGATGACAGTTGATGCCCAACGTTCCACTAGGTTGACCATATCCATGATTATAGATGCTGTCGTATTTAGCGTTATATCGTGGATCATTTGGTGGGACCATATTGACAACGTGACCTTGTATATACGCACAAGCTTCACGACTTGCCATATGCCAACTCATTACACACAATGTTTGTCCGTAATCTTTCATACGCTGAGTTCTGAGCTCGTGATGCGCACGGTTTACAGTTGTGGTGATCACGGTGCGGGTATAACCTTCAATACTCCATCGATGTCCAGCTTTATCCACCATATTTGATTTTAGACCTGCATCAACTTGCTTATAGATCGCATCTTTTATCGCTTGTTCGTTAGTTTTTAGGCCTGTCATGCTCTCAATACTCGCTTGTTGTCAACTACCCCTCACTAAAGTGAGGGGCTTGTGAGGCTAAGCCTTACGGCTTTTAATCACAATTTGCGTAGATACAGCCCTGCTTATAATCCATCTGAGATAAATCATAAGTCTGACACGCTAATTACCAACGCCATTAGAGTCCGCAAGTTGCCAAACGGACTATTTTAATGAGTTATTTAGCCAACTTAGCTAAGCCTTTGTCTAAGATATTTAGACTAGCATTGTGGTCACGAATGTGGAAAGCTCCACATTGAGGGCATATCCACTGACGGTCCTTTAGGGTTAGTTTTTGAGTATCATCAGTTCCCATTACAAATTTGCACGTATGACACATTTGCGTTGTGTTCTTTGGGTTAACGGTAATAAAGATTCGTCCGTATAAATTAGCTTTGTATTCTAATTTTTGTAAAAAGCTTCGCCAACCGACATCAGAAATTGACATAGCTAAAGCGTGATTTTTCAACAAATTACTACTTCTTAGATTCTCTGCCACAATCAAATCGTGGTTATTGATAAGTACCATGGAGAGATAATTTAAGAAGTTTTTTCGTTGATTGCGAATTTTATCATGCAACTTAGCTACTAAGTGTCTTTGTTTTTGATAATTCTTACTATCACGTAAGGAACGGTTTTCTTTCTTAGCTCGCAATTCACGCCGTGATAAGGTTCGTTGAGCCTTAGCTAATTTATGCTTAATAGTTCGATAATAACGTGGGTTATCAACAATTACGCCGTCACTAGTCGTTAAGAAGTTCTCGGTATTAAGGTCAATGCCGATTTGAGAATTGGTTTTAGGTAAGATTTTAACGAATGGGGTATCAGACCCTAATTGCATGGAAACAAAATACCTATCAGCACTATCTTTTGAGATAGTTACTGTTCCGATTCTAATATCGCTTTTCTTATCTAAAATACGACGGTATGAGCCACTGACTCTCAATTTACCTAATTTGGGCATTTGGATATGCTTCTTATCAATAAATCTAACTGACCCACTAAACATATCCATGGATTTATTTTTACCGTACTGGCAATTGGTTTGATAACTTTGTCGATAACTTTTCTTATGATAGTTAGGTGTGCCAGCTTTATGAACCTTCCGATACAATTTCCAAGCCTTTTGATAGTTTTGGATTGCATTAGCTTTAGTCAAACTATCAATTCGTTTATCTTGCATATATTGGTAGTGATTAGACATGTTTCTAGCGTTTTTACGACTCTCCAAGTCAACAATCCGTGCTTGGATAGTATCAATTGGCAATTTAACTTGCTTTAAGTGGTATAATTCTTGGTCAATCGCCACCATCTTATTATACACCGTGCGACTAATATCAGAGTTGACTTGAATAATTTGCTTTTGCTTAGTCGAAGGATAAATTCGCATTTTTAACCCAAAGTGATAAGCTAGTTTACTCATTGATTTCATTTTACTTCACCACCTTTCAACTATTAATATATCATATTAATAGCTTACTGACGTAAGCTAGGGCTATCCAGCCCCTCACTAAAGTAAGGGGATTTCCGCCCAACTATTATTAAAATTCTCCAAATATCTTACTTGTTGCCATAAGTAAGGATCATTATCATCCGCTGGTGTATGCGATAGATAGTAATCGCTTGTACGTTTAATTACATCTTCGATCACCGACATCGGATAGCTGTACTTACTTAGCAACTCAGCTATTCTTTCTTTAGCTGTCACCTTTGTTCTCCTTTCAAAAAAGCGGACCACCGTGTTTTGCTCCTCTGATCACCAAAGATAGGACGTTGCCCAATCACTCTTCTTCCTCCACTAATTCATAAGTCTTCTCAAAAATTTCTTTCTTGATTGCCCAATGCTCACCATCGAATCCAGTAGCAATATAATCGCCTACATCAAACTTCATATCGCCTTCTAGCGTTTTCAAAGAATAACCAGGTGGCAAAATTTCTGAAATAAACGGTGCATACTGAATTGGATATCTCATCATCATTTCAAACGATCCGTCAAATTGTTCAGCTTTGATCGTTGCTGTCTTTCTATACTCTTTTAGCATTTCTCATTCCTCCAATTCATCTTCAGGTACTTCGACCTTTAACACGTTGAGATTAAGCCCTTTGGCTCGTGGATCTTTTTGCATCTCGTCGATTTCATCTTGCGTAAATTGTGATCGTCCCATTTCCGTCGGTGTTCCGCCTCCCCAATACCACGAGTCATTATAACGATCTACCCTTAAATACTCATCATCAAAGTTCAGTTTGATATAATACTTTCTCTCTTTGACCACATAATTACCTAAGACGTAAGCCCGCATAATTCTTTTTGTAAAAGCCCATCGGTCAATCTCTGGATATTTTGTAGCCTGTTCAGCCAACCTGCTAAAAAACTCTAGGTTAATATTGTGGTCCAGAGACGGTAATCTTCTATTTTTATCAAACCATTCAGCTTCTTCGGGAGTTAGCACCACCCGTTTAATGATCTCTTCATTGCTGGCCAGCTTGTACCAGCCTCTTTTGTTCATCATCTCTTGCTTCACTTTATATGCCGTTCCTTCAGCATTACTTAAGGCATATACTTCAGCTTTGTTGATCCAAAAATCTTTTTCTTCTGTCATTTTGTTAACTCTCCAAATTTGTATTATTCAAAAAAGCGCTTTTTTTGATTATTCGGTGCTAAAACCTACCGCCTATTGTTAAAAATAGCCACTTTTTTCATTTTTCATCATTCGCAAATGCGATAACGCTCATAAATAGCATGAACGCTATCAGCATCAGCCACTTAATCACGAGCATTGGCCTGCACGCTCCATTCTTCTAACTCGTGTTTATGCCATTCCCGTTTAAAAGTCTGTGCTAAATCTTCCCATGATCCATCAAGCATATACGACTCACGTAAAGCTTTTAAAAACGATCGTTCTCTCTCATTCCACCGCTTCTGGTTTTGAATATCAGTTGTAGACTGCTCTTCGATACCTTGCAGATAACCGACCGATACACCGAAATAATCAGCTAGCTTTATCCATGTTTCAAGTTTAGGATCCCTATCACCTTTTTCAAATAATGAAATAGCTTGTCTAGTAACGCCAATTTCATCAGCTAATTTTTGCTGACTGATACCTTTTTCAAGTCTTATCTCTCTAATTCTGTTTCTCAACTTGTGCACGCTCCTTCGCTCGTTCTAATTTCTTCTGACGTCGTTTGCGCTTGTCACGCTTGCGACTGCGTTTCTTTCCTGTCATTTGTCACCCTCCGTTGCATTCATAAAATACAAGTACGTTTCAACTGCAGTTACAGCCTGTATCATTGCCATTGTTGCTCCTTCGATATTATCGCCAAAAATCTTGTGTGCAATTTTTCTGTCGTGCAACTTACAACCATATTTAAGAACGATTTCACTTATCGTTTCTTCGTTCCATCGCTCCTCAACACCGTTAAGGCCAGCGTTAACATACGTATAGCCATCATCGGACAACATTTTGTCATCAATCACCACAAATGTTATATTATCCCACAGTACATCTGATGCGCCTGTGATTATCTCGTCGCCTTCTCGTTCATATATCATCAGTCATCATCTCCTGTCCAATATTTGACTATCACACCAAAGAAATCTCAAATGTCTTAAGCATGCACTCATTTGCTTTTTTACACATATCTCGCTCAACTTCAAAACCATAAGCACTTCGATTGAGTTCCGCTGCAGCTCTTAGTGTGCTTCCACTTCCAGCAGTTGGATCGATAACAACATCGCCCGGATCAGTAAAGATCTCTATCAAACGTTTCAACACCGGAATAGGCTTTTGCGTTGGGTGGATTTTTGGATAACCATTGTCAATTTCCCAATTGAACCAATTCATGATCATTCGTCCATCATTGTTAAATTTAGGTAACTTATCACGATACAGAACTATCGCATATTCTGTAGCTCCCACTATCTTCATGTTTGCTTTTAATGCTTGCGAACTCGACTTTTTAATGAAAATCAATGGATAAGCATGAGTCAACTACCCCTCACTAAAGTGAGGGGCTTGTGAGGCTAAGCCTTACGGCTTTTAATCACAATTTGCGTAGATACAGCCCTGCTTATAATCCATCTGAGATAAATCATAAGTCTGACACGCTAATTACCAACGCCATTAGAGTCCGCAAGTTGCCAAACGGACTATTTTAATGAGTTATTTAGCCAACTTAGCTAAGCCTTTGTCTAAGATATTTAGACTAGCATTGTGGTCACGAATGTGGAAAGCTCCACATTGAGGGCATATCCACTGACGGTCCTTTAGGGTTAGTTTTTGAGTATCATCAGTTCCCATTACAAATTTGCACGTATGACACATTTGCGTTGTGTTCTTTGGGTTAACGGTAATAAAGATTCGTCCGTATAAATTAGCTTTGTATTCTAATTTTTGTAAAAAGCTTCGCCAACCGACATCAGAAATTGACATAGCTAAAGCGTGATTTTTCAACAAATTACTACTTCTTAGATTCTCTGCCACAATCAAATCGTGGTTATTGATAAGTACCATGGAGAGATAATTTAAGAAGTTTTTTCGTTGATTGCGAATTTTATCATGCAACTTAGCTACTAAGTGTCTTTGTTTTTGATAATTCTTACTATCACGTAAGGAACGGTTTTCTTTCTTAGCTCGCAATTCACGCCGTGATAAGGTTCGTTGAGCCTTAGCTAATTTATGCTTAATAGTTCGATAATAACGTGGGTTATCAACAATTACGCCGTCACTAGTCGTTAAGAAGTTCTCGGTATTAAGGTCAATGCCGATTTGAGAATTGGTTTTAGGTAAGATTTTAACGAATGGGGTATCAGACCCTAATTGCATGGAAACAAAATACCTATCAGCACTATCTTTTGAGATAGTTACTGTTCCGATTCTAATATCGCTTTTCTTATCTAAAATACGACGGTATGAGCCACTGACTCTCAATTTACCTAATTTGGGCATTTGGATATGCTTCTTATCAATAAATCTAACTGACCCACTAAACATATCCATGGATTTATTTTTACCGTACTGGCAATTGGTTTGATAACTTTGTCGATAACTTTTCTTATGATAGTTAGGTGTGCCAGCTTTATGAACCTTCCGATACAATTTCCAAGCCTTTTGATAGTTTTGGATTGCATTAGCTTTAGTCAAACTATCAATTCGTTTATCTTGCATATATTGGTAGTGATTAGACATGTTTCTAGCGTTTTTACGACTCTCCAAGTCAACAATCCGTGCTTGGATAGTATCAATTGGCAATTTAACTTGCTTTAAGTGGTATAATTCTTGGTCAATCGCCACCATCTTATTATACACCGTGCGACTAATATCAGAGTTGACTTGAATAATTTGCTTTTGCTTAGTCGAAGGATAAATTCGCATTTTTAACCCAAAGTGATAAGCTAGTTTACTCATTGATTTCATTTTACTTCACCACCTTTCAACTATTAATATATCATATTAATAGCTTACTGACGTAAGCTAGGGCTATCCAGCCCCTCACTAAAGTAAGGGGATTTCCGCCCAACTATTATTAAAGCCTTCTTTTTTCCCAGTTTCGACTAACATCGGAATTTGTTCCCAAGCACAAAACACGATCATAGCTGGCGCTTTTCCACGCTCTTTAGGCTCTTTAATAAGCATCTTCCTAGCAAACTTCATGAAGTTAACAACGTTAAAACGTTCATCACGGTTGAAAAAGTTTTGCTTGGCTTTTTCGCTTTCGCCTTTTTTGTTGTCACCATCTTTATACCAAGCTGGGTTACTTGCATAGGCATTATTCCCGATATTGTAAGGAATATCTGCAATCATCAGTTGCGCTTTTGGTATCTGATAGCGTTTAAAGTTTTCAAAATTATCGTTATACAATTCAATTTTCGTTTTTTTCTCTGTATCTAGTGGTATTAGGCTCTTGTTATTCAATATTTATTTACCTTCTTTCAACATTCTGTGATCTTTGATACCTGCAAAACTGATAAAGTTTCCACGAGCATGCTTTCTCAGCCGTGACATAGAACGATCACCGTAACGCTTGATCAGGTCCTCGCCCTCAAGATTCGTCGTGATGATGAGATGCTGATCTTCTCTGATCTCCATCAACTCATCGAAAGTTTGAAAATACCAGTCACTGTTGCCTTCTTTTCCCAAATCATCAACGATCGCAATATCTGCAGTCTGTAGCGCTGTGTTAATCAACGTGAATTGTCTAGATTTTTCATCATCTCTGATAGACTCTTGTTTTAACGTCATGAACCTACTCCAGTTAACGAACGTCACAGCAAGCGGCACTTGCACGATCTGATATTCTTCACCAACCTTTTTTCTGATATTTTTGACATATTTGGTTTGGTTCAACACTTCATACATCATCGCCATCGCAATATGTGTCTTGCCTCGACCGGTCCCACCTTGTAAGAAAATGTGCATCGGATCATCTTTTATTCCTTTGGCTAATCGTTCGGACATGCTCAGTGCTTTATTTCTGACATTTGCTTCTTTTTCATCGATCGGACGATAATTGCCAAAGTTGTAATTGAACACTTTACTTGATCCAAAGCATGACGTATTTCTCAGATAATTAAAGACCTCATCTTTCCGGTTTTGGATCTGTATATCTTTCAACCGTTCCTCTTGCGTTTTTGTAGCAATCGAACTATAGCCACACTCCATGCACGCCTGTACATTTGGATGTTCTTTTGGCGAAAACAGTGACGCACCACATTGCGGACATGTTCCACTTTGTACAAAGCTAAAACGTGTTACTAATCCACTCACATCCATTCATCACGCCTCCCCAAAGAACTCTGCTTCTAATTCTTCATCTGTGCCATAGTGTTTATTTGATAGATCGCGCTCGATTGCCGGCTTAGAATTTGTATAGCTGTTGTTTTGCCGTCGTCGCTGTTTCTTAGCTTTAAATTGTTTTTCTTCACCTTCGATAGCATTGATGGATAAAATATTGTTGTTAAACCAGTTATGCAAAATTCCTAGCGTGTATTTTCTCTTATCGTTAGCACCATAACTTATCGCTCCAGACAAAGCTTTTATAAAGATTTCAATAACTTCATCATGATCAACGCCTCTATCTATCCAATCCCAGTACTCATACGCGAAATCTTCTAGTATAAACGGTGCAACCATCCCCAAATTCTTTTCCCAAAATTCTTTAAACTTTGTGATCTTTGAGATGCCAGCTATCTGTCTATCTATCTTATTCTTACTTGTATTATTAACACTTGTATTATTCTCTTTGCGTTTTCTGAGGGGAGGGGTATTGGCGCCACTGCCTACACCCTCTTGTTCTTTCTGAGGGGGGGTATTGCGTTTTCTGCCTATAGGGGTACTTATTGGATATAGTCGACGTTCCTTGACTTGCTTAGTACCTTCGTGGTAAATGATTTCACGCTCCAAGTAGCCACACTCCTCTAACGTACTGATCCAGCGTGAAATAGTTCCGTTATCAACCTCATATAGTTTGGCAAAATAACCGTTGCTAGCATGACAGTAGCCATCTTTGTTGCTTAATGCCGTGATCTCACTGTATAACTCTCTTGCATTAGGTTTGCCCAATCTTCGATCATATCTAACATCCGCTGTTAAAATTGAGAAATAACTTGGCTTTTCCATACTTACGGCCTCCTTAAATTTATCGGGCCTCTCACCCGTTTGGCATTAACGTTTACTGACGCTCGTTGTTAGATCTTGCTCTTGATCATCAAGTGATAGTGCTGTTCTTCGATCTCTTTCAAGATCGCTTTTAGCTCTTCGTGACTCAAGCCAGACTCAACTGCAGCACCTAAAACAAAGTCGATCAATACATCTTTTACTGTTGGTTTCATCTGATCTCCTTAGTAAATTTCAATATCACTTGCATGGATCGGTAATTCGATCTTTTTAGTAAGTCTGCAATATTCGCAATGCTCACACCTTGTTGGCTCTTCTTCGCCACTCATCACTCTTTGAATATGCTCTTGGTTTTCTTCGATCATTCGCATCGCATCTTCCATGTAGATCGCATCTTGATCGCCATTGAAGTCGATCGCTTCTTTATCTGGCGGTGTCTGCTTGCTGACTGCAAAGATAAATGGTTGACAGCCTACTCCAAAAGTCTGTTTGATCAGTTCGATGTATACAGCCATCTGCATGTAATAACCACGATCAGCGATAAAGTTGTCGTACTTGTTATAAGTGCTTGACCAATGCTTTTTATGAATATCATCTACTGTCTTAAGATCACAGAAATACAATTGATCCAAGTTCAAACTATCGATCTTGCCTTTCCATTTGTAACCGTAAATATCACCTGTGACGATCACTTCTTTTTGTCCTGGTTCATATAGTGCCTTAAATACTGTTTCATCTTTCAAAGCATTTATCATCGCATCAGCTGTCTTAAAGTCTGATTTAAGATGTCCGTATGGTTCTTTTTTATTAGGCTTGGTCATTAATGCACTACCTTTGTCAGCAATAAATTTCTGATGTGCTTCTTTACTTTCAAAATAGCTATGCACATAATTACCCACTGAAAGCGCTGTAGTCTCTTCTCGTTGCCACTCGCCTTTCATAGTAGCTAGCGCAGCCGCTTCACACTGCATAAAGTCTTTAAACAGTGATACACTCATATAATGCTGGCTTGCTTCTGAACTGTAGTAGTTTTCTTCTGTTAGTTCAAACTTATTCATTTACCGGCTCACCCCAATGGTTAAGTAACTCCGTTTGTTCTTCGCCTGAAGTCTCATTTGCCACTGCCTTGATGATCTCTTTTACATCTTCTGGCTTTTCATCTGTAGTCGGCTGTTCTTTATCTTTTTCTACCGCTTTAATTGGTGTTGGCTTTTTTGCCTTTTTAGAGGCTGTTTTAGCCGTTGTTTTCTTTTCCTGGGTATTTTCCTTAGTAACTTCTTCAACAGGCTCCTGTGGCGATTCCAGTGCTTGATTAAACAAATCTTCAGCCTGTTTGCTTTTAGTAGTTTCTTCAGCTTCAATATTTACAGGTTCTGGATCGATTTCATCTTTTGCAGCCGCTTCTGCTAACTGCGTTGACATTGGCCCCCACTTCGTAAGTAGGTCTTTAAGCACCGTTTTCTTAGCCATAGCGTCAAAATCAGTAGCCCAAGGTGAATTACCTCCAGCTTTTGAAAAACGCTGTCTATGAGCTTCTATTTGCTCTCTAGTCCAGTACACTGTTTTCTCAAATCCATTTAACAGTTTGAAATACCCAATATATCCAATGACCGTATCAGATACTCGTTTTGTCGGATCAAATCCTACTTCTTCAGTAAGCGGGTTCCAACTCGTGAGCTCACCTTCGTGGACTGTAACAGCATTCATCGCTCTGTATTGACCACTTCGTTGCGCTAACTGGATATAACCCTTATATCCGATCTGGGCTTGCGCTTTGCCCTTGTATGGTACAAGCCACACATAGCCCAAGTTTTGATCAATAGGCAGGTCTAATGTCGCAGCTACCATCGCTGATTGAATAACTGACATTTGATCTACATTTGCTAGTGATCGATTGCTGTTTACAATACTTACGATCGATGTTGCAAATTGTGGGGCACGTTCGTGTAATACGTTTGCGATCATACCTTTTACTTTGTCGTTTTGTACCAGCTGCTTAACTGGTACCTTAGCTAATTGGTTATTCATCTATTCTTCCTCCTGTAATGCTGAAAAATGGCCTAAATATTCTTTGGCTACTTCAAACGCTTCTTCGTCATCATCTTCCATCTGCGCTTTATTAATCTTAAATAGCACAGTTGTAAGCTCATCACGTACATAGCCGATAACATCAGCTTTTGTCTGACGCGACAGTTCTGTACCGTCCCATTCTGTGATCATGTATAACTGTTCATCATCTGGACGATAGCAACTGTTTGGATCTTTTTGCGTATTGATTGCGTCGATTTTATCTGTTCTCATTGCTTGCCACCCACTTTGCCAAAGTGTAAAAAGACATGTTCCAGCGTTCCTAGTGGCGCACGTTCTAAAGCAGCTAGGATCAAATGGGCTGCTACAATATGATTTTCTGGCATTGAAAGTCCGAAACCTTCGTCGTCTTCTGCAACTATCAATGTATTTTTAAAGCCGTAATACTCTAATGCACCATCAGCAAGTTGCAATGTAAGTTCACGATCTTTAGCCTTTGTGGGTTTATCTTCGGTAAGTTTTTCTTGTAGTGTCTCTGCATCTAACCCAAAAAGCCCTTGTGCTAATTCTTCAAAATCTTTGTCATTCATGTTGTTTTCTCCTTCGATATGTTAAAATGTAACCGTAAATATTTTTTGTTTGGGTCGCACTGCCATGCGATCCTTTTTTCATGGCTTGAAAAACCAATCAAGCCCTTTGGTCCACGCTTCATCTCGCATACCAGCGACCACTAACGTGATCAGCGCTAGCAAACCAGCCCAGCCAGTGATCCACTCTTCATGTGGTAAGAACCCCGCTAGCATGATGCCTGCTAATACTGCTAAGATGTAGCTACTGTTGATCTTCATATTTCATCGCTTCCTTTTCATCAATTACTCCACATTCGTACAACGATAATACAAGGCAGTCTTTACAACAAAATGCGCCATGATCAAACTCAATCATATATTCATCAAAAAATTCACAATTGATTTGCAAGTAACCCCCTTTGATTTCTTCACCACAATGTTCACAATGTTTCATTCCTATGACCTCCATTTCTTTTTAACTAATTCGCAGCACCCATCAACAATGATCAGAATCACAATTAACACTAATAACTTAATTTTCATCACTTCCTTATGTTGGCAATTTAGCATCCCAATCAATTCGATTACGATTTTCTTGCATCCATTTCTTAGCTTCAACTGCATAAATACCATAAGCACTGCCACGCCCTTTAGATGGTTTCAGCCAACCACCTTTGTTACCGATCAAGATCTCTTTCTTGAACTGCGCAAAGATAAATAACTTTATCCATTCGCGATCCTTGCCAAAGCAACATTTCTTGCGAAACTCGTCTAACGTCCAAGTTTCTCCAAGATCTTGATCAACATCACTCTGCAAATTTTTAGACACTTCATCTTTCACGAGCTTCTTGATATAGCTATCCAAGAAGTTTTGTGCACTCGTTTCATCCATCGCTTGCATAACGATCCCCTCCTAAAATAGCCTTTCTTGTCCTTTAGCTTCATTGTCCAATTGTTCGATGATCATCAACGTCGCTGCACTAGGTGTCCAATTCATCAAGTAGCGATCAACGACATCAAAATCTTTCTTGCGCAATTGTGATCTTGTCTTGACACCAGTCACTTCTTTAACGCCACGATTAACATCTTTATAAAGTTGTGATCGTTGCTTTTGATTCAAGATCATGTGATGTGACACAACATAGTTCTGAACTTCTGAGCTGATCCGCTTGCTCAAATAGTTGTATTCGCCAGGATCAATTGGAGCGTTTTGTTCAAATTCATCCATTCGAATGTTTAGTGCTTCTACTTTATCCGCTGTCTCTAAATTTGACTCAATAGCCAAACGCAACATCTCTGTTGGGGATGTCGGAAGCTGATTTTGCTGTTTGATGTATTCTTCCATCTTATTGAATGCTTGGATGTACTTAAGCTTGAACTCGTCAGCCTTACGACCTGTAAATCCCATTGCAATAAATGTGAAACCATCTCGATTCATGTAGTACATTTTGTTTTGCTTACCGCTAGCATCTTGATAAAAACTTGGCGTAAACATATTTTTGTACTGGGCGCAATTTTGCGCTGAGCCCAATTTATTACTAATTGCCCGCATGACATCTTTATGATTTTTCTTAAATGCTTCTGCAACTACTAAGCTAGTAGTCACAGCTTGTTGATTCTTCATTACTACTAATTCATTCATTTTCTACACCTCTATATTTCCAAAATCGAAATGTTTTATTTAAAAATTTTTGTCATTGGGATTTCAAGTACTCTGCATAACACAGGAATTTCAACAGCCTTAAAATTATATTCACCTTTTTCACGTCTAAAATACTTTTCAGGAGCGCTTAAACTCAACATTTTAGCCATATCAGCATTTGAAAAACCTTTTTCCCTTCTAATTTCACTAATTAACTCAAGATTAATTTGTGGCATTTATATTCTCCTCTCTTATTGCTGTTATCGCAACCCTATGCTTATATAATACATTGCGATTTTATCAATGTCAACAAAAAATATATCTTTTTTAGAAATATACCTTTCTTTTTTAGAAATTAATGTTATTATTATTGCGTAAAGCGCAACAGAAAGGAGAATGATAATTATGATTACTGCGGAAGAAATACTAAGAAAAAATATTATTACGCTTAGAGAGAATAGAAACTGGTCTCAGGCGGAATTAGCACGCCGTCTGAAAATGAATAATACTATTCTTAATAAGATAGAAACTGGCAATAGAAAAGTTTCCAGTTTTGAATTAGATCAAATTGCAGAAATTTTTGGAGTGTCTACGGATTTTTTGTTAGGGCGAAAGGAAAAAAAGAAAGATGAAATAGATTCAATATTAGATACAGCAATGGCCAAAGATGGTAAACCATTATCTGAAAATGATCGCGAAGTTATTCGTAGCATGGTAGAAGCGTATCTAAAAAATAAGGAGTAAAAGGTGGAGAGTTAATGTATAGACGCGTTCAAGATTTGATAGATAATTTACATGTGATCATCAAATATTCAAGCGAACTTGAAGCAGATGGCGCTTATCTTCCAAAATTAAATTGGATCATCATTAATAGCAAACTAGATGAGCATGCTCAGTTTGAAACTTTGTTGCATGAATTGGGACATGCTTGCCAACATCATGATTGTATTGAGCTATATAACGCCACTATTGCTTCGCATTCAAAATTTGAATACGAAGCTGATAAATTTATGATATCTGAATTAGTAGAAGCCTACATATCAGCGAATGATATAGATATTACACAGATAAATTATGTTAATTTCATCTTGGATAACGATCTAGATAGCTCGTACATCCCTGTTTTACAAAAAGTGTTATACACCAAATCAAGAAATATGAATTATTGATTGTTTGTCCAAATACTGACGACATTAAAAGCTGAATTTAAAATTGGGAGTGATGTATATGGACTACTATACTGCTAATGTTTTTAAAATTATTTCGATAGTTGCACTGATTTTTTTCGTGTTATGTCTAGTAATTTTAGTTGCAAAGAAATGCAATAAAAAATTCATCGGTCTTGCCACCCTACTTTCAGTTGCTAGTGCTGCCAGTGTCTTTTATTTTCAACATGTGGAAAATAATCCAAAGCTAAGTACCGCTACAGACCACAAAGAAAGATACGATTTCCCTGAATCATCTTCAAGTGAAAAATCCGTCTCTGAAACTTCCTCAGAAATTTCAAGCTCAGCTAGTTCTGATAATGCTTCAAACGCTAAAACTGAAACATCATCATCTGAAACTTCAAATAGCACTAAAGTCAAAAGTTCACAAGAAGAACTTGCAGATAAACTTCCGAAAAACGTGGAGTATGGCTACATAGATAAAAGTGACTTCACAAAAGAGACTATGTATCATAGCAAAGAATTTGATTATGCCTATGTAAGCACAGGAGAACACAACATCATTAAAACCGTTAAACTTGATTTTAGAGATTTACCATTAGCATCCCTAGATGATGCTTTAGAATACATTCAAGATTGGACAAGTCGTGATACGCAATTACAGAGTAAAGTGGACGATCGGACATATATCTACCACTCGGCTAGTCTCAATTTAAATTATGAAATCAAATTGGTAATTAACAGTCAAGGGAAAATCACCAGAGTTTCAATCTTTCCAGACGATTCATTAATCTAGCCTAGATCAGGCCCTCTATAGTTGACAGGTTAACAAAATTATATCTTGTCCAAACACTGATGACGTTAAAAGCTGATATAGCAACATTCCCCGTCTTAATGGCGGGTTTTATAAGACGAATAAAAGAACATACATTCGAAAGGAGCGATAATATGGCAAGTTATCGTAAATTAAAGACGGGCTGGAAAGTTACTATTTCCAAACGAGATAGTAACGGAAAATTGAAACAAGTATCTAAAAATGGTTTCGCCACAAAAAACGAGGCTAAAATGTATGCAGCTAAAATTGAAGCTCAACAATTTGGTGTTATACAACAAAAAAAGAGCGTCCCTTTCGCTAATTATTTTTATGATTGGTTTTTGCTATACAAAAAAAGTAAGCTGGCTAAAATAAGCCAACAACGCTACCTAATCATTCACCGTGCCATACAAATTTTTTTTGGCGCAGTTCACATTAAAAATATCACTCGCCAAGAATATCAAAAATTTATTAACTGGTACGGATCTGACCATGCTAAAGATACAGTTCTAAAGACACATCGAATTATTCGATCCTGCGTTAAATCTGCTATCTTTGATGATATTATCTCCAAAGACTTTACCTATAACGTAGAAGTTACGTTTGATAAATCAAGAAATGTGACAGTAGAATATCTATCAGTCAGTGAAATACGTCTGTTAGCCAAGAATCTCAAACAAAAATTGAATCCGAGATATCCATCGAGATACATGATATTATTCGCTCTCTACACGGGTGCTCGACTTGGTGAGATTCAAGCTCTGACTTGGGATGATATTGATTTTGAGCATAACACTGTAATCATCAACAAGTCGTGGAATTACCACGAGGGTGGCGGCTTCAAAGATACAAAAACAGAATCATCTAATCGTGTTATTCGACTTAGTGATAATCTACTAGACCTACTATCTCAACTTAAGCAAAATGATCCTAAAATGGTTTTTATGTCTGATTTTGGTTCTATTCCGACATCTAATGCGGTTAATAAAACACTACGCTCTGTCATGAAAGATTGTTCTATCTCCAAAAATAATTTTCACTTTCACAGTCTTAGACATAGTCATGTAGCATATCTACTTTATCAAGGGATAGATTTATACGCTATCAGCAAAAGATTAGGTCATTCAGATATGACAACAACTGCAAAAAAATACGCTTATCTAATAGATGAGCATAGAGCACAATCAGATGATCTTATAGAGTCTGCTATCAATAACATTTAAAACTTGTTGTCCTAATGTTGTCCAATGCAAGCTAAACCCCTTTAAAATCAATATGGTTACATGCCCAGGTGATGCATATTTAAACAGTAAACACTGTTAAATCAACGTTTTAGCACTAAAAAAGGGCAAAAAAACGATAGTTACTGCAAGGTTGTTGTCCTTAATCTTTAGTATGCTGAACTATTTTGCCTCCTGTTTTTTGTCAGAAGGTATTTTTTTACGACAAAAAATAACCCCAACCAGCGAACCGATTGAGGCACGTTCATCTAGTGACGGTCTTTCAACCAGTCATAGATGATACTTGATACAAGATTGACTAAGATAGCCAAGATCAAGCTTAGAATTGAAACGAGCATGAAGTTTCACCTCCTGCTGTACTAATTGAAATTGGTTAGATTTCACGCACTAGTCAAGTATACAAAATTTCTTGACAAAAATAAATAACTAGCATAGTATAATAGTGAAGCGAGCATGGAGACATCTCCTGCTTAGCGAGCTGGTAACTCGCGACCGTCTTACCTTCCAATCAAAAGTTGGAGGGTAATTTTTTTGCACTAAAAAAGCCCCACGTACGGTTCCTGTACAATGTAACAGGTCCAATGTGGGGCGATTAATCTTCTACCAGTATAACACAAAAAAAGCCCCACACCCGATATTTTTCGGCTCTTTGTCAACCACTGTGTAAAGATTAAATATTTTTAGAGAAGCTCTGTGAGAATAGCTTAGGCTGTTTTCACAGAGCTTCTTGTGTCTTTACCAAGATATGTTTGGAGATAGATACGAGCTTTGAGATGTTCAAAATTACGATAACTATAGGCTGTTCTTTGGATCTGTTTTATTTTACGATTTATCCCCTCTAAAGGCCCATTAGTATAGTGACAATATTGGGGGTTCTAAAGCTGTAATGACGGGAATCAAATTATCATAAAGTGTTAAAAGTGCTTTGTCAGCCTTAGATGCTTTAGAACGGGAGCCAGAGTATTTTTGATTTACTTCAGTAAGGCACTGTTTGAATATTTTTATTTTAGAAGGTGTTGGGTCATCAATAACCTCTAAGAGCCGTTGATAGTCCCAATATGCTTTGCGGAAGTCTTGATCAGCTAATTGAAGTCCTTGATCGACTAACTGTTCCGCAGTGACCCATTCACGTTGAGATCTTTCATAAAACTGATCGTAGACATGATTAAATGCGATCCGATCTGCAGTATAACGTTTTAGCTCGGTTTCCATTTTTCCTCCCCCATTTAGTACGATTCCGTACTAAATAGCAACAGATATTTTTAGCAAATGCAAGTTTATTTGATTTGACCATTTTTGACCAATAGGTTACAATAGCAATACACAGTCAGTCACTGACTTTAAATTTATTAATATTGCGGAGGTTCCCACTATGAATTTAGTTCCTACAGTT
This sequence comes from Ligilactobacillus murinus, assembly GCF_003288115.1. NCBI lineage: Bacteria > Bacillati > Bacillota > Bacilli > Lactobacillales > Lactobacillaceae > Ligilactobacillus > Ligilactobacillus murinus. The sequence continues at coordinate 334,698 of NZ_CP023565.1, read as the reverse complement.
ATTGAACAATCATCTCAGGGAGAACGTGCCTATGATATCTATTCTCGTCTCTTAAAAGACCGGATCATCATGGTCTCAGGTGAAGTTAACGATGATATGGCAAATGCGATCATCGCCCAATTACTTTTCTTAGATGCCCAAGATCCTGAAAAAGATATCTATATGTATATCAACTCTCCCGGTGGTTCCGTATCAGCTGGATTAGCAATTTATGATACTATGAATTTTGTTAATGCAGACGTGCAAACGATCGTTATGGGAATGGCAGCTTCAATGGCGTCTGTTTTAGCTACAGCTGGTGCTAAAGGCAAGCGCTTTGCATTACCTAACTCAGAGATCATGATCCACCAACCACTAGGCGGGGCACAAGGTCAATCGACTGAGATCCAGATCGCAGCCGAACATATCTTGAAGACACGCAAGTTGATCAACGAGATCTTAGCTGAACATTCTGGACAAGATATCGAAACGATCGATCGTGACACTGAACGGGATAACTTCATGACCGCACAACAAGCAGTTGACTACGGTTTGATCGATGGGATCATGAAAAATAAAAAGAAAAAATAAATATTAAAAAATAAGAGTGTGAGACGTGCGGTCAATGCCGGATATCTCACACTCTTATTTTTTAATCTGTTTTCAATAATAGATCTGTCGCCGAAATGAGCTTTCTCTTATCAATAAAAATGTATTTCATTAAATAACCTAAGAGGACAGGTAGCACTACAAACAAACAACTCAAACTTAAAATACTCAACCAACCTGGTGCCATAAAACCATATGCTGTCAGCGGTCCGACCAAGCCACTAAAGCCAAAGCCGGCACTCATCGGTGTTCCTTGAATATTGAACACTGCACCTAAACCACCCATGATCGCCGAACTAATGACTACTGGTAGATAAAGAATAGGTTTTTCCAACATATTGCCCATTTGGATCTTAGGCGTACCAAAAAAGTGTGCAATCACGGTCCCCAAGCTATTGACTGAACTTCCCATGATCGCCAAAGTAAATGCCCCAGCGGTAATGCCTAAATTAGCAGATCCCGAGGCGATCCCTGTGATCCCAATCGCAGCTGCGATCCCGACTGAACTGATCGGCGAACAGATCAACACAGCAAACGCGTTCCCCATTAAGACCCCCATCAAAATAGGTTGTAAGAGCGTAAATGTTTTGATCCCAGCTCCGATCAAACCGGTCATTGCTTTAACATATGGCAAGACCAATAAACCTAAACTACCACCGATAACGATCACAATGATCGGTAGCAATAAGATCGTATAGTTTTTAAACTTATTACCGACCAACCAAGCTAAGAGAACAGAAAAGACGATCGTTACCCCAACGTTGATCACATCGCCAGTCCCAGCTAGACCAAAACCTTGTTGCGTCTTTACGATCACACCAGAACCGACCATTGCCGCCCCAGCGATCGAACTCATTTGGACCATGTTCATCTTAAAAAGATAGCCAACACTAAAACCTGCCATCGCTGGCAGTAAGCTCATATTAAATGTAGTGATATCCAAAACAGCATGCGCAAATGTCGGCCAGATCTTTGCTAAAGCTTGCATCAATTGTCCCAATAAAGCCCCTGGGATCAGCGAGACCACCACTCCCATGCTGATACCATTCAATACATTTAAGGTAAATTCACGTCCCGTTATTTTCTTTACACTCATAAAAATTCCCCCTCTGATCTTTTGGCTCGGTTTGATAATTGTTAATCTACCTGAAAATAATTATAAAGTCAATCCAAAAATTATAATTAACTCATCAAAAACTTACCTTACATATAAATAAAGCCGATAATTCAGCAAAAAGCTAAATTATCAACTTTATCCATTTGAAATATTCTCATTTTCTTCCGCGCGCAATTGTTGTACATACTCATTTAATTTACGCAAGCGATGATTGATCCCTGATTTTGAGATCGGTCCTCCCGCAACTAATTCACCGAGTTCTTTTAAACTGACCTCTGGATGAGCGATCCGCGCTTGAGCTACTTCTTGTAACTTTTGCGGTAAACTCTTAAGACCGACCCGTTGATCTAAATATTCGATATTTTCGATCTGCCGTTTAGCAGCATCAGCGACCTTGTTCATGTTGGCATTCTCACAATTGACGATCCGGTTGACTGAATTTCGCATATCGCGAACGATCCGGATATCTTCAAACTTCAACATTGAAGCTGTAGCCCCGATCAAAGATAGAAAATCAGCGATCTTTTCGGCTTCTTTCAGATAGGTGATATAACCACTTCGCCGCTCAGTTGTGCGCGCATTTAAACCATAACGATTGATCATCTTACAGATCGTTTCATTGTGATCTTCATACAACGAATAGATCTCTAAATGATACCGACTCGTTTCTGGATTATTGACCGAACCAGTTGCTAAAAAAGCCCCTCGTAAGTAAGATCTTACTTTAGCATCATCATCTAGAAAGTCTAACGGAACTGTTTCTTTGATCTGGAAACCATCTAAAATATCTAGATCTTTTAAAACATGATCGCTTCCCGTTTTTAAGCGCACGATATATAAGTTATTCTTCTTTAACTTCATCTTGCGACGCACCAACAATTCACTTTCAACATCGTAGAATTGTTTTAATAAAACATAGATGCGCCGAGCGATCGCAGGATTTTCAGTTTGAACACTCAAAACAAATTGATGATCAACAATGCTAAGCGAACCATTCATCCGGATCAAAGCCATCAATTCCGCCTTTGCATTGCCAAAATGTACCTCAAGTGTTGTCAATTCTTTTTTTACGTCACTGGCGTATGACATTTAGCCACCCCTCTAATTTAATTCATTGGCATACCATGACTTAGGGCGTCCGAGCAATCGCATCAATTCTTTCACGACCTGTTCTCCATCATGAAAAACGCCACGGTCGCGTAATTTCAAAAAGTTGTCTGAGATCACACGACACCCTTGTTCTCTCAAACCATTAAAGTCATAAGCCACTTGATATAAATATTCATCATATTTTTGACGATCCATATAATCTTTTGGCACTGGCTCAGTATTTACCAGTACAGTATCAATAAAGCGTTGCCCTAAATGCCGATTCAAGACCCGAACATGTTCAGCATCGGTAAAGTGTTCAGTCTCACCCTTTTGAGTCATAATATTACAGATATAAACGACTTCGGCTTTAGTCTCACAAACAGCCCGCCCAACATTATCGATCATCAGGTTAGGCAAAATACTGGTAAATAAACTACCCGGTCCTAAAACGATCTGATCAGCTTCCATGATCGCCTGAACGACCTCGGCTTTAGCCTCAGGTTTTTCATCATCGATCGAAGTCACCCAAACTTTTTCGATCGTTTTGCCAGCCGCCGAAATATGTGATTCTCCCGCCAAAGTCGTTCCATCAGTAAAACGAGCATTTAACGTCAAAGGTATATCAGATGCAGGATAAACGTGTCCCTGGATCTTCATCAATTCAGAAAGTTCTTGGACCGCATCAAAGATCCCACGGTCATCCATTTCAGACAAAGCCGCGATCACTAAATTGCCGATCGCATGCCCTGAAAAAAATTGATCGTTGGACTTAAAACGGTATTGAAAGATCTGTTTGTAGATCTCTGGCATATCTGACAGTGCTACTAACACATTACGGATGTCACCCGGGGGAACGACATTGATATAGTCCCGAATGACCCCAGAGGAACCGCCATCATCAGCAACCGTCACGACAGCAGTGATATCGACATTATGTTGGCGCAGGCCATTTAAAATAACGGGTAAGCCCGTCCCCCCGCCGATCACCACGATCTTCGGACGATGCCGATTTACTTTTGACTTCATCATGAACGATTCACAGTCTCCTTTCGTTTCGCCATATCACGGTGGGTGATGTTCACCGGATACTTCTCTTGTAGAGCTTTTCCAATACGATTAGCCAGTGCCACTGAACGATGTTGCCCACCAGTACACCCGATCGCGATCGTAACACTTGACTTACCTTCTTTTTGATAGCCAGGCATTACAAAACGCAACATCTTGATAAATTGTTGATAAAATTCTTCAGTCATCTCGGAATTCATGACATAATCATAGACTGCCTGATCATTGCCTGTTTTTTCACGTAAGTCTTTAACATAATACGGATTAGGTAAGAAACGAACATCCATCACGATGTCAGCATCGATCGGGACCCCATATTTAAACCCAAACGACATTACATTAACATGAAATGCCGTACTTTGATCGCTTTCAAAGTTCAAAAAGAGCTCTTCCCGTAACTGACGTGGTGAGATCTTGCTAGTATCGATCACAAGTTGGGCTTTAGATTTGATCTCGGATAATAATTCACGTTCACGTTGGATACCATCTAAAACACGCCCATCCATTGCTAAAGGATGCGCTCTTCTTGTCTCCTTATAGCGAGCTACTAATTCTTCATCCGATGCATCTAAAAACAAGATCTTCGGCCGTAAATTATCGTTGCCATCATCTAACTCTTGGAGCATTCCAAAGATCTCATCGTAAAAAGCCCGCGAACGCAGATCGATCACTAAAGCGACCTTACTGATCTTGCCAGATTCCTTGACTAACTCCCAGAATTTCCCTAATAAAGCTGGTGGCATATTATCCACACAAAAATACCCAAGATCTTCAAAACTTTGCATCGCAACGGTCTTTCCGGCACCACTCATTCCGGTCACTACGACTAATTGTATTGTTTCTGCCATTATTAACGCCCCCAATTAAAATCCATCGACTAATTATAACACATCCGGGTGTATCATTCATTAAACAGCGATCTTGACCTATTAAAAAAGCAGCTCGTCTGAACTGCTTTTAGTCTAGATCTAGTTCTTGCCCAAAGATCTTCAATTTCATCTTGATCCCTGTTGGTGTCGCCGCCAAGCCCCCTAGCCCGGTTTCACGTAATTGGGCTGGTAGCCGCTTACCGATCCGTTTCATTGCTAAAATCACTTCATCCGCGGGGATCTTATTTTCCAAACCTGCTAAAGCCATGTCGGCTGCAGCCAGTGCATTGACCGAACCAACAACATTCCGTTTAACACAGGGGATCTCAACTAAACCAGCGACTGGATCACAGACCAGCCCCAACAGATTGCTCAATGCCATTGCAAAAGCTTCAGCTGCTTGCGTTGGACTACCACCACAGATCTCAACTGCCGCAGCTGCAGCCATGCCTGAAGCACTACCGACTTCGGCTTGGCAACCACCAGTAGCACCTGCGATCATCGCATTGTTGGCTGTCACCATTCCAAATGCACTGGCACAAAAAAGAAAGGCTACCATCTGGTCAGTCGTCAATCCTCGCTTTTTTTGCAATGCAAACAATACACCTGGGATCGTTCCTGAAGAGCCTGCTGTTGGGGTTGCACAGATCAACCCCATGGCCGCATTGACTTCATTTGTGGCTATTGAATTTTCGATCGCATAAAGGACCGTTTCATCCGTCAAACCTTGCCCTGATTCACGATATTTTCGCATCTTAGCCGCCTCGCCCCCAGTCAGCCCAGTTGGTGAGTGGACACCATCACCTGTAGTCCCACGTTTAGCTGCTGCTAACATCACTTCCAATTGACGTTGCATCTTAGCCCAAACTTCAGCTCGACTAACGCGTGAATAAGCTATCTCTTGTTCTAACATCAATTCCCAGATAGGTTTATCTTGCTTGATTGCTGTCTTTACTATTTCTGCTACACTGTTATACATATAAGTTCCTCGATCATAGACAGACCAAACTGCGACTTTGTGCTTTGATCTGCTCTAAAATATTTTTTGGTGGCAAGCGGTCAAGATCAAACTCATGGATCAAGTTACCTTCTCCAAAAATATTAGTCATCTCATGTCTGATCTTGATATTATCTTGATTTAAACTCTCTTTGATGCGAGCTGTAAAATCCGTCTCGGCCCAGCAAAGCATGATCGGCAAGGGCCCTAGAGGTGCAAAACGACAGCCATCTAATTCAAGTTCTCGGATCTCGATCGTACCGCCACCGATCGAACAACCACCAACTTTGATCATTTTATCGGCATTTTTTAACGTAATGATCGCTGTATTTGGATGCCCGATCGGACTTTTTTCTTCATGTTCATTAAAAACGACCTCGATCCCTTGAGCCCGTGCGATATCGACTGCTTCAGGGACGCACAGATCGTCGGCTTGCATTCCTAACACACCTGCGATCACAGCATAGTCAGTTCCATGCCCTTGATGTGTTTTAGCAAAGGATTCATAGTAATCGACTATCACTTGTTCGATCGGTTCGCCAAATATTTTATGGGCTGCTTGACCGATCGCCACCGCTCCAGCAGTATGTGAACTTGAAGGACCTACCATAACAGGTCCGATAATATCAAAAACACTCTTGTAATTCCCGCTCACCATTTTCACCTCAACTTAAGTCATTTTTTATTAATGTATCACTAAAGTTCGCCTTTTGACACTACATGTGAAAAATTTAATTTATTTTTTTTCAATCTAGCACAGCTTACTAACCTAGTCCCCAAAAAGGGCTAGCCCAAAACTTGAGCTAGCCCTAAGTTGTCTATTATTCTACTACTTTACGTTCAAATGGATCGGATGAGATACCTTCATCCAAGATCTTTTGACACCATTCTTTGGCTGAGAACAATGAGTGATCACGGTAATTACCACAACTCTTGATATCAGTTCCTTGAACATCGTCCCAAGAAGCATTCAAAATATCATTTAAGGATGCTTTTAAGGCTTTAGCAACTTCAACCGTATCATGTTTTCCCCACATGATCAGATGAAAACCTGTCCGGCAACCAAATGGCGAGCAATCGATCACGCCATCCATATGGTCGCGTAAATAACCAGCTAACATGTGCTCGATCGTATGCAAGCCTGCTGTTGGGATCGCATTTTCATTTGGTTGGACCAATCTAAGATCAAAATTTGAGATCTGGTCTCCCTTTGGACCTTCTTCTACCGTGATCAAACGCACATAAGGTGCCTTGACTGCGGTATGATCCAATGTAAAGCTTTCAACTTCTGCCATTCTAGCAACACCTCTATTATTAATTATACACCTTAACTTTAACAGTTTGAGGTTAAAAAGCAAGTCTTAATCTTGCCGTGGTTCATAATGCCCCTTTTCCAAGAGCGGTTTTAAATATTTACCCGTGTAACTTTGTTTGATCTGACATAATTTTTCAGGTGTCCCGACTCCGACGATCTGTCCACCACGTTGGCCACCTTCTGGTCCTAGATCGATCAAATGGTCCGCCGATTTGATAACATCTAAATTGTGCTCGATCACTAATACCGTATTGCCCTTATCCACCAATCGTTGTAAAACATTCAATAAACGCTTGATATCATCTGTATGCAAACCGGTCGTCGGTTCATCTAAAATATAAAAGGTCTTCCCCGCTGATTTACGATGCAATTCAGAAGCTAATTTCATTCGTTGAGCTTCACCACCAGATAAAGTCGTTGCCGGTTGACCTAATGATACATAACCTAACCCAACATCAACGATCGTCTGCAATTTACGCTTGATCTTAGGGATCGCACTAAAGAATTCTAATGCTTCTAAGACATTCATTTCTAAGATCTGCGCGATATTTTTGCTTTTATATTCAACTTCTAGTGTTTCAGAATTATAACGCGCTCCATGACAAACTTCACATGGCACATATACATCAGGTAAGAAATTCATCTCGATCTTGATGATCCCATCCCCTTTGCAGGCTTCACAACGACCACCTTTAACGTTAAAACTAAAACGCCCTTTGCCATAACCACGTAACTTAGCTTGGTTAGTTTGGGCAAATAATCCTCGTATATCATCAAAGACTCCCGTATATGTCGCCGGATTACTTCGCGGAGTACGCCCGATCGGACTTTGATCGATATTGATAACTTTTTCAAGATGTTCAGTACCCGTGATCTGCTTGAATTTACCTGGTTTTTCAGAATTATGGTGTAGTTTTTGAGCTAAAGCTCGTTTTAAGATCATATTGACCAATGTGGACTTACCAGAACCCGAGACACCTGTGACCGCAATAAATTCACCCAACGGGAATTTCACATCGATATCCTTAAGATTATTCTCTGTTGCACCAATGATCTCTACAAAATTTCCATTCCCTTGACGCCTAGTAGCTGGGATCGGAATATATTTTTTCCCAGCTAGATATTGTCCAGTCAACGATTTCTTCGAACGTGCAACTTGCTTAGGCGTACCTGCAGCCATGACCTGACCGCCTTCTATTCCAGCACCTGGACCGATATCGATCAAATAATCAGCCGCCCGCATCGTGTCTTCATCATGTTCCACTACGACCAAAGTATTTCCTAACTCACACATGGCGCGTAAAGAAGCGATCAAACGGTCATTATCACGTTGATGTAGACCGATCGAAGGTTCATCTAAAATATATAAGACTCCTGAAAGGTTAGAACCGATCTGGGTCGCTAAGCGGATCCGTTGAGCTTCGCCCCCAGAAAGTGTACGAGCTGAACGGCTTAAATTCAGATAATCCAAACCGACATTCACCAAAAATGTTAAGCGGTCTTTGATCTCCTTTAAGATCGGGCGTGCGATCTGAGTCGCTTGCTCACTAAATTCCAAGCCCGCAAAAAAGGCCAATTCATCAGCGATCGGTAAATCAGAAACTTCACCGATATGCTTACCGGCGATCTTGACTGCTAGAGCTTGGCGATTCAAGCGATAACCATGGCAAGTTTGACACTGCAAGCTCGTCATATATTTACGCATCACATCACGGGTAAAATCGCTATTAGTCTCATGATAACGCCGATCAATGTTTGGGATGACCCCTTCAAAGGTCGTATCAATGTCACGGATCCCGCCAAAATCATTTTCATACCGGAAATGGAAGGTCTTATCTTTAGCACCATACAAAACGATATCTTGTTGTTCTTGAGGTAGATCTTCAAATGGGGTATTCATATCGATCCCGAAAGCTTCACATGCTTGCTTTAACAAAGTTGGATAATATTTGGAACTGATCGGATTCCATGGTTCCATTGCTCCTTCGTTAAGGGTCTTTTTTCGATCAGGTACGACTAGATCGATATCGACTTCAAGCTTCATGCCTAAGCCATCACAATCTGGACAAGCTCCAAAAGGCGCATTAAAAGAAAATAGTCGTGGTTCAAGTTCTCCGATCGTAAAGCCACAATAAGGACAAGCAAAGTTTTCCGAAAACTGTAACATCTTGTCGCCGATCACATCAACGAACACCCGGCCTTCAGCCAAGCGTAACGCTGCTTCAAATGAATCAAATAAGCGTGAGCGGATCCCTTTTTTAACAACGATCCGATCGACCACCACAAAGATATCATGTTTGAGATTCTTGTCTAGTTCGATATCTTCAGCAATATCGCGTAAGTTTCCATCGATCATGACTCGGACAAAACCTTCACGTTTGATCTTCTCTAAAACTTTTTTATGTTGTCCTTTCTTACCTACCACGATCGGTGCTAAGATCTGGAGTTTAGTCCTTTCGGGGAGCTGCAAAACTCGATCGACCATCTGCTCTGGCGATTGGCTCGTGATCTCACTACCATCATTTGGACAGATCGGCGTCCCTACTCGTGCCCATAACAAACGCAAGTAGTCATTGATCTCTGTTACAGTCCCAACCGTTGAGCGGGGATTCTTTGAAGTCGTCTTTTGATCGATCGAGATCGCTGGTGAAAGTCCATCGATCGAATCGACATCGGGTTTATCCATCTGACCTAAAAATTGCCTAGCATACGCTGACAAACTCTCAACATAGCGACGTTGGCCTTCAGCATATAAAGTATCAAAGGCGAGCGAACTTTTACCTGAACCGGAGAGACCCGTGATCACAACAAGCTTTTCTTTGGGGATCTCAACATTGATATCTTTTAAATTATGCTCTCTGGCACCACGGATCGTAATCTTATTTTTTCCCACAACTTTCATCCTTTCTGCTTAATCAAGCTGTGCTTTTAATTCCATCACAGTATCACGTAAAGCGGCAGCATCCTCAAAGTCGAGGTTCTTAGCGGCAGTTTTCATTTGCTCCTCTAAACGTGCGATCATTTCTCGTTGTTCTGGTTTACTCAATTCATCAAAATCGAGTTTATCATTTAAAGCTTTAGTACTTTCTTTTGGTTTAGTCGTCATTGTGATCACATCGCGGATCGCTTTTTTAACAGTTTTTGGCACGATCCCATGTTCAGCATTATATTGCATTTGGATCGCCCGCCGCCTTGCTGTTTCATCCATCGCTGCTTGCATCGAATCTGTTATTGTGTCAGCATACATGATCACATGTCCCTTTTCATTTCGCGCAGCACGACCGATCGTTTGGATCAAGGAACGTTCATTGCGCAAAAAGCCTTCTTTATCGGCATCTAAGATCGCAACTAAGGAGACCTCTGGTACATCGATCCCTTCACGTAATAAATTGATCCCAACGAGCACATCAAATTTTCCTAAACGAAGATCCCGTACGATCTGGGTCCGTTCAAGCGTCTTGATATCAGAATGCAAATACTTGACTTTAATGCTCATCTCTTTGAAATAATCCGTCAGATCTTCTGCCATTTTCTTAGTCAAAGTCGTTACAAAGACGCGCTCATCTCGTTTAGTCCGTTTATTGATCTCAGCTACTAGATCGTCCATTTGCCCCATGATCGGGCGAACTTCAACTTCTGGATCCAATAATCCAGTCGGCCGAATGATCTGTTGTACGACTGTATCGGTACGTTCTTGTTCATAAACACCTGGGGTCGCCGACATATAAATGATCTGATCTACTCGCTCTTCAAATTCAGCTAGCTTTAACGGCCGATTATCCAAGGCACTTGGCAACCGAAAGCCGTAATCGACTAACATCTGCTTACGTGAGCGGTCACCATTGTACATTCCACGCACTTGGGGCATCGTAACATGGGATTCATCGACCACGATCAAAAAATCATCTGGGAAGAAGTCCAACAATGTATACGGTGCTTCACCTGGTTTTCTTCCATCCATATGCCGTGAATAATTTTCGATCCCCGAACAATATCCCATTTCACGCAACATTTCAATATCGTAGGTCGTTCGTTGTTCTAAGCGTTGGGCCTCTAATAGATTACCATCAGCGCGCAAAACTTCTAACCTTTGAGCTAATTCAGCCTCGATGCTCTTGATAGCTCCTTCTAAACGTTCGCCACTTGTCAAAAAGTGCGTTGCTGGGAAGATAACAACGTGATTGCGCTCACCTAAGATCTCGCCAGTCAAAGGGTCAACTTCTCGGATCCGATCGATCTCATCACCAAAAAATTCGACCCTAAGCGCTTGTTCATCTCGTGAAGCGGGAAAGATCTCGACTACATCCCCCCGGACACGAAAACGCCCCCGTTGAAAGTCGATATCGTTACGTTCAAATTGAACATCGATCAATTGGTTCAACAACTTGTCCCGTTCAAGCTCTTGCCCAACTCGCAATGAAAGAGCTTGATCACGGTATTCTTTGGGGTCACCTAACCCAAAGATCGATGAAACTGAGGCCACTACGATCACATCATTGCGCTCTAATAGCGAACTAGTCGCAGAGTGACGTAATTTATCGATTTCATCGTTGATGCTTGAATCCTTTTCGATATAAGTATCACTTGAAGGAACATAAGCTTCAGGTTGATAGTAATCGTAGTAGGATACAAAATACTCAACAGCATTGTCTGGGAAAAATTCTTTAAACTCGCCATAGAGCTGGCCTGCCAGGGTCTTATTATGAGCTAAGACCAAAGTTGGCTTATTGACTTTGGCGATCACATTTGAGATCGTAAAAGTTTTCCCTGTCCCAGTAGCCCCTAATAAGATCTGTTCTTTTTTACCCGCTTTGATCCCTGCTGCAAGCTCACTGATCGCTTGCGGTTGGTCTCCAGTTGGTTGATATTTTGAAACTAATTTGAACTCTTTATCGGCTTGACGTTCGATCAAATGATTACCCCCTCATTAAAAACTATTGCTTACAAGATTATACCACAACGAACGTATTTTCGCATCAGCAGAACCAAAAAAGACACGGCTGATCACCGTGTCTTCAACAGCTAATAGCTAAACTTTAGCCCTTGATGAAATCATTGATCGCTTTTTCAAATTTTTCACATTTAGCTTGTGCATCAGCTTCGGAAGTACCTTGTGTTCCAATGTAAAATTTGATCTTTGGTTCTGTACCTGAAGGACGAACTGCGATCCAAGTTCCATCTTCAAGGAAGTATTTCAAAACATTTGACTTAGGCAAGTTGATCGTTGTCACATTACCTTCTGCATCTTGACGACTGGAAGCTTGATAGTCCTCAGCTGCGATCACTTTATACCCAGCAAAATCAGTTGGCAATTCTTGCCGGAACTTAGCCATCAAGTCTTTGATCTCTTGTGCACCTTCGATCCCATCAAAGGTCAAAGCGATCGTCTTTTCAGCAAAATAGCCGTATTTTTCAAATAACTCTTGTAGACCATCATATAAATTCTTACCTTGTTTCTTGTAAAAAGCAGCTACTTCAGCTAATAGTACTAAAGATTGGATCGCATCTTTATCGCGCACAAACGGACGGATCAAATAACCATAACTTTCTTCAAAACCTAACATGAAGCTGTGTTCATTTGTTTCTTCAAAGTGTTGGATCTGTTCAGCGATAAACTTGAACCCAGTCAAGACATTGATCGTTTCGATCCCAAAGTCAGCCGCAACTTTAGCAGCAAATTCACTAGAAACGATCGATTTTACTAAAGCCCCATTTGCTGGTAAGTTACCTGCTTTTTTACGAGCTGTTAAAATATAATTCAACATCAAAGCTGCGATCTGGTTACCCGTCAACAATTCATATTCACCATCTGGTTGTCGAACGGCTGCTCCTAAACGATCAGCGTCAGGGTCGACAGCCACTAAAAGATCAGCTTTTTGGCTCTTGCCTAATTTGATCGCTAAATCAAAAGCTTCTGTAAACTCTGGATTTGGATGTTCAACGGTTGGAAACTCTGGGTCTGGCATAGCTTGTTCTGGGACCATTGTAAAGTCTTCAAAACCTGCTTGACGTAAAGCCTTTTCACCTAACATCCCACCAGTACCGTGAAGTGGCGTAAAGACCAACTTCATCGTTTTGCCTTCTTCAGCAACTAACTCACGGTCGATCGTTACTTCTTTAGCATTTTCTAAATAAACTTCGTCAACTTCTGAACCGATGACTTGCAATGTGTTGTCATTGATCAAAGCGTCTTTATCAGCAACTTCGACTGCAAAAAGATCATCAACTTCACGAATATAATTTGTGATCATATCTGATTCTTTTGGTGGCATTTGAGCCCCATCTTCACCATAGATCTTATAACCGTTATATTGTTTTGGATTATGGCTTGCTGTGATCATGATCCCGGCATAAGCATGTAAATGCCGCACAGTAAAGGATAGTTCTGGTGTTGGACGCAAGCTTTCAAAGACAAAGCTTGGAATTCCATGAGCCCCTAAAACGCGGGCTGCTTCAAATGCAAATTCTTGTGACATGTGACGTGAATCATAACTGATCGCTACACCACGTAATTTTGTTTCTTCATCCAATGTATCCATAAAACGTGCCAAACCTTCAGTTGCTTGGCGCACAGTATAAATATTCATGCGGTTGATCCCAGCACCGATCAAACCACGCATCCCAGCTGTCCCAAATTCCATTGGGGTATAAAAGGCATCTTCTAATGCTTCGTTATCATTTGCGATCTTATCAAGATCTTCCCGAACTTCAGGTGCTAGATCAGGTCGTTTGTTCCAAATAGTATAAGTTTCTTCCCAACTCATATAATCACCTCATTTATCTATTCAAATCTAGTATACTATCAATCGGCAAAACTTGCTATAACAAGCCCTTTTACGCTTACAAAAAATTTAAGGGTCTCTTTTAGGGTCTCTACCCCAGATATTTAACAAGTTTATTGATCGTTGCCTTTTGATCTTGCTTAGTCAAGTGAGTGTAAACATCAAGCGTTGTTTGTACTTTTTCATGACCTAAACGAGTTTGAACTTCTTTGACGCTAGCACCCGCAGATAACAGCAATGTAGCGTGTGTGTGTCTGAAGCCGTGGGGTGTGATCTTAGGCAAACTGGTATCGATCGCACAGATCTTTTTTACCCAAGCATAGACCGTACAGCGTGCTAAAAATTCGTTTTTAGTATTACTAAATACTAGTTGTTTGCTAGACATCGCATTGATCCCACACTTTAACAAGTAACTAGCTTGCTTGACTTGCCAACGTCTCAGGACTTGCATCGTTTCGTTATCCATGACCAACAAGTGTTTACTAGCTGGAGTTTTGGGAGATTGTACAATAGCCTTATTACCACCCCCCCTAGCTACTGTTTTACTGATGCTGATCGTGCTATTTACAAAATCGACATCATCCCACGTCAGAGCTATAAGCTCCCCTATTCGCATACCGCTATAAGCTAATATTCTAAGTACAGCATAGTTTTTAAGTCCCATTTTTTTCGCAATGGTCAAGAAACGTTTTAATTCTATTGGTTCAAAGTAATTGCGTTCACTGCGTATTATCTTTTGACGTGGTCTGATGACATCTTTAAACGGGTTGCGATCGGTCAACTCTAATCTTTTAGCAAAATCTATCACATTAGAAGCATACCCAAGCAACTGCTTAAATGATGCAGGCGAACTACTAGCCCAAACATTGACCGCTTTTTGACAGCTAGCAAGGTTTAGCTTATCCACCCGATACAGCCCCATTTGTGGCAATATCTGATTTTTAAAAAGTGACAGCACCTTATTGAGCGTTGACTCTTTGACCGTTGTTTTATACTGATCTAACCACATCAAATAAACATCTTTAAAAAGTTTGCTATCTAGTGGCTTGAAGTAATTGCCATTTGAAACATCATATTCTAACTTGACCAGTTCTTTTTTAGCTTCTGCCTTAGTCTTGAAACCTGCACGCTTGATATATTTCTTTTTTCCAGTCATCTCATCGATCCCAGCATATACACGGAAGCGGTAAAACTTCCCTTTGCTCGTTTGATACTCTGTAATTTTAGCCATGTTTATCAGTCCTTTATCTTTATTGCACGGGCTAGGTGGCTTAAAGTAATGCACGATAGGACGGCTTTATCACTGGTATCTATTCGATTGTATATGTATTGGATCTATGACATCCCTAGAAGTGGGATAATCAGGGATGCACTGGCTAAGTGGCTCAAAACCACTTAGAAGCTTAGTGCAGATTGCTCATGCTGTAAAAATGTTGGAATATATTGGAATTTTTTCAAGGGGTATTACAAACCTGGTCCGCCTTGATTGCTTGGAAGTGATTAGGCAAAATGCTAGAAAATGCAAGAATAAAAACCTATATTGACGCCAAATACAGGATATTGGGTGTTTATTGATGAAGTATTGACGATAATTGACCAAGAAACCTATAATACTGGCGTTTTTATTGATTATTTATTGGTGAAAATTAGCATTTTTCTAGTAAAAACAGTTGCTTTATACATACTAAATGTGTATAATGTAAGTATAATAACGAAAGGAGCTAAGGTTATGACAATGAAACCGGCTAAAATGATACGAAAGCTTAAAAAAGCCGGGTTTATCGAAGTCCCCAAGAGTGGCTGTCATAGAAAATTCGTTCATCCAGACGGAAGAATGACAGAAGTCCCAGCACACGCCAAAGAATTAGCCAAAGGAACGCAAGAAGCTATCCTAAAGCAAGCGGGACTTAAATAATCACCAACAAGGCAAGCACACGCCTTGTCTTGTCATACCTTAAAAAATATCATGGATCAAAGAATTGTTTACCCAGTGATAATCAAAGAATACAACGACGAAGACGGGCATTACTTCGTTGCCACCTCGCCAAATATAAAAGGCATGGTCACACAAGGAAGCACTTTAAACGAAGCTGCTTATTTTTCAGAAGACGCAATCGCAACTATGATCAGTGACGAAAAGAATTATCCCGAGCCAATGGATCCGACAGAGTGGGAACTTACAGAAAATGAGAAGGTCGTGTTTGTTTCAGTAAATATGACCCAATGGCTCAAGAAACACGGGAAGACAGTACGCAAAAATATAACCATCCCTGAAGATTTAAATAATTGGGCAAAAGAAAATAATATCAATGTATCACGAGTTACAACTGACGCGCTGAGAGCTTTGCAAAGATAGACATAACAATAAAATATTAAACATTGGGATGCTCAAGGCGTCCCGTTTTTTGTATGACATCCCCCAAGATCGTTTTAAATCTCAAGAGCATAAGAGATACACGAGAAAAACAGACATCAAATACCGCTCGAGTATAATTACACTAGACAGCATTTAAAAACTCACAGAGTGGCTTGTGTAAGCGTCTCACGAGTAAATAAATAGATCCACATTGTGACAGTTGCATGATCTGCAATAGCCCCCCGTTTTTAGTCCGCAGTCGTTCAAAATGATAGCGAAACGGCAAATTATCCGTGGTCGTTTCAAACGACCTCAAGAAGTGAGTCAATCATATTGACCGAGTTTGTAAAACCTGAACTAAAAGTCTGTATTTATCCGAGGTCAATCATATTGACCACAAAACAGGTTATTCAAAATCACCTGTTTTTTTACTGTAAGATCCACAATAACCACATATCTAACAGACTAAAAGCATTATATGCTTGTTTGATGCTTCTATAATTCCGCTTACAAACTTCTATAGTCCAAAACGTGGTATTTACTAAAATAGCGTTAAACGCCTTAGAACGCTTTTTATAGCGTGATAGAGTAATACCCCAAATTATAGAGCTTGATACAGTTAGGAGCGTTGGACATGATGAGACTTGACCCACCAGATAACAGAGAAGTAGACTACAGCAAAACACGCAATAACGTTACTAACTGGTTTGATACAGAGTATAGCAAGTATCAGAGATTGGCAAACATCCCGGAGATTTCCAGCGTTAGAATGAGCCTAGCCCCAAAGAGTAACGTACACGCTAACGGGATCGAAGATTTAACAGTTACCCGAGCCAACGCCAAGCAAGTTTTAGAGTTCGTGGAAGCCGTGATTAACAGTCTAGGCGATTATAAACCTTTTTTAGAAGCACGATACATCAAGAAGTTACAAGCGTGGCATATTGAAGAACGCTTAGTTTTTGGACATTCTCAAACGCAAAATAGGATTAGAAAAGCCTGTGCCCTATTTGCTCAAACCATGGACATGACAGCAGGCACACGGCTCACAGCCTACAAAGATTAGGAGTGATCCCACTTGTTAAAATTTATTATCATTCTTGCGATCGTTACAGCGATCAACGTTTATTTAAAACGCCGTCATTGGTATTCTAGGTTTTACATCAAGCATCTATCCAGCAGGCACGACTTGCAACGCCTTAGCTTGATGATCGATAAAAGACTTGAGGAGTTAGACGATGAAAGATAAGTCACCAGTTGAACAGTTAGTTTTAGAGCTATGTTTTTGTATAACCCAAAAAAGGGATGCACTAGCTTAGTTGCTGGTACATCCCTCTTTACTGATATATTCAACTGGCAATAATCAAAAAAACGGCTTTTTTCGCATTATTCTATTACTTGGTTCGATGGCTATTTTTTGCGATCGTTCAAAAATCACTTTATAGATCGCTTGCCGTCTTAATCGTTATCGCATAGAATAATAGCAGGTCATCAGATAAAGGCTAGCTACCTTTTGAAGTGATCTAGTGGAAGTAGCGGAGAAGTTACAGCCCCTCTTTTTCAAGTACCCTAGAAACGCAGAAGGAGGCTAGTAGCATGAAACTATCAAGAAAGGTTAAGGACGTTGGCACTTGCCTTGGTTATCCTAGCTATCGGAAAATGCTCCATTGATTTGATGATAGCTTATCGGACATACAAAAAGACTAACCACGATTTTGACGATCGTAATTAGTCTTTAACGAAATTAACTTTCCTATCCACGCAAGGGCTAAGTAGTCGCAACCTACTTAGCTCTTTTTTCATATCCAAGTATATTATTTTTAGCGATCAAATGCAAGCGAGCAAAAAGCCCCCTGCACAATCGCAAGGGACTTCTTAGCAAGTTCCACCTTTGGAACTCATGTTAAACGTATTATATCACGTTTCAGGGAGGCACGTTGTCCAATTGTGGGCGATCACATCCCAACGACGCAAATAAAAACGCCTTACACGATCGCAAGACGTTAAAGAACTGTTTTATAAACATTGGTAAATAGATCGACTGAGAAACCCTAACAGCATTATAGCATATATCAGAAAATAAAAAAGCTTCCTAGTGCCCGTAGACGATCTAGGAAGTGGCTAGCCTTGTTTGATTGTTTTCAGTATGTCATACCCAAGTAAAAATAAAAAAGCGCTGGAACTTCCAACTTGAGATCATACACTATTCTAAACCACCTAGCCCGACTCTTCCGGGGTCTCTCTCAGGGTCTCCCCTAGGTCTCTTTTTATCCAATTTTTAGCTATTTATTTTTTGAAATCTGTAAAAAACACCCTTTAAAAAGCGCATAACGGCGGGAAAAACACCTCTGCTTAATTCAAATCTAGTATACTATCAATCGGCAAAACTTGCTATAACAAGCCCTTTTACGCTTACAAAAAATTTATTCGATATCAAAAAAGCACTAGCAGTAAAACTACCACTAGTGCTACTGATTTAATCCTTTAAACTCTCTAAATAGTTAAATGCCTGTTGACCAGCAATACTTCCATCGCCAACAGCGGTCGTGATCTGGCGTAATTCTTTAGCCCGTACATCACCGATCGCATAAACACCAGGTAAACTAGTTTGCATCAACTCATCAGTCTTGATCCAGCCTTGTTCATCAGTGATCCCAAGTTCTTTGAACGGCTCACTTAAAGGAATGACCCCTACATAGATAAAGACACCATTGACCTTTAATTCACCGTCTTCACCCGTCTTTTTGTTATGTGTCGATACGCTCGTGACTTTTTGTCCATCACCATTGATCTTTGTGACAACAGTATCCCAAGTAAAGTCGATCTTATCGTTAGCGAAAGCACGCTCTTGCAAGATCTTTTGAGCTCGTAATTGGTCTCTACGGTGGATGATATTGACATTTGAAGCTAATTTAGCCAGATAGACCCCCTCTTCAACAGCAGAATCACCGCCACCGATCACAGCTAAAGGCTGATCTTTAAAGAAAGCACCATCACAAACTGCACAATAAGAAACACCCCGACCAGCATATTCTGCTTCACCTTTAACACCTAATTTCCGATATTGTGAACCTGTAGCAATGATCACAACTGGTGCTTCATAAGTTTCACTATCGGTAATGACTTGTTTTAAATCACCGTTGACTTCAACTTTTTCAACGCTACCGTATGCATATTCCGCTCCAAATTGGGTCGCACCTTGATACATTTTTTCGGCTAAGTCTGGTCCTAAGATCGACTTAAATCCGGGATAATTTTCAACTTCAGCGGTATTATTCATTTGACCACCGTAGATCCCACGATCTAAGATCAAAACCGACAGATTAGCCCGTGAAGCATATAATCCAGCCGTCAAACCTCCCGGACCGGCACCGATCACGATCACATCATATTTTTTAGCCATAATATCTTCACCTTCCCATTATTTGATGATACTCTTCTAAAATTGCTGAAACAACTTCAAATATTAAGCTCAATTATTTAAGCTCTCCTTCGTATTCAACATTTCCGGCTAAATACCAAGGTTCATTTGGACGATAGTAACGCCGATATGCAAGCAAGATGATCGCCCCAATAAACAAGATGACTGACAACCATTGCGAAACGCGCAAAGCACCTAACATCAAGCTATCTGTCCGCATTCCTTCAATGAAAAATCTGCCAAAGGAATACCAAGCAACATAAGTCAAAAAGATCTCGCCTCGTTTAAAGAGGTGCTTACGATGTCGTAGCAACATCAAGATCACAAAGCCTAAGATATCCCACACTGACTCATACAAAAAGGTCGGTTGATAATAGATCCCGTTGATATTCATCTGCTCAATAATAAATCCCGGCAAATGTAAGCTTGTCAAAAACGCATGTGATACTACTTCACCATGGGCTTCTTGATTGATAAAATTGCCCCACCGTCCGATACCTTGAGCCAAGATCACAGTCGGCGAAATGATATCTAAAAACAGCCAAGCCGACAACTGTTTTTTACGACAGAAGATCACTAAAACAAGCAATGCGCCCAATAAGCCACCGTAGATCGCGATCCCGCCATCCCAGATCCGATAGATCTCACTAAGATCGTTTTGATAATATTGCCATTGGAAAATAACATAATATGCTCGCGCACTGATCAAAGCGAGCGGTAGCGCCCATAAGATATAATCATAAAAATCATCGGCGGGAACTTGCCTTTTCTTGCCCTCGCTAACTGCAAGGTACAACGCTAATAAAACTGCACATCCAATGATCACTCCATACCAGTGGACCTGTAGCCCCCCTAAACTAAAAGCGATCGGATCGATGACACCTAAACTAAAATTCAATTCTTAACACCTATTTCTCTTCTGCTGAATTTTCACTGATCAACTCATTTAAATTACGTTCAAAGGCCTTTGTCGCATCATAGCCCATTGTCTTAGCTCGGTAATTCATTGCAGCAGCTTCAATGATGATCGCTAAGTTTCGCCCAACTTTCACGGGGATCGAGATCTTAGGTATCTCAACATCAAAGATCGTTACCCGTTGCTCACCGTTACCTAAACGATCGAATTGTTTATCTTTTTCCCAGTTTTCCAAATGAATGATCAAGGAGATATCCGTCTTAGCTCTGACAGCCCCTGCCCCAAAGAGATTCATAACATCAATGATCCCTACACCTCTGATCTCTAACAAATGTCGTAAGATCCGTGGAGCTTCACCGATCAATGTCTGTTCATCTTGTTGGTGAACTTCAACGCGATCATCAGCGATCAAGCGATGCCCACGTTTGATAAGATCAAGCGCAGTTTCAGATTTACCAACACCTGAATCTCCAGTGATCAATACCCCAAGGCCATAAATATCGACCAAGACCCCATGTAATGATTTACGTTGCGCTAAACGACCACTCAAATAATCGGTCAACTTAGCTGAAACACGTGTCGTTGGCAATTTAGTCCGTAAGATCGGGATATGATGTTCTTCGGCTGCAGCCTTCATTTCAGCTGGCACAGCTAAATAGCGTGAGACCACAAAACATGGCGTATTAGGACCACAAAGTTCATCCATGATCTTTTTACGTGCTTTTGAACTCATTTTATTGCCATATGAGACCTCGGTCATTCCAAAAAGCTGGATCCGTTCTTCTGGATAATAATCAAAGTATCCCGTCAATTCTAACCCGGGACGTGAAATATCTTCTGTCGTGATCTGGCGTTCTTCTAAGTATTGTTCTCCAGAATAGACTTCTAAATTACTGATATCGGCTACTAATTTTTTTACACTAACAGTATTCGCCATTTGTCTTCTGCTATATAAACGTGAATTAGCAATGATAACTATGCTTATAGAAAGAAATATAGCTTTTCCCTTCTTGATTTTATTTACTATCAGCCTGTCAACTGATCTGATAGCTTAACATCTCTTCTTGATCCACTCCACATTTCATCTTTCTAAAAGGATCTAACTACAGATAATTCTAACCGTAAAAAACGTTTTCAGCAATTAATAATTACTATTTTGTGTAGTGTAGTTGGTGATCACTAAATTGACGATGCTTAAAATGATCGCCACCATCATCGCAGACCAAAAGCTTGAAAATTCAAATGAATTTCCGACCAAAAATGAGGTCAGCTCCAACATAAAGGCGTTGATGAACAGATAAAAGATCCCTAAAGTCATCACTGTGATCGGTAAAGATAAAATGACCAATAACGGTTTGACAAACATGTTCAACAAGCCTAAGATGATCGCGGCTAAACAAGCGATCCATACACTTGAAACATGGAAATAAGTCGGGAAAAAGCCCGCTGTTGCTAAAAAGACCAAGACAGTGATCAAAGTACGTTGCCAAAAATTCATTTTATTTACCTCCCTTTTTATTTTGCTTAACATCTCTTTCTTTAGCATCTGTCACCGGACGACGCTTTTCTTCTTGTTGGCCCAAACGGCTGAGCAAGGTAAAAACGTCATTATATTTTTCATGGGGATGCTTCGGTAGATAAAAAGCCAAGCCTAAATATAATAATATCGGAACATAAACTAATAGTGGTACTAACTTGCAAGCGATCGCGACCACTAAAAAGATGGTCCGAACGACCCAGGGGGAAATATTAAAATACTCGGCGATCCCGGCACACACACCACAGACCACTGAATCATTGGAGCGATAAAGTTTCTTTTTCATTCTCATTTTTCCTCTCTTTTCATTTTCATGTTAAAAATAACGGTAAGGTCACCGTAAATTTAGTTCCATTTTTGTACGGACTCGTGACTACGATCTGCCCTGATAAAGCCTCGACTGCCTCTTTAACGATCGCTAAGCCCAAGCCACTTCCTTCAGCTGAGCGCGCTTTATCTGCACGATAAAAGCGCTCATAGATCCGCTCTTTATCAGCATTAGCAAGTGTTTGCCCTGTGTTATAGACAACTAAACACCACTCATTAGCTGAGCTAGTAGCTGTGATCTTTAACTTACCATCTACTACATTATATCTGATCGCATTTTGGATCAAATTGCTGACTATATGTTGCAGGTACTTGATATCACAATTTATCTCAAAGTCATCAGGTATCTGCACCTCGAGCGTTAGGTTTTTAGCCTTACTTTGGGCTAAATAGCTAGTCAAGATCTGCTCGCAAAACGCTTTGAGCTTGATCTGCTCTAATTTGAGTTCTTGCGTCTTTTTGTTATGCGCAAGCGCTGAGATGTCCTCGATCAACTCGGTCAATTGCTGGCTTTGTTCAAAGATGATCTGCACAAAGTCACGCGCCGTTTTTTTATCATCCAAAGCTCCAGCTAAAAGCGTCTCACTAAAGCCTTGGATCGCAGTTAGCGGGGTCTTTAATTCATGACTCGCATTTGCCATGAATTCACGCTGTTTGACCTCTAATTGCTTGATCTCAGTCACATCATTAAAGATACACATAACTGAATAATGGTGCCGGCTCAAAGGAACATAGACCACCTGCACCTCAAACCACTCATTACCTTGAGCAACTTTTTTTTGCCACAAGAGACGTTGATCTTCTTTGGTCTGGTAGACTTTTTGGGTCACAGCGATCAACTCGACTGCCGTAAACACTTGATAAAACGGTTGTCCCTTGAGCTCAGTCGTATTTAATATGCTAGCTAACACGTGATTACATAGAACAGTTTCTTTCCGCTGATCAAAGACGATCACACCGCTCGTCAACGACTGTAGTAGCGTTAAATAGTCACGATTTTGTTGCTGATACCTTCGCAAAAGGCTGCGTTGCTTAGATTGCAGGCGATTTACCAAACGCGAAAGTTGATAATACTCGTCATCTTTGGGTAACAGAACATGTCGACTTGGCTGATCTTCAACTAGCTCACTTAGCTTTTTGAGCAACAATGCTTGACTGGTTAAGCGACGTTTGGCTTGACGTTTAAAAAAGAGATAGTTGCCTAACGCTACTAAGATCACTGCTAAAAAGATCCAAGCTACACCTTCTTCTTGCCAGACAGTCAAAAAATGCTCATGAAAGATCACGCCATAAACCAATACGACTGCTAAAACTTCGCCTAACGAGAGTAATAAATACCGCCATAGTTCACGCATCTCAGTCATCTGGCTCACCATTGAAGCGATAGCCAAAGCCCCGCAAAGTTTCTATATACTTGGGCTTTTTAGGGTCAGGCTCTAATTTTTCACGTAGATGGCTAACGTGCATATCGATCATGCGCGTTTGACCCACATAATCATATCCCCAGACACCATTCAATAATTTTTCACGACTCAAGACTCTTCCTGGGCGTTTGATAAAATAGGCTAACAACTCGAACTCTTTTGGGGTCAAGGCTACGGTCTGATCTTTGACCATAACTTTGACTCGTTCTAGATCCACTGTGAAGTCTGGATATTTAAAAAGAGTTTGCTTATCTGCTTTTGGTGTAGGTGTTACTTCCTTAGGCGTGATCCGCCGACTGATCGCCTTTAATCGGGCGATGACTTCGCGAGGCGAAAACGGCTTAGTCAAATAATCATCAGCCCCTAATTCTAACCCGATGATCTTATCAAGTTCTTGATCACGTGCTGTGATGATCAAGATCGGGGTTATCACTTTTTCTTGACGCAAGCGTTTAGTTATCTCTAAACCGTCTAAATTAGGTAACATCACATCTAACAAAATAAAATCATATTCATTATTCAAAGCTAGTTCATAGCCAACTTGACCGTCACTGCTAGTTGTCGCTTGGTAACCAGCCTGTTCCAAATTATACTTGAGCAGGGTCTTTATTGCAGTGTCATCTTCAACTACTAATACTTTTTTCACATTCATCTACGACCTTGTTTTTCCAAAGTCGTCCCCCTTTGCATCTTATTCAAATAGTACCAGTCCGATCTCATGTGGTGAATCTGCATAGATCGCACTTTCAGCTAATTTTAGTTCGCCTTCAAAATTTTTGACTTTTAAACGACAATAAGCTGGACTTTTTTGTAATGCTTCATAAAGTTCATCGCCTGTCGCCACTTTTATCCCATTACATTCAAGGATAATATCACCAACTTCAAGTTTCATCTTAGCTGCTGGTGTCTCTGGTTTGACCGCTACGATCCGCACGCCTTCCGAAGTTTCTACATACCAGCGTTTAGCATCATGATCGGCTTTCAAACGGCTAAATGCTTGCGCCACCAAAACTAATAACAAACCAGCGATTCCATAAAAACCTACCACTGGCACAAAATACGCTACTACTGCTAAAAGTCCTGCTAAAAACGCAGTCAGATAACTTTGGCGTTGGCGTAAGTGTAAGGCCTCTTTTGGTTGTTGCTTATAGATCTTGCAAAAAGCCCCCACAAATAGTGGCACTACCATAAAATGCGTTAAATATTGACTCGGATCAAGCCACTGTTGCCACGAATCAAAATTCATGCCGGGTATAAACATTATCAGTGGAAAGACCGTAAATTCACGCCAAGTATAACCCGCGATCCGGCGCCCACGTTTACCAGCAAAGATCTTGGGACTAAACCAGTCAGTCTTATTTTCACGTGCTAAAAAAGCTTGGAAAAGGGCTAAGATCGCAGTTAAAAGTAAAATAGCACTACCAAATCGTGGTCCCAGGTCATGAGGCAAAATATAGCTTCCCCAACTAGCCTCACTTCCAACCGGTGTCTCACTCAAGACAAATGTCACTATCCCAGTGACCAAAAGCGCTGCTAGACTAAGATCTCCTACGTTAATGAACAAAAGTGCCACTACTGCTAAGATCTGGTATAAAACCAATGTCTGAGTCGGTAAACTCAACCCTAAAATAAGCGCAAACAATGACCCTAGTACTAAAAATAATAAGCCATGTTTGACAAAGTGCCGTGCTTCATAAAAATCTCGATCGATCGCGATCCTAAAATTACGGCGTTCATTTTTTAATCGTAATTGATAAGATATCAAGGTCATCAAGATCCCCGCCCAAAATAACGGCTGGATAAAAAAGAGACCCACACTTTTTAAAAGTTGCAAAGATTCCAGTCCTTTCTAAGTGTTTGGTTACATTATAACAATTTTTGCAGATGAAACATACTTATAGCTTTAAAAACCACCATAGTAAAGAAAAGACTGTCCCATAAATCCTTCAAAATACAGCTACCGACATCTGAGCTATAGTCAGACAATACACGAAAGGCCCACCACGATACCAAGCATCATGGTGGGCCCTTCGTTTGGTTGACTGGATTGGCTCACTATTTAATTACTAAATTTTTAAGAAACGGCTCATTGAAAGCCCGGAACCTAGAGCACCAATAATGATCCCGATCGCTGCCAACAAGAGATCGATCTGCCATAAAAATGTTCCTGGCGTTAACAACTGATAACTTGTACTTGCCATTGAACTTGACATGACCCCGTATAACCATAAGTACGCAACATCGACCAAAACGATCGGCAAAATAGCACCTAAAAAGCCCGTCCAAGCACCTTCTAAGATAAATGGCCAACGGATATAACTATTAGTTGCTCCCACTAGACGCATGATCGCAATTTCATTGCTTCGTGATAAGATGGTGATCCGGATCGTGTTGGAGATCAAGAAAACTGCCACAAAAAGCAAGAGCAAGCTGATCACTAAGCCCCAACGCTGGATCGCTGCCATTGCCCTAAATAACTTCTTAGCTGAAGCCCCACCATAGCGTGTATCATATACATATTGTAACTTTTTAGCTTTTTTAGCTACACTGATAGTTTCAGTTGGGGAATTCGTATCAACGATAAAAATATCATGAAGGGGGTTATCATCACCCTTGAATAATTGGAATTCCTTTCCATAAGTTCCGACCACATTGTTCAACTCGTTTTTCTTACTTGAAAAACTAATTTTTTTAACACCATCGATCTTTTGTAACTTTGCTTTCAGCTGTGCTTGCTGTTCTTTAGTTGTATCTCGAGCGATATCGACCCGAACTTGCACATCATTTTCAACATCATGAGCAATTTTATTGATATTTAGCAAGATCGACAATAAGACCCCGACTAAGATCAAAGTCACAGTTACCGCACTAACAGCAGCAACTGACATCCACCCATTACGTTTTAAGCTCTTTAAACTTTCTTTTAAATGGCGCTTAAGCGTGACTGTTTTCATCAGTATAATCCCCCTCTTCTTGATCTCGAACGATCTTGCCATCCGAAACTTCGATCACGCGATGCCGGTATTCATTTACAATAAAACTATTGTGGGTCGCCATAACGATCGTTGTTCCTTCTTGATTGATCTTTTCTAAGATATCCATGATCCCACGTGCAGTGTCTGGATCAAGGTTTCCTGTTGGTTCATCAGCGATCAAGATCGTTGGCTTATTTGCGATCGCACGCGCAATTGCGACCCGTTGCTGTTCCCCACCAGACAATGCATCTGGGAAGCTGTCTTTTTTATCAGCTAGACCAACCAGATCTAAGACATGAGCGACCCGTTTTTCTACTTCTTTTGGTTCTTTTTCGATAACATGGAGCGCATAAGCTATATTTTCAAAAACAGTCAAGCGCGGTAACAATTTAAAATCTTGGAACACGATCCCTAATTCACGCCGTAAAAGAGGGACCTCATTATTTTTCATACTCTCCAAGTTATGATCATTTACCTTGATATGACCCGAAGTTGGTACTTCTTCATGATACATCATTTTGATAAAAGTCGATTTCCCGGCTCCACTAGGACCAACGACATAAACAAAGTCGCCTTGCTCGATCTTTAAGGAAATATGATCATTTGCCAACGTATCGCCGTCATATTTTTTGACAACATCTTTATATTCTATCAAGCTGTTTCTTCCTTTCTTTTTTAGCTTGGATTTGTTTTTTGTAATTTCCATTGGAGATAAGCATTGATAAATCCGTCTAACTCTCCATCCATTACTGCCTGCGTATTACCCGTTTCAAAATTAGTCCGATGATCTTTGACCATTGAATAAGGGTGGAAGACATAGGAACGGATCTGTGAGCCCCAACCGATATCTAGTTGCTCACCCTGGATCTCAGCCCGTTTTTTCTCTTGTTCTTCTAACTCGATCTGATACAATTTCGACCGTAACATTTTTTCAGCGGTTGCCCGGTTTTGAAATTGCGAACGCTGAGCTTGACTAGACACAACGATCCCCGTTGGTTCGTGGATCAAGCGCACAGCTGAGGAGGTCTTATTGATATGTTGTCCCCCAGCACCACTAGCTCTAAAGACTTCCATCTTGATATCTTCTGGACGTAATTCTACTTCCACGTCATCATCCAATTCAGGCATAACATTGACTGAAGCAAATGACGTGTGTCGACGCCCAGCTGAATCAAAAGGTGAGATCCGAACTAAGCGGTGGACACCTTTTTCACCACGTAAATACCCATAAGCATTATGCCCTGAGATCGTCAATGTTACTGACTTGATCCCAGCTTCATCACCGGGTTGATAGTCTTGTGTCGTGACTGTAAAATTATGCTGCTCAGCCCAACGAGTATACATCCGCAACAACATTGAACCCCAATCTTGTGACTCAGTTCCCCCAGCACCTGGGTGGATCTCCAAGATCGCATCATCTTTATCGTAGGGCTCATTTAGCAATAATGTCAGCTGGTAACTTTCTAACTTTTGTTTAGTCGTAGCATAGTTTTCAGCTAATTCAGTCAACATTTCAGCTTCAGGTGCTTCTTGGACCAATTCATATAAAACTTCTAATTCTTCGACCGCCGTAGCTAATTGATGAAAGTTATCATATTTAGCTTTGAGCTCGTTATTTTCGTTGATGACCGTTTGGGCTTTAGTTTGATCATCCCAAAAACCCGGTTCAGCCATCTTCATTTCATTTTCTGAAATGAGTTCTTCCAGACCTTCTAAGTCAAAGAGACCCCCTAAAGTCCGAAATTTTAGCTTTCATCGCTTCGATTTCTTTCTTATATTCATTAATTTCCATATTATTCCCTCAATTACAAATTATTCGTATGCAAGTTAAAAGAAGATCAGTCAAAACTGGTCTTCTTCTAACTATTAGCGACTAATATTTTGACGGATCTCAGCTTTCAAGAAGAGACGGGTCACATCATACTCAATGTCACCGACCATTTGTTCAAACATTCTGAAACCGTCTGATTGATATTCAACTAACGGATTTAGCTGGCCGTAACCACGCAAACCGATCGATTGACGTAACTGATCCATCTCATCGATATGATCAGTCCAACGTGCATCGACCACACGCAAAATAACAACTTTTTCAAATTCTAGCATTTGAGCTTTATCATTTAATTGGGCTTCTTTAGCAGCATAGTTTTCTTCGGCCTTTTGCATCAAGTAGGAAACGATCTCTTCTTGGCTCTTACCAGCGAAATCATCTTTACTGATACTATCTTCATTGACCATCGCTCCGATCGCAAAATCAACGATCCCATCTAAATTCCAGTCTTTTTTATCACCGACTGTATTCATTTGAACGTTATGTTCGACCGTCCGTTTGATCATCGGCATAATGACTGGTTTCAAGGAGTCAGTTTCCATAATGACTTGTTGACGTTGCGAGTAGATGACCTCACGTTGGGCCCGCATCACGTCATCATATTGTAAAACTTGTTTACGTGTATCGTAGTTATTACCTTCGACTCGTTTTTGCGCGGATTCTACTTGACGCGTGATCATCTTAGATTGGATCACAGTATCATCTGCAATATTCATCGTTTCATAGAAATGTTTGATCCGTTCAGAACCAAAACGCAACATCAGATCATCTTCAAGTGAAAGATAAAACTGTGTCACACCAGGATCACCTTGACGTCCCGAACGACCACGTAACTGATTATCGATACGGCGCGATTCATGGCGCTCTGTCCCGATAACAGCCAAACCACCGATCTCACGCACACCAGGTCCTAACTTGATGTCAGTCCCACGACCAGCCATGTTTGTCGCGATCGTTACCGCACCACGTTGCCCGGCATTTACCACGATCTCAGCTTCTTTAGCGTGATTTTTAGCATTCAATACCGCATGGGGGATCCCCGCTTGCTCTAACATTTGAGATAATAACTCAGACGTTTCGACTGCTACTGTACCGACCAAAACTGGTTGCCCAGTCGCATGGCGTTCTTTGATATCTTCAACAACAGCTTTAAATTTACTTTCTAAAGTCGAATATAACAGATCTGGACGGTCCTCACGTAAGATCGGACGGTTCGTTGGGATCGTTACGACTTCCATGTTGTAAATTTCACGAAATTCTTCTTTTTCCGTTTTAGCTGTCCCAGTCATCCCAGAGAGCTTTTTATACATTCTAAAGAAGTTTTGGTAAGTGATGTTAGCCATCGTCTTAGTTTCTTCTTCGATCTTAACATGCTCTTTAGCTTCGATCGCTTGGTGCAAGCCATCTGAATAGCGACGACCATCCATGATACGTCCAGTAAATTGGTCAACGATCATGACCTCATCATTTTGGACCACATAATCTTTATCGCGTAACATGATGTAGTTAGCACGTAAAGCATTATCTAAGTGGTGATTCAAAGCTGTATTGTCAGGGTCAAATAAGTTAGTCAAGCCAAAATATTTTTCACCTTTTTGGATACCTTCTTCGGTCAAAGAAACTGTCTTTGATTCTAGATCCACTTTAAAATCTTCGTCTTTTTTCAAAGTCTTAGCAAAGCGATCAGCCCGAGTATATAACTGAGTAGCTGCAGTTGCTTGTCCAGAAATGATCAACGGTGTTCTTGCTTCATCGATCAAGATCGAATCGACCTCATCGACGATAACAAAGTTCAATGGACGTTGGACCATATCTTCGCGGTAAACTACCATGTTATCACGTAAGTAATCAAAACCAAGCTCACTGTTAGTTGAGTATGTGATATCACAAGCATAAGCTTCGCGTTTTTCTTCTGGAGTCTTATCTGCAACGTTCAAACCGACCGTTAGACCGAGCCAATTGTATAATTCACCCATCTCAGTAGCATCACGACTTGAAAGATATTCGTTAACGGTAACAACGTGGACCCCTTCACCTGATAAGGCATTGAGGTAGACCGGCATTGTCGCAGTCAAGGTTTTACCTTCACCAGTCCGCATTTCGGCAATATTACCTTCATGTAATACTGTACCCCCGATGATTTGGACCCGGTAAGGGTATAGCCCCAACACACGTTTAGCCCCTTCGCGTGCGACCGCAAAGGCTTCCGGCAAGAGATCATCTAAAGTTTCACCATTTTGATAGCGTTGTTTAAATTCAGGGGTCTTTGCTTTTAATTCTTCATCGGACAAAGCTTCCATGTCATTGGCATAAGCTTCGACTTGATCAGCGATCTTTCCAAGGCGTTTTAATTCGCGTTTATCACTTTCGACCCATTTTTTTAGGACATTTGCCATTTACTTTATAAATCCTTTCTGCAACGATTACATTATTTTTTTCAAATAAAAATATACTTCTTCTTATTTTAGCATTTTATTGTTGCTCAAACAATTACAATTAGACTACAAAAAGCGCCTGAAATATATCAGGCGCTTAAAGCATCACAAGGATAGCTTAGTTATTAGCTTCGATCAAGCCGTAACGACCATCTCGACGACGATAGACAATGTTTGTGCCTTCAGTTTCTGCATCTTCATAGATAAAGAAATCATGACCTAACATGTCCATCTGCAAGATAGCTTCTTCCACGTCCATTGGTTTCAATGAAACGCTCTTTGTACGGACAACTTCGAATTTTTTATCTTCTTTTTCAGCTTGTTTTGGATCTTCGGTCGGAACGAATTCCATATGCTTGAAGCCCTTTTCGCGTGATTTGCGGTTAAGTTTTGTCTTATATTTTCTGATTTGACGTTCAAGCTTATCCGTTACCAGATCAATGCTTGCATACATATCTGGTGAAGTCTCTTCGGCACGCAATACCAAGTATGGAAGCGGGATCGTAACTTCTACCTTGCTGTTCTTGTCAGAATACACTTTAAGATTTACGTGAGCGGTAGAATTAGATGTATCCTCAAAATACTTTTCAAGCTTGGAAAGTTTCTTTTCCACATATTCACGGATCGCACCCGTAACCTCAATATTTTCACCACGAACATTAATCTTTAACATGATAACCTCTCCTTTCACAACTAAGCATTTTATATGCTTAAAAGACTAGGTATATACTTTATTAGTCTTACCTTATCTCTATTTTCATTATAATAGAAAGCGGTTAAATTAACAATTAATAACTACTCAACATTTATAAAATTTTATATATCACCGGGCTAGTGTCACTGAGCGCACACAGCCACAATTATGGGCCAACAACAATTCACGCGCATGATACAAAGTACTACCTGTCGTATAGATATCATCTACCAACAAAATGTTTTTACGTTCTAGATCAGCTGGCCCGCAATAACCAAAAGGTTGAGGCGTTGCCAGTCTTTCTTGCCGTGATTTATGCGACTGTGGACAACGGTCAAATTTTTTTAAATGATATAGGTACATCTTCTTAGGTATATCTGGTAAAAAACCAACAACTTGATCAAAACCTCGGGTAGCTAAGGTTTGTTCATCGACAGGGATCACGACTACTAACCAGCCTCGATGCAAATACTTTTTACAGTGATCTTGCAAGGTCTTGACAAATATTTGGCGTAAGCGGTAATCACCTTGAAATTTATAAGCTTCAAAGTACGCACGCATATTAGGTTCGGCATAAACGTAAAAGGCCTTGTTATACAATAGCTCGGTTTGCAACTTCCGCCAGCGAAGACAATCTTGACACAATTTACGCTGCTTTTGTTTACGGCCACAGCCCGGACAACTCGTTTTTTCAGCGATCGCAACAAACTTTTGGTGGCACTTTTCACAAAGTGGTACAATTTCAAAAGCTCGGAAACTAAAAAACCAGCGCCAGGAAAAATCAAATGCTAATGTGGTATTACAAAGTAGACATTTCATCATTTTTTAACAACTGCTCAGCTTTTTGATTTAACAGCTTGATCTGTTTTTTAGCCGCGCGTAAAGCACAGGTCATCTCCTGATAAGTAAAGACTACCTCGCCTGATGGATAGTCTTTATCTCTGCCAACACGCCCAGCGATCTGAACTAAGACCGTCTCAGAAAAAAGCGGTGCATCCGCTTGTAATACCATGACATTTAAACGTGTGATCGTGATCCCTCGTTCAAGGATAGTCGTCGTTACCAAATATTGATCGATCCCAGCTCGCAAGTTTTTGACTTTTTGTAGGCGGTCAGGATCAAGTGCCGAAACGCATTCCCCATTTAGCGTAGGCCATAAATGCTGTAATTCTTTTAAAATCGGCTTTAACATGGCGATCTGTGGAACAAATACTAGAAAAGGTATTTTATTTTTTACCCACTTGATGAGATATTTTTTTGTTCTTTCTTCAATTTTTTGCTTTGGAAAACGAAGCTTGACTAATGTTATTTCGGGTAATAAATGCCGATGATGGCGCAGTGGTAGACAGGTGACTGCTAACTTATTTTGGTGGATCTGCTGTTTTAAATAACGATCAGGGGTCGCCGTTAAATATAGCGTACTCGAATTTATTTTTTTAGCATGTGTGACGGCATAATGTAATTGACGGTCATTAACATAAGGAAAAGCATCAACTTCATCGATCACCAATAGATCGAAGGCGTGATAAAATCGCAATAGTTGATGCACCGTGCACACCACTAACTGGGTATAGGTATATTCTTGCCCACTATTTTGATACAGCAAACAGCTTTTGACTTTTGGAAAGGCCTGGCACAAACGCGGATATAATTCATTACACACATCGACCCGCGGTGTCGCCAAACAGACTCGCTGTTGATCTAACAAAGCAAAATTTAGTGCTTCAAATAGCATTTCAGTTTTCCCCGCTCCAGTTACAGCCCATAATAGCCGTTCTTGTTTGTGTTTGACTGTTTGCAATAATTCTTTAGCCGCCTTCTTTTGCCATAAAGATAATCTTGGTTTTTTCTCCAACAGATCTTGGGAATACTTTTT
Organism: Ligilactobacillus murinus; assembly: GCF_003288115.1. Taxonomy (NCBI): domain Bacteria; kingdom Bacillati; phylum Bacillota; class Bacilli; order Lactobacillales; family Lactobacillaceae; genus Ligilactobacillus; species Ligilactobacillus murinus. Next base: position 301,084 of record NZ_CP023565.1, on the reverse strand, counting down.
AAAATCGTTGGCTTCGGGTATACTATAAAGTGACATGGTCGTCGTCAAACGCCCCCATGCTAAGCAAGCTGGACAATAATAACTCTTATCTGGCAAAGCGTAATTTGCTCTTGGCGCCTGAAAACCACAGCGTTGACAAAATATGCGCCCCTTTTTTACGATCACAGCTGGACGTTGTTTGAGCTTAGTCGAGTCTAAAGCTACACCTAGGGCTTTGAGCTGCGGGCCACTTAATTGCCGACCCATCAATAAATTCAATGTTTTTTCCATTTTCTCACCTCACTTATAAAATACGCAAATTATGCGTAAAATTATTTGTGAGTTTCAAGAATAATAGTAGTAGGATCTGTGAAGCTACTAAAACAATAATTCTTTAAGGGGGAAGCTATATCCTTTTGATTTCACAATATAGCTATATTTTTCTTGGATAAACCATATCTTACCTTAAAACAAGATGGTGTGATCGAGATCGTGATCAAAAAATCGCAATTCATCTGTAATATCAAACGAACTGAGACCGAAGAAGAAGCGCGGGCCTTTATCGATGAGATCAAAACCAAACATCGCAAAGCTACTCATAACTGTTTTGCCTACACTTTAGGCCTAAATGACGAGATCCAACGGGAAAGTGACAATGGTGAGCCTTCTGGGACGGCTGGTGTACCAATGTTGGATGTCCTCAAGAAAAATCAGGTGCATAATGTTTGTGCCGTAGTGACACGTTACTTTGGTGGGATCAAACTAGGGACTGGAGGCTTGATCCGTGCTTACGGTGGTGCTGTTGCCCAAGCTCTAAAAGAATTAGGGATCGTTAAACGTGTCGTACAAACTGAACTTTCATTAAAAGTCAGCTACCCATTATTAGGCAAGTTGCAAAATTATTTGGAAAGTCAGCCAGTATTTACCTTAGCGACCAACTACACTGAAGAAGTCGAGGTCGTGATCGCAGTCGATATGGATCTTGCTGATGAACTGATGACTAAGATCACGGATCTGTTGAATGGGCGCGTAACGATCACAGTCGGAGAAAATCGCTACCACGAGATCGATTTTGATCCCCATCAAGCCTAAAAAATACGCCATCCTTGAACTGAGATGGCGTATTTTTTATGTAATTCATTTATGTTCAAATAAGTGGCTGACTTTCAAAACTAAATATTTGATCCCATTCAATAAAGGTTGGCGTGTATCGCCGACTAAGCCGATCGCTTCAACAAATAGTTCTAGACCAAATAATGTTGCAACTGTCAGTAAGATCGAACCCCATAAATTAGACAAGGGATACAGCAATGAAATAAACGAAAAGATCAATGCGATCCCATAGATCACCAACACAGTCTGGCGATGGGTCAATCCCATCTGCATCAAGCGATGGTGCAAGTGATGCTTATCAGCTTGTGAGATCGGCTTCTTATTCAAAAGTCGACGTAAGATCGCATATAAAGTATCTGTGATCGGAACTCCCAAAATAATCACAGGGATGATCAACGTGATAAAAGTTGCATTCTTCAAACCATAAAGCGAGAAAACAGAGATCATAAAACCAATAAACAGCGAACCAGTATCACCTAAATAGATCTTAGCAGGATGAAAATTATACGGTAAAAAGCCCAATAAAGCAGCTACCAAAGTCGCCATCATGATCGAAATAAAGGTCGACGTCACATTCAAGAAGAAATATCCCGTCAAGGCACTAGTTGAAAGCGCAATGATCGCGACCCCTGTAGCTAAGCCATCCAACCCATCGATCAAATTGACTGCGTTAGTGATCCCTAAGATCCAGATCAACGTTATCGGCAAACTAAACCAGCCTAGAGAAACGACTCCAAGAAATGGTACAGTCAAAGTCGTCATTTTGATATTAGCAATAAAATAAACTACCAATGCAGCCAGTGTGATCCCTAAAACTTTTTGGCGCGGTTTCAATTCAAAAATATCATCGATCATTCCCGTCATAATGATCAAGCTTTGAGCCAACAATAAAGCGACTAGTTGGCTTAAGGGATATTGATCGCGTAATAAAAAGAAATTTGTCGTATTAAACGCAACAAAGATGGCTAACCCCCCCATAGTCGGCATCGGTATCCGATTAACTCGCCGAGCATTGGGATTATCAACTGCTCCGATCCGAAAAGATAAACGCCGGACCAACGGAGTCAGCACTAAAGCTAGGACAAATGTTGCTAATAACGACGCAAGGATTTTGTACATATAGCGTCCTCTTTCCATCAAATCCTCAAAGACTGAGAATTCATTATCAGCTAAAAAGCCTATAATCCAAGTATCATTTTACCATAAACCAACGAATGGGTCATTTTTTGCATAAAAAAAATTAAAAAAGGACGTGAAATAAACCTTCCACGTCCCTAATAGCTTATTTTTTCAAGTGGTAGCTATAGGTCGACACGATAATATTTTCGTGGGCCCCTAAAGCTGACCGTAAGCGTAAACTCGTCTGATTATGCAAGATATTTTGCCAAGGTTTTTTCGGTACAAATTGCGGTACCAAAACCGTCAACGAGTAATTGCGTTGCTTAGCATCCTTAGCGATCACATCGCAAAAACGCAAAACTGGTGGCACGACTGACCGATATGAAGAATGCAGATCAACAAAGCGTACATCAGGAAATGCCATTTTGAATTCCTGCGCTGTTTCGTGTTCTTTTTTAGGATTAGTATCAAACGAAACATGCATTGCGATCACATTATCACTGATCGAACGTGCATAGTTGATCGCTCCGGTCGTTACGTGTGTGACCGAGCTAACTAGCACGATGACCGTTGAACCGGAATAATCATGCAATTGTTGTTCTTCACTTAAGCGCAATTGAGCCGCTACAGTAATATAATGACTATGGACCTTATAAAACCCAAAGAGTAGTACCGGCATAATGATCAAATATGGCCAAACATTATCAAAGTGTAACCAAAATAAAAAGACCACTAAAGCAAAGGAGATCACTGCTCCTAATAGATTAAAACAAGAATTTAAGATCCAATGTTTGCACTTGTGACGCTTCCAATGGATCAACATTCCTGATTGCGAGAGGGTAAATGGTACAAAAACACCGACTGCATACAATGGGATCAACAAATTAGTCTGACCGTTAAAGATAAAGATCAACACGATCGCCCCGATCGCTAATGCAATGATCCCATTGGAATAGCCTAAGCGATCACCTTTATCCATAAACATATGGGGCATAAATTTATCTTTGGCCAAGTTATAAGCTAAGATCGGGAAGGCCGAAAAACCGGTATTAGCTGCCACTGCCAAGATCATAGCCGTCGATAATTGCAATAAATAGTAGAAAATACCGTGACCAAAAACAGCACCGGCGATCTGAGAAAGCACTGTTTGTTTAGGATCTGGCAAAACACCTAGATAATAACTCAAAAAGGTGATCCCACTAAAGAAGACCGCTAAGATCAACGACATGATCGCTAACGTATTCGCCGCATTACGCTTTTTAGGCTCTTTAAAATTAGGCACTGCATTACTGATGGCTTCTACCCCAGTCAATGAAGATGAACCAGCTGAAAAAGCTTTTAAAAACAGCAACAATGACATCCCTGGTACTGCATCACCAATATGAGCTGCGGCTGAATATTGGATCTTACCTGTTGCAATATTAAATAAGCCCAAGGCGACCATCGAAACGATCATGATCACAAAAAAGTACACTGGGACCGTCAAAAACGAAGCTGATTCGCGCATCCCGCGTAAATTCAATGTCATGATAAATAAAACGATCACAACAGAGATCAAAACACTGTGTGCTTGTAAGCTCGGGATCGCTGATGTAATAGCTTCTGTTCCTGATGTGACTGAAACAGCCACGGTCAGCATATAATCAACTAAAAGTGATCCACCGGCAACTAAGCCTGCGCTTGTCCCCCAATTTTTGGTCGCAACTACATAAGCTCCGCCTCCAGAAGGATAAGCATTAATGATCTGACGATACGACATCGTGATCGCAAATAACAAGAGTAACACGATCCCAGCAGCTGGTAATGCATACCAGGTCGCAGCAGCCGATAAAATAAATAGTGCTGTTGTGATCTGTTCTGTCCCGTATGCCACTGATGACAACGCATCTGAGGAAAGCAAGGCCAAAGCTTTGAATTTAGTCAAAGACTGCCCACTTTCTTCAGCGGTTTTTAATGGTTGTCCGATCAATAATCTCTTTAAATATCGATACATAAACAGAAAAACCCCTTTTAGCTAGTTAGCCATTTTGATAGCTACTGGCTGATTAGATTTTAAATTCAAAATTTCTAGGTCACTTCAAAAAGTAACAGTTGAATTTTACACCAATCTCACAAAAAAAGCACCCTAAATTTTTAGGATGCTTCAAAAAATTTTGATTTAACTTGCTTACATCATTGGCCCTTGTGGCATTTGAGCTGCAACATCATTGTTTTCTTCTGGCTTATCAGCCACAACTGCTTCAGTTGTTAACAATAGAGCTGAGACAGAAGCCGCATTTTGTAGCGCTGAACGAGTTACTTTAGTTGGATCAACGATCCCAGCTTCGATCATATCGACCCATTCATCAGTAGCAGCATTATAACCGATGCCAGCTTTTTGTTCCTTGAGCTTTTCAACGATCACAGAGCCTTCTTTACCAGCGTTGATCGCAATTTGACGAACTGGTTCTTCAAGGGCACGTTTAACAATATTGATACCTGTTTGTACATCACCAGCTTCACTCAAAGTAGCTACATCATCGATCACATCGATCAAAGCTGTCCCACCACCAGGAACAAAACCTTCTTCAACAGCTGCGCGTGTAGCATTCAAAGCGTCTTCGATCCGGTATTTGCGTTCTTTTAATTCAGTCTCAGTAGCAGCCCCGACTTTGATAACCGCTACCCCACCAGCTAATTTAGCTAAACGTTCTTGGAGTTTTTCTTTATCAAATTCAGAGGTCGTTTCAGCGATCTGCTTTTTGAGTTGTTCAACACGTTCAGCGATCTGTGCTTTATCTCCAGCACCTTCGACGATCGTTGTATTTTCTTTTGTAACTGTTACACGACCAGCTGTCCCTAATTGATCTAAAGTCGTGTCCTTTAATTGAAGACCGAGATCATCTGTGATCACAGTTGCACCAGTTAAAACAGCGATATCTTGTAACATTTCTTTACGACGATCACCAAAACCTGGAGCTTTAACTGCTACCACATTGAATGTCCCACGGATCTTGTTTAAAACAAGCGTTGGCAAGGCTTCACCATCAACATCGTCAGCGATGATCAACAATGGACGACCTTGTTCAACGATGGATTGTAACAATGGTAAAACTTCTTGGATGTTAGAGATCTTCTTGTCAGTTACCAAGATATATGGATTTTCAAGATCTGCTTCCATCTTGTCATTATCAGTTACCATGTATTGAGAAAGGTAACCGCGATCAAATTGCATACCTTCGACAACATCTAATGAAGTATCGATTCCTTTAGATTCTTCGATCGTGATCACACCGTCATTACCGACCTTTTCCATGGCATCAGCGATCAATTTACCAACTTCTTCATTAGCTGAAGAAATCGATGCGATCTGAGCAATATCACTCTTAGATTCAACTTTATGTGACATCTTGTGCAAAGCATCTACCGCAGCTTTAGTAGCCAACTCGATCCCGCGCCGGATACCTACTGGGTTAGCACCAGCCGTCACATTTTTCATTCCTTCGTTAACGATCGATTGTGTCAAAACAGTAGCTGTTGTAGTCCCATCACCAGCAATATCATTAGTTTTTGAAGCTACTTCGGCTACAAGCTTAGCACCCATATTTTCAAAATGATCTTCTAATTCGATCGCCTTAGCGATCGTTACACCATCATTTGTGATCGTTGGTGTACCGTATGATTGTTCCAAAACAACATTGCGCCCCTTAGGACCGATCGTTGATTTTACAGTATCAGCTAACTTATCTACACCAGCAAGCATTTTTGCGCGTGCATCTTCTGAAAACTTGATTTCTTTTGCCATTTCCAATTCACCTCATACGAATTAAGTTCAATGTTTACTTACTATATTTATTCCACAACAGCAAGAATATCTTTTTCGTGCATTACTAAATATTCTTGGCCTTCAAATTCAACTTGAGCACCAGCGTACTTGTCAAAAACGACAACATCACCGACTTTAAGTGTCATTTCTAATTTTTTGCCATCATCAAGGATACGTCCCGTACCAACAGCAACAACTTTAGCTGTTTGTGGTTTTTCTTTAGCACCGCCGGCTAAGACGATCCCTCCCACAGTTTTTTCTCCTTCTTTTTCGACCTCTAAAATCACGCGATCTCCTAATGGTTTAAGCACGTTATATCCCTCCAAATTCTTTTTAGCACTCTAACAACTTGAGTGCTAATCGATTACAACTATTACTATACTAACTTTACTTTTAAATTGCAAGCATTTTATCACTCGTACCCCCAGAGTGCTAAAATATTTTTGAATTTAGTTTGAATAAATAGCGGTAAAAACATATAATCTAACTATGAAACTTTATAGTTAGGATCTTTATTGATGAAAAAAAAGTTACAATTAAATTCACTTATCATTTTAAGTGTCTATTGTGGCACAATGACTTTGACCCCTTTATTGTGGATGATCTTCAAAAATGCCTGGTATTACCCAGTCGTGACCGTTTTAGAGCTCATTGGTTGTGGGACGATGCTCTACTTGGCGCATAAATTTTCTTTTAAGGATCGTTTTTTGCGCACTTCAAAAAAACTTGCACTTCGCCAAGAAATTTATTACATTATCTTTGGTACACTAGCGCTTATTTTGTGGCAATGGCTCAGTTCATATATAGAGAGCGCTCTTCTCGGACAGCCCAGTTATTCGGCTAATACTGGTTATCTTTTGACGGTCCTTACCAAATATCCATACTATCTGGTAAATATTGTCATCTTGGCTCCGATCATGGAAGAATTTGTCTTTCGCAAGGCCTTATTTGCTAATCTTAGCTCCGTGATCGATCCAATCGGAGCTGCCCTTGCCTCTAGTTTGCTTTTTAGTTTTGCTCATCAAGACGGACATTATCTGACTTATGCTGGCATTGGACTAGTGCTTTGTTTTCTATATGCTAAGACGGGCCGCTTACGCATCACGATCTTAGCCCATAGTTTAATGAACTTGCTTATTATTATAAGTGCTTGGTAACAAAAAGGATGTGTGCACCACACATCCTTTTTCATAGTTATTCAAAGTGTTGCAAAAAATAGATCAAAGTCTGCAATTCATTAGTTAGATCGACATTTTGGACGCGAACATCATTAGGGACCGTGATCCGCAAAGGAGTGAAGTTCAAGATCCCCTTGATACCGGCTGCAACTAATTCATCCGTCACGCTCTGAGCTTTATCAGCTGGAACAGTCAAGATCGCGATCTCTATTTGCTGTAGTTGAAGTTGCTCTTGCATATCTTCCATCGGATAGACTGGGATCCCGCTTTGGATCAAACCGGTGATCTTTGGGTCAATATCAAAAGCCGCACTGATCCGTGCGTTATTGCTCTTGTGAAAGTTATAATTCAACAACGCATGGCCTAGATTGCCCACTCCGATCAAAGCTACATTATTTAATTTATCTTGTCGTAGCGTCTTTTTGAAAAATGCTTGCAAGCTTGCGATATCATAACCGTAACCACGCTTGCCTAAAGCACCAAAATATGAGAGATCACGTCGGATCGTTGCTGGATCGATCTTAACAGCTTCCGCTAATTCAGTCGAAGAGACATGCTTCTTACCAGCATCCGCTAAAATGTTGAGATAACGGTAATAGATCGGCAAACGTTTAGCCGTTGCCTTAGGAATATTTGGGGTCACCATCTAGTTTCTCCTCTCAGATTGATCAATATGATAAATTTTAGCATAACAACTGTACTAAAGAAATTAAAAAATTGTAAATTAATTCACAATATAGCCAATAAATGCTGTTTTGGCGCGGTTTTATTTTTTTAACTTTGTGAATCGACTAATTATTCAAGTAGGTGAAAAAATGATTTTATTACAAGCACAACAAGTCGCTCGCCATTTTGGGGCGGATGTCTTGTTTGAAAATATCGATCTTGATATTCAGGAACATTCTCGGATCGCTTTGGTCGGAAAAAACGGTGCCGGTAAATCGACACTTTTAAAAATGATCATCGGACAACAGGCGCCTGATGAAGGCCAGATCGTAACAAAAAAAGGCTTAACAATAGGCTATCTTGCCCAAAATACGGGACTTGAATCTGATAAAACGATCTATGAAGAAATGCTCAGCGTCTTTGATAGTTTACGCCAAATGGAACAAGATCTCCACAGATTAGAGGCTAAGATCGCTGATCCAAATGCTGAGCATGCCTCTAAAGCTTATCAACAACTACTAAATCGCTATGATCAACTATTGCATGATTTTAAAGAACAAAACGGTTATGGTTATGAAAATGAGATCCGTTCTGTTTTACACGGTTTTCATTTTTATCCAGCAGATCTTGACCGCCCGATCGCCTCGCTTTCTGGAGGCCAAAAGACCCGCCTAGCCTTGGCTAAACTCCTTTTGGAAAAACGTGATCTTTTGATCTTAGACGAACCGACTAACCACTTAGACATCGAAACTTTAACTTGGTTAGAAGGTTATATCCAAAATTATCAAGGCGCACTCTTGATCGTTTCTCATGACCGCTATTTTCTAGATAAGATCGTCAATGAGGTTTATGAGATCACACATGGTAAAGCCCACTATTACAAAGGAAATTATTCTAACTATATCACTGAACGCGAAAAAAGAGCTCAGTTAGCGTGGAAGAACTATGAAAAACAACAGGCCGAGATCCATAAACTTGAAGATTTCGTCAATAAAAATCTCGTGCGGGCTTCTACAACTAAACGCGCTCAAAGTAAACGTAAACAGCTTGAAAAAATGGATCGCCTCGCTCGTCCTGAAGGCCCCGAAAAAAATATGCATTTTCGCTTCAAAGCCGAGCAAGAAAGTGGCAATGTCGTTTTAACAGTCAGTGACGGTGCGATCGGCTATGACGATCAGATCATTTCTGAACCGATCAACTTTGAGCTGCGCAAGCGCCAAATCTTTGCAGTTGTAGGGCCAAACGGGATCGGTAAATCGACCTTATTAAAAAGTATTCTTGGTAAACGCCCTTTCATCAAAGGAAAAGCTACATTTGGTACCAATGTTCATCCCGGTTACTACGATCAAGAGCAACACGATCTTCACCCACAAAAAACCGTCTTAAATGAACTTTGGGATGATCATCCAACGACACCCGAAAAAGATATCCGTTCGCTCTTAGGGAGTTTTCTTTTCAGTGGCGACGATGTCAAAAAGATAGTCCACAGTCTATCTGGGGGCGAAAAAGCACGTTTGTTACTGACAAAACTTGCGATGAAACACGATAATTTCCTAATTCTAGACGAACCGACCAACCATTTAGATATTGACAGTAAAGAGGTCTTAGAGCAAGCTATCAAAGAATTTGATGGCACGATCCTCTTAGTCTCACACGACCGTTATTTCATCAACAAAGTAGCTACCAGCGTCTTAGAGATCGCTCCAACGGGTAGCACACTTTATCTAGGTGATTATGACTATTATGTAGCTAAAAAAGAAGAACAAGCTGAGTTGGCTCAAGCAAGAGCCAAGGAAACTCAGGCTACAGTCGTAACTAAAAAAGAGCTCTCTGCAGGAAAACAAAGCTATGCTCAAAGTAAAGAGCAGCAAAAAATGGAACGCAAACTCACACGTAAAGTCGCTGAATTAGAAGCTAAAGTTGAGGAACTCGATGAAAATAAGACCAAATTAGAACAAGCGATGGCATTACCAGAAAACTTCAATGACCTCGATAAGATGGCAAAATTACAAGCACAGCTCGAAACGCTCACGACCCAATTAGCAAAAGCAGAAACAGCTTGGGAAAATAGTAGCCTGGAACTGGAAAATTTCAAAAGTGAAAACTAGAGCACAAAACAGATAACTTCTAAACATTGACCAACAGGTATCTTTAAAAGAGATGTTATCAATAAAGCATTAAAAGAGCTAGGACAACTATAGTCTAAACCTCTTTTTACACTCACAAACCTAAAAAGAAGAAGACCACTCGAATTTTTTGAAAATTTTGAAAAATTCGGATGGTCTTCTTTTTGTTTTTATTATTTGGTGATATTTTTTGAACTACTGGTAGACATTTTCCACATATTCAATGCCATCAACGCTATTTTCATTTGTCGATTTATCTTTTTCTTACTTCAGTCAACCACATGGCAACAATCTTTCCATAGAAAGTCGCCATGTACAAACTGAGTTGATTTATGTTATAACCACTGTGCATGGGTTTATCTCCTTTCTTTTTTGGGGATAGACTACGGGGCATCAGTCCTTTTTATTTATAGTATACAAAGACGGTCGTAAATGAACGATTTTTAAGTCCATTTACGACCGTTTTTTGAAGCCTTATGGTCACAGCCTCGTGTTGTTCGTAGAGCTCTATTCTTAATTTACCTAGGCTTCTTCTAACCAATCAAATTCTAAACTTGGATCAGCATTTAGATCTAGACCAGCAAATATCTTATCCTTGTAAGCCGCATAACCAGCAGCTCCGATCATTGCTGCATTATCACCACAAAGTTTCAAAGGTGCTTTTAATAATTCAACATCTTCAAATTGTTTCAACTCTTCATCTAAACGATCACGTAAGCCTTGATTAGCTGCCACACCACCAGCCAAGATCAATTGTTTGACCGGATAATTCTCTAATGCCCTGACTGTTTTTTGAGCTAAAACATCAACGACGCTTTGTTGGAAACTAGCAGCCAAGTCAGCCTTATCCAAGGTCTCTTTTACTTGATCAGCATGATGGACCGTATTGATAAAGGCACTCTTTAATCCACTAAAACTAAAGTCATAGTTGTCTTCTTTTTCCATTGCACGTGGGAAAGCAAACGTGTCTTTGCCTTTATGCGCTAATTCATCTATCTCTTTTCCAGCTGGATACGCTAAGCCTAAAACACGCCCGACTTTATCATACGCTTCCCCCGCTGCATCATCACGCGTCTCACCAATGATCTTAAAGTCATTTGGTCCAGCAAGATAGACTAATTCCGTATGTCCACCTGAGACAAGTAACGCTAAAGCTGGAAATTTGATCTCACCAGCAAAATTGGCAGCATAGATATGCCCTGCCATATGATTTACTGGGATCAAGGGAAGATCATGCGCAAAAGCGATCATCTTAGCGGCTGTGACCCCAACTAATAATGATCCCACTAAACCTGGACCGTAAGTCACAGCTACAGCATCCAAGTCGGCATAAGTCACATCTGCTTGCTCTAAGGCATCCGCAATACATAAAGTTATCTGTTCGATATGGTGCCGACTAGCCACTTCGGGAACGACGCCACCAAAACGCTTGTGGCTCTTGATCTGGGTCGCGACGATATTTGATAGGATCTTATTACCATTTTCGATCACTGCAACGCTCGTCTCATCACAGCTTGATTCAAAAGCCAAAATCAAATTCTGATTTTTTTCCATCCTTTTTCAACTCTCTTTTTTAAATTTCTATTTACCAAGTTATAGCTATATTCTAGTCCATCTTCATCTTTGTAATAAGCATTTTTAATAGCTACTTCTTTAAAACCTGCTCGTCTATATAGCGCTTGTGCTTCTAAATTGCTACGTCTGACATCTAAACTCAAATGGCGGCATCCATATTTTTTAGCTTCAGTCTGCAAAGTCTCTAACATCATCAGACCTAAGCCTTGATGTTGATATTCTGGTAAAACTGCAATGTTAGTCACATGCGCTTCACTAGGTCCGTAAGTAAAGTCACATCCTGCAAAAGCTACCATGCGATCTTCATAGCGCACAACGATATAAAGAGAGGTCAGTTTATTTTGAATATGCTTTTCAAAATCTTCGTAGCTCCAAGGTTGATCTCCCGCATATACTGCACTTTCGATCTCAAGCATTTCAGCAATGTCGGGGATGATCGCACGACACATCAAATAATTTTTATCCTCAACGACTACATTATGACAACCAAAATCTAAATTAGGTCTTGCTTGAACTGGTTTTAGCAACGCCAAAAGTTTATCTTTATACTTTTTCAACATAAGAATCCGCTTGATCCTTTCCAGGGTGTTTTTCCATCCATTGTACTTCTGCTTGTGTCAAACGTAAATAATGTGGCACAAATGTCAAAGTATCCGCTACAGGGCGATCTTTACCCAAAAGTCCTAACAAATATGCACTCGGATAATCATCTTTAGGAGCACTAAAACGATAATTATCAGCTGTCAGAAGTTCTTCAAAGCGTTCACGATAAACTTTGGCATCTCCGATCAAGCAAACTTTTTTATCCTTTAAAAATTCGCATAATTCTACGACTGAGAGATGTTGATCAGGTAAAACTTCAACTAGCTTGCCTGCTTTATTTTGATAAACACCGACAAAAACATTTTCCCGACGCGCATCAAAGATCGGTACTAAAAGTTCAGCCGTATCATTTTGACAATTAGCTGCCAAAAGTTCTAGACTTGAAACTCCAACTAATTCCTTATTCAATGTAAAAGCTAGCGTCTTAGCAGCCGTCACTCCGATCCTAAGTCCAGTGTATGAACCTGGTCCGGCAGAAACAACGATCCGGTCAAGATCTTGTGGTGTTGTATCTGACTTTTGGAGCATTTCAGAAATGATCGGCATCAAAGTCGTACTGTGCTTTCGTGCCATATTGAGCGTTGTTTCTGCTAATAACGTATCATCTTCTAAAACCGCCACGCTCAAAGGACGATTTGAAGTATCCAAGGCTAATATCTTCATCTTGCAGCTAACTTCCTTTTATCTATTCTTATTACTTAAAATCACAATGAATATCTTAACATAAATCATTACAGAAAAAAGCTTTTATTTCAATTAGACAGCCTATCGACATTCATTGGTTTAATCGTTATAATAAAAAAACGGTATTTTGCTAATTTTGTGCATCACTAGCATTACTGGTGCACCTAGAAAGGAAGACGCAAAATGAAAAAAATTCTTATTTTGCACACCGGTGGTACGATCGCAATGTCAGAAGATAAAAACGGTGCGGTCGCTCCCGGAAAAGAAAATCCCCTCAATCAATTTAAGAACCCTTTTGGTGCTGATTATGAACTCGTGATCGAAAACATCTTCAATATTCCTTCACCCCATATGGACCCCGCTAATATGCTCGTATTGCAACAGCGGATCATCAAAGCTTATGAAAATGAAAATATCGATGGTGTCGTGATCACTCACGGAACGGATACCCTTGAAGAAACAGCTTATTTTCTCGATCTGACTATCCCATTTAAGCTACCGATCGTCTTGACTGGAGCGATGCGTTCGGCTAATGAGATCGGTTCTGATGGCTTGTATAACTTCAAAACAGCGATCTTGACTGCTGCTAGTCCGGAAGCTAAAGGCATGGGCGTCTTAGTGGTCATGAATGATGAGATCCACACTGCTCGCTATGTAACTAAGACTCATACCACTAATGTTGCGACTTTTAGAACGCCAACTTTTGGTCCGATCGGGCTGATCTTGCGTGATGAAGTGCGTTTTTTTGAAAAATTACTCCGCCACCGTAGTGTTTTGCTCGATCATGTAGTTGACCACGTTTATCTTTTTAAAGCATATGCTGGAATGGATCCAGAATTACTTGAGATCGCGCTCAATGAGCAAACTAACGGCGTCGTGATCGAAGCTTTGGGTGCGGGGAATCTTCCACCTAAAGTTTTACCTGTGATCGAAAAATTACTGGCTAAAAAGATCCCCGTAGTACTTGTATCCCGGAGTTTCAACGGGATCGCCCAAGATGTTTATGCCTATCCTGGTGGGGGCGTCCAGCTAAAACAAATGGGCGTCACCTTCTGTCACGGCTTAAATGGTCAAAAAGCTCGGATCAAACTCTTAGTCGGGCTAAGCGCTGGACTAAGTGGTGATGAACTAGCCGATTTTGTTTCAGATGCTGTTTCTTAAATAGAAAATGAGAGTGTAAGGATACGGTGCCTACCGTATTCTTACACTCTCATTTTTTATTATCTCCAAGTCACTTGCGCACTACAACTCAAAGTCCCATCAGCCATATAGATCTCGTGTAATGTGGTCAATTCGTCTTTTGAACGAAGTAATTCCACTTTACTAGTGCAAGTTTGCCCATAATTCAATTCATGTTCATATTTGATATTCAAAGCTACTGGCTCATGTTCCATTAAAAAATCTTTATCTAAAACATCTAGCATCCATTCGATATAATGAACATTGTTGACATGATGATTACTATCGATATCAAAATACCGCACACGATAATCTTTGGCTAACTCGACTTTTGCTAACCGTTTAGGACTGGCTAAACGTTCGATCGATCTGAGCGGTTCAGGACCAAAAGGTGCGATCACATCAGAGGTTATTCGCGTGATCTTTCGTGTTTTTAGATCAAGCAATACAAAAGCAGTATGCATCTTAGCTAACACTTCACCTTGTTCATCTCGAAGCCAAAAATCACGGTAACAAAAATAGCGATTGTAGGCTGTTGCTTTGGTTTCGATCACAACTTTTTCATCACGTCTAGGTAACCGAGTGACCGAAAGCAGGTGCTGTGTGATCACCCAACCCTGACCTTGCGCATTTAATTTTTCTTCCGGCATCCCGACAGCTTTTCCTTGCGCATAGGAGGCTAACATCATCAAATCGACTAATTTGCCTAGACTCAATTTACCAGTAGGGTCAGTTTCATAGTAAACGATCTGATGGGGCAACCGATATATATTTTCTGTCATTGTCTTATTTGTCCTTATAATTGATGATATTCGTTATAAACATCTTGTTTTTTCAAACCATTTAATTTTGCGACCTCTTTGATCGCTACATTAGGTTTCAACTGTTTTTGGGCGATCAAAGTTGCCACTTGCTCAGCTAATGGCAACTCCAGTAAAGGATCTGCTTTTTTAGCTTTAGGGGCACTATTGCCTTGGACCACGATCACAAATTCACCCCGGATCTCTTCTTTGGTAGCCCATTTTACCGCATCAGCTAACGTACCACGCAAGAACTCTTCATAGCGCTTGGTCAACTCGCGACACAAAGCGATCTTACGTTCAGGACCAAAAGCAGTTTGCATTGCCAGCAACGTCTTTTTCAAACGGTGCGGTGCTTCATAAAAAATCAGCGCACAAGTTTGTTGCTCTAACTGCTCTAAAACTTCCCGTTGCTCATTTTTCTTCCGGGGTAAAAAGCCATAAAACATAAAGGGTTGAGGCGTTATCCCTGAAGCGATAAGTGCGCTCAAAGCCGCATTTGCTCCCGGCAGCGGAACGACTGCAATATCAGCTTGAATACAAGCTTTGACCAATTCATGTCCTGGATCACTGATCGAAGGCATCCCTGCATCGCTTACTTGGGCCAGATCTTGTCCCGCCTGAAGTTTTTCGATCAAATAAGGGATCCGTTCTTGCGCATTATGCTCATGAAAACTGATCTGCGGTGTTTTGATCTCAAAATGGTTCAATAAACGTAGCGTATTACGCGTGTCCTCAGCACAGATCAGATCCACATTTTCTAAGATCTCAAGTGCCCGAAACGTCATATCTTGTAGGTTTCCGATCGGTGTCGGTACTAAATACAACGTTCCCTGCTCGTTTTTTTCTCTAAAACTACTCTTTTGCTTAATTGACATTAGTGTCGCTCCCCATAGATAACATCTTGACAAAAGACACACGGTTCATCGTTTATCCGTCGTGAGCCATACATGTTGTCTACATTACAAACATGGAAGCCCTCTTCGTAAAGTTTTTCCAAATTTTTACGTGACTTGGAAAGACCGGCTTCTTCATTGCTTGTCTCTTGTGTTTTCTTTTGTTCTAATTCGTGAAGTCTTTCACGTAGATGCTGATTTTCGATCTCTAACTCTGCATTTTTCTCGATGATCCGTGTCATCTCTTCTTTCACGCTCGCCAACATCGCTTGTACATCGCGTGACATTTCTTCCATATTTTCAAAATTGTCATATAATTCGCGTTTATCCACAAAATCACCTTCAACCTGTTATCATGCTTGATACCAACTGCATAAATTCAAAGTCAGCGCCTCTAAGATACTCTGAAATGAGACATTGACCGCTCGTTGCTGTTTAGTCGAAAGGACGGCTTCAACGGCGCGGATAGCCCCATTTTCTGGGATCTTTAAATTTTTTTCATTGAGCTCTTTACTATACATTATAAAGGCAACGTCCTCATTTTTACCATATTTTAACAATAAAATATCACGTGTTAATAAGACTATCAACTGTAATAACCGATCTTGGCTAGTTTTATCGGTCGCATATGGCATCAATTTGGTCTGGACCCCTACAAAAGCACGCCAATCATTTCGCAAAACTTGATTAAACCACTCCCAAACATTGGCGAGTAATTTATTAAAATCTTCGTCACCATCAAGTTCTCGGGCTTCTTTTTGACTATTGGTCAGATGTGCTAATAAATTAGCCTTATCTGCCCCGATCCCTTTAGTTTCTAACGTTGCAACCAATTTCTTTAATGTCAGCGAAGACAATTCAACTAACTGACACCGGGAGATGATCGTTGGCAAGATCTGGTTTACACTATCTGTCAATAAAAAGGCCGTTACATCGCCACTTGGTTCTTCTAAAAATTTCAACAGACTGTTAGCGGCACTGATCGTCATCTTTTCAGCATTTTGAATGATAAAAAGCTTCCGATTGCTCTCGACCCCACTTTTGACGAATTCAGCTTTCAAATATCTGATCTGGTCGACTTTGATCGAATTTCCTTCTGGCTTGATCTCGACTACATCAGGTTGATTATTTTGGGCGATCCGCCGACACTCATTGCATTTTAAGCATGGATAACCGTTTTGCTTTTGTTTACAAAAAACGGCTTGGGCGACCCAATGAGCTAGCTTGTTTTTTCCTGTCCCCCGTGGACCAGAGAATAAATAAGCATGGGCCAATTTTTTATTGTCCACCAATTTGGCAAAGTGCTTTGTCAAACGTGGTTGGAGCTCGATGATCGACTGTTCCATAAACTTCAACTATATCAAATGTGGCGCCATCAAGACTGGATGACTAGAAAAAATATAGTTTTCCCTTCTTAAATTATTTCTTGTTATCAGTTGCACATTTTTTCTTTCTAACTGATCTATTCTTAAAAATGAAAGAACTGTTCGACCGGTAAAACGAAAACGGTGGCCCCACCGACTTTTATCTCGACCGGATAAGTCCGCTCAACTTGACCTTCAACATTCACTGGCGGTGTGATGTATTCTGCGCGTTTAGAGGATGCATGCTTGATCAATGCTAAAACTTCAGCTACCCGATCATCTTCGATCCCGATCATAAAAGTCGTATTTCCCGATCGTAAAAAGCCACCGGTCGTTGCTAACTTGGTCGCTCTAACATCAGCTTCAACAAAAGCATTGCTCAAATTATTGCTATCTTTATCTTGAACGATCGCAATGATCATTTTCATTTCCAAACACCTAGTTTCTAACGGGAATTTTACTACTTAAGACCAGCTCGACCTCAGCTATCACATCAGCAAGTTTTTGGCTGGCATCGATCGTCACGATCCGCTCATTTTCAGTGGCGAGTTTTTGATAGGCGCGATAGACAGTCTCATAAAATGAGAGTGCTTCTTTATCCAAACGGTTAACTTCATCTTGACGATTCTGCTTGATCCGTTCAAGCCCTAGTCTCGGTTCGAGCGCTAAGTAAATGGTCAGATCTGGCTCTAATCCAGCTGTTGCAAACTGATTCATCTGTTTTACTTCAGCTACTCCAATACCGCGCCCAGCCCCTTGATAAGCTAAAGAACTATCAACAAAACGATCACACAGCACTACTTTTCCCGCTTCTAAGGCCGGGAGCACTGTCTCGACCAAATGTTGACGTCGTGCAGCAGCGTATAATAAAGCTTCAGTTCGTGCATCCATTTCAGTGGATCTCTCATCTAAAATAACATTTCGGATCTGTTCTGATATGCGATTACCACCTGGTTCACGCGTCCGTAAATAATCGACCTTGGCAGTTTTTAACTTAGCTTCGATCGCGTTTAGGACACTAGTTTTCCCTGATCCATCAGTACCTTCAAAGGTAATAAAAAATCCGTTCACTTGTAAAACCCCATTTTCATTTATTGATTTTATTGTACTGTAACATTTGCTGGCTGTCCACGACCCCATTTTTTCAAAAAGAAAAAGCCTGCCACTTCAGTTGGACTGCTTGACAGGCTAATTTTTAATAATTGATCACTGACGCTTGAATATGGCCCTTGACCTGACGATATTTAGCTTCACGATAGAGAAACTCATACTTAGCACGAGCTAGACTAACTTCAGCCAACAATTCATCATCAACGTCATAGACTGCAGCTGCAGTTTGGCGGGCTTGATCCCAATCCAACTTAGCTTGATCAATATCTTCTAATAATAATTCATTAAAAGAGCGTCTAAGTTTTTGCTTATTTCTTTTAAACATCAACTTCACCCCAACTAGATCTCTTGGCGGTTTTTCACCGCATTATACAATGTCATCTCATCAGCATACTCAATATCACTTCCGACCGCTAAGCCGTGTGCTAAACGAGTTGTCATGATATTAGCTGGTTTGATCAACTTCGAAATATACATCGCCGTTGCTTCACCCTCAGGCGTTGCATTAGTCGCCAAAATGACTTCCTTGATCTGACTATTTTGCTGGAGCCGCCGTAGCAAACTGGTAATATTGATGTCTTCAGGTCCTTTACCTTCGATCGGCGACAAAACACCATGTAAAACATGGTATAAGCCACGATATTCTTGCATTTTTTCCAAAGCCATCACATCTTTGACTTGTTCAACTACGATGACTTGACTTTGATCGCGGGTCTTATCCGCGCAGATCACACACGGATCATTTTCCGTGATATTGCCACAGATGCTACAGTAACTGAGATCTTTTTTAGCTGCGACCAGTGCTTTAGAAAAAGCAACAACCTCACTTTGCTCCATGTCGATCGTAAAAAATGCCAAGCGAGTTGCGGTCTTTTCACCGATCCCTGGCAACTTTAGATAACTATCGATCAACTTAGCGATCGGTTCAGGATATTGCATCGTCTAACCTTCTTTCACGCTTAAAAGCCAGGCATGTTGCGGGAATATTTACCCATTGTCTTTTGTGTTTGGTCATCGATCTTAGCCATCGCATCGTTAACAGCCATGATAACTAGATCTTGTAACATATCAACATCATCTGGATCAACAGCTTCTTCTTTGATCACAATATCTGTCATCTTGTGATCACCAGTAAATTTGACTACTACCGCATCATCAGAAGCATGCCCTTCAAAGATCGTTGCATGTAATTCTTCTTGATCCTTTTGCATTTGCTTTTGCAATTTTTGCATTTGTTTCATCATACCTTGCATGTTCATTCCACGCATCATAATAAATCATCCTTTCAAATTCTAATCATTTTTGACTTCAACTAGTTGTTCCCCAAAGAGCTCTTGGGCCTTGGCAACAACTTCTGGCACAACTGGCTGTGGCGGTGCTTGAATCACTTGTTCATCACTTTCAGGTGCTTTTTGCCTGACATCACCATGTTCACTCAAATAGTTACTTCTGATCTCAGGCCAACGGTTACCTGGGATAAAGATCAAATGGGGAGCAAGACCAAGTAAACGACTCAGGCCGTTACCTAAAACATCTTGGAGTTCTTGATTTTCAAGGGCACGTTGGCATAAGATGTCGTATTCAAAACCGATCACGATCCCATCTGGGCTAGCTGCGACTGGCTTGGCTACTTGCATCATTGCACGTTGAGTCACATTTAACATGTTCATCAGATCGCCCCAAACTTGACGGACCTGCATCAAGTTTTGCTTAGAAGCTTGACCTAAGACTTCATAGATCTTGCTCAAGTTCAACTTCAACTCACCATTTTGCTTAGTAGCTTTACGGTTTGATCTTGGTGGCGTCTGTGTTTTAGCAGGTACACCCGTGGTCTGAAGCTGTTTGAAACTTTGCTCCAATGCGTTGAGTTGCTTTTGTAACTGTGACATTTTAGCATCAGTTGCTGGATCTGAAGTGACTTGCGTTGTGAGCGGCGCACTTGTGACCTGTAGCCGTGACAATTTGACCGTCAGCACTTCTAAATAGATCGCTTCATGAACAGTAAAACGCATATTTTCTTGTTGCTCATTTAAAATATCGATCATTTGATAGAGCTGTTCTGGATCGACCTCACCTGCGAATTTTTTAAAATCATCATCGAGCATCCCTAACTCGCTTTCTTCGACGAGTTTTGGTGCTTGTTGGTACAATAAAAGGTCACGGCAGTAGTTGATCAGATCCTCGATCAGACGCTTGGCATCCTTACCATCTTCCAAGATCTCATGGATCGTAGCTAAAGCACTGCTCGTATCTTTAGCTACAACTTGATGCAAATACTTAGTCAAATTATCGCGTGTAACACTTCCGGTAACAAGTAGCGCATTATCCAGCGTCACTTGATTGTCCCCAAAAGATAACACCTGATCTAAAATACTCAACGCATCCCGCATCCCACCTTCAGCAGCCTTGGCGATCACTTTGAGTGCTGCTTCATCATAGGCAAAATCTTTTTGCTGTAAGATATATTCCATTCGTTTCAAGATCGCCTGTGGGGTGATCCGGCGAAAATCAAAGCGCTGTGTCCGCGAAATGATCGTCGTTGGGATCTTATGTGGCTCGGTCGTCGCCAAGATAAAGACAACATTAGCGGGTGGTTCTTCTAACGTTTTTAGTAATGCATTAAAAGCTCCGGTCGACAGCATGTGAACTTCATCGATGATATAGACCTTGTAATCCGCTTGTGTTGGAGCGTATTTAGCCTTATCGCGAATATCTCGGATCTCTTCGACCCCATTATTTGAGGCCGCATCGATCTCGATCACATCATTTAACCGTCCCGCTGTGATCGCCTTACAAGTCTCACATTGATTGCAAGGTTCACCGTCTTTTTGGTTTTGGCAGTTGATTGCTTTGGCAAAGATCTTAGCTGCCGAAGTTTTCCCAGTTCCCCGCGGGCCGGTGAATAGATAGGCATGTGTCGTTTGCTTTGTCAACAACGCATTTTTCAGCGTTTTCGTGATAAATTCTTGCCCTACAAGATCACTAAAAACTTGCGGACGCCAGACACGGTATAAAGCCTGATAGCTCATCAACCATTGCTTCCTTTCTTTTTCAGTTTAAAAAAAAATCTCGATCAACGTTAAATGACCGAGAGCCTAATTTCATATTAACTTAGGGCACATGCTGAACCAAACTTAGTGCTGCTTCCTTCCGGACCTGACACGCTTCGTAAGGACAACATTGCCCTAAGGCCTTACGGCACATTCTATATTACATGAAATTAAGTAAAATTTCCAGTCTTTAAATCAATTATTTTTATTTTTTACGCAAATTTGCAAAAAAATCACTTAGGATCTGCGCACATTCAGCTTGGAGCAATCCCTTTTGCACCTTAACTTGATGATTGAAGCGCGGATCCGTCAGTAAATTCATCAAAGTTCCAGCTGTGCCAGCTTTTTCATCGGCTGCACCATAATAAACTTTAGCGATCCGCGAATTGATGATCGCTCCACTACACATTGGACAAGGCTCTAGTGTCACATATAACTCAGCTTCTGGTAAGCGCCAACTGTCCAACACTTGATTAGCCTGAGCGATCGCGATCATCTCGGCATGTTTTTCTGCTTGCTGGGTCGTTTCACGCAAATTATGGCCCCGCCCGATGATCTGACCTTGATGCACTATGACACAACCGATCGGGACTTCGCCTAAAGCTTGAGCCTTCTTAGCTTCAGCTAGAGCAGCTTGCATAAACTCTTCTCGTTTCATTTTAGCTTTCTTTCACACTCTGTAAAATGAAATAGCCCTTATCTTTTAAGATAACTTCACAGTTACCAAAGACGGCTACCATTTTCTTTTTCGCAGATGGTGCCCCTTGCTTTTTTTGTAAAACTGCAACTAACTTGCCTCCGACAGCGAGATGCTCTTTGGCAGCTTCCAAGATCTCATGTACGACTGCTTTTCCAGCCCTGATCGGCGGATTAGTCACGATCAACTGATAATCTGTCTTCGTCACATTTTCATAGATGCTTGACGCAAAAATATTGACATTTTCGATCTCGTTTTGTACCGCATTTTTTTGAGCTAATTCTAACGCTAATTCATTGACATCGACCATATCGACTGTCACACTAGGCGCTTTTTTAGCCAAAGCTAAGCCGATCGGGCCATAACCACAACCAACATCTAAGATCGCGCCCGTAAGCTCGGTCGTTGCTACAGCATTCAACAAGACGCGCGAGCCATAATCAACTGTATTTTTAGAAAAGACCCCATTATCTGTTATAAAAGCAAGATCGTGTCCCAATAGTTCAAAATTCCAGTATTTCTCATCGTGTTCGACATTTGGATTCTTTGAATAATAGTAGTTTTCCATTCAGTCACCAAATTTCCTTTTCAAGTTATCTTCACGCTCTTAATTATATCATATCTAGTTTTAGCCTTTGCTTACAAGACAATAACAAAAAACTAAGGACAGGGCTTAGCCTACCCTTAATTTACTCAATCAAGATCTTTACCATTAGTTGCGATCACTTTTTGATACCAATAAAAAGAGTCTTTAGGGGTCCGCTTCAAACTGCTATATAAAATATGAACAAACGTAATCAAATATCTCAAATGATTACATTTGAGAAAGAAATATAGCTTTTCCTTTCCTAAATTTTATTTACTACCGTCAACGCTAGTGTTCCCATATCCTAACAAGAGGGTAATGACATTGACTAGCTCAGATAGCTTAAGGGTGTAGCCCACCCCGTTATATTTTCTAGTTTAATAAAGCTAAAAGATCAGCTACGGTATTTTCATCTCGATCCATGATCACACCACATTCATAACAAATATATTCGTTATGCTTAGTTTTATGTTTTTGATTACCATCAAGACTAATTTTTTCATCACCAGTCTTGATATGACCGCAATCAGAACACCTTTGTGTACTTGGATAGTATTTATCAGCTAAGACTACTTCTTTATCATGCCAGCCAGCTTTATAGGTCAATACTTGTCTTAGGTAATAAAGATCGTGTCAACTTGATTATCCATTACTTCTTTTAGTAATTGTTTCATCAAGAATAACACCTTTAGCATGGGAGTACAATAAGCTTTTAAAGTTCCATCGTTATCCCAGCGTTGTAGGGTTAAAACAGTAACGCCCGATCTTTCAGTTATTTCTTTTGGTTTTAATATCTACCTCACATTTTATCTTTCTTGTAGATATTACATCACATTTGATTATATTTTAATGCATTTTAATTAACAGTTATTTCCTCCAGCGCCCCAGTTTCATGGAACCCCCATGCACCAGTATTGATCTCATTGAAAGTGATCCAATACTTGACCTTATCTTTATAGCGTTCAAAAACAGTTTGCGTAAAGCGTGTAAAATCACTGATAGCTTCTCGACTGGCCCAGCCATTGTATTTTAAGGTCAAACCCAAAGGCATCTCATAGTGCGATAAGGTCACGACCGGCTCAATGTTATATTTTTTCATTTCAGCGATCAAATTATCATAAAATCTCAGGCCGCTTTATTTGGACGCTTTTCATCACCATTCGGAAAGATCCGAGTCCAGGCGATCGAGATCCGTAAAGCCTTAAAGCCCATTTGCGCAAATAATTTGATGTTGGCCGGATATTGATGATAAAAGTCTATCCGCGTTTAGAGTAATCACCTACTGTTTTCTCCGCTAATGCTTCTTTAAGGGAAACTTTTGTCACATTTTCCATTGAGATCTGACGCCTATCAGTGGCCTTTTTTACGACTTTGGCAGTCGTCAGTCTCTTGCCATCAGTATCGAAGGCTCCTTCGATCTAATTTGCCGCTGTAGCACCACCCCATAAAAAATCTTTTGGAAATGTGTGTGGATAATCTGTTTGATACAGCTTGCTTACCTTCTTTATCATTAACTCACTTTGAACGTAGCACTTTTAGGCAGCTGATACAAACGTTTACACTTATCTTTTAAGTAAATAAAAAGCTGCAGTTTTACCTACAGCCTTTAGTCTTATTCATTTATTCGTTGCCGATTTGCCAATGCTAATTCAGATAAGTAACGATAGAGTGGCAAGATATCGATCCGCTTAGGAAATTCAAATTTCATCGTTGTCAAATTTTCCTTATGTGGCTTTTGATAAACATTTTCTAAAACAGTCACTTTGATCTCACTGTCATCGATCCCAAATCCCGCCGTCTCGATCGTAACATCAACGATCCCATCTAAATAGATCGTGTGGTAAGCGGTCTTTTTACCAGTTGCCCCTTGTTTATCAACAAAAATCATCCGGTAATTTGTAAAGATCAAGGCATCACGAACTAGTTTATAGCCACTGCTGATCGTTTCATCTGTCAGTAAGAAATCACCATATTCTTGGGTCAATTCACGCACACTGACTTCAGAATAGTTTCCCAAGGCACCCTGGACTAGATTTTTAAACATTTGACTCATCCTTTCACAAAATCGTTCATATCTTGATGATAAAGGATTTTAGACAGATCAGCTACTAAAAAGCCTTCTGAAGTGTTTGAAACAAATTTTAGATGACTTTACTGTATTATTCGCAGTTTGTAAAATTAAGTTAGAAAAATAAAAAGCCATTTGTGATAGACTTTTGAGTAACACCAAACAAAAGTCTATCACAAATGACCTATAATCATCTTACCATAAGCGAACTGTCCTTCATACAAAATTTTTGGAATCAAGGGGTTAAAGCCTACATTGTAGCTAAAACCTTAAAACGTAGTGCTGAAACTATTTATCGAGTATTTCGTTTCTTAGATGCTGGATATTCGATCTCTGAATACTATGAAAACTATCGAGCTAATAAATATAAATCCGGCCGTAAACCCATCGTATTACCCAATGATGAGCTTGAGTACATCAAGGAAAAAGTTAGTCTAGGTTGGACTCCTGATACGATCATCGGACGTAATGAAAAACATAGCAGCTGTTCGATGCGTACCCTTTATCGTATCTTTAAACGCTCTAAAGACCTAGATGTGACCTCGCTCCCAATGAAAGGAAAAAGGCATCCAAATGGTTACGTTGAACGCCGTGGAAAAGCTGGGAGACTAGGTCGGACTCTTTTGGAACGACATCAGGACTATCCCAACTACCATAATGAATTTGGACATCTTGAAGCTGATACGATCCAAGGTAAAAACCACCATGGTGCAGTAATGATATTAGTTGAACGGAAGTCTAAGGCTGTCATCATTTTGAATACACGCCATAAGACGGATAAAGCTATCTTTGAGAAACTTGATGCTTTACTTTCTGTTACTCCTAAAGGACTCTTTAAATCGATCACTTTTGATAATGGTAAGGAATTTTCTAAGTGGAAAGATATTTCTAATAAGCATGATATCGGTACTTACTTTGCTGATGTAGGTGCTCCTAACCAACGTGCACTAAATGAACATACGAATGGATCACTTAGGAAAGACGGACTAGGAAAAGATATGGATCTCAGTGATCTCCCCACTGACTATGTCCAACAAGTAGCTAGTTATAGGAACAATATTCCACGTAAAAGTTTAAACTATAGAACCCCACTAGAAGTATTCATAAAGTATATTACGAATGAGCAAGTAGTTTTTTCTAACTTGATTTGACAATTCAGGTTTAAAATATTACTACTTTATAACTCTACTAAATTTACAGTATCGCCTTCAAATTTTCCTTGAACAATAAGATTCACAACATCTTTTCTAGCTTTTAGCCCACTAAATGTGGATAAACTCTTTATTTCAAAAATGTCGCCTTGACTATCTTTGATCTTTTGTCCTACTTTAAATTTTAAACTAGGTACAGTAACACAAGTGACATCCTTAAAGGCCAAATAATAAACATCTAAAGCTTTCATCTGTCATCCCTCAAATCTTTAAAATCTTTAGCATAATTTTTGATAAGCAATTTTGTATCTTCGATTTCTTTTTTCGTCAGTTTTAATTATTACACAAATACGGAGGTAAGAATATGGCTACATATTGGAAAACAATAAATATAAATAAATCATGGGACTTCAACAATAAACGCTTCAAAAAAGCTAAGACTGAATCATCTAATAGAATTATCCGAGTCAATGATGATCTGTTAAACATTTTAAGCGAGCTTAAGCCAAATAATACTAAGCAAGTTTTTGATAGTGTATTTGGTTCAGTTCCTGGCTCTGGTGCGGTCAATAAAGCTTTACGTAAAGTTCTAAAACGAGCAGGTATTTCCAAAAAGAATTATCATTTTCACAGTCTTAGACACTCGCATGTTGCGCTACTTTTGTATTAGGGCGTTGATGTAGTATATGCGATAAGTAAAAGATTAGGTCATGCAGACTTAACGACAACTACTAGAAAATATTCTTACTTGATCGATGAATTTAAAGCTAAATCAGATGATCATATTGAAGATTTGTTAAATAATTTTTCTACAAAAAAAGAGAACAAAAAAATTCTATAAAAAATTTTTGCTCTCTTGGGGGACAAAAAGCCGATTAACCCTTATTTTATAAGGTATTGCAATGCGCTTGATCGGAATTGAACCGATGACCTACCGCTTAGGAGGCGGTTGCTCTATCCTGCTGAGCTACAAGCGCAAAAAATAGAATAGTCATTAAAAACGACTATTCCATTATAGGAAGAATTACTTCTAAAGTCAATGATCCTAGTAACCGACCTCGATCTCTTTTAGTAATTTCATGAAATTATGTCGCCTGATCCACTCAGCTAAAGGTGAAAAGATCTTAATTTGTAGTTTAGAAGTCTGCTTTTTGACCAAACTTTCTTCACGATAATCAACTTTAACTTGATCTTTAGCTAACGGTGTCAATTCATAAGCTTCTTTTTTCACATAATGATCTGTTTCGATCTGCAAATGATAACTGCGATCTGGGATCAACTTGATGACCTTGAGTTGAGCTTTGGTCTGATGATCTAACTTAGTAGCATAGCTTAAATCAGATAACTCAGCCACAGTCAATTCGCGTCCTGTTTCTTGCTTGATATCATACAGGAGCGTATCCAACAAACGCTGAAATAAGTATTCGGCTGAAACATTCAAATTCATTGAAATTTCCATCTGCTCTTCCTCTTTCTGCTAGCTTTATTCTCAGTATATCACTTTATCTTCTTTGCACCAGTTATCTAACTTTTCTTACGTTTTCCTTTATTTTTTTGGTCACGTTTACGGTTCTTTTTCCGTTTTTTCTTAGCAGGTTCAGCTTGAGTTACTGGTTTACTTGGCTTTTTACGAACTGGTCGACTTGGCGCTTGTTTCTTTAACTCAGCTAACTCATTTTGATCTGTAACTAGTTGACGTTGATAAAGATAGACTGGCTCTAGTTCATAGCCCTTTTCTTTGACCAATTGCTTAAACATCCGCAGATCGCGTTCATTACCGATATTAATGACGGTCCCATCAGCACCCATTCGCCCCGTACGTCCAACTCGATGAATATACGTATTGACATTTTTAGGCAGATCATAGTTCACGACAGCAGGTAGCCCTGGAATATCTAATCCTCTAGCCGCTACATCTGTGGTCAATAACAACGCAACTTCTCTTTTCCGCAATTGACGTAAAGCTTGTTCCCGTTCAACTTGACGCTGTTCACTATGCAAACGTGCAACGTTAACATGTGCATGTTTTAACTTTTCGTATGCATCATTTAATTCAGCGGTTTGTTTGAAAAAGACTAGAGCGCAAAAATCGTCTAACTGTGCCAACCTACGTAAAGCATCGACGCGCTTTCTTTGTGGAACTTCTAACAAATAATGCTCCACTTGACCTCGAGTATGATCAACTTGGCGAACATCGATCACAGTTGGCTCGATCCCAAACCAGCGATGTAATTCCGATAAGATCGGAGCTTTAGTGGCTGAAAAAAACGAAACAGCTGCCGCTCTAGGCGCATGTGTGATGATCTCACGGCAATCAGCTAGTGTTTCAGCTTCACCCAACAATTCATCTGCCTCATCGATCACGATCGCCTCTAGTTTATGCAATTTTAATTTCTTATCATTGATCAGGTTCAATAATCGGCCTGGTGTCCCGATCACAACTTCAGGTCGCTTTTTTAATTTTTCGATCTGCCGTTTGACATTTGCACCACCTATCAAAGATAAGACATTTAGCTCAAGTAACTTAGCCCATGGGCGGATCACATTAGTCAACTGGGCTGCCAACTCTTGCGATGGAGCTAAGATCAATAATTGCGTACCATCCTTAGGTAAAAGCTGTTCTAATAATGGCAAAGCGTAGGCTAAAGTCTTACCCGAACCAGTTGGAGCCAACCCCAACACACTCTTCTCCTGCGCTAGTAATGGTGCAACTTCCGCTTGGATCGGTGTTAGGGCTTCAAAGCCTTGTTCTTTAAAATAATTCTCAAATTTTGGATTCATACTTACCTTTCTCAGTAGTCGACCTCATCAGCCGGAAAAGCAAGTCCTGCACTTTGACGTAATTTATACAAGACATGATTTACTTCAACGGCTACGGCTAACCACTCCTGCTGTAACTGCTTATTTTGCAGTGAATCCGTATCTCGTAAAACCTCTCCAAAAGCTTTTGCTTCAGCCAACATTGGATTTTTAGCCGGATCCACTGATAACATTGTACCATTTCCTGTGGCATCGACCAATTCCACTTTTTGTAATTCAGCCGCATTATCCATCACGATCGTCTCTTTTAGTCCGTAAACTTCACCAGGCAGATATGAATTGGCTGTCTTACCAACATTTAAGACTACATCATAGTCCGGATAGTTCAAAATGGCTGTCCCAGAACCATCGATCCCGTTGCGTAATTTTACTGGATAATAATGGACATCTTTTGGGATCCCAAACCAACTGATCGCATCATAGACAAGATATACCCCTAGATCTTGCAAAGCTCCACCTGAAAACTTAGGCGAAAAGACATTTGGTTCTGCTCCCGCTAAAAATTGATCATAACGCGAGGAATATTTTTTATAGGTCAAATTAGCCCCTTGGATCACAGGTAGCTCTTTGACTGCTTGTTTGACACTTTGAAAATTTGGCTCGTGAAAATGTCTA
Organism: Ligilactobacillus murinus; assembly: GCF_003288115.1. Lineage (NCBI taxonomy): Bacteria > Bacillati > Bacillota > Bacilli > Lactobacillales > Lactobacillaceae > Ligilactobacillus > Ligilactobacillus murinus. Next base: position 271,900 of record NZ_CP023565.1, on the reverse strand, counting down.
GCTGCTTCAAAGCAATAAAGTTCTGGATGATGATGCAAATATTTCTGTAAGGCTTTGAACTCTGCTGGATTAGAACACATAGGCTTTTCAACGATCACATGCTTCTTGGCTTTTAAGGCTTGTAAGGTTTGTTCAAAATGCAAACTATTCGGCGATGCAATGTAGACCACCTCAAAAGTACCTTGTTCAAAAAATTCATTTAAATTATCAAAATATTCTGTTACATTTTTGAAAGCTGCACCAAATTTTTGCGCTGTGGCTACTTTCCTTGAATATACGCTGGTTAAAGTAAACTCACCTGTAGCTTCTGCTGCTTCAACAAATTGCTTAGTGATCCAATTAGTACCAATGATCCCGAGTTTCATAATAAGTAACCCCTTTCAATTTTCCATTCGTATTTATTATAACAGACTTCGAAATATTAGCGTACTAAGAGCTGATTTGTCCCAATTTTTTAAGTTAAAATATTCCAAAAGTATGACAAAATTTCTATTATATTTCATTTTCAAATATTACTGGTATTTTACTATTTTTACAGTATAAATCGTGGTATATTATACTCAATAAGAAAATTGGAGGGGTTGAAGCAATGAAACGCAAGGGCTTGATCAGTTTAGGCCAGACTTTATTCAGTAACGTGATCAATTTTAACAAGAAAAGCAAGCAACCACAGGTGTCTCTACCACTGATCTACGCCGGTAGTTGGCAATTTATCGATGAATTAAGTAATCGAACTCATTGTCTTGAGATCACGACTGACTTGCGGATCTTGATCGATCATCGTGAACTTACTGGTCAAGTTCAAATGCTCACCTCTAAAGAACTCATCTTTTTGGACGGTTATGGTTATCATTTACGGATCGATGCCATCGATGGTAAGCCGATAAGTGTTTATGATGAGGCTGACAATCGTGTTTATGAATTGAGCGAAAATTTAGATTCCGATGGATGTCTTTGACTATCGAATACAGCTAAAAAAGCTCGTATGCAAAACTGCATACGGGCTTTTTCATATCCAACGATTTTCTTTTGCTAAAAGTACTGCTTCTAGGCGTGAACTGGTCCCCGTCTTGCTCAAGATCGCGGAAATATAGTTTCTAACGGTCCCTTCAGCCAGAAATACTGCTTGTGCTATCTGCTTAGTATTACTAAATTCTTTCATCACATTCAAGATCTGTAATTCACGTTTATTCAAGGGACACTTTGACTTATCAAACATCCCCTTGACCAATCGACTTTCATATACTGTTTGTCCGTTAGTAACTGTTCTGATCGCTTGGATCAAATCGTCACTAGGCGAATCTTTTAATAAATATCCCGAGATCTCAGCTTTAATAGCTTGTGCAAAGTATTCTTCTCGTGCAAATGTCGTTAAAATGATCACTTTCACAGGAATTGCTAATAATTTCAATTGCGTAGCCACCTCCAATCCTGTCAAAGATGGCATTTCAATATCCAAAAGAGCTATATCCGGTTTAAGTGCTATGATGTCTTTTAAAGCTTGTTTTCCATCGGTGGCAGTTCCGATCACTTTGAGATCATCTTCTAACTCAAGTAACGTTTTGAGTGCTTGTGCGATCATCACTTGATCTTCAGCTAGATAAATTTTGAGCATCATCCGATCCCCCCTTTCTTTTAGGGAGCCTTAGTATGATCACAGCTCCATTTTCAGTCGTAAAAGTAGTGTTGCCACCTAAATCAGTCACTCTTTGTTTGATACCACTCAGTCCAAATGATATCTGTTTAGTAGCAAATCCTATACCATTATCTCTTATAGTAACATGATAATTTGTTCCATCTTCTTTAAATATAACTTTAAAAATATTTGCTCGACTATACCTGATCGCATTAGTGACAGCTTCATTTATAACTGCTGCAACTACTTGCTGTACTTCTTGTTTCCATAATGCTACGTTATCATCATTTTCAACTATCAGGATAATTTTTGCTTGGCTTAATTTCTCATTTGCTTGATATAAGACTTGTGCTAACGTTTCATACTTTAGATCGTGGGCTATTTGCCGTACTAATTCAAGGTCTGCTCTGGCTTCATCAGCGATCTGTTCTATCTGTAGCTGTGCTTTAAGTGGATCTTTTTTTAAAAGTTTTTGTGCTACTTCTGCTTTTAAAGCCAATAGTGAAAAGCTTTGTCCCAAATCGTCGTGAAGTGCTTGGGCGATGCGATCTCTTTCCTTTGCTAACAAATGCAATCGCTGATTTTCACTTTCTAGCGTCTGTTTTTGTCTTTGCTTCTCACTTAAGGAACGAGAGGCTAAGACAGGCAAAGCTGGTGATAAGATCAAAAGTAGTAGATCGAAAATATCTACATTTCCATCATTAGTTAAAAGAACATAGATCACTCGACAAAGAGAAACACCCAAAAATATATAAAACATCCATAATAACCGTCTGAAGCGCTTATTTTCCAGAGGAAACGACCCGATCAAAAATGAAGTAAATACAAATAAAAAAATATAGTTGAATACTACAGCAAATATCATATCGATCACTAACTGAATAACGATCCGCAAATCAAAGTTTTTAGTCGTCATAAAACTATCACGGTAGACCTTGACATAAAATATTATGATCGCTGACCAAAAATATTTGCTCACACCCTCTATCGCACTGGTCAAACTAAGAACAGGTAAGATAAAGAGTACCCAAAAATATGGAGCAAAACCTAAATATTCAGGAAATAAAATATGCGCACGTAAAAATTTTTTCATACTAGCATGTCCTTGCTATTGTTTTTTCGATCAAATATATCAGACCACCTAAAAGTAAACTCCAAATGATCACCCCAACTAAATAACCCCATGTGATCATTTTACCACTGACTAATTCGCGTGCTATTTCAGCTATATAATATACTGGTGTGTGTCCACCTATGATCTGGATCCAGTGAGGTAGTGTTTTAAAAGGAAACCATAAGCCACTGACAATTGCCAACAAAAACACGATATTACCCAAAATATTGACAGTATTTGTATCATGCGTTTGAGCTAACAATACCCCGATCAACATCAAAGGCGTTGCTAAAAGTGGAATGATGCCAACTAAAATAAGCCATAATTTGACCGAAAAAACAATACCATTGAATAGCCACCCTGTCAATCCTAAAGCAATGACACAAAAAACATTTAGCAACCAAAAAATACTACCGACCGAAATATAATATTGCCACTGTTTAACTGGTAGTAAGCGTAATGATTTAGCGTAACCACTCACATAGTCATTTACTAAAGTGTTAGCTACAGTTAAGACTGAGCCCAATAGATTAGCATAGATCATCATTGACACCAAATAATCTCGCTTAAAACCCATATCATCGGATAAAATCTTTGTAAATAATAAATAAAACAGCACTGGGATCAAAATATCAAAAAATAAAAAATTAGGATTTCTTAAAATGATCCGCTTAAAATTGAACTTACTTTGATACCACATTGTATGTTCCTCCTGTCACTTCTAAAAATAGCTCATTTAACGAATCATGTTCGATACTTAAATTTTTGATCGCTGGTAAATAAGGAACAAGCTCTTGGATAAGTTCGTCTGGCTCAGTCGTCTGAATAATATAATTCATGGCATAATTTTTGACGGTTAGCACTCCAGGAAGTTCTGTAAAAAGACTTTTGTCTAAGACACTCGTAAATCTAAACGTCACTTTTTGACCGTTTTGTTGTAATTCTTGTAAAGTCCCTGCAAAAGCTATGCTACCATCTTTTAAGATCAAGAAACGCTGGACTACGTTTTGTAATTCTTCCAAATAATGACTGGTTATCAGAAATGTTTTCCCAGCAGTTTGCAATTTTTTTATCTGTTCCCAAAACTTTTGCCGATGTTTCAGATCCATTCCAACAGTTGGTTCATCTAAAAATATCACCTCTGGATCACCTGCTAGGCACAATGCAAATTGCAATGATCTTCTTTGTCCGCCTGAAAGTTTAGCGATAAAGGTCTCTTGTTTTTCCTCTAAATCTGCGATCGTTAATAATTCAGCATAACTTTTACTTTTAGGATAATAGCTACGCCAAAGTTCAAGGATCTCTTTTACAGTTGTGCGTTCAAGGGTAAGTTCATTTTGCAACATTACCCCGATCGCTTCAGTTTTTAGTCTCTTTTCCCCTAAGATCTCGATCTCGCCTTGATCTTTAGAAACTAGTTGTAATAAAACATTCAATAAGGTTGATTTACCAGCCCCATTCCTTCCTAAAAGGGCTACGATCTCACCTTTTTTGATCTCAAGATCCACTTGTTTTAAGATCACTCTTTTATCATAGGTCTTTTGTACATTTTTTACTTTGATCACTGTCTTCATAGATTCCACATCCTTTGATCAATATCGTACCCTTAGTTTAGTCTCAAATATCGCCCATATCTAGACGTAAATGTCATGATATTTTATGACAATTGTCACAAAAAAAGTCGCCTAAAAAGACGACTTTTACCTTATAATTTTATTCGATTGCTCGGTTTAGCATAATTTTGGCCTAAATAATAGGTCAAGATCACTAAAATAAATAAGCCCACAAAGACTAAATAACTGGACTCGATTCCAAATGTACCACCATTTAACATCGCAGATCCTGAAACCGGACGCGATGCTAAGATCACACTTGTACCATTGATCCCTGAAACTGGGGTCCCAAATAACGGTCCCTCAGCAAAATTCCAGGCACTATGAAACGCACCTGCTAGCCAAAGATCACCGGTATAGGTCCGAAACAAGCTCATCAAGATCCCAAAGAGCGTCAAACCAATAAGCGCATTGATCCCGACCCCACTATTACCTAAGTGAGCAAGGGCAAATGCCAAAGCCGAGATGAGGATCGCCCAACGTTTTGAAACTTCTTTTTCCAATCTTCCTTGTAAATAACCACGAAAGATGACCTCTTCAGTCATCCCTTGCATCCCAAAGCCTAGCAAAAAGGCTAATAATACTGTCCAATTGGAATTTTGCCAGATAACACTCACACTAAATGCCTTCCCCAAGACCGCGATCCCCCAGATCAAAGCAAAAAATGCTAGTCCAAGAACATATCCAGTCGCATAGCGCAAGAACGAGCCTTTTTTATCAAATGGCATGATCTGATGTAACTGCTTTGGATCACCTTTATACTCTTGTTTCAAAATAAAGACAACAATTATCTCACCGATAAAGCCAAGTCCTAGGGCAAGTGGCGAAAAGATATCACTTAGATCACCTGAGAAAGCCGCCATCAATAAGCCCGTAAAAATCATGATCAGTCCCATTGGGATCGATGATACGATCATCAATAGAAGTGTCCATAAAAAAATTCTACCGATCCGTTTTAATTTATCCATCTACTCACATCCTTTTTTACATAAAAATTAAAACACAAAAAATAAGTAAAAGCTAGCAAAATGCGATTTGACAAAAGTCCTCATTTAACTTCAAAACATAGCTACTGGTATCACAAATCATATCTGACGAAAATAAAACAAGGGACTCATTATGATACGTGATCTGCATCATGATGAGTCCCTCGTGTTCATACGGCACTGATCGTATAGACTTACACTTTAACGCCTACTTATTTAACCAAGCTTCTTTTTCAGTTAAAAATTTTTCTACACATTCTTCCAAACTCAGGCCAGTTCGTTCAGCTAGGGTCGCTAGCCACCAAACGGATTCCCCGATCTTTTGAGCCAATTCATCATTACTTGTCTTAGGCCACCGTCCTTGTTTATCCATCGTCAAGCGCCCCACCAAAGCAGCATCTGTTAGAAAAGCTAAGGCATCTTCTTCAACCGACCACCATGAGCCATGATGCTTTTCTTCGAGCATATGATACTTTTGGCGGATCGCATGTGAACGTGCACTTACTTCATTTAGGTCCATCAGTTATTCTCCTTTATCGCATGACCAGTAGCATAGTCGATCTTTAATCCCTTTTGAACATTAGGGATAAAAACATTATACTCTAACGAACCATCACTTGCTTTAGCTTCTAAATGAGCTCCTGATGGTACTAAATTATTACCGCTATAGACATTTGTCACACGATAACGGACAGTCTTATTACGATCTAAGGCTTTTCGAACAAGACTTTCGTAATAGTTTTGACCTGTTGAATATTTTGCATTAGCTTCATTAGCCCAAGCTGTCTGAGTCGCAATATTTTTGGGATTGCTCTCACTAGCATCAAAACCACGAATATTTCCCACTAAAGCATACCCTAGTAAGTGTCCGCGATCATAAGCATGGTTGTAGGCGCCACTTAAGTTAGTGAGTTGCTTAAAGCCCTGTGGTTTCCATTTAGTCGAACCATTATTAGTTTGGTGGCGATTCTTGTATTGCCGTGTTGTCCTATTCAAAAGGGCATTGGCTACCGTCGGACGTTTTAAGCTATCGACTTCATTTGTTGCATAAGGAGCACTAGAAACCTTAGCTTTTAAATCTGTCTTGTTGTTATTAACGATAAAAGCCCCACTGTTGTTCCATTTGAGATTTTGCTCACCGCCCAATTGTTTAACAACATCCGGCGTCAAAACCGTTTGGGCTAATTGTTGTGATGGAGTGCTCTTTTTTAATTCACCAGAGCCACTCGAACTATTTTTTTGATGTGTGCGCCAACCACCATAGTGCGTCGTTGCTTTAGCTGTTACCGGTGCCCCGATCGCACCACTGAGCATCAAAGCTGCCGCAAATCCGGTCAGTATTTTTTTGAACTTCATAATTTCCTCCGTAAAAAAAGACCAACAGAATCATCCATTGGTCTCTGTTTGTTCGATTATTATAAAATGTTGATATTATGTGCGCGACAAGTTTCGATCATTTCCTTTGGCCAAATACTTGCTTGAACTTCGCCAACATGCGCTTTACCTAGTAACAACATACATAAACGAGATTGTCCGATCCCGCCACCGATCGTGTATGGCAATTCCTTATTCAAGATCATTTGATGGTACGGTAATTGCTTACGATCAAGGGCATCAGCTGCTGCTAATTGGGCTAACATCGAGTCCTCGTCAACGCGGATCCCCATGCTTGAAAGCTCTAAGCGACAGTTGAGTGGCTCATACCAGAATAAAATATCACCATTCAAGCTCCAATCATCATAATCAGGAGCACGTCCGTCATGCTTTTTACCGCTCTTCAAGGTACCACCGATCTGCATCAAAAAGACCGCGCCGTGTTCTTGACAGATCTTATCTTCACGTTCTTCAGGCGTGAGCTCTGGGTACATATCTTCTAATTCTTGAGTTGTGATAAAGAAGATATCGTCAGGCAATTTATTGACTGCTTCAGGGTATTTATACCAGACTTCATTTTCCATGTGCTTGATCACTTTAAAGATTCGTCTGACCGTATCTTCAAGGGTTTTAACATTGCGTTCTTCTTTAGTGATGATCTTTTCCCAGTCCCATTGATCGACATAACTTGAGTGGTAGTTATCCAACTCCTCATCTTTTCGGATCGCATTCATGTTAGTATACAAGCCTTCATGTAGCTTGAAGCCATATTGTTTTAGGGCCATTCGTTTCCATTTAGCTAAAGAATGGACGACTTCAATGGTATCGTTTGGAATACTCTCCATCGTAAAAGATACAGGTGTTTCATAACCATTCAAATTATCATTCAACCCCGAACTCTTTTCTACATACATTGGTGCTGAAACACGTGATAAGCCAAGCTCTTTGCCAAATTCATCTTGGAAGGTCTCCCGAATATAACGGATCGCTTCTTGTGTCTTTTTGACATCAAGCTTGGGATCATAATCTTTTGGAATAATAAGATCCATAAATGTCATCCTTTCTCAGTTAGTTAGTTTAATTTTACCTTAAAATAATTAGATTGCAATCTTTATTTTTTGAATTTCGTACCTTATTTCTTAATTTAACTACTTACAACCTTCCAAACGTTTTTGATGGTGGCGTTTTCAGCAAAATGTTATACTTACCGTAGTTTATAAATGAAAGGATGATCATGATGGATTTTACTACACTCGTTCAGAAAAGACATTCGACACGTGATTTTACCGAGCAAATTATCCCTAGATCACAGCTCGACCAGATCATCCAAGATGCTCTAACAACACCATCTTGGGTCAATTCCCAGCCTTGGCGTGTCTATGTTGCCACGGGTAATACTTTAGCTTTGATCAAAGAAAAGCACCGTGAAGCAGTCAACCAAGGTGATCTTGGTCAACCAGAATATCCTGTTTTAAGTCGTGATAAGTGGGATCAACGTTCACAAGCAAACATGGCCGCTTGGACGACCGAATTTAAGCAGCGTTTCCAACCTGGTGAAGTTGATTTTCGTAAAAGTCAAGCTGATCTCTTCAATGCCCAAGCACTCATCTATATCACGCTACCAAAAAACTTATCCCTTTGGTCAGTCCATGATATCGGTGCTTTTACCCAAACATTAGTCTTAAGCGCTACCGCTCAAGGACTTGCTTCGATCACTGCTTATGAATTAGTCAAATTTCCTACTCTTGTCAAAGAGATCATGGATATATCTAGCAGTGAAACTTTAGCCGTTGGAGTGGCTTTAGGCTACGCTTCAACTGATCCCTTAAATAGCTTTAGTCCCAATAAACTTACCTTAGAACAAGTCGCTACCTTTAAAGATTAAAAGTGACCAGTCCTTTCCCATTATAGAAAAGGACGGTCACTTTTTTCTATGATCTTAAAAATTTTGTGAACTCAGCTACAAGGTCTTATTACGCTTGAAAAATATTCATAAATGTACCTTTACCCTACATAGTATTTTATTTTTCTCCAATTGAACCTGACTTTTCTTTTTTAGCTTGCTTGCCACTTCATCAGATACTCTACTTGATCAGTCGTCTCATCTAATTGTTCATTTACCACAGTAAAATCAGCTCGCTGATAAAAATTTAGGGCTCGCTCATTTTTAGCATAAACAGCTAAGCTCAACTGGCTCTTTTGTTGTTTAGCCTTAGCTAATAACTCGCTTCCGATCCCTTTGCCTTGTGCCTTGTCAGCCACAAAGATCCCCGCGATGTAAGTATCTTGAAGCCCAATGAAGCCCCAAATCTCATTATTTTTTTCATAGACCCAGATATTTGCTTGGGGCAACATTTCTTTAACTAATGCATAGTTGGCGTGCCAATATTTGACAGAGATAAAATCATGGGCTGAAATATTTGTAGCAAGCCAAAGCTCCATAACTTGTTCTAAATCATCGGTTCTAAATTTTCTGATCATAAGCTAACCATTCCCTTCCATGCTATGATACAATAATTGCACACAACAGAAAAGTGAGGACTTAACAATGGAGCAGATCCTTGAATATATAGAGCGTATCGATGATCCGGATAACCGCCTGATCTTTGGCGACTTTATCAACTGGCTAACGACTGATTTTCCTGAATTAAAGCCAGAATACAAATGGAATCAGCCAATGTTCACCCATCATGGAACTTTTATCATCGGTTTTAGTGTTGCCACCAAGCATTTTACTGTGGCACCTGAAATGCGTACTTTTGAGCACTTTTTGCCCCAGATCAAAGCCCTAAAGCTCAAACACGGCAAAAAAACTTTCCAACTTCAATTTGGCAAAGACATCCCATATGACTTACTCCGCACGATCATCGCTCACACGTTAGAAGACAAACAAACTGTTACTAGTTTTTGGGATAAGCGTAAAATTGGCGAATGATAAAACTCTTATTATACTGTTATCAAACAAGGGAGCTAGCAGCGTGCTAGCTCCCTTACTATTTATTTGGCACTGACGGGAGCGCCCCATGCTTTTTAGCTAAAGTTCTCTCAAAACAAGATCATATCGGAGTATTTCTCTCTACGCCTGTAGCTTGCGAATTTATTCCGTCAACGGTTCATAAGAGCTGAGCAGTGAGAGCGACTCACTACTTTCTTATGCATTCCTCGACCGTGGCAAGTATTTCAACTTCCAACACCGACCCGAACATTCAGCATTTTCATATATTTGTATGATCTGCCGTCTTGAGCGATGTACCTGCTTCTTTTCTTATACTGTTATTTCTAACATTCACAGCAACACACTTATTTGGATATTACCAATGTAAACTGCATTCATCCCTGAATAGCAGCAATATTGGCTTCTTCTCACTGAGCGTCTATTATCATGTGGAAAAGTTCAGTACGTTAATTCTGGGCTACATTTGCATATCTCTTAGCCTCTTTTGCTTTTACAAAACGCCATGATGTCACCACCACTTTGATAGTCACTAGCCAGTATCCCAACTAGCAAACTACGCGGGCTTATCCTCCGAGATATCTTAGCAAAGCGTTCAACTTCTCTGCACTAAGTTCGATATGATCTTGTTTTCAAAGAACTTTAGTATTATTATACACATTTTATCCCGTGTGACAAGCTTTTTGATCAATAAAAACCCTCTTGCTAATTGATCGAGCTAAGAGGGTAAAGTTAGTTATTCAATTGTGATCACGCCACTTTTGTCTTAGCAAATGCCAAGTAACCGCAAGCTACGACACCTAATGCGATAAAAATAATTGCAGCGATCATGTTGCCTTTAGAAACCATCGTAACTGCGATCGTCGCAAATAAACTGATGATCGTCAATAAGATACCTGATTTTTGCAATGTGTTGAGTTCATTGAACTTATCTTTGAAACCAACAGCTAACATCAATGAGCCTGCAAATGAACCCAAGCCAAAGAGTACGTGTAAAACGATAAATAACATATCCATCCTAGCACCTCCTTTTCCTTCTTTACTTAAAAATATACAGGATGTGTTAAGTAAACTCAACTCTTTTGTCTTTTGTACAACAAATCACTTTTCCTATTCTTGTACCACGATAAAGTTTAGACTGTCTCTAATGTGAGCAAATTTTATCGCTGGACTATCTTATAAATGAGAATGTAAGTTATATAGCCTCATTTTTTATAACGTATCTTTTTTTAAACGTGATAGGACCAATGTGATCCAAACAGAGATCAATGATGGTAAGACCAAAATGATCAGCTTACTTGGATCGGTCAGATTTAACTGACTGATATCACTAGCTTTGAAATTCTAATTTTTTAAAATACTTAAAAAATTATCGAACATAACTTGATAGACTGTCACATATAGCAGTCCCCATTGGATGATGTATTCATATAACATCTGCACTTGAGAGGATATCTTAAGCTTAGCATTCAAAAAATGATTCAACCAATATAGTACGATCCCATTTAAGATGGCTATGATCAAGATCACTGAAAACAAGCCCTCTATTCCATAATTTAATACTTGACCCAGCGGTGTTATAAAAAATAACAGTATCAACAATTCAAATAAAACACAGTCTAAACATGTTTCTAAGCCCACAAGGACAAACGCCCTTACTATCTTAAGCGATTTTTCTTTCCTTAAACCTACTAAAGATCCAGAAAAAATTATCAAAACTATCAAAGCGTAAAGTGCTATATAGCTTCTCCCCTTGATTTTTTATCATCGTCAACACTGTATTGTCTATACAAAAAGGCTAAAAGGATCTATTCTTTACTTTTAGCCTTGGATCTTATTTATTTTAATGTTCTGATGCGCCGGTATTAGCATCAGGTGTCATTTCAGCACTTGGTGTTTCAGAAGCACCTGTGTTGACATCAGGCATCATCTCCATCTTGCCACCGACCAAACGTTGCCCTGTTTCTTTCAAATACCAATCTAGCCATGGCTTGAAATTAAAGACTAGTTCATTGATCCCAGCATAGGAACCATCTGGATAATACATTGCCTGATAATGGTGCGTATTGACCACATTTTCTGGTGAACCGGGAACGATCGTACGCACAAACTCCTGATTTCCGTTGCGCAAAGTCCCTACGACCCATTCAACATTTTTCATCCGTGCCGGTGGCAATGAATTATGCACCGTCGATAACCGGCTACCAGATTGAGCCGGTATTCGTTTAGCTAACATTGTCTCTGGCTCTTGATGCGCATTGTTGTAGTATAAGAATTGATTATTATCGTCTGCATAAGTCAATTCAAACGGCATCGACTTCAAGAACATATTGATCTGATCGACCGTTAAGATCCCATGGTCGAGCTTGACATAAGTATCTCCCGAAACCGCTCCTGTGATCTTCGCTACTTTTTCGACCCATTTGGGATCATCGGGATCAACTTCAGTTACCGTTGTTTTGATCGGATGGTTAGCATCTAGATCTTCGGGTGCGATCGGTTTTGGTTTTTTTAACGAACTGACCACTTCAACGTATTTGATAAAATTATCTAAACACGTCTCTAAAAAGTTGACTGTATCTTGACTAATGATATTTCCTTCATCATCAAATGCTTCTTTGGCTTTTTCTAACAAAAATTCATTTCCGGGTAATGTATATGCATTGACCCCGGGTGCATCTAAGATCTCACGCAAATGGGTTTGAGCACGCGAAGTTCCTTGGTCATAATAAGAAGCCCCAACGATCATCACAGGTTTACTTTCAAACGGATGAACTTGATAAGACAACCATTCTAAAACACTTTTTAACGCTGCCGTGATCGTATGATTATGTTCTGGTGTAGCGATAATGACCCCATCTGCACGTGTGATCTTATTGTTCAAAAGGCGTAATTGGAAGCTGTCTGCCCAATTATCATCTTGATTGAACATTGGAACTTTATCGATCTCCAAGATCTCCAGTTCAAATTTTGATTTGAATTGTTTTCTAATATATTCCAACAATAAGCGATTATATGATTGTTCTGCACTAGAGCCAACGATGCCAACAAATTTCATTGTTAAATACCCCTTCCTCGCAAATTAAAGATTTTCCCAGTCAAAATTTTCAGCTTCCTGATGCAATAACTCATGTGCATTTGAAAGTTTAGCTGTAATTTTAACAAAAATCCGGAAATCATCAAAGAGTGCGTCTAATTTTTGAACGGTCTCTAGATCGATCAAATTCCCAGCTTCATCAAAAGCCTGTAACGAATGCGCCAAGAGAAATTCTGACCCCGGCATTACACTGGCCTTTAATTCAGGAGCGTCTAAAATTTGGCGCAATTGCGCTTGCGCACGCGAAGAGCCCAACTTACCGTATGAAGCCCCCGTGATCATAACTGGTTTATTCAATAAAGGTGAGATCCCGTATGAAAGCCAAGCTAAAGCATTCATCAAAGCCGCCGGGATCGAATGATCATATTCTGGTGTAGCAATGATCACTCCTTCTGCTGTCTCGATCTTAGTAGCGATCTCAGTCACCTTTTCAGGGACTTTCTTGTCAGCCGGCTTGTTGAAAACTGGGATATCTTTTACCTCGACCAATTCGATCTCAGCTTTATCCGCCAAATGACTTTGCATATATTGTAATAATTTACGATTAGTCGACTCGGCTGAGTTCGTACCAACGATTCCAATAAGTTTCACTGTGTCATCCTCGCTTTCCACTAGTTATATATAGTTTGATCCTCTTAATCTCTCAGCTTAATTATACCGTATTCAAAACCCTAGTAGAAAGTATATTTAGCTTTTTACTTCAAAATAATTAGCAAACTGCTCGGTTCTTATCTATTCATTGTTTTTCTCCCATTCACTAAAGTAAACGGTGATCCCATCAGCCGTGATAAAGTAATCGATCCAGATGGCCGAAACATCATGACTAGACGCAAACTTTAACTCGACCTTAGCTAGCTCAGGTGCCTCTTCTAACTGCATCTCAAGGTCATTGACACTTCGCAACTCGATCTTTTGCCACTCATTTCCTATCCCACCTAAACTTTGCGTGATCTTTTCTAACATTTGAACTTTCGGCGTATTGTCCAAGCAAAGGTATACCTCTGGATCAGTTAAATATACATCGGGGCGTGCCGCTTTAACGATCAAAGTTCCCCGTTGATTTTCATTTGTTTTTGAAAAACACGCTTCTAGACATTCGATCGCTAACGGTCTGTCATCTTTTTTAAGTCTAAAGGTACCGATCAAAGTATCTAAGGCATCGACACTTTGTGAAGTCACCGTAAAGATATCCTTCTCGACGGATGCCAGATCACTTCTTGTCTCCAACTTTTCAATGACCTTTTTACAACGTTCAAATGGGTAAGGTGCATTAGCCGCAGTTGCATAGATGATCTTCTTAACTTTAACGATGTGCATCTCTTCAGCTGGTCCTACTGGAACAACGACTTCATCACCTTCTTTAATGGTCTCATCATCGCATAGATACGTATAAAGTGGTTCATCAGGTATAAATTCGACCTGACAAAACATGTATTTTTTCTCCGTCGTCGAGCTAAGTTTTTGCGCTAGCTCAACTAAAATATCCACGATCAGTCGATTTTGTAAAAAGCGCAAAATATAGCCCTCACTAAACTCTTCACGCTTAATGATCCGTACTAAGGCTGCCAACAACACCTGCGAAGATAAATTTGACAGCTCCGTTACAGTTTCAACATCTACCTGCGCTTGAGATAAGATCAATTGATAATTTTCTAAATTGAGCTGAGGTTGGTCGTATACGAATAATTCGACTTCTCTGATAAAGTTCTCAACAGTTTGAGAATATTTGACATAGGGTAAATTGCCTGGACGATAGCACCACTCACCCCACGGCCCTGTAGCCAATTTATCTTTCCATGCTAGCAATAATTTGACTTCTTCACACATTTAGATCACCTCTCTATACAAAAAAGACCATGGCAAGAGTGCCTGCCATGATCTTTGAGCAAGTATCTGATCACTTCTTGCGATAAGTTTCTGGCAATAAGATAATTGCCACCAGATATATCATTGACACAATAATATAGAAAATATTGGCAGATAGCAAGCCACCTGCACCCAAGATCATGCTCCAGATAACATTTAGGATCGTATAAAAGCCATAGGTCAAAGCCCAGATCACACCAAAGAGCAAGGTCGACTTTTGGGGGTTCATATTTGGCAATTCATGTGGAATGTTTAAATAGATCGGATATTGTGAGAATAAGAAGATCCCACTGATAAATAGTAGCGTATATGCCACTAATGGTGAGATACCCGCTAAAAAGATCGCACCGGCAATGGCTAAGATCGCAGCACTACCTAAAACTAATAGGATCGGACGCCGTTTTCGTTCGACCTTGATCTTTAGCATCAATAGGGTTCCGACCATACCACCGCCAGAAACTGCACAGATCATCGCACCTGGTTTAAAATTACTATAAGCATTTGCCAATGTTGGCGGTAAACTGGTCAAAGTCATCACATATAAGAATAAGAAAGCACCAAAACCCAAGGCAAATTTCCAAACAAACGGATCTTTGACTGCTTTTCCATAACTGTAATCATTTTTAACTTCAGATCCACCTGAGGTCTCAAAATTTTGTGCTTTCAATAACCAAACGATAAAGAAGAAAATGCTAAAGGCTGCCACACAACTCAACGTCAAACGCCAATTATGTGTCATTTTATCGGCAAAAAAGACAAACGCGATCGCCATGATAAAGGCCCCGATATTATAAGATGCGGTGATAAATGACGAATAAAAGATCTTTTGTTCCCGTGAAACAAAGCGGACCACGATTGGATTCATGTAGACCATGATCATTGACCCACCAAGCGCCATGATCATCCGCGCAATAATGTAGAGCCAATAATTGGGCATCCAGATCGCGACCATTGAAAATGATAATAAGAATAAGGCAAATTGACCAGCGCGCTTGATCCCAAGCTTCATCAAAAATAAAGCAGCTAAGAAATTAGCGACTACCCGAGCGATCGTGATCGTATAGTTGACCACTTGACTCAACACCGGTGAAACTTCATGTCCAAAATAAGTTTGAATGATCTGTGGTCCAAGATTGGAACCACCGACCCAACTAGCAGCAAATGTAACATATGCTGCAAACAGGGTGAAAAACATCAAAATACCCGTTTTTTGACTGACTTCTTTCATTTAAGATCCCCTACCATTCTTTGATTGACCGATGCAGCTAACAACAAATAAGTCTGGGTGTCTACTTGGACTAGACCACCTCGCCTTCAGTTATTTTGATAGCGTTATCATTTTTGAGCACTATAACAATAAACAAATTATCTTTCAAGAAGTTTTTGCTTATGATAAAACCACAATAAAGTGGATACTTCGCTGTTTTTCACCCAAATCAACTTTTATTTGTACACCTTTATTCTATCTTTAAAAGGAGGTTTTCGTCTAGTAAAATACTCTCTTTATGTGATCGGATACAATTAGACCATTAAAAAAGGCCGAGATCTACTCAGCCCTACAGCCACATCACAATATTCTTTGATATATCTCTAGATCTAGGTCTTTAAAAACATTAAAAATGACCTTGAGCTTAGAGTCAGTTTGACGCAAAAAATCTTTGACCGTCTTACTTGCGATCTGAGCGGCACGCTCATTTGGAAAGCCAAATTCACCCGTAGAGATGCAACAAAAAGCTAAACTTTTTAAATTATTATCATGTGCCAGCTTTAAACAATTATAATATGCTTGCGCTAACTGTTCTTCGTATTCTGGGGTCAAGGTCTTATTTTTAACGTACGGTCCTGCCACATGGAAAACATATTTGCTGGGCAAATTATATGCCTTAGTCGGTAAGACTTGAGCGACTTTCACAAAGCGCCCGACCTTTTGCATAACTTGATAACATTCATTTCGTAGTTGGACCCCTGCAAAAGTATGGATCGCATTATCGAGGCAATTACAGTTCGGGCGATAACACCCTAGCATCGTTTTATTCGCAGCATTGACGATCGCATCGACTTTAAGTGTCGTGAGATCCCCTTGCCAAAGATAGATATTGTCAGAAAGCGGCGTTAGATCTTTGAGAGTCGTTATTTTCTTTTGAGCCAATACTTCAGTCAAATATGCATCTTGGATCTGCTCAAATTCAGGTGTGATCGGGCGCGCTAAGCGTGTATTGAATAATGCTCGTAGCATTTTTTCTTGTTCTGCTTGTGTCTTTGGGATCTTAAATTTGGCTGTTCGTGGATTTTCATTTAATAAGCTTTGGATCAGATAAAGTCGCCGTTTAGCTTGGTCCATCAGTGATACCTCCATTCTTATCTATATATAGTATATATCACCTTTAGCCTTTAAAATATTTTTAAGCCGATAACGGCCACGATGATCAAAGCAACACAGATCATTTGTTTAGTATTTAATTTTTCGCCATAAACAAGGCTTCCCACAACCAAAGCTCCGATGCTACCAAATGAGACCCAAATACTGTAGGCTACTCCAGCATCCAGTGTTTTCATCGCAAATGAAAGTCCCGTCAAACTTACCGTCGCAAAAAATAATGTTCCCACTGTCCAAAACAGCTGTTTAAAACCACTTGCTCGTTTCATACAAAAAACCAAGCCGACTTCGGCTAACCCTGCACCGATCAAATAGATAATGTCCATCGTTACTCATCCCCCAAATATTTTAATCCGATCAACCCACTGATCATCAAGCAAACACAGATCCCTTGGCCCAAACTCAAAGTTTCACCTAAAAAGATCCAGCCAAATAAGACCGAGCCAACTGCACCGATCCCACAATAAGCCGAATAAGCGATCCCAGCAGGTAAATTTTTCATAGCTAGGGAAAATAAGTAAAAACTCAAAATAATAAAAACGAGCGTGATGATCCCATAAGGCTGGATCGTAAAACTGTCCGAAAGCTTCAACGTCAACGCCCAAACGATCTCCAGCAATCCTCCTAAGATCAACAGTAACCAATTTTTATTCAAATCACTTCATCCTTTCAAATAAAAAAGCATAGCTAGACAAGATCCATCTTATCCAACTACACTTAGAGTAAGCCTCCGATGTAAAGTATAAATTATGCTATCAGAGTTATATTCAACTGTCAATTCAAAATTTATTTCAAATATTGCTGGAAAAAGTCTACGATCTTAGCAAACGGAATGACTTTATCTTTGCCACCATCATAAAAATCTGTATGGTCAGCTACAGAGATCAAATACAATTCCTTATTATCAGGGCAAACCGCACCTTCCACCATCTTAGCGTAAGCATCTTCACTAAAATAACATGAATGTGCCGCTTTACCGTGGATCATCAAGACTGCATTTTCGATCTCATTACTGTATTTAAGAAGTGGTTGGTTGATAAACGACATACATCCAGTCACATTCCAACCATCATTTGAATTCAAAGACCGCTCATGATAACCACGCTTAGTTTTGTAATAATTATAATAATCAGCGACAAACTGAGGTGCATCAGCTGGTAAGGGATCGACCACCCCACCAGCTCTAGCATAGTCAGCATTAGCATAATCGCGGGTGCGTTGCTTGTTTAAGGCAATCTTTTTAGCTTGACGTGCTGCTTGAGAATCTTCAGCATCAAAGTAGCCATTAGCATTGATCCGTGACATATCATACATCGTTGCCGTCACAGTCGCTTTGATCCGCGTATCAAGGGCCGCGGCATTCAAAGCCATACCGCCCCAACCACAGATCCCGACGATCCCGAGTTTTTTTGGGTCAGCTAGCTCTAAATTAGATAAATAATCGACCGCTGCTTGAAAATCTTCTGTATTGATATCAGGCGAAGCCACATTATGAGGAAAACCACCACTTTCACCCGTAAATGACGGATCAAAAGCAAGCGTTAAAAAGCCAGCCGCAGCCAAAGTTTGCGCATATAACCCAGAAGCTTGTTCTTTAACGGCTCCAAATGATCCCGCGATCGCAAGTGCAGGTAGTTTACCAGCTGCAGTTTTAGGCAAATACATATCAGCCACTAAGGTGACACCGTAGCGATTGTGAAACGTCACTTTTTGGTGTTTTACCTTAGAGCTGGGTGCAAACGTTTTATCCCATCACAACCAACACTATCAAAGCAGATCAAACAACTGGAAGCTGAGCTAGGACAAAAGCTCTTTACCCGAACCAACTACAGTATCCGCTTGACCGAAGCCGGGCTGCTCTTACAAAAGCGCGCTGAAAATATCGTTGCTTTAGTTGATAAAACAACGCAAGAATTCCAAGATCTAGATGATGTGATCGGGGGCGATATTCATTTTGGTTGTGCTGAATCGATCGGCATGCAATATCTAGCACGCCAATTCAAAGAGTTGCAGAGCACTTATCCAGGGTTACGCTACCATTTATACAGTGGTGATAGTAGTGATATCGCCTTGCGCTTAGAGCGAGGCTTGTTAGACTTTGCCGTGATCGTCCAAGAAGTTGATCTGCAAAAGTACAATTATCTCAAACTCCCCCATCACGATACTTGGGGCGTGCTCATGCCTAAAGATAGCCCGTTAGCACAGCATGCAGTTATCACAGTCGCTGAGTTAGTCGATCTGCCCTTGATCGTGTCACGCCAAGGGATGGAAGCAGACTATCCTAAGTTCTTTGGTGAAAAAGTTGATGAATTAAATATCGTTGCAACCTCAAACTTGATCTATAACGCCTCACTTTTAGTGCGTGAAAATCTAGGCTATGCTTTGACATTTGATGATCTAGTCGACACTAGTAGCGACAGCGAGCTTTGTTTTCGCCCACTTGAGCCAAATCTGACCTCTAACATGTATCTTATCTGGAACAAACACCAAGTCTTCTCTCCCGCTGCCAAATTGCTATTAGATAAACTCAAAGAAAAACTAGCTCAATAAAAAAAATTCTGGTGAAGTGAACCCATAAAGTTGGACACTCTATTTAGACTATATTTCTTAAGGCAAGATGTCGGTATTCTACCGGTGTCTTGCCTTTTAATTTGACCTTTATCCGTTCGTTATTGTAATAGCTGATCCAGCTGATCATTGCGTTGACCAACTCTTCTTGTGTTGTATATTCTTTATTGTGATATAGCTCTACTTTCATTGTGTGGAAAAAACTTTCCATGGGTGCATTATCTAAGCACGTTGCCCTACGAGACATGCTTTGAAAGATCCTATTTTCTTTTAGCTTCTTTCGCCATTGGACACTCTGATATTGGACACCTTGATCGCTATGGAGAGTCATACGATAGTTTAATTTAGGTCTAAGTTTTATCAATGCATCCAACGGTTTTACCACGAAGTCTGTTGTTGGATGCTTACTGATACTATAGCTCACTATTTCATCTGTACATAGATCTTTGATAGGTGAAAGATAGACACGTTCTTCTTGTGTCTTATTTCCATACCTAAATTCACTTACGTCAGTCACCATTTTTTGAAATGGTAAATGTGTATCAAAACGTCGATGTAATAAGTTCTTAGCTTTCTTACCTTGTGGTCCAAGGGCAGAATTATATTTTCGCCTTTGTTTATTATACATATGCGCTGATAGGTCATTTTCTCGCATGATGCGACTAACACGCTTATGATTTACTTTTATGCCTTGAGATCGTAATTTCAGTGTTACTGTACGATAACCAAAACACGGGTGCTTTGATTTGACCTCCTTTATAAGCTTTAATAGCTCCTCATCTTTATTTTTTCGCCTGTTTATTCGTTGGGCTTGATAGTAAAATGTACTACGTTTAAGACTAGTGTAAGGTAGTATTTCATCCAATGTATATTTAAATTCCTGCCTTAATTCTTGGATGATTTGATATTTTTCTTGCGATGTCCGCGCTTCTGAACCAAGGCATCGAGTTTTTTTAAGTATTCATTTTCAACCCGTAAAGCACGATTCTCAGCTCGTAAACGTTCTAATTCAGATAATTCTGATTTTTCTGCTTGTTTATTATTGTTGGTCGTCATGTGTTTAGCCCGTCCTCTTCTAGTAAATAAGGCATCAACACCTTTAGTATCCAATTTACGTTGCCAAGTCGCGATCGTCCCAGGATTACTTATATCAAACTGAAGTGCTGTTTGCGGATAGGAAGCCTTATGTCTTTTTCTCCAGTTTAAAACGTTGAGCTTAAAATTTCCATCGTAATCGTATTTAGGGTAGCGAACTTTTAACCCATCAATACCATATTTTTGATATCGTTTGACCCACATAAGGATATTTGAGTGATTCTTCACTTTATAAACTTTAGCTACTGTGTTACTTCCATAGCCTCTTAGATACATATTTACAGCCCGCAACTTATCCTCAAAAGAAAATTTAGTCATAGTAAAACCCCCTAAGTTAGATTCCTTTGTCCAACTTAGGGGGTTCACTTCATGGGACCGTTTGATCTCAGAAGTTTTTTATTTCCAAAATAAGTCATTTAATGTTACATCAAGTTCTTTACAAATACTGATACAAAGATTGATCGTGGGGTTATAGTCGCCTTTTTCAATGGCCGAGATCGTTTGGCGTGAAACACCGACACGATCGGCTAAAGCTTGCTGTGAAAGGTCTTTTCCCGCACGAGCTGCTTTTAACTTTAAATTCTTCATCTGCCTTCATCTTCCTTACGATCTAGGTAGTTACGCAAGAGGATCGTGCTTCCTGTGATGAGCAAGAAAATACCCAGAAATACTAAGTAAATATCTTGCTGATCTACTTTTGAACTTTCAAAATAGTCCCAAGTTACCGGCAACAATTCCAAAAGCCCTAGTCCAGCATATAACCAGCCCATTGAAGAACTTTTTTTGACTTTAACAGGAAAATAAGCATGCTGCCAAATAGTATATGGTGCAAACACCAAAGTCCCAAGCCAAATGCTCAGCGCCGCTAGATTTTCACTCGATAAAAGCTGGATATTCCCGAATACTTCCAAAAAGTATACAACAGCATTAAAAAACATAATTGTAACAAAAGCATATTTGTAGGCCCGATCTACCACCTGTGTTTGTCGTTCATCACGTTCACCTTCGACTTTATTCATCAGTATCAAAAAGCCAAATGAAAGGGCTACAACTAAAATTATTACTGGAGCTAAAAACATTATAGATCACCTTCTTCATTACTATCGAGATGATTACGCAAAATGATCGTTAGCGCAATGCAAAAACAACTGATTCCAAAGATCAAAAAGCTAACACCTTTTGTAAGATCAGGACTCCCTCCCCAAAGTCCTAAAAGATCGACTATCCCAATCAATAAATTAGGAATTCCCATTATGAGCATTACGACTGCAAAACCATTAGTTTTTTCAGATTTGAGTGAAAAATATGCGTGATTCCAAATTGCATAAAGTGAGGCTACTAATATACCACTCCAAATACTCATTGTAGATGTAAACCTCACTGAAAGTTCTGGAAAACTATCAAAGACACTAAAAATGTAAAAGACAGCATTCAAAAGCAAAACTGTTAGCAATCCATAACGACCCCCACGATCCATGATCACTGTTTGTCGTTCATCATACCCATCATCTTTTTGTAAAAATAGCACTAGTCCTACCACCGCAAAAAATAAAATTACAAATAAACTTCCTAACATGGGTATCCCTCCTTTTCTACACCCTAATAGTAATTTAAATCATCAATAATGTCAACTATATTTTACAAAAATAATCTATAAATGGCATAAAGCATAAAAAAGAGTGCCATCACTGACACTCTATATCTTATTTACCTAAAACTAAGCGTCTAGTATACACTGCTTGGCCTGAATGCATACTAGCATCATCTAGCGTTGAGATGATCCGCACTGCTCGTGTAACTGGGGGTTCCCAACTTTCATCAATGATCTCATCTAATGTTGCCAGGTCTAGTTTCGATAGATAATCTCGTCCAAAAGCGACCGCCGCTTGAAGATAATCAACTAATAATTCTTTATCCTCCACTTGAACTTTACGTGCTTGTTCTGGTGTATGGATCCAATCCTGTGTGTCTAAAGGTAGATCTAAATCAAACTTTTGCACCCAACCCTGACTGGTATAGAGCGGTTCTTTTCCAGCTAATTCCGATAATTGTTGATCGATCATCTTAGCTGTATGCCAAGTCAACCACGTGACCGATTTGATCAGATCCGCTGGCATCGTGTTCAATTGTTCAACATTCATTTGTGCGATCGTTTCTAAAAAACGTTCTTCCGCCCGGTTAAGTGCATCAACTAACATCTCTACTGTTTGCATAATATTTCCTCACATTTCTCAAATTTTTTAGCGCCTATAACACCAAACGTTTCCATTTTCTGATCTTCGTTCTAAAAGTCGTAAAAGGCGCCACGGTATTCACATGAATAAACTTATAGACTTCCCAGACTGCTGTTTTAGTTGAATTATCCGCCCATTTTCGCATATGCGGTTCAAATACTTCAGCTTCACTCAGTTCATCAAGCATCTGATATATGGCCTGAATGTTTTGGTCTAATCTTTTTTTCAATTCTGCTAGTGACAATGGAGCATAGGTTACAGAAAAATATTGGTAAAGTTCCCCTAATTGATTCCATTTATAGTTCTCAGTTGGGGTTTTTACTGTTTTTCCTTGTCTTTCATCTGCTTCCCACTGTAATAATAGCGTTGTCCAACCTACTTGATAAGCCAAATTTTCCGCTGGTGTACGGTCCACTGCATCACAACGCTCATCTTTTAAAGCCTCAGGGATCGCGGTAAATTCCGCAATATACTTAGCATACGTTTTTTTGATCTCAGCTTTTAGTTCTGCTTTATCATGATAACTTCTCATCGTTTAAACTCTCCCTTTAAATCTTTTACTTGAGTTTACACGTAGATTTTTCCCACAGTATCACTCTTTATCTTGCTTTATTTTCATGATCATCTCACCAATATTTGTTGACTGACCACAAATATCTACTTAGCTTATCCTTTAGACCTTGCTTAGAGATCAAATGTGAAGTCATGGGCTCAAAATGTGCCACAAGCCACACTTCAAAAGTAATATTTGAAAACCGATCGTAAAGTTTTCCTTTACCGCCTTACTAAACATTGCTTTTAACTCTTCTACAGTAATTTCATCTTTATCAAAAACAACAAAAACATCAGTCTGTTTATCGCGACTAAGTTTAGGATCATTTTGTAGCAGTCGCTTAGCCTTATCGATCCATGTTCTGCCACTATTATTCAAAATGAGTGTTCTTATCTTCACATTGGATAGGCGCAATTTTTGACGTAAAAAATCAAAATATTTCTGCTCAGTTTCACCCTCTACTAAAATATAAACTTTGCGTTTTTCTTTTCTACCTTTCTTATTTCTCGCCATCTTATTCCCCCAAAACTTCTAGTAAAGCTGAATGATTAATGATCTGTGTAGCACCAAACCTTCCTTCCAAATAACGTTTTTTGTAGCCAAAATCTCCACGACTCAAAGATATGTCATCAAAATCGTAAATCGAAAAGAGCTCGGTTTCGCCATACTCATTTTTTTCAGCAAACCAGATTTGATCTTGACGTAACTTGTGATCCATCAATGAAAGCTCATGAGTCGTCAAGATAAATTGATTTAGTTGCTTTTCATGAGTAAAAACATCCAATAAAGCCTCAGCTAATTCAAGATGAAAAGAGCGATCAAACTCATCGATCAACAGTACTTTACCTGCATTTTCATTACGCAAAATATATAATGCTAAAAACATAAACGCTTTAGTTCCCGTGCTTTCATTGTCAAAATGCACTTGAAAATCTTTATCTTTGGAGTGATGTGTAGTATATACGTCATATATCGTTGCATAAGTCTCTTCATTTTTGGGCATGAACATCTCCCCATTAAAGTCGATCTGAACTTTAGGGGTTAAAACCCTGCGCTCTTTAACCTCAACATCAATAATATTAAAATCCGCTGCTTTGAGAAATTTCAAAAATTTATTTTTAAAGTTTGACTCCGATAATGCTTTAAATAAAACATTTGGTACTTGATCTGAATTAACAAAGACCAGATCTTCTAAAAACCAAGTATAGGCCAACTTAGCTTCATTCACATTGTTTTCTTGTGCAAAGAACAGTAAATTTTGATTTTTTCTAATATTTTTTTGCAATCCTCCAAGTTGCTTAGGCAAAGTAATAAATTCTTTTCCCCGACGTTCAAAAATAACACTATTATTTACTTTTAATTTTTCAAACTGAAATTTTGCTTGATCATAGACTAGTTCATACTCGAAATATTTCCGCCCTTTGATAAATGAAACAGATAATTTGGTATCATCAGAATTATAGCCAAATGTGTTCGTCGGTAATGCCTCATTTTCACTCGTGGTCGGTGTTAAAACTAAGAAGCGAAGCATTCTCAGAGCATCTAACAAATTCGTTTTCCCATTAGCATTTCCACCAAATAAAATTGCTAATTTTAATAACTTTATTTTATCAAATGTCAAAATATTATTTTTATATTTTCGAAGATACTTCCCCTTCTCCATGGAAAATTCATTAGTATCTTTGAAAGATTTAAAATTAGTGACTCTAAAATCAACTAACATATTGCCACCACCTTTTTAGTTGTAACAATTATAACGTTTTTTCGTTTTTTTATAAACAATATACTCTTTTCACAGCCAAATTCCATTTCACTGAACTATTACAACTAGATCTTATCATCCATCCACGCTACCAGATCACGCATCACTTCATTTTTATTCAACTCATTTAAGATCTCATGTCGGGCATCAGGATATAACTTTAGCGTTACGTCTGTAAAAGCTTCATGTCGCAAGATCTTATAAAAATGCGTCACGCCTTTACCAAAGTCTCCAACTGGATCTTTTGCTCCTGAGATCAAAAGTAATGGTAAGCTACGAGGGATCTTTTTGATCCACTTACGACTCGCTGCAAGATTTGAAAAAGTGAATAACGCACGATACATATTCAATGTCGGTGTAAATTGATGATGCTTGTGCGCTAAATACTTATCTACTTCTGTTTTGTCACGCGATAACCAATCAGCGCTCGTCTTATTTGGAGCAAACATACGATTGAACATCCCTGTACTCATCTGTTCCAAAAATTTACTGCGATACTTTTCACCATGGGGCACTCGCAAGATCTTTGTTAATCCGATCGCAGTCCAAGTCTGTACCCGTGGTTGCTGACCTGTTCCCATGATGATCGCTGCGTCAACGTCTCGGCCATACTTAGCCAAATATAAGCGTGTGATAAATGATCCCATCGAATGTCCTAGGATAATGTAGGGAATATCGGGATATTTTTTACTAACTTCCCTTTGCAAAGTATGCACGTCTGTGATCAGATCTTGCCAATTTTTGGGGAAAGCCCCGTAGTCCTCGGGATCTTTGACCGTCTCGCCATGTCCAACATGATCATGCCCGACCACAAGATAACCCGCATTATTTGCAAAACGGGCAAACTCATCATAGCGTTCGATGTATTCGACCATCCCGTGAACGATCTGTAAAACTGCCTTAGGCTTTACGACCTGCCACATGACCGCATAATTGGCGCGTTCTCCAAAATTCCAAGTTTTCTTTTCTGTCATTTTCTACCCCATTACAAGAAATATAATTAAATTTATTTATCTAAGTTCAGAATAGCATAGTTTTACAGATAAGTTCAGTAAAGACAACTAAAAAACAGGAATAAACAGCTCGTCTATTCCTGCAAAAATTATCATTTCAATTTTTCTCTATATTTAAAGACTATCCCAGCCTCCACTAACAGGCTAAGCATCGCTAAGTTAAAAGCCATTTTGATCCCAAAACTTTCAGTGATCCAACTCATGATAAAGAGTAAGATTGAAAAGCTGATCACAGAGATCATCTCAAAAACTGCATCAACATCTACTAATTGATCTTTTGTAACACTTTCTTGGATCAAAACAGCTTCTGGGATCTCTTTTAACTGAGATACACTACCAAACAATAGTGAACCAAGCAAAAAGACAGCTGAATGTGGTACTTTTAAGATCAAAAAAAGCATTACGATCGCTAAAATCAGCGACATCACTATACTAAAAACTTTATGTTTATTGATCTTTTTAGAAAACTTGAATACTACTAAGCCTCCAATAACGATCCCAAGTGAATAGGTCATATTAGCATAACCCCAATACTCTTCAGTTTCATGTAAGATCTCAGTCACAAAAACTAAAATGATGGATGAGACCCAAAGTGTATCGGAAAAAATTTCTAAAAGCAAGGTCCCAAGCAAGATCTTCAAAACTGTACGCTGATACAATAATCTCCCCCCTTTAAAAAGGGTCTGACATGTAGTTTCTGAGCTGTCTTTTATAACAACTACTCTAGGCAAACGACTCGTAAGAAAAGTAGCCAATGCAAAAAAACATAACGTGACCAGTAAAGCACCATGTATCCCTAAACTAGCAAATAAGGCCCCACCAACGCCCCAACCAATGACTGCAACACTTTCACTGCAAACTGTCAGGACTGAATCACCACGAGCGAAGTCGGTCTCATAGTGTGTCATAAGTGTAACTGTTATCGGCTGTTCAAATCCGTCCAAAAGTGAGATCAAAGTTACCACCAGATAAATAAAAAGCAATGGTAGTCTGGGCCAAAAATACAGCGAAACTGTCAAAAATGCTAATGAAAACGTCTTTGCTGCTTGCGTATAAAAAATGATCTTATTTAACGGTAGATATTTGCTCACTAAAGGAACTAAAAATGTCGTGGCAAATGAAGCACCACCCATCAAGATCGGAACAAGTGAAGTCGATACGAGCGAATCTGAGATAAGATAGATATTAGCGATGATGAGGACTCTGAAAGAAAGATCAGCCAAATTAGCTACAAGCTGCGAAAGCGCCAATAACTTAAATGCTTTTGTCATAAAAATCCCCTACTTTTGCTATTGATCGCTAGTTTTCCCCAATAATTTTTAACACATTAGCTTGATCCTCCTAATATCTGCAATAATTTCTTTAAAAATAACACACTACCGCCCAAAATAAAAGAATAAGTTTTTTAGCTAGATAATTCTAAAAAATAAAAAGGACATACTCAAAAAGTACATCCGATCTACTTATAAGCGATCTAAATATTCACCGTATCCCTCAGCTGTCATCTTATCAGCTGGGATAAAACGCAAAGCAGCGGAATTGATACAATAACGCATTCCCCCAGCCTCTTTAGGACCATCAGAAAAAACATGTCCTAAGTGTGAATCAGCTTGACTGCTTTTGACCTCAGTCCGACTCATAAAATGCGAATAGTCAGCTTTAGTGGTCAAGTTTTCTTTAGCGATCGGTCTTGTAAAGGCTGGCCAACCACACCCTGAATCATATTTATCCTTGGAAGAAAATAAAGGTTGACCACTTACAACATCGACATAGATCCCTTTCTCAAAAAAATCATCATATTTTCCCGTAAAGGCGCGTTCAGTCGCAGCGTTTTGGGGCACTTCATAAGCAAGGTCCCCAATTTTTTGGCGAAGTTTGGCTTTATCCATGAGAAACCACCTCTCTAGTGTTGGGCTTTTTTCATCAAGAAAAGAAAATACGGGGCCCCGATAACTGAGACCACGATCCCTGTCGGCAAAGTATTTCCGATCAAAAATGTCCGTGTCAGCGTATCAGCCACTAAAAGTATCAGTGCCCCTAACAGCATAGTTGCTGGGATCCGAACCCGATGCCCAGCCGGAACGAATAGCTGACTCATATGGCCCGCTAAAAGTCCAATAAACACAATATTTCCTGCTATGATCACAGTTAATGATACCAATAAACTAGTTAAAAACAAAAGATCACGCCTAGCTTTATGTAGATCTAAACCTAAAGCTAGACTCGACTCTTCGGCTAAAGTCAAAAGGTCAAAGATCCGACTGCGATAATAGATCAGTCCCCACAAGATCAATAATAAAGGAGCTAAACTCAAGCTTGTCCAATTATCGCCCATGATCTTGCCAGATA
The DNA here is from genome assembly GCF_003288115.1 of Ligilactobacillus murinus. NCBI lineage: Bacteria > Bacillati > Bacillota > Bacilli > Lactobacillales > Lactobacillaceae > Ligilactobacillus > Ligilactobacillus murinus. Next base: position 243,310 of record NZ_CP023565.1, on the reverse strand, counting down.
ACCAATCGATCATATAGGTCAACTTAGCTTGTTCAACGTGACCGACCACGGGTAAGATACTAGTCGATAAGATCGCTGAGAGCGTCACACCTGTAATGATAAATTTGATCGGGTCAAGTGTACTTTGCTGTTTCTTGGCTAATTGATAGATCGACCAACTGACAAGCAAACCACCAATAACAGAAACTAGCGGTAAGCTCTGTGACATATAAGATCCTTGGGGCAAATACCGTAACGAAAAAGCGATCAACAGACCTGCGCCCGCGTTGATCCCTAATGTTCCCGAATCTGCCAGCGGATTTTGCGTTAGTGTTTGTAATAATAAACCACTTAGACCAAGCGAAGCACCCGCTAGCAGACACGCTAAAACACGCGGCATTCGCAATTCAAAGACAACAAAATTTTGCGCTGGAGTAGCTTGCCCGGTCATAACATCCCATAGTTCAATAAGATCAAGCTTAGCATTTCCCAGTGCCAACGATAACACGACACTAATGATGAATAAACTTCCCGTAATAAGGAAAAATCTCTTTTTAGTCATAAAATTCCCCCTTGTGGATCATCCACAAAAAATACGGTAAGCAAGTCACACTGACAACTGAGATCAAGGGGGTCTCATATGGTGGCGCAATAAAACGACTGAGTAGATCAGCCCAGATCATAAAAGTCGCCCCTAATAAAGCTGTTAGCGGTAAGATCTTTTGATAGACCGGACCAGTCCACTGTTTAACAACGTGAGGAATGATCAGTCCCACTAAAAATAAGCTCCCAACTAAGGCAACAGCTGCACCAGATAAGATCAAGACTAGCCCTAGGAAAAATACCATAAAGCGCGTGGTTTTTTGACCTAAGGCGACTGAAAAAGTCTGGCCTAGACTAAGGATCGTTAGCTGTTTGGCCAAAATAAAGGCTAACATCAACCCCACCAAAATAAACGGTGCAATGACTTTTAACATCGCCCAATTGACGCCCACTAAGCCTCCAGCTTGCCAACCAATGATCGTTGGTGAAAGTTTAAAATACGTGACTAGCCCTTGCCCTAGAGCGGTAAATAATGCCGAGACCATGGCACCAGCTAACAAGAGATACAATGGGGAAAATCCGATCCGGGCTTGATACGATAAAGCTAACACTAAAAAGGCAGCAATTGTGGCCCCAAGCAAACAAAGTAACAAGATCATACTGTAATGTAAACTCTTAAAAAACAGATAGCCCAATGCTAGTGCTAGACCAGCTCCGGCGTTGATCCCTAAGAGTCCTGGATCAGCGATCGCATTTCTCATCAAACCTTGCATGATCGCTCCTGCCGTTGCCATGGCCGCTCCCACTAGTCCAGCTGCTAAAACGCGTGGCAAACGCAGATCGAGCAAAACATCTTGGATGGCTGTTTCTTTAAAGGGATGCAAGAATGTCGTCAGTAGTTCTTGTTGACTGTATGAAATAGCACCAAAGCGTAGACCACAGTAAAGCCCAAGCAAGAAAAGTAGCGAAATAATGGTGAGCTGAGCGACAAACTTTTTGTTGCTAAAAGACATCTTATTCCCCTATTCCATTGCTTTTAGGCCATTTTCGAGCGTCTTTAATTCATATTCCAAACTCAATGGATCATTGAAATAAAAAGCATTCGCATTGACTTTTAAGATATGACCTTGTTGGACCGCTGGGATCGAACGCCAAACATCACTTTCATAAAGTGAAGCGCCTGTCCTTTCATCTTCAGCAGCAACGATCGCATAATCACCAATGTATTTTGGTAAAACTTCCTGAGATACTTCTAAATATCCGGCTTTAAATACATCGTCAACGACTTTTTGCGGTGCTTTAAAGCCCAGTGCTTGATAGATCACTTCACCACCACGGCCCCAATTATTGCCAAAAAGATCAATATCTTTTTCATAAAGACCGATCACTGTAAATGTCGCATTTTCACCCAATCTAGCTTTGAGTTCTTTTCCTACTTTAGCTGTTTTTTCATTCCAGTTCTTGATCCAATCTTTAGCTTGCTTTTCTTGATCGAATACTTTGCCAAAACTAGTCAAAATATTTAGATAATCTTGCTTGCCATAATCGATTGCGATCGTTGGGGCGATCTTTGCTAATTTATCAACATTTTTATCACTTGAGTCGATCACGATCAGATCTGGTTTTAAATTCACTAAGGCTTCTTGATCCTCACTGGATAAGACCTTGGCTTGGCTGACCTTATCTTTTAACACGGGATTTTTAGCATCATAGGGTGTCACAGCTACTGGTTTGTAGCCTAATTTAAGCAAATAACCAGTGTAAGTCGACGAAAGGCTTGCGATCTTTTTAGGACGTTCTGGGATCGCACCATAGTAGTGGAAGCCTTCGATCTTAGGCTTGCTAGATAATTTTTCATTTTGGGTCGTGTTAGCCTTACCACAAGCGACTAACAGTAGGCAGGTCAAACATAAACTAAATAAGACAAATGCTTTTTTCATAAAAATCTCCTTTTATTTACATAACTGATAATTCAATAAGAGTGGTCGTCCACTGGTTGGATCTTGGATCAATTGAGCATCTATCCTAAAGACCTCACGCAAGACTTCGGGCGTCATTACTGCAGATACCGCATCTTGCTTGACGATCTTTCCTGCACGCATTGCGACTAATTCATCTGAAAAACGAGCTGCTAAGTTGAGGTCATGCAAGACCATGATGATCGTCTTATTTTCTTCTTGCTTTAGCTTTTGCAAGATCTCCATGATCTCAAGCTGATGATTCATGTCAAGGTAAGTCGTTGGTTCGTCAAGAACGATAATATCAGTATCTTGGACTAGAGTCATTGCGATAAAGACCCGTTGCCGCTGTCCACCTGACAATTCTTCGACCAAATTATCTTTTAGATGCTTAGTTGCGGTAAGCTCTAATGCCTGATCGATCTTTTGTTTATCACTTGCAGTCAAACGCCCAAAGCCTTTTTGATAAGGATAACGACCATAAGACACTAGATCATAGACTTTTGTCGCTGTCGTTAATTTAGGTGACTGCGGTAAAAAAGCAATTCTTCTAGCGATCTCTTTTGTATCCAAACTCAAAAGTGGTCTGCCAGCAAGCGTAACTTCCCCTTGTGCGACCGGCCATAAACGTGTCAAAGCCTTTAACAAAGTTGATTTCCCACATCCATTAGCGCCAATGATCGTGGTGATCTTATCTGTTTTAAACGTCACGGATAGATCAGTAATTATCTTTTTTGCTTGATATGCAACCGTTATTTTATTTGCTCTAAGCTCGATCACATACACCCCCTTAGGCTTAGTATGTTGTAACAAGTACAATTATATCATAAAATTTAAATATCACCCCAAGAAAAGTAAGCGCTTTTAAAGATAACTAAAAAGAAGATGCTTATTACAGCATCCCCTTTCTTGATCACATTTTATAGATAGTTGGTTCGATGTATTCCTTCAATTCTTTGCCGATCGATCTGCCCGCCAAATAATATACCAAAAGATAAATCGGCAAAAACAGTCCTATCGTGTACAATAACGGCTGTCCTAATCTACTATACCAATTAGTAGTCAGTGAATCAGTTATCAGATAACTGGCACCTAAGATCCCAAATACTCCATTTACCAAACCTAAGATCAACGGTGGGAAAAATAACCACGCATTTTCAACGGCTACGACATGTCGGATCTCTTTTATTTGATAACCTAACTTAGCTAAAGTATCATATTCTTCACTTAAGGACAATTCTTCGATCCGCGCAGTAAAGTATAAGATCGTGCTGATCGTTACAAAAAATAGGATCGAGATCATTGAGATCATCAAAAATGTCGGACTATTGGCATTGGTGATCAATTTATTCCGCTCATAAGAACTAAAGTATGCGACCTTAGTCTTTTTAAATGCTTGCACTAATTTTTCATTATCACGCATGTTTTTTCCGTCAAATGACACGATCGCATAACTAGCATTGGGATATTTTTGCGCTAACTCATTAAATTTTGCATCGCTGACGATCACCGTTACAACACTGTTAGCAAATGCAAAAGGATTTTGATTGGTCGCTTTTTTCACTTGGAGCGTCTGAGAGCCATCTTTGAGTGTAAAACTTTCATTTACCGGAGCTAAACTGGCGTAATAATTGACCAATACAGCCTCATTTAACGCTAATTTTTTCAATTGTTCTCGATGCTGTAATGCCATCAACTCATTGTAATTGCTCAAAGAGATCACATCGATATGATCACTTGTATTTCGCTTGGAAAAATACCACTTATCTTTTAATTTGAGCTGTAGTAGTTTAGAATCAACAGCTTTAAGGGCAAACTTTTGTTCAAAACTTTTGATCTCACTTGTACTCAAAGGACGTTTCTTAGCTATTTTAGTTTCTAATGTGGTTGGGACGATCCGTTTAGTCGCTTCATATGGATATGACAGTGTTAAAAAGGTAACACCTAAGACCATGACCGAGCCAGCCTCATTGTAAGAAATTTTACTTATTAATTGTATATTAGACAGGACCAGTATATTCAGCTTCGCCATCTTTTTCGAACTTTCTGACCCAAGAATCGACTTGCGAGTAGAAGACTTTAATACTTATCGATCGTCTTTTGATAGTCTTTATTAGCTACCAAAAATAGTCAGCTTCGTCGTAGTAGTACTCATCTTCATCATCTGGATAGCTACTATCAAATTCTCTCATAAGTGCCTTGATCAATTCTTCTCTTAACTGATTTTCATCTAAATTATTAACATGAGCTATAACTTCTTCAAGCTTTTCCTTTCGGAACATTAAATAATCAGCTTCCCATTCCTGATGACGTTTTTCTTCTTCAAGCCGTTCTTCTTCCCACTCAGCAAGAACAGCTTTTGCCTGTTCAGAAAAATGGAAAAAATATAAAGCGACCATATGCTTACAAATTACTCTTCGTCCTGCCGCAAATGGACAAGTACAGGTCGACTTTCGAGGATGATTGATATCTATGACAACATCATAAATATTGTCCTGAGAACCACTAACCTTCCCCTGATAAACACCATCTCCTATCTTTTCACCATTTAAAACTGCCTTACTTTTATAATAGCCAAGACCTCTATTAAAAGAGGCATTGCTAGCCAGATGAACCAATTTTATGTCGTCCCAAATACTCATACTCACGTGACCTCCTTATTCTCTTTTTTTCCGTTCCAATACCGTTACCGTTTCAACATGTGCTGTTTGTGGGAACTGATCGACTGGCAAGATAGGTTGGGTGACATCATATCCAAGTTCCATGAAACTTTGCAGATCACGAACTAAAGTTGCCGGATTGCAGCTGACATAAACGATTTTTTTAGGTTGCATCTTAGCTGCACTTTCGATCAAACTTTGCGTCAAACCTTTACGTGGCGGATCGACCATGATCACATCTGGCTTGATCCCTTGTTCTTGCCAAGTTGCCATCCAGTCCTCGGCATTACCAACTTCAAATTCTAAATTATCTAAATTATTTAAAGCTGCATTTTTCTTAGCATCCGCGATCGCTGCTTCGACGATCTCGACCCCATATACTTTTTTAGCATGCTTGGCCATGGACAGTGAGATCGTCCCGATCCCACAATAAGCATCGATCACCGTTTCATTTCCCGTCAAGCCAGCCCGCTTGATCGCCTCTTGGTAAAGTTTTTCAGTCTGAGTTGGGTTGACTTGATAAAATGATCTCGCTGAGATCTCAAATTTAAGCCCATTCAACTGATCGGTGATATATTCTTTGCCCGCTAAAACCTGAGTCTTGTCACCTAAGATCACATTGGTCTGCTTGGAATTGATATTTTGTTGCAAACTCACCACATCAGGACAAGCAGCCATGATCTCATTTACGATCGCTTCTTTATTTGGCAGCTTATTAGTCCGCGTCACCAAGACGACCATCACTTCTTTAGAATAATGTCCACGCCGTACCATGATATGCCGTAAGATCCCACTGTGTGTAGCTTCATCATAAGCTGTCACTTGATTTTTTTGTAAGATCGCCAACACTTTTTGGATCACTTCATCGATCCGTTTATCTTGGATCAAGAAATCCGTTAGCGGCAAGAAATTATGACTGCCTCGCTTGAAAAAGCCAGCTGTCAGTTTTCCATTAATTTCACGGACTGGTACTTGAGCCTTGTTACGATAGGCATATGGTTCTGCCATCCCCAAAGTTTGTTCGACTGCTAGGTCAGCTAGATGCGCCTTTTGCAACAGATCACTGACTAGTTTTTGTTTGAATTTCAATTGAGCTGGATAAGCTAAGTGTTGTAAAGGTGCGATCCCCGTTTGTGAATAAGCTTTGCCTTTCCCCGTGACCCGATCAGGACTGGTCGTTAAGCGTTCGATAACTTTAGCATAACCAAAATTTTTGCCGACCTTTAACACATGGAGTTTTACTTTTTCACCAGGCAAAGCATCATCACAAAAAAGTGAATATCCTTCGACTTTAGCGACACCCATTCCTTGGTAAGTCAGATCCACGATCGTCGCTTCTAATTTTTGATTTTTAACTACAGGTAATTTCCGTTTCATTACTTATCCTCGTTTACTTTGATTTTAATTGCCACTATCTATTCTACCAAGTCCTAGCTGACAAAAAAAGTCGCCTAGCCTCTTAGCGCTAATTTTAGCAGGCGTAAAAGTTGTTTTTGCTCAGTCAGATCTAACTTAGCTAAAGCATCAGCGTGGGCTTTTTCTAATTTAGGTGTGATCTGTTCATAGATCTGACGCCCATTTTCTGTCACAAATAATTGCTTTGCTTTACCTACTTGTTTTCTTTTGATCAGATCCAGTCTTTCCATCTTTGTGATGATCTGGGTGATATTTCCCTTAGTGACGACCAAGGTAGTAGCTAACTCCTTTTGAGTACACCCAGTATAGTTATATACATAATTTAAGATATCGTATTGTGCGTTAGTTATGCCAACTTGTTGTAAAACTGCTGCACTGTTAGCTAGTAGTTGGCGCTGAAGTTGGCTAACTCGCATAAAGATCAAACTCTCGCGATTCATATTATCACCCCTTACAATTAGTAAATTTATATATAAACTATATTTTTGTCAACTATCATTGCAAAAAAAGAGTGGCGTACCACTCTTAAGGCTTATCATGTTTTTGATGCCACGCCTTGATCTGTTCTAGGCGTTGCTTGAAACGGATCTCGTTTCCTTGCTCAGTTGGCAGATAATAAGTATGCCCCACTAAATTATCCGGCATCGTTTGCATTGTAGTCAGTTTGTCCTTGGTAAAATGGGCTAACTCATAACCTTTGCCATAGCCTAATTCTTTCATCAACTTGGTCGTCCCATTTCTGATCTGCAGTGGCACCGGTTCATTTAAAGTCTGTTTGACATCTTTAGCAACTCTGGTAGTCGCTTTATAAACAGCATTAGATTTAGGTGCCAAAGATAGATAGATCACTGCTTGGGTCAAATGCACATTACATTCAGGCATTCCGATAAATTGACACGTTTGAAAAACATTAACAACTAGATTCAAGGCATTGTTATCAGCTAAACCGATATCTTCACTGGCAAAACGCAACAAGCGCCGGGCAATATATAACGGATCTTCGCCACCGGCTAGCATCCGATTCAACCAATAGATCGCTGCATCAACATCGCTATTACGCATGGATTTATGCAAAGCTGAGATCAAGTCATAATGGTCTTCACCGTTCTTATCATATTTGAGTGTCTTTTCCCCTAAAACTTGACTCAACAGATCATCACTTAGTTCTAAAGTTCCATCTTGGCTGACATTTCCATTATCAACTAGCATCTCTAATGTATTTAAGGCATTTCGCGCATCCCCGTCACTAAAGAGCGCGATCTGCTCTAATAACGTCTTTGAAGCAGTGAGCTCTTTTTCAAAGCCTACTCGACAAGCACGGTCCAACAGCTCAACTAATTGTTCTTTCGTCAGTTGCTTTAAGACAAAGACTTTCAACCTGGATAAAAGCGCTGAATTGATCTCAAAAGATGGATTCTCTGTCGTTGCCCCGATCAAAACAATACTCCCATTCTCCACAAACGGTAAAAAAGCATCTTGTTGCGCCTTATTGAAACGATGGATCTCATCTACGAAAACGATCGTCTTTTGGCCATAAGCAGTATTAGCTTCGGCTTCTTGCATGATCTTTTTGATCTCTTTGATCCCACTTGTGACCGCACTAAATGAGATAAAACCTGCTTTAGTCTGCTTAGCGATAACTTGAGCCAACGTCGTCTTTCCCACACCGGGTGGGCCCCACAAGATCATCGAAGTTACTCGATCTTGAGTGATCAATTCCTTTAAGATCTTACCTGGTCCTAATAAATGCGTCTGCCCGAAAACTTGCTCTAAATTCTCTGGTCGTAAACGACTGGCTAGCGGTTCATTTACTTGGTCCTCAAAGATCGATCCTTGTTGCATGCCCTCACCTCCGTTTATCTGTCGTTTCCATTTTATCATACCGAACATTAGTTTGTAAAAAACAAAACTAATGTACTTGCTCTAACAAAAAAGCAGCCAGTTACCTTGAAGTGAACTATAAGGCAAGCTAAATTTAACTAAAAAACTCGTTGCTCCAAATCAAAACAACGAGTTCTTAGCTACTTATCTAATTTGATATTGTCAGATTCATCAAGTTCTTGAACACCATCAACAAAGTTTTTCTTGGCTTCGTCCATACCTTCATCTTCTTTGACTTCTGTGATCGCCCGCTTTGGGATCGCTTGGGTATTGGCAAAGATCTCAATATGGCGCTTCAAGTTCTTGAATTTCATCGGCGCATCCCCACCGTATTCACCATCAATATTGATCATCATTTTTTCATCGACTGGCTTAGCGACCAATTTAGAGGTTTTAACATAGAGGATATTAGCGTCATTGATGTGTTTACCACCGTTTAAGACCATTGTGATCAAGCGCATCATTTCTAATAGATTACTCGTCTTGACCACGATCAAGGTAAATTTTCCATCATCTAAACTGGCGTCAGGTACGATCTGTTCAAAGCCCCCGACTGAATTAGTCAAAGCTAAGAAAAACATTGATGCTTTACCGTCATAAACACCATCATCATATTCAAGGTGCATATTGATCGGTTTGACCCGGGGCAATAACTCAGCCCCCTTAACCAGGTAAGCCAAGTAGCCAAAAAGGGTCTTGAATTCAGATGGCACTGCATATGTCAATTCACTCAAGAGACCACCGGCTGCAATATTGACAAAATATTTGTCATTAGCTCGCCCGATATCCATCTTGACCGTTTTACCATTGGCGATGACTTTAGCCGCTTCGATCGGACTTTCCCGCGGTATCTTTAAAGCCCGCGCATAGTCATTGGTCGTACCGGCGGGAATGATCCCCAACTTTGGCCGGTGTTTTAGAGGGGCGATCCCATTAACGACTTCATTGATCGTGCCATCACCACCAGCTGCAATGATCAAGTTAAAGCCTGCTTGAGCTGCCCGTTTAGCTTCATTTTGAGCAGAATTAGGCTCAGGCGTCGTTGCAAAGGCACTCGTTTCATAACCAGCACGTTCTAAAATATTTAAGATCTCAACTAGATCATTTTTTAAAGCTTCACGTCCAGATGTCGGATTATAAATAATTCGGCAACGCTTTTGCATAATTATTCCCTCATGGCGCAGTTTGCGTCTATCTTTCCTTTAAACTTGCCATCAATAATTTATTGACAACTTTAGGGTTAGCTTTACCATGGGTCTGTTTCATGATGTTACCCACTAAGAAGCCAACTGCGCGATCTTTACCATTCTTAAAGTCTTCGATCGATTGCGCGTTGTTGTCCAATACTTCATCGATGATCGGTTGTAATTTAGCTGGGTCAGATAATTGCACCATACCTTTTTCTTCGACCCATGCTTTTGGCTCAGTGTCATTTTTGATGATCTCTTTAAAGACCTTTTTAGCGATCTTAGATGAGATCGTTTCGTCTTGGATCAACTTGATCATTGTTGCCAAGTGTTCTGGTGTCAAGGCCGTTTGACCTAACTCAACTTTTTGAGCATTCAAATAAGCACTAACTTCACCCATCAACCAGTTAGCCGCTAATTTAGCATCCGCTCCCGCAGCTACAGTTGCTTCGTAGAAATCAGACATTTCTTTTGTTTGCGTCAAGACACCGGCATCATATTCAGTGATGCCCCAGTCGTTGACATAGCGGTTACGCCGAACATCAGGCATTTCTGGGATCGAACCTTTGACCTGTGCGACCCATTCATCAGAAATATGGATCGGTGGTAGATCAGGTTCTGGGAAGTAACGATAATCGCTCTTACCTTCTTTGACACGCATCAAGATCGTTTCACCACTTGGTTCATCAAAGCGCCGTGTTTCCTGTTGGATCTCACCACCAGCCAGCAAAACACGTTCTTGTCGCTTAGCTTCGTATTCCAAACCTTTTTTCACGTGTTCAAAGGAGTTTAGGTTCTTCATTTCCGTCTTAGTCCCAAACTTAGTTGAGCCGATCGGACGAACTGAGATGTTAACGTCAGCTCGCATTGAGCCTTCTTCCATCTTCACGTCGGATACCCCTGTAAATTGAATGATCTGACGTAAACGTGTCAAGTATGCGTAAGCTTCTTCTGGGGAAGCGATATCTGGTTTAGATACGATCTCGATCAATGGTGTACCTTGACGATTTAGATCGACATAAGAATAACCATCGCCGGCATGCGTGTTTTTCCCCGCATCTTCTTCGACGTGCATCTCTTCGATCCCGATCTTCTTTTTAGTTCCATCTTCAAGCTCGATCTCAAGCCAACCATCGTGACCGATCGGTGTTTGGGCTTGTGTGATCTGGTATGCCTTTGGATTATCTGGATAGAAGTAGTTTTTGCGATCAAAGTGGATATCCCGTGCGATCTCACAGTTAAGTGCCAAGGCCGCACGCATCCCATATTCCAAAGCACCCTTGTTCAATTGTGGCAAGACCCCTGGGTAGCCCCAATCGATAACATTAGTATTCGTGTTTGGTTCTGCCCCGTAAACTACTGGTGCGGGAGAATAAGCCTTGGAGTTTGTCTTCATTTCAATGTGGACTTCAAGTCCGATCGTTGTTTCAAAGTTCATTAGTTTTGCCCCCCGATCGTTGGTACTTGTTTGTGGAAGTCGGTTGCTTGTTCAAAAGCATAGCCCGCTTTATACATCGTATCTTCTCTAAATTGTGGTGCGATCAACTGCATTCCGATCGGTAAACCATTAGAGAAGCCAGCAGGAAGCGACATCCCTGGTAGGCCAGCCAAGTTTACCGGGATCGTCAAAATATCATTCATATACATCGTGATCGGATCATTGATCTCATCACCGATGCCATAAGCTGTAGTTGGTGCTGTTGGTCCTAAGATCAGGTCATAGTCGCTAAAGACCTGTGCAAAGTCTTGGCAGATCAAAGTTCTGACTTGAGCAGCTTTCTTGAAGAAGGCATCATAAGTTCCAGCAGAAAGTGAGAATGTCCCTAACATGATCCGACGTTTAACTTCATCACCAAAACCTTCAGAACGTGAACGCACATAAACATCTTCTAAGTTTTTAACATCTTGTGCTCTAAAGCCGTAACGGATCCCATCAAAACGTTGTAAGTTAGATGAAGCTTCAGAAGAGGCAATGATATAGTATACTGGGACTCCATACTTGCTGTGTGGCAAGGAAACTTCGTCGACTGTTGCCCCCAAACTTTCAAATGTCTTGATCGCTTTTTTGATCGCTTCTTTAACATCTTTTGCGACACCTTCACCAAAGTATTCTTTGGGCACTGCGATCTTCATCCCTTTGATATCACCATCCAAGCCTTGTGTAAAGTCAGGCACTTCACGATCAGAGCTTGTAAAATCACGGCTATCATGACCGCTGATCGCATTTAAAACATAGGCATTATCTTTGACCGTGCGTGTCAATGGTCCGATCTGATCTAAGCTAGAAGCAAAAGCGATCAAGCCGTAACGAGAAACACGACCATAAGTAGGTTTGACCCCAACGATACCATTATATGCTGCTGGTTGTCGGATCGAACCACCTGTATCTGAACCTAAGGCGGCTAAAACTTGACCCGAAGCAACAGCGGCTGCTGAACCACCAGAAGAACCACCAGGGACCTTAGTTTGATCCCAAGCATTCTTAGTTACTTTAAAGGCTGAACTTTCAGTCGAGCCACCCATAGCAAATTCATCCATGTTGACTTTACCCACATTGATCATTTGAGCAGCAGCTAATTTTTCCATAACTGTTGCATCATAGATCGGGTCAAAGTTTTCTAACATCTTGCTGGCAGCCGTGGTCCGCAAGCCTTTTGTCACGATATTATCTTTGATTGCGATCGGGATCCCGGCTAAAACATTAGCTGGATCGATCCCATTTTGATCAAGTTCTTTAGCTTGCTTTAAAGCAGCTTCTTCATTTAAAGCTAGGAAAGCAGCGATCTGTTGATCACGGTGTTTGATCGTCTTGAAAGTCTCTTTTGTCAACTCCTCTACGCTCAAATCTTTGTTGACCAATTTTTCATGTAAACTGGTCAGATCAGTTGTAAAATAATCCATGGGCTAGCCTTCCTCACTTTCATCAATAATCGCTGGCACTTTGATAAAGCCATCTTTTCTTTCAGGTACATTTTCCATCAACAATTCTCGGTCGGTCCCCTTAACTGCGATGTCTTCTCGCATTACGTTAAAGGCATCCGTCACAGTTGTCGTTACCGGTACATCTGTCGTATCGACTTCACTTAGTTGTTGTACCATATTGATGATCTGGTCCATTTGACCGGTGAATTTTTGTAATTTCGCATCGCTAAATTCAAGCTTTGCCAAACTTGCAACGTGCTTTACTTCATTTGCGCTGATCGCCATCTTCATCCTTCTTTCTTGCATATCTGCTTAATATTTTAGCATAGATCTGCTGACATTTTTATAGTCGATTTTATTCTAATCATCAAAGACATGAGTATAAAAGCTCCCACTATCTTTTTCACGAGCTAGAAAGGCTTGAACTTCCCCATCTGAGCCCTTGATCGTGATATCGATCGGAATATCACCTGGCAAGTAGGTCTTTGCCATCTGAGAGACAAACTGTGTAAAGCTTCTGATCTCAGTTTCACTGTAAAATTGAGTCGTGATCTTAACATGTAGTTCTTGGAGTGATTTATTCTTATACTTAGCTTGAGCTGTTACCCCAGCTAAGTTAGGGAAAAAGCTTTGTGTCTTATTTTTGAAAGCATTGAATGAACTTTCATCATTATCGTTGACTGCACCATTTGCTGATGTTGCTGGCAAGACTGAGGTTTGGAGGTCGGTTTCTTTCCAACTTCCCAAAGTATCGCCATCACTCACACTATAAGCATAGAAAGTTCCCCCGACCAAGCTATCATTAGGGGCTTGTTCATACATACAGATCAAGATCGGCACATCTGAAGCTCCATCGAGTTTTCTGACCCGTTTCAAAACTTCAGCTGCCGCCTTTTTTCCCTCTTCTTCCATTTTTTCCTTGGAGATATTAGTGGTGTACATCGCACCATACTGTTCTTTTTGGTAATAATCCTTACGATTCATTCCGATACCGATCGTGATCCCAGCTAATTCTAGCTTTCCATCGTTCTCTTTCATGTAATCTTGTTCTTCGATCTGTTGGATATAGATCGGATTTCGCTTGTCCGCGTCTTTTTCTCCGTTATCCTCGGGATTTAGACCAGTCGGATTATCTTTTGATCTACGCCCTAACCAATCTTGAACAGTGCCTTTGGTCAGCAACTGTCCTTCACGGAAAATGTAATCTTTGGTAGGAAATTCTTCTTTAGATAAAGTCGTCATGCCACTTTCAAAACTCTTTAGATTCAACATATTTTCTGAATTTTGAATGATCCCGACACCGCGCGCCTTACTCGTCAAATAACGCCCATTTTCGATCACACCTTGATAATCAGAGGTATCCGCTTGCCCCGTAGTTTGGTAACCTTTATTGGATCGTTGCGTTGCTTGCGTGACTGAATTGCCAGAGCCACTCCCTAAATTACCACAGGCTGAAAGTAACATGGTACCTGCACATAAGCTAACTAATGCTAAATACTTCTTTCTCATCAATTGCCTCCTGTTTGCCGTAAAAATTCATCTTCATCAATAATTTTTATTCCTAGTTCTTGGGCCTTAGTCAATTTGCTACCAGCATCATGCCCTGCAACTAAAAGGTCGGTCTTTTTTGAAACGCTCCCTGTTACTTTAGCACCATGCGCCTCCAAAAGCTGTTTAGCTTGCGCCCGCTTGATCTTGTCGAGTTTTCCCGTTAAGACTACAGTCAAACCATTTAAGGGATCAGCGGCTGTTTGTTTAGCTAGCTCTTCTGCGCTTTGACCTAGGAAAGTTAAATTAACACCAGCAGTAGCAAATTCTTCCAATAACAGATCGACTTGTTCATTTTCAAAATATGTCACCACAGCATCAGCGATCGTTTCACCGATCGAGTCGAGTTCTACGATCTCTTCTACTGTTGCTTTCTTTAGAGCGTGGATCGTCTTAAAGTGTTGGGCCAAGATAAATGCTGCTTTGGCTCCTACATGCCGGATCCCTAAACCAAACAACAAGCGCTCCAATGAATTAGCTTTACTCTGTTCGATCGCTTGTAATAGGTTATTAGCTGATTTTTCTTTGAATTTATCTAGCGTCAATAATTCATCAAAGGTCAAATTATATAGCCCCGCCGCATCTTTGATCAATTTCTTGGCGAAGAGTTGTTCGATGATCCGTGGGCCTAAGCCATCAATATTCATCGCATTTCGCGACGCAAAGTGAGTCAAACTTTCTTTTAAGAGTGCGGGACACTGCGGATCGATACACCGCAACGCAACTTCGCCATCCAAATGAACGAGTTTTGCTCCACATTCAGGACATTCTTTTGGGATCACATAAGGTTCACTGGAAGCTGGACGTTTAGCCAACACAACTTCTGAGATCTCTGGAATAATGTCACCTGCTTTGTGTAATTTGACAGTATCACCTAAGCGGATATCTTTTTGTTTTAGATAATCAGGATTGTGTAAGGAAGCTCTTGAAACCACGGTCCCCGCTAAGGTCACTGGATCCATCACTGCCGTTGGGGTCACCACTCCAGTCCGCCCCACCGTCCATTCTATCTCACGGACGATCGTTTCTTGCTCGTCTGGTGGAAATTTATAGGCGATCGCCCAACGGGGAACTTTGACTGTATTTCCAACTTCAGCATGGATCGCAAATGGATCGGCTTTGATCACGATCCCATCGATCTCATAAGCTAGCTTTGCCCGTTTAGCATGATATTCATCAATATAGGCATCGATCTCAGACATTTCGCTAGCCACGATCGCTTCTTCGTTGACTTTAAAGCCCCATGCTTTTAATTGCGCTAGAGCTTGACTTTGGGTCGTGATCCCAAATTTTTCAGGTTCCATCAAGTAGTACATAAAGACACTTAAATTACGCTTGGCTGTTTCTTTGGTATCTAATTGCCGTAATGAACCAGCCGCAGCGTTTCTTGGATTAGCAAAGACTGTTTGGCCTTGTTCTTCACGAGCTTTATTCAATTTTAGAAATGAATCTTTAGGCATATAGCATTCACCGCGGACCTCAACGTCGATCGGTTCACTTAAACGTAACGGGATCGCCTTGATCGTTTTTAAGTTTTCCGTGATATCTTCACCGATGATCCCGTTACCACGTGTCGACCCCTTGACAAAGACACCTTTTTTGTAAACTAACGAGATCGCTAAACCATCGATCTTTAATTCACAGCTATACGCAAAAGTCGTTTTTACATTTTCCTCTAATTTTGCTTTGAATTCTGCTAGTTCTGCTTTTGAAAAAACATCACCTAGCGAAAGCATCGGGATCTCATGTTCGACCTTCTCAAAACCGCTTAAAACTTGACCGCCGACACGTCTAGTAGGTGAATCATCAGTTATAAGCTCAGGATACTTAGTTTCAAGCTCGACCAAACGCTGATAGGTAGCATCATAAACATGATCTTCCACTGTTGGTCGATCTAACACATAGTATTCATGGCTCCATTTATTCAATTGCGCACGTAGATCTTTGACTTCTTCTAAAGTCTTTGCTTCCATCTCTTTTACCTCTTTTTAAATCTTAGTGATCGGTGCAAAGGCCGCTAATAGTCGCTTGATACCTTGGCCTGCAAAGGCGATATCAAGTTCGATATCTTCACCACTACCACTGACCTTGACCACAGTCCCTGTCCCCCAAGCTTTATGGGAAACTTTATCACCGATATTCCATTGTTTCTTTTCAGCTCCAGTTCCTTGGCTTTTTTCAACAGTTCCAGCGGGTTTACGGTAAACTGGCTTCTTAGCAAAAGGAACATCGACTTTGGTTTTTGGTTGATAATTAGCTAAAGTTTCGTTATCACTTTGCAACAATTCATCAGAGATCTCACTGATAAAGCGTGAAACTTGGTTGCTTTGGCGTCGTCCATATAGCATCCGCGAAAAAGCATTTGATAAGTAGAGTTCTTCTTCGGCTCGTGTGATCCCGACATATGCCAAGCGTCGTTCTTCTTCGAGCTCACTTTCATCCATCACAGCACGACCTAATGGGAAGATCCCTTCTTCTAAGCCCATCAAAAAGACCGTTGGAAATTCCAACCCTTTTGCGGCGTGTAACGTCATCAAAGTCACTTCATCTGGATCTTCATCAACGCTATCTTGATCAGAAACTAAAGCTAGATCAGCTAAGAAATCAACGAATGGATCACTATTTTCTTCTTCTGGTTCCCAGCTTTCATCAAATTGCTTCGTTACAGACATAAATTCTTCTAAGTTTTCTAGGCGACTTTGATCTTCGAGCGTATTTTTAGCTTGCAAGCTTTGTTTATAGCCCGATTCATCTAAAATGAGCTCCGTCAATTCAGTGATATTTTTAGTTTTCTCTAATTCATTAAAACGCCGGATCAACTTAGCAAAACTTTCTAATTGCGTAGCTGCCTTGCCACTTACGCCAGTCATAATGACATTTTCAGCTGCTTCGATCAAGGAAAGACCATTCATCTCAGCAAATGCTTGCAATTTAGCCAAACTAGTTGCTCCGATCCCCCGTTTAGGCTCATTGGCAACGCGCGCAAAACTCAAGGAATCATTTGGATTAGCAGCTAAACGCAGATAAGCTAAAATATCCAAGATCTCTTTACGATCGTAGAAACGGTGAGCTCCCACTAATTTATACGGGATATTAGCTTTCACAAAGGTTTCTTCGATCACACGTGACTGGGCATTTGTACGGTATAAGACAGCAAAATCACCATAATGCTTCCCTTCAGTGCGCATTTTTTGCTGGATCTGTTTAACGACATAAAAGGCCTCATCATTGGCATTATCCGCACGATAATAATGGATCTTTTCACCGTCAGCGTTTTGCGTCCATAAAGTTTTAGCTTTACGATTGATGTTATTTTCGATAACTTCATTAGCAGCTTGTAAGATCGTCTTAGTCGAACGATAATTTTGTTCTAACTTGATCACAGTTGCATCGGGATAATCTTCCTCAAAATTCATGATATTTTCCATGTTAGCCCCACGCCAACCGTAAATACTTTGATCAGCATCCCCTACAACACATAGATTACGATATGTTTGAGCTAACATGCTGACCAATTGATATTGTGCTTCATTAGTATCTTGATATTCATCCACATGGATATAGTGGAATTTCCGTTGATAAAATGCCAATGTTTCTGGTGATTCTTTAAATAACCGGATCGTTTGCATGATGAGATCATCAAAATCCAAAGCTTGATTATTTTGCAACTGCTCTTGGTATAATTCATAAGCATCACTTACCACTTGTGAAAATGGATCAGTTGCATCTTTTCTTAGTTCTGCTGGTGTCTTTAAGTCATTTTTAGCGTTCGAGATCGCACTCAAAACGGCCCGAGGCTCGAACTTTTTGACGTCAACGTTTAAATTATCCGCTAAAATGTGTTTCATTAAAGTCCGTTGTTCACTCGTGCTTGCGATCGTAAAATTGCGATCATAGCCGATCTTTTCGGCATCACGGCGTAAGATCCGTACACATAAAGCGTGGAAAGTCGAGACCCAAATATCTTCTGCACCTTCAGCGATCAACTTGTTGATCCGCTCACGCATTTCACGTGCTGCTTTATTGGTGAAGGTGATCGCTAAAATATTCCAAGGATTTACATTTTTTTCTTCGATCAAGTAGGCTACACGGTGGGTCAAGACCCGTGTTTTCCCACTACCGGCACCGGCCATGATGAGTAGTGGCCCCTCAGTGCAGGCTACAGCTTCTGCTTGCTTATCATTCATGCCATCTAATAAGTTTCTTGCTGTCAAAATTTTCAAATCCCCTCTAAAATTTTCAATCAATGCCTATTATAGCAAATATTACAGCCCTATTCTTTAAAATTACTTAAATCTTAGCAAACAAGATGCAAAAAGACGCCGATATAAATACCGTGCGTCTCAAAAATCCTATTCAACTATTTCATTTTCGGCTGTGATCTCATCCCAGATCCCAGTAGCTTCGACTTGCTCCTTAGCATTTTTGCTCGAATCTGCGGTCACTAGGACATAACCTTCTGCTTTAACAGGATGAAGCGATTTAGGATAACGGAAATAATTATAATGCCAATTATCCTTTAAGACCCATTGTGTCCGCAAAGCATCCGTATCCTTAGTCTCGATCATTACCATCTCAGTCGGTTTTACCAAGTTAGGTTTAGCCAAAGGGATCTGCGCTAAGGCACGTAAATGTTGTTCAAACATTGTAACATCGGTAGCCTTATCAAATACATAACCTGAAGCATATAACGCAGGAATGATCCGTTTGATATACAAAGCACCACTCTTCGTCAAGAAAAATTCTGCTTGCAAGACCCCAACATAATCCAATTCTTTGACGATCTCAGCCGTCAAGCGTTTGACCTCAGTAGCGACTTCACCATCTAAAGCTACCGGTGTCAAGGTCGCATGCAAATGGTGTTCGCGATAATAATCTTCTGCGATCGGAAAATACGTCAAGTTACCATCTTTATCTCGGGATAAAGTCAGTGACAATTCCTTTTCATATGGGATCCATGACTCGAGAATATATGTTCCTAGATCGATTATATCTGCACACTTAGCAATATCTGTTTGCTTTTTGATGATCTGTTTACGATGTTTACCAAACCCTTTTTGGATCGGTTTTAAAATACATGGATAACCGATCGAGCTAACTGCTTGATAAACATCATCTAAGCTGACGATCGTAGCATACGGTGCAACATTGATATTTAGTTGTTCAAAGAAAGCCCGTTCCAATAAGCGATCTTGCGTGATCTCCAACGTATCACTACCTTGTGGGACTCGTGTGAAACGTTGTAAGAATTTGACCGCCTCAACATCGATAGTTTCTGAGGTATAAGTTACTAAGTCACACCGTTGTGCAAAATCTTGGAGCTTTGTTTTTTCGTTTAACTTACCGACCATTTTTACATCAGCTTCAGCTAACACAGGATTACTTTCGTCTGAACAATAAACGACCACAGTAAAGCCCATTTTCTTGGCTGTCCGTGCTAACATGATGCCATTGGGATTGCCTCCGATGATCCCTAAAGTATCGCCTGGAAAAAGGATCTCTTGTTCCATTCTCTCACAACCTCTCGTATCACTAATACTTACTCTCTATTTTACCACATTACTCAGCAAGACAGTATTTTGACAATGTAAATTTTTAAAAATATATTTTGTGCTACCTAAACAAAAAAGCAGGTTTCTACCTGCTTTGTCCCTTTTATTTATCTACTTCTTCTAAAACACGCACTTGTTGCTTGATATCTTTTTTAGCTAGTCCTTCTCTACCTTTGAAGGCTAAATTCAATAAGACCGAACTTAAACTTGCGACCACGATCCCATTACCTAAGAATAATTGGACTGTACGTGGTAAATTTTGGAAGATATTTGGATAGATCGAAACGCCCAGACCTAAACCGATCGAAACAGCCACAACTAAGATATTTCTTTGGTCGGTAAAATCAACACTGGCTAAGATCCTGATCCCTTGCACACTGATCATCGCAAACATTACTAACATCGCACCACCTAAAACCGGTGTCGGGATCATTGTCGCTAACGCTCCAGCTTTAGGCAAAAGCCCTAACAACATCAAAAGTCCTGCCGACCAATAGATCGGACGCTTAGTCTTGATCCCTGAAAGCTCAAGCAAACCAACATTTTGTGAAAATGTCGTGTATGGGAAAGTATTGAAGATCCCACCTAAAATGACTGCCATTCCTTCAGCTCGATAGCCGTGAAGTGAACCCCCTAAGTTGGACAAAGGAATCTAACTTAGGGGGTTTTACTATGACTAAATTTTCTTTTGAGGATAAGTTGCGGGCTGTAAATATGTATCTAAGAGGATATGGAAGTAACACAGTAGCTAAAGTTTATAAAGTGAAGAATCACTCAAATATCCTTATGTGGGTCAAACGATATCAAAAATATGGTATTGATGGGTTAAAAGTTCGCTACCCTAAATACGATTACGATGGAAATTTTAAGCTCAACGTTTTAAACTGGAGAAAAAGGCATAAGGCTTCCTATCCGGAAACGGCACTTCAGTTTGATATAAGTAATCCTGGGACGATCGCGACTTGGCAACGTAAATTGGATACTAAAGGTGTTGATGCCTTATTTACTAGAAGAGGACGGGCTAAACACATGACGACCAACAATAATAAACAAGCAGAAAAATCAGAATTATCTGAATTAGAACGTTTACGAGCTGAGAATCGTGCTTTACGGGTTGAAAATGAATACTTAAAAAAACTCGATGCCTTGGTTCAGAAGCGCGGACATCGCAAGAAAAATATCAAATCATCCAAGAACTAAGGCAAAAATTTAAATATACATTGGATGAAATACTACCTTACACTAGTCTTAAACGTAGTACATTTTACTATCAAGCCCAACGAATAAACAGGCGAAAAAATAAAGATGAGGAGCTATTAAAGCTTATAAAGGAGGTCAAATCAAAGCACCCGTGTTTTGGTTATCGTACAGTAACACTGAAATTACGATCTCAAGGCATAAAAGTAAATCATAAGCGTGTTAGTCGCATCATGCGAGAAAATGATCTATCAGCGCATATGTATAATAAACAAAGGCGAAAATATAATTCTGCCCTTGGACCACAAGGTAAGAAAGCTAAGAACTTATTACATCGACGTTTTGATACACATTTACCATTTCAAAAAATGGTGACCGACGTAAGTGAATTTAGGTATGGAAATAAGACACAAGAAGAACGTGTCTATCTTTCACCTATCAAAGATCTATGTACAGATGAAATAGTAAGCTATAGTATCAGTAAGCATCCAACAACAGACTTCGTGGTAAAACCGTTGGATGCATTGATAAAACTTAGACCTAAATTAAACTATCGTATGACTCTCCATAGCGATCAAGGTGTCCAATATCAGAGTGTCCAATGGCGAAAGAAGCTAAAAGAAAATAGGATCTTTCAAAGCATGTCTCGTAGGGCAACGTGCTTAGATAATGCACCCATGGAAAGTTTTTTCCACACAATGAAAGTAGAGCTATATCACAATAAAGAATATACAACACAAGAAGAGTTGGTCAAAGCAATGATCAGCTGGATCAGCTATTACAATAACGAACGGATAAAGGTCAAACTAAAAGGCAAGACACCGGTAGAATACCGACATCTTGCCTTAAGAAATATAGTCTAAATAGAGTGTCCAACTTTATGGGTTCACTTCACCGAGTTTGAGGTCTTTTTCAGTGATCTTTTTATTCAAAATATCCCCTAAAGCAAAA
Source organism: Ligilactobacillus murinus (assembly GCF_003288115.1). Lineage (NCBI taxonomy): Bacteria > Bacillati > Bacillota > Bacilli > Lactobacillales > Lactobacillaceae > Ligilactobacillus > Ligilactobacillus murinus. The sequence continues at coordinate 221,516 of NZ_CP023565.1, read as the reverse complement.
TAAACACCTGTCGATTCGACCATAGAAACCAAGGCGATAATGATCATCGTAACCGAAGATGACCATTCAAAGTGAGGCACCCCAAAGTAAAAAGGTTGCGGTACGTGGAACCACGGCGCTTCGTGTAACGGCGCCAAAGAAACTAGCCCCAGCGCTGCGGCTACTAAACTACCGCTCACTAACCCCAATAAGACTGCGATCGAACTCAAAAAGCCCTTTGCAAAAACTTGGATCGCTAAAATCAAGATCACTGTCACAAAGCCTAAGCTGATATTGGTCAGTGACCCAAAATCTTTAGCACTAGCATTGCCACCACCAATATTTTGGACTGCGATCGGGATCAATGTCAGACCGATAACAGTGATCAGCGTTCCTGTCACTACCGGCGGAAAGAGGCGTTTGACTTTAGAAAATTGGCCTGAGACCAAACAAACAAAGATCCCAGCTACGATGATCGCCCCATACATCGTCTGGATCGTAAATTGGCTCCCGATCATTTTTAACGGTTCGACGGCTTGGATCGCACAGCCTAAAACAACGGGTAGACCGATCCCAAAATATCGATTACGCATGAGCTGAAGCAAAGTTGCTAACCCACACATAAAAATGTCGATCGAAACTAGGTATGTCATCTGTTCGGTGTTAAAACCTAGGGCTGTCCCGATCAACAATGGAACCGCCACTGCTCCAGAATACATCGCTAATAAATGCTGTAATCCTAGTAAAGCTGCCTGACTGTTATTTGCTTTTTTCATCGTGTTATTCCCCCACAAAGTGCACTTTATCGTCTTCAAAAGAAGCGATCCGCGCAAGTGATTCCAATCTTACCCCGCGCTCTTTGATCAACTTAGCCCCATCTTGGAATGACTTTTCAACCACTATCCCAGCCCCAACGATATGAGCGTTAGCCTGTTGACAGATCTCAAGTAAGCCCAAGACTGCCTGACCATTAGCCAAGAAATCATCGATCACTAACACTCTGTCAGTCTCTGTTAAAAATTTCTGATCAACTGAGATCGTATTGGTCACTTTTTTAGTGTATGAATAGACCTCAGCTACATAAACATCATTATCCAAGGTCGAAGGCTTTTTCTTTCGCGCAAAGACCACTGGAACATCCATCACAAGGCCAGCCATGATAGCTGGGGCAATTCCTGAAGCTTCGACCGTCAAGATCTTTGTCACAGCCTCATTTTTAAATAGCCGTTCAAATTCTTGGCCGATCTCATACATCAACTGTGGATCGATCTGATGGTTCAAGAATTGATTGATCTTTAGTACATTTCCTGGTAAAACAACACCATCTTGTTTGATGCGTTCTTCTAGTAATTTCAAGCTATAGCCCCCTAAAAATAATAAAGACCAGACTTTAAATAACAAAAGTCTGGTCTCCTAACGTTTTTTACTCATAGTCCAAGATTTACGGTCTTGGGTAGAAACTCGCCAACCAGATTATGGCATTATATAAGTAACCTGTAGCTAGAATAGCATAACTATTTTTCGTTTTCAAGCTCAAATATTCGGTTTTTACTCAAAAACATCTGACCTGTATCATAAATCGTATTGATTTAAGTTGTACTGTTTGATCAAGGCGATCAACTTTTCGGCATAATTGGGATCAGTCGCATAACCTTGATTTTGTAGAGCCCATGCTGCTTGTTCATAATTTTTAGCTTGCAGTACAGGCCCATAATGGTCGGTATTCCAGTCCGTTCCATTAACAAAAAGTTGCGTATGCGCCTTGACTGAGTCTTCCCAACTGCCGTAGACCGCAAAAGTATCTCTGATCGTGGTCCATTGTCCATCAACATATTCTTGTGTCGTCATCAAAGACCCATTCGGATTTTTGATCCCAAATAAGTTATTATACTTAGCAGAAAGTTCGCTTTTGCCCCAATCGGACTCTAAGGCTGCTTGAGCTAATGTGATACTAGCTAAAACCCCGTATTGTCGCTGTTCTGCCTGAGCGATCGGAGCAAGTTGCTTGATAAAATTTTGTTTAGCTTGTTCATCATTTGAAATTGTCGCTTGCGGTGTCTCACTGGTAGCAAAATATTTATCTGCCATGCCCGTAAGAAAGGTTACCGCTAGTAGCACTATAAAACCTAAAAAAAGTAACTGTGAGTAATTTTTCTTTTTTCTACGTGCCACAAAATACCGCCTTTCTAAAAAATCAAGAACCTACGCTTTTAATTTTCTCAGTAAAGGAAGCGCAACACTTGGAGCTATGATCGCTGCTAAAGCTGCTTCTGGTAAACCATTTGTTGCCACGACCCCCAGTAGATAAGGCAATAAAGCCGCCACATCCAAGGCATACATTGCTGGTGCTTGTCCTTGGTAAAAAAGATAGATCTGACCCAAAACTAACACTGTATTAGTCAATGAACCTAAAACTGCGGCGACCCCCGCCGCTAAGATCTTCGAAGATAAGCGTTTAGATAACCACATAAACGTATAACCAGCCACGACCCCGATCAAGATCCGGGGCAAAACAGAGACCAGTGGATTAGTAAATACGATCGTTGCCAAGGGACTCGTTGGCCAAACAAAGGCACGAATAAAAGTGATCATGCCCCAGACTCCTCCGACGAGCGCACCATCTTTAGGACCTAAAACGAGTGCAGCAACGATCACAGTGATGTGGATGATCGTCAAATTAAGTGGTCCGAGGGGAATATAGCCCAAAAATGGAATGAAATTTTGGATAATAATGATCGCTGTAAATAGTGCTAAAAAAGCGATCCGTTGCGTTTTTTTTCGTTGTTTCAAATTAAACTTCCTTTTTGTGATCTTTTTATAGATTATATTATCCCACGTTAAATATTACAAAAGAAAAGTTTGCTGATCACTTGTAAGTTTATTTTAGTCATTTTTGGCTACGATGCAAGGACTTTTCCAAAAATTTAAAAAAGCAGTTCTAATGCTCAAAACACTAAAACTGACTTTAGATCACGCTAAATAAATTGTAAGATCGCCATCAAGATCGGTACTACGACTACAAATAAAACCGTACTCATTACGACCACATCGGTTGCATATTTAACATCCCCATGAGCTTCTTTGGCTAAAATAGGTAAGACAGCTAACATCGGTGTTGCCGATTGAACAACTAATGTTTGACACATCAATGTCGGTAAGTCGATCCCAAAACTTGTGCCTGCTTTGATCAATAAGATCAACACGAGCGGGGATAACACAAAACGCCCCAATAACGCTAAGCTCGAATCGCGTTCGAAGCGGAAGTTGTTCAAACCTGCATCACATAATACGATCCCGATATAGATCAAGGATAATGGTGTCACTAAAGCTCCGACATAAGACAAAGTTTGACCCATAAAACTTGGTACTGGGATCCCTAATAGCAACCACACGATCGCAACGATAAAACCAACTAATGGCATTGGTAGGACCTTTTTCCAATTGATCTTATGAGCTTTCTTTTGACTCTTATCGACCGTTGGATCATCATTTGAGATCAAGTAAACACCAAAGGCCCAAGTTGAAACGGTATTGATGATGTAATAGATCAAGAAATAACTCATTGCCTTTTCGCCAAAAAGCGCATTGTTCAAAGGCATCCCGATAAAGATCGTATTTGCGTTAACGACCGCATTCATAAAGATCCCGCGCCGACCTGGCTTGATCTTTAAGCCTTTAACTGCCAACCAAGCGATCACATAACCAATGATCACACCCAAAGCTGGAAAAATGATACCTTTTCCTAAACCTAAGAGACTTTCACGCGTCAAGTGATCCATCACACCCATAAAGATCGATGCTGGCAAAGCGATCTTGGTGATCAAAGATGCGATATTACCTCCAAATGAATCGGCAAACCAACCTGTTTTACGTATACCCCAGTGCCATGATCAATACGATCACAAGCACACTTGAGACGGAAGTTAAAAAAACTGCCATAATAATTCTCCTTCTTCTTGTACCAAAGATAAAAGACCAGCGAGTGGCCTTTTATCAAATTATTAATATTTAGGTTCCCACTTCATATCAGCCACAGCCTTCTTAGCGTCTGTCACGCCAGCAAGACCTTGGTCGATCGCTGATTTTGCTACGACTTGAGCAACTGTTTGTGAGAATTCTTGTAACTTAGAAACTGGTGGTAACACCGCAGCGCCCGGTTGATCTGGATCAACGATACCCCCTAAAGCGTGGGCTGCATCGGCCAACATTTTTTCGTTTAAGATCTTAGCTTTAGCCGCGATCGCACCAAAACCAACACCTGGATAGACTAAAGCATTGTTTGCTTGGCCGATATTGTAAGTTACCCCGTTATATTCGATATCACCAGCTGGGATACCAGTTGCAACTAAAGCACGCCCATCTGTCCATTTCAAAAGATCTTCTGCTTTAGCTTCAGCCAAACGGGTTGGATTAGACAATGGAAAGATCACTGGTCGTTTCGTGTGAGCTGCCATTTCCTTAACGATACTTTCAGTGAAAGTACCTGGTCGTGTCGATGTCCCGATCATGACCGTTGGATGAACTGCTTTAACGACAGCTTCTAAATTGGTCAATTCATCAGCATTATCAAATTCACAGCGTTTACGCACAAAAGCTTTTTGCCCTGGTGTTAGACCTTCTGTGTCTTCAAATAAAAGACCTTGTTTATCGACCAAGTAGAAGTGCTTTCTAGCTTCTTTTTCACTCAAACCTTCGCGAACTAATTCATCAAATAACATGTTGGCGATTCCGACACCAGCTGTCCCTGCACCAAAAGTCAAAAAGACCTGGTCAGTGATCTTTTCTTTAGAAATATTCATCGCACCCAAGACACCAGCAAGCGAAATGATCCCTGTACCTTGGATATCATCATTGAAGGTCAAGATCTTGTCTTGATATTTTTCCAAGATCACGGCTGCATTTGAACGTCCAAAATCTTCAAAATGCAATAAGCTTTCTGGGAATAGCTTTTCTGCTGCTGCAACAAATTTGTCGACCATCGCATGATATTTTTCACCGTAAACACGTGCATGGCGGTTACCGAGATAAAGCGGGTCATTTAATAACGTTTCATTGTTCGTTCCGGCATCAAGTGAAACTGGTAAAACTTGAGCTGGATCGATACCGGCAGCGGCTGTATAGACCATCAATTTTCCGACTGCGATATCAACACCGTTAACGCCCCAGTCCCCCATACCAAGGATACCTTCAGCATCTGTTACAACGATCAAACGAATGTCACGCCCGTCAGCAGCATTTCTCAAAGAATCTTCAATGCTATCTTGATCATCGACCGAGATAAAAGCTGCTTCTTGAGGACGCGTGAAGATCTCACTATATTGTTCGATCGATTCAGCGATCACTGGATCATATACGACTGGCATAAATTCTACGATGTGTTGTCCCATCAAATAGTAGAATAATGTTCGATTGGTATTAAAGATCGTCATCAAAAATTGGCGTTGTTCCAATTGGCTTGATTTGCTCTTGAATTGACCGTAAGCTTGGTCTGCTTGTTCTTGTAAAGTTTGGACCTTCGCTGGTAAAGCACCTATCAAACCGAGTTCTTTACGTTCTTCAACTGTAAAAGCTGTTCCTTTATTTAAAAATGGATCATTTAAAATATTCATTGTATCTGCCATTGCTATCTACTCCTTTTTCCTAGATCTCAATTGATGTCACTCATTTTAAAATGGTGTGATTTTTATAGTCAACTTTGTGGTACACTATTAATAAAATTAATATGAGCTTTTAAAAAGCTGTCAAATCAAGGATCTGAAGATGAATATTAGAGATTTTGAATATTTCCACCAATTAGTCAAAGAAAAAAATTTTTCCAAAGTTGCTCAAAATTTTTCTGTTAGTCAACCAACTGTCACGTTAGCGATCAAACGGCTCGAAGAAGAATTTGAAACAACTTTTTTTATCCGTGATCGTTCACACAAAGAATTACTGGTTACCCCTAGTGGCTATCAGTTCGACGCACATTTAAAGGTGATTTTAAATGAATTAACTATTGCCCAAAAGGAAGCCTTACGCGCTAAACAAGAAAAACTACTTTTTGGACTACCACCGATCATTGGCAATTATTTTTTCCCCAATATCGTTTCTAAATTGATCGCCACGGGGTTGATCGAACAACTTGAGACCAAAGAAGCTGGTTCACAAGCTTTACTTAAACTTTTATTAGATGGATCACTTGATTTTTGCCTCTTAGGCTCACTTGAACCTTTGACCCAACCCGCCTTAAAAGCCGAAACTTTTGCCCAAACCTCATTTAAGATCATCGTCAGCAAGCAACATCCATTAGCACAAAAAAAGGCCGTCTATTTTTCTGAATTAAAAGACGAGCGCTTTATCGTGCATAATGAAGGCTTCATTCACGATAAAGTCCTCAAACTTTTAGCACAAAAAGAACACTTTCGGCCTGATGTCATTTACCGAACTAATTACGTCCATGTTTTAAAATCCATGGTCGCAAGTAATACTGGGATCGCCTGTTTGACAGACATTGCGCTCAGTCCTAACGATGATTTTTCTGTTTTAGATCTCCTAGATGAACACCAGCCCAAATTCTTACTCTCGATCGTTACACGTGCGACCCAAGTCATGACACCTGCTAAAAAGCAGTTGCTAGACATCTTGCATGATACGGTCTATCACAGCCCACTTGGAAAGGAGACAAAGCAATGACTTTAGCAAGATTTAACGCGCCACAACACCAATATTTCAAACTAGCCATGACAGAACTCAAAACACAAAAGAAACGCTCACACTGGATGTGGTTCATGTTTCCACAATTACGTGGCTTAGGTAAAAGTCAGACTGCTTACCTATATGGAATAGCTGATCTCAATGAAGCCAAAGCCTTTTTAGCCGATCCATATTTAGGCAATAATTTACGTCAACTATGCGAAGTCCTTTTACAAGTTCCAACCAATAACGCTAAAATGATCTTTGGTTTTCCCGACGATCTAAAACTCAAGTCGTCAATGACACTCTTTGCCAAAGCCAGTAACGAGCCGATTTTCCAAGCTGTACTGGATAAATTTTTTCATGGAACATATGATCAAAAGACACTCGAATTACTAAAAAATATGTAAAAACATAGCTAGCCCCCACCACAAATGATCGTGATGGGGGGCTAGCTATACGGTACTGACTGCACTATCGCACCCATTATTTATTATATACTATTCTTTTCGCAAAGCTTCGACTGGGTCTAATTTTGAAGCACGATCAGCTGGCAAAAGCCCTGCCAACATACTGATGACTACACTGATCATGATACCTGTCAAAATATAATTAGTCGTCATCATCACTACTGGCACCTCAAACTGAGCTATCGTAAAATGGTTCACTAATACTTGCAAGACCCAAGTCAACACGACGCCAAGCATCCCTGAACTCAGACCTATCAAGAAGGCCTCTGAAACAAAGATCCGCCGAATATCTTTTCTTCTAGCACCTAAAGCCTTTAAGACCCCGATCTCTTTAGTCCGTTCAACTACCGAAATATTTAAGACCACTAAGATCATGATCGCTGAGACCACTAACGAAACTGCTGCGATCGCGGCTAAGACATAACTGATCACATCCATCATTTGGGTGAACATCTCAGTCATCGTTTCTTGCATTGAGCCACTAAAGCCGAGCTTTTTGACTTCATTTTTGATCTTTTCGGTATTATTTTTATTCTTAGTGTAAAGATATACAACATTAGGCTTTAACGTTTGGCCATTTTGCGCAAAAATATCTTTTAGATCGCTATAACGTACGATCGCAGTGCTGAAGTTAGACCCCTGCTGTTCATAGGTCCCACTGACTTTTAATTTTTGTTCGATTTGCTTACCATCGATCGTTAGTTTAAATGTTACTTCTTTACCAACAATGTTCTTGGCCAAAAGATCGGCTGTTCCCTTATCAAGTAAGACCTCATCTTTTTTAGGCGCGTTACCCGAAACGATACTTGATTTGGTGATATTGCTCGACATTGTTTGTAACGTCATGATCATAGCATTTTTATCACCATAACTAACACTGTTTGTACCTAACGAAAGGGTCGAATAGCCCCGCTCAAGCCGATCGACGTGTTTGATAGCTTTAAGTTTTGTGATATCTTTTGTTGTAAAATCATTATCAGTTCCTGAGCCCGTCAAAGCTGCCATATTATTTTGCTGTATTCGACTGATCTCTGCATGATCGTCCATAGCTGGTTGCTTAGCGGGATCGGGCATCATACTTTGACGATGCACTTCCGTCACATTAGGATCAGTGTAACTATTCATCGTGTCTTTGATATAAGTAGTTACGCCTCGTCCGATCGATAGCATCAAAACGACCGCCATGATCCCAATACTAGTCCCAAAGGCAACTAAAGTATTCCGACCCAATTTGGCTTTCATATTGAGAAAAGCTAATCTGATCGCATTGAACAAGCTCATATTTTTGACCTTGATAGCGTTATATTTTACTTTCGTCGCTAAGGGTTCTAACTTACCCGTCACCTCATCTGAAACTAATTTTCCATTATCGATCCGCAAGACCCGCGTACAATGAGCAGCTACGCGATCTGAATGCGTCACCATCAAAACTAGCTTACCACTTTGAGCGATCTCTTTGATCAAAGCCAAAACATTATCCGTTGTTTCAGCATCTAAAGCTCCCGTGGGCTCATCAGCAATGATAACATCTGGATCATTGATCAAAGCCCGCGCGATCGCAACGCGTTGCTTTTGGCCACCAGAGATCTGACCTGGCTTTTTATAGAGATGGTCTTTTAAACCCACTTTCTCTAATAGTTCCTTAGCACGTTTGACCCGCGTCTCCTTATCGATATTAGACAAAGTCATCGCTAAGGCAACATTATCGATCAAATTCAAATGGGGGATCAAGTTAAAGTTTTGAAAGATAAAACCGATACTTTTCTTATGGTAATCAGCTAATTCTTGTGCAGTGTAGTCGCGCAAATTTTTACCACGATAACTGATCTCACCTTCAAAGTCAGAATCCAAGCCACCGATCAAATTCATCAGCGTGGATTTCCCACTCCCTGATTCACCGACGATCGATACTAATTCACCGGTTGAAAAAGTTGCATTGATATTTTTCAACGCCTCAAAGGTGCCACCCCCAGCCAGTTTATAAATTTTAACGACATTTTTTAATTTTAAGATCTCCATCCTGCCCATCCTCTCTGTATCTTCCCCCTCACCATAATTTTAATATTTAATAATTGAGCCGTCTACAAAAAAAGACTAGCGACAATTGCCCCTAGTCTAAGACGATTTAACTATGCATGTGCTCTTCTACCCAAGATAGCTGACACAATAAGGACCAAGATCACTGCACCAATGATCGATGGAATGATCGCCATTCCTGCAAGTTGTGGTCCCCAAGCACCTAGTAAAGCTTCACCTAATGATGAACCGATCAGACCAGCCAAAATGTTGCTGATCCAGCCCATCGAACCACCATTTTTCGTCAAGGCCCCTGCGATCGCACCAATGATCGCACCAACGATCAATACCCAAAGCCAATGTAGCATTTAGCTCACCCCCTTACTTATTTTCGTCATCTTTTTCAAATTTTTCTTTTAGTTTTTCAGCGCCCTGTTCGATATCTTCCTTTAAATCAGCTGCTTTTTTGCGTGCTTTACCTAACAAGCCTTGTGCTTTACCTTGAGTCTTACGCACTTTGTCATCAGTCAATTTTCCTTCAGTTTCTTTGACTTTTCCTACGGCTTCATCTTTTAAGCCTTTTAATTTTTCTTCACTCATTTTTTGTCCTCCTATTTATTATCTTGTTGCAATTCTTCTTTAGTTTTTACGTCGTTGATATGCATTTCAAATTTCACTAAATTCAGCCCTGTCATCTCGCGTAAGGCTTTTTGGACTCTGCTTGAGACCTCTTTAAAGATCGTCTCTGCACTTTTACCATATTCGATCGTGGCATCCATTTTGATCGCCACTTGCTTTTCACCGACATCTGCTTCGATCCCCTTGGTCTTATCGGTTCCTTGGGTCAGCTTATCGGTAAATTCACTAAACATGTTTCCATCAAGCGAAATGATCCCGGGAACTTGGTTTGCTGTGATCCCTGCAATTTTTTCGATCACTTGATCATCAAAGGTCAATTTCTGTTCTAACTTTTCTTTTTCCATATCGCTTACCTCGCAATTTCTTTTTTTCCCTAGACAATAGTAACTTTTTGATCATAATGATATGGTTTAAGTTTTAAATTTAAACGTCTTAGTTCGATATTCAACATCTCCTTTAAATCACACCGCACAGTTTGGGTGAGTTGTGACTCTAATACTGTAGGATCGGTCGTTTGTGATAACATCGCAGCAACAACTACATCAGCTTGCTTCCGATTAGACAACAACTTGACCTTGACTTCAATGTTAAACAGATCATATTTACCAAGCGTCAAACGAACATTATTCTCAACTGCTTTTTGATCGATCTGAACCTTACTAGCATGATCGCGGTGGATCGTCATACTGCCCTGTGTCGTCGGGCGACTGATCGTCCAACTAAGCCACAAAACTGCAAGTACAACTAGATATATCCCAAGACCTAAAATGACTTTTTGACCTAAGTCAGTCGATAGATAGTCAAAAATATTTTGAAAGATACCTACCTGTGGGAAAAACCACCAAGCGATCACGATGCCTCCTAAAGCAGCTTGGAGAAACATTACAAAACAAATACTCCATTTGATCCATGCTTTCATGACATCACGCCTTTCTTGTTCCTACCCTAACCCTAACAGGTATCTCAACATTTTGCATGTCATTTCGCACAGAAATCAAACTTCTTAACTTAAAATAAATAATATTTAATTTTTTATTATTTTTTTAAAAAAAGAGACTTTTGCATCATAAATGACACAAAAGCCTTAAATCATCATTTTTGTTCAATTCGTTTAAAGAAAAAAGTTTTTAACCAATTACGATTTTTCTTTAGTTGTAAATAAGCTACCACTGCAAAAATCAATGCTCCGATAAAATCAGCGAATAGATCGCCCATTGTATCCATCAACGCAGCTCGTCCAACTAATGGACGTCCCGCCTGCATATAACGTTGAAGATTCATACCAAAACTATCACACGTAAACTCATAGAATTCCCATAACACACCACAAAAAACCGCAAAGGCTACACTATACATACCAATAAAAAAAGGTGAGATCTTCGCAATAGCATCCTCTGGAACTAACGCGCCAAAAGCTGAAAAAGCAAACCCACCTAACAATGCACCGCTTAACAAATGCAGACCTTTGTCCCAATATGGAACACTATAGAAGTGGTAAACTGTCCCTAAATAAACTGAACCGTAAATAAAAAGAGCAAAGAACAAATACAATGTCGGTGGTAAATAGATCTCCAAGCGCTTAGCAGCCCACTTGGGGATCAATACGATAACTAAACCTAATATGATCTCAAGCGCCAAAAACCAAGCCGCTCCTTGATCTGCCGTAGGGCCTAATAAGGCATCTTTAACGGTAAGTCCAAAGGATAATACCATTGAAATAACGACGAATAGTAAAAATATATTCAAGCACCGTTCACTAAAACTGCTTTTTTGCATGCTTTTCTTCCCTTCAAAAAAATACTGCTATGTATTAATTAAAGGATAAGTACCCAAATTTAGCAAGCAATTACCATCAAATCGTTGGAAAAAGTCCATAATTTTTCGTTTCAAGTACCTTAGTTTTGATCTTGCGTTCCAACAATCCCTCTTGTAGTAATGGTAGTTTTAGGCGTGATTGCCGGTCAAGCAAGAAAACGACCATTTCTGCCTCACAGACTCCAAGTTCAGCAACAGCAAATGCAACAAGCTTCAAATGTAAATCTTCTGTCAACTTTTTTAATGCTTGATCTAACACTTGCTGTTTTGAATTATTACTCTTGATCAGTAACATATATATTCCCCCTAATTTTTAGTAAAGCAAAAAGGGGACCCACATCAGGTCACCCTCATGACAATAAGTTTGAACAAGCTCGATCTAAAAAGATCGATTTTTTGTCATTATAACTCATAATGACAGAAAAATGTTTTATCAGATTTCGACTGATTTCAGGACGACAAGCTTTTAACGCCCTAAGGCTGATACGGTAGTGCTTCACTACTTAACCTAAAACTTGAAAATGACAGGATATAAAAATTATGCTATGATTGTGTCATAATTGATCAAAGCTAACCAGCTATTGTTGGCGCAATCGCTGATATAAGTTTTAATATCGTCAGTGGACATGGACCAATATACGGGAAAGTAATATTGATCTTTTTAACAGTGCAAACAAAATAGAGACAACCTTTAGATATACCTAAATCCTTTGCACTATGAATATATCACTCTATAATAGGTATGTCAATAAAATGTCTTCATTTTGCACCCACTTTTTTTCCATTGATACTTCATCTGGTCAAATTGATAAAGGAGGTGTGATATGAAGTCAACGATCCCCGAAGTTATCATCACACTTCGAGAAAGTCACAACCTATCGCAAGCACAATTAGCTAAATTGATGGGGTTAAATAAAAATGTTATGGGACGGATCGAGCATGGTGATCGCCCGTTACGAGCAGAAGAGATCTTAAAATTAGCTGAGATCTTCGATGTTTCAACTGATTTTATCTTAGGGAAAAAGTCTGCCAATGTTCCTAAGGGAGAAACGCTTTATCACAAACATAATGAACAAACTGCAAAAGATCTAGCACGCAAGATCAAAGACTTGATCGATCTTACTGAAAATGAACCTGATCTAAACTTTGATGGTCTACCTTTAACAACTGACAATCGCAAGTTACTTGCTAACGCCCTTGAGATCGGTTTAGAACTTAGTCAACGCAAGCAAGCAGAGCATTATGGTAATAACTAGAAAAGTTCTCTAAATTTAGTGAAGTGAACCCATAAAGTTGGACACTCTATTTAGACTATATTTCTTAAGGCAAGATGTCGGTATTCTACCGGTGTCTTGCCTTTTAGTTTGACCTTTATCCGTTCGTTATTGTAATAGCTGATCCAGCTGATCATTGCTTTGACCAACTCTTCTTGTGTTGTATATTCTTTATTGTGATATAGCTCTACTTTCATTGTGTGGAAAAAACTTTCCATGGGTGCATTATCTAAGCATGTTGCCCTACGAGACATGCTTTGAAAGATCCTATTTTCCTTTAGCTTCTTTCGCCATTGGACACTCTGATATTGGACACCTTGATCGCTATGGAGAGTCATACGATAGTTTAATTTAGGTCTAAGTTTTATCAATGCATCCAACGGTTTTACCACGAAGGCTGTTGTTGGATGCTTACTGATACTATAGCTTACTATTTCATCTGTACATAGATCCTTGATAGGTGAAAGATAGACACGTTCTTCTTGTGTCTTATTTCCATACCTAAATTCACTTACGTCGGTCACCATTTTTTGAAATGGTAAATGTGTATCAAAACGTCGATGTAATAAGTTCTTAGCTTTCTTACCTTGTGGTCCAAGGGCAGAATTATATTTTCGCCTTTGTTTATTATACATATGCGCTGATAGATCATTTTCTCGCATGATGCGACTAACACGCTTATGATTTACTTTTATGCCTTGAGATCGTAATTTCAGTGTTACTGTACGATAACCAAAACACGGGTGCTTTGATTTGACCTCCTTTATAAGCTTTAATAGCTCCTCATCTTTATTTTTTCGCCTGTTTATTCGTTGGGCTTGATAGTAAAATGTACTACGTTTAAGACTAGTGTAAGGTAGTATTTCATCCAATGTATATTTAAATTTTTGCCTTAATTCTTGGATGATTTGATATTTTTCTTGCGATGTCCGCGCTTCTGAACCAAGGCATCGAGTTTTTTTAAGTATTCATTTTCAACCCGTAAAGCACGATTCTCAGCTCGTAAACGTTCTAATTCAGATAATTCTGATTTTTCTGCTTGTTTATTATTGTTGGTCGTCATGTGTTTAGCCCGTCCTCTTCTAGTAAATAAGGCATCAACACCTTTAGTATCCAATTTACGTTGCCAAGTCGCGATCGTCCCAGGATTACTTATATCAAACTGAAGTGCTGTTTCCGGATAGGAAGCCTTATGTCTTTTTCTCCAGTTTAAAACGTTGAGCTTAAAATTTCCATCGTAATCGTATTTAGGGCGGCGAACTTTTAACCCATCAATACCATATTTTTGATATCGTTTGACCCACATAAGGATATTTGAGTGATTCTTCACTTTATAAACTTTAGCTACTGTGTTACTTCCATAGCCTCTTAGATACATATTTACAGCCTGCAACTTATCCTCAAAAGAAAATTTAGTCATAGTAAAACCCCCTAAGTCAGATTCCTTTGTCCAACTTAGGGGGTTCACTTCATAGAGGACTTTTTCTTTTACTTTTCTGTTGTAAGTGCTAAACTAAAACCAAACATATGTTCAGGAGGGTTGCAAATGGAACGTTTATTCGAAAAAGTCATTGCTCTCAAACGATACGACCGCACTTTTGATCCCTATATTCTCTGCGCTACTTTAGATATTGAGATCTTATATTTTGAACTCGGCGATATTTTAGGCTTTAAAACCACTTACTGTGATGTCTCATTGATCTATCTCAATCAACAACTTAACACCGCTACGCAACGTTTTGTAGTCGCACACGAACTAGGACACATTTTGCTTCATAAAGGGATCAGACCGCTACTGCTTCAATATACATCCCATAGTCGTTTCATCTCACACTTTGAAGCCGAAGCCGATCGATTTGCGATCATCTTACTTTTATGTCATTACTACGCCACAATGGACCTAGAAGTTGGTCCAGATACATTGATGTGTGAACTAGGGATCCCTAAACATTGTAAGGCATTATTCTTAGATACGTTTTCGCAAATGCAATTACAACATCAGCGACTTGCGCAATTACTATTTTAAAATAAAAAAGCCACGGTCAAAACCGTAGCTTTCATGAAATATCCTAGTTTGTAAAACCGTATTTCTTGTTGAAGCGATCCACACGACCATCGGCTTGTGTGAATTTTTGCTTACCTGTGTAGAATGGGTGTGAGTCGCTGGAGATTTCCACACGAATCAATGGGTATGTGTTACCGTCTTCCCATTCAATTGTTTCTTCAGTTGTCTTTGTTGAACCAGACAAGAACTTATAGCCTGTAGCTGAGTCCATGAAAACAACTTTGTGATAATCTGGATGGATTCCTTGTTTCATTCTAAGTTCGCTCCTTTGCCCTGATCCATTTGCTGGGTCAGAGTTATTTTCGTGTTATACAACAAATAACATGATAACACGAATCGAAATTTGTTGCAATTAGCTTTTACGATTTTTATCATCTAAATTAAAGAGGTCCCGTGAACATTTGAGCTTACGAGACCTCTTTAAAAGCGCTTATCGCTATATCAGCGATCAGAATTTATTCTTCGTCACGTTTTTTACGCTTAGCAACTCCAATACCAAAGAGCCCAGCAAGCATTGACAACATTCCCAGCGCTGAGACTTTTTGACCATCAATGTCACCTGTTTGTGGCAACTCATCTGGTTTATTTTCAGCATTTGCTGGCTCATTAGTTGTACTCATCGGTTTAACTTGCTCATCAGTAGTAGCTGCAACATTTGGTTTAGTTTGCGGTCTTTGTACCATTTCCTTTGTCTCACCAACGATGATCAATTCAGCTTCAAGCACTTCACTTGATCCATCTGGATATGTCACTAATAATGATACTTTTACATTTCCGGCTTTAGAAACATTTGGTTCACCATTCCAAGTTACAACTGTTCCAGTTGGTAATTCATTTAAGTTAGAGATAAATTCTTCTGGAGTAGGTAATTTACCAATTTCGCTAGTGATCGGAACAACGATTGGTTCATTGATCTGCGCATCTGTACCCACTTTCACTGGTACTGTCACTTCTTCTGTCGTACCATCTGGATACGTTACTACCACTGTACCTTCTCTATGGCCTGGTGTCGTTGTATCCACTGGTTCTTTCCAAGTAACTGTCGTACCCTTTGGTAATTCATCTAAGTTGGCGATTCCTGTTGTTGCTTCTGGTGTACCACCGACTGGTGTTTTTACTTCTTGGGCTGTTGGTTCATTGATCTGCGCATCTGTACCCACCTTAACTGGTACTGTCACTTCTTCTGTCGTGCCATCTGGATACGTTACTACCACCGTGCCTTCTTTATGGCCTGGTGTCTTCGTATCGATTGGTTCTTTCCAAGCAACTGTCGTACCTGCTGGTAATTCATCCAAGTTGGCGATTCCTGTTGTTGCTTCTGGTGTACCACCGACTGGTGTTTTTACCTCTTGGCCGTTTGGTGTGTAAATATCTGCATCCGTACCCACCTTAACTGGTACTGTCACTTCTTCTGTCGTACCATCTGGATACGTTACTACCGCCGTGCCTTCTTTATGGCCTGGTGTCGTTGTATCGATTGGTTCTTTCCAAGTAACTGTCGTACCCTTTGGTAATTCATCTAAGTTGGCGATTCCTGTTGTTGCTTCTGGTGTATCACCGACTGGTGTTTTTACTTCTTGGGCTGTTGGTTCATTGATCTGCGCATCTGTACCCACTTTCACTGGTACTGTCACTTCTTCTGTCGTACCATCTGGATACGTTACTACCACTGTACCTTCTCTATGGCCTGGTGTCGTTGTATCCACTGGTTCTTTCCAAGTAACTGTCGTACCCTTTGGTAATTCATCTAAGTTGGCGATTCCTGTTGTTGCTTCTGGTGTACCACCGACTGGTGTTTTTACTTCTTGGGCTGTTGGTTCATTGATCTGCGCATCTGTACCCACCTTAACTGGTACTGTCACTTCTTCTGTCGTGCCATCTGGATACGTTACTACCACCGTGCCTTCTTTATGGCCTGGTGTCTTCGTATCGATTGGTTCTTTCCAAGCAACTGTCGTACCTGCTGGTAATTCATCCAAGTTGGCGATTCCTGTTGTTGCTTCTGGTGTACCACCGACTGGTGTTTTTACCTCTTGGCCGTTTGGTGTGTAAATATCTGCATCCGTACCCACCTTAACTGGTACTGTCACTTCTTCTGTCGTACCATCTGGATACGTTACTACCGCCGTGCCTTCTTTATGGCCTGGTGTCGTTGTATCGATTGGTTCTTTCCAAGTAACTGTCGTACCCTTTGGTAATTCATCTAAGTTGGCGATTCCTGTTGTTGCTTCTGGTGTATCACCGACTGGTGTTTTTACTTCTTGGGCTGTTGGTTCATTGATCTGCGCATCTGTACCCACTTTCACTGGTACTGTCACTTCTTCTGTCGTACCATCTGGATACGTTACTACCACTGTACCTTCTCTATGGCCTGGTGTCGTTGTATCCACTGGTTCTTTCCAAGTAACTGTCGTACCCTTTGGTAATTCATCTAAGTTGGCGATTCCTGTTGTTGCTTCTGGTGTACCACCGACTGGTGTTTTTACTTCTTGGGCTGTTGGTTCATTGATCTGCGCATCTGTACCCACCTTAACTGGTACTGTCACTTCTTCTGTCGTGCCATCTGGATACGTTACTACCACCGTGCCTTCTTTATGGCCTGGTGTCTTCGTATCGATTGGTTCTTTCCAAGTAACTGTCGTACCCTTTGGTAATTCATCCAAGTTGGCGATTCCTGTTGTTGCGTCTGGTGTATCACCGACTGGTGTTTTTACTTCTTGGCCGCTTGGTGTGTAAATATCTGCATCCGTACCCACCTTAACTGGTACTGTTACTTCTTCTGTCGTACCATCTGGATACGTTACTACCACCGTGCCTTCTTTATGGCCTGGTGTCTTCGTATCGACTGGTTCTTTCCAAGTAACTGTCGTACCTGCTGGTAATTCATCTAAGTTGGCGATTCCTGTTGTTGCGTCTGGTGTACCGCCGACTGGTGTTTTTACCTCTTGGCCTGTTGGTTCATTGATCTGCGCATCTGTACCCACCTTAACTGGTACTGTCACTTCTTCTGTCGTGCCATCTGGATACGTTACTACCACTGTACCTTCTTTATGACCTGGTGTCGTTGTATCCACTGGTTCTTTCCAAGTAACTGTCGTACCTGCTGGTAATTCATCTAAGTTTTTGATACCTGTTGTTGCGTCTGGCGTACCGCCGACTGGTGTTTTTACTTCTTGAGTTGTTGGTTCATTGATCTGCGCATCTGTACCCACCTTAACTGGTACTGTCACTTCTTCTGTCGTGCCATCTGGATACGTTACTACCACCGTGCCTTCTTTATGACCTGGTGTCTTCGTATCCACTGGTTCTTTCCAAGTAGCTTTCGTGCCTGCTGGTAATTCATCTAAGTTTGTGATACCTGTTGTTGCTTCTGGTGTACCACCGACTGGTGTTTTTACTTCTTGGCCGTTTGGTGTGTAAATATCTGCATCTGTACCCACCTTAACTGGTACTGTCACTTCTTCTGTCGTACCATCTGGATACGTTACTACCACCGTGCCTTCTTTATGGCCTGGTGTCTTCGTATCCACTGGTTCTTTCCAAGTAACTGTCGTACCCTTTGGTAATTCATCTAAGTTGGCGATTCCTGTTGTTGCGTCTGGTGTACCGCCGACTGGTGTTTTTACCTCTTGGCCTGTTGGTTCATTGATCTGCGCATCTGTACCCACCTTAACTGGTACTGTCACTTCTTCTGTCGTGCCATCTGGATACGTTACTACCACCGTGCCTTCTTTATGGCCTGGTGTCTTCGTATCCACTGGTTCTTTCCAAGCAACTGTCGTACCTACTGGTAATTCATCCAAGTTTTTGATACCTGTTGTTGCTTCTGGTGTACCACCGACTGGTGTTTTTACTTCTTGGGCTGTTGGTTCATTGATCTGCGCATCTGTACCCACCTTAACTGGTACTGTCACTTCTTCTGTCGTGCCATCTGGATACGTTACTACCACCGTGCCTTCTTTATGGCCTGGTGTCTTCGTATCCACTGGTTCTTTCCAAGTAGCTTTCGTGCCTGCTGGTAATTCATCTAAGTTTGTGATACCTGTTGTTGCTTCTGGTGTACCACCGACTGGTGTTTTTACTTCTTGGCCGTTTGGTGTGTAAATATCTGCATCTGTACCCACCTTAACTGGTACTGTCACTTCTTCTGTCGTACCATCTGGATACGTTACTACCACCGTGCCTTCTTTATGGCCTGGTGTCTTCGTATCCACTGGTTCTTTCCAAGTAGCTTTCGTGCCTGCTGGTAATTCATCTAAGTTGGCGATTCCTGTTGTTGCTTTTGGTGTACCGCCGACTGGTGTTTTTACTTCTTGGGCTGTTGGTTCATTGATCTGCGCATCTGTACCCACCTTAACTGGTACTGTCACTTCTTCTGTCGTGCCATCTGGATACGTTACTACCACCGTGCCTTCTTTATGACCTGGTGTCGTTGTATCCACTGGTTCTTTCCAAGTAACTGTCGTACCTGCTGGTAATTCATCTAAGTTGGCGATTCCTGTTGTTGCTTTTGGTGTACCGCCGACTGGTGTTTTTACTTCTTGGGCTGTTGGTTCATTGATCTGCGCATCTGTACCAACTTTCACTGGTACTGTCACTTCTTCTGTCGTACCATCTGGATACGTTACTACCACTGTACCTTCTTTATGGCCTGGTGTCGTCGTATCGACTGGTTCTTTCCAAGTAACTGTCGTACCTACTGGTAATTCATCCAAGTTTTTGATACCTGTTGTTGCGTCTGGTGTACCACCTACTGGTGTTTTTACTTCTTGGGCTGTTGGTTCATTGATCTGCGCATCTGTACCCACTTTCACTGGCACTGTCACTTCTTCTGTCGTACCATCTGGATACGTTACTACCACTGTACCTTCTTTATGGCCTGGTGTCGTTGTATCCACTGGTTCTTTCCAAGCAGCTTTCGTGCCTGCTGGTAATTCATCTAAGTTGGCGATCCCTGTTGTTGCGTCTGGTGTACCACCGACTGGTGTTTTTACTTCTTGGGCTGTTGGTTCATTGATCTGCGCATCTGTACCCACCTTAACTGGTACTGTCACTTCTTCTGTCGTGCCATCTGGATACGTTACTACCACCGTGCCTTCTTTATGGCCTGGTGTCGTCGTATCGATTGGTTCTTTCCAAGCAACTGTCGTACCTACTGGTAATTCATCCAAGTTTTTGATACCTGTTGTTGCGTCTGGTGTACCACCGACTGGTGTTTTTACTTCTTGGGCTGTTGGTTCATTGATCTGCGCATCTGTACCCACCTTAACTGGTACTGTCACTTCTTCTGTCGTGCCATCTGGATACGTTACTACCACCGTGCCTTCTTTATGGCCTGGTGTCGTCGTATCGATTGGTTCTTTCCAAGCAACTGTCGTACCTACTGGTAATTCATCCAAGTTTTTGATACCTGTTGTTGCTTCTGGTGTACCACCGACTGGTGTTTTTACTTCTTGGGCTGTTGGTTCATTGATCTGCGCATCTGTACCCACCTTAACTGGTACTGTCACTTCTTCTGTCGTGCCATCTGGATACGTTACTACCACTGTACCTTTTTTATGGCCTGGTGTCGTCGTATCCACTGGTTCTTTCCAAGTAGCTGTCGTACCCTTTGGTAATTCATCTAAGTTGGCGATTCCTGTTGTTGCTTTTGGTGTACCACCGACTGGTGTTTTTACTTCTTGACCGTTTGGTGTGTAAGTATCTGCATCTGACTTATCAACTAAAACATTGACCTCAACATCTTGGGTCGTACCATCAGGATACGTCACCGTCACGATACCAGTTGCCTTGCGGTCTGTGGCACCAACTTCTGGCTTAACGTTTGGCTCTTGTTTCCAAGCATAAGACACTGGCTTAGCTGATTGGTCAAATTGTGCCAAAGCCTCTGTATTAGCGATCAAACTCTTAGCTTCTGGAACTTTCCCCCATGGTGTAGTGGCATCCGATTTTGGTGTTGCGACAATGACTTCAACTAAAATATCGACTGGAGCTGTCGAGCCATCTGTAAACGTCACTGTTGCTGGGTGCTCACTATTACTTGCGGTCGTTGTATTTACTGGTGTAACAAATGCACTACTCTTCACATTGTTACCTGTTGGATCTACTAAGCCAGCATTTGGATTTACGGTTTGTCCGTAATGAACAGTGATCTTTTGGGTAGTCGCTGTCTTATCTTTAGCAGCAAATGCATCTGCTTGAGAATCTCCCACCTTGATCGTTACAGGCACATCTTGAGTCGTACCATCGGGATAGGTCACGACTACGACCCCAGGAACATGGTGATCGGCTGAAACTCCTGGCTTAAAGTTTGGTTTTTCTTTCCAAGCATAACTGACTTTCTTATCAGCCGTATCAAACCGCTCTAACTCGTCTGTATTAGCGATCACTTTGTAAGCCTCTAATTCAGTTCCCCAAGGTGTTTGTAAGTCTGGTTTAGCCTGAGCCCCGACAACATCGATCTTCATGGGCCAAGATGTAGTTCGCTTATTGTTGAGTTTTGCTCTTAAACGAACGTCGATATTTTCACCAGCGGTAGTTGTATCAGGATCATCTGCCCAAGAATATTCGGCTACGAACGCGTTCAAAACATCTTTTAATTCTTGTCCTTCAAACACGGTCCCATTAGCTAGCGTCAATTTCTTGATAAGCTCATTTTCTACATAATCTCTAGTCAACATATCATTAACAGTATCGATATCTTGGTTAACATGTAGCGTTGGCTTGTTGACTTCGATCGTGCTCTTTGTAAGATCGATATCCGTCACTGTTGCTGGCACAGTTACCAACAATTCATGCGTATATGTTGGATCAAGTTCATCTGGGAAAGTCACTTTAACTTGACCAGATGTAGTTTGAGCTTGGGTCGTATTAGGCTTAGTTACCCAAGCATAAGTCGCATTTTTTGGGAAATTAGCCGTATTTTCGATAGCATTTTTAGCATCATCGCCTACTGTTACTCCGGTATAATATTTCAGATCAGTCTTAGCGATCGCACCTTCTTTTAGCGTGACTTCATTTTTTTGTGGTAAATTATTAGACACACTATCGCCTGAAGAAGCGATGGTACTTACGGATACGATCAACTTGGTCCCGGCAGCTGGTAAAGTTTTAGTCAACGGAATATCAAATTTTTGGGCTTTAGCGACCCCATCAAAGCGTTCAGGTGTAACAGTCGTCGAACCATAAACTGTCCCTTTTTCATCTGTTACTGTGACCTCTTGCTTGGTCCCTTCAGCTTGGTTGAAAACTAATTCACCATGGACCTTATTTTCAGAAACATACACATTCGAAATATTTGGCATTGAAACTAATGGGTTAGTCAGATCAGCTTTTTCTTTTAAATCTGGGATCCCATCACCGTCAGAATCATCGAATGCGATCAAATTAGAAGCCATCGAGTAATTTTGAACTACACCATTAGTATCAGTAAAATAATTATTGAAAAGTAAGCTTCCACCAGCCTTACCGTCTTTTTTGAGCGAAGCATAGATCTCATCTGGTTTTTGATTCAACCGATAGACCAAAAGTAAGGCAACCGGTCTTGCTTCACTTGCGAAACCACCAAATTGGATCTTATCGTTGATATCAGCGGGAGCATAACTCCCAGTACCATTAGCATCAAGCGTTAGATCTGCTACTTTAGTTGTATCTGTAGAATTTAACGGTATCCACAACTTATTTGTTTTATCCTGAACAAAGCCATACTGATCGCCATTTTTTATCTTGTTTAATTCGACCGTATAGGCATCACCTGTTTTTTCAAGATATGGTAATAAAGCTGGATCAATCCCATAGTTAAAGACTAAACCTGTGC
Organism: Ligilactobacillus murinus; assembly: GCF_003288115.1. Taxonomy (NCBI): domain Bacteria; kingdom Bacillati; phylum Bacillota; class Bacilli; order Lactobacillales; family Lactobacillaceae; genus Ligilactobacillus; species Ligilactobacillus murinus. Next base: position 198,770 of record NZ_CP023565.1, on the reverse strand, counting down.
CGTTAGTCCAACTCCCCTTCTTACTTGCTTGATAAAAGACCACCAATGCTCCATTTTCGCCGATCGTTTTGTCATAGGAAATGACGTTATGGCTTCCGATAAACTTCGTATCCTTTTTATTTTCACTGTACGTAGGAGTGACTTGCTTTTCACTCAAAGGATCATTAGGTCCAACAATGTAACCTTCATTGTTGGTTGCAAGTAAAGCAGTCCTACTTGAAGCATCATATACGTAAGCGTTATAGAGTAATGGGTTTTGCTCTACATCTGAGATCTTATTTAAGACATTTTCGACAGTATCATTTAACACGATCCGACCATTTTCAGCTAAATATGCATAGCCAACTACTGGTTCATTGAAAATATCTAATAGTGTTGCTTCCCAAATGTTAGTTTTATTGCCAGCATCATCTAAGATGCGTTCAAAGAAGATCGTCTTATTCGTATCATCTCTTTGTGTCAATGAAACTTCAGAAACACTATCTACTAAACGATTATCGAGTTGCAAACGGATCTTGTAATCTTTAGAAGTTACGACCGTCCCACCAGTCCGTTGCTCAGCCATCGAAAATGGGATCGTGTTACTTTTAGCGACCTCATCTGTGATCATCCCTGGATTAGCTTGGAATGTCCAAAACTTTCTATTGTACGAGATCTGTGGTGTATAGATCCCATTATCGTTTGTCACTGCAGCATCCGCAGCAGCTGGCCATTGTGGATTTTTTGTTTCTGAAGTTGCTGTTTCTTCAGGTGCTGTTGTCTCAGCAGTTGTTGGTGCTACAGTTGTCTCAGATGCACTTCTAAAAGCAGAAGCTGTTTCCGTAGCTTGGGGTGCTGTAGAAGTTTCAGTCTTATTTTGATCTTGATCTGAGATTTTGGTCTCAGTAGCGGACTCATTTGAGTTCGTCTCTTCTGGGCTCTGTGTTTGCTTAGCATCTGAGGTCTCTTCTTTTTTGGCTTGTGTTTCTTGTGCTGTCACTTCAGGAGCAACTACCTCATTTTCACTAGTAGTAGCCACAGACGTTTCCTCTGAAGTCGCCTCATTCTTCTCAGAAGATGTTTCAGCTAAACTATCACCTACCACTTCAGTCGTTTGAGCTGTAGTTTCATCAGCCGAAACGACTTTTGTTCCCATATTGATCGCAAATGTCGTCCCAATAAGAACTGACGCTACCCCCACCGTAAATTTTTTGATTGCAAAGCGTTGGTGTTTGGGCTCCATTTTCTCAGCTTGTAATCTCTTATTGTTTTTCGAGAGCATCTTAATACCTCCTACTGTATTTCTAATGTAAAAAAACACAAAATTAACACTTTGGTAAATATATAATATAATTTAAAACATTTTTAATACAAAAACAACACTTTTTCTCATCTATATTTATATTATATTCTAATTTCATTGTTTTATCCAACATAAAAACGCTACAAAGTCTGGTTATAACTGCATCATTCACAGCCTGATAACTCTATGACTTTATTTAGTTAAAAATTATAATTTTGATCATATTTTTTATAAAACCGATTGATTTTCAGCGTTATATTGGCTAATTATTTTTAAGAACTACAATCACAGTATAACCTTTAAAAGATAATTAATAAAATTTAAATATATTTTTTTGTTACTCTGCTTTAACTGCCATTCACTCAAGCAAAATAAAAAACCTATACCTAGGAGCTAAAAAAACTCTAAATATAGGTCTATAAATCTATGCTAAATTAGCTATTTATCGCCGATTTGATAATTCGAGTTGATCGATCTGAGCGCAAAAATCTGCATTACTCTTAGTTTGACGTAGGATCTTCAAGATCTGTTCAGTATCTTTCAAAATATCATCACTCATCGCTCGCCGTAACTTCCAGATCGCTTCAAGTTCATCGTCAGAAAGCAACAGCTCTTCTTTACGTGTCCCTGATTTTTTGAGATCAACAGCAGGAAAGATCCGTCTTTCAGCTAATAAGCGACTCAATTGCAATTCTTGATTACCAGTCCCCTTAAACTCTTCAAAAATGATATCGTCCATCCGACTACCTGTATCAACTAAGGCTGTCGCTAAGATCGTCAAACTTCCACCTTCTTTGACATTTCGTGCTGCTCCAAAGAATTTTTTGGGACGATATAAGGCAGTTGGATCTAAACCACCAGATAGCGTTTTTCCACTAGCAGGCTCCACTAAGTTATAAGCCCGTGCTAAGCGCGTCAATGAGTCTAACAAAATGATCACATCTTGTTTATCTTCGACTAAACGCATTGCTCTTTCTAAGACTAATTCAGAGATATGTACATGATTTTCCGGTCGCTGATCAAAAGTTGAATAAACGACCTCACCAGTGGGATTGATCTTGGCCAAGTATTCTTCTAGGTCAGTAACTTCTTCTGGGCGTTCATCGATCAATAAAACTAACAGTTTAGCTTGGGGGTGATTTTTTGAGATCCCAGCAGCGATATCTTTTAAAAATGTCGTTTTCCCTGCTTTAGGTGGGGCTACGATCAAACCACGTTGGCCAAAACCGATCGGCGAAAAAAGATCGATCATGCGCGTCGACAACTTCTTTTGCTCATATTCCAAAAGCAAACGCCGATCAGGGTATTTAGCCGTTAATGCCGGAAAATGTGGCCTGCCCTTTGCTTCTTCTGGACTTTTACCGTTGACAGAATCAATATAAAGCATCCCATAGCGATCATTAGCCACATTTTGCCGTGGAGGGCGAACTTTGCCCACGACTTCATCGCCGTTTCGAAGTCCAAACCGTTTGATCTGCGAAGCTGAAACATAAATATCTTCTTTTGATTGACTATAATTTAATGGCCGCAAAAAACCATACCCACCTTCATCATAAAAGATCTCCAAAACACCTTTCATCACAAAGCTGGACTCTTCTGCTTGTGCACGAATTACAGCCAACGACAATTCCTTTTTGTTCATTTGGCTATAATATTTGATCTTGTATTTCCGTGCATATTCATATATTTCTTTTAAAGTCTTCTTTTGTAAGTCTTCTAAAGTTTGCATTTCTGACATGCGATCGCCTCTATCGTAATTATTTTAAAAATCTAGTGTTTCACTTTCAGTGATAACTTTCAGATCCACGTTTAGCCCACGGAATTTTTCAACGATCCGATCATAGCCACGTAAAATGTTATCTGCCTTGGTGATCGTTGTCGTACCATCTGCCATTAAAGCCAAGCCTAACAACGATACGCCTGCCCTGATCTCACCTGCTTCTACCGTTGTACCGATCAAATTCTTAGCATGACCGATCGTGATCACACCATCTTGACTGGAGATCTTAGCTCCCATTTTTTGCATTTCAGGAATATGTTTAATTCTTTGCGGATAAAGAGTATCAATAATAGTTGAACTGCCCTTAGCTCTCATTAAAAGTGGAGTCAAAGGTTGTTGTAGATCGGTGGCTAAACCCGGGAAAGGTGCAGTTTTGACGCTAACTGGTGCTAAAAGATCACCCCCAGGAACATAGATCTTATCTTCATCGATCTCAAGGGTCACCCCCATTTCTTGCATCTTAGCAATAAATGGATCCAAATGCTCAGTGATCACATTTTTCACTAAGACCCCTTTGCCGTTGGCTGCTGCAAAGGACAAATATGTTCCCGCTTCGATCCGATCAGGAATGATCGTATGAATATTTTGCGCTTTTAAGCTATCAACACCTTGTACACGGATCACATCCGTGCCAGCTCCACGGATCTTAGCCCCCATGTTATTTAAAAAGGTTGCTAGATCAACGATCTCTGGTTCACGGGCCACATTTTCCATGATCGTTGTCCCTTTAGCCCTGACTGCAGCTAATAAGACATTGATCGTTGCACCGACAGAAACTAGATCAAAGAAGATCCGTGCACCTTGTAAACCTTCTGGACCAGTCGTAATGTAAACCGTGTCATCTTTTTCAACGACTTTTGCTCCTAAAGCTTTAAAGCCCTTGATGTGTTGGTCGATCGGACGTGGCCCGATATTATCGCCCCCGGGAAATCCTACTACAGCCTTACCGAATTTTCCAAGCAAAGCGCCCATAAAATAATAAGAAGCTCGCAAACTACGAATAGCTCCACCGGGCAGTGGAGTGGATTCGATCGTTGTTGGATCAACGGTAAGTTTTCCTCGGTTATAAAATGATTTTACGTTCATTGATTTTAAAATCAACATTAAGTTATGCACATCTAAAATATCAGGAACCGAATCAAATTCAACAGGTGTATCAGCTAAAATGGAAGCTGGTATAAGAGCTACAGTACTATTTTTGGCTCCGCCGATCGTCACTTCCCCTGACAATTTTTGCGAACCCTTGACAATCATTTTTTTCATTTTGTTAAATTCCTCACTAAATCAATTAAATAAATATATATCTTTTCGAATCATCATCAAATAGTCTGCGCAGATCATTAAATAGTAAACAATGCGCCATATTGAATTTTACAGGATAAAAGCTAAGGTTTCAATGTAAATTAGTGCTTTATCAGGGAATATCTTAGTTAATTTTTTAAATCACACTAAAACAGCATTACAATTTAAAAAAATATTTCAAATTGCAATGCTAAAAATCAAGGAACCTGATCAATGCATATTCAAACATCCATAGTATTAATTATACTATAACTCCATAATTATATAAATTTAAGCTAGCGCACAAAAAAAGCACCTCAAATCGAAGTGCTTTTAAATGCGCTATTTTCCAGCAGCCGCCGTTACGAAAGCTGCAAATAAACCTTCTGGACGTTGTGGACGTGACAAGAATTCTGGGTGGTATTGCGCAGCCACGAAGAATTTGTTTTCAGGAATTTCCACAACTTCAACTAAATGGTTGTTTGGGGAAGTACCAGCAAAGACTAAACCTTTTTGCGCCATGATCTCACGGTATTGGTTGTTAAATTCATAGCGATGACGGTGACGTTGTTGGATCACATCTTGGTCACCGTAAGCTTTTGCTGTCTTTGTTCCAGGTTTTAATTTACATGGATAAATGCCTAGACGTTGTGTACCACCCATCTCTTGAACTTCAGCTTGATCAGCCATCAGATCGATGATCTTATTCTTAGCATTAGGATCAACTTCAGCCGTATTGCTATCTTCAAGACCACACACATCGCGAGCAAATTCAATACATGCCATTTGCATACCTAAGCAGATACCTAAGAATGGTACGTCATTTTCACGCGCATAGCGGATCGATTGGATCATCCCTTCAAGACCACGGTCACCAAAACCACCTGGCACGATGATCCCATCATAGCCGCCTAATTGTTCAGCCACATTTTCAGCAGTCAATTTTTCGGAATCAAAGTAATCGATCTTGATCTTAGAATCGATCGCATAACCTGCATGACGCAAGGCTTCGTTAACTGAGATATATGCATCAGGTAATTGAACGTACTTACCAACTAAAGCGATCTTAACTTCACCATCTAAGTTACGTACCTTATCAGCTAATTTGCTCCAATCAGTCATATCAGCTTCTGGTGTTTCAAGATGCAACTTCTTACATACGATGTCATCCATGTGTTGTGCTTGTAGGTTCAATGGGATCTGATAAAGTGTATCCACGTCCATTGATTCGATCACAGCTTCTGGTTCAACGTCACAGAAATTAGCGATCTTATCACGCATACTTTGAGAAATTGGTTTTTCTGTTCGAACGACCAAAATATTTGGTTGGATACCTAAACCACGTAATTCCTTTACACTGTGTTGGGTCGGCTTTGTCTTCATTTCGCCAGCTGCGTTCAAGTACGGTACTAAAGTCGTGTGGATGTAAACAACATTTTCACTACCGACTTCAGACTTCATTTGCCGCAAAGCTTCAAGGAATGGAAGTGATTCGATATCGCCTACTGTACCTCCGACCTCAGTGATAACAACATCTGCATCAGTGATCGTGCCAGCACGCATGATCTTTTCTTTGATCATATTTGTAATGTGTGGGATAACTTGGACTGTTGCGCCTAAGTAATCACCACGGCGTTCTTTTTTCAAAACTTCTGAGTAGATCTTACCAGTTGTAACGTTTGAGTATTTGTTCAAATTGATATCAATGAAGCGTTCATAGTGACCGAGATCCAAATCAGTCTCTGTACCATCATCGGTCACGAAAACTTCACCGTGTTGATATGGGCTCATTGTCCCTGGGTCAACGTTGATGTATGGATCGAATTTTTGGATCGTAACTTTTAATCCGCGGTTTTTCAATAAACGGCCTAGTGAAGCGGCAACAATACCTTTGCCTAGAGATGAAACAACGCCGCCCGTAACAAAAATATACTTGGTCATTATTAAATGCTCCTTTAATTTAATTTATCAGGGTAGAACTAACAAAAATAACAAGCTCCCTATTCATCTCTTAGAATAGGGAGCTTGCCTTGTCGTACGTCTGACTTCACCTATAAGTGAAGCGCCCATATTGAATTTTACATAAAACACTGCTTGCCGTCAAGCATAAAATTATTGATCTTCTAAATCAACATCTGATAATTCAGTCAACTGACCTTCGATCCCATCTGGAAGATCATCTTCTTCATCTTCAGGATCGTCGATATCGCTTAGATCTTCACTATAAGCTTTCAATTCACCATCTTCGTCATTATCTTCATCATCATAATCGTCATCTAGATCGACATCTTCTGGATCATCATCATTGTAATCGATCACATCATCATCGTCAGTCGCATCAGCCAAGAAAGCATTGACCTTCTTACGCTTCTTGCGTGGCCGAGATTCTTCTTCTTCGTCTTCAGAGTGAACGAGGGCTTCGTCGATCGATTCAAATGGATACCATGAGCGTAAGCCCCAAAGATTATCCCCTAAAGAGATGAAGCTGCCATCAACATTTAAATCTGTATAAAATTGCGCTAAACGATCACGGATCTCTTGGTCGCTCTTACCAAGATATTCTTGAATTGCGTTTGTTAAGTCAGCAAAGGCCATCACATCACCTTTTTGACTTAAAATTGCGTGTGCAACTTCGACCATTGATAATTCATTGCGGTTAGCATCTTTGAATTTTTCTAGCTCCAAACTGGTACACGTCCTTTCCACAGTTTACTCTTCATCTTACAATATTAAGCTTTGAATTGCAATTCTAATTTATATTCTCCCAATAATTCTTCACCCGAATATAAAAGATATTCCACCTTTAACTCACCGCTAGTTTCGGTGAGCGGTTCATATTTGTAAGTCGTGCACTTGGCCACCAAGGAAATGATCCCATAAGCGGTCTTATACTTAGCATTGGTTTGCTGACCTTCAACTAAATTTAACTGCAAAGCTAATTGCCCTTGGCGTCTAGTCAGCAATAATTCAGCTGGCTTGATCTTTAAGATCGTTTGGGCGCCAGCTTTAGCCTCAGTATACCGTAAATATATAGTTTCTCCTTTACGCGTCAATTCACCCTGTTCGAGCAATTCAAATTTTTCGATCTCACCCGTCTGAGTTTGAACTGTTTTTAATTTTATTTCTACTGGTACTTGCATTGTCAAAACGCTCTACCCCATTTCTAAACATGTACAATTGATCACTCAACGTATATACTTATTATAACAATAATTATTACGAAGGGGGCTTTAAAATCACAACTCGCTATACCTCAAAAATGTTACCTTTAGAAAAGGTCTTGCGTGATCCGATCCATGACTATATCTATATCAAACATCAAGTTATTCTCGATCTGATCAACACCCGCGAATTCCAACGCTTGCGGCGGATCAAGCAACTGGGAACGACTAATTACACTTTTCATAGTGCGGAGCATTCTCGTTTTACACACTCGGTCGGCGTTTATGAGATCACTCGGCGGATCTGTGATCTATTTGCACGAAACTATGCCACTAAAACACAAGGTGATGGTGGTTGGGATGATAATGAGCGTTTAGTAGCCTTATGTGCTGCCCTTTTGCATGATGTTGGACACGGGGCCTACTCCCATACATTTGAGCATATTTTTGAAACCGATCATGAAGAGATGACTCGTACGATCATCACATCAGAAGATACCCAGATCAATGCAGTTTTAAAGCAAGTCGCGCCTGACTTTCCAAAAAAAGTTGCTAGCGTGATCGCTAAGACTTACCCAAATCCCCAAGTCGTCCAAATGATCTCTAGCCAGATCGACGCTGATCGGATGGATTATCTTTTACGCGATTCGTATTTCACTGGAGCTAACTATGGAACCTTTGATCTGACCCGGATCTTACGTGTCATGCGTCCAAGTAAAAATGGGATCGTCTTTGAATACAGTGGGATGCATGCGGTCGAAGATTATATCATCAGTCGGCTTCAAATGTATCAACAAGTCTATTTCCATCCCGTTTCACGCTCGATGGAAGTTATTTTAGGCCACTTGCTAAAGCGCGCTAAAGATCTCTATTTAGCTGGTAAATTACCTCAAGATTTTGCCGCCGAGCTGTTACGGCCTTTCTTTGAAAAAGATCTCACACTCGCAAATTACTTGCGCCTTGACGATGGGATCTTAAATACTTGCTTTGAAAACTGGCGAACTGCCAAAGATCCGATCTTAAGTGACTTAGCCCAACGCTTCTTAGATCGCCAACCTTTAAAGTCAGTACGCGTCACAGAAAAGCAAACTGCGCTGTTACCAAAGTTGGCCGCATTAGTGACTAATTCCGGCTATGATGCCAATTACTACACTGCAACTAATGATAGTTTCAACTTACCCTATGCGCTTTATGATTCTAAAGCCAAGATCAATTTGATCCAACCAAATGGTGAACTAGAAGAACTATCCGAGGTCTCACCGCTAGTCAAGGCTGTGACTGATAAAGAACTAGGAGACGAGCGCTTCTTCTTTCCTAAACAGATGTTAGGTACACCTGAAGAGCAACAAGAGATCTTTCAACCTTACTATCAAGAATTTTTGCAACACATCAAAAATGATCGGCTCATCTAAAGAGGCTGAAAAAATGGATGTTTTTTATGCTCGAAGTCGTATTTCTCTTACCTCTTTTTAGTAGCAAGGCATTGTGATCTAATTTGGAATTAATGATATATAAAAACGGTCGTAAATGGCTTTTCGGTCATTTACGACCGTTTTTATATACCACTATGCTTTTTTGATCCTATGGTCTTAGTGTAATGATCTGCATACTGACTATAGATAGCATTTTCGCCTAAAATTTTGAATACCTGTAAAGCTTGCGCCATTTTAGAGCGTCCTGTCGTAATATCTTGCTCAAATTCAAAATATCCTTGTGCATAAAGAAAGACAGTCTGTTCAAAATAATTTAATTCATTAGCTAGTAATTTTTTAATTTCTTGGATAAGATATTTACAATTTTCAAACTGCTTATTATCAATACTTACGATCAAACAATTAATAGCCAATTGTGTAACTAACTTCTTATTGGTTTTGTTTAAAGAAGAGTAAATATAGTTTTTTAACATTTCTTTTGTAAGTAAGAAAAAAGCAGGATACGGAATCGTTCTGGAACAGTTTCCCAGTAAAGTGATCTCATAATATCCCCAAATTTCAACTTCGAATAAGTAATCTGTCAAATTCAAGATCTCGGTTTCAGTCGGCTTTATTTTATCCGAGTGATCTAGCATATAAATTATTGATTTTATCATAGTTTTCTCGAGATCATTTAACTGATATCGCGAAGTATCAGAAAGTAACTTAATAATATTATCCGTTTTTTGTGTAGGATATTCTTTACGGATATATTGCACTAAATCAACAAAGTTTTCGGTTTGCGTATACTCACCATCATGTAAGATAAGAAATTCCCCAAGTAAAACATGTAATTTGTCGAGAATATTGATCAAGCGAGTACAAGATATCTCGGATTCGCCTCGCTCAAAGCGTGATATTTGAGATTTTGATAAATACTCATCAGCCACTGCATTTAAGCTTACATGTTTGCCTACTCGAATTTTTCTGAGTGTTTTCCCTAGATGTGACTTCATTTGAAATTCCCACTTTCACAACAAAAAAATAATATTTTTTTATTCATTATATAGTTAATGCAAAGGAAAAGAAATAAGAAAAAGGTGCGCGTGTTAATCATGGAGAAGTTTTCAAATCTATCTTCAATAATAATATCAGAAATTATTATTATTGTCGGTTTATAGGGTTATATTTGTATTCATACTATTATCTCTTATATATGACCCTTTTTTGAAAAAATCTTCTTTTTGTATAAATTAGCGATACATTTAATACATCACTTAAAGGAGGTGATATCTATGTCACTTATGATCAAAAACTAGCTCCATATATTGATGAAAACCATAATACTTGAGGTATTATGGTTTTCATCAATATATGGAAGTTTATAAATACTATAAATTACGATAGGAGATAATTATGTATAAGACAAGTTTATTAGCAACGGGTGGTTTTAACGAAAAATGTGGAATTTTAGGTGTTGGTACAAAGCAATTTACATTGAGTTTAGAAGAATTTAAAGATGCACTCCATCTTTTAAACTATATGGAAATTGAACGTACCGAAACCGAAATTAAAAAGTTTGAATTAAAACATAACATTAAAAAAAATACTTTTCAAAAATTATTAGACGGTAATTTAATTTTAGAAAGCTCGTTGGTAAAGCCGAAAAAGGATACTCTTGATTTTAAAAACTATTTATATTTATTATCAATAGATGTAGATGCAAAGTTAGTGTTAAATAATTTAAAAAATACTATAGTGATTATCATTGGTTGCGGTGGGATAGGAAACTTTTTGAGTTACTCCTTGGCAACCTTTACTCCTGAAAAAATGATACTTATTGATGGAGATAAGATCGAAAATAGTAATTTAAATCGGCAATTATTGTTCACAACTAAAGATATAGGATATTCAAAAGCAGATATACTGAAAAAGCAGATTCAATTACGTAATCCTTTATTAGATGTTACGTCCTATGATAGATACGTTACCGAGGATCTACTAGAAAAATCAATTAAATTAACAGATAATAAGCGATATTTAGTAATACTTTCAGGGGATAGTATTACTGCTTTAGAAGAAACTACAAAGTATTGTGTAAAAAATAAAATTCCCTTTTTAAATGTTGGTTACTTAAATGATATTTCTGTAATTGGACCATTTTATGTTCCACGGATTTCAAGTTGTCCATATTGCAATAATACTTTATCTCTTGAAAAACATGAAAAAGATTCAATGCAAAATGAGTTGTTGAATATTAATAATAAATATGAAGCTCCATCTAGTTTTACAAATAATGCCTTAGCGTCTAGTTTAGCAATGTCTGATATTATTCAGTTTGAAGCTGAAAAATTAGATAAAGTCAAATCGCTAAATAAACGATTTGGTATTGACAATGTGACGTTTAAAAATTATACATTAGAGGTTCCCAAAGATAAAGATTGTAGCTTTTGTAGCGAGGAAAATAAATGAAGCAACTGCATAAAAATATCAAAATATTTTATCTAGCAACCACTTTGACCACGTTAGCAGCTTCTTTGCCGCATGCCGTCTTGACCGTGCTCTTGTTTGCTAAAGGCTTGTCATTGACGCAGATCATGTTAGTTCAAGCGACCTATAGTCTGGTCATTTTAGTCAGTGAATATCCTAGTGGTCTATTAGCTGATCTGTATTCTAAAAAAGTCCTCTTTTTATGGGCAAAAGTCTTTTTGAGCGGGATGTTTTTGCTAGTTTGGTTAGGCGAAAGCTTTCAGACGATATTACTTGCTTGGGCATGCTATGGGTTAGCAATGGCGTTAGAAAGTGGAACATTGGATGCACAACTGATAAATGAACTCAAGCACCAAGCTCAAAATCGCTTAGTTGCCAAATTTATCAGCAATACTAATCGCTTGGATCTTATTAGCGCACTGTTTGGAGGGGTACTTGGTTCATGGCTGTATTATAGGTTAGGGATAAAGTTTTATTTGGTGAGTGTACTCTTAACATTAGTAGCGTTTTTGGCGATCAGATATGGTTATATTGAAGAGGTCACTGATAGTTCTAAGCAAAACTTGAAACAGAGCTTGAGCAAACAAGTAGTGACCGGCTTTAGCGAACTTAAACATTCACGTCAATTACGGTTGATGATCGCTTTAACTATTGCGGGGCAATTTTTCTTTCAGGCTCACTACCAACTCTGGCAAGCGTTATTTTTGAAGCAAGGCTTTAATAAAGAGCAGTTTTATATTTACTATGTTATCTTTCAGTTGATAAGTCTTGGAGCTTATAGCTTGCCGGTAAAACTTGAAACGTCTGCGATCAAGCGGTGGTATGGGCTATCTTTAATAGGTCTATTGACTAGTAGTGTACTTTTAGTAATTACAGACAAAATGAGCTTTTTACTCAGCTATTTAGTCTTAGTCTTTATCTTTACCTTTTTTGAATACTTCAGTAATGTGTTATTTTCCAAAACAGTTTCTAAAACGCATATCTCATCGCTGACCTCATTACGTTCGAGCTGCGGACGCTTATCCTCGTTAGTGTCGTTGTTGCTGTCGAGCTTACTTTTGACATATCTTTCAGTCAAAGTCGTAGTTTTATTGAATTTTATTTTAGCGATGAGTGCAAGTTTAGGCGTGATCTATTTAGCGCTCAAAGACAAAACAGCTCAGACTTAAATCAGATGTGAGCTATTTTGGCTTGAGCCCATTTCTCAGATGAAGCTATAAAAAAATGAGAGGCTGTGACATAAGTCTCTATCTTTAAAGAAGACCATTCGAATTTTTTGAAAATTTTGAAAAATTCGGATGGTCTTCTTTTTGTTTTTATTATTTGGTGATATTTTTGAACTACTAGTGGACATTTTCCACATGTTCAATGCCATTAACGCTATCCCCATTTGTCGATTTACCTTTTTCTTACTTCGTACGGTAAATCGAGTAAAACCCAAATAAGCCTTCAAATTACCGAAAATAGGTTCGATCTCATACTTTCTTCTACGATAGATCTTATTTTTTTCAGTATTTGAAAGGTTTGTTTTTACTTTCCCCTTGAAATATTCCCATTGTGGATTGATATAGATCTTTCTGACGTTTCCTTTTTTGGTCAATGCATTTGGATCTTCTTTACGATCTTCATCGAATTTTTCAGCTTCATATACTTTAAAATTTCGTTTATAACCATATGTATCATGGCGATATGCATAGCGTTTAAAGTTAAAACGAACATTCTTTGGATCTATATAGTAATCATCTTCAGCGTTATAATGCCAATTCATCACTTTGCGCTCATCTGATCTCCAACGTTTGGTTTCTTCCTTTAACATCGTATTATATGGAATAAGGTAATCAAACACTCCGAATTTATCTTCGATAAATTCATAGTTAGGTTCAGATCCATAACCAGCATCAGCAACTATCGGACCTTGAATAACATCTGCATCCATCTTTTCTAAAAATGGGATCAAAGTACGCATATCAGTTGGATTAGGTGCGAGGGTGTAGTCCAAAGCAAATTGATTATTAGCAGCGACTTGGAGATTATAGCCAGGTTTGGTTTGACCATTTTTCATTGGATCTTCTTTCATACGCATAAAAGTGGCGTCATTATCAGTTTTAGAATAGCTGTTTCGCTCGCCAACGATGGCAAACTGTTCAGCATATTTAGAGTTTTTCTGTTTGCGCTCGCGTGTTTGTTTTAAGTATTTCTTGGCCGTCCGTCGTTCCTGCTTCGCAGGATTAGGGGAGATCTTCTTAGTCTCTTCGACTTTTTCATTCAAATATTCAATTCGTTGTTCCAATCGGGCACATATCTCATCAAGTTGATCAACAGTCAGATCATCAGCAAAATCAATATTGACGATCGATTCTTTGATCTCTTTCAATAACTTTTTAGCTTTTTGTCGATTTAAATCATCATAGCGAATAGTATTTTTCTTCCAAACAAACGAGTATTTATTTGCGTTAGCAAGAATCTTAGTACCATCAATAAACACAGCCTCATCAATGAGCCCATTTTTTCGCAAATATTCTCTAAATTCAGAAAACGAACTTTTTAGCATCATCTCAATAGTATCAGAGACAACAAAGCGAGCAATAGTACGATAAGTAGGTTGGGCTTCCTGAGTCAACCACATGGCAACAACGTTTTCCCGAGCAAAACGTTCGATCTTTCGACAAGAAAAAATACCATAACTATATGCCAAAAGAACTAACTTGAGTAAGACCCGAGGTTCATATTCGAAAGGACGCCCAAAGGTATAAGAGTCATCAAAATCAATAGATTCGACTAAATGGTGTATGTAGTGTGCTTGATGATTTTTTTCAGGTTCATAGAAGGTCGCCATGTTCAAACTGAGTTGATTTATGTTATAATTACTGTGCATGGGTTTATCTCCTTTCTTTTTTGAAGGGGGTAGACTATAGGGCATCAGGGGGTTCTGATGTCCTTTTTTATTTATAGTATACAAAAACGGTCGTAAATGAACAATTTTTAAAGTCCATTTACGACCGTTTTTTGGAGACTTATGTCACAGCCTCTCATTTTCTATCCTGTTGTCCAATAGTAGTTTTTCTCCGCCGCATCAAAATTTACAATGTGACGACAACAGCTAAAATTATCATAAAGCTCCCTAAAAGTAAGCAATTGAAGCTAAACTTCTTAAAATGGATCGGGGCATTTTTCTTTTCTGAAGCTACCCGCTTGATATCGATCTTGCGTTTAGCAAATTCTTCATCACTTTCACCTTTGCGTTGGCGTTGAAACCACCCAGCCAACAAGTTAGCGTGGAGTAAAATATCAAACATCATTAAACACAATAATGCTAGTCCACTCATAAATAAAATATCTGAAACCAAAATATGGTTGCTAGTCAAACGCCCAACGATCGTCAAGAGCAACACGATCCCTGCGATCACTAGGTCCCCTTTGAGCCAAATGTTTTCTTTGACAAATTGCATTCTCTTCTCACCCATTGCTAATTAAGTTTTTCGTACTGTCCGCTGACTTCATTTAACTTTTGTGAAACGCCACTGGCCAGATCAAATCGGTACATCCCCTTCAAATTGGAAACTTGCGGATCACTTGGACTGGTATGTCTGATCTCGATCTGATAGTGATCATTACCTAGATCTTGAACATAATATTGGTCCCCAGCTTCTTGTGGGATCGCAGTCGCCTTCCGAAAGGCACTCAAGACATCTTGGTTGCTCATCTTAGCTGACATCGAGGAGACTGCCTCACTTGGAGCACTGGCGATCTCACTGCCAGTTTCTTTTTTATACTCTGAGCTTAGTAACTTTGAGCTCCGTGCATTAGTGTAGCCAGCTTTGGGCGTCACGTTATTCGACGCAGTTACTTCACTAGCACTAGTGGCGGTACTACTTTGTTCAGAGCTAACCGTTGCTTGAGCCGAAGCGATCTTAGCTTTATATCCAGCTTCTTTTTCTTGTAACATCGCCACAGCTTGATACTTGCTCGATAGTGAGTCTAAGGCTTGCAAACTCCCACCCGCCGCTTGATAAGCACCAGCTTGATAATATTGTTCAACTTCAGCGGCATAATGTTTAGCTAACTTTACGGCCTGATATTCTTTTTCAAGTTCATTGACTTGTTTGACTAAAGCTGTCGGTGATTCAACTTTTTCCAATTGACCTAGGTATTTCTCCGTTTCGGTCAACTTAGCTGCCGTCACAGCTTTTTTAGCTGCTAATAGCAAAGCAAGATCGGCTTTTAAGGCCCGCACATGGGTCGGGGCCTGCTTGATATTTTTGATCTTATTCAATTCATCATAAGCTTGCTTATTTTCACCTGATTCCAAATATGAAAGTGCACTTTGATAGCGTTCGTTGACTTTAGCTTGAACTGTTTGACTCGTGCTTTCACTAGTCTTATTCGCTGTTTGACTATTCGAACAAGCACTCAAGATAAATATCACACTAAAAAACAAACAGCTCAACGTTAATATTCTTTGTTTTTTCATAACTATCAGCCGACTATTAAAAAATAGCTTTTCCTTTCTGCTTTAAACAAACAGCATAATGATCTTACAGTTACATTATACCATTTTACTTGATCATTTATCGATCTGGGCTCGTTTTTCATTGAGCTTTTTGCCGACCAAATACGTCGTGATCCAGATCACAAAGATCACGGCGATCGCTGAATAAAGGACTGCTAAGCATTCTTTGACAAAGATCTTAGAATTCAAATAGTAACTAAAATCGGCATCTAACTTATACAGCAAAATAAATAAAGCTAAGTCGCTGCCAAACATCCCAAAGAATAACGTATTAAACGTCATCCCCATGATCTGAAAGCCGATCGTCTTGCCACTTTTAAAAACTTCGGGCAAAGTGATCGTGGGGCGTTGTTCGATCAATTCATTCAAACCGCTAGCAACAGCGATCGCAGCTTCGGCAATTGCCCCTAAAGTACTCAAGACAGTGGTTGCAATGAGCAACTGTTCAAAATTGACCCCGACCAAAAGATCAAACGCTTCGATCTCTTCTGATTGCTCGTTAGCAAAACCCTTGATCTGAGCGAAATGATCCATTGGAATGATCAAGATCAGCATCACGATCAACACGATCAGCGTCGCCTTAAAAGCAATATTGGCCGTTTTTTCATCCTTATTTCCCATATAGATCGTGATCGCTAGGATACAAACGCCCGCAAAAAATGCGACCCAAACTGGTGGCAAACCGCCTGTGATCAAGATAACTGTTATAAACAAAATAATAAAATTGAAGACGGCACTAAAAAATGCAGTCAAGCCAGCTTTACCACCAACTATCAACATCAAGACCGCTAAAATAAGCGTTAAAATACTAATTGCCGACATTTTGCTTCCCCCCTAAAAATTGGGCACTCAAAAAACTAGCTAACGGAACCGTTAAAACGATCCCGATCCCACTGATCAATGCTTGAACGATCCCTAAAGCCATCGTCCACTCAAACGTATAGGCAATGCTGTTGCCTGTCTTAAAATATAAGACCGACATTGCAAACGTTTCGGCAAAAAAGATCAGCAATAAAACATTGATCAGTGGTCCCATGACCGAGCGTCCGATCACTTGACCTGATTTGAATAATTGTTGCTTCGTCAATTCAGGTTGGCTGCGTTTCATCTCAAAAAGCGTCGAAACGATATCCGTCGCTGCATCCATTACTGCACCTAATAAACCGATCACTGTCGCCGCTAAGAAAAGTTGCTTAGGTGATTGCGTGGCAAAATCTAAAGCTTCATAGTGCACGCCCTTGCTTTTAGTAAAATACAAGACTAAACAACCAATGACTAACGCACTGGTCGTTCCTAAAAAGATCGCCAAAAAAGTCACGCTAAATTGCTTGTTTAGGCCGATCACTAACGCTAGGGATAATGCAGTAAAGAGCAAAGCCGCTATTGCAAAAAGCCAAAAGAAATTCGTCAGATTCAAAAAGACATCTATTTGGACTATCAATAAAAATAAGACGAAATTTAAGATTACGCTCAATAATGAACGTATCCCCTGAAACTGCATCGTTAAATATAGTAATACTACGACTAACCAACTCAACATTATCAAATAAACATCTCGCTTATAGTGTGAGATCACGACATCTTTTTGCCCACGATGTTCATGGATATTGACAAATATTTGTTGCCCTAGATGGTATTTTTGGTCAAGTCCGCCTGAGCTTGAATAGGTGTTATTGACCTTAAAGCTTTGCCCACGGTATTTGCCGTTTAAGATCTCTAACGTCAACGTCTGGCGGGTCGTCTCATCGCTATTATTATACACATCGGTCGTTTTTTCTGGTGTAGCCTGCTTAACGGCGACCACTTTTCCGATCGGTTGTTGATATAAAAAAGCATCATTGCGCAAAAATAAATATAAACATAGGCCACTGACCAAGATCAAGGCTAGTTTGAGCCATGTTTTGGTGTTGACTTTCATTTTAGTCCCTCCAAAAATCAGTTTATTTAACCATATCACAACTTAGCCCTTAACATGTTAAAATATATCTAAACTTTGAAAAGGATGTGCCCTAATGAAAACTTCTGAACGTGTTTTAGAATTATTGACAAGAAGTGAAACTTATCTTTCCGGGCAAGAATTAGCTGATCGTTTACAGCTCACCCGAGCAGCGATCTGGAAAGCGATCGAACAGCTAAGAAAAGCCGGCTATCAGATCGACAGCAAACCACATGTGGGCTACCGCTACACTGATAGTGATACTTTGAATCAAACTGCGATCTTACAAGCTCTTTCTTTAGACTTAGACCTAGAACTCCAAGTATTTGACTCACTTCCTTCGACTAATCTCAAAGCCAAAGAACTTGGATTAAACACTACTTCACAAACACCACTAGTTGTTATCGCCGACCATCAAACAGCTGGCTATGGGCGCTATCACCGAGATTTTATCTCACCTAAAAATACCGGGATCTATCTTAGTATCCTCTTAGCCAACAAGAGCCCTGATTTTGATCCCGGGTTACTCACGACAGCAACTGCCATCGCGGTCACTCGTACCTTAGAAAAAACACTGGCGCTAAAGCCCACGATCAAATGGGTCAACGATGTCTTAGTTGATGATAAAAAGATCTGTGGTATCCTGACCGAAGGGATAACTGATCTAGAGACTCAAAGTTTGAGTCAAGTAGTTGTTGGAACTGGGCTCAACTTTTTAACTGAGATCTCAACTTTTCCACCTGAGCTTCAAGCACGAGTCGGAACTTTAGCACCTTATGTCAAAAAAAATCGGCTCTCACGCAACCGTTTCATCGCGACCTATCTAAATGAATTCTTCAAAATTTACCAAAATTATACGACAGGATCTTTTATGGATGAATACCGGGCTCACTGTGACTTGATCGGTAAACACGTCACTATCCAACGTCCCACTGGTACCTTAGAAGCACAAGTAATTGACATCAACGGCCACGGTGCTTTAGTCTTAGAGAACGGAAAAGTTTTGAATTCTGGCGAAGTCATCAAAGTTAGGAAGGTGTAATATGAAAGTTATTTTTGTTTGTCTCGGAAATATCTGTCGCTCCCCGATGGCTGAAGCAATGTTTAAGGATCTGGTGTCTTCAGCGGAGCTAAGTTCGCAGATCCAAGTCGATTCTGCGGCTACAAGCACATACGAGCTAGGTTCTCCACCTGATAGGCGCACTGTCAATGAACTAGCTAAACACGGTCTATCAGCCACCAATATGATCGCACGCCAACTAAATGCAACTGATTTTTTAGAAGCTGACTATATCTTAGTGATGGATGAAAATAACCTCCGGGACGCTAAAAGAATGGCACCGGATAAAAACTCAGCCACTAAAGTCAAATTAGTTTACTCACTGACCCCTGGAAAAGAAGACCATGTCGTAGCTGATCCTTGGTATACTGGTGATTTTGCGAAAACTTACGCTGATCTAAGCGAAGCCTTGCCATTTTGGCTCGAATATCTAAAAAAGAGGATAAAATAACTATATAAATAACGCGGGGCCGACAAGATGCGTAGTTTTACGCTTTAAGTCGGTCCCGCGTTATTTAGTCTATTTTTAATATAATTCTTTTACTTGTTCTTGGACGGTTTCATGGTTCAAGAATTCATCATAGGTCGTATCAAAACGATCAACGACACCCTTGCCTGAAACTTCAACGATATGGTCAGCGATCGTTTGGATAAATTGGTGGTCGTGAGAAGTGAAGATCAACGAACCCTTAAAGTCGATCAACGCATCGTTTAAAGACGTGATCGATTCAAGATCCAAATGGTTAGTTGGGTCGTCTAATAACAAAACATTGCCCTTTTCAAGCATCATCTTGGATAACATACAACGTACTTTTTCGCCCCCAGATAAGACCTTGATCTGCTTATCGATGTCATCACCTGAGAAGAGCATTTTACCTAAAAAGCCCCGCAAGAAAGTATTGTCATTTTGTTCTTTATCCGCATATTGCCGTAACCAATCTAAGATCGACAATTCATCATTGTTGAAGTTAGCATCCAGATCACGTGGCATATAACTTGGGATCGCAGTTTGGCCCCAAGTTACAGAACCGGTATCTGGTTCTAACTTACCAGCTAAGATCTGCATCAAAGTCGTTGTTGCCAAGTCATTTCTTGAAATGATCGCCGCTTTTTCACCGGGGCGGATCATAAAGCTGACATTGTCCAAGATCTTGACCCCATCGATCGTCTTTGAAACATTTTCGACCCGAACTAAGTCATTTCCCAATTCACGTTGCATCTCAAATTTAACGAATGGATACTTGCGTGAAGATGGTTTGATATCATCTAAAGTGATCTTTTCTAATTGTTTCTTACGTGAAGTAGCTTGCTTAGACTTAGAAGCATTGGCTGAGAAACGTGCGATAAATTCTTGTAGCTCTTTGATCTTTTCTTCTTTTTTGGCATTGGCATTGGCTTGCAATTTAGCAGCTAATTGGCTTGATTCCAACCAAAAATCATAGTTACCCACATAAAGCTTGATCTTGCCAAAGTCAACATCACACATTTCCGTGCAGACTTGATTCAAGAAGTGGCGGTCGTGAGAAACAACGATCACGATCTTAGGATAATCCGCCAAGAAATCTTCCAACCAGCTGATCGTTTGCACATCTAAACCGTTTGTTGGTTCGTCTAGCAATAAAATGTCTGGTTCACCAAAAAGCGCTTGCGCCAACAACACTTTGACCTTTTCACTTTCGGATAACTCACTCATCTTTTGGGTGTGCATACTTTCAGCGATCCCAACTGATTGTAACAATTGAGAGGCATCTGCTTCAGCATTCCAGCCGTCCATTTCAGCAAACTGAGCTTCTAGGTCGGCTGCTTTTAACCCATCTTCTTCAGTAAAATCAGCTTTGGCATACAAAGCATCTTTTTCTTTCATGATATCATAGAGTTTCTTATGGCCTTGGATCACGGTCTCAAGTACTTCAAATTCTTCAAACCCAAAGTGATTTTGGTTCAAGCTAGAGATCCGTTCATTTGGTCCAGTCGTGATCGTCCCTGTCGTTGGTGTCAATTTACCTTCTAATAGTTTTAGGAAAGTCGACTTACCAGCACCATTGGCTCCGATAACGCCATAACAGTTACCTGGTGTAAATTTTAAATTGACGTCATCATAGAGCAAACGTCCTGAGAAGTTCAAACTTACATCGCTTACTGTGATCAATGATATTCCCTCGCATTCTTTAAGTTATAATCTCTATTGTAACATATTACTGCACCAAAAACTCACAGCTTCGTGGCTAAATTTTGGTGTTTTAGACTTGGAAAAACAACTTTGTCGGCTATTTCAACTATTGTGCCTTGAAAAGCCAAAGCAAACAGCGTACCAATATTTATCGCATATAGCTGATGTGTCACTAATAGTGAGATCACGATCGCCACGATCGGCGGTGTAAAGACGAGCAATTGCGCTACTGTCGCATTACCTTGTAAATATTTGAACCGTATGATCTGCATTAAGTCATCAACTGGATGGAGCATCCAATTTACGCGCTGATAGATCGAAATAGCTACTGCGATCAAAACAACTCCCAAACAATCTAGTATCACTTGCGCCCACAGTGGAAGATGCGTGATATGTAATTTTAGTAATTGGACTTCAAAAACACCTACTAACCATGAAAATGGCACCATAAAGATCAAATTGCCCAAAACTCGTTTAAAATCAAACCGTCCTAAAATGATGATGTTTGTCACGATCACAATGATCCCTGATAAGATCAACATCACACTCAACGTGATCGGTAAGACTTTTGAAAGATTAACAGCTGCTGCGGTCCAAAGCGCACTCCCTAAATTGATCGCAACCGTCAAGGCATTGCCTAAACTATTTAAAAAGATCGAAAAAATAAAGTAGCCTAATAATTTGGGCTTACTTATCGTCTGTATTGCTTGCATTTTCTTCCCCCTATCAATATCAGAGTAGGTCGGTCTCTGCGTTATGTCAACTTGCAGCATCAGCTACCGTTTTTCTACGCACTGAGATATTGTCATGCTCCGAAAAACAGCTCCTAAAAAATAACTGCAAGCTATCCATGATGAACTCACATCACGGTCAGCTTGCAGTTATTTCTACGGAGCTACCGTTTTTCTACGCACTGAGATAAATTAGTGCTACAATTGATTTGTAGTTGAAACCATACGAAAGGCGTGAATTTTTATGAGTGAAAATATCTTCTTTAATCCTGGTGACTCGATCGCTAGTGATTTTGACTTTGAAAATGCTTATGTTGCTGCCCAGATCTATCATCACAAAGCTGCTAAACCGGTCTTGATCGCCCAAGAAAAAGATGGCAAACCGTACTTTATCTTTGACGAAGCAGCAGCGATCGCCGAAGAACACGCTAAAGCTAAAGAATTTTCGGTTGTGAA
The DNA here is from genome assembly GCF_003288115.1 of Ligilactobacillus murinus. Classification (NCBI taxonomy): domain Bacteria; kingdom Bacillati; phylum Bacillota; class Bacilli; order Lactobacillales; family Lactobacillaceae; genus Ligilactobacillus; species Ligilactobacillus murinus. The sequence continues at coordinate 176,501 of NZ_CP023565.1, read as the reverse complement.
GCGACTAAAATAAAGACTGTTTTCTTGATACAAAAATAGGAGAAAGCATCTAGTCAAGCTAGATCGCTTTCTCCTATTTAGTTTGAGCTATTTTCTCCGGAAACGAGTCGTAAATAATGGACTGACCGGTTTGTTTTCGTGGATCCGCTTGATCGCGTCTCCGATAAGTGGCCCAACTGAAACTTGAACTAACTTATCGATCTGTTTTTCTTCTGGAAGTTGGATAGAGTCTGTCACTACCAATTGTTTGATCGGTGATTTTTCGATCCGTTCGATCGCTGGCCCGGACAAGACCGGATGAGTTGCGGAAGCATAAACTTCGATCGCCCCTGCATCCATCAATGCTTGAGCCGCTAAAGTGATCGTACCAGCTGTATCGATCATATCATCGATCAAGATACAACGTTTGCCATCAACTGAACCAATGATGTTCATGATCTCAGCAACATTGGCACGTGGACGACGTTTATCAATAATTGCGATCGGTGCTTTCAAAAATTCAGCTAACTTACGTGCACGTGTCACACCACCATGGTCAGGTGAAACCACAACTGCATCTTTATCCAAACCTTGAGTCAAGAAGTAGTCAGCCAATAATGGGGCACCCATCAAGTGGTCAACTGGAATATCAAAGAAGCCTTGAATTTGAGCAGCGTGCAAGTCTAACATGATCGCACGGTCTGCCCCAGCTTTTTCAACCATATCTGCAACTAACTTGGCTGTGATCGGTTCACGTGAACGAGCTTTACGATCTTGACGAGCATAGCCGTAATACGGAATAACAACATTGATCGTAGCTGCACTTGCACGACGCAAGGCATCGATCATAATCAAAAGTTCCATCAAATTGTCATTGACCGGTGCTGAAGTCGATTGAATGATAAAAATTTCATCACCACGAATCGATTCTTCGATGTTGATGCGAATTTCACCATCACTAAAACGGTCAACAGAGGTCTTTCCCAAAGGTACGTCAACAGCAGCAGCAATTTTTTCAGCCAAAGGCTTGTTTGAGTTCAAAGCAAAAATTTTGATCTTTGAACTATTATAGTTTTCAGACATAGCATCCTCCAAAACAAATTTATCTAATTATAATACTATTCATTTATTCTACTAAAATCAAGCTTTTTAGGAATGTTTTTGGATTTGAGATAAACTAATCCTTATTTTCGCTTTCTGCCGCTGCTTTTGCGACTGGATAACGATCATAATATCCTGGTTTATTCACTTGACGTCCGCGAGCGATCGCCATCTCACGTGAAGCTACATCTTCGGTGATCGTTGAACCTGCTGCCACATAGGCGTGGTCTGCGATCTCAACTGGCGCAATAATATTTGAACCACTTCCGATAAAGGAATAGTCGCCTACATTAGCATGATGTTTATTTTGACCATCGTAGTTGACAAACACCGTGCCACAGCCCACGTTGATCTCTTTTCCAAGAGTCGCATCGCCAACATAGGTCAAATGCCCAACTTTAGTATTCTTGCCTAAAGTTGCCTTCTTAACTTCAACAAAGTTACCGATATGCACGCCTTCACCAATGTCAGCTTGTGGTCTCAAATGACTGTATGGTCCGATATTAGAACCATTACGCATGATCGCTCCTTCAAGGAAAGAAGCTTTTACTTTGATCCCATCTTCTAAAACTGTATCGCGTAATTCAGAATTCGCCCCGATCACACAATCTTCTCCGATGACCGTCTTGCCCTTCAAACTGACACTAGGCTCGATCACAGTATCGGCTCCGATCTTAACGTCAGCTTCAATATAAGTCGTCGCTGGATCGATCAATGTGACCCCATTTTTCATATGCAACTCGTTGATCCGACGTTGCATGACTTTGGTTGCCTTAGCCAAGGCGATCCGGTCATTGACACCCATTGATTCTTCAAATTCATCCATGCAGTAGGCTCCAACTGGGCGACCTTTGGCTTTTAAGATCTCGATCACATCAGGTAAGTAATATTCACCTTGAGCATTATCATTTTTTACTTCATGCAAAGTCTTGAACAAGGCTTGGTTATCAAAGCAATAAACACCCGTATTGATCTCATTTACCAAAGCTTCTTCTGGCGTCGCATCTTTTTGTTCGACGATCTTTTCAACTTCATCGCGATGATTTCTGATCACACGACCATAGCCAAATGGTTCATCAGTTTTAGCCGTCAAAACAGTTGCGACCGCACCACTTTGTTCATGTTGTTCAAATAGTTTAGCAAATGTTTTTGCTGTAAATAACGGAGTATCGCCACATGTAACTAAGGTCATCCCCTGTTTGTCACCTAAAAGTTCTTCAGCTTGTAAAACAGCATGACCTGTGCCCAATTGTTCAGCTTGTAGGGCATATTTTGTCCGCTTTCCTAAAGTCTCTTCAACTTTAGCCGCCCCGTGACCAACGATCGTCACGATCTCATCGATCTGATCTTTTTCAAGCTCAGTCAAGACATGGTCGACCATTGCCTTACCGCAGACTGGATGTAATACTTTGTATAATTTTGATTTCATTCGTGTGCCTTGACCTGCTGCCAAGACGATTGCATATTTTGCTGTCATTTCAGAATCTTGCCTCACTAAAAAGGCATTCCTTTCTCAGAATAATTAGTAAATACTATTTAATGATAAACCACCATCCCCCTAGTTTCAAGCGTCCAAACCCAATCAAAAAAGCACTAAACACCTGACTTGATGTTTAGTGCTCAACGGCTTTATTTGTTACCAAATACTTTTTCTAAATAGTTTCCTGGACTAACAGAGATCGTCTTATCTAAAGTATTGACTTGATCAACTTTTAGCAATGAAGTGTAGTCATCGACCATGCGTTTTCCATCAAATGAACCTTCAGCAAAAACAGTGATCCCGACTAAGTTTGACTCGAATTCTTCGATCATTGACTTCATCCCGTTGACCGTGCCGCCACCTTTCATGAAATCATCGACGACTAACACATTAGAGCCTCGCTTAAGACTGCGCTTGGACAATTCCATCTTTTCGATCCGTTCACTTGAACCAGATACATAGTTGACCGAAACAGTCGAACCTTCAGTGATCTTAGAATCACGACGCACGATCACAAATGGCACATTCAAGTAACTAGAAACGCTTTGAGCGATCGGGACCCCTTTAGTTGCCACTGTCATCACCGCATCGATCTGTTTATCGATATATTGGCGTGCGATCACGCGTCCAACTTTACGTAAAACATCAGGTCGGCCTAAAAGATCAGACAAGTATACATATCCGCCCGGTAAAAGGCGATCTTGTTCTGAAAGTTCGGCTGTCATCTCTTCAATAAATTCACGAGCTTCATATTCTTCCATTGAAGGAATAAAGCGCGCACCACCTGCTGCACCTGGGATCGTCTCTAAAATACCGATCCCACGTAATTTGAAAGTTCGCTTAATAATGGCAAGATCTTCGCTGATCGAAGACTTCGCTGATTCATAGCGTTCAGCAAAAAAGGTCAGCGAGATCAATGTATGCGGTGATTCTAAGAGATATCTCGTCATATCGATCAATCGATCACTTCTTCTGGTTTTCAAATTTATTCCTCCAATGTTTTTGAAATTTTAGTTACATTATACGTTATCAAACGGATTTTTCCTAGTTTTTAAGCTTTAAATAATTTTAAAGTTCGTTTTTTAGGTGATAAACCTTGATTCAAAATTGTTTTATCAGATATTTTTTCTCTTTCTGATTAACGTTCGGTTCTGAAACAAACTATTATAGATTATCACTGTCATCGGCTAGCGTCAATACTTTTTTAAATTTTACTTTGGGATACATATATGACTCTTCATGTATAAAAAATTATATAAATCAAATTAAATATGAATAAATATTAAATTTAACTTGAATTATTTGCATAAAAATTGTATGATAACCTTAATAAATGTATAAAGGAGTTTTTAAAATGGCAAATAAAAAGGTCGTACTCGCATATTCTGGTGGTTTAGATACTTCAGTTGAGATCGCTTGGCTCAAAAATAAGGGCTACGATGTGATCGCTTGTTGCATTGATGTTGGTGAAGGTAAAGACCTAGCTGCTATCCAAGAAAAAGGTTTAAAAGTAGGCGCAGTTGAATCTTTAGTCATTGATGCTAAAGAGGAATTCGCTAGTCAATACTGTTTAACGGCACTCCAAGCGCATACATATTATGAACAAAAATATCCGCTCGTTTCAGCCCTCTCACGTCCCTTGATCGTTAAACACCTAGTCAAGGTCGCTAAAGACTATGGGGCATGTGCGATCGCGCATGGTTGTACCGGTAAGGGCAATGACCAAGTCCGTTTTGAAGTCGGGATCCATGCTCTTGCTCCGGAAATGGTGATCGAAGACCCGATCAGAGATAATCATTGGTCTAGAGAAGAAGAGATCGATTATGCTCTTCAAAATGATATCCCCGTGCCGATCAACAAAAAAAGCCCTTATTCAGTTGATGAAAACTTATGGGGGCGGGCAAATGAATGCGGTATTTTAGAAGATCCGTGGCAAAGTGCTCCAAAAGATGCCTATGCTCGGACTTTACCTTTAGAGCAAACACCTGACGTTCCCAGTGTGATCGAGCTTGAATTTGACCAAGGTGTCCCCGTTAAATTAGCGGGAGAAAAACTTAAATTAGCTGATTTGATCTTAAAGCTTGATCGCTTAGCTGGCCAACATGGGATCGGGCGGATCGATCACGTCGAAAATCGGCTAGTCGGGATCAAATCCCGTGAGATCTATGAGTGTCCAGCAGCTACGGTTTTGATGGCAGCCCACAAAGATCTTGAAGATATCACACTTGAAAAAGAAGTCGCCCATTTCAAACCTGTGATCGAACAAAAGCTCAGTGAATTGATCTATAACGGGTTGTGGTTCTCACCGTTGATGTCCGCGCTCCAAGCTTTTTTAAAGCAGACCCAGACTAATGTTACTGGTGTTGTTCGCGTCAAATTATTCAAGGGTAACGTCATTTGTGAAGGTCGCAGATCGCCTAATTCCTTATACGATGAAAAGCTAGCGACCTATACTGCTGCTGATCAATTCGATCAAGAGGCTGCCAGTGGTTTCATCAAGCTTTTTGGCCTCCCAACTCAAGTCTATGCCCAAGTTCAACAAAAAAATGGAGGAAATAGCTATGAGTGATAAATTATGGGGTGGACGTTTTGAAGCGTCCCCGGATCAATTCGTTGATGAATTTGGGGCTTCGATCAGTTTTGATCAGTTGCTAGCAAAAGAAGACCTCCAAGGTTCACTTGCCCATGTAAAAATGCTCAAACACACCAAGATCTTGAGTGCAAACGAAGCAGATCAGATAATTGCAGGACTAGAAAAGTTAGCACACAAACTAACTACGGGTGAACTTGAATTTTCAGTCGCAAACGAAGATATCCATATGAATTTAGAGGCTCTGTTAGCCCAAGAGATCGGCCCAGTTGCAGGTAAACTTCATACCGCTCGGAGTCGAAATGATCAAGTTGCGACCGATCTACATCTTTATTTAAAAAAGCGCCTTCCCCAAGTATTAGAGGCGATCACTGGACTGCAAAAAGCGTTATTGTGCCAAGCAAAAAAACATCAAACGACACTGATGCCTGGTTTTACGCATTTACAACACGCCCAACCGATCACGTACGCCCACTATTTGATGGCATACTGGCAAATGTTCAAACGTGACTATGAGCGCTTTTTATTCAATCAAAAGCACACCGACATCTGTCCATTAGGTGCAGCAGCTTTAGCAGGAACGACATTTCCGATCGATCGTAAATTTAGCGCAGACCAATTAGGGTTTAGTGAGATCTATGCTAATTCATTAGATGCCGTATCTGATCGTGATTTTGCCTTGGAATTTTTAAGCAATAGTTCGATCTTGATGGTCCACCTTTCCCGTTTTTGTGAAGAACTTATCTTATGGTGTAGCTATGAATTTGGCTATCTTGAACTATCTGATAAATTCGCTACAGGAAGCTCGATCATGCCCCAAAAGAAAAATCCTGATATGGCTGAATTGATCCGGGGAAAATCGGGCCGTATCTTTGGTGATCTGATCGGCCTACTAACCGTTTTAAAAGGCCTTCCTTTGGCCTACAACAAAGATATGCAAGAAGATAAAGAAGGTGTCTTTGATGCTGTCAAGACGATCATCCCTTGCCTTAAGATATGCACTCAAATGGTCGAAACATTGAGTGTCAACAAAGAGCGGATGGAACAAGTGCTCACGACTGATTTTTCTAATGCCACAGAACTAGCCGACTACTTGGCTAAAAATGGAGTGCCATTCCGTCAAGCACACGCGATCGCCGGCAAGTTAGTCTTACACCAGATCAAACAACAGCAAACACTTCAAGATACCGACTTAGCAACTTTCCAGAAATTTTCACCGCAGATCAAAGCAGATGTGTATTCTGCCCTTGATCAAAGAACAGCCGTCAAGCGCCGTAACTCTTATGGTGGAACTGGTTTTGCCCAAGTTGAACAGCAGATCGAGCTTGCTGAGCAGTTTATGCAAAAATTCGAATAAATTTAACTAGAGGATAGAAATTGACCTTGTGAAATTTTTATCCTTTCTTTTTGTTTGTTCTTGCGCTAAACTCAAAAATAATAGCACTAGAAATGAGGCCTTTTATTCGTGAAAATCATCATTGCACCCGATTCTTTCAAAGAAAGTATGACTGCCAGTGAAGCAGCCCAAGCTATCTATGCTGGCTTTAAACCCATCTTTCCCACAGCTACATATGAATTGATCCCACTAGCAGATGGAGCAGTCGAGCTTGCGATCGCTTTGACTGACCTTAAGCAAAAAGCTACTGCAAGCGACATTTTGTTGACCGGCGAAGGCAGTTTAGATAGCCAAACAAAATTAGGCAAGACGCCCCTTGGGGTTTTGCGTGCGGTTAGAGACGTATCCCCTGACTGCACCGTGATCGGTCTAGCTGATAAGATCGAAGCCGTTTTTGAGTTGCATCAACTAGGTTTTGACGCTGTCTTTTCACTCCTGGAATCATCGACTTGGACCAAGCTTTAAAATTGGGACCAAAACACTTGACACAAACGATAAATGAAGTGGCGCATTTAGTGCAAAAATTCGTTTAGCGTGTTTGACTCTTTTAAAATAGCGCGTAGTTCAGTATAATTAAACTAATAATTTCAATGATAGACAGGTGAATCAAATGGAGATATCGGAGAAAGCTCCGGCTAAATTGAACTTCAGCTTAGATACCCCATTTCGTCATCAAAACGGTGAGCCCGAATGGAAAATGGTAATGATCGCAGTTGATTTAGCCGATTACGTACACATCCAGACCCTTCCTAACTCGCATAAGATAACCGTCTCGACTGACTCTGGTTTTTTACCAAGTGATCAACGAAACTTAGCCTATCAAGCCGCTAAGATGTTGCGCGATAAATACCAGATCAATGAAGGCGTAGCGATCACGATCGATAAAAATATCCCTGTAGCTGCCGGTATGGGTGGTGGGTCTTCGGATGCTGCGGCTGTCCTACGTGGCTTAAACAAGTTATGGCAACTTGGTCTCTCACGCAAAGAACTTGCTGAAATCGGGCTAAAGATCGATTCAGATGTTCCATTTTGTATCTACAGCGAACCAGCCCTTGTGACTGGTAAGGGCGAGATCGTGACCCCGATCGGTCCTTTACCCCCATTGAAGATCATCATTGCTAAACCACGCGACAGTGTCTCAACGCCTAGCATCTTAAGAAAAATCAATTATGATAAGATCAAACATCAAGATGTCGATGCTGTCGTTTGTGCGATCAAGTCACAAGATTATGCAACGATGGTCACTAAGATGGGAAATACCTTAGAATCGATCACGGCTGAACGCCACCCTGAGATTTTAAAGATCAAAGAAAAAATGCTTCAATTTGGCTGTGATGCAGCCCAAATGAGTGGCAGTGGGCCAACAGTTTTTGGGGTCTGCCAAAAAGCTTCACGAGCCCAACACATTTACAATAGTTTACGTGGTTTCTGTAAGGAAGTTTACATCGTTAGTCCTTATAATTTAGACCAGCAAACTTGTTTTTAAAAAACTAAGACCAGATAAAGTCCTTAACTGTTTAAGAACTCTATCTGGTCTTATTTTTAATGATGCCATGCAAGCGGACGGTTATTCCACAAGATCTTATCCATCGTGTCTAAAACTTTAGTGCTTTGATGCAGGTCGGTATGATCCGTATTGGTATAAACAGCTTGATAATATTTAGACCAATTGGGATGAATGATATTTTTCAAAAATAGTGACTGTACATTGGGCACTGAGCCGTCAGTTTTTTCACCATCGACCGAGCCCATCAAATTATAAAAATCGATACTAGCAAGTGGATCAAATTCTTTGAATTTTTTCAACAAGCGCTGGTAATTTTTATCAGCCGAGGCTTTAGCTTGAGCCTTGGCATAACTCATATTCTCATCCACACTTTCATCGATCGGTGTTCCCAGTAAGATCACCTTAGGAAAAGCGATCTCTTTTTGTAACGAACTTGAATCTGCCAAAGCATGTACCAAAGCACTCCCACCCCATGAATGTGCGATCACGTTGAGTTTATCGACATGATGATCACGGTGCAAAAGCGTAAGTACCTGCTGTAGCCACTTTGTCTGTGGTTGGTAATCTTTTGTATAATTCCAATCAAAGATCAATTGGATCAAAGCATTTTTCTTATTGGCTACACTACCTTGGATCTTGACCTTGCCTGTTGGAGTCACATGGATCGTCATTGTCTTTTGTGCGATATTTTCTTTTTGGTAGTATTTGATCAATTTACTGTAAGTCCAACCATTCCCACCCCACCCAGGGACTAAGAGCGTTGGAACATCGCTATACGCAATATCCGAACGCAACTGTTTCGTGCGTAATGCTTCTCCAGGTGTTCCACGTAAAAGCCATAATTGGAGGCAGATCAGCCCGACTAAAACACTGCCTAAAATCACCCACCATTTTTTCAAGACTGTGCTCGCCTTCTTTCTACTAGTGCATAAATTATAGTCCTTTTTGCTGATTTATGCATCCGTTTTGACTTCAATTTTTTATTTAATAAATTTGCCGATCAGCAACAGGCTTCAACGATAGTAACTCAAATAAAGATCCCGCTATGAGCTTCATAACGGGATCTTTACTAAAGTCTTATTTTTGGACTGCTAACAATTCTACTATTTCTTCAGTTGGAATACCAGCAAAATATTGGGTGAGATCTAGCTTAGCTAAAGCTTGACGAATTTCTGCCGGAGCGTATTTTACACCCGCCAAGAGCGCTTCTACTTCACCGACATCTTTTTTACCAAAGAAATCACCATAGATCTTGACTGAAGTGATCACGCCATTATCGATCAAGAAACGCGCATCGATCGTTCCACCGGTGAAGCGATGTCTTCTTTGAACTGTAAACTCAGGAGAACGTCCATAGACCCAATCCCAATTTTTATACAGCTCTTGTTCGATTTTTGCGATCTCAGCTTTATCCGTCTCATCTAAATGATATTCGAATTTTTGGGCTTGCTCTAATGAATCTACTTGCCAGATCTTTTTGATCAATTCATCCCGGAAGGCAAAGGTATCTAGTGCTTGATACTGTTTATCCAAATAGGGTTTGATATTGGTCACGTGCGAACGAACTGACTTAACACCCTTTGATTCGATCTTATCTTTAGATACACGCAACGCATTTTCGACAGCACTTGTATCCACATCAAACATCAAAGTCCCATGGGAAAAAGTTTTGTCGCCCTTTGTATACATCGCATTACCAGAAAATTTCTTGCCTTCGATCACGATATCATTACGCCCTGTCACCTCAGCTTTGGTAGCGCCCATCTCATGCAATGCTTTGACGATCGGCTGGACCAATGTCTTAAAATCACCAAACTTTTGATCTTTAGCTGGTACGACAAAGCTAAAACACATATTGCCTAGATCTTGATACATCGCACCACCACCAGAGAGGCGACGGGTGATCGTGATCTCGTTGTCTTCACAATATTTCTGATTGATCTCTTCCATTGTATTTTGATTTCGACCTACGATGATACATGGTTTTTCGATATAAAACAGCATAAATGGTGCTTCTAATTTACCACTGTTCATCAAATACTGTTCCGTTGCTAAGTTAGTTCTGATATCATCAGTTTGCATTACTAGATACTGCATCTTCATCCCTCATTTGCCTAAAAATTAAATATTAGTTGGAAAACCAAGTGCCACATCAGCAGCATCCATCACCGCTTCACCTAATGATGGGTGTGGGTGGATCGTTAAGCCGATATCTTCAGTCGTTGCTCCCATTTCGATCGCTAAAGTCAATTCGTTGATCAGATCACTCGCATGGGCCCCAACGATCTGAGCACCTAGTAAGATATCTGTTTCTTCTTCGAAAACTAAACGAATAAAACCATCAGTCTTGCCCATTGAGATCGCACGCCCATTAGCAGCAAATGGGAATTGCGCCTTTTTAGCCTTAAAACCTTTTTCTTTAGCTTCGGCTAGGGTCAAGCCAGTCGTTGCGATCGAAGTATCTGTATAACAAACTGCTGGCATCGCACGATAATCGACCGTTGTCTTCATGCCAGAGATCGCTTCAGCAGCTACTTTACCTTCATAACTAGCTTTATGAGCCAAGGCAAAACCAGCTACGATATCACCGATCGCATAGATATGTGGAATATTTGTGCGACTTTGTGCATCAACTGGGATCAAACCACGTTCATCGACCTTGACTCCCGCTTGTTCTAAACCCATATCAGCTGTATTTGGTCGCCGACCGACCGAAACGATCACATAATCAGCCGTGATCTCTTGGGCTTTGCCATCGATCTCAAAGGTGACCTTGACGTTATCATCCGTTTGTTCCGCATTCTTAGCTAAAGCATTGGTGTAGATATCCACACCTTGTTTGCTAAAGTGATGTTCGACTACTTTAACAAGATCTTTTTCATAGTTAGCTAAGATCATCGAACCACCTTCAAGGATCGTTACATGTGACCCTAAGTTGGCATACGCTGAAGCTAATTCGCATCCGATATAACCACCACCAACAACGACTAATTCTTTGGGAACTTCACGTAAATTGAGAGCCCCCGTTGAGTCTAAGACACGACCCTTAAACTTAAAGTTAGGGATCTCGATCGGATGACTTCCTGTGGCGACGATCAAATTATTGAAACTATATGTTTGAGCATGGCCTTCCTTATCGATCACACGTAAATTGTGATCATCTTTCAAGAAAGCATCACCCCAAACAACATCGATCTGATGCTTTTTAAATAGTGATGCGACCCCACCAGTGAGCTTAGAAACAACACTATTTTTCCACTCGATCGTTTTATTGAAATCAAGTTTAGCTGCTGTTACTTGGAGTCCCATATCTTGGGAGTGCATTGCGTATTGGTAGTGGTGTGCTGCTTCGATCAAGGCCTTTGATGGGATACAACCTACGTTCAAGCAAACACCACCGATAAATTCACGTTCGATCACGGTTACTTTTTGGCCTAATTCAGCTGCATGGATCGCAGCTACATACCCACCAGGGCCCGCACCGATCACGACTGTATCTAATTCAATTGAAAAATCTCCAACTACCATCTAGCTCATCCTTCCATTAATAACAATTCTGGGTCTGCCAATAATTCTTTGAGTCTGTTGACTGCTTTTTGAGCTGTCGCACCATCGATCACACGATGATCAAAGGCCAATGACAACTTCAAGACGCGTGCGATCTGAACTTCATCATCCACCACAACAGCTTCTTTAGTGATCTTACCCATACCTAAGATCGCAACTTCTGGCCAATTGATGATCGGTGTAAAGAAACCACCACCGACTGAACCGATATTGGTGATCGACATACCAGTATGATTCATATCATCACGTGCTAATTTATTTTCCTTAGCTTTGGCTGTATTATTTGAGATCTGTTCTGCGATCCCAAATAAACTAAGTGCATCTGCATGTTTAACATTTGGTACGAACAAACCATGGTCGGTATCTGTTGCGATCCCTACGTTGATATAATCTTTATAAGCGATCGTTTGATTTTGCATATCGACCGAACTGTTGAAGATCGGGAATTCCTTCATGATCACGGCTAAGGCTTTGACCATATAAGCCATAAAAGTCAATTTGACACCACGCGTTGCTGCCAATTCCTTATACTTCTTACGGTGATCCCAAAGTTTATCCACGACAACTTCATCAAAAACATGTACATGTGGGATCTGGGAAACTGAGCGCACCATTGCATTAGCAGTTGCTTTTCTGATCGGTGACATCTTTTCAACTGTTTCAGGCCAAGTAGCACTTGCACTAGCTGGCAAAGCAACAACTGGTTCTTCTGTTTTAGCTTCTGGGGCTGCTACTGGTGCATCTTGTGGCAAACTCAAAGCTTGTTCAATATCAGCTTTCGTTACTTGTCCGTGACGTCCAGTCCCCTTGATCTTAGCCAACTCGACTCCATTTTCACGGGCAAATTTACGCACTGACGGCATCGCTAAAACTGGTAAGGAGTGATCTTGCACAGATACTTCAACAGGCGCTTTGCTTGTTGGTTCAGCGACTGGCTCTGGGACTGGTTGAGTTTTTTCTGCTTTAGCTGGTGTCTTTGTTGCACTATCATCAACGTTGCCTAACCCTTCTGCAACTTCTAACTCTACTAAAACATCACCAACTTCAGCCGTTTCACCTTCTGGAACTATGATCGCAGTTACTTTTCCGGCTACAGGACTAGGAATTTCTTCGACGGATTTATCATTTTCGATTTGAACTAGATCAGCATCTTCTTTGATCGTATCGCCGACTTTAACGTGCCATTCACCAATGACACCTTCAGCGATCCCTTCCCCAATATCTGGGAGCTTAAATTGATATTTACTCATAAATCTTCACCTTTCCTAGAAATTGACCGTTTCTTTTACTTTTTCAATGATATCTTGTTTGTTTGGTAACCAGATCGTTTCAGCATCGCTAAATGGATATGGTGTGTCCGGTGCATCGACCCGTGCGATCGGTGCCTCTAATGATAAAATACCTTTTTCAGCGATCAAGGCTGCTACTTGAGAGTTGATCCCTGCTTGGCGTTGTGCTTCTTGGACCAAGACAACTCGGCCAGTGCGTTTGACTGAGCTTAAGATCGTTTCTTCATCCAATGGGGAAACTGTACGCAGATCAACAACTTCGGCTTCGATACCTTCTTTAGCTAATTCATCAGCAGCTAGTAAGCTTTCATGGACCATATAACCGTAAGAAATGATCGTTACATCTTTGCCTTCACGCTTGATCGCTGCTTTATCTAAGGCTACAGTGTATGCTTCATCTGGAACTTCTTGTTTGAAAGAGCGGTATAACTTCATATGTTCTAAGAAAACGACTGGATCATCTGAGCGGATCGCTGCCGTCAATAGGCCCTTGGCATCATATGGATCACTTGGGATCACGACCTTTAACCCCGGTGTTTGTGCCATCAAGCCTTCCAAACTATCCGAGTGTAATTCTGGCGTATGGACCCCACCACCAAATGGAGCTCTGATCGTCACTGGCATTTTACGGGTACCACCTAAGCGGAAACGTGTCCGAGCGATCTGAGCGGCGATCTCATCCATAACTTCAAAGACAAAACCAAAGAATTGGATCTCAGGTACAGGCCGAAATCCTGTCAAAGCTAAGCCAACTGCAAGACCACCGATCCCTGATTCAGCTAAGGGCGTATCAAAGACTTGATCTTCACCGACTTTATCTTGTAAGCCATCAGTAGCACGGAAAACACCACCATTTCGACCAACATCTTCACCAAATACCAAAACATTTTTATCACGTTTCAATTCATCTTCCAAAGCCTGTGTAATTGCTTTGATCATCGTTGTTTTAGCCATTATGCTTCCTCCTTAGCCGCAAATTTTGCAATTTGTTCCTCTAAAGTCGGTGGTGTTTCGACAAAGACATTTTGCAGATATTCACTCACCTTTTGTTTTGGTGCTTGTTCCGTCTTTTTCATTGCTTCATTGATCTGTTCATTTACTTCTTCAATATAAGCTTCTTCTTGTTCTTCTGACCAGAGACCTTTTTCATCTAAATAAGTGCGTAATCTTACCAATGGATCTTTCTTTTCCCACTTTGCTTCTTCATCAGCAGTCCGATAACGATGCGGATCATCACCAGAAAGTGTATGTGGGCCAAAGCGATACGTCAACGTCTCGATCAAGACTGGACCATTACCCGCTACACTGTATTTACGCGCCTCGCTCATAACTAAATAGACTGCCAAAGCATCCATCCCATCAACTTGAAGACCTGGGATCCCAGCAGCTAGACCTTTTTGTGCTAAAGTTGGAGCCGCAGTTTGAACCGCTCTTGGGACTGAGATCGCATAACCGTTATTTTGCACAACAAAGATCGCAGGTGCTTTGTAGGCACCAGCAAAGTTGATCCCTTCGTAAAAATCACCTTGGGAAGTACCACCATCACCAGTATACGTATACGCTACATTCTTAGCGCCTTTTTTCTTGAACCCTAAAGCTACACCAGCAGCTTGAACGTATTGAGCCCCGATAATGATCTGTGGTGGTAAAGCAGCTAGATCTTCTGGATATTCATTTCCTAAAACATGCCCACGCGACCATAAGAAAGCCTTTTCCAAAGGTAACCCATGTAAGACTAATTGCGGAACATCACGATAAGCTGGTAATAAGAAATCTGTCTTTTCCATCGCAAATTCAGATGCGATCTGCGAAGCTTCTTCCCCAGCAGTTGGAGCAAAAAAGCCTAAACGCCCTTGACGATTCAGCTTGGTAGAACGTTCGTCTAATACACGTGACCATAACATTTGTTTAAACAATTCCACGATCTGTTCATCACTTAGATCTGGGAAAAAGTTTGGATCGATCACTTTGCCATTTTCATCCAAAACTTGAAGCGGTTTAATTTCACTAGGAGAGATCGTCTTTAACGCTTCAAAATCAATTTTTTGTGCCATTTTAAAACTTCCTTTCTTTAAACACGCAGTTTGTAAAATTAAGTTAGAAAAATAAAAAGCCATTTGTGATAGACTTTTGAGTACCAACAAACAAAAGTAAAGGAAAATCACAAATGACCTATAATCATCTTACCATAAGCGAACTGTCCTTCATACAAAATTTTTGGAATCAAGGTGTTAAAGCCTATATTGTAGCTAAAACCTTAAAACGTAGTGCTGAAACTATTTATCGAGTATATCGTTTTTTAGATGCTGGGAATTCGATCTCTGAATACTATGAAAACTATCGGGCTAATAAATCTAAATCCGGCCGTAAACTCATCGTATTACCTAATGATGAGCTTGAGTACATCAAGGAAAAAGTTAGTCTAGGTTGGACTCCTGATACGATCATCGGACGTAATGAAAAACATATCAGTTGCTCAATGCGTACGCTTTATCGCATCTTCAAGCGTTCTAACGTTTTAGATGTGACCTCGCTCCCAATGAAAGGAAAAAGACATCCAAATGGTTACGTTGAACGCCGTGGAAAAGCTGGACGACTAGGTCGGGCTCTTTCAGAGCGGCATCAGGACTATCCCAACTACCATAATGAATTTGGACATCTTGAAGCTGATACGATCCAAGGTAAAAAACATCGTGGTGCAGTAATGACATTAGTTGAACGAAAGTCTAAGGCTGTCATCATTTTGAATACACGCCATAAGACGGATAAAGCTATCTTTGAGAAACTTGATGCTTTACTTTCTGTTACTCCTAAAGGACTCTTTAAATCGATCACTTTTGATAATGGTAAGGAATTTTCTAAGTGGAAAGATATCGCTAATAAGCATGATATCAGTACCTACTTTGCCGATGTAGGTGCTCCTAACCAACGTGCACTAAATGAACATACGAATGGATTACTTAGGAAAGACGGACTAGGAAAAGATATGAATCTCAGTGATCTCCCCACTGACTATGTCCAACAAGTAGCTAGCTATAGAAACAATATTCCACGTAAAAGTTTAAACTACAAAACCCCACTAGAAGTATTCATGAAGTACATTACAAATGAGCATGTAGTTTTTTTCTAACTTAATTTGACAATTCAGGACATAAGGAATCAATCTTATTTTCAATCTTTATATAGCGCTTACATCGTTAATTATAACGTATTGGTCACTGAATGTTAATTTTGTGCACTCCTTAATTTGTTAGCCGATGCCCTAGAAACATTGATTTTGTGCAATATTTTAGGCGTAAACTTTTTTTACCTTGTGGACAATGTTACTTTTATCACAAACATCTGGCTTAAAATATGTTTTAATTTTTTAAATTAAATCACAATATTACCAACCTTTTATCCTGGATCGTTTTATTTGTAACTTATAGACATTAGAACTATAATACCTTTGTAAATATAGAAAGGAAGTTTTAGCTATGACACGCCGTAATGATTCCAAGCTCGAACATCGGCTCGAAGAAAACCGTCTAAACGATGCTAGACGTCGTGAGAACGATAAAAAAGAACAAGAAGCGAAAAAACATCGCGAAAAATAAACTTTGATGCTACAATGAAGTCCGAATTTTGTTTTCGGACTTTTTTACATATTTAGAAAGTAGATGAATAAATGGAACTCACCGAAATTAAGCGAAAACTATTTATTTTTACCCTATTAGCAGGTACTTTTACCATGTCGATCAGTCAATCAGCGCTTTCAACGGCTTATCCTGCCTTGATGCACTTCTTTACGGTCGATGCCGCAACGATCCAATGGTTGACGACCGGTTTTATGTTAATGATGTGTGTGATGATGCCAGTCAGCCCGTGGCTTCTCAATAATATTTCTTTTAAACATCTCTATCTCAGTGTCTTAGCCCTTTTTGGGATCGGCACTTTAATGATAATTTTTGCCCCAACTTTTTGGTTTGCACTATTAGGGCGTTTATTAGAAGCTACTGCTGTCGGTATCTTATTTCCGTCATTTCAAACTGTTTTGATGACGATCACCCCTAAAGACAAGCGGGGACAAACTATGGGGGCTGCTGGTTTAGTCATGGGTTCAGCCTTAGCTGTTGGACCGATCATCTCTGGGATCGTCTTAAATTTTTTACGTTGGCAAGCTCTCTTTTGGCTATTTTGCTTTTTAATGCTCGTGATCTTCTTGGCCGCTTGTGTGACGATCAGTGATGTCATGGAGCAAAAACCTTCCCAATTAGATGTCTTCTCATTATTTTATGAAGGCGCTGGGCTAGGCATGGTACTATATGCACTGACTGCCTTTAAAGATCCCGCTCATTTACTATCAAGTGTTCTACTCTTACTCTTAGGACTTGGTTTATTGATAGCATTTTGCCAGCGTCAACTAAAACTGGCAGAACCCCTCTTAGAATTGCAAATCGTTAAATATTTAGATTTTGATATTGGGCTATTACTAACGGGACTTTCTTACGTGTCCTTGATCGTCGTCACGATCGTTTTTCCGCTCTATTATCAAAAGATCCTCGGTCTAAGCCCGCTAGCTTCTGGGCTTTCCTTAGTCTTACCTGCTGTTTTACTGAGCGTGTTAAACCCTATCACCGGTAAGCTAGCCGACAAATGGGGCTTTAAACCTGTTCTTTTAGTTGGCGTCAGCATGTTGCTTAGTGGTTGGGCGGGACTTCTCTTATGGCAAGATCACTTGGGACTACCGCTCTTGATCGCCTTTTCAATGGTGATCGAAGGGGGCAATGCCTTTGTCATGATGCCGGCTACAACGCTGGGCGCTAATTCCGTCCCTAAAAACTTGATCGCACATGCAACTGCACTAACGACTACGATCCGCCAGCTCCTTGGTAGTCTAGGGGTCATGGGCGCGACCTTATTGTTGAGCAATGCTGGTCAAAGTATCACCCAAAAATCAAGCTATTCTCGCGTCTTTATCTGCTTTTTACTCATTGAAGCCATAGCTTTAGTCTTAGCGTTGCGCTTAAAAGAAGTCAAAAAATAAGCTAGGAGAGACCCATATAAACGGGGGCTCCTAGCTTATTTACTGTTTCAAAAAATTAAATCTCGGTACCTAAAATCCTAATAAGGATCAGCGATGATCAACTTATCGCTTAATCAAAATCTAGAATGATATTATTGGTCAAAACGTCGGTGTAACTATATGATACGCGTTCAACGGCATTTTCTTCGTGACTTAATTCTACGATAAATACAGCGGGGAAAGTTTCCCGCAAGATTCCATGACGTTTAGTAACTTTTTTGCGCCCAACGTGGGACGTTACCGTTAAACCAGCGCCAATGCAATTGTCGAGCTTGCTCTTGATTTTTACTAATGTAGTTGGCAATGCGCTTCACCTCTCTGTGAGAAACATTGTAACATAATTTTACAAAAATTGCAATTATACCACACCCGAACAAACACTTCAATATTTAAAAGTTATTTTTTGATGATTTTTTCATTGACTAAAGCATCAGCTAATTCGACCATTTGTGCGATCGTTAACTTTTCCGCACGGATCCCAGGTTCGATTTCGACCTTGGCTAAAGCTGTCTGCATTTTTTCTTTGATCTCAGGAGTCTTACCATACATTCCTTGCAAGTTGTTCCAAAGGCTTTTACGCCGATGTAAAAAGATCCCTTTGACCATTTGCTTGAAGAACTTTTCATCAACTGGCTCATAGGTTTGAACGGCTTTTTTCTCTAATACAATGATCGCAGAATCAACTTTAGGTTGGGGAATGAAAACTGTTTTAGGCACGATAAAAGCCACTTTAGCATCCATCTCGTATTGGACCGCCACACTCAAAGAACCGTAATCTTTGGTCCCTGGAACAGCGGCTAAACGATCAGCCACTTCTTTTTGCATCATCACAACGATCCGGTCAAAATCAACTGGGGCTTCCAACAAATGTAAAATGATCGGCGTTGTAATGTAATATGGTAAATTCGCCACCAACTTGATCTTATGTTTTCCATCAAAATTTTTAGCGATCAATTCTACAAGATCGGCTTTAAGTACGTCTTGATGAACGACTGTCACGTTATCATAAGGTGCCAAAGTGTCGGCTAAAACAGGGATCAAACGGTCATCGATCTCTAGCGCCATGACTTGATGTGCATTCTTTGCCAACTGTTCAGTCAAAGCACCGATCCCTGGTCCGATCTCGATCACGTCATCTTCTGGCGTTACGTCAGCAGCGGCCACGATCTTATTTAAAATATTGATATCAGTTAAGAAGTTTTGGCCTAAACTCTTTTTAAATGTCAGACCATAACTCTCCATGATCGCCCGCGTTCTAGTTGGTGAAGCGATCTCTGGTAATTGATTATTCATCGATTTTTCCTTCCTCTACTTGTTCTAAATATCTTAGTGCAGCGGCAAATTCTTCTGGGGTGATCTGAAAGAGGTTCAACCGCTTATAGAGCTGCTTGCCGTTGACATAGCCGATCCGCAAATATTCGCCCAAGATCCGCCGTCTGATCTTGGCTTTAGGACCTGATATCAAGCCCGCTACTGCTAGATCTTCACGACTTATCATTGGCGTCGCATCTGGCTCTTCTGTATATAAATTACGTAAAGCTTCTCTAATAGCCTCTGGATCAGCATGTTCAACGCCAAGACTTCCCTTGTGATCTGGAGCAGCAGCTTTTTTAGTCAAAAAAGCATGCTTGACCCCCGGAACAGCTTCTTGGATGATCTTACGGATCTTTTCACCTGAAAAATCAGGGTCGGTAAAGACAATGACCCCACGTTTGTCATGTAATTCTTCGATCTGTGCGAGTGTCTCATCACTGATCGCTGACCCTCTAGTTTCAAGGGTATCTGCATTGACGGCTAAGTTGATCCGCTTAGTATCATCTTTACCTTCAACAACGATAACTTCTTTGATCTTCATCTTATCTGTCATTTTATCTTCAACACTTTCTTTGCATTAGCAGTTGTGATCTGCGCTAATTTTTCAGGCGCGATCTGTCTTTCTTTAGCCAAAAACTCTAACGTATAGCGGGTCATTGCTGGTTCATTGATTTTACCCCGAAATGGCATTGGTGTCAGATAAGGTGCATCGGTTTCAACTAACATATGCTCCAATGGTGTCATTAAAGCTGCCTGTTTTACTTCCTTAGCATTACCAAAAGTCACGACACCACTAAATGATAATTCCATCCCTAAGTCCAAAAATTTTTCGGCCCAATTTGCATCCCCGTTAAAACTGTGCATGATCCCACCGATCTTTGCGATATCTGCTTCTTTTAAGATCGCATAACAGTCCGCGATCGCATCCCGATCATGGATACTTATCGGAAGTTGTAATTCATGTGCGAGCTTTATTTGACGTTCAAAGACTTCCCATTGGATTTTTTTAGGTACATCACAGTGATAATCAAGTCCGATCTCTCCGAGCGCTTTTACCTTTGGATGAGCCAAAACTTCGCTTAATTTTCTTTCAAAGTTTGCATCGTAGTCTAAAGCACTTTCGGGATGACAGCCAAACGCCCCATAAATATTTGGATATTTTTCAACTAGATCAAGCATGCGCTCCGTACTCGGGGTATCGTAACTGATGACTAACATTTCGGTCACATCTAAAGCTTGGGCCCGCTTTATCACATCAGGAATATCATTTTTAAATTCAGTAGCATTGATATGAGTATGTGAATCAAAAATCTCCATTTTTTTCCTTTCTTACGCTAAAAGGCACACGGTCAGCCCATGTGCCTTCTCTCACTTAATTAGCCAACTAATGATCCGGCTGGGATCTCATCGGGAACAGTTATCAATTGTACCGTATCACCAAATTCAGCTGATAAGAGCATCCCTTGGCTGATCTCGCCTCGCATCTTACGTGGTTGTAAGTTTGTTACCGCGATCACTTTTTTACCGATCAATTTTTCTGGTTCAGGATACCATTGCGCGATACCCGAAAGGATCTGACGTTCACCTTCATCGCCCGCATCCAACCGGAATTTAAGTAGCTTATCGGCACCCTTGACCCGCGAAACATCCTTGATCAAAGCCACCCGTTGTTCAACTTTATCAAATTTATCAAACTTGATCTCTTTTTTCGTTGACTTAAGCTCTGTCTTTTCAGGATCAAATTCAGCTTGAGCTTCGATGGCTTCTTGCATTGCTTTTCTCCCTTTTTGTTTTTCATTTTTAGTCATCTTAGACTTGATATATTCAACTTCAGCTTCGATGTCTAAACGTGGGAAGATCGGTGTTCCCTTCTTAACAACAGTTGTATTTTCTGGGAGAGCAAAATAGTCCACTTCCTTGATCGCCATATTATCTAATGGTAGGCCTAATTGAGTAAAGATCTCTTTTGGTGCGTGTGTCATCACTGGCTGCAATAAGATCGCGATCAAACGTAAACTTGCAGCCAAGTGAGCTAGGACACTGTCTAATTCTTCAGTTTTAGCCTCATCTTTAGCCAAGACCCATGGTTCAGTCTCATCGATATACTTGTTAGAACGTGAAACAAACTTCCACAGTGCTTCTAAAGCTAATGCAAAATGCGCTTGATCCATGTTAGTTTCATATTCAGTGATCGCTTCTTTAGCTGACTTTTCTAAGTCTAGATCAAATGCAGTAACATTTGAAGTCAACGTTGGGATCACGCCCCCACGATATTTATTGATCATCGCTACAGTTCGGTTCAATAAGTTGCCTAAGTCATTAGCCAAATCGTAGTTGATCTTTTGCACAAAATCTTCTGGGGTGAAGATCCCATCATTGCCAAATGGAACCGCCCGCATCAAGTAATAGCGTAATGCATCTAAGCCATAACGTTTCGTCAACATTTCTGGATAGACCACATTGCCCTTAGACTTAGACATCTTACCGTCTCGCATGACTAACCAACCATGACCGATAATATGTTTTGGCAAGGGAAGATCTAAAGCCATCAAAATGATCGGCCAGTAGATCGTATGGAAACGAACGATCTCTTTACCCACCATATGAACATCAGCCGGCCAATACTTGTTGAAAAGTTCTTGATCCTTGCTGCCATAGCCCAAAGCTGTAATATAGTTACACAAAGCATCGATCCACACGTAGACCACGTGTTTTGGATCATTTGGTACTTTAACGCCCCAATCAAAACTAGTCCGTGTGATCGCCAAGTCTTCTAAGCCAGGCTTGATGAAATTATTCAACATTTCATTTTTACGACTTTGGGGAATGATGAAATCTGGATGTTCATTGTAGTATTCGACCAAACGATCAGCATACTTACCCATCTTGAAGAAATAGGATTCTTCTTCGACCAATTGAACTTCATGCCCAGATGGAGCTTTCCCACCGATCATGTTGCCTTGTTCATCCCGATAAACTTCGGCTAATTGTGATTCCGTAAAGTATTCCTCATCCGAAACAGAATACCAACCCTTGTAAGAGCCAAGATAGATATCACCCTTATCCAAAAGTTTTTGGAAGATCTTTTGGATCGCTTCTTCATGATATTCATCCGTTGTTCGGATAAATTTATCATTTGTGATCTCAAGCTCTTGCCATAATTTTTGGATCGCTTCAGCCATCATATCAACATATTCTTTAGGCGTCATATTCAAGTCTTGGGCTTTTTGTTCGATCTTTAACCCGTGTTCATCTGTCCCTGTCAAAAAGAAGACATCAAAATCTTGCAGACGTTTGTAGCGTGCTAAAACATCGCAAGCGATCGTTGTATATGAGTTACCGATGTGTAGCTTTCCTGATGGGTAATAGATCGGCGTTGTAATGTAATATGTCTGTTTATCAGCCATTAACTAGTCATTTCCTTTCGCTTAAAACTGCTATTAGTGCAAGTTTATCATCGTCAAATTTTCAATAAAAATAGTATAACATAACCACGTACCTATTATTAGCCGTTTCAAGCAAAAAAACAGGGACTAGGCATATTTATGTGCAATTTTGCCACAAGTAGCGGCTACGATCGCGGCCAAAAGATCATCGATAAAGGTGTTGACGTGTTCGGGGCTCGTATCGAATTTCTTGATGATCCCAGATTTTACGCGGTCAAAATACCCAAAATTGGTAGCTCCGATCGTACCGTAGATATTGGCGATCTGTAATGCTAAAGTTTCATCGACCCCAAAAACTCCCGAATCATTTTCGATGATCTCGGCCAATGGTGAGGCTACTTTTCCTTCTTCTGTCAAACGATCGAGCTCTAACATGACCATTGCATTATTCAATAATTCCCGCTTGTGCATCACATCATTGACATCTTTTTTGCATTCTTCTAAGGTCAAGCCTAATTCAAAGTCCTTTTGGGTCTCATAAACCAACTTAGCCAATTCATCTAAACTGACACCGCGTTTAGCTAAGCGTGCGATCACAAATTCATGTGCCTTAGTATCAGGATATTTAAAGTTTTTTTGATACATTGAAATACCTTCTTTTTATTAACGTAATAAGTAGTCTACACCTAGAGTGGCTAAAAGTTTAGTAACTGGCATCGCATAGAGTTCTTTAAATTTTTCAGCAGGTTTTTCACCTAGGTCTGGTAAGATAAATGAATTTTGGCCATCGACCTTAAAGCGACCAACATAGGCTGATTTAAACGTCAAATTCTCTTGCCAAGGTGTATGATAAAATTCAAATAGTGCACTTGTTTCCAAGCGTAATTGCCGTTCACTCAAAACAGGTGTTATTGTGATGAAATCATTTAAGTGCATAGGTAATAAATTCCATTCGCTGAGTTGTTTATCAAATGATTTCCATAAACGTACCACACCACGTCGCACTTCAAAAGCCGTCTTAAGTGACTTTTCTGTCATGACTGCATAGAGTTTTTGAGCAGCAGCTAAGGAGAGCGGGTAGTTTTTTTCCAATTCCGGCAATACTTGTGCTAGATCATCAGCAAAAAAGACCAAAGCATCTAGTAACGTTACCGTCCGTAAGACCATCCATTCATCGCGTTTTCCTTTTGGCTCAGGCTTTAAGATCGCTAAAACACCTTTTAGATATAACTTTTCGATCCTGTCATCTACAAAACCTAATTTTCGCTGTTTAGCATAGACTTTAGTGTGTAAGACCGTATCATATAGGTCGATCCCGGCTAGCATAAATTTATGATCTTTATTCGTATCGCCAGTCGTCAAATTAAATGCTACTTGTGGTGTCTTGTCTAGCATCAATAAAAAGTGCAACAATTCATGCGCGACTGTATAATCTGGATCGGTCTGATCATAAACATCAACTTTTAATTTGCCCCCATGTAAATAGTGTTGGGCTTGATCATGGCGTAAATAGCCCACTTTTTTTGGTTCTTTAAATTCGATCTCGACTCCAGCGGGGAATTTCTCCTCAACTTGGGCGATCAATTCTTGTGTTTTAGTTGTCAAATCATTTTTGTTCATGATCATTTCCTCTTATCTCTTCTAAAATCTGCTTAGCTGTAGCAGAATCACGCGCTTTTTTAGCTAATAATCCCGCTACGACAGCTGAAACTTCACTCGGGCTGGCTCCCACTGCGACTGCTAAGCTTTTTAATTGTAACTTCATATGGCCCTTTTGGATCCCATCAGTCACTAAGGCATATAGCGCTGCTAAATTTTGTCCTAAGCCAACCGCAGCCACGATCTTCTCTAATTCTTTAGCATCTTGTAATTCTAAAAGTCGATGGTTAAGTTTCACTAAAGGTACGATCGAGACCGAGCCACCAACTGATCCTAGGGGCAACGGCAATTCTAGTTCACCGATCAACTTATCACCCTTGACTTGCCAAGTACTCAAGCCTTGGTAACTACCATTACGCGTTGCATAAGCATGCGCTCCGGCTTCGATCGCCCGCCAGTCATTACCACTGGCGATCACGACTGCATCGATCCCATTCATGATCCCTTTATTATGCGTTGTGGCTCGATAAGGATCAAGCTGAGCTAACCGGCTAGCTGTTGCGATCTTTTGTGCGATTTTTTCTCCTGCTAACTCGCCTTTAGTCAGTTCAGAAACCGGGATCTCACAAGTGACTTTTACTAAACAGCGGGTCGCATAATTGGATAAAATACTCAACAAGATCTCTGTATCAAGTTCAGTTCGCAAATAACTCGCACAAGCCTCTAACATCGTATTCAACATATTAGCGCCCATTGCTTCTTTAACATCGACGAGCAAATCAAGCGAGATCAGATCTGGAGCTAAGATCCGCACTTTGATCTCACGGGCACCACCCCCGCGACAAACGATCGATGGATGAGCTTCATTAGCTAATTGAAGTAATTTAGCTTGCTTTTGTTCAAGTTCTTGGGCCAATTTAGTGGCGTCTTTGACCTGTTCGATGACGATCTGCCCGATCATCAAGCGTTCTTTTAGTTCACTTGTAAAACCTCCGCTTCGCTTGACGATCGCAGCTCCATGACTGGCAGCTGCGATCACCGATGGCTCTTCAGTCACCATTGGGATCAGATATTCTTTTCCATCAATGACATAATTCAACGCTAAACCTTCCGGGATCTGATACTGCGTGATAAAGTTTTCGATCATCGTATCCCCCAATGTAAGATCAAGTTTGGGATCTATCAAAGAGTCCACTTCAGCTTGCGTCAATTTTTTTTGTTGTACTAAAATGTCTAGCCGTGTCTGGCGATCTTTTTGATAGTATTTGTTAAATCCGTTCATAATATATTTCCTCAGATCTCTATTCTGTTATCCGTTAGACCCTTTTAGTTTAAGCATTATCACTTAAAAACACAAGTAACAAACCAAAAAAGCAAGGGAAATTGCTCCCTTGCTCAAAAATATCTCAGTTAAAGATCGAAGTCTTAAAACTATCAGTCAGAGCATGATATTCGACCATGATCGCCTTCTTTAGATTATCTACGTTGACAGCTCGCTTACCCGCACGCATCAATAACATATCAGCTGCACTTGCTTGATCCATCAGCGTCTGTAACTTAGCAAACGAATCGATCGTTTCTTGTTTCTTGTTGTACGTGATCGTGATCGCTCTTAAATTATCTTTTTTAGCGATCCGTTCATTGAACATCGCTTTTTTGAATTCAGCATAATTTGCATACTCTGTGCCCCAGATCTGTTTAAAGATATAAGCATCGCTAAAGACCTCGCCTTCAGCTTCAGCTTGATTTTTATATTGGTTGGAAACGTACGGGATAAAGCCATCTTCCCAACCACGATCTGCTAAGAGTTCAAAAGCTGTCTTTCTAAAGAGCAAGCCCCCAACACTGCCGTTATTGTTTTGAAGTCCAGCATAGATCGGAGCGTACAATGGAACTGTCATATAAGTGTTCTTACCATAACTTCCACCACTAAGACTGCGTGCAACAACGATATTATTATCGATCAGGCTTTCCCAATTTGTCAGTTTGATACTTTCAGCATAAGTCAGACCACTATTAGTGATCTTATCTTGTTTAGCATTCGTATCATAAGTGATCTGGCGCAGATATTGACGCCGATCGTCATTGCTCATCGCTATGATCGCTTGGGCTTCCGCATAATCAAGTAGGTAGGTAACATCAAAAACACCTTTCATATAGCGTTTGAGATCTGCACTCGAAGTAAAATCACTAAAACTACTTGCTTGTGTCAAATTCTTTTTATTTGACCAATCAAAAGCCAAGTTCAAGCCATATTGCCCCTGTCCTGGAGTAGAAGGCACTTCTAGTAGCCCCATCGCAAAAGTCTCAGCTCCCATCTCTTGGCGACGACCATAGCCATTAAAATAAACAGCTCCATCTAGATTATGCGTCATTTCATGAGAACTTACAGCTACACCATAATCACTCAACTGGCCATCAACTACAAAATGGACTAATGAACCAGTTGCATAGGCCCCGACTCCATTAGGCGCATACATCTTACCCACTGGAGCAAAGAACTCATAAACCCCAGATACCGTTTTATCGAACTTATCGACCCAGCGATTCTTCCAATTGCCTGTTTTTGTATTATCGATGATCCAATATCCATCCCAGAGCGGAATATCGCGTGTGAGCAATTGATCTTTCACTTTATCATCGACGATACGATACCAAGTATCATAGTAATCCGCCATGATCTGTGCATACTTATCGACAGCTCGATCAATATTGGCTTGTTTAGCTGCATACACAGTCGGATCACTTTTAAGTGCTTCATCGATATAACGCTCATAGATACCAAATGAAACTGTTGTCATCGTCGTGAACATAAACATATTTTTCTCACTTAAGTTCAGAAGCGGTAAGAGATAGTTTCGATATTCCAAACGATTTTTGCCCTTCAGACGATCATATATCTGAACTGTCGCATCAGGCACTTGTTTAGATGCTGCTTCATAAACATACGCTTTAGTCGCTCCCTTGAACCACGTGTTGTCATCTAACTGTGGGGCAAACAAACGGCGATTATGCTCTAAATAGGTAACGACATCTTGATCACCTGTCAGCGGGCTAAAAAGGGCTGCATATGTCGCATAATTATTTTTGACCGCTAATTTTGTTCCCAGCTTAGAAAAGTCACTTAACCATGATAAAATATCTACTCTCTTACCGTAAAAATCTGGATAATAAGCCGCGAGCGCATGCAGATCTAACTCACCATAATTGATGTGATATAACCGTTCCAAATAAGCCAACGCTAGTGTCAATTCTAGTTTCTTAGCTTCTAACCTCTGCTTGAGATCTTCACGGATCACCGCAGAAGTTAGATCAACAACAGCCATTGAAGTCGTCAAAGAACCCAATTGAGCTTTGATATCTTTTTGGACTTTGGCAAATGCATCTTGAAGATACAACTCATTTAGCTGTTCGATCCGCAATTGCTCTGCCGCTTTAGCTTCGATCGCAGCAGTTTTTTCAGCCGTCAACACTTCAGTTGGATGCATTTTTTGATAATTTTCAAGGGCTGCTTTTTTAGCCTTCTTCAAACTATCTTCTGCTGGCTGTAGAGCCAAACTTGCCGTTGTTTCTGCAGCATAATAGTCCAATGTTTGGTAAGCAGTAACGACTTCTGTGAGTAGATCATTCCACGCTCCACCCAATTGATATGGTGTGTAGAGTAGTCCATTAGCAAATTGGTATTCACTGATATTAGTTTGTTTATACTCACCTAAGGACTCAAGTGCTACTTGGGTCACCGTTTCATCAGCAAAATGAAGCAACAAGCTCGTCAATTGGCCCGGATCAACGACTGAATCACCAACCACTTTTCCAGCTTTCATTGGGACAACTGCCGTCAACGCGGTCGTATAAAGTTTATCGCTTGGTAAGACTTTATTTCCATATTTCAAAATAGTATACCGATCATAAAATGGCAGTAATTTTTCCATATTTCTGTAGACTAATTCGCGCTCAGCTTGATAATTTGGTAGTTGCGAATAATCGATAATTTGAGCTACGGTCGCAGCTTTCCATGTTGGAGCAGCGACTTGCCAATTTTGGAGCATTTCCTTGGCGGTCGCTTCAGTGATCGCAGCCGGATAATCATTAGTCAGACCACTTGCGACCTCAGAAACATAGTATGTCTTTTGATGAGGTGGCCTTTTGAAATCAATATCACCGTGGAAAATATAACCATTTTCCATCTTAACTGCACTTATCGCATCAACAACTCGTCCGTTTGTCCAAGCACTTCCGATCAGACCACCAGCACGTTTTACTAGACCATCATTTTTTATCGTCCCTGTAGCATAACTCTTTTCGACCACGCCACTTGCCAAACGTCCGACTAAGCCACCAACATTATCATTGGTATTATGGACCTTAGCTGTCAGATAAACATCCGCAAAGCTACGCGCGATCCTAGAATTTTCAGCATATCCAACTAAACCACCACCTTGATCATAAGCATTACCTGTCAAGGTGATCGTACCAGTAAATGATGCTCGTGAGATCTGAGTATTATTTTTGATACGTGCTGCTAAGCCACCAGTTGTTTGTGTTGAAGCGATCGTACCTTTTATATTGACATCACTGATCAAAGCCCCATCTAAGATACGGGCTAAACTACCAGTGTTAGCAACATTATCAGTGATCGCAACATTTTCTAACAAGATATTTGCTATCGTTGCACCCTTGACCACATTAAACAGTGGTTTATTTAAATTGGAGATCGTATAGGAATTACCAGCTTTACTACGCAAAGTTCCGCTAAACGTCTCAGTGATATAATCTGCATCTGAGCTAGCAAAGCCTAGAGCATCCAAATCGGCCGCGAGGATAAAGTCTCCCGTTGGATCAGCTTTTATCGCCTTGATCAACTCAGCAAAGTTGGTGTATTCATTTGAAACTTCTGTCTTATCGATCAAAAAAGTGTGTCCCGTAGAAAAATCACGTTTGTCAGCTTGATAAGTCACCAATTCGGGGGTCGCGATCGTAGCTTGATACTTAGTCTTTTCACCTAGCTTGATCTCTTCAAATGAAGTGACCGGTAAATACCAATCTTTTTGTTGGCGTGACACGATCTTAGCAACATATTTATTAGGATCAGTTGGCAACTCAGCTAAACTAGAGACTAACTCTAGACCACCATTTTTTCCTAATTGGTATAAGCTGATATTATCAACATTTTTCAGCTCAACTTTTTTAGGTGTCAATTCCACCGTGATCGGTTTTAAGTTCTCAGTCTGATCACCTTGACCAATATCATAAGTGTACTCTGTTTCGAGTCGATAATTCGTATTGTAAGCTAAATCAGCAAAAGTCGTCGTTAAGGTAGTCAGATCAACTAATTTTTCAGTTATTTTTTCATTTTCTTTGTATAAGCTTACTTTTATAGCCTGTAATTTCTTATTAGGATCAGTTACAGTGTAGCTAACAGTGGCTACTCTATTATCAACAGACTCATCTGTGCTAGCAAGCTCGACTAATGGTTTAGCATATAACTTAGTTCCTTTAGCAACGACCTCATTTACTGGTACTTTGGTGATCTCATCACTCTTTTCTACACGTGCGATCTCTTTTCCATTAGTATCGCGCGTCACCTCATACACGATCGTGCGCTCACCTGCTTGACCCGCTGTTTTGACAACTGTTGTCCCAACAAAAAGTTCGGGATCGCTTTGGATCTCACTTGTATATGGGATCTTCTCCACCAAAACTTCTTCTGCCACTGTGGTTTTTGGCTTTGTCCCTCGTACGATCACCTCTGTTACTGGCGCTTTGGTTATAATGTTGCTCTTTTCTACCCGACTTATTTCTTTTCCTGTGGCATCGCGTGTCACTTCATACACGATCGTGCGCTCGCCCGCTTGACCCGGCGTTCGTACGCTTGTTGTTCCTTCAAGTAACTCTGGATCTGCCACATATTGGGTCTCATAGCCCACTGACTCGACTTTGCTTTCTTCGCTTACCGTTACTTTCGGTTCTTCAGGTTCTTTGACTTTTGCACCTTGGGCGACCACTTCTGTTACTGGGGCTTTCGTTATAGTGTTACTCTTTTCTACGCGACTTATTTCTTTTCCTGTGGCATCGCGTGTCACTTCATACACGATCGTGCGCTCGCCCGCTTGACCCGGCGTTCGTACGCTTGTTGTTCCTTCAAGTAACTCTGGATCTGCCACATATTGGGTCTCATAGCCCACTGACTCGACTTTGCTTTCTTCGCTTACCGTTACTTTCGGTTCTGCTGGTTCTTTGACTTTTGCACCTTGGGCGATCACTTCTGTTACTGGCGCTTTCGTTATAGTGTTGCTCTTTTCTACCCGACTTATTTCTTTTCCTGTGGCATCACGTGTCACTTCATACACGATCGTGCGCTCGCCTGCTTGACCCGGCGTTCGTACGCTTGTTGTTCCTTCAAGTAACTCTGGATCTGCCACATATTGGGTCTCATAGCCCACTGATTCAACTTTGCTTTCTTCGCTTACCGTCACTTTTGGTTCTGCTGGTTCTTTGACTTTTGTACCTTGAGCGACCACCTCTGTCACTGGCGCTTTCGTTATAGTGTTACTTTTTTCTACGCGACTTATTTCTTTTCCTGTGGCGTCACGTGTCACTTTATACACGATCGTGCGCTCGCCCACTTGACCTGGCGTCCGTAGGCTTGTCGTTCCTTCAAGTAACTCTGGATCTTCTATATACTGTGTTTCATAGCCCACTGACTCGACTTTGGTTTCTTCGCTTACCGTTACTTTCGATTCTGCTGGTTCTTTGACTTTTGTACCTTGGGCGACCACTTCTGTCACTGGCGCTTTCGTTATAGTGTTGCTCTTTTCTACGCGACTTATTTCTTTTCCTGTGGCATCGCGTGTCACTTCATACACGATCGTACGCTCACCTGCTTGACCCGGCGTTCGTACGCTTGTTGTTCCTTCAAGTAACTCTGGATCTGCTACATACTGGGTTTCGTATCCCACTGGCTCAGTCTTGGTTTCTTTATCCACTATTTGTGTTGTTTCTTCAGGATTTTCTGGTTTATCCATTCCAGTTACTGGTGAGTCAGTGTTCGATATTTTATCACTATTTGGAACTAATTTTTCTGTAACTGGTCGTGTAGTCGGTACTGACTCTTCATGATGCTTGATATCACTAACTAGAAGATAGCCAATATATTGATAACCAACATGTTGTGTTGCTATTTCTGGTAGCTCTTCATCTTCTGCTACCAAATAAGCTCGGTCATAATTGCTTAACTCGGCAAAACTTGGACTAGCACTAACCACCGAGCTTCCTACTCCTACTACAGTTGAAGCCACAATTATAGCTGTCAAAAAGCGATATTTACGTCCCCGTCTTGGAAGTACTCCTAGCCCCATGATCAGTGCACCAGCTCCAAACGCCCCTAGTTCCCAAGGCATTTCAAGTTCTCCCGTTTGTGGTAAATGCTGCGTTGCCACCGGACGATAAACTAGATAATAAACTTGATCACTGCTGACTTTAGTCTTAGGTGGATTATCATAAATAACTTTTGCTCTTTGTTCTGAGGTCAAGCTAGCCTCAGTTACATGCTGAAATTTGATCTGATACTGTTCTTTTTTCTTTGTTCCGATGTGAGTAGCTACTATTTCATCTCCTTGGATAACTGCAGGAGTCCCGAAAACAAATATCGTCCCAACTAAAACAGAACAAACTCCCTGTGAGAATTTTCTGATCGCAAATCGCTGTTTTTGCTCACCTATTTGCCACTTCGAGCGGTTTGACTTAGACATAATTTTCTCCTTTCACAATTCACAGAATAAATTGCTACAAAACTTAAGTTAAAATAATTAATTTTTCCTAAAACCCTTTCATCCTGTTAAATTAACATATCTCAGAACATTTCAGCAAGTTTTTGAGCCAGTTTTACCTTAATATGTTTTAAACGCTACCATTCTGCTATAATATTAACCATGAACACTAGGTATTTTCTAAAAAACATGAGGTGGCTCAAATGTCAAAGCAAAAAAAATTCTATCTACTACTGCTCAGTACTTTTCTAGGCTTATTTTGCCTAAATTTAAGATCAAATGTAGTTGTAGCACGCTCTTCTTTTACCATGGGGATCTTGGAAAATGATAAGCCCTACAGCTATAAAAATGATCAAAATTGGCAAGGCTTTTCTATCGAATTAGCCCATCAATTAGAAGAGGTCACTGACACCAAGATAAACTTCAAAGCTTATTCGAGCCAAGAAAAAATGCGGACTGCTTTAAAAAAGGGGCAGATCGACTTCATCTT
The DNA here is from genome assembly GCF_003288115.1 of Ligilactobacillus murinus. Taxonomy (NCBI): domain Bacteria; kingdom Bacillati; phylum Bacillota; class Bacilli; order Lactobacillales; family Lactobacillaceae; genus Ligilactobacillus; species Ligilactobacillus murinus. The sequence goes on along the minus strand of NZ_CP023565.1, from coordinate 143,969 downwards.
AGGTGATAAAGCTAATTTTTCTAAGAGTTATCAAAGTACCAAAGCTTTTCTCTACCCTAAAAATATTCTCTTTACCCGCCACGATTCTAAGACAAAAAAACTAGATAAAATGTTGCATAAAAAAGTTGGTCTGCTAAAAAGTGCCCAACAACAAGCTCTCCTAAAAGAACTTGGTTTAAAGCCCGTCGTTTTTGCTGATCCAACAAAACTGCTAGAAGCCCTGGAAAAAACGCAAATATCAGCTGGGATCCTAAGTGACTACAGCTACCATGCCCTCTTAAAAGCTGAGCCCACATTAGCTAAAGCCCCGACCACGGCTACCAAGGCTGAAGAAAATGCTGTTTTGCACCGCATCTCAGATCCTAACGTCTTAGCACTGTCTTTGAGTTTTATCACCCATAATCATCCCAAGATAAACGAAACTTTAACGGAAGGGATCAATGAGTTGCGCTCTACCGAAAAAATCGCTGAGCTTTCACAAAAATATTTCACCAAGGATCTGACCTTAAATTAAAAAGCGATCCACTGCCATAAATTTCATAGCAGTGGATCGTTTTATTTTTGTAACATCGAATATAAGACACCTTCACGCACGCCACTTTCTGAAAAAATAATTTCAGGGATCTGTAAGTATTCTAACAAAAAGGCAACTGGCGTCAGACCACCTATGATGATATCTGCTCTAGGGGCCTCGCTTCCCAAAACGGCTTTTCTTTGCATAACATCTTTACCGAGCCAATCTGTATATGTCTCTAAAAACATATACGTAGATAATTTCAACCCGTGGATCTGCTTAAATTCATCTTTACCCGACCGTAGTAACTCTTGGCGCGCAACGGTGCGATTGGCTCCGCCTAATAAAACTAGGGGCAACCCTTTTCCTTCCTTTAACCAAGGGAGCTGATGGTACTTATAATTTAAAAAGCGGCTAAAAGAAAAAAGGTCGCGAGCACTGATCTTATCAGCCGCATGAAATTTCTCAGTCAAACTGACAGCCCCATAAGGAATGCTGATATAATTCATGGCTTTTCGATCTTTAACTACAACTAATTCAAAACTCCCCCCACCCATGTCACAGATCACGCAATCTTTGACAGTCAAAGTATTGATCACCGCTAGATAATCATAATAGGCTTCTGAACTTCCTGAAAGCACTTCAACATCAATATTCGTAACTTCCTTGACTTGTTGTAAAAATTCGCTTTGGTTTTGCGCCTCACGCACAGCTGCTGTGGCGATCCCACGAACTGACACGTTAGGCAGGTCGCGATAAATTTTTTTAAATTTCAACAATGCACCTAAGGTCCGCTGAATAGCTTGCGGTTGCAAGATCTTTTGACCATCGCTTTGCCCCATCCCTTCAGCTAAACGCGTCATCTCCTTAGCTCGTTTGACCTCCTTGAAACTACCATCAGGCGCGATCTGTGTGATCGACATGCGCGTCGAATTAGAACCAAAATCAAGCATCACTAAATTTTTCAAATTCCACACCTCGACTTATTTAAGTACCTTTATCTTATCACATTTTTCTCAGAAATCATTAATATAAATATTTTTCTTACAAAAAAGACTGACACCAGCCAGTCTTTTTCATTAATCAAAATAATTTACCCCAATAGCAGCCCGCACTTCAGCTAAAGTTTGTTCTGCTACCGCATTTGCTTTTTGGCTACCCTCTTTTAGCATTGCATAAACACTAGGGATATCCTGAGCGAATTCTTCCCGGCGTTTTCTGATCGGTCCTAAGTTTGCTTCGAGTACTTCGTTTAAGTAACGCTTGATCTTCACATCCCCAAGACCACCAGCTTGGTAATGTTCTTTTAATTCAGCTACTTTTTGCTTGTCTGGATCAAAAATATCCAAATACGTAAAGACCATATTACCTTCGATCTGCCCAGGATCTTCAATATGGATGTGGTTAGGATCAGTGTACATCGACATTACTTTTTTGCGTAAAGTATCTGCATCATCAGCTAAATAGATCGCATTGCCTAAAGATTTACTCATCTTAGCGTTACCATCAAGCCCTGGTAAACGCCCAGATCCCTTAGGTGGAAAGACCCCTTGTGGTTCGACTAAAACTTCTTTGCCATAGATCGAGTTAAAACTACGTACGATCTCACGGGTTTGTTCCAACATTGGTTCTTGGTCATCACCTACTGGGACCAAATTAGCTTTAAACGCAGTAATATCAGCTGCTTGACTCACAGGATAAGTGAAAAAGCCAGCTGGGATCGAGCGTTCAAAGTTCTTTTGCGCGATCTCTGTTTTAACAGTCGGATTGCGTTCTAAACGTGAAACAGTAACTAAATTCAAATAATATAGGTTTAATTCTGCTAAAGCAGGGATCTGTGATTGCACAAAGATCGTTGATTTAGTAGGATCGATACCTACTGCCAAATAATCCAAGGCGACTTCGATCAATGAATTTTTGATCTTTTCTGGATCGCGAGCATTATCCGTCAATGCTTGTTGATCAGCGATCATGATAAAGGTGTCATATTTACCCGTATTTTGCATCTCAACTCGATTTTTTAGTGAACCGATATAATGTCCGATATGCAATTTACCTGTGGGACGATCCCCCGTCAAAATAATATCTTTTGCCATAATATTTTCCTTCCTTAACCTGAGCGTTTAAACAGGTCAGATACTAAAAAACGCCCTAATACCATAAAGATATTAGGACGAATTACCGTGGTGCCACCTAACTTGCAAAAATGCCGCTCATTTACTTATCTAGTTGTCTTCTCGCGGCATCCAATTCATAAAGTCGTGCATCGTCTCAGCTAATCGATGCCTCTCTGTTAGGTGACTCACTACTACTTACCGTTCAGCGAAGGTTACTTTCATTGTAGTTGATGTTTTCCAAACTGTAAAGTATCTTAGAAAGTAATTTTTTGACCATTTTCTTTGACTTCGTAGCTATAAGTCGCTAGATCGACCTTTAGTTCACTTACTGTTTGTCCATCAGCACTGGTACGCTTAATATTAAAGCTATTTTTAGCAGATGTTGTGATCTCAAACTTTCCATCTAATTCAAATGCTTTTGAACGATTGCGATAGGTAAATAATTTAAGTAAAGCTACCACGACGGGGCGTTTCACTTCGCGCGCGATTTCTTCATTACTGTAATAGTGACGATTGATATTACGCCCTTCTTTTGTTTTTTCTAATAATTCAATATCATTTTTTCCTGCTAAAAGCCCGACATAATAAACTTGAGGGATCCCTGGTGCAAAAGCTTGGATCAAGCGACTGATAAAGTATTTTTTATCATCATCACCTAAAGCTGAATAATAAGTCGTGTTGATCTGATAAATATCTAAATTATTGTATTCAGCTGTTGAATATTTACGTTTGACATTAGCCCCGATCTCATAAAGTTTATTAGTCGTAAGCTCGATCTCTTCATCTGTCAAAATATCTTTGACATCGACAACACCGATCCCATCGTGAGTATCAAGCGTCGTAAATTGCTTCATTGGACTATCGCTCAACCATTCAACTAGCCGAGTCGCATCTTGACTATAAAGCGTATATAACACGACCATTGGTAAAGCAAAATCATACGTAAAGTAGTTATGTTGCGTCAATTTCCGTTGGATCGTATAGTGTTCATGGATCTCTGGTAAGATCACCGCACCTTTTTTAGCTACGATCGCTTGAACTTCATCTAATAATTCCCAGATCTCAGGCTCGACAAAGAAATCATTTGTGTCAAGTTTTTTTATAGCATAGGCAAATGCATCTAAACGAATGATCGTTGCCCCATGTTTTATCAATTGATAAAGTGTTTGCTTGATAAATTCTTTTGTTACTTTTGCTTTAACGTCTAGATCGATCTGCTCTTCTCCAAAAGTATTCCACAAGTATTCACTACTACCATCAGCAAAGGTTATCTTTTGTTTAGGCGCACGGTCTTTTCGCTTATAGATCAGATCAACATCTTCTTTAGTCGGACGTCCTTTAGGCCAAAATTTATCCCAGCTCAAGAATAAGTCACGATACGGACTTTCATCTTTATTGGCTTGAAGATCTTTATAGTATTTTGACTGCCGTGAGATATGATTGATCATAAAATCAAACATCAGATAATATTTTTCACCTAACGCTTCAACATCGTCCCAAGCCCCAAAAGCGGGATCGACTTTTGTATAATCGACTGGAGCAAAACCACGATCACCTGTTGAAGGAAAAAATGGCAGTAAATGTATGCCCCCAACGGCATCTTTGAAGTGAGTCGCTAAATTTTTTTGCAGATCGGCCAAATTTTCGCCTAAACTATCTGCATATGTGATCAGCATCATTTTATTTTCTAATTTCATCTACATTACTCCATTCTATTTAACAGCACCGTTACTCATACCGGCAATAATATTTTTTTGGAAGATCAAATAGACGATCGTGATCGTAATGATCCCGATCACATACGAAGCAAAACTTGGTCCGTAATCGTTGAAATATTGACCAGTATAGTTGTATTGGAATAGTGGCAAAGTCCATAATTTACTATCTTTATTCAAGATCAATAACGGTAACATGAAATCATTCCAAAACCACAAAGCATTAATGATCAAAGTTGTAGCATGCATCGGTTTTAACATCGGAAAGATGATCTTAAAATATGTGGTAAACTTGTTAGCACCATCGATCTGGGCCGCTTCATCTAGTCCCTCTGGAATACTCATTTTGATGTAACCGACATATAAGAACAATGTTTGTGGGATCACATAAGTAAGGTATAGCAATACTAACCCCCAAATATTAGCCCAACCGAGCTTACTCATCATTACCGTGATCGGGATCATGATAACTTGAAATGGAACAAAGATCCCTAAGATCAATAACAGATACATAATGCTATAAGCTTTCTTTTTAGACATATTTCGTGCGATCGAATAAGCAGCCATCGGAACAAAGATCATGACTACCACGATGGATAAGATCGTTACGATCGTTGAATTTAAGAAATAATCCCCGATCCCATCACTAAAGAGACGTTTGTAGTTGTCTAGCGTCCAAGGATCAGGCCAAGCAAAGAAATTATCCATGATCTGCTTAGTCGTCTTAAATGAACTCAAAACTGTATAAAGTAGTGGCAATAAGATCAAGATCCCACCACTTACTAAAAGAAGATAGCTCCAAAAATTACGGTTATTTTTTTCTCCCATGATCTCTCCTCCTTACTTATCGATTTCATATTTACTTGAGATCTTGATCTGGATAAAGGAGACGATCGCGATCAAGATAAACAAAACGAGCGCGATCGCATTGGCATATCCGTATTGATTATTATTAAAGGCATAGTTATAGACCAATAATCCTAAAGAAGTCGTGGCATCACTTGGACCACCACTTGTCATCGCAAAAATCTGATCAAAGGCGGTCAGACCTGCTTTGAGCGCCATAATAAAGACGATCGAGATACTTGGTAATAGGTAAGGCAATTCGATCTTCCAAAAGATCTGGTGCCGATTTGCGCCATCAACTTTAGCAGCTTCTCTGATCTCTTCTGGAATACTTTGTAAGCCCGCTAAAAAGATGATCACTGGCATTGCGATCCCTTGCCATAAGAGGACAAAGATCACTGCAAAAACAGCTCCACCTGGTGTCCCCAATAAGCTCGTCTCTAAGAATTCAAGGCCTAACAGTCTACCAAGTGTTGGGAGTCCGTAGTTGAACAACTGTTTAAAGACTAACGCGACTGTCAGACCTGATAAGACCGCTGGGAAAAAGAACCACGCTCTAAAAAATGTTTTCCCCTTGATCTTTGAATTCAAAGCTTTAGCTAACACGATCCCTAAGCAGATCTCACCTACGATCAAGCAGACCGTCAGGATCAAAGTAAATCCGATCGCTTTTAAAAATTTTTGATCTCCCAATAAGATCTCATAGTTTTTTAAACCGACAAAATTAAAGTTATAAGTCAACCCTGTCCAGTCCGTCAAACTGTAAAATGCACCTTGAAGCATTGGAAAATAAAAGAAGATCAGCTGTAAGCAAAGTGGTACGAATAAAAAGATCCAGCCCCAATTTTTCTCAATAAATTTTCGTTGTTTCATCGCTATCCCTCTCGATCATTAGAAACTTTCATTGGATTAAAGAACGTATTCAATGAATCCACCATCTCTTGTTTGTCACCGTTCATCAAATAATTAGTCGTCAAGTTGAAGAAATCATTTTCACTCGTCCAATCTTGCGCTAGCCAGATCATTTGGTGTTTAGTGAAGGCCAACTTGGATAAACCATACAACGGTGAATTTGGGCCGGCTTCTTTGACACCCTTGACAGCTACGGGACTTCCATCAACATCATAATATTTTTGCATTGCTTTTTTAGTCGTCATATAAGCTACAAATTTTTGGGCTGCCGCTTTATTTTTTGAATTTGCTGAGATCGAAAGAGCTAGATCCCCTGATCCAACTGTCAATTCTTGCCCAGGCTCATCACCTGGAAAAGCAAACGTTCCGATTTCAAAAGCTGGTTTTTGTTGCTGGATCATCGCTAACGCCCAGGAACCATTGGGCATGATCAAACTCTTTTGTGAGGCAAACGAAACAACTGCATCGTTATAGCTTGCCCCACGCCAATTCTTTTGCGCAGCATCTTTCATCCGTAAAAGATCTAAGCGTTCAAAATCCTCCTTGAGATACTTATTATCGACTTTTAAAGCGTTAGGCTTTGAATAGCGTAAAAGTTCATTTGCTTGTTTACCTCCACCAGTCACCGTCGCTAACGCTAACTGGTGATAACCGTTCAACGTCCACGGTTCTGTACCTGCGATCGCAAAAGGTGTTTGCCCCTTTGCGATCAATTCTTTGACTAAGCTCTCAAACTCAGCCCAAGTCTTTGGCTCACTGACACCTAATTGCTTAAAAGCTGTCTTATTGTAAAAAAAGCCATAAACATTAGTAGATAATGGAACGTTATACACTTTACCGTTTACTTTAAAGCGTTTTTCAAAATCATTTTTGATGTTTTTCAAATAGCCTTGATCTGAAAGATCTTCAAAATAACCCGCCTTAGCCCATTCTTGAAAATCGATATTTTGTGGATAAATATTGACCACATCAGGCATATCACCTGCTAAAACACGTGTCTTCAAAACAGTCCCTGCATTCGGAACATCGGTCAACTTCACATGGATATCTGGGTTTTCTTTTTCAAAATCACTGATGATCTCTTTTAAGGTCGGCGACATCTCTTTTTTCTGGTTAAAATATTCGATCGTGACCTTATCGCTTGTTTTGGCTGCCTGCTCATTATTGCCACAGCTCGCTAAACTAACGCTTAATCCCAAAATACCTACAACACTTAATAATCCTTTAAATAAGCGCATTTGCTCTCTTCCTTTCATCGATAAAAATTGTAAACGTTTTCTATAGTGCTATTATAGAAATTTTTTTAGTAAAAAAGAATGGTAAAACTGTGTTATAATATGTCATAATTATCACAAAACATTTTGACATATGATGGAGGAAAAAACGTATGTATTCGGAATATAGTACTGTAAACAGTGAACATTTTGACTTTAAAATTTTGTTTTTTGGTCGTGAACAGACAAAAGCAAACTACGCATTTTCTGGAAACAACACTCGTGACCAATATGTTTTACATCTCGTCTTGAAAGGCTCAGGCGTCTTTACCAGTGCTGGCAAGAAATTCACTAAATTAAAAGCAGGCGATCTCTTTTTATTACCTAGATCAGTTCCTTGTTTTTATCAAGCAGATGCTACCGACCCGTGGGAATATCTTTGGATCGGTTTTTCGAGTACCAATTTTGAAAATATTTTAGTCAATAGTAAACTTTATCCTGATTTTTACTTAAAAAATATTGAAAATAGTAAATTCAGTCAGGAATTGTTAGCATTTTATGATAGGCTCCACCAAATGCCGACACTCCCAGAACAATTACAGCTTCAAAGTGACTTCCTAGCCCTTCTTTCCACTTTCTTAAAAGAATACCCAGCCAATAAAGCGGTCAGTCAAAGTACCGCTTCACGTACCTTTTTCCAAGCAAAAGAGTTCTTGGAAAAGACATATACCACCGGGATCAATATTTCCGCTATCTGTGCTCAGTTACATCTTTCACGTAGCCATCTGTACACCTTGTTCAAACGCTATTTAAGCCAAACACCCCAACAATATTTAACAGACCTACGCATCACACACGCCAAAAAACTGCTGATAGAATCGACCGATCCGATCGATTCTATCAGCAGTCAAGTAGGTTATAAAGATGCTTTTACATTTTCTAAAGCATTCAAACGAAAGACCGCTTATAGCCCGCTAGCATACCGCAAGAGCTATCATAAGTGATCTGTTATTTCAAAAGCTAAGGCCTCATACGGGCGTAACTCTAACTGTGCCAGATCACGTGGACTATTATCGTAATTAGCGATAAATGGTGTTTGGATCTGATATTTAGGTAACGCTACTTTTTGAACGTTTTTAGAGAAATTAGCGATGACTAAAACACTTTGACCTTCATAGCTACGCACATAGGCAAAAACTTCTGCTTTAGTTTCTAACAAAGAATAATCACCAATACTGATCACCTCGTGGCTTTTACGATAAGCGATCAATTTTTGATAAGTATAAAAGATCGAATCCTTATCTGCCAAAGCAGCCTTGACATTTATCGTCTGATAGTTAGGTGCTACCGCCAACCACGGCTTAGCAGACGAAAAACCAGCATTCTTGGTCGCATCCCATTGCATTGGTGTGCGTGCATTATCGCGTCCTTTATGTGAGATCATTTGTAAGAGTTCTTCATTTGAGTACCCTTTAGCTTTGTATTCTTGATACATATTTTTAGACTCGATATCATCAATTTGTGCGATATCGGTAAATTTCAGATTCGTCATCCCGATCTCTTCACCTTGGTAAATATACGGAGTTCCTCTTAATAAGTGCAATACGATCGCTAACATCTTTGCACTTTGAACGCGATAGATCCCGTCATCTCCAAAAGCAGAAACCGCTCGTGGAAGATCGTGGTTGTTCCAAAATAGACTGTTCCATCCAACATCAGCTAACTCAACTTGCCATTTAGTGATAACTTCCTTTAATTTAACAACAGAAAGCGGTCTGGTAAACCACTTGGGTCTATTGGGAAATTGATCTAGTTGAACATGTTCAAATTGAAAGACCATACTCAATTCTTTTTGCTTAGGATCAGAATATAACTTAGCAATATCTGGGGTCGCACCCCAAGTTTCCCCGACAGTTACCAATTTAGTCTCTGCCAAAACATTTTGGTGCATCTCTTTTAGATATTCATGTAGCTTAGGTCCATTACTTGTGATATTTTTTTCTGGAACTTTACCGATCAGATCGATCACATCCATCCGAAAGCCACCGATCCCCTTAGCGACCCAAAAATTCATCATTTCATAGACTTCTTTTCTAACCACCGGATTTTCCCAGTTCAGATCGGGTTGCTTGCGGCTGAATTGATGAAAATAATATTGCCCACTTTGTTCATCATATTCCCAAGCCGAACCACCAAAAACACTTTTTAGTTCAGTTGGTTCTTTACCGGCTTTAGGATCACGCCAAATATAATAATCACGATATTTGCTCTTGGGATCATTTTTTGCTTCGATAAACCATTGATGCTCATCTGAAGTATGATTGACGACTAGATCCATCACGATCTTTATCCCACGTTGCTTAGCTTGCTTGATCAAGGCTTCCATCTCAGCCATCGTCCCAAATTCTTGCATGATCTGACGATAATCACTGATATCATAGCCATTATCATCATTAGGTGAACGATAGACTGGACATAACCAAAGCGCGGTCACACCTAACTTTTCTAAATAATCCAATTTGGAAATGATCCCGGCTAGATCACCGATCCCATCACCGTTTGTATCTTTGAAACTACGCGGATAGATCTGGTAGATCACCGCACTTTGCCACCATTTTCCCATAATTTCGCCTTCTCATCGATTCAAATTGATCTTGGTCGTTGGATCAAAGAAATGTGCTTTATTGAGATCAAAGCCCATTATCATCTTTGTTCCTGGCTTGACATAATCACGCGCATCAACTTTAGAGACAAATTCAGTCTCCCCTAGTTTGCTGTAAAGTTGGGACTCGGCACCTAATAGCTCTGAAACTGTCACAGTCGCTTCGACCTTAGCGTTCGGGAATGTTTCCAAGAAAGCATTTTCGGTGTGAATATCTTCTGGTCTGATACCCATGATCACTTTCTTATTATCAAATCCCTTATCTTTTAATAATTTTAACCGTCCGACAGGAACTTCGATCTCAAAGTTCTTAGCGTCATCATAAACTTTGCCATCTTTAACGGTCACATTAAAGAAATTCATCGCTGGTGCTCCGATAAAACTACCGACAAAGACATTAGCTGGATCATCATAAACTTCTTGTGGTGAACCGACTTGTTGGATCTTACCATCTTTCATGATCACGATCCGATCAGCCATCGTCATCGCTTCTGTTTGATCGTGGGTCACATAGATCGTCGTCGTTCCCAATTCTTGATGAAGTTTAGCGATCTGAGCTCGCATGGAGACCCGCAACTTAGCGTCTAAGTTAGATAGGGGTTCGTCCATCAAAAAGATCGGGGCATCCCGCACGATCGCCCGTCCCAAAGCGACCCGTTGGCGTTGTCCCCCAGATAAAGCAGCCGGTTTACGTTGTAGATATTCTGTTAACCCTAAAATATCAGCTGCATGTGATACACGTTTTTTTATCTCTTCTTTGGAATATTTACGCAATTTAAGCCCAAAAGCCATGTTATCATAGACTGTCATGTGGGGATAAAGTGCGTAATTTTGGAAGACCATCGCAATATCACGATCTTTTGGTGCAACATCATTAACAACACGGTCATCGATCTTAAATTCGCCCTCAGAAATATCTTCTAACCCCGCGATCATCCGTAAAGTCGTCGATTTTCCACAACCTGAAGGGCCAACAAACACGATGAATTCCTTATCTTTGATGTGTAGATCAAAATCTGTTACCGAATAGTCTTCTGCGTTATCGTACTTCTTATAAATGTGATCTAAATCCAATTTGACCATTTTTTTCACCTATCCATTTCTTATTGATGACTCTATTATATTTGGCAGCGTTTTCTCAAACTAGCAAAATGTGCCCAGATCCACGTTCTATCTTTTGTGCACATTGACCAAAAAATTCATAAAGTCAAAAGATAGCAAAACAGCAAGTCATCCATCTGCTTTACATCCAGGCCACTTTCTGCTGCAAAACGATTCAATTTATACTGCAACGAATTGCGATGTAGATATAACTTCTTGGCCGCAAGGGTTGTATTGCCCTGAGCCTGGTATAGAGCTTGAATGATCTTTTTTAACTGTGGCTCTTTAAAAAAAAGTTCTTGATAACTTTTAAGAAGATAACTTTGCTTACGACTTTGATGCGTAAAATAGTCTAATGCACCTTTAGCAGCTGTCATGACCGTTGTATTTTTGTCAGCAGTTTTTTTAAATATTGCTTGTTCTTCAGCAAATAACTGGGCTAGATCAAACTCAGCTGGCCAAGGATCGCCGATAAAAAACTTAGTCTTAGTGTTTAATTCGGCATCCAAGCTCTGGGCGATCCCTAAAAAATCCGCACTTTCATAAGAAGTGGCACTGCCTTGTTCAACTAAGACAAATTCATCATCTTTTAGCTGAAAACAGGCTAAGATCTCCGTCGTAAACATCTCTTGCAAAGCTTTTTTCCATGTCGTCAACGAGAATTCTGAATTTTTGAATTCGACCTTTCCCAAAATAAAGCGGACTTTTCCTTTAATAACAGGCCTTTTTCCCCGACCACATAAAAAAGCTTGCCAAGGATCGTAGTGTTTGACTGGTTTTCCTAGTATGACCTGCAACAATTCTAATTCTCTCGCAGTTAGTTCTGCTTTAGTTAAATTCAAATACCCTTTTTCGCACATAAAACTTACACTTTCTGGCGTAAGCTCTGGCTGCTCGCTTATTTTTGCGGTGGAGTATAGCTGTAAAATATCATCTAACTTTGTCACCTTTTCTCACCTCATGGTTTAAATATATCAATTTTTCACTTTAAACAAAACTAATAGCTACCAGTAGTTTTTCATCTGTATTATAATGTAATTAAAAATCAAGCGAAAAGAGGTGATCCTATAGTGCGCGATGTCGATAAACATCTAAAACAAGAATATGAAGATTGGGAAAAAGTCCAAGCTAAAGAATTAACTAAATTAAATGCTGCTATGCGTCATCTTTGTCTTAACGTTGGTGCGTATTTTTTGATCTCGATCATCGAGTGGATCTTAGCCTCGATCAGTCATTCACAAACTTTACGGGCTGATGCTTTCAACAATTTATCCGGGATCATTTCGACCTCGTTACTAATGATCGGGATCCATATTGCCCGCGATATTGATGACGACGATATCGCGGGTGTCGTTCCTTTACCTAAACTTTCTTTACACAAAACAGGTAACGATCAGCGCATCCAATTCACACGTTTTCGTTATGAAACGATCTTTACTTTAGTGACTGGGATCGTCATGATCGCGATCTCTTTGAGCGTTATCATCCAAGGGATCACGGGCTTATTTTCGCCTGCCAAACGCGTCGTTCCACAACCGATCGCCTTAATTGGGGCTGGGATCGCTAGTGTGATCATGTTATTAGTCTGGTATAACAATAAAAAATGGGGCCATAAATTGCAAAATGCGTCATTGATCGCTTCAGCGCAAGATAGTTTGAGCGATGCTTTGACCAGTTTAGGTACCTTGATCTCGATCGCAGGCGCGCTATTATTTCAGATCAGTTGGCTCGATGGGGCAACAAGTATCTTAGTGGGCTGCTTTATCCTTTATTCTGGGGCGCGGATCTTTATGGAAAGTAGCTTGAATCTAGCTGACTATTTCGATCCTAAAGCAGAAAATGCTTTTCGAGAAGCGATCAACAACATCAAGGGGGTCGCTGAAGTTGATGAACTAAAAGCACATTATAATGGGAATTTAGTCACTGTTGATGTTGTGATCATCGTCAATGCAAATATGAATGTTTTAGAAAGTTATCATTTAGCCGAATATATCGAAGACATGATGCGCTATAAATTCGGGGTGATCGATACCGATGTGTCATTTATCCCTGACACCAATACGATCAATGCTAAGACGACTAAAAATCTTCCCCCTAGAAAGCGACGTCCGCGTTGAACTTTAAACTAATTAAGAAAGGTGATCTTTATTATGCAAACAGAAACAGCAATTTTTGCCGGTGGGTGCTTTTGGTGTATGGTAAAACCATTTGATACTTATCCTGGCATCCAAAAAGTTATTTCCGGTTATACGGGCGGACATACTGTTGATCCGACCTATGAAGAAGTCAAGACCCAAACAACTGGGCATACCGAAGCCGTTTTGATCGAATTTGATCCTAGCGTAGTTTCATATGAACAATTAGTTGAGATCTACTGGAACCAAACTGATCCAACTGATGCTCTGGGACAGTTCCAAGACCGCGGTGATAGCTACCGCCCCGTTATCTTCGTCAAAGACGCCAAACAACGTAAGATCGCTGAGAGATCACGGACAGCTTTGGCAAACAGTGGGCGCTTTGACAAACCGATCGTGACCCAGATCGAAGATGCTCAACCTTTTTATCCTGCTGAAGAATATCATCAAGATTTTTACAAAAAAGATCCTGCTCGCTTTGAGTTAGAAGAAGCTGGTGGGCGCCAAGCTTTTATCGAAAAATATTGGAAATAGCTAGATCCGAGTTTACCTATTGGGTGGACTCGGATCTTTTCATTAAATTTTTTTATCTTTTTCACTAAAAAATCACTTACGAAATACTTGTTTACTTTGCTATGATAATCACTGTTTTCGCTTTATAAGAGAAAGGATCGATCAATTGGAAACAACAAGTAAACAAGCACGTGCCCCCGTAAAACGTCCTATGCTAGCTATACTCGGCGTTTTAGTCGGAGCTTTTGTGGGGACGTTTTCAGAAACTTCTTTGAATATCGCTTTACCCCAACTCATTTATGCCTTAAATATTTCAACCGCTAGTGCTCAATGGCTCGTCACCGGATATATGTTAGTGATCGGGATCGTTTTACCCTTTTCGAGTTTATTGACTAAATGGTTTTCTACCCGTCAATTAGTGATCTTTGGGTTGAGTGATTTTAGTATTGGGGCCAGTTTAGTCATGATCGATTTTGCGATCATTCTCTCAGCAATGTATCTTTTGCCTCAATACATTCAAAATGGGCTCTTGATCTCAGTTGCTTTGACTGGGATCATCATGTTACCGGGTGGGATCGTAAATGCTATCGTTTCCGCGATCGCCGGCCGCCTTTACGATAAAAATGGCGCCAAGACTCCCGTACAGATCGGTTTTACGTTAGCCTTGATCGGTGCTGTAATGTTAGCTTTCACCAGTACGACCTGTTATGTTATCTTAGCACACGTCATTTTGATGATCGGTTGTCCTTTGGCAATGTCACCGGCACAAACCCATGTCTTAAATGCCTTAAACGGTACCCAAGCAGCTGATGGAAGTACGATCATGAATACTTTACAACAGATCGTGGGGGCAGTTGCCACTGCTTTAGCCACCTTACTTTTAACTTTTGGTGAAAGTATCGACCCAGGTGCTAAAGCCGCTACCGCCTTTACGACTGGGGTCCATTATGGGATCTACTTCACTATTGCACTAATTATTTTAGGTTTATTTCGCTTGGTTTGCGTAAAAAAAGATAACCACCAAAAGTGGCGCTCCCAATATTTTTAAGGAAGCGCCATTTTAGTTTTATCTTAAAATATCGATCAAATTTTTATTAGCTGCTTGGCGTGCCGGTAAGATTCCAAAAATGACCCCAACTGCAGTCGAGACACCAAACGCCAATAAGAATGAATTGAAAGTCACCACAGCTGTGATGTTGCCCGGTATAAATTTTGCGATCGCATTCGCAAAGAGCCAACCAAAGCCAAAGCCGATCAAGCCACCACTAACAGTCAGCATGATCGCTTCAAGTAAAAACTGCAACAAGATATTACTTGGAGTGGCTCCGATCGCTAATCTGATCCCGATCTCTTGTGTACGTTCAGAAACTGAGATATACATCATATTCATGACCCCGATCCCAGCGATAAATAAAGAGATCCCGGCGATCGCACTGATGAATAGGGTCAAGGTATCCATCACCTTCGAAAGTTGTTCTAACATACTTCCTAGATCAAAGAAACTATATTCACCTTGATCTTTAGCGGTCGCATTCTTTTTCAAATAATCAACGACTTTATTAGTTACTTTAGAAGCATTTTCCCCTTTAGCGATCGTCAATTTCAAACTATTGCCTTGCGTCTTACTTGTTCCATTAGCAAAGTAAACCTCTTTAGGCACGATCACGTCACCTGCAGTTGGCTCGGTCGCCTCGGCTAGCTGGTTTTGGCGATAGATCCCAGCAACGATATAATTGGTGTTATTGATAAAGACCGGTGTGCCGATCGCACTTTCAATATCCTTATATTCACGTTTAGCTAACGCCTTAGTGATCAACACTTGCGGTTTAGCTTGTAAAAAGGTCTGTTGCGTAAAGTTCTTGCCTTCTACGATCAAGGAATCAGCGATCGGTTTAGTCGTTACGCCCAATGTGACTCTCGTATCAGTGGCATTACCAAATTGAGCATAGCTTTGGATGCCAGTCGTTTTAGTATCGATCTGAGCTTTTTGGACTTTGCCCGAGAAGTTTTGTTCGATTGCTAAAATATCATTTGGCTTAAATCCGACCGCATTTGGGTCAGTCGACATAAACTCGATCGTTGTTGTCTGTTCCCCACTACCAGTCGTCTTAAAGCTATCGATCATCTGCTTTTTGACCCCATTTCCCAGAGCGATGATCGTGATCACAGCCGCGATCCCGATAATGATCCCGATCATTGTCAAGAAACTACGCTTGGGGTTGACTTTTAACGATTGCCACGCTGTCTTTAATAATTCAATGAACTTCATTAGCATCCCCCTTTGGCTTATGGTCTACATCTTCTGTCAAACGTCCGTCTAAAATGTGTACCAAGCGATCAGCCTGAGCCCCCACATTCGGATCATGGGTCACAATGATGATCGTTGTCTCGTTATCGTGGTTTAGTTGTTTGAATAAAGCCATGATCTCCTTAGATGTTTCACTATCCAAAGCACCAGTCGGTTCATCTGCGATCAAAAATTTGGGCTTTGTCACGATCGCCCGGGCGATCGACACTCGCTGTTGTTGGCCCCCTGAAAGATTTTTAGGCAATTGATCCTCATAGCCCGCTAAACCTACTGCTTTTAAAACCTCACGGACACGCTCTTTGATATAGGCTCGTTTTTGTCCAGCATACAATAAAGGAAGCCCGACATTTTCTGCGATCGAAATATTTTGGATCAATTTGAAATTTTGAAAGACAAATCCCACATTTTGATTTCGCAAACTAGAAAATTGAGCCCGTGTATATTCATGGATCGGATGTTCATAGTAGAAATAAGTACCTTCGAATTGATCATCCAAAAATCCAATAATATTGATCAAAGTCGATTTTCCCGAACCTGATTGGCCCATGATCGCCAAAAATTCACCTTGCGCGATCGTTAAATTGATATCGTGGAGCACATGATAGCTATTTGTACCTTGAACATATGACTTATTGATATTTTTTAGCTCAATCATTGGTCTCAACTGTTTTTCCATCTTTTAACCCCTTATCTGGATCGACAATGACCCGCTGGCCTTTACTTAGTCCACTCTTAACGATAAAACTTCCATTAGATGTCGTTCCTGTAACTGCGATCCGCTTAGCTTTTTTATTTTCCACCACATAGACGTGACCATCTTTGACACTGGTCTTAGGAATTTGCACTCCTGTCTGGGTGATCATTACATTTAGTGTCTGACCTGCCATAAATTTCGTACTGTCTAATGGAGCGGTCAACTCATATTTGGAATCGTTAGCCTTACTATTTTGCGCAGGTGTATTGGCTAAGTAGCCTAATTGGGTCGTTTGTTCATGTTTAGTTGCTAGAGCCGTTACTTTGAGTTCTTGGCCGACTTTGACCTTAGGATAATCATATTCTGAAAGTTGGGTGCTCAACTGGAGCTCATCTGAAGATAGCATCACACTTGGTTGCCCAGTCTTATCGTATTCAACGATCACTGTCCCAGCAAACGGTGCATTAACAGTACCATTAACGCGTCCATTGAGGGTATTTAATTTATTTTGCGCATCCGTCACTTCCCCGCGAGCATCTTCAAGTTGGTTACGCGCAGTCGTCACTTGATTTTGCATTTCAGTATAACCTTCATCGTCACGACTCAGTTGAGCTAACTGTCTTTGTGCTTGTTCAACTGCTTGTTGTTGCTGACCGACTTGACGGTTTGCTTTAGCCAAAGCTTGACGGGCTTCTGTTGCTTGTTCTTCATAAGATTCGCTAAAAGTCGTCATCACCGCTTGTCCTTGTTCCACATGGTCACCGTTTTGAACGGTCACACTTTGCGCTTTACCTGACGTTGGTACTAAGACTTGACTTCTAACAGCTTCAACTTTCCCCGAATAAGTCAATGGCGCTGCTTGGCTGACCTTGACCGTTGTATATTTCTTATTCTCAGTGGTAGGCTCACTTTTTTTCAATGCGCCGTAAACCAAATTCCCCACCATCACTAAGACGACTGCTCCCAATAGGATCTGCCACCATTTGAATCTTTTTTGCTTCATAAAAACTCTCCTTAACTATTTTTTACAAGTATACCTAATAGCCCCAAATCTCACAAACAGTTTCATTGTAAACAATTTCAAACTTGTTAAAACGTATTTTAGCATAAGTGGTCATTTTTGTCAGATATCTGCATTAGATCCATGGTATAATAATCTGACTGCTTCTAAATTTTAGTAATTGCTGAATTTAGAAGCTTTTTGCACGTTTCATACAGAAAGGATGATTTGCTTGGATAATGCAAAAAAAGCTGAACAAGCTCATGTTGATCAAGTAAAAGAAGTGATCACCCGCCAACTTGCGCTAAACGAACACGAGTATCAAAAAGCTCAACTTGAAACTTCACTGGTCGAAAAAAATTATGGTCAAAATGCTAAGATCAATACTTTCGAAGTCGATGATCAAATGGAGACCAATGCCGAAGTTCAGCAACAAAAGCAACTGGTTGCTAAAAACTTAGAAAACGAAAAGATCTTAGCCAAACAAGTCAAGACACTTAAGCAACTCAAGAACTCGCCTTACTTTGGGCGGATCGATATCCTTGATCCAGGTGAAACAACTCCTGAAACACTTTACATTGGGACAGCTTCTCTTGTAGATGAACACCAAAACTTTTTGATCTATGACTGGCGGGCTCCGATCTCCTCAATTTATTACAACGGTACTTTGGGAAAAGTTACTTATGAAACACCGATGGGCGAATTGGAGACGACTTTACAAAAGAAACGCCAATTTACGATCGTTGAAGGTCAGATCAAAAATATGTTTGATACTAACGAAACTGTTGGCGATGAAATACTACAACAGGTCTTAGGTGAACATAACGATGAATATATGAAAAATATCGTGGCCACGATCCAAAAAGAACAAAACGATATCATTCGTGATACCAAACATGAATTATTATTAGTTCAAGGTGTGGCTGGCTCTGGTAAAACTTCTGCTATCTTACAACGGATCGCCTTTTTACTCTATCATAGTCGAGATAAACTCTCAGCCGATCAGATCGTCTTATTTTCGCCTAACTTGCTCTTTAGCCACTATATCTCTGAAGTTTTGCCAAGTTTAGGCGAGCGCAATATGCGTCAAGTAACACTAGCCGAATTTTTAGCGCAACGTTTCCAAGGTCTAAAAGTCGAGACACTCTTTGATTGTTATGAAAAACAGCGTACCCTTACAGCTGACCAAAGAAAGATCCGGGCTAAAAAAGAAGCGGCTAGTTTCATGGAAAGGATCCAAAACTATCTTGATCACTTAGCTCCAGCAAAACTATGCTTTAGTGACATCACTTTGGATGGTGGGCAAGTGTTCTTTTCAAAAGCAGAGATCACTGAGATCTATCAAGGACTCCCCTTGAAGATGAAACCCGCACAACGTTTCCATGAGACCAAAAATATCTTGATCAAGCGTCTCAACCGGCGGCTAAAACAAGAAGCCAAAGCCAACTGGGTCTTAGAAAAAATCGATAATTTAGATGATCGTCAATACTACGACTTATTGGGTACTAAGACCCGGGGCCGTTTCCAAGCCGTTGATGATGAGATCAAGCATTTAGCGCGCAAGATCGTTGAACAAAAATTTGCGATCGTCTATGATGCGCTTTATAACGACTATTTCTTAGACATTTATGCACAGTATCAGCACTTTCTAGCCCAAACTCTCCCTGAAAGTGTCACTGAATTCAGTGAACGCCTAGAATTTCATAAGATCGCTCTAGAAGACTGCGCGCCACTGCTTTACTTACGCGATCTTTTGACAGGGAGTGGGCAAAATCAAGGGATCGCACATCTTTTTGTCGATGAGATGCAAGACTATACTTTACCACAACTGATCTATCTTAAGCACTGCTTTCCTCAAGCCAAATTGACTCTACTAGGTGATAGTGAACAAGCGCTCTTTAATCCGCTCCAAACACCCCAAGCTTTGCTAGCTTCACTTGAAAAAAATCTCAAACCGCGCTCTAGTCACGTTGTTTCACTAAATACGAGTTATCGTTCGACTGCACAGATCACCGACTTTATGAAGGCTTTATTACCCGATGGCGCTACGATCAACTCATTTACTCGTGATGGCAAGTTGCCCCAGATCATCGCTTCACCCGATCAAGCTAACGGGCTAATAGCCTTGAAAAAAGCCTTACATCAACAGCTCACGACAAATGATACTGTGGCTTTGATCACTAAAGACCTTGCACAAGCTAAACAGCTTTACCAACAGCTTCATCGTGAATTTTTACCAACTTTGATCGGTGATCAAGATCGGGCTCTACCAAAAGGCGTTGTTATCTTGCCGATCTACCTCGCTAAGGGCCTTGAATTTGATGCCGTCATCGCTTACGATATCTCAAAAGAAACCTTCCCTCTGTCTGAGCTTGGGGTCTTATATACGATCTGTTCACGTGCAATGCATGAACTGACCTTGATAACGATCGGCGAATCTTCACCGCTTTTACGGCAGCTTTCACCTAAGCTATATACACTTAAAACTGAATTAGTGCTTAAGTAGCAAAAATTTTTTAATTTTATTCCTTTTTTGCTTGCACAAAATTGCTCAATCATATATACTGATTTATGTATTGAGCAATGCCATTTTAGCTCAGCAGGTAGAGCACCACCATGGTAAGGTGGGGGTCACCGGTTCAAGTCCGGTAAGTGGCTTATATGGATAAAATAATGATAAATTATGAATATAGAGCGTTGATATAACAACAAAGTTAAAATTACAAATAACTATTAAAAATAAAGTTGTTGTCTCTCTGTTGTCCCCAAACTTTATAAGTTGAACTAATTCACTCTCTATTTTTATTAGAGGGTGAATTTTTTTATAACAAAAAACAACCCCAACCAGCGAACCGATCGGGGTACGTTCATCTAGTGACGGTCTTTCAACCAGTCATAGATGATATCTGAAATTAGATTGACAAGGATCGCCAATACTAAGTCAAATAGTAAGGACACGAGTATCACCTCGCAATCGGTACTTGAGTTAGAAGTAATCAGCTTCTATGGACCGTCTTTGATTATACTAGAATATTGACATAATTAGAACAATACTCTATCATGTAACTGTAAGGACACGAGTTAATCTCGTATTGGGTCTAATCAGCCCAGCCAGTTTTACCTTCTGACATATTTGTCAGAGGGTAATTTTTTTGCACTAAAAAAGAGGCTATGACATAAGTCTCCAAAAAACGGTCGTAAATGGACTTTAAAAATTGTTCATTTACGACCGCTTTTGTATACTATAAATAAAAAAGGACACCAGAAACCACCTGATGCCCTATAGTCTCCCCCCTCAAAAAAGAAAGGAGATCGGTAATTATAACATAAATCAACTCAGTTTGAACATGGCGACCTTCTATGAACATGAAAAAAATCATCAAGCACACTACATACACCATTTAGTCGAATCTATTGATTTTGATGACTCTTATACCTTTGGGCGTCCTTTCGAATATGAACCTCGGGTCTTACTCAAGTTAGTTCTTTTGGCATATAGTTATGGTATTTTTTCTTGTCGAAAGATCGAACGTTTTGCTCGGGAAAACGTTGTTGGCGTGTGGTTGACTCAGGAAGCTCAACCTACTTATCGTACTATTGCTCGCTTTGTTGTCTCTGATACTATTGAGATGATGCTAAAAAATGGGCTCATTGATGAGGCTGTGTTTATTGAGACTTATATCACAGCCTCGTCTTTTTTTAATAATTTTCCTTTTTTAACTCCATAATTGGTGCTTGCTTGTTGCTAGCATCTGTTATATTCAAGTTATCAAACATATAGGAGTGATCACGATGGAAAATGATTTAGAATTGACCAACTTATTATTTCAACTAAAAACTTTTGCCGACAGCTTAGCCCTGCAACTATTGGTCAAAAAATACCAACCCATGATCTTAAGCTTGATCGGTCATTTTCACTTACAACTTTTAGATACCGATGACCTATTACAAGAGGCTCGGATCATTTGTTATCAAACAGCGTGTTCCTTTGATCCAACTAAAGCCAACATTACTTTTGGTGCTTACTTCAAGCTCAGTCTCTGCAACCATTTTCGTTCGCTCTTACGCCGTGAAAATGCCCAGAAACGTTTACTTGAAAAGCAAGTCATTTCACTTGAAGAGCTACTCTATGAAAAAGGTGACATTTTGCCGATGACTCTTGGTGATTTTGAATTAAGGATCGAACTTGAATTACTTTTGCAAAAATTACCGACCTTACTCACACCTTTGGAATACCGAGTTTTTTGTGCTTATCTTCATTATCAAAAAGCTTCTCTTGTCGCCCAAAAACTCGAGTTAAGTCAATCCCAGATCAATAATGCCATGCAACGCTACCACCATAAACTAGCTCGCTGGTATCAAAAAAATGGTTAGCACTCTACTTTAGATAGAATACTAACCACCTATATTATTTAATTTTTAATAACAAATGATATATCCCGGGAAGAAATTCATCCCGTGGTGTTTACCATAATAGTCTTTTTTAGGCACTTTTGATTTATGGCAATGCTTTGGATAATTCAATGGTGGACAATAACGATTGATCAAGGTCACTTTATTTTCACCTGTGTTTACTTGGTGGGTGAGATACCCTTTGACCTGTGTGACTTCCTACAACTTGATATTTGATAGCTTTACCGGCTCTATACTTTTTACTGTGTAATGATATTACTTCATTACACAGCCTTTTTGATTTATCATAAAATAAAGAGTATCCTGGTATACACAAAAAGAGCCATAATGGCATCTTTCTCTTGTGTATCCTACCACGAAAACTCAACTAGAAAGTATGGTGTCCATTATGACCTCTTTAAATTATACTACAAATATTATTGATTCAACAGTTAAATCTTGCCTTAATTATCATGACCCGCATCTTATCTTTGATGACGAACCTTATAAAGATACTCTTAGAGGAACTAAATATCTCCTTTTCCCTGCTACTATTTACTTCTTGTCTCAGGAATTAGCTGATTTTAGATGTCATAATTGTGGTTTTACCTCTTTCTATCGTAATGGGTTCACTCCTATGCATCTTATAAAAGTTCCTTCTGTCAATTCAACATATCAAACAGCTATTGCTGCTCGTTCTGTCAGGATCCGTTGTCGTAACTGTAACTCTACTCAAAAAGCTTTTCCCTAATGCTAAGATCATCATCGATAGATTTCACATCGTTCAAATGCTCAATCGCGCCGTAAATTCAATGCGTACTGATCTGATGAATCGGTTTGACCATAATTCTAAAAATTATAAGCTGTTTAAACGTAATTGGAAGCTCTTTTTAAAACGATATGATGATCTAAACTGTACTTATCAGTTTTATGAAAGATCTCAACGTGAATGGGTGACTGTGGAACAGTTAGTCGATCAAGGACTTCAATTAGCTGATCAAGACTTCAGCAAAGCATATTGGGACTATCAACGGCTCTTAGAGGTTATTGATGACCCAACACCTTCTAAAACAAAAATATTCAAGCAGTGCCTTACTGAAGTAAATCAAAAATACCCTGGCTCCCGTTCTAAAGCATCTAAGGCTGACAAAGCACTTCTAACACTTTATGATAATTTGATTCCCGTCATTACAGCTTTAGAACCCCAATATTGTCACTATACTAATGGGCCTTTAGAGGGGATAAATCATAAAATAAAACAGATCCAAAGAACAGCCTATGGTTATCGTAATTTTGAACATCTCAAAGCTCGTATCTATCTCCAAACATATCTTGGTAAAGATACAAGAAGCTCTGTGAAAACAGCCTAAGCTATTCTCACAGAGCTTCTCTAAAAATATTTACTCTTTACACAGTGGTTGACAAAGAGCCAAAAAAGCCGTGGCCAGTTAATAACTGACCACGACTTTGAACGCGTAGCAACTTCCTACCCTCGCAAGGGGCGATCCCCTAACTACTATCGGCGTTATAAAGCTTAACTTCTGTGTTCGAAATGGGAACAGGTGTGACCTTTATGCGATCATCACTACACTAAGCGGAAGACGGGATTCGAACCCGCGACCCCCACCATGGCAAGGTGGTGTTCTACCACTGAACTACTTCCGCAAAACGCGTGGCAACTTCCTATCCTCGCAAGGGGCGATCCCCTAACTACTATCGGCGTTACAAAGCTTAACTTCTGTGTTCGGAATGGGAACAGGTGTAGCCTTTGTGCTATCGCCACCACACTTTTTTGTGAGAACCTTGTTCTCTCAAAACTAGACAATATCTTTATTTCCGAAAACGC
>NZ_CP023565.1:0-117500 GCF_003288115.1 Ligilactobacillus murinus | reverse complement strand
TGTTCCGCCGTACTCAGGATACTGGACTGAGGAAACGAAGTTTCGTTTACAGGGCTATCACCTTCTCTGGCTGATCTTCCCAAATCATTCAACTACTTCGTTTCTTGGTAACTCAAATGTCCAGTCCTACAACCCCAGAGAGCAAGCTCTCTGGTTTGGGCTGTTCCCTTTTCGCTCGCCGCTACTCAGGGAATCGAATTTTCTTTCTCTTCCTATGGGTACTTAGATGTTTCAGTTCCCCACGTCTACCTTCAACTGAGCTATGTATTCACTCAGTGATAACAGGTCTTTACTCCTGCTGGGTTTCCCCATTCGGAAATCTCCGGATCAAAGTTTACTTACAACTCCCCGAAGCTTATCGCAGTTAGTCACGTCCTTCATCGGCTCCTAGTGCCAAGGCATCCACCATGCGCCCTTAATAACTTAACCTATATTATCTTACGATAATGGTTATGAGTTTAGCGATCAAACATTAAATGTTTTAAACTCTTTAAAACGCGGTGTTCTCGGTTATTTTAATTAACAAAGAAATAAAAGATATTATCTAGTTTTCAAAGAACAAGTTTGATAACTAATGTTATCAATGGAGCTTAACGGGATCGAACCGTTGACCTCCTGCGTGCAAAGCAGGCGCTCTCCCAGCTGAGCTAAAGCCCCATATAATGGGCCTAAGTGGACTCGAACCACCGACCTCACGCTTATCAGGCGTGCGCTCTAACCAGCTGAGCTATAGGCCCATTTAGCTCTGAGAGTAGACCTCTCAAAACTAAACAAAGTTTACGATAAAAGTGCAGGTTTCCGAAATTATCCTTAGAAAGGAGGTGATCCAGCCGCAGGTTCTCCTACGGCTACCTTGTTACGACTTCACCCTAATCATCTGTCCCACCTTAGACGGCTAGCTCCAAAAGGTTACCCCACCGGCTTTGGGTGTTACAAACTCTCATGGTGTGACGGGCGGTGTGTACAAGGCCCGGGAACGTATTCACCGCGGCATGCTGATCCGCGATTACTAGCGATTCCGACTTCATGTAGGCGAGTTGCAGCCTACAATCCGAACTGAGAACGGCTTTAAGAGATTTGCTAAACCTCGCGGTCTTGCGACTCGTTGTACCGTCCATTGTAGCACGTGTGTAGCCCAGGTCATAAGGGGCATGATGATTTGACGTCATCCCCACCTTCCTCCGGTTTGTCACCGGCAGTCTTGCTAGAGTGCCCAACTTAATGCTGGCAACTAACAATAAGGGTTGCGCTCGTTGCGGGACTTAACCCAACATCTCACGACACGAGCTGACGACAACCATGCACCACCTGTCATTTTGTCCCCGAAGGGAAAGTCCTATCTCTAGGATTGGCAAAAGATGTCAAGACCTGGTAAGGTTCTTCGCGTTGCTTCGAATTAAACCACATGCTCCACCGCTTGTGCGGGCCCCCGTCAATTCCTTTGAGTTTCAACCTTGCGGTCGTACTCCCCAGGCGGAATGCTTATTGCGTTAGCTGCAGCACTGAAGGGCGGAAACCCTCCAACACTTAGCATTCATCGTTTACGGCGTGGACTACCAGGGTATCTAATCCTGTTTGCTACCCACGCTTTCGAACCTCAGCGTCAGTTACAGACCAGAGAGCCGCTTTCGCCACTGGTGTTCTTCCATATATCTACGCATTTCACCGCTACACATGGAGTTCCACTCTCCTCTTCTGCACTCAAGTCTCCCAGTTTCCAATGCACTACTCCGGTTAAGCCGAAGGCTTTCACATCAGACTTAAAAGACCGCCTGCGTTCCCTTTACGCCCAATAAATCCGGATAACGCTTGCCACCTACGTATTACCGCGGCTGCTGGCACGTAGTTAGCCGTGGCTTTCTGGTTAGATACCGTCGAAACGTGAACAGTTACTCTCACGCACTTTCTTCTCTAACAACAGGGTTTTACGATCCGAAGACCTTCTTCACCCACGCGGCGTTGCTCCATCAGGCTTTCGCCCATTGTGGAAGATTCCCTACTGCTGCCTCCCGTAGGAGTTTGGGCCGTGTCTCAGTCCCAATGTGGCCGATCAACCTCTCAGTTCGGCTACGCATCATTGCCTTGGTAAGCCTTTACCCCACCAACTAGCTAATGCGCCGCGGGCCCATCCAAAAGCGGTAGCATAGCCACCTTTTACATAGTTACCATGCGGTAACTATGGTTATGCGGTATTAGCACCTGTTTCCAAGTGTTATCCCCCTCTTTTGGGCAGGTTGCCCACGTGTTACTCACCCGTTCGCCACTCAACTCTTTATCGGTGAGTGCAAGCACTCGGTGATAAAGAAGTTTCGTTCGACTTGCATGTATTAGGCACGCCGCCAGCGTTCATCCTGAGCCAGGATCAAACTCTCAATTTAAAGTTTGTGACTCTTTATTTTTACTAGCGAATTGACTTCGCAAAATGTTTATTGCTCTTATCACTTAGATAAGAGACCCTGCACATTTGCTTATCGAAACTTTGTTCAGTTTTCAAAGATCTACTCAATTTTTATTCATTATCTTGAATAAAAATTCATTATCATGTCTCATCGACTTAATTATTATATCCAAACTTGCATCTCAATGTCAACAAGTTTTTTGAATTAATTTTTAAGCGATTTGAAATGTTTGATCACATCTCAATGACAAGAACTACTATACTCACTTTTAGCTTAAACGTCAACCCTACTTTTAAATTTTTTTGCATAAAATTTCACTTCCCCCTATTTAAAAAACGAACATAAATCACACTTAAATATTATCGTTCGTTTTTTACTCGATAAATCAGCGTCTCTTTGACCAAAAAACAGCTTTTTACTCAGTAAAACACTTACATTTCCCGCAGAAAATTTTTTTCAAAAAAAATCTGCAGACACAAAATCTGCAGATTTTTTAAAAATTATTTAGTTACACGGGCTAAGAAATAACGCTTCTTACCACGACGGGCGATCACAAATTTTCCATCAAAGTTTGCTGCTGGATCGATCATTGCATCCAGATCTTGAATTCGATCACCATTGATATAGATCGCTCCATTAGTTACATCTTCACGAGCTTGCCGTTTAGATTTTTCGATCCCTGTGTTAACGAGCCATTCAACGATGTTTTCCGGTTCAGAACTGATCTCAACTGTCGGCATATTCTTAAAGCCTTGCTCGATCTCAGCAGCAGTTAAAGCTTTCACTTCACCTGAGAAGAGTGCCTTAGAAATGTGTTCAGCTTGCACGACCGCTTCTTTTCCGTGAACAAATTCGGTCACTTCTTTTGCTAAGCATCTTTGAGCTTCACGCAATTCTGGATGTTCTTCAAGTTTCTTTTCTAATTCGGCGATCTGAGCTTCATCCAAGAAAGTAAAGTACTTCAAGTATTTAACAACATCGCGATCGTCTTGATTCAACCAGAATTGGTAGAATTCATACGGTGTTGTTTTTTCTGCGTCAAGCCACACTGCACCACCGGCTGTTTTACCAAATTTTGTCCCGTCAGCTTTCAACATCAATGGGATCGTCAAGGCAAATGCTTGCGTATCTGAACCTTCCATTTTGTGGATCAGATCGATCCCAGCTGTGATATTGCCCCATTGATCAGCCCCACCGATCTGAAGTTGCACATCTTTTGTCTTTAGCAAATGATGAAAATCGATCGCTTGCAAGATCTGGTACGTAAATTCAGTATAAGAGATCCCTACTTCTAAACGGCTAGCAACAACTTCTTTATTCAACATCGTATTAACGTTGAACAATTTACCATAATCGCGCAAGAAATCTAATAAACTGATCTCTTTTAACCAATCATAGTTATTAACGATCGTGATATTATCTTTGCCAAAGAGAGCCTTCATTTGTCCTGTCAAAGCTTCTTCATTGTGACGAACTTGTTCCATTGTTTGCAAAGTCCGTTCTGACTTCTTACCCGATGGATCACCGATCGAACCAGTACCACCACCGATCAAGATATGCGCACGATGGCCAGCCATTTGGAATCGTTTCAACATCATAAATGGGATCAAGTGTCCAATATGCAAACTATCACCAGTTGGATCGACGCCACAGTAAACACCGATCGATTTTTTAGCCAATAACTCTTCTAAACCAGCTTCATCTGAAACTTGGTTGACAGCGCCCCGCCATTTTAATTCTTCTAAAATATTTTCCATTTAAGATCCTCCTTTTAATAAAAAAAATCCCCGATGAAAAATCATCAGGGACGAATTAATTTCCGCGTTACCACCCAGATTGCTACATAAATGTAACCAACTCTGTCATCGATATCGGAATGACCCGTTGTTGCTCCATAGTGTACTTCGCAAAAAACATATATGCCACCTTCCAGCACTAGTGGCTCTCTGTGATAGGGATGAGCTCTGCTACTTTCTACTTCATCGCAAATGATAAAATATCTTGATTGATTATAGCACAAAACCGGCTACTTACTCCAGAAAATTTATGTGTTAGCTTTCTTTTGCTGACATTCTGGACAAATACCATACACATCATAGCGACTATTGACGATCTCATAGTCACTTTGAGCCTGAACCAGTTTTTCTAATTCTAAGTAAGTGTCATCAAAAATATCCTCGATCTTACCACACTCTAAGCAGATCAAATGATAGTGGGGTTTAGCAAAATAATCATATCTCACATGCCCCGCACTATCCAAAGCCACTTCAGATACTAGATCAGACTTTGCTAACAATTCGAGGGTATTATACACAGTCGCCAAACTCACCTTGATATCTTGCTTTTGCAGATATTGATGGATCATCGTGATCGACGGATGTTCATCTGAACACATCAGATATGCTAAGATCGCTTGGCGTTGTGGTGTTGATTTTATTCCGTGTTGCTTTAACTTTTGTGCTGAAGATACTAATAATGATTGATCTTTCATTGGCTCCACCCGCGCTATTATATAGCCTGTCCTTTCTTGTTGACTTCTCACTTAGATGATACGCTATTTTAAAAAAAAAATCATCAACTACTTTTTCATGTCAAGTATTTAGTATTTCAACGTGGTAAAAGAAGAAGCTGTAACTTAGCTATCAACAGCTTAAGTGAAGCTGCAAAACCATGATCAAATAAACTTGTTAGATGTCCTGACCATAGTAAATTCAACTCGATCAGTAAAAGGCATAGCGCAAAGCCCAAGATCAAATACTCACTCACATGCCCTGTTCGATAATAAAATAATCGTTTACGCGTACTTCGCTTGAATTTAGAAAAAGGCCAAAACCAATGGATACTATTTTTGGAGAAACTGTCTTCGACTAAATGTAAAAGGTAGCCGATCAGTAGCCAAAAAGGTAAATGCATCGCTGCGCTCGCTAAATATGCTTTAGCAATAAATAAAGCCAGTAAGTAGACTCCAGCTGCCACAACTAACGAATGTGTCGCTCCACGATGACCTAATGTTTTATTGGCCACTTTACTAACAACTTGACTCCGCTTACCGATAAATGACCTTGGATGATCGATATCTGGCAAAACGCTACCACAGACTAAGGCGACAGTATTGATAAATGTCACTTGATCGACTGCAGCTAGCATTGGCAAGCCTACAGCCAGTGAGACTGTTATATGTGTACGATATTGCATCGTTTTTCCTCAAATCTAACTAAATTGTCGTCACATACCGCAATGTACTTCGCTCACCTTTAGTAACAACTTGTAACTGATATGGTAATTGCGCCTGTAATTCGGTAACGTGACTGATTATCCCGACCATGCGATTTTTCCCCTCGATCGTTTGCAAAGTTTCTAAGGCAACTCGTAAAGCTTCTTGATCGAGCGAACCAAAACCTTCATCGACAAATAACGCTTCGATCTCGATCCCACCGCTCTTCTTTTGGATGACCTCTCCTAGTGCCAAAGCTAAGGCTAAAGCAGCTAGGAAACTCTCGCCCCCTGAAAGCGTATGGACGCTACGTCTTTTACCCGCGTTATCATCATAAATATCTAGCTCTAACCCCGTACTCGAAGCACCACGTCCAGTATCTTCATTTAAGCATAATTCATAGCGACCATTAGTCAAATGAGCTAGCCGCACATTAGCTGTTAGCAAAACTTCCTTGAGATAGGTCTGCAAAATATAACGCTCAAACCCCAATTTTTGTTCACCTTTCCCCGTAACAACATCGACTAGTTCCTTTAACTGCCCTAACTGTGTAAATTCAGCTTGTTGTTGTTCAAAAAGCGATTTTACTTGTTGATAGCATTTGGTATTGGTACTATATTTATGCTCTAGCTCAGCGACCAGCTGCTGTAACTTAGCTTCTGCTTGTTTTGCCTGTAATAATTTCTTATTAGTTTGCTCTAAGTCAGGCTGTTTTTGACCAGCAACTTGTTTTGAAAGGATCTCCACTTGTCCATTGATAGAATCTAGCTCTTTTTGCTGATCAGCTAAAGCTTTTTCTAACTGTTCAAGTTGGACGCTTTGGGCTAGCAAGTCTTTTAATTCCGCTAATGTCACTTTTTTGACTGCACAGACCGCTTCTAAGTCAGCCTGTCTTTGGCTGATCACTTGCTGTAGTTCTTTTGCTTGTTGTTTTGCTTCATTTAACTTAGTCTCAGTTGCCACTAGTGACTGCTCAGTTTGTTTTATATGTGCATTCAAGTCGGCTAAATGCGTTTCAAACTCGGCTATCTTTTGTTGCCAAATTCTTAGTTGGGCCTTAGCTTGTTTTTCCGTCTGATACTTTGCTGGCAACTGAGCTTTTTTTTCGGCTAATTGTGTTATCAAGGTTTGCTTATCAAGTTGAGCTGCTTGTGCTTGTTCATTTAACTCAGTCAGCTTTGAGCGTGCTTGTTCGCTTTTTTGCTCCAGTGTTTCCTGTTGTTTTTGCAAGCTTGCTGCTTCTTTTTCTTTATCTGTAAGTATCGTTATCTCTTGGATCAATTCATATTTAGTTTGTGCCAGTTTATCCTCTAAAGAAGTTAACTCGCTTTTTTCTAAAGCGGGATATTTTTCAAAAAAGGCCTGCATTTTCGTTTCAAATTCTTTTTGCCGTTCAACAGTCTCAGCGTCAAACTCATTTATTCGGGCTTGCAAAGCGGTAGCTGTATCTTCCAGTTTACGGGCCTGTTGTTTAGCTTGCTCGACTTGTTCTTCATCGACCCTCGCCACTTCACTGACTTTAGCCGGAGATGGATGCTCTAAACTCCCACAGACCGGACACGGTTTACCTGCTTGAAGCTTTTTGACTGCCACAAAAATATAGTGATCTGCTAATTGATTGGCTAGATCACGAGCCTTAGCCCGGGCCTTTTTGCTGATAGTTGTTGCATCAGCTAATTCATTTTGCAAATTTTTAATATTAGTTTGGCGCTTGTCCAAGTCCACTTGCTTTTGCAAAAGCTCGGTCAGTGCTGCTTGTTGATACTTTAGCTTGTCTAATTTTGTTTCCAACGAGCCTTTTTCCTGGATCCGTTCTGTGAGCGCATGTTGTTTTGCTTTGATAGTAGCTAGCTTTGCTTGCTTTTTATCCAAGCTCGTCGTTGTTTTTTGAATTTCAGCTACCAAAACGCTCTGTCTGGCTTCAACCTCTTTTCGAGCGGTCAAAAGCTCACTGACAACTTTGTATAGTGGCAAGTTAGTCTCCAATTGTTTGTATTGGTACTGATAGTCAGCTATCTCTTTACGCTTAGCTTCGTGTTTTGCTAATTTAGTAGCTAAACTTAGCTGTTCGTTTTTTAGCTCTGCATAGCTTTGTTCAGTTTTTTGGATATCGTGTTTAATTTTAACAAGAGTGGTCTTATTATTTTCCAATAACTCAAAGTTTGTTCGGTGTTTTAACGCCCATTTCAAAGTAGCTATTTGCTGACGTAATGCTTCACGTTTAGGGGCTTTGGCTAGTAGATCAGCCTGCTTAGCTTGTAATTTTTCCAATAGATCGAAACTTTTTTGAAGCTCTTCTTGTTTACTCAAAACATGTTGCAAGCGTTCGTTTTCTTTTTTAGCTTGCTGCCAGTCCTTAGCTTGCTCTGCCAATTGGGCGTTGACTTGTTCGAGCCAGCTTTTGATCTGTTTGAGCCATAATTCAGGGAGCTGTGTTTCGCTGGTAAAATCAGCTTGTTGCATGCTCAGCATTAGTTGCTGCTCTTTTTGCTGATATTTTGCATTTTGCTCTTTAAATTTTACCTTGAGTTGTTCAGTCCAGCGTTCAAACAGTTCACTGCCAAATAAATTGCGCAAGACCTCTTCTTTTTCCTTACTATCAGCTGCTAAGAAATTGCGAAATTCACCTTGAGGCAACAAAATGACTTTGGTAAATTGTTCTGCCGTCAAATGTAACAGCTCATCAATAAAGCGTCTAGCTTCGGGGATCTTTTGGATAGCTAACTTTTCTTCAGCAGGTCCTGGATAGATCAGTTCGACTTTTGCCTTTTTTTCAACAGGCTTGCCACCACGTCCCGCTAAAACTTGTTTTGGCTGGCGCTTGATATAATAGATCTTCCCTTGATGCTCAAAGGTAAATTCAACACTGGTCTCTTTTTTGTCACTAGCAAAATCAGAACGCATTTGGAAGGCTTGACGTTTCTTACCCGAAGTTTCATTGAAAAGCGCGTAACACATCGCATCAAAGATCGTGGTTTTACCGCTCCCTGTCTTACCCGTGATCAAAAACAACGGTGCCTGCTCAAAGCGAGTAAAATCAACGATCTCATCCACATAAGGTCCAAAATTTTTGAGTTTTAATTCTAATGGTCGCATTCCTACTCACCTTCCTTTTCTAGCTCTAGTAGACTTTCTTTAGCCCATTTGTGCTGGAGTTGCGTTGGTTTTCGACCAGTAGCTTGAACAAAGAAATCAGTAAATAGCTCCAGTGGGCTCTTGCTTTCGATCTTTTCTGCTTGCTTAGTGTGGACCAGACGTTTCTTGCGCTTCAATTCAACTATCCGTGGATAATACTTGCGCAATTTATTCATCACATCAATGATCTCATGTTCATCAGTCAATTCAATAGCCACGTAGTCATCTTGGGCCACAGTTTGATAAAGTTTTGTCGTCAATTCTGCATACGAAGCTTCCAAACAACAGATATCATTGAGTGGAGCTAATGAGACCCATTTACACGAAAAAGGTTCTGTTTCCACGATCCAAACGCCTTTTTGACTATTAGCTTCAGCCACCGAATATTTCAGTAAGCTCCCACTATATTTGATCGTTGGCAGATCCAATGCTCGCTTATCATGCAGATGGCCTAATGCCACATGATCAAAATCACTAAAGAGCTTTGTTGGCACTGAATCCAGTCCGCCCACTTCGATCTTAGTCTCTGAATCTGACCGTAAACTGCCAGCTGCAAAAAAATGGGCAACTAAGACCTGCTTTTTAGCCGGATCAAATTTAGTTTTTAGCTTTGCTACGACTAATTTCATCGCTGAAGTCAGATCACTTATGCTTTCATCTGCAAAATAGTTACGCGCTTCTTGAAGTTCAAAATACGGTAATAGGAAAAATTGCGTATCCTCAAATTCGATCGGGGTAAACGCCTCGGATAACTTAGTATGCAGGTATAGTTTGGTTTGCTTGAACCACTCTTGACCTGTCGCTAAACGTACTGCTGAATCATGGTTACCGCTGATCACTAACAAGGGAAGATCTGCTGTTAGATTCAAATCCCTTAGGGCTTGATTCACTAACGTCACTGCCTCTTCACTCGGTAAAGAGCGGTCATAGAGATCACCAGCAACGACTATTGCATCGACTTGCTCTTTTTGAGCGATCTGAGCGATCTGGGCTAAAGCATCTTGCTGCTCTTTGACCAATGGATATTCGTGAAGTCGTTTTCCGATATGCCAATCTGCTGTATGTAAAAATTTCATCGTCTACCCCCTAAATCAAACCTTTGTTCGTTATTAAAAATATTATACCACGAAATTCTTGAGCCACTATTACAAAAATAGCAACTGCCGTCTTCATCTCCGAAAACTCAGTTGCTATCAAGCTAATCTAAGCTATTAAATTTTTCTTTAGCAGCTAAATATTTGGCTTTTTGTGCCTGCCAATATTTACGCTCGGCTTCTCCCAGCGTTTTAATGACTTTAGCTGGATTACCAACAGCTACACTATCTGCTGGAATGTCCTTAGTTACCACAGCTCCACTACCAATGACTGCATTTTTTCCGATCGTGACTCCCGGTAAAACAATAGCATTTGCCCCAAGCCATACATTATCTTCGATCACGATCGGAAGACCAAACTCAAGCTGATCTTCATTTCTGATCTGACTATCTAAGGGATGACCAGCAGTATAGAGTCCGACTCGTGGCCCAAGCATTACATTATTACCGATCGTGATCTGGTTAACATCTAAAAAAATGCAATCCATGTTGGCATAAAAGTTCTCACCAATACTTACATGTCTACCATAATCAACGTAGACTGGTGGTGTAACGTAGTAATTTTTACCCGTTTTTCCAAAAAGCTGTTTGACCAGTGCCTTTAATTTAGCTTTATCTGCGATCGGTGTTTGATTGATCTGTTGTGCGATCTTTTTGCCATGGACTGATTTATGCTCAGGCAAGATACCTCCAGCTAGATAAAGCTCACCTGCTAGCATTTGTTGGTATTCAAAGTCTTTTTCCATCAATACTCACCTCACAAATTCATCTAACTATATTGTATCAAACTTTACGCCACTTCTCTTAAACAAAAAGCACCGATCTCCTATTAGACCGGCGCTCTTTATTAGCGATTATATGTTTTTTCTTGCTTTTTATCGCTATTATTTCGTGTATGTATATCGATCAACCCTACACTTACTTTGAGTGCATAGTCGACCGATCTCATAGTCGAATCATCTAAGTGGGATATCTTATCCCGGAGACGTTGTTTGTCCAAAGTGCGTAATTGTTCTAGTAGTACGACCGAATCTTTCTCTAAGCCTTTTTTACCCTTGGGTGCCGCTTTTAAAGCCACATGGGTCAACATCTTAGGTTTCGAGATCTTTGACGTGATCGCTGCTACGATCACTGTTGGACTAAATTTATTTCCAATGTTGTTTTGGATGACCAGAACAGGTCGCATTCCACCTTGTTCAGAACCTACTACAGGCGACAAGTCGGCATAGAAGATATCTACTCTTTTAACCAGTTCTTTTGCCATAGGATCACTCTCTCTAATTTATTTATTAGCTCACCGATCCATAATCGGCATCGCAATCACAACTGCCGAAAATACCACAAATTTCTTGATTCAAACCACCCATTTGACCGTAACCATCGATCAATTCTTCCAAAGCTGTATGATACTTTTCGATCCGTTCAGCGTATTCGGGATGGTCGTTTATCTCTTCCACCTCAATAGTATAGAATTCACAAAATTCCTTAATATTTTGATATTGCAACACGGTCATTTTCTTTCTCAAATCATCTTCCACCATGACTAGCCCTCCGTGACCATTAGTTATCGCAATCTTAACATAAACGCGTTTAAAAGTATACTTTATTTGTAATAGCGCGGCAACCGCTCGGATAGTGCACAGACTATCTCATAATTGATCGTTTGCGCATACTCAGCTGCATCTTGTGCCGTGATCTTTTGCTCACCATCTTGACCGATCAACGTTACCTTTGTTCCTAGTGGTAATTTATGGGGTAAACGTACCATAAACTGATCCATGCACACTCGCCCAACGATCTCACATGGTTGACCTGCGACCAATACATGATAACCTTGCATTCGACGCAACCAACCATCAGCATAACCGAGTGGCACAGTACCTAACCATTCTGGCTTAGAGGCAGTATAGGTTTTCCCATATCCGACTCCATCGCCTGGTTGCAGCTGCTTGACCGCAACTAATTCACTTTCTAAACTCAACGCTGGCTTGAAAGTATCTGGCAGTTTTAATTCTGCTCCCGAAGGATTTAAGCCATACATCGTGACACCGTAACGAACAACATTTCCCCCACAATCTGTATGCCACATCGCAGCTGCTGAATTAGCCACATGGACATAACGCGGTCTAGTCGTTACGACTTTCATCAACTCATTGAATTTTTTCACCTGGTAATTGTAGTGTTCTTGGTCTTTAGCATCGGCAGTCGCAAAGTGCGTAAAGATCCCTTCAAATTCAAATTGTGCTGTGTGTTCGTGCAAAAAATCGATCGCTTGACTCAATTTAGCTTGATCTCTAAAACCGATCCGTCCCATACCAGTATCTAAAGCCAAGTGAACTTTGAGCTTAGCACCAGCTTGAGCCAATTTTTTTTGTGCCTGGATCAGAAATTCTAGATCCCCAACAGCAGTTGAAAGATCATATTTAGCCATCAAAGTAGCCTCTCTAGCAGGCGTAACACCCAAGATCAAGATCGTTTCAGCGATACCAGCTTCACGTAAAGCCAGCCCCTCATCGATCAGAGCAACACAAAAGCCAGTTGCTCCCGCTTGTCTTGCAGCTTTAGCAACGGGGACGATCCCATGCCCATAAGCGTTGGCCTTCACGACAGCAAAAAGTTCTTGTTGTTCATCCATGCGAGCTAATTCAACTGCGATATTATGTTTGATCGCAGCTAGATCAACATTTACATGGGCGTTGCGGTGCAAACCTACAACCATTTTGATCATCTTCTCTCTTACTTGATTTTTTCTAAAACAACCATAGTGGCAACATGTTCTTTGGTATGTGATATCGAAATAAATGCATTACATTCATCTTCTAGGGGATGATGCGAAAAATACGGCCGGCCCAAAGTATCATTTAAGATCTCAATATCTAAAAAACTGACAGTTTGACCGATCCCAGTTCCCACAGCCTTACTGTATGCTTCTTTAGCGGAAAAACGTCCCGCCAAAAACTCTCCCTGACGTTTAGGAGATAGCTCTAAAAAAACAGTTAATTCTGCTGGAGTCAAGATCTTAGTTGCTGTTTTGGGCAACTTGACTAACATCTGCTTGACCCGATCAATACATTCTAAATCATTTCCGATCCCCAAGATCACCCGATTTCACCCTAACATCATCACAATTTTTTTACATATCAATCATACTTTTTCTCTCAAGCTTAATCAAGCCAAAAATCTGCTAGTAGCCTAATACTTGAACTCAAGAGAAAAGAGGCCTAAACAGCCTCTTTTGCGTAATTACAGATCTTCTACAACAACATAAGTCATATCAAGTGGACCGTGGACGCCCACGATCAATACCATTTCAATATCTCCCGAATTAGACGGACCTGAGATGAAATTGATATTTGAAGTCTTGAGTTTACCAGTTTTCATTGCTTCGTCATAGCGGTCGATCGCTTGGCGCATCCGCGGTAAAATCTTACTTTTGGGAATGATCGCCAAATAATGCGTCGGTAAGAAATGGAAGCCTCGACCTTGTTCTTTAACTGTTGCCGCTGTGATCGTCCCCGATTCAGCTAAGAGATAATCAGCAAAACCGATCGCTGCATCACTTTGATCAGCATCAACTAAGTTATCTCGTCCGCGTTTGGCATCCCAAAAATATACTTTATCTAGGTCTAACGCATTACGCCAATCTAAAATACCGTATTTCTGCCACTTTTCATCCGCAAAAGTCGGCAACAACAAACTGTGTATCTGCTTTTCAGTTAAGAAGTTTTCCAGTGTCTCACTCAGCTTAGCTACCGGTACTGTCTTAAAATCAACATGGATCGCCTCACTATTGGTCTTGGCTAAGGCTAATAATTCATCTTGATCAAGACCTGATAGCGTCGTCTCTGGTAGATCATTGATAAATACTAGCGGATCATTTGCTAGCTCATGGCGGGGACGATCAGCCTTTTTGGCGATAAGCTCTAGAAATTCTTCGCGATTTTTAGGATCATTTGCTTTGATCGTTTCAGTCATTTTGTTCGCCTCGCTTCCGTTCTTTTTCATGTCGATCGTACCAATGCCGGAAATTTTCTCTTAGCTTCGGTGGCTCAGCCAGATCTCTGACATCGACCCAACCATGGATCAACTTCGGTGCGATCTTTGGAACTTTATCGATCTTGCCTTCTGGATAAAGGTTCTCAACACTATTTTCTTTTTTATTAGAAAATGGCTTCATTGCCAAATGTTCACCCATCAAAGCTCCCTTAAAAAGGATCGGAGTCTTAGTTCCGACACTGATCGTCTTAAAAATAACATTATTCAAGCTATGATCTAAATGAAGTTTATTCATCTCAACTTTGCGGTGTTCCAAGATCAGATCATGCAATGGGATCTTGACTGGACATGTTTCTGTACAGGCTCCACATAAACTGCAGGCATACGGCAACTCCCCAAAGTTTTCATAACCATCTAAAATCGGGGATAAAACTTCCCCCATCGGTCCAGGATAGATCGAACCATAGCCTTGTCCCCCGATCTGACGGTAAACAGGACAAACATTCAAGCAAGCTCCGCAACGAATACATTGTAGGATCGGTTCAAAAACTGTATTCAATGCATTGGAACGGCCATTATCAACAATGACTACATGGAAATCTTCTGGACCATCAAGCTCGTCGGCTAGCTTTCCTGCACTAAAAGTACAGTAACTTGTCAATTTCTGACCGACCGCACTGCGACAAAGTAAGTTATCCAACACCTCGGCTTCCTTTAGCCCGGGAACGATCCGCTCCATTCCCATGACAACGATCTGTGTCTTTGGTAAGGCCATCGTGAGATCGGCATTACCTTCGTTAGTGACCAAATTGATCATCCCATTGTCGGCGATCGCAAAGTTACAACCAGTGATCCCCAAATCGGCTTCCATAAAATATTTGCGTAAATAGCTCCGAGCAAAACGCCCCATGCTTTCAGGATCATTATCGCCCTCATAGCCGATCTTTTGAAAAACTTCTCGCACTTGATCACGATTTTTGTGTAAGGTCGGGAAAACGATATGCGTCGGTTCATCCCAATCATCTTCTTGTAAGATAAATTCCGCTAAATCAGTTTCCATCACTGAAACTCCGGGGATCTTCAACAATTCCTTGTCTAGATCGATCTCAGTCGTGACCATTGATTTAGATTTAACGACCTTTTTGATATTTTTCTCACGTACAACTTGTTTGATATAAGCGGTTGCATCAACATCTGTCTTGGCAAAATAAACGTGTCCGCCATTTTTTTGGACATTTTCACTAAATTCTTCAAGGTAATCTGGTAAATGTTTAACAGCATGCTGACGGATCTGCTCACCTAACTCTCGCCACTCGTTCCAATGACCTAATTGTTCTCGTGCACGCGTCCGCTTCTCAAATTGCGCATCTTGTGCTTTAGCCACTGATGCACGCATAAACTTATCTTTTTTAGCATTTTTTACACGTTCGTCAAATGAAAGTTCACTTGTTTTTAAGCCCATCTAAAACACCCCGCTTCCATTAGCTGGTACCATCTGATGATCTGTATCCTTGACGTATTTGACTCGGGAAAGATCAACGTTATGATTCAAAACCTCTGCAATATGCATCACTTTGATCTTTTCACCCCGACGGTTCATTCGTCCACCAATATTCATCAAACACGCTTGATCTGCTCCGATCAAGATCTGAGCATTCGTAGCCACGATATTATTGACCTTATCGTCGACCATTGCTTCGGAGATCTCAGGTTCTTTAGCCGAGAAAGTTCCACCAAAGCCACAACATAACTGCACATTATGCAATGGGATCATTTCAAGATCTTTAACATGGTCGAGCAAGACAAACGGCGCCGTCCGCTCACCTAATAACCGTGTCATGTGACAAGAGCGGTGGAAAGTGGCAGTTGCATCTAGTTGAGCCCCACAGTCTAAGATCCCCAACACACGATAGATAAATTGTGAGAATTCATAAGTTTTATCATGTAAGATCTGAGCCTTTTTGGCATAATTAGGATCATCTTTTAAGATATCTTTATATTCCTTTAACATCCCAACACACGAACCCGAAGGCCCAACAATGTAATCAGCATCCACACTCAATAAAGCATCGATCTCATTGTAAAATGTCTTGATCGTTTCTTTACTGTAACCGCTATTATACGTTGGTTGACCGCAACAGACCTGTCCCTTAGGAAAGACAGTTTCACAGCCAAAACGCTCTAAAACCTCGACCATCGCTTGACCTACATTGGGAAAAAGCAGATCAACGATACAGGTTGAAAAAATACATACTTTCATTGATAAGTGCATTTAAAATGCACCTCCACCTCCTTTAATAAGGCTTGGGCAACATATATAAATCAAAAAATACCAACAATCATTGCTATACCATAATTATACTCCAAAGTACGTAAAACGCTTGCATGTTTTGCTTTTAATTATTGAATATTTGCACAAAAAAAGAACGCAGCCAATTGATTCTACGTTCTTTTACTTAAAAAATTAGTGGTATAAGTCGAAGCGACCTTTAGCAATAAATTCTTTGAAGCCACCGATCTCAAAGAGTGACTTGTTCATGATCATTTTCTTCATCATCGAAGCTGGATAACCCTTAATCTCCAATTTTCCGATCACACCAAAACCATGGGTATTACCAACTGAAGCGACTGTTCCTTTACTCTTATAAACAAATGGAACACTCAAATGCCCATTCCCGTTGATCTGTGATTCGAGATCTTTAGCCGCATAGACTGCCATCTCAGTAGCGATCTGAGCCGTTGTTGGATATGGACGTCCACTTTCTTTATCCATCACGGCCGCTACGTCACCTAAGATATATAGATCATCAAAGTTTGGATCAGTCAAATTATCTGTGACTACGACCCGACCACGACGTTCTTGTAAGTTAGATTCACCAACAACGGGACTACCTGAAACACCTGTTGTCCAAATGATCGTTTCAGCTTTTAAGGAATTGGTTTGATCATCTTTTTCGTAGACCACTTCACCAGGTGCCACTTCACTGATCTTAGCACCGCAAAGTAGTTCAACATCCAAGCTTTCAACTAGTTTGACACCATAGTCAGCTAATTTTTCACTAAACATTGGTAAAAGACGCGTTGCTGCTTCAACAACTGTGATCTTAACTTCTGATGGTGCTACCCCAGCAACTTTAGCATATTCTGGGCGTCCTTCAGCTAAAGCACCAGCTAATTCGATCCCAGTAAAACCAGCGCCACAGACAACAAGTTGTAAGTAACGCTTATCTTTTGTTTCTTTGTATTTTTTCATCGAAGCTAAAATATGGTCATAGATCGCCAATGATTGCTTGATGTTTGTCATCTCAAGCGCATTTTCTTTAGCTCCTTTGATCCCAAAGGTTTCAGAAACAAAGCCTAATGCTAAGACACAGTAATCATAGTCGAGTATACCATGTTGTTTTAGTTGCACTTGTTTTTTGGTAGCATCTAGCTTTACTACTTCATCTTGGATAAATTTCGTCACTGCTGGATCAATGATATCAGCGATCGGATAAGTGATCTTCAAAGCCGGTTGGGTCCCAGAAGCAACTTCATGTAATTCCGTTGTTTCATAATGATAATCATCTTTGTCGACTAAGATGATCTCAGCTTTCCCCTTGACTTTCTTTTGTAACTTATGCACCGTTTGTAAGCCTGCATATCCAGCACCTAAAACAACTACTTTTTTCATAAAAAAATCTCCTCGTTAAAAAATAAGATTAAATAAGATACCTAATAAATATAAAATAACTTGTAAAAACGAACCTACAGCTAAAGTTTTGACTGCTGTAATAAAAGTTTCAGCTTT
Organism: Ligilactobacillus murinus; assembly: GCF_003288115.1. NCBI lineage: Bacteria > Bacillati > Bacillota > Bacilli > Lactobacillales > Lactobacillaceae > Ligilactobacillus > Ligilactobacillus murinus. The sequence goes on along the minus strand of NZ_CP023565.1, from coordinate 99,872 downwards.
TACTTGTTTTTCCCATAGCAATTTATTTTGCCGGTAGAAAAATGGGAGTGCTAAAACGATCAATAAGACCGTATAGGGGGCTAAGCCAATAAATGGTGTTAAGCACAAACTGACCAACGCCAAAATATTTTTTGCAGTATAGACCTGCAAAGCCCGTTTTTTTCCTAAATAGTGCACGATCGTATACCGATGATTGCGCTCATCTTCAGCTAGATCACAAATATTATTAGCTAACATCAAATTTGAGATCCACAACATATTTGGCAATGCTAATAAAGCGATCCGCCAAAGATCAGAGAGATCAAACGTAAATTCCTGATAAGTATTGATATAAATACTTATCAGCATGATCATTCCACCCATGGTAAAGCCAGAAAAGAACTCGCCGACCGGTAAACTCGATAGTGGACGTGGCCCAGCGGAATATAAGATCCCGACCGCAAAACAAAACATCCCCATCAATAATAACGGCCACCCTGTGCGTACGACCAATACTAGTCCTAAAACAGTCGCGATCCCAGCCATTCCAAGTAACATCCATAAAACTTCTCCTGGTGATAAGTTTTCACGACCAATAATATTGGTCTTTTGTTTATACTCCTCTTTATCAAGAGCATTATGATAGTCATTGTAATTATCCCACGCATCGACTGACATGTTAAATAAAAACATTGCGATAAAAAAGAGCAAAAGATTCGCCCAATTAAGTGAATGATAATAATAATAACTAAAACATACTCCGAGCAAGAAAGGTAAAACACTGGCTGTTTTGGCCTTGATCTCAACAAGTTCAAGGAAAACCTTAAGTGACATTCAAATTACCTCGCTTTGTACTGGTTTAGTCTTCACAGTATAGTGTACAATAAAACTAGATAAATATGTCGGAAGGAAACCTAAATAATGAAATTAAATTTTTGGCAACAGTATCCGTTGGTCAAAGATGATCTGCAGATCGTCAATCAATTGATCGCAAAAAAGATCGAAGTCAACGATCCTAAACTTAAAAGCGCTCTCTTACAGATGGCAAATAACGGCGGAAAATATCTCCGCCCCGCCTTGCTATTGCTCTTTTCCAAGGAAAATTCGACTACGATCGCTGATGAACGTCTCCTTAAACTCGCAGCTTCGATCGAAGTTTTACACACTGCAACTTTGATCCATGATGATATCATTGACGATTCACCTAAACGACGTGGTCAAGTCAGCATTCAATCTGCTTTTGGAAAAGATGTCGCCGTGTATGCTGGGGATCTGTTATTTACTGTCTTTTTTGATCTGATCGCTGATGCTTTATATGCCTCGCCTTATCTCAAAGTCAACGCACAAATGATGCGTCAGATCTTAAATGGTGAGATCGGCCAAATGAATGCCCGTTTTGATACAGAACAGAGCTTTTTGACTTATCTTCGCAATATCAACGGTAAGACCGCTGCGATCTTTAGTCTCGCCTGTCAAGAAGGGGCTTATTTCAGTGAAGCTGACCGGCGCCAAGTCGCTTTAGCTAAACGGATCGGGCAAAATATCGGCTTGAGTTTTCAAATGTTAGACGATATCCTTGACTACTCTGATGGCAAAAATTTAAATAAACCAGTCATGGAAGACCTTGCAACTGGCGTCTATTCTTTACCCTTATTAATGGTCCTACAAGAACATAAAGCCGAATTGATGCCTTATCTAGCTAAAAAAGAGCAGATGACTGCTGCCGATATGGAAGCTGTCAAACAACTCGTCTTAAAATACGGCGGCGTCACTAAAGCCAAAGCCCTAGCTGAAAAATTCATACAAAAAGCGCTCGATCAGACTTCGCAGCTTCCAGCCTCGCAAAAACGCGACTTGCTCGAAAAGTTGATCAAACGCCTTTTGAAGAAAACTAACTGATCAATAGCCTTCATCAACTTGTTTAAGTTTTTGATAACGCTTATTGTCAGCCAGCTGTTTAGGAGCTCCTTGTAGTTTGATCTGGCCATCTTCGATAAAGACGATCTGATCTACATGCTCGACTCCTTGGAGATGGTGTGTGATCCAGATCAAAGTCTTACCCTGTAAGACATCCATGAATGTCTTGACCAAGGCACGTTCGGTGATCGGGTCAAGTCCGACTGTCGGTTCATCCAAAATGATGATCGGCGCATCTTTTAGTAAGATCCGCGCTAAAGCCAAACGGTGTCTTTCACCACCCGAAAATCTCAATCCTGCCTCATCGACCATCGTTTCCAGTCCTTGAGGCAGTTTTTTTATCAATTTTTTTAAGCCTACTCGCTCTAAAACATCCCAAACTTCTTCATCACTAGCACCTTCATTACCGATCCGAACATTATTGACTACAGTCGTATTGAAAAGATATGGCGTTTGGTGGATAACACCGATATATTTAGCGATCTTATCGCCAAATTCTGTCGTTTTGATCGCATTTAAGGTCACTGATCCTGCTGTTGGAGTTAGATCTCCCCGTAATAAACTAGCTAGGGTACTTTTTCCCGAGCCACTTCGACCTAAAATTGCCAGCTTTTCCCCTGGACTTATCTTTAAGTTGACCCCATTCAACACATTATGGTGACCATCAGCATAAGCATATACCAGATCTTTAACTTGCAGTTCATAAGGAGCTGTAACTTCTGGTGCTTTTTGGCGTTTTTCTGGGTTCGGCAAAGCATTTAAACGCTTGATCGAATCTAAATACACGTTAGTCTCTTGGGCAGCTGTTGGCAGTGGCATAAAGGCATCCGCCAACGGAAAGACACAGAGCACAAATGCTGCGATCCAGTTGATCGAATCAGTCTCAGTGCCACCAAAACGACTTGATGCCCAAATGATCAAACTAACAACGATCGCCAAAAAGATAAACTGTCCCACTAGGTCACGGCGCCGTTCAAATTTGCGCATCTTTTCTTGTGTCATAAGCAATTTAGCTTCATTTTCTTCGTGTCGTTTAAGATAATCATTGGCACGTTCTGAAAAGATCCAATCCGAGACTCCTAAGACATTATCGGTAAGATCAAGGTACAACGCATTTTTGAGCTGTTTTTCGTACTCTTGGCGTGCTCCATTGACAACAACCGACCAAAGGGGAAGCGCAAAGATCAAAAGTCCATATAATACAAGCATCCACAAAGCAAACAGCGGTGAGATCACGCCTAAACCAACAATGATAAAGACGTAAAGCCCACAAACTGTAAAATATGGGAAAAGGGTCCGCAGATATAGATTTTGGATATGGGCAACATCTTCTGATAACAAACCTAAGATATCTCCCAAGCGATATTTGTTATTGAAAAAGACCGCATCTCGTTCCAAAGCATCATACATCTTACGCCGAAACTCTGAGGTCATCTTAAAGACCCAGTTATGACTAGTCAACCGTTCTAAATAGTGCAATAAGGGGCGAAAGATCCCAAAAGCTCTCGTCAAAACGATCGGAACATAGACTAATAAGATATTTTCCGGTGGTGTCGCTGATTTTGTGATCAGATAGCCACTGGTAAACATTAAGCCCCCTGCACAGATAAAAGTTAAAATGCCGAGGAAGATCGCCAGCCAAAGTGTTTTTTTATAATGCTTCAAAAACGGCTTGACCCAGCTATCATGTTGCAAAGCTTTAAAAAATGATAACTTATTTAGCATCTGTATCCCCCCTCATTTCACTTAACAACTTACAGAAGTAGCCATTTTTAGCTAAAAGTTCCGCATAAGTACCACTTTCAACTAATTTTCCTTCATCCATGACCAAGATATAGTCCATTTGATGCATCCAATGTAGCCGATGGGTAGCAAAGAAAACTAAACGATCTTGCATCAGTGGCATCATTTTTTCTTTTAATTCCAATTCAGTCTCGATATCTAAGTGTGCAGTCGGCTCATCAAAGATCATGACCTTGCGTTTTTTATCCAAAAATGCACGGGCTAAAGCGATCCGTTGGGCTTGTCCACCTGAAAGTGCACGTTTTCCGCTCCCGATCTTAGTATCTAGACCCTCAGGCAACTCAGCAACTAAACGCTCAAGGCCGACCACTTTGATCGCTTCATAGATCTCTTCATCTGAAACATCAGGCGTATAAAACGCAATGTTGTTTCGTAAAGTATCTGAGAAAACATAAGGCGATTGTGGGATATAGAGGACTTGTTTACGCCAGTCAGCTAGATCCAAGTTAGGTAGCTCATGTCCTTGGACAGTAAATCCACCTGTATTAGGCGTATAAAACCCACTTAACAAATTGATCAAAGTCGTTTTTCCTGAACCACTCATGCCAATGATCCCAACTTTTTGATAGCCTTTGACCGCAAAGCTCACAGGTGCGATCCCATTTTGTTCATCGTAGCTAAAACCCACTTGCTTTACTTTGAAACTATCTTTGACTTGCCACGAAGTCAACTTGACTTCAGAAGCTTTAGGTAGAGGCGCATGGATGATCTTTGCGATCGCATGAAATGAGTTCTTACCATTTAAGGTCGCATGATAGTCATTAGCAAAATTTCTGATCGGCAAGAAATATTCGGGCGCTAAGATCAAGATCGATAGGCCATAGAAAAGTGACATTTGCTGATCGATCAATCTTAGTCCTAAAAAGACAGCCAAAACAGCGATCGATAAAGTCGTAAAGAAATCGAGCGCAAAAGTTGATAACATAGCTACACGTAAGGTCTGCATCGTAGTCTTGCGAAAGTTTTCGCTTGAACGATAAACACTCTTAGAATATCGTTTACTCAAACCAAAATACTTTAAGGTATCAATGCCCCGAAGCGAATCGATAAAGTGATTGGATAGACGTTGAAACGTCGAAAATTGACGGTCAGCTTTAGCTTTAGCTGCAAAGCCCAAAATGACCATAAATAAAACGATCAAGGGGTACACCAACAACATAATGATCCCAGAAGTAATATCCATCCAAAATGTTACTAACAAGATCAAGACTGGCACGATCGCCATACTCATCATTTTACTCAATAATAATTTGATGTAATTTTCTACCTGAAAGATCCCATCCAAAGTCAAAGTCACCAGATTACCTGTTCCTTGAGTTTGGACCACTCCAGGCCCTAGAATAAAGATCTTCTCCAACAATCGTTTTCGCATTTCTTTAGCACTTTTTCGCGCATAATCATCTAATAATTTGGCATCGATCAGATCTATTCCTTGACGCAGGATAAAACAGACCGAAAAAGCACCAATATTGAATACTTGACTCTTTAGTGGCTTTCCCAACCACAGATCAGTCAAAGTAGCACTTAAAAATAAAGCTTGCCCTATGATAAGTAAAGCTTGCAGGAACGAGAGTCCTGCAAGCTTTACCATGATCTGTCTTATTCCTGCTAGTTTAAACAGCAGTTTATCGATCATTATTTAACTACCTCCGCTGTGTGCACAACTGGAAGTGCGATCCGTTTTCTAAAGATCCAGTATGACCAGATCGTGTATGCCAAAACAAATGGCAACAAGCAGATCGTTGCGATCGTCATCACAGTCAGTGTATATGAGGTCGACGAAGCATTTTGGATCAAGAGGTCATACTTATCACTGATGCTAGAGATCATTACCCGTGGGAACATACCTACAAAGATCATTGCGACCAATGAGACCATTGTCAAACCACTAGAAATGAAAGCTAACATTTCGTTGCCCTTGAAAGTTGCAATATGCCCTAAAACAGCAAAGCAAACGATCAAAGCCACTGTGATCAAAGTTCCGAGCGGACGGACTTGGAAGAAGTCTGTCTGGAAGAATAACAAGACTGCAAAGACTACTAGGCCAGCATATAAGATCCAGTAGAGAAAAGCAGCATAGTTACGTGCACGTTCACGAATATCACCGAGTGTCTTTAATGCAATGTAGTTAAGGCCATGTAAATAAGTCAATAAGACTAAAGCCACACCACCAACAACTGACATAACATTGAAGTAATCAAAGAAACCAGCACTCATATTACCATTGGCGTCGATCGGCATACCTTGGATCATTGAAACAAACATCACACCCAAGAAAAATGGTACTATCAAACTACCTAATGCCAAAGCTGAGCTCCAAATATGTTGTTTCTTTGGATCACTCGCTGTTCTAAACTCAAAAGAGACCCCACGGATGATCAAGCCAAACAAGATCATCAACAAGATCAAATAGTAGCCACTAAATAACGTTGCATACCAGTATGGGAACGAAGCAAACATCGCTCCGCCTGCAGTGATCAACCAAACTTCATTACCATCCCAAACGGGTCCGATCGTTTCAATAATTTGTGAGCGTTCATCTTCATTGTGAGCTAATGACCGCGTTGCCATCCCGACCCCAAAGTCAAAACCATCAAGGAAGAAGAATCCTGCAAATAGGACGCCGATCAAAATAAACCATAAAATTTGTAAGAAACTCATTTAAAACGCCCCCTTATCGAATGGATCCAAAATCTTATCTGCATAGCCGTGGCCTTGCATTTGAGTTGGATCATTTTGCAATTGACGTTTTACTAAACCGATCATCACGATGGCAAGCGTCGTAAAGAGCGTGAAGTAAACAATATTTGAGATCAACAAGGAAGTTACAGAAACATTTGGCGAAACACTTTGTTGGATCGTGAATAGACCATAAACAGTCCATGGGTAACGACCAAATTCAGTGATAAACCAACCGGCTGTATTAGCGATAAACGGTACAAATGTCGTTAGTGCTAAAGCCCACAACATCCAGCGCCGTTTATACAATGTTTCTTTCTTCTTACGTGTCATCAATAAACCGACAAAAGAAACTAGAATGATCCAAGCACCAAAGCCAGCCATCACTCTAAAACTCCAGAAAAGTGTATTTACTGGTGGAATGTAATCCATCTTGGTCCCATCGATCGTGGTTCCATATTTTTCCTTCATTTCAGCATTGATCTCATCCATCCCTTTAACTGAACCAGATGGCTTATTATATGATAATAAACTTAAAAGAACTGGAATATCGACCTTATACTTGACCGTATGATTCTTAGTATCAGCGATCCCCACAGCCGTCCACGGTGCAGGATCTCCTGTGGTTTCATAGATCGCTTCAGTTGCAGCGAATTTCATCGGTTGCTCAGTAACAAGATATTTCATTTGGAAGTCACCGACTAGGATCGTCCCAACTGAAAAGATCATTGCCATCCACAAGCCTAAACGCATTGATTTCTTGTAGAGACCCTTAGCTTCTTTGGTAGTATCTTTCTTTAGCATTTGGAAAGCTGTCAAACCAGCGAGTACTACTCCCCCCATAGTTAACGCAGCTAAGATAACATGCCCGTATTCAAACCAAAGTTGTGGGTTTTTCAATAAGGCAAAGAAGTCGACCATTTCAGCACGGCCACCCTTGATCGCATACCCAACTGGATGTTGCATAAATGAGTTAGCTGCCAGGATCCATAACGCAGACGTTAAAGTCCCAAAACAGACCATCCACATAAAGAATAAATGCGTGCCCTTCTTTACTCGATCCCAAGTAAACATCCAAAGACCGATAAATGTAGACTCAATGAAAAATGACAATAAAGCTTCTAGGGCTAAAGGTGCCCCAAAAATATCCCCCATAAAACGTGAGTAATCAGACCAGTTCATCCCAAATTGGAATTCTTGGATCAAACCAGTAACAACACCGACTGCAAAGCTCAGTAAGAAGATATTTCCCCAGAATTTAGCCAACTTTTTATAAGCTTCATTCTTGGTACGTACGTAGAACGTTTCTAAAATTGCAACTACGAAGGCCGTTCCGATCGAAAATGGTACAAAGAAGAAGTGAAAGACCGTTGTCATCGCAAATTGGAAACGCGCTAGATCTACAATATCCATTTCTATCCCTCCATTCTAAAAATTGTTCCATAGTAAATCCTATACACTCTAAGTTTACTCTTGAAACTAAGCGTTTTCAACGATTTAACTCTTTAAATACAGAATAATTTGATTTTTTTGGTATATTTACGTTATTTTTCTTAAAAAATTCTAGCAACTAAAATACCCCCTAAGCATTTAGACGGATATTTCCATCCATTTACTTAAGGGGTATAAAATGCGCTATACAAAAATCTACACTCTTATTTTAAAGTTTTAGTGTTTCTTTTTATAACCAAACTTGAATGTTCCTAATAGCATCAACAACATCATCCCTAAAAGAGTGGTCGACTCGTGTTCGTGTTCACCTGTCTGTGGTAAAACTTCTTTATGTTTTTTTGCACCGGCGGTATGTTGTTTACCTGTAACTTTTTTCCAATTATTTACAGCGGAACCTTCTTTAGGACCATTCACATGAAAAACATCTGTCAAACGTTGTGCTTGATCAGCCTCTACTACATCAACCACGACATTTAACATATCTTTAGATCCATCACGATAACTTACTTCTAGTTTACCGGTTTGAGTCCCAACCCTATTCGTATCGACTAAAACGAGCCATTTTACTTGGGCATCAGTTGGCAATCCTTCATCAAATAAGTCATCTAAAGCCAAGGACGTACCTTTTGTCACTTTAAGAGCAGCACGCATTTTAGGAGTGAAGAGGTCAGCCTCGGAATATACTTTAACACTAACAACTACTTCATCATAGGAACCATCTGGATATACGACTTTAAGCATATTTTTTTGTTCACCTGAGTTTGTAGTATCAAAGTCTTTTTCAAAAGTAAATTGAGTATCCTTCGGGAAGCGATCCGTATCTAAAAATTGTTGTGGGGCAACCTTAGCATTTAAGCTGACCATAACTCCTAATTTTCCGACCGGTGTATACATATCGGCATCAGTCCCTACTTTTACTAATACCTTGACTAAGTCTTTACTTCCATCTGGATATGTCACTTCTAATTCTCCGGCTTGATATCCTGCTTTGGTCGTATCTACTGGTGTCTTCCAGCTTAATCGGGTACCAGTTGGTAAAGTCTTGCCATCTAGCACTTTCGTTGGTTCTAACGTTTCTCCTAATCCTACTTGTAAGTTCTCTTTAGCTTGGGGATCAACGCTTTCAGAGACTGGCTTAGTTACAGGTGTTTCTTTTGGTGGCTCAACTACTTCAACTGTTACTTTCACCACATCTTTGGAACCATCTGGATATGTCACTTCTAATTCTCCGGCTTGATATCCTGCTTTGGTCGTATCTACTGGTGTCTTCCAGCTTAATCGGGTACCAGTTGGTAAAGTCTTGCCATCTAGCACTTTCGTTGGTTCTAACGTTTCTCCTAATCCTACTTGTAAGTTCTCTTTAGCTTGGGGATCAACGCTTTCAGAGACTGGCTTAGTTACAGGTGTTTCTTTTGGTGGCTCAACTACTTCAACTGTTACTTTCACCACATCTTTGGAACCATCTGGATATGTTACTTCTAGTTCACCTGTTTGATGGCCAGCTTTTGTTGTATCTACTGGTGTCTTCCAGCTTAATCGGGTGCCAGTTGGTAAAGTCTTGCCATCTAGCACTTTCGTTGGTTCTAACGTTTCTCCTAATCCTACTTGCAAATTATTTTTAACTTGAGGATCAACGCTTTCAGAGACTGGCTTAGTTACAGGTGTTTCTTTTGGTGGCTCAACTACTTCAACTGTTACTTTTACCATATCTTTGGAACCATCTGAATATGTTACTTCTAGTTCTCCGGTTTGGTGGCCGGCCTTGGTCGTATCTACTGGTGTCTTCCAGCTTAATTGAGTATCTTTTGGTAACTCTGAGTTCAACACATCAGTTGGAGCCAATTCGCCATTCAACGCTACTTCTAGGCCTGAGCGAACTGTTGGCGTCAGTGCTTCAGCGTCCGTACCTACTTTCACTGGAACTTCGACTACTTCTTTGGAACCGTCTGGATATGTTACTTCTAACTCTCCAGTTTGATGCCCGGCTTTAGATGTGTCTACTGGCATCTTCCAGCTTAATTGCGTTTTTTTTGGTAAATCTGAACTCAACACATCGGTTGGTGCCAGTTCTCCATTTAATTCCACTTCTAGACCTAGACGAACTGTTGGTGTTAACGCTTCGGCATCCGTTCCAACCTTCACTGGAACTTCCACTACATCCTTGGAACCATCTGGATATGTTACTTCTAACTCTCCAGTTTGGTGGCCGGCCTTTGTCGTATTCACTGGTGTCTTCCAACTTAATTGGGTATCCTTTGGTAGATCTGAACTCAACACATCAGTTGGAGCCAATTCGCCATTCATCGCTACTCCAAGGTCTGGACGAACTGTTGGTGTCATGGCTTCAGCGTCCGTACCTACTTTCACTGGGACTTTCACTACGTCTTTGGATCCATCTGGGTATGTTACTTCTAGTTCACCCGTTTGGTGGCCGGCCTTTGTCGTATCCACTGAGGTCTTCCAACTTAAGCGGGTTTCTTTTGGTAGATCTGAACTCAACACATCGGTTGGGTTCAGTTCGCCGTTCAAAGCTACTTCAACTGTTGGACGAACTGTTGGCGTCAGCGCTTCGGCATCCATTCCCACTTTCACTGGGACTTCCACTACATCTTTGGAACCATCTGGGTACGTTACTTCTAGCTCTCCAGTTTGATGCCCGGCTTTTGTCGTATCTACTGGCGTCTTCCAGCTTAACTCAGTATTTTTTGGCAACTCTGAACTCAATACTTGTTCTGGTGTCAACTGACCATTCAATGCCACTTCTAGGTCTGGACGAACTGTCGGTGTTAACGCTTCGGCATCCGTACCTACCTTCACTGGAACTTCAACTACTTCCTTGGAACCATCTGGATATGTTACTTCTAGCTCTCCAGTTTGGTGACCGGCCTTTGTTGTATCTACTGGTGTCTTCCAATTTAATTGAGTATCTTTTGGTAAATCTGAACTCAACACATCGGTTGGATTTAGTTCACCATTCAACGCTACTTCAACCGCTGGACGAACTGTTGGTGTCATGGCTTCGGCGTCTGTACCTACTTTCACTGGAACTTCCACTACGTCTTTGGAGCCATCTGGGTACGTTACTTCTAGCTCTCCAGTTTGATGCCCGGCTTTAGATGTGTCTACTGGCGTCTTCCAGCTTAATTGCGTTTCTTTTGGTAAATCTGAACTCAACACATCAGCTGGCTTCAATTTTCCATTTAAAGCTACTTCAACTGCTGGACGAACCGTTGGCGTCAGCGCTTCGGCATCCGTTCCCACTTTCACTGGGACTTCCACTACATCCTTGGAACCATCTGGATATGTTACTTCTAACTCGCCCGTTTGATGGCCGGCTTTTGTTGTATCTACTGGTGTCTTCCAACTTAACTCGGTATCCTTTGGTAGATCTGAACTCAACACATCGGTTGGATTTAGTTCACCATTCAACGCTACTTCAACCGCTGGACGAACTGTTGGTGTCATGGCTTCAGCATCTGTACCTACTTTCACTGGAACTTCAACTACATCTTTGGAACCATCTGGATATGTTACTTCTAACTCACCCATTTGATGTCCAGCTTTTGTCGTATCCACTGGTGTCTTCCAACTTAATTGAGTATCTTTTGGTAGATCTGAATTCAACACATCGGTTGGAGCCAATTCACCGTTCAAGGCTACTCCAAAGTCTGGACGAACTGCTGGCGTCATTGCTTCGGCATCCGTTCCCACCTTCACCGGAACTTCCACTACGTCTTTGGAACCATCTGGATATGTTACTTCTAATTCACCCGTTTGACGGCCAGCTTTTGTCGTATCCACTGGCGTCTTCCAACTTAACTCGGTATCCTTTGGTAACTTTGAATTCAACACATCAGTCGGCTTCAATTCACCATTCAAAGCTACGCCAAGGTCTGGACGAACTGTTGGTGTCAGCGCTTCGGCGTCTGTTCCCACTTTCACTGGAACTTCCACTACGTCTTTTGAGCCGTCTGGATATGTTACTTCTAACTCACCTGTTTGGTGGCCAGCTTTTGTTGTATCCACTGGCGTCTTCCAACTTAACTCGGTATCCTTTGGTAGATCTGAACTCAACACATCGGTTGGTGCCAGTTCTCCATTTAATTCCACTTCTAGACCTAGACGAACTGTTGGTGTTAACGCTTCGGCATCCGTTCCAACCTTCACTGGAACTTCCACTACATCCTTGGAACCATCTGGATATGTTACTTCTAACTCTCCAGTTTGGTGGCCGGCCTTTGTCGTATTCACTGGTGTCTTCCAACTTAATTGAGTATCCTTTGGTAACTCTGAATTTAACACATCGGTTAGGGTCAATTCGCCATTCATCGCTACTCCAAGGTCTGGACGAACTGTTGGTGTCATGGCTTCAGCGTCCGTACCTACTTTCACTGGAACTTCCACTACGTCTTTGGAACCATCTGGATATGTTACTTCTAATTCACCCGTTTGATGAACGGCTTTAGATGTGTCTACTGGCATCTTCCAGCTTAATTGCGTTTCTTTTGGTAAATCTGAACTCAACACATCGGTTGGATTTAGTTCACCATTTAAAGCTACTTCAACCGCTGGACGAACTGTTGGTGTCATGGCTTCAGCGTCCGTACCTACTTTCACTGGGACTTTCACTACGTCTTTGGAGCCATCTGGATATGTTACTTCTAATTCACCCGTTTGGTGGCCGGCCTTTGTCGTATCCACTGGTGTCTTCCAACTTAATTGAGTATCCTTTGGTAACTCTGAATTTAACACATCGGTTAGGGTCAATTCGCCATTCATCGCTACTCCAAGGTCTGGACGAACTGTTGGTGTCATGGCTTCAGCGTCCGTACCTACTTTCACTGGAACTTCCACTACGTCTTTGGAACCATCTGGATATGTTACTTCTAATTCACCCGTTTGATGACCGGCTTTAGATGTGTCTACTGGCATCTTCCAGCTTAATTGCGTTTCTTTTGGTAAATCTGAATTCAACACATCCGTTGGGGTCAATTCGCCATTCATCGCTACTCCAAGGCCTGGACGAACTGTTGGTGTCAGCGCTTCGGCGTCTGTTCCCACTTTCACTGGAACTTCAACTACATCCTTGGAACCATCTGGATACGTTACTTCTAACTCTCCGGTTTGATGCCCGGCTTTTGTCGTATCCACCGGGGTCTTCCAACTTAATTGAGTATCTTTTGGTAGATCTGAACTCAACACATCAGCTGGCTTCAATTCGCCATTCAAAGCTACTTCAACCGCTGGACGAACTGTCGGTGTCATGGCTTCAGCATCTGTACCTACTTTCACTGGAACTTCCACTACGTCTTTTGAGCCGTCTGGATATGTTACTTCTAATTCACCCATTTGATGTCCAGCTTTTGTCGTATCCACCGGGGTCTTCCAACTTAATTGAGTATCTTTTGGTAGATCTGAACTCAACACATCAGCTGGCTTCAATTCGCCATTCAAGGCTACTTCAACCGCTGGACGAACTGTCGGTGTCATGGCTTCAGCATCTGTACCTACTTTCACTGGAACTTCCACTACGTCTTTTGAGCCGTCTGGATATGTTACTTCTAATTCACCCGTTTGGTGGCCGGCCTTTGTCGTATCCACTGGTGTCTTCCAACTTAATTGAGTATCTTTTGGTAGATCTGAATTCAACACATCGGTTGGTACCAATTCGCCATTCAACGCTACTCCAAGGTCTGGACGAACTGTTGGTGTCATGGCTTCAGCGTCCGTACCTACTTTCACTGGAACTTCCACTACGTCTTTTGAGCCGTCTGGATATGTTACTTCTAACTCACCCATTTGATGTCCAGCTTTTGTCGTATCTACTGGTGTCTTCCAGCTTAGTTGGGTATCTTTTGGTAAAACTACAGCTGGAGTCAATACATCGGTTGGCGCTAGCGTCTCGCCTAATGAAACATTTAATCCTTCCTTAGCAACTGGAGCTAAATTCTCTGCTTGAGAAACTATTTTAACCTGTACTGGTAGTTTAGCTGTTGATCCATCCGCAAACGTCAACGTGGCTTCATAACTTTTCACGCCTACTTCATTTGTCTCAACTGGATGATCAAAAAGTGCTTGCGTGACTGAATAAACTTGTCTATCTTGCTCAGTCAGACCTTTTAATGCATCAGTTGCTGGGACCGAAGCCTTCAGATCTTCTACTACTAGTTGCATTTGCAGATCTTTAGCAGCTTCAGCCATTGATGGAGCCACATCCAATTCAACAGGTACTGTTTGAGTCGCTCCATCAGCAAATTCAACTTGCAATGTTCCTTGAACATGATGATCTTGATCAGGTAATGGTGTAGTCACTGGTTGAACTTTCCATGTATATTTAGGATCAAATTTAGCTAATTCGGTCAGATCAGTTACAACGGTACTTGGATCTGGTACTTTTCCCCAAGCCGTTTTGCGTGTTGGATCGACTTGTGCCCCAACTACTTTAACTGGCAATTCGACTGCTAAAGTAGATCCATCCGCAAATGTCAACGTAACTGGATGAGCATTCATCCCCAATTCAGTCGTTTCGACCGCCCCAGCAAATTTTGCTGTTGTTAATTTGGTCTTATTTTTTATTTCAGTTGAATAAGCTGTTAACGCCTGAGTTGGATCAACCTTAGCTCCATAGTTTACTGTAAATGCTACATTACTATTCTTTAGCCCATTAGTTGCTTTTTCTGCATCGGAAGGTTCAACTGTAAAGCTTACCGGTAACTGTTGTGTTGCACCATCCCCATAAGTTACCGTAACTGTTCCAGTGACAGTATGTGTTTGCTCTGGTTCAGGAGTCACGTCAGGATCTGTCACCCACTGATATGTTACTGGGTGTTCTTGCGTTCCAAATCGATCTAGTTCAGACGTATTAGCTACTAGATCTTTAGCTGCAACATTTCTTCCCCAAGGCGTTGTCAGTGCCTGCTTAGCTACTGCTCCCACAACTTTAACTAAGACCTGTGAATCTAGTTTTGAACCATCATTAAAACTCAACTGGACTGGATATAACTTTTCACCAGCAGTCAAAGTATCGACATCTTGTTTAAATACTAGAGCAGTTACTTTAGAATTAGTTTTTTCCTCTGTTGTCAAAGCATTATCAGCAGGAACTTTGGCTCCATAATTGACGCTCACCTCGTTAAGATGCACATCTTGATCATTTGCAAATCGTTCACCTTTTGAAGGTTTGACTGTCAATGAGACTGGAAGCGTCTGCGTTGCTCCGTTATGATAGGTAACTAAAAGTGTCCCGGTTACTTGATGATCCTCCCCTGCACCTGGAGTTACGACAGGTGCATTTTTCCAGCTATAACTTGCACCAAATTGTTCCAACTCATCAGCATTTGTTACCATATCTTTAGCTGTTGGAAGTTTCCCCCAAGCTGTCTCAACCTTTGAAGCTACATTAGCACCTAAAACTTCGACTTGAACTGGTAAAGTTGTCGTCGACGTGTCAGCAAATGTCAATGTAGCAGGAACTTCTTTTGTACCAACTGTTGCTGTGTCTACCGGTGTGGTAAATGTCGCTTGTGTCACGCTAAAGTCAGTCTTTGTTTCTGGCTCTAATGCATGCATCGCATCAAGCTCTGTAGCTCCATAAGCAACTACGACTGGTAATACTTGTTTATCAGTTGCGTTATCAAATCTCTCAGCTTGCGAAGCTAACACAGTCAAAGTTGCGGGTAAATGTTGAACTACTTTATCAGGGTAAGTTACATCAACAACACCTGAAACTACATGTGATTCTTCTTTAGTCGGCGATACATTTGGTCTTTTGTTCCAAGTATAAGTCGGTGTATATTTAGCTAAAGAAGATACATTACTTACTAAAGTTTGTGGAGTCGGCAAAACATTCCAAGCTGTTGTAACATCATTTTTAGCTGTTGCACCTACGACTACAACTGGGACTTCTACTGAAGCTGTCGAACCATCTTTAAAGACTACTTGCCCGTTAGCATTTACTTGACCTAATTTAGTCGTAACTACTGGTTGCTCTAAGGTAACTTGACTTACATTGAAATGCGTTTTTTGTTCTGGCGTCAAACTAGCCCCTGGATCTACCGTTTGCCCATAATGGACCTCGACTTTTGCTGGGGCTACCGTGAACTTACTTGCTTGTGAAGGACCAACTGACACTGAAACCGGAACTTCTTGAGTCGTCTTATCCCCATAAGTTACTACGACTGCATTATGCATTACATGATCAGCAGTTGCTGTCGGGGTCACATTTAATGGTTCTTTCCACTTGTATGTTACTGGTGAATCGGCTTTATCAAATTGTGCTAAAGCTGTAGTATCAGCTACAGCATCTTTAGCTAAAAGCTCGGTGCCCCAAGGTGTTTTCAGATCTGCTCTAGCTGTTGCGCCTACAATGTTTACTGGTACATTTGCTAGCATCGTTTTATCATCTTTGGTAGTGACCGTTACGACTCCACGAGCTTGACCAGCTTTCTTTGTCGAAGGACTCTGACTCCAAGTTACACTCTTGACTAAAGATCTTAACGATTGCCCATTAAGAGTCTTGGTCCCATCTGTTTCATGCCAACTTTCTAATTCTTCAACAGGTAACGGTCTAAGGTCGTCATTTACCTCATTAACGTGCATTACCAATGGCTTGAGCGTAAATTCACCATCTTTTAAATTAACACCTTCGACCTTAACTGGCACTTGGACTTCGATCTCGTGATTATAATTTTTATCATATTGGTCTAGAAAACTTACTTTAACGACCGCATTTTTAGTTCCATTCGTACTTAGATCTGGCTTTTTGATCAAAGCATAAGTCGCATCAGCCGGTAGCTCAGCAGTATTTGCGATCAAGGCCTTAGGTTCTTGCAAAAAGACCGCATTTAGTGGATAAGTTAAGCCCTTCACTGAAGTGAACCCATAAAGTTGGACACTCTATTTAGACTATATTTCTTAAGGCAAGATGTCGGTATTCTACCGGTGTCTTGCCTTTTAGTTTGACCTTTATCCGTTCGTTATTGTAATAGCTGATCCAGCTGATCATTGCTTTGACCAACTCTTCTTGTGTTGTATATTCTTTATTGTGATATAGCTCTACTTTCATTGTGTGGAAAAAACTTTCCATGGGTGCATTATCTAAGCACGTTGCCCTACGAGACATGCTTTGAAAGATCCTATTTTCCTTTAGCTTCTTTCGCCATTGGACACTCTGATATTGGACACCTTGATCGCTATGGAGAGTCATACGATAGTTTAATTTAGGTCTAAGTTTTATCAATGCATCCAACGGTTTTACCACGAAGGCTGTTGTTGGATGCTTACTGATACTATAGCTTACTATTTCATCTGTACATAGATCCTTGATAGGTGAAAGATAGACACGTTCTTCTTGTGTCTTATTTCCATACCTAAATTCACTTACGTCGGTCACCATTTTTTGAAATGGTAAATGTGTATCAAAACGTCGATGTAATAAGTTCTTAGCTTTCTTACCTTGTGGTCCAAGGGCAGAATTATATTTTCGCCTTTGTTTATTATACATATGCGCTGATAGATCATTTTCTCGCATGATGCGACTAACACGCTTAT
Organism: Ligilactobacillus murinus; assembly: GCF_003288115.1. Classification (NCBI taxonomy): domain Bacteria; kingdom Bacillati; phylum Bacillota; class Bacilli; order Lactobacillales; family Lactobacillaceae; genus Ligilactobacillus; species Ligilactobacillus murinus. Next base: position 82,493 of record NZ_CP023565.1, on the reverse strand, counting down.
GATTTACTTTTATGCCTTGAGATCGTAATTTCAGTGTTACTGTACGATAACCAAAACACGGGTGCTTTGATTTGACCTCCTTTATAAGCTTTAATAGCTCCTCATCTTTATTTTTTCGCCTGTTTATTCGTTGGGCTTGATAGTAAAATGTACTACGTTTAAGACTAGTGTAATGTAGTATTTCATCCAATGTATATTTAAATTTTTGCCTTAATTCTTGGATGATTTGATATTTTTCTTGCGATGTCCGCGCTTCTGAACCAAGGCATCGAGTTTTTTTAAGTATTCATTTTCAACCCGTAAAGCACGATTCTCAGCTCGTAAACGTTCTAATTCAGATAATTCTGATTTTTCTGCTTGTTTATTATTGTTGGTCGTCATGTGTTTAGCCCGTCCTCTTCTAGTAAATAAGGCATCAACACCTTTAGTATCCAATTTACGTTGCCAAGTCGCGATCGTCCCAGGATTACTTATATCAAACTGAAGTGCTGTTTCCGGATAGGAAGCCTTATGTCTTTTTCTCCAGTTTAAAACGTTGAGCTTAAAATTTCCATCGTAATCGTATTTAGGGCAGCGAACTTTTAACCCATCAATACCATATTTTTGATATCGTTTGACCCACATAAGGATATTTGAGTGATTCTTCACTTTATAAACTTTAGCTACTGTGTTACTTCCATAGCCTCTTAGATACATATTTACAGCCTGCAACTTATCCTCAAAAGAAAATTTAGTCATAGTAAAACCCCCTAAGTTAGATTCCTTTGTCCAACTTAGGGGGTTCACTTCACACCGCTTGAGGACCTTTTTTGATTTGGACAACGGTTCTTTGGGGAACTGCATTTTCAACTGTATCTTCACTGTGATTTAATTTACTTGAAACTTGTACAGTCACTTTTTTACCAGCTATCAAAGTTGGTTGCTTTAAAGTCACTTCAAAGGGTACTGCTTTAGCTAACGTCGTAAAAGTTTCTGGTCTGACTTCAGTGTCTCCCAAAACGTTTCCGCTATCATCAACGACTTTCACAACTTGAGGATTTCTTTCAACATTACTAAAGACTAACTGTCCGTGGACTTTTTTATCGGAAACATAAGTGTCAGACACATTAGGCATTGATACATATGGATTAGTAGAATCTGATTCTTCTTTCAAATTCGGTAAAGTATCGCCATCTGAATCATTAAAACTAAGTACACTGGTTGCTAAAGACTGGTTTTGCATTTTTCCAGTCGAATCTGAATAATAGTGACTAAATAACAGATTATTACCCGTCATGCCATTTTTGAGCATCTCAGCATAGATGTCATTTAGTTTTTTATTCAAACGGTAGACTAGTCGAACCATTACTGGTCGTCCATGAACAAAAAAACCATCATTGAATTCAACAAAATCTTTAAGATTTGAAGGATTCAAAGTTCCTGTCCCATCTAAATTCAAAGGTAGATCAGCAACTTTTTTCATCAATTTTGATCTATAACTTAGCGGTTTATACAAATTATTGAGAAAATTATTTGTGATCGCTTCAAATCCATAAGAACCATCATCTAACCCCATAACTGAAACAGCTTTATCCAACTCGACTGTGTAAGCACCATTTTTCTTCTCTAAATATGGTAATAAAACAGGGTCGATCGCATAATGTAATTGGAATTGCCAGTCATTTTGATACGCCCACATACTACTTTTTTGTGCTTGATAATAGACAACTAAAGCACCATTTTCTCCGACCGTTGGATCATAATTGACGTTTGAATGAGCCCCGATAAATTTACTTCTCAAAGCACTTGTAACTGGAATTTTAACTAACGGATCATTAGGTCCGACTACATAGCCTTCATTGTTAGTTGCCAATAATGCGGTCCGACTTGAGGCATCATAAATATATCCGTTGTAACCAAGTGGTTCATTCGTGATGTCTGGCAATTTAGGATAAATATTTTCAAGCGTGTCTTTTAATGTGATCTTCCCATTTTTAGCCAACAAAGGCTTGCCTGAATCTAATGGAGTCCCACCATAAAGTCCACCTTGGGCATACACAACATTGGATTCCCAAATATTTGAAGGCTGACCATCACTACCAAGAACTCGCTTGAAATAAACAACCTCATTTTCATTACTTGCTGGACTAAGCGATACTGAAGAGACCTTGTCAGCCAAACGAGCATCTAATTGTAGGCGTAACTTATAATCAGATGATACGATCATCGTTCCTGTACTCTGATGCATAGTTGCTGTAAAGGGAATAACATTTCCCTTCATGACCTCTGATGTCAACATAGCTGGATCTACTGTCATCGAATACCATTTACGGTTATAACTCAATTGCGGAGTATATAAACCACTTTTATTTGCAAGTGCCTTAGAAGCATTTGCTTGCCATTGTGGTGATGTTGGTGTTTCATCTGGATCTACAGTCGCACTCGGCACTAAACTTTGTGTATTCTGTTTTTCATCAGAATTTACTTCCTTTGATCGGGAAACCAGATCATTCATTGGCTTAGCGGTCGGCTCTTCACCAACAGCTGTTGTTAAAGCACTAGAACTTCCTACTGTGCTAGTGGCATTATCTACTTTAGCTGGTCCAACCGCAGATTCTGCCTTGTCGGTCGACGCTGTTGTTAAAGCACTAGAACTTCCCACTGTGGTAGTGACATTATCTGCTTTAGCTGGTCCAACTGCAGACTCTGCCTTGTCGGTCGACGCTGTTGTTAAAGCACTAGAACTTCCCACTGTGGTAGTGACATTATCTGCTTTAGCTGGTCCAACTGCAGACTCTGCCTTGTTGGTCGATGTTGTTGTTAAGGCACTAGAACTTCCCACTGTGGCAGTTTGGGTATTACCCTCACTTGGTGTAGTAGCCTTCAAAACAACTTTTGGTTTAGCGGTCTCATTTTCAGTGGCCGTGGTCTCACTTGCTGTATTGGCTGCTTGTGGTCGAGTCGTCTCGTCTGCCATCGCAGTATGTAAACCAGCATACATTGCAAATGTTGAACTGATCAAAACTGAAGCTACACCTACTGTTAATTTCTTGATCGCAAAATGCTGTTGTTTTGCTTCGAGCTTTTGTGCTTGAAGCTGATGATTTTTTTTCGAAAGCATACGCTCACCCTCCATTGATTATTTGAGATCAAGCATCTAATTTAGAGACACTTGATGACTTGTACATACTTTAGCGCTTAAATAAGTAATAATCAATAGATTCAATCATTTTTATTTAATTATATTCAATAAAAACTTATTAATTCATTAAAAAAATTATATAAATAATGTTAATGAAACCCCCTTGTTGCTGGCACTGGGTTCTGTCAAGTCTACAGTTTAAATCGAAAAACAGTTTATGCGGTTTGAAGGCAAAATTTTTCTGCAGTCAGGTCGTTTTTTGATGCATATGCACGTTGCGTGTTGAAATATTCAATAGTTTTCTTGCCAACTGCATACTTTTTAGCTACCTCACTGATACTATTACAGGTCAGTTCATTTAGTATAGCTAATTTTTGTTCTGCACTGTATTTTGATTTCCTAAACATATAAAATACCCTCCAAGTATAAGATGAATTTTCTATTTCATCTGTATACTTGGAGGGCATTATACCCACTTTAATTCACTACAAGGGACCTCTAACCTTATTTATTAATCTTTTGTTCTGATCGTAAAGGTACGTTCGCTCTTTTTCTTTGTAAAGCGTTCCCGCGACTCATTACGCCGTTTCTTTTTATTGTCCCGATAGTTTTTGGAACGATCACGCTTGTTATTGTTTCGGCGACTACCATAGCGTTTATACTTGCCAGTACTGCTATTCTTGCGTCTTGGCAATGGACGTTCAGGTGTGATCTTCACTGGAACTGAACTAGCATCATCTTTAGTCATATTATTGAGTAAAGCTGCGACTAGATCGACTGCATCATATTCTGCCAATAATTCTTTAGCTTGGGTTTCATATTTATCAGTTTGGGTCTTAGCAACTAGTTCTTTGATATCGTCTAAAGCTGAAGAAACTTGACCAACAAAAGCTTCTTCTTCTGTTGGCGGACGCAATGGATCCATTCGCTTCTTGGTCAAGCGCTCGATAACACGTAAATAATCCATTTCATTAGGTGTTACAAAAGTCACCGAAACACCGTGACGTCCAGCACGTCCTGTACGTCCGATCCGATGCACATAACTTTCTGGATCTTGTGGGATATCATAATTATAAACATGTGTAACCCCTGAAATATCTAATCCACGAGCCGCCACATCAGTTGCAACTAAGATATCCAACTTGCCTTCCTTGAAGCGCTTGAGGATACTCATTCGACGTTGTTGTGAAAGGTCACCGTGGATCCCAGCAGCGTTATAACCACGGGCTTCCAACCCCTTAGATAATTCATCGACCCGCCGTTTCGTCCGCCCAAAGACGATCGTTAATTCTGGGGCTTGAACATCTAAAATGCGGGTCATGATATCAAATTTTTCGTAATCACGTGCTTTAACAAAGTATTGGTCGACCAGATCAGTTGTCAATTCTTTAGCTTTGATCTTGACGATCTCTGGTTCGGTCATGAATTTTTCGCCGATCCTTAAGATAGCTTTTGGCATAGTTGCTGAGAATAGCAACGTTTGCCGTTGACCTGGTACGTTAGAAATGATCTTTTCGATATCATCTAAAAAGCCCATATCTAACATTTCATCGGCTTCATCAAGTACTAACAACTTAACTTTGCTCAAATCAACGGTTTTACGGTTGATATGGTCCAATAAGCGCCCTGGGGTACCCACTAAAATTTGTGGTGGATTCTTCAAGAGCTTGATCTGACGACGAATATCAGCACCACCATAGACAACTTGAACACGTGCGCGCTTGTCTTTTCCTAAGCGATAAAGTTCTTCTTGCGTTTGGATCGCCAATTCACGGGTCGGTGAAATGATGATCGCTTGAATAGCATGTTCCTTAGGATCAACATGCTCTAAGATAGGCAAACCAAAAGCGGCTGTTTTACCAGTCCCTGTTTGAGCTTGACCGATCACATCTTTACCCAAAAGAACCAGCGGGATCGTTGCCTCTTGAATTGGAGTAGCTTCTTCAAAGCCACTGCGCTTAACAGCTTTCAACAGATTTTCTGAAAGACCGAGTTCATCAAATTTCAAAAATTATTTCCTCCTAGTTTCGGTGGTCAATGCCACCTGTCTGCACAAAATAACAGACCACTAAACTTCGCCAAAGCCCGCCAGCCCGCAAAGTTCATCTCATACTTATTCATTTTGTACGTATCATAATAGCATATCACTATTATTCACTCTTAGCAATCTTAGTTAGAACTTCTTCTAAATGGATCCCATGACTAGCCTTTAATAAAACGGCATCATCAGGTGTTAATTTAGTCAATAGATCTGTAGCTAACTGTTCTTTTTGCTCTGGTGAATAGCAGTGGATCTGGTCCACATCAAATTTAGCTTGTAAAGCTGTAGCCAAACTTTCCATCAATGGACCACAAAGATAGACCTCACTGATCTTATTTGGATCGATCACCTCAGCTAAACTAGCATGCATTTGACGTTCATTTTCCCCTAATTCCAACATATCTCCCAAAACAGCGATCCGTTTTCCCGCAACTTTGACCTCAGCAAAGGCTTGTAAGACCTCTTTAGCTGCTGTTGGATTAGAATTGTAGACATCACTTAAGATCATAAAATCGTTTGTCCCTGTGCGCCATTCCGTGCGGTTTTTGGTAAGATCGAAGTTTTCTAACGCTTTAGCCATTTGAGCTACATCGATCATGAATTCCTTACCGACACTTAAAGCAGCCAAAGCATTTTTGACATTATAAGCCCCGATCATCGGGATAGTAAAGTTTTCATCGGGCCATAAAGTCACTCTAAAGCTTGATTTTGTAGCGTCACTTACGACATTTATCCCTTGAAGATCATCTTTAGGTTCATTCCCAAACGTGAAGGTCGCTTGTTCGATCTTAGCTGCCCGTTCGACTAAAAGTGGTTCATCACCGTTATAGATCAAGATCCCATCTTCTTTCAAGCCATTAACGATCTCCATCTTAGCGTCAGCGATCTTGTCACGCGTACCGAAAAATTCGATATGGGCTTCCCCGATCATCGTGATCACAGCCACGTCTGGTTGGGCCAACCGACTCAACTCATCGAGCTGCCCAAAGCGATCCATTCCCATTTCGACGACCAAGATCTCAGTATTTGGTTCCATTGATAAGATCGTCATTGGGACCCCGATCTCATTATTAAAATTAGCAAAAGTCTTTTGGACGTTGAATTGAGTACTCAAGACCGCAGCGATCATGTCCTTAGTAGTCGTCTTACCATTGCTCCCCGTTACAGCTACGACTTTGGGATTTATTTTTTGCAAATAATAACGCCCCAATGCTTGTAAAGCGACCAACGTATCCTCGACCACCAAAGCTGGGATAGCAGTTGGTGTCTCAGGATGATCAGCTTGCCATAAGACTGCACTGGCTCCATTATCTAACGCTGCTTGTACATAGCGGTGCCCGTCTTGTTCGCCGATAAGTGGCACAAATAAAGCCCCCGGTTCTAGCTGGCGGCTATCAAAACTAACGCTAGTAATGGTGATATCTTCCCAAGTTTCCTTTGCTTCTATCTCTAAAGCACGAGCAATTTCGGATAATTGCATCTTCATGCGGATGTTCTTCCTTTCTGTCGACCTAATAATGATCAACATAACTTTTTTGTCAGTTCCTATCCATTGTATCACAAACAATAATGAGCTACAAAAAAGGCACTGCTTACACAGTACCCTCCACTATTACATTTTTTGCAAACGTGCGATCCGTTCTTCGATCGGGGGATGGGTATCAAATAAATGTGCCCAGGTTTTACCCTTGAATGGATCGGCAATATACATCGAAGCGCTACTTGCATCAGCTGCTTGCATCGGTTCACTATTTGAGATCTTAGCTAAGGCATTGATCAAGCCCAATGGATTTCGGGTCAATTCAACCGCCGAAGCATCAGCCAAATATTCTCGATTACGTGAAAGCGCCATTTGAGCCATTGAAGCTGCTAATGGGCCCAAAACGATGGCTAATAAAGCCAAGACCAACATAATGATCTCAAAGATCCCATTACCGCCTTCACGATCATCGCGGCGTCTAGCTCCACCCCAAAAAAGTGAATGTGAGCCAAAATTAGCCAATATTGAAACAACTGCAGCTAAGGCCAAGGCTGTTGTTTGCAATTTGATATCATAGTTACGAATATGTGAGACTTCATGTGCCATCACACCCTCGATCTCTTCTCGATTCAATCGTGCCAACAACCCTGTCGTAGCCGCTACGGCAGCATGATTTGGATCACTACCTGTGGCAAAAGCATTTGGACTTGGATCATCGATGATAAAGACCCGTGGCATTGGGACCTTACCAACTAAAGCCATGTCTTCTACAATATGCCACAATTCTGGCGCTTGACTTGGATCAGTGATCTCATGTGCATTATTCATATTCATGACCACATCAGTTGACTGGCCTAACATGACAAACATGTAGACAAAGCCCAAGACGATCGCAAAAACTACACCCATCGTCGCACTCCCAGCAAAAGTATAACCGATCGCTGCTCCGATCATACCTACCAATAATAAGAAACCGAGTACTACCAAAACGGTTTTTCGTTTATTTGAGGCGATCTGTTGATATAACATTGTACATCCCTCTAATCAAATGAAACTTTTGGCACTTCCTTTTGTTCTTCTGGAACAGAAAGATAGTCGACTTTCGTAAAATGATGGATCTTAGCGATCAAATTAGATGGGAAAGTCAATAACTTTTGGTTGAACGCAGCTGCCGAAGAGTTGAACAATTGGCGTGAATAAGCGATCTTATTTTCAGTATTTGTCAATTCTTCCATCAATTTAGTAAATTCTTGATTTGCTTTTAGATCTGGATAGCTCTCAGATAATGCAAAAATAGAACGTAAAGTATCTGATAATTGATTAGATACTTCCATCTTAGCTTGGTGATCACCATCTGGGAGCGCAACTAATTGATTCCGCAACTTAACAACTTCAGCTAAAGTTTCTTTTTCATGCTTAGCATATCCCTTTGTTGTCTCGACCAAATTAGGGATCAAGTCATTACGCCGTTTCAATTGAACATCGATCTGACTCCAAGATTCTTCTGTATAAACTTTTGCCTTTTGCAAGCCGTTATAAAGTGTGATATAGACAACAGCTAACAATAAGACGATCACGACTAAAACGATCAAAGCCATAAAATCTCCTCCTTAAATCTCTTTACAAAAAAAGCCAAGGGTGAAACCAATCACTCTCGGCTAGCGCAGTATTCATCACTGAATAGAACAGCCACACTCCACAATGTAGACCATTCAAGCACGCTACATCCGGTAGCTAAATGTGCCCTGCTATCGACACTGACCACTAGTCGCCGCAACGAAACAACAAAATGTTGCCTGGTCTATCTCGACTCATCGCATACTGTGATTTTACCTTATATCAAGGAGCAATTCAAGTTAAGAGTTTGTTAAGATAACAGTTCCTTATCCATCCGATGATGTGCGATCCCCGCATCCATAAAGCCTTCTCCGACTACTTGATAACCTAATTTTTTATAGAAAGTTTGCGCCTGGTCCTGGGCCCCTAATGTCAAAGTATTTATCTTATGCTCACGTGCGCTCGCTTCGATACTAGTCAACAACTCCCTAGCTAAGCCTTGACCACGATGAGCTTTTTTTACAGCGACACGTTGAACATGCCAAACACCTGGCGCTTCTTCAAAAACTCGTGCCGTAGCGACAGGTATCTCAGCTAAATAACCTGTAAAATATAACGGTCCTTTTTCACCTACGATTTCAAGTTCTAAACTCACACCTTGCTCCATGACGAATACTTCTTTTCTAAGGGCTAATGCATCTTTATAGACTGAACTTTCAAGTGAATTACTGCTCCTGATCTCCATATTATCCACTCCATCTGTAATTTTGCCTTATTTTAGCTAAATTTATCCTATTATTCAAGTAGTTGCTTTTGCTTGAACTAATTTAAAATAGAACTATAATGTAGTTGTGAAATGATTTCACCGCTTTGTGGAACATTTTACGGAAAGAGGCGAAGGATTATGGCTAAGAAACTAAGTAAAGAAGAACGCAAGGCTATGGCACGTAAAGCAATGGAAGCTCGTGCTAAACAACCTAAGCCAGCTGCTGGCTCAGGCTTTGCAAAACTTGATTCTGATGCTGAACACCTACGCGGCTAATTACCGTTAGATATTCACAGCGCTAGCACCTGGTTTAGCAGGTGCTATTTTTTATGAAATTTTTTTGAGTTTTATATTCCTGTAAAATTCCTTTTTTTACCACTCATTTTATCCCAAAATTAAATCATTATTCATTTTTTTGGAAAAATTTCAGATTTTTCTAGCTCCCACTGTTAAGCTCAAGAAAGCGGTTGTTAAAGTATTTTACAACTTGCATGTTTTTTACGTATATGCTAAGGTTTTTATATCGCTTTTCTGCGTAAATGCTTAAAAAACAGAAAGGAAGATCATATGACAGTCGAAATCGACGTAAGAAATGTCAGCAAAATATTTGGGCGTCAAGTTGAGAAAGCTGAAAAATTAGCTGCCCAAGGTTTAAGTAAAGAAGAAATTTTAAAGAAAACAGGAGCTACGGTCGGGGTCGACCGTGTCTCTTTCCAAATTGAAAAAGGTGAGATCTTTGTGATCATGGGACTCTCTGGGAGTGGTAAATCAACTGTTTTACGGATGTTAAACCAGTTGATCCCAACTACCTCAGGCCAGATCATCGTTGATGGTCAAGATCTCACTAAATTGACCAAAAAAGAACTGCTTGATTTTAGACGTAATAAAATGAGTATGGTCTTTCAAGACTTTGCTCTTTTCCCACACTATACAGTTCTTGAAAATGTTGCTTATGGACTTGAAATCAAAAATGTATCTAAAGAAGAGCGACTAAAAAAAGCACAGCATGCCCTTGAATTAGTCGGTCTTAAGGGCTATGGCGAACAGTATCCTGACCAATTATCAGGTGGGATGCAACAACGTGTCGGCCTTGCTCGGGCACTTGCTAGTGATGCCCAAGTCTTATTGATGGACGAATCTTTCTCGGCCCTTGATCCTTTGAACCGTAAGGAAATGCAAGATGAGCTTTTACGGATCCAAGCCGAGTTAAATAAAACCATCATCTTTATCAGTCATGATCTGAATGAAGCCTTAAAACTAGGCAATCATATCATGATCATGCGTAACGCTAAACTCGTTCAAGTCGGTACCCCAGAAGAGATCTTGACTTCACCTGCCGATGATTATGTTGAAAAATTTATTGAAGATGTTGACCGCAGTCGGATCTTAACCGCTGAAAATGTGATGATCAGCCCCGCAATGGTCAACATCCAAAAAGCTGGTCCACGCACAGCTCTTCGCGAAATGCGCGAAAATCACACTTCTTCGATCTATCTCGTCGATAGTAAATACCGTTTCAAAGGTATCGCTTCTGCACAAGATGTTTCTCAATGCCTTAAAGAGGGCAAAACTGACCTTTATGATGTCGTTCAGACCGATGTCCCAACAACTACACTTGACACAGTCTTGACTGATCTTTTAGCCGATATTTCAACAACTACGATCCCATTTGCTGTTTTAGATGAGCACCAGCGCCTTCGCGGTATCATCATTCGTGGCGCTGTCTTGGCTGCACTTTCAGGAAACGAGGTTGATGCTTAATGTTTAATATTCCAAAATTACCACTTGAAGATTGGGTCAACTCAGGAGTTGACTACTTAGCCAAATTTACTGGATTTTTTGATGCGATCTCAAACTTTATTTCGATGATCGCAAATGCTTTCCAATGGTTCTTTGACCTTTTCCCCGTTTGGCTCTTTATCCTATTACTATTACTAGTAACTTATTACTTACGCCGTGGCCAAAAGAAATGGGGCTTACTAAGTCTTGAATTAGTTGGTCTACTATTTATTTGGAACATGGGATACTGGCGTGATATGACACAAACTTTGACTTTAGTTTTAACTTCATGTGTGATCGTCTATTTCTTTGGGATCCCACTTGGAATTTGGATGGCTAAAAATAAAACAGTCAAAGCGATCGTCCAACCGATCTTAGACTTTATGCAGACAATGCCTGCTTTTGTCTACTTGATCCCTGCAGTTGCTTTCTTTGGGATCGGGACTGTTCCTGGGGTCATTGCCTCAGTTATCTTTGCGATGCCACCGACAGTTCGGATGACTGATCTAGGTATTCGCCAAGTTCCAGCCGATTTGATCGAGGCCGCTGATTCTTACGGTTCAACTGCTTGGCAAAAATTATTCAAACTACAATTGCCTTTAGCCAAAAATACGATCATGTCTGGGGTAACTCAATCCTTGATGTTATCCCTATCAATGGTCGTGATCGCCTCAATGATCGGGGCTTTAGGCTTAGGGACCAAAGTATACTTTGCTGTTGGGCGTAATAATGCCGGGGCTGGTTTTACTGCTGGGTTAGCGATCGTTATCTTAGCGATCATCTTAGATCGTTTGAGCCAATCTCTCCAAAATAAGCAAGGAGATCTAAAATGAAATATTTGAAAAAACTACTATTACCTATACTTTTACTTGGTTTTACCCTGAGTGGCTGTAGTAGCTCGACGCAAGCTAAATATGATGCCACTAAAGCCCTCGGTCCCCAAGTAAACTATACGATCACCGGGATCGATGCTGGGGCCGGGGTGATGGGTAACACTCAGACCGCTTTAGAAAAATATGGACTAACGCAAAAAAACTGGCAGTTGCAAACAAGTTCAACAGCTGCCATGACTAGTGTTTTAGACAAAGCGCTCAAAAACAAGCAACCGATCGTGATCACTGGTTGGGTCCCACACTGGATGTTTACCAAGTATGACCTAAAATTTTTAGATGATCCTAAAAAAGTTTATGGTGAAAGCGAAGGGATCCACACGATCGCTCGCTTGGGTCTTAAAAAAGATCAACCTGGTTTTTATCAATTTTTAGAAAACTTCAACTGGACTTCAGATCAATTAGCCCAAGTCATGTTGCAAATAAATGACGGGGGCGATCCCGCAAAAGCAGCTAAAAACTATCTCAAAAAGCATCCCGAGCAATTAAACACTTGGCTCAAAAACGTCCCTGAAGGTAAAGGTAAAACTGTGACCGTAGCCTATGTTGCCTGGGACTCTGAGATCGCAAGTGCTAATGTTGCTAAGGCTGCCTTAGAAAGCCGTGGCTATAAAGTCAACATTCGCTCAATGGATGCTCAACCGATGTGGACTGCTGTAGCTACAGGTGCTGCTGATGCTTCTTTAAGCGCTTGGCTTCCTGTGACCCATGATGCCTATGCCAAGCATTTTAAGGGTAAATACGTTGATGTCAGAACTAACTTGGATGGTGCTAAAACTGGTTTAGCCGTTCCAACTTACATGACAAATATCAACTCTATCTCTGATCTAAAGAATAAATAACAAAGAGCCCAGCCATGATGTCTTGTATCCTGTGGGCTCTTTAGTGTTTATTGGCAACATGTTCCAGATGTGTATTTTAATGATCCTAGTGTTTTGAAAGACAAAATATAGCCTTGCAACTCAGCCCCTTACTATCAAAATAACGCCTAGTGGCTATGCTCATCACTAGACGTTATCAATTATTTCTTTTTAACCTTGGGCTGCGATCTCATCAGCAAATTGGCTGTTATACAGATCTGCGTAGAACCCACCTTTAGCCATCAACGCTTGATGATCACCAGTTTCAACGATCGAACCGTGATCCATCACGATGATGTTATCGGCATCTTTGATCGTGGATAAGCGGTGTGCAACTACAAAGCTCGTACGTGCTTGTAGCAGACGTTCCATTGCTTGTTGGATCAACACTTCAGTCCGGGTATCGACCGAACTTGTAGCCTCATCTAAGATCAAGATCTCAGGATCAGCCAAAAAGGCACGGGCGATCGTGATCAATTGCCTTTGTCCTTGAGAAATATTGGATGCTTCTTCATTTAAGACTGTATCATAGCCATCAGGGAGCTGGCGCACAAAGGCATCAACGTGCGCTGCCTTGGCTGCTCGAATAACATCTTCTTTAGTAGCATTCTCACGCCCATACTTGATGTTATCATAGATCGTCCCAGTAAAGAGCCACGTATCTTGGAGCACCATCGAAAAATGTCCCCGTAGATCTTCTCGGGTAAATTTTCGTGTATCTTTTCCATCCAAACGGATCGCACCAGCATTGATATCATAAAACCGCTCAAGTAAATTGATCAAAGTCGTTTTCCCCGCCCCAGTCGGACCAACGATCGCGATCTTTTGTCCAGGCATGGCCTTGAAGCTAAAATCATCCATCAAGATCTTATCGTCGGTATAACCAAACTTAACATGATCAAATTCAAGCTTAGCATCAGTTTGGATATCTGGCTTTGTTTCAGTAGCGGGATGCATCTCAGGTTCATCCAAAACTTCAAAGATCCGTTCAGCCGAAACGATCGTCGCTTGGATCGTATTGGCTAAGTTAGCTAATTGCGTGATCGGTTGGGTGAATTGGTTGACGTATTGTAAGAAAGCTTGCACGTTACCTAATGTGATCGTGCCATTTGAGACCTGGATCCCCCCAACAACGGCAACTAGCACATAACCGATATTTTTAACAAGGTTCATCAGTGGCATGATCAGCCCTGAAATAAATTGTGCTTTCCATGAAGCCTTGTAGTAGCGTTCATTTTCCGCTTCAAATTCAGCGATCATATCATCAGCCTTGTTAAAAGTCTTAACGACTGTATGGCCCGCATAATCTTCTTCGACAAAGTTATTCAACTGTCCCAAACTCTTTTGTTGAGCGGCAAAATGTTTTTGTGAACGTGGGGCAACGACTGCGACAGTAACTAATCCCAGTGGGATCGTGATACAAGCGATCAAGGTCAATTTCCAACTGATCGAAAGCATCATGATCAACACAGCGATAAAAGTCACCGAACTAGTCACTAATTGTGTCAAACTCTGTTGGAGCGTCCCCCCGATATTATCCATATCATTGACCGCCCGTGACATGATATCCCCATTAGAGTGGGTATCATAGTATGAGATCGGGAGACGTTGCATTTTTTCTTTAAGATCTTTACGTAAACGGTAAACGATCTTTTGAGAAATATTGGCCATGATCAGCTGTTGGGCAAAACTCAAAACAGCTGCGAGCGCATAAAAGCTCCCGACGATCAATAGTATGTGTTTGATCGCATCAAGATCGATCGGCAAATGTGTCAAATGTTGTCCAGCTTTCATCTGCTTATAGCCCAATAAAACACCATTGAAGATCTCTGTTGTAGCTTGACCTAAGATCTTTGGCGTAACTGTTTGGAAAATGACCGAACTGATCGCAAAGATGATCACTAAAAGTAAGCCCCACTTCCATGGACTCATATACTTGATCAATCTAAAAGTCGTCTTCCAAAAATTTTTAGCTTTCCGATTCAGCGGATCTTTTGTCCCATGTCCGTGCACTAGTGCTCATCTCCCTTCTTTAATTGTGACTCAACGATCTCTTGGTATGTTTCGTTATTTTCTACTAGCTCATCATGTGTTCCTTGACCGACGACTTTACCTTCATCCAAAACAATGATCTCATCGGCAGCAGTAACTGTTGATACACGTTGAGCAACGATCACTAATACACTCTTTTGGATCTCAGGATCGTTTTTCAAGCCTTCACGTAGTTTAGCATCAGTCTTAAAATCCAGTGCTGAAAAAGAATCATCAAACACATAGACTGCGGCCTTTTTCATCAAAGCCCGGGCGATCGCTAACCGTTGCTTTTGACCACCAGAGAAGTTATCGCCTCCCTGTTCTACTTGAGCATCTAAACCATCTGGTAGTTCGGAAACGAATTCTTTTGCTTGAGCTAATTCTAAAGCATGCCACAGCTCTTCATCTGTCGCTGTTTCATTTCCAAACTGCAAATTACTTCGGATCGTCCCTTTAAAGAGCACAGCTTTTTGCTGTACAAATGATACATGCTCATGCAGATCACTTTGAGCCACCTGCGCGATCGGAGTTTCATTTAAAATGATCTGTCCAGCAGTTGGATCGTATAAGCGTGGGATCAAGTTGACCAAGGTCGATTTCCCTGAACCAGTCCCCCCGATCACCGCTAACATCTGACCTGCTTTGGCCGAAAATGAGACGTTCTTTAAAGCAAGATTTTCTGCATTTTCATACCGAAAGCTGACATTATCAAAGACCAAGTGACTTTGTTTATTTTGATCGATCACTTGATCACCCGTTGTTTCAACGATCGAAAGTGGCATCTCCAAAACTTCATTGATCCGTGCAGCCGCGGCTTGACCACGTGGGATAAAAACAAAGACCATCGACAACATCATAAAACTAAATAAGATCATGCTGGCATAGGTCATAAATGAAACTAAATTACCAACACCCATTTCTTGGTCACCGATCAATTTAGCCCCAAACCAAACGATCCCCATGTTCGTTCCACTTAAGATCAAAGTCATGATCGGAAACATCAAGGAGACGATACT
This sequence comes from Ligilactobacillus murinus, assembly GCF_003288115.1. Taxonomy (NCBI): domain Bacteria; kingdom Bacillati; phylum Bacillota; class Bacilli; order Lactobacillales; family Lactobacillaceae; genus Ligilactobacillus; species Ligilactobacillus murinus. The sequence goes on along the minus strand of NZ_CP023565.1, from coordinate 66,949 downwards.
AAAAACTTTGATCCCCGTGCTTGTATAGTCTTTATTAGCATCAGCAAAACGTTTTTGTTCAAAATCATCCCGTCGGAAAGCTCGGATGACCCGCACCCCGGTCAAACCTTCTCTAAAAGTCAAGTTGATCCGATCGATCTTTTTTTGCAGCCCTTTGAATAAAGGAACAGCAAAATACATAATGACCGCGATCGCCACTAACAATAGTGGGATCGAAACTAAAAAGACACCTGTCAAACGTTTTTCACTTTGATACGCCATAAAACTAGCACCGATCAACATCAAAGGTGCCATCAACATCATTCTAAGCAACATGATCAACACATTTTGGATCTGCAAAATATCATTGGTCGTCCGGGTGATCAAAGATGAGGTCCCAAATTGATCGATCTCACGCCCACTAAACTGTAGTACCTTGCGAAAAACGGCTTCACGCAACTTAGCCCCAGTTTTTTGCGCCTGAGTCGAAGCAAAATAGACATTACCCACAGCTGCTACTAAACCAACTGCAGCTATCAATAACATTTGCAGACCGATCTTCCAAATATAAGCCGTATCTCCCTTAGCGACCCCATTATTGATCATATCTGAGGTCAAAGCTGGTAAATTCAGATCACAGATGACTTGAATAAATAAAAAGAATACCGCTGCCAAAACTGCCCCTTTTGATAGGCGCTTTTTGACTAACTTAAACATACGATTTTCACTTCCTCTAGATTAAATTTGTATAGTTATCTTACAGCCCTCGCTCCGCAATGTCAACTTTCTTTACAAATATAATCATTTTTATAACAAACATTAAGAAAAATAGTTAAAAAGAGGCCGTGACATAAGGAAAGACATCTTCAAATTCTGAACGTTGGAATTTTGAAGATGTCTTTCTTTAGCGATAGTTTTTATTAATATAGATACTACTTATGTCACAGTTTCTTCTAAGCTGCAAAAGCGCGTTGAAATTCCACTAATGTAGCCGGATCTTGCCAAATATCAAAATATATCTGTTCAAAGACCCCCTTAAATTCCGTCCGCTTTAAACACGAGCAAAAACTTTGCGCGACCAGCTTAGGATCATTTCCCGAAGCACCACACCCAAAAGCACCTAAAATAAGAACGGTCGCTTGAGCTTGTTTAAAAGCGCGAAGTGTTTGCAAGATCTTAGTCTGCATACTCAATTGAAGTTGCTTTTGATCTGGCTTTTTTCCTGACAATTTAGTTATCTGCTGAATATTTGGGAGACTGATCGCAGCCACATCGGCATAACGTGCCTGTGACAAGGTCTTATCTTGCTTGGCATCTCGCAAAAATTTAACATGTTCAACATAGATCAAGGCTTCTGAATAAAAGCCCTTCTTTGGATCTAGTTTATTTCTATAATAAAAGTTACGCCGATACTTACACAACTCAGGATATAAAAAGCTATTCCGACACAATAACTGTTCTTGACTATCAGTTTTCAATAACCGACTTCCGATCGAAATTGGATCAGCAAAGTCCATCACACCAACTTTTCTAGTTGCATTTATCTGTTGTAAGCGTGACAACAGATGCTTATTTTCAACTAAGATCTGCGTAATAAATTTATTTTGCGTACTCGTTTCTGGTAGCAGTTGTGTGATCAACTGTGAGTTTTGATCTAAACTTGCCATCTGGATCTGATAGAGATTCATCACTTTATGCCTAAGCGCATCGCTTGTTGCTCTATCCATCTCATCCACCTCTTTTTTACCGTTATTTAGACCAAATCGAATATGACATTTCGTATTTTGTCTCTAGACTTTGTAAATTGACTTTGGGAGCCTGATGAGTTGTATTGAACAAGGCGATCCCCTTAGTCAAATTGAGAGGCAAGGTGACCAACCTGATCTGATCGACTAAGTCACTACAGACAACTTGGTCGATCAGATCGCCTCCGCCAAAAAGCCATATATTTTTGCCTTCATTGGCCTGCAAGCGTGTGATCAAAGAACTCACCTCGCCTGAAAAGCAACGCATATTAGCTCCCAGTCCTGCTAAGGGAGTATGCGAAAAAACGATCACTTCTTTTTGTGTCATATTCAATAAACTATGATAGTAACACTTGTAGGTATTTTTTCCCACCAAAACGGTATCAAAATCCGGGGGAACTCGCCAATCTACCACCCCTGCAGGTAAGTGATCTCGATAAAAGCGCTCTAAAGCTAAAACACTTCCTTTTTCATCTGCAATATAGCCATCTAGACTAACGAGCACTGAGACAATTAATTTTCGCGTCATCTTTTTTGTTGTATCCTTTACGTTTAATTACGATCCCTAGACACCCCAACCAAACAAAGGCGGGTAACACTAAAAATACGACCGTGGCTTTAGCTGGAACATAGGAGAGCTCTAAGCGATTATGTCCCCGCTTTTGTCTTAATTTTAACGCGCCGATCCGGGTATGTCCAAGTTGAGCATCCGTCAACACCTTTCCGTTGAGCACAACTTTTGTGTTCTTATAGCCGATCGCAGGTACGATGATCTCTTTAGCTTCTGCTGCATCCCACTGATAGACCAAGGCATCCGTAGTCGCTGCTTTAGTAAATTTTTGTTCTTGCATGAGCACTTGTTTGCGATAATGCCGGTAACCATGGATCTCATCTTGAGCGGTCAACTTTGTGTAAAGTGGTAAATAATCCGGCGTAGATTTTTGAACATAGCGCAAACCTAACGCCAGATCTGTGCTAAAAAACGCCTGCTTGATCTTTTGGATATCATCGGTAAAATAGATCGTATTTTTTTGATACATAAATTCTTCAGGTTCATCCCACACCGCTAGATCCTGTTCAAGGGCTTGGATAGTTTGAACAAAAGAACAGGTAACTAATAAGATCAACGCACCGATCATCATCCGACCATCTAGCTTTAGCTCAGTCGCAAACAACCCGATCGACATGAGCAAAAGTACCGTATAGGGAACAAAGAAACGAAATGGAAACTGCAAGACATTGACAAATTCAAAGGTCTGACTCAGCCATTTCCAAGGTAATAACCGTGACGATAAGATCAAAAAAAACATCGCCTCTAACGACACGATCTTATTTAAAGTTGAGATCTTTTTCCAAAATAGGAGCAACAAAATGATTTGAAGCCCACCCAAGATAACGATCCCAAACGGTGAAAGCCAATTTGATAAACGATAAGCATTCAAAGAAACTGCTGTCCCATACATATTTTTATTGATAAATGGTTGTAACACAGTATTTCCAAAATAGACCTCGACTAAACCAGCCCAAATATTAGCTGTCAACAAGAAAAATAGCCCAACTGCTAAGGCCATATGCTGTAACATTTTAATGCGTTCAGGTGTTTTAACGAAAGCATAGATAAAAGCAGGTAGGTAAGCCATGACGACAAATAAACTTGTCAAAAAGTGGATCTGAAACATCAAAGCCGTACACAAAGCCAATTCTAAGACATTGACTTGCTTTTCGATAATAAATGTTACTAATGGCAACAAACATAGCGGTAATAAGGCAGCCGCCCAACCTGAAAATGCTTGTGATAGCGTCCAGTACTGGATCGCATATGTTGTTAAGTAAAAAAGCGCTAAGCCTAAACTATAACTCACCCTGAGTTTGCACTTACGCAAAAGAGCGTACATCGACCCGCCCGCTAATAGATAAACAGCAATATCGGAGAGAATTTGGTAGTTGAACCAAGTTTTGCCCACCAACAACAAAGCCCCATTAAAATAAGCAGCCACTGGGCCATAAAGAGCGTTGATGATCCGCCCCGACTGCTGAAAGCCATACATTGTAATGAAGTAATGGAAATTGCCCTCTTTTAACTGCATTGCCGCTTCATAAAAGCGATTATAGTGGAAGATCGAATCCGACCCCAAAAGCATTTTATGGGCCAACACTTGTGGTAAGACTAAGATGAGCGCACCGATCACAATAACTAACGCGGGAAATAACTTTGAACGCATTAATTTAGACATCTTCACTTGAAGAACCTCTTTCAATAAAATGATAAAAATATCTCTATTTTTTAACTAATTTATTTTTATCATTTATTATACACTCTTTTTGAAATTAAGCGTAAAAAAACAACAGTTTAACTAAACTGTTGCTCAAATTTAAACTTTTATTTGAATTTAGGCCAAATAGACCGCAGCTTGTTGACCAGCTTGTCGCCCAAAGACCACCGTTTCCGCGATCGAGTTGCCACCGATCCGATTATTACCATGCAATCCACCCGTGACCTCACCGGCTGCAAAGAGTCCAGCAATGATATTACCCGCTTGATCTAAAACTTGAGCTTTTTCATTGATGTGTAAGCCCCCCATCGTGTAATGGATCGCTGGGGCAACATGGATCGCATAATAAGGTGCTTTTTCTAGCTTGCGTTGCATCCCCGTCGTTCGCCCAAATTTAACATCTTTTTTGGTTTCGACCGCTGTATTCCATTGTAACAAGGTATCCGCTAAAACAGTTGGATCTAGCTGAAGCTTTTTAGCTAGTTCACTTGGTGTAGCTGCACTGACGACCAAACCTTTGCTAGCGTAAAAATCGATCGCTTTGACTCGTTCTTTGACTCCGTGATCAAATATCAAATATGCCGCTTGTTCAGGTAAAGCCGTGATCTGTTCAGAAACAATTTTCCGAGTTCCTAATTCATTAGTAAATCGAACCCCTTGTTGATCAACTAAGATCGCCCCTTCACCACGCACAGCTTCGCCGATCAAATAGGTATGTGGTGTATCTTGTTGCACGGTCGGATGGATCTGGATCATTTCCATCTGTAACACTTGCGCTCCAATATGCTCTGCTAAAATGATCCCATCTCCAGTCGCGCCAACTTGATTAGTTGTCTTGTAAGCTAAAAGATCGGGACGATAGCGCTTGAGTAGTTGCTTGGAAGCACCAAAACCTCCCGTTGCTAAGATGACTGCTGGGGCAAAGATCGTTTTGGACTCACCAGCAATTTGGACTTTTACCCCCTTGATCTTAGAAGCATCGTCTTTTAACAGTTCTGTGACTGTTGCTTGGGTAAAGATCGGAACTTTGATCTGGTCTAACAACCACAAAAGATTATTGACTAAAAACGATCCGATCGGAGCAGTGCTCTTAGGGCGATGAGCGCGTTTTTTCTTCATTCCACCGGTGATCGTCAAGTCATTTAAGATGATCCCATGTGAACGTAACCAATCGATCGCTTGCCCGCTATGCGTTGTAAAGTAGTTCAATAATTCAGGATCATTTAGACGCCCTCCACCTTGGTACGTTTCTTGATAAAATTCAGCAAAGCTATCCACGATACCTTCGCGCAACTGAATATTTGTTTCAGCTGCATTCATCCCTGAAGATGCTCGCATGGTGTTGCCTCCAACTGTAGGCATCTTTTCTAAAATAACTGGTCTTAGACCTAATTCTCGTGCTTGAAGGGCACTGACCAGTCCAGCTCCACCTGAACCGATGATCACAACATCATACTGTTCCTTTAAGCTGCTTGGTGCACTTGGAGTAAATTTAAATTTTTCAGCCACGCTTTATAATAACTATACAAAATGTGGAATCATGTAGTTCATAACTAGAAAAATATAGTTTTTCCTTTCTAAATCTTGCTTACCAGTAGCACACAATACTTCCCACTAAATATCCACCCCACATTTCTCTTCCTAGTGAATATCAGTTGGCTACTACTGGTTTTTTTGCACTAATTCTATTTTATTGTAAAACACAAAAAAAGTGTAGTTCAAAACTACACTTCATCTTATTTTATTTTTGATCCAAACTTTTCTTTTTAAAAATCATTTAGTGTTGTTTCTTCAGCCAAAACCTCGACTAATTGCCGTAAGATACGCTGAAAAACAGCCAGATCACGAACCGAAACGGTTTCTTCTAAACGGTTTTGTAAAAGTTTCCAAAATTCGGAATTGGATTCCAATGCTTCGTGATATTTATCGGTCACAGAAAGATGTGTTACCCGATGATCTGCATCATCTAGCCTTTTTTGAATCAAACCAAGCTCAAGCAACTTTTTGATGTGATAGTTCGTATTTGGAGTCGATTGTCCCAACAGTTTTGAGATCGTCCCGATCGTTGGATCTTTCAACTGATAGATCGCTTCCAAATAGTAAATATCGATCGCGCCGAGTTTTTCCAACCCCGGCATGTTGCTATTACGATACTCGTGCAAACGTAAAACTTGGCACAAGTTAGTCGTCATTTTTTGTAATGAACTCATTACGTTACCCCCCTCTAAATCAATGAGCACTGAGACTCGTAAGCTTAGCAATTAAATCTAACACGCTAATCTACTGCCATGCGCTCGCTTGCTGTAAAGAAAGGCATGACACACCCCTCGTAGATAGTATAGTTTTCACTATACTAATAGCAATTACATTGTACACTATTCTAAAATTAAAGTAAAAGATTATGATAAATTTATTTCTTCAAAAAATCAATGCAAGTGCTTGATAAAATCACTCAACTCTGTCGAACTCATCTGGTAGTTGCTATCGACCCATTTGAATAACAAGGTTAAAAAGGCACCAGCTATCATATTGGCAGCTAATTTTTGATCAGTTGCATTGAGCACCGTCTCTTCTATCCAAAGAACATTATGCAAACGATCATTTAAACTTGCATCTAGGATCTGTTCAGCAACCATATCGATCATGAGCGCATATAAAGAATTACTGCTATTGTTGACCGAAATATTTCGGAAAATATCCTTATCGCGAATGATCATTTCGATCATTGAATCAACAACATTATTCTCATCAATTTGCTCTAACCAGATCTTTTGAAAAACATAATGCAATAGATCGTATTTATCTTGAAAATAGCGATAAAACGTACTCCGATGTAAATCAGCTTCACGGCAAAGTTGATCGACTGTTATCTTTTCGACTGCCTCATGATGCAAAAGAGTTAATAAAGCTTGCGCAAGGGCGTCTTTTTTTCTCACTTGACTTTTACTCATAGACCTATCCTTTATCCTTACCTTATCATTAACATATCAAAAAGGTAACTTTCCTTTTTGCCTTATTAAATAATATAATGGAGCCTGTAGTAATTCAAGTACACATCCAAGTAAAAAAGGCAACAGCAAAAACCCAGACTGCTTTTAGATCTTTACTGTAGCCTCTTTTTTAGCGCACCACTAATACAGAGATCGGTGCATGTTTTGCCATATAAGCTGCTTGCGATCCAAAGAATTTCTTGACGCCCTTCTTTGAAAGAGCCCCAATGATCAATAGATCTGGTTCAACTTTAGGAATGATACGCTTGATGATCGTTTCACCAGCATCGCCCTCAGCAATTACGACTTCGACCCGCTTGATCCCAGCTTGAAGAGCGATCTTGCGGTAATTTTCAACGTGCTTTTCCAATTCTTTACGTTCACCATGAATGTAATCAGCACTTAAGGCTTGAAAGACGTTCATCTCGTCTGACTCAAGGATCGAAGTGATGCATAACGTAGCATCTAGATCCAAAGCCCGACGCATAGCTACACGAAAAGCAAGCTGTGCATCTTCAGAATCATCGACCCCAACTAGGATCTTCTTGATGTTTTTGATCGGTTCTTTGTCCATATCAACCATCCTAACTATAAATATTTTTTAACGTTCTTAGTATAACACATTTTTTGACATCCGAAAGAATAAATTAGGTATTCCTAAACAGGATAAATTTATTTACATTGTTGGCAACCTGAACGGTGAAATTCTGCTGGAATACAGTCACACTCCAGTTCTTCAGGTGCACTACCTTTTTTATCTTCAAGTTTGGCAGTTATTTTAGCGATATCGCTCTGCGTTAAATTGAGATTTTCTACTAAATAAGCCAAAGTCTTGCCGACATGCATCTGACAAATATTGCTAAAATTTTGCATCAACTGCGCATCGATCGTCGCTTGTTCTTGAACTAAAGGCGAATAGATGAACCCCCGCCCCTCTTTTTTAGTTTCAAGTACGTCTTTAGCAACTAACCGCCCCAAAAGCGTTTTAGTTGTGGCTGGTTTCCAGTTTTGCTTTACTTCCATGATCTCGATCAACTGGCGACTCGTCGCTTGTCCCAATGTCCAGATCACGCGCATCACTTCCCACTCAGCGTTACTGATTTCGATTTGTTCTGTCATTTGATCACCTTGTCACTTTGCTAACTATAATTATACCACGTACGCGTAATATTCCCTTGTTTTAACTCTTAGCTACTCACTAAAAATTACTCTACTTGTCACTTAAAAAAACTTATCTTATAATGAATAGGATTCTTAATATTGAGAAAGGAATTTTCACTATAATGTTATTTGAACTCTTAAAGGCTTTCTTATTCGGGGTCGTTGAAGGAATCACCGAATGGTTGCCGATCAGTAGTACTGGACATATGATCTTACTTGATCAATTCGTCCAACTTGATGTTTCAAAAGATTTTTACAGCATGTTTGAAGTGGTGATCCAACTTGGAGCGATCTTAGCCGTAGTCGTGATCTACTGGCACAAGATCTGGCCGTTCCATCAAGCCGATAAAAATGCACATGCCCAAGGTATCTGGCGTTATGTCGACAAAAACATCATGATCATGTGGCTCAAGATCTTCATTGCTTGCTTACCCGCTGGGCTCATCGGTGTAGCTTTCAATGATACTTTTGAACGTCTCTTTTATAACCCGACCTGTGTCGCTATCGCTCTGATCGTTTTTGGTATTGCTTTTATTTTGATCGAAGACATACATAAAAATAAGCAACCTAAGATCACCTCGATCGCTGAACTTTCATATTATACGGTAGTTTTGATCGGCTTTTTCCAATTGATCGCGGCGGTATTTCCCGGGACATCTCGTTCAGGGGCCACGATCGTAGGGGCTTTGATCTTAGGTGTTTCTCGAACAGTTGCGACTGAATTCACTTTCTTCTTGGCAATTCCTGTCATGTTTGGTGCTGCCCTATTCAAATTAGTTAAATTTGGCTTTAGCTTTACACCTTTAGAAATCTGGATCTTGGTCGTCGGCCTAGTTACCGCCTTTATAACTTCGATCATTGCGATCAAGTTCTTGATGCAATATATCAAAAAGCATACGTTCAAAGCTTTCGGATGGTATCGTATTATCTTAGGACTTTTGGTCATTGCTTATTTCTGGTTTGTAAAATAATTTTATCAGCGTGTGAGACGTTGAATGAATAACGCGGGCTTTCCATGATGCGCTCCTTGCATCGTGAGGGGCCCGCGTTATTTAAGATGTATTGCATAAGCTTTCGTCACTATCTAAGATACACGCTTAAAAAGTAACCGCCACTATTTTTAAGGAATTTTAAAATTTGAGGTGAATTTGTCTAATTCAGTTGTCTTTTTAAAGCATCTCCAGTAGAATCATATTTACTAACTTAAGAGGAGAATTTTAATGGACACAACAGTTTTGACCGAACTTATCGGACAGTACGGATACCTCGGGATCGCACTGCTGATCGCCCTTGAAAATATTTTTCCACCGATCCCTTCAGAGGTCGTTTTGACATTTACCGGGTTCTTGACATTAACTGCTGGGCTAAATGTTTTGGGGGCGATCACCGCCGCTACGATCGGCGCTGTTTTAGGAGCAGCGATCTTATATGCGGTAGGACATTTCTTATCTGTTGAACGTCTTGAAAAGATCTTAAACGGTAAAGTCGGCCAAACACTACGCTTCAAAGCTAAAGATCTAGATAAAGCAACTAAATTCTTCCAAAAAAATGGCGTCTTAGCCTTGTTCTTTGGCAGATTCGTACCTGTAGTTCGCTCTTTGATCTCCGTTCCGGCAGGCATGACCCATTATAAATTTACAAGTTTTATCATTTTGACGACTCTTGGTACCTTGATCTGGAATACAGTCTTGATCATCGTTGGGCGAATGGCTGGTTCAGCCTGGCCGCAGATCGTTGCCATGATCGAGACCTATTCGTTAGTGACCGTGATCGTCTTAGCCCTTGCATTTGTAGGCGGTGGCATTTACTTCTTTAATCGTAAAAAAGCATAAAAAATGGAGATCTATATGATCTCCATTTTTTATGCTTGATACATATATTCACGTGTAGTTGGCAAGTTGCTACCACTTGGTCCTTTCGAGATCAGGTACTGGATCACATCGATATTGCCCGACTCAAATGAAGCCGCACAAGCTTGGAGATATAGATCCCACATGCGAATAAAACGTTCATCTTCAATTTTTCTGATCTCAGGTAGTGCCCGGCGGAAGTTTTGGTCCCATAATTCCAAAGTCTTTTGGTAATGGCGCCGCAAAGTTTCAATATCAGCTACTTGCATTCCAGCATCAACGATATGTTCGATATTTTCAGCTAACCCAGGTATATAACCCCCCGGGAAAATATATTTATCGATCCACGCATTGACCGCCCCCCCTTGTTGCCGGGTGATCCCGTGGATCAAAGCTACGCCATTTGGTTTTAAATAATCGGAGATCTTTTGGAAATATTCACCTAGATTTTCCTTACCTACGTGTTCAAACATACCTACACTAGTGATATAGTCAAACGGTTCATGTTTGAGCTCACGGTAATCTTCCAAAATAACTTTAGCCCGATCTTCGAGGCCTTCATCTTTGATCCGCTGCGTGACTAGATCGTATTGTTCCTTACTTAGCGTGATCCCAACAACATTTAGGTCATACTCTTTGCAGGCAGTTAGCATCAAGGTACCCCACCCGCAGCCAATATCAAGTAAAGTTTTCCCGGGTTTAGGATCTAACTTATTGATGATATGATGCACTTTATTTCGTTGAGCTTCTTCAAGTGTATCTTGTGGTCGCTTGAAATATGCACACGAATAGGTCAGTGTCTTATCGAGCCACAAACGGTAAAAATCATTACCGATATCGTAGTGGCTTTGCACATCTGACTTACTTTTTCGCTCAGTATGTGATTGTTTGGGTAAAAAGTGTTTGAGCTTATTATTATTCAAAAAGCTATCAGCTGATTCATAGGCTGAGGTTATCAAGTCTTGGATCGAGCCTTCGATCTCAATTTCTTTATCCATATATGCTTCTCCTAAAGTCAACGAAGCATTATGAATTAACTCTCGCATCGAAAAATCTCGGTGGAAGGTTATTTTTACTTGCGGTTCACCATCTCCGTACCGTTCTGTTTTACCATTGGCATACGTCACTTGTACCGGAATGTTGAATGAATGTTCGAGCACTTCTTTTAACAAGAAATTATTAAACATCTAATTTCCGCCGCCCTTCTAAAAATAAATATAGTAACAAGTACATTTTAGCACTAGTCTTTACTAAACGTAAGCAATTAGATCTATTTATTTTTATCATCCATAAGATCTAGCAAGTTTTTCTTTTTCGGAGTCTCTGTTTGTACTCCCTTTAAGAGTTGATCTCGTGTGACTCCAACAAAAAACAATTCCTGTTTAGCACGTGAGACCGCCGTATAGGCTAGACCATGATCTTTGGGTTCTAAGACGTAGACCCGTTTAGCTCCACTACCTTGAGCTTTGTGGATCGTTAAGGCATAGGCTAAGAGGAGATCTTTTTTAGCTCGATACAGGGGCAATTTATACTTTCCGACTTCAGTTTGGACTGTTACTGCACTATCTTCATCATCATTTTTGAGCTCAAGTCCTATGACCTCACCAAATTCACTATTCGTATAGCCATAATTTTGAAAACTATCATCATTATGATAGAACACGACTTTAGCTCCAATAAAAAAGCCTCCCCGCCCAAGACCATTTTGAAAATAAAACGGCACAACTTTTTGCTTATCCTTTGATAAAATGCGATAAAATTGCTGATTGATCAATCCAACCGTCTTATTTCGATAAGCTAAGATCATACACTCTTCCAAAGCTTCGTGTTGATATTTAGCTAAAACCATTTCTTTACCGGTAGCCGTCTTAAATGCCTGACTGTGGGCTAAATAACTGCTGTTTCCAGCTCGACAAGCTGCGATCAACTCCCCAGTTGCTTTATCTTTACAGCGTAGATTGGCTCTAAAATAAAAACACGCTCCTTTAGCTTTTATCAAGGCCATAGGATCACCACAAACACTCAACGCATCTTCATCTTGTGATACTGGTGGTAATTGCTTTTCATCTCCGACCAAAAGATAGCGGACTTTCGTACTAAAAGTTTGGGTCAATTTAGCTAATAATTCTAGGGGCGCCATTGATACCTCGTCAATAATGATCACTTCATAATCATTCACCAGTTCTTCATTACCATTTTCGATCTCATAGATCACATGTTGCAAAGTATCGTTGTTAAAGAAGCCATGTTGCGCTAAATTCAGCCGTGCTTTATGCGTCGGGGCTAAGGCTAAAGTCTTTTTAGGATCAAGGATCTGGCCCAAAGTATAAGTTTTTCCTGCCCCCCCGACACCTAGTAAGTTGATGACAACGTGCTTATTTTGAGCAAGCCACTTCAAGAAATCAAATTGTTCTTTAGTCGGCCGATAAGTTTTAGGCGGATGGACCAAAGGCAACTTCCGCCGTGAGATCCGGCCCAATAACTGGTTAAAGTTACGTTCATATTGGCATTTATCGGCTAAATGTAGTGTATGACCACAATTTTTCTTGCATAGATAGCCAAATTCCTTGAGCAATTTTAACTCTGACAGGTCAGCTGCCTGACTTTCAGGTAATACTTCACCTGCTTTTTTTAAATAGACTAGATCATCACACCCCTTTAAATGCCGCTTTGCTGTTTCATCCAAAAGATCATTTAACTCCAGTAATTCAGCGATCTTAGGCCGGTCAAAAGCTGGGATCTGTAAGAGCGAAAAAACACGGGAGCGTTCCCATTTTGACTTGAAGAATTCGTCTTCTTCTAGATGGTCATTGAAGACCGAACGTAAAAAAAGATCGGGAAACTTAGGTAAATATTTACGATAATACGTTCGTTCATCCCTGATCGAACATGACATGTAACCTTTGAACTCTAAAAATTTAGGCTTGGTGACCGCTAATTCTTGCCATTTTCCAGTCGCAAAGTGCTGTTTTTGGTGCTCACTCATCCCATTGATAAAAAATTTATACGCCCGATATTTGGGATGGGAAGTTTTAGCGATCGGGGTCTTATTTTTAGCAAACTGAATAAATTTAAAACGCAGATGCATTGGAGCTTTTCCAGTCCACTTAGCCAAAGTTCCAGCAAAAGGCTCCAGTTTTGGGACCGCATCTGCTTTAGCTTGTTCTAAAAAGTCAGCCAATTTGGTCTCATTTTTGAACTTGACGGCTGTTTTTAAAGCTAACTGATAAGCTGCTTTGCGATTTTTGGTCGTTTCAGTCGCCAAATGTGCCCCAACTAAGGGATAGATATTTTCTTCTGCTTCATTGAGCACAAAAGCACATTTAGCTAAAAAGTAATTGACTGAACGATATGTCGGGGCACTTTGTCGGACCTCATCAAAATAAAAGCGCGCTTTTTGATACTCCTTTTGCCGCATTGCCTCACAGGCTTCTTGGTACGTTTTTCTTATCGTTTTTTCAAGCATCTTATCACCACCTTCAAAGTCTTAATAAAAATTTATATTACTTTTACAGACAAATAAAAAATTCTATGTTATGCTTTTCTAAACAGCTAAGAAAGGGAATACATTGTAAACAGCTAAGAAAGGGAATACATTGTAAACAGCTAAGAAAGGGTGGATTCGATGTTCAAACACATTAAACGCTTCTTATGGTTGCTTCTTGCGATCATTAGTTTTATCTTTGGAGTGATCGGAATCTTACTTCCAGTTGTCCCCCAAGTACCCTTCTTTATTTTAGGCTTTTTCAGCCTCTCTAAGTTTTCACCGCGCTTCCACAACTGGATGGTGAATACTAAGATCTACCGTAAACTCCAAAACTTTCTGGACGAAAAAATAGCTGAAGCCGAAGCCAGCTCAGAGCATATCAAGCAGACTTGGTATCAAGTCCTTTGGCTAAAATTCTTATTACTCGCAAAAAATTAATGATTAACGCCCACAAGCAACGTCAACTCTTGGAGTTTACGTTACTTATGGGCGTTATTTATTTTAAACGTTATTATCACCTAACGCAGCTTTTAAAGCTTGCGCTAGAGCACTTTCTTGCGGTTCATCATCTTGATTGATCTTCTTTAAAAGCCGTCTTTCTTCATGTTTGGTCATCTTCTTGTTCTTCTTTTTGCCCCCAGTTAATTTTTCAGTCGTACCATCATATTTACATCTGAAATAATCACCATTTTTGCCACTGACGATCAACATCTTCTTATGACAAACTGGACAACGGTGATTGGAGACTTTTGCCTCAGCGCGGCGCTTATAATCACAACTTTCACTGGTGCAGACTAGCAATTTACCATCCCGGACCTTCTTTTCCTTCAAAAAGGCACCACATTTAGGACATTTTTTCTTAGTCAATGAAAAGTCTTGATATTTTTGTTGACTATTCTTGACTTCACGAACTAAACGCTTCGTATCAGTTTCGATCTCACGTAAGAATTTTTTGCTATCATAATTTCCCTTAGCGATCTGTTCAAGTTGTCGTTCCCACTTTTCAGTCAATTGTGGGCTAACGAGCTCTTCATTGACCAATTCCAGCAATTGTTGGCCTTTTTTAGTCACCCGTAAACTATTGTTAGTCCGTTCCATCAGTTCTGATTTGACTAATTTTTCGATGATCTCCGCGCGGGTCGCTGGTGTCCCTAAGCTATAACGCTCCATTTGAGCTAAAAGCGCTCCTTCACTCAAAGGTTTAGGTGGAGTCGTTAAGGCTTCTTTGACCGTAAAACGCGGCGAAATTTGCATGCCTTCGCTAAACTTAGCGACTGACTTTTCTGGGATTTCCTTCTTTTTCCAACCAGCTTCAATGACTTTGGTTTGGGTCAATTTAAAATGTTCCTTACCAAATACAAACACGATCTTTTCTTGGCGTTCTTTGTGAGGCGCTGCAAATAACCCCACAAATCTTTCGGCGATCAAAGTATAGATCCGATGTTCATCACTATTAAGCTTATTATATTGTGGCAACTGTTCAGTTGGGATCAAAGCATGGTGATCTGTCACCTTAGCATCGTTAAAAGCTTTATTTTGAACGACTTTTGCCCCCTTAACAGCATACTGCTTAGCTTCTGGAAACAAACCAGCGATTGCATGTAAACGATCTTTTAACGTCACTTTTAAGTCATTAGACAGATATTTACTATCAGTCCGAGGATAAGATACGATCTTGTGAACTTCATATAAACTTTGGACTAATGACAAGGTCTTTTTAGCTGAATAACCATACTTTTCGTTAGCAACGCGCTGTAATTCTGTTAGATCATATGGTAAAGGGGCCGGGATCGTCTTATCTTTAGCCGTGATCTGCTCGACTTTACCATTTTGGGAACTCAGCTTTTTAACGAGTTCATCTACTGCTTGGCGCTCCTTTAGGGCATAAGGATCTTTTTGGACCCTAGTTGCTCTTTGACCAGCAACTTCGAGACTGAGCGTAAAATATTTTTGCGGGATAAATTTGCTGATCTTTTCTTCTTGCTTAGCGACCAAAGCTAAAGTTGGCGTTTGGACCCGACCAGCAGATAAATTATCTTGGTACTTGACCGTTAAAGCGCGCGTCACATTCAATCCGATCAGCCAATCAGCTTTAGCCCGAGCTAAGGCTGAATAATAAAGATCATCGTAAGCTTTAGCTGGTTTTAGTGCAGCAAATCCTTCTTTGATCGCTTTATTGGTTTGTGAAGAGATCCATAAACGTTTGACTGGCTTATTGAAACGAATATATTCCAAGATCCAGCGCGCTACTAATTCGCCCTCACGCCCCGCATCAGTAGCGATGATCGCTTCTGAGATATCTTTTCGTTTAGCTAAATTAGCGATCGCTTTTAATTGTGCTTTGGTTTTAGGCAACGGCTTAGTCCCGATACACTTAGGGATCATTGGCAAAGTTTCCATTTGCCAAGTCTGCCATTCATTTTTTAAATCTTCCGGCATCTTCAAAGTCAATAAGTGCCCAAGAGCCCAAGTAACGACATGATCTTTGCCTTCATAATAATTTTTGTGTTTTTGGTCTGCTCCCAAGATCTTGCTTAGATCACGGGCAACACTTGGTTTTTCTGCCAACACTAATCGTTTCATTTTTTTCTTCCTTTAAGTTTGATAATTTTTATTATCTAATTTAATCCACTTTTTTGCAAATTTTTCAAGCTAATGAAAAAAGTGGCCCAAATGAACCACTTTTTTGACTAATCTTTAACTACTTTGATCGGTAATAAGAATTTTTGCCACAGTCCTAGGCATTGCGCCATTAACTCTGGATAAGCTTGTGGTCTGATCTTTTGCCCATTTTGGGTCAAAAACTCAAACTCCACGCCACCTTTTTCAGCTGTATAAAAATCAGTCGGTAAAAACTCATTTTTAGCATAAAACTTCAAACGCCGTAAACGCTCATGGTTGTTAGCCGCAGTTGCATCAGGCTTTTCAGCACTTAAGCCGATCACTTGCCCTTGATAACGTTCTTTTATGAGCTCCATCAAGCCACTGCCATACCCTTTAGAGCGCTCAGTTTCTTTGATCGCCAAAAAGAACACATAGACCAGTTCGGCATTTTTGACCGTGTAGATAAAACCGACCCAGTTATCATCGTCATAGAGACTACAAAATTCGGCTATCCCGGTCTTAGTGCGCTTTTTTAACAGCCAAAAAGGGATCCGTTCTACGGCTGGAAAAGCACTCAAATATAATTCTTTTATCTTAGGTAGATCAGCTGGAGTCGCTGTAACTAATTTCAAAGTCATAAATTTCCTCCTCATTGCTACTTCTCAACTATAGCAGACCTCTCCTAATAACTCTAGCCTTCTTGATAGAGTGCTTTTACAGCTTCGATATCTTTTGGTTGGATCGAATAATATGATCCGGCCGATTGCATCACTGAGACATTTTCATCATCATGCGCCAAACCGATCGCATGCCCTAATTCATGTTCTGCTGTATTAGTTATCCGTAATTGGGAATAACCATACTGCGCATTCAGTAAATAATAGGAATTGAGATAGACATCTGCACTGGTCAGACGATTCGTCAATTGATTTATCATGGTATGCGTCACCCCAGCTGCACTGGTATTGGCATCATTTTGTTGTTTTAAAATGATCTGGGCTCGTTTTTTATCATCAGTCAAATCAAAGTTAAAAGCCCCAGTTTGGTTCCAATTTTCGATCGCCCTTAAATAGGCGGTTCGGAAGCGTTCATCACTTGCTTCAAGATAAACAGTCGCTGTGTTTTTACTCCAACGGGCGCCATTTGACGCCTGCGCATTGGTATCTTCAGAATAACTTTGCGCCGTTGGATCACCTTGGGATATGCTTTCAGTTTTGACATTCGGTAGCTTTCCTTGAGCTGGAATGATCTTAGTTACCAAAGTCTGTATCTCACGCACAACTGGGAGCACGTAAGGACTAGTCATAAACCACAACAAGCCCAAACTTAAGCTAGCAGTGATAAAAAGGGTCAAAAATAGATTCCAAATGAAACGTAAAATTCTGATTTTGCGTCACCTCGCAATTATTTTTTGCTCCCTGTACTTACTAATTGTACACAACTTTTAACTTAAAACTTTTAAAGAATTCTTTAAATTTGCCTAGGCCCATTTTAAAGCTTGCTTTAAATCTTGGAGCAGATCTTCTTTTGCTTCGATCCCCACTGATAGGCGGATCAATTCATCGCTGATCCCATCTTTTAGCCGGATCGCACGTGGGATCGCTCCATGTGTCATGATCGCAGGTACTTCGATCAAGCTTTCCACTGAACCTAAACTTTCTGCTAGCGTGATCAACTGCAAGGATTCGATAAAGGCTTTTACATCAGCTCCAGCTACCAATTCAAATGAGATCATCCCCCCAAAATCACGCATTTGTTTTTTGGCAAGTTCATACTCTGGCGCACTTGGATCACCAGGATAATAGATCTTAGCAACTTTTTTGTGCTTTTGCAAAAATTCAAAGATAGCTCTAGTGTTTTCGTTATGCGCGCGCATCCGGACCGCTAATGTCTTGATCCCCCGCGATAATAACCAACTATCTTGTGGCCCTAAAATAGCCCCGATCGCATTTTGTAAGTAGGCTAATTTGTCCCCGAGGTCTTGACTCTTAGTAACTGCTAAGCCTGCCACAAGATCACTATGGCCTCCGAGATATTTTGAAGCACTATGGACCACGATATCAGCGCCTAGATCTAATGGCCGTTGCAAATATGGGGTCGCAAAGGTATTATCCACGATCACCAATAACTCGTTAGCATGGGCCAAGTCAGCTAATGAACTCAGATCAGAGACATGTAACAAAGGATTAGTCGGTGTTTCTAAATAGAGCGCCTTAGTATTTGGCTGGATCGCTTGTTTGACTGCCTTTAAATCACGGGTATCGACGGCTGTAAATTCCAAGCCAAGACGATTTAAGACTGTATTCAACAACCGAAAAGTTCCGCCATATACATCATTTCCTACGACAACATGATCTCCCTTAGAAAATAAATTAAAAACAGCATGGATCGCTGCCGATCCCGAAGCAAAAGCTAAACCACGCGTACCATTTTCTAACTCTGCGATCAGCTGTTCCAGTGCATGGCGCGTTGGATTACCAGTTCGAGAATATTCATAAGCTGGTGTTCCTCCCAGTTCTGTTTGCTTATAGGTCGAGACTTGATAAATCGGTACACTCACCGTACCTGTTGTCTTATCACTACTGATACCACCATGGATCAACTTTGAATCAAATTTCATTTAAATCTCCTCCTCGAATCGATAAATGTGTTTACTTAAATAACGTTCTGAACTATCGGGAAAAATCGTGACGATATTACTGTTTTGAGGGAGCTCTTTTGCTAATTTCAGACTAGCCGCCAAAGCAGCGCCACTCGAACTTCCAACGAATAAACCATTTGTCAGCGCCAGTTGCTTGACTTGTTCAAAAGCCTCTCGATCACTTATCGTATAGATCACATCTGGCTTAGTTTTAGCAAAAAATGGCGGAATAAATTCAACTCCGATCCCTTCAGTCAAATGACTGTGAGAAGCGCCACCATTTAAGATCGAGCCTTCTGGTTCAACTACTGCTGCTGTTAACCCAGGAAATTTTTGCTTTAACACTTGCGTAATTCCAGCAAACGTCCCCCCACTGCCGGCACCGGCTACAAAAGCAGCCAAACTCAACTTGTTTTTTGTAAATTCGGTAACGATCTCTGGAGCCAAACTAGTTGCATAAGCAGCTGGATTAGCTAGATTTTCAAATTGTAGCGGTAAGTAGCTATCCGGGATCTGAGTAGCTAATTTCTTGGCTTTAGCGATCGCACCTTTGATCCCTGATCCACTTGGCGTATGTACTATTTTTGCACCTAGCGCACGCATCAAGATCTGCTTTTCTTGGCTAAATTTTTCGGGCACGACTAAGATCGTTTTTAAGCCCCGTTTTTGAGCTGCTAAAGCTAGACCGATCCCGGTATTGCCCGCAGTGGGTTCAATGATGGTCGTTTCTGCTGTCAACAAGCCTTTTTTCTGGGCATCATCCATGAGATACTCCCCTAAGCGATCTTTGATACTGCCACCTGGATTAAACATCTCTAACTTGGCATAGATCGATACATGATTGGGTGTTTCGACTGCAAGTTTCATCAGCGGTGTTTGGCCGATCAGCTGTGATACATCTTGATATATCATATTCTTCCCTTCTTTCTGCGATCTGAGTAGAAAAAAAGGGCGCAAACTTAAAAAAGTCTGCGCCCTCTTACGTTGAAGAAGTCCCCTAGTTACGTTAAAAAACTCAACTCAAATGGACCTTCTTCGCTAGCTGGCGCGAAGAAGGACAACATGTATGAGCCATATTGTTGATAACTAAAGTCTTCATCGTAATTCCTCTTTTCAAATCGTTATCAATACAATAGCACTTACTTTTCGTAAATGCAATCCCTCTTGCGAAAAAATTTTTCTTTGCTAAAATTAAGTTAAATATTTTAACGAGGAGGAATACGCTTGCCTATTCGCTTAGCTACTACCGCTGATCTCCCCGCGATCAGTGCAATCTATGCTTTTGCCCGCACTCAAATGGCAAAAGACAACAATCCTACCCAATGGGGAAAGAGTCATCCGCCCTTGGATCTCTTAAAAGCTGATATTACCGCTAAACACCTCTATGTCATTGAAGAAGCCGGAAACATCGGGGGTGTCTTTGCTTTTATCTTAGGTGAAGATCCAACATATCAGCAGATCGATGGTGCTTGGCTCAATGACCAGCCTTATGGTACGATCCATCGCATTGCTGGGAACGGTAAAATCAAAGGCACCTTTAGTAAGGCTCTAGCTTTTTGTGAACAGCTCGAACCAAACATTCGAATCGACACCCATCAAAATAATAAACGTATGCAACATCTACTCGAAAAAAATGGTTTTACTTATTGTGGGATCATCTTGACCGAGGAGCAAGCACCACGCCTTGCCTATCAAAAATGACTGAAAAAAATACTGGTTCTAATGCAAATACCTAAATGAACCTCTATCCAGCCTAATTCTAGCACTCGCCAGAATTAGGATTTTTGTTTATCGCAGTTTGTAAAATTAAGTTAGACGCAGTTTGTAAAATCAAGTTAGAAAAATAAAAAAGCCATTTGTGATAGACTTTTGAGTAACTACAAACAAAAGTAAAGAAAAATCACAAATGACCTATAATCATCTTACCATAAGCGAACTATCATTCATACAAAATTTTTGGAGTCAAGGTACTAATGCCTAATTTTCGGGCAGTAGTAGATGAACCAATACCAGCTAAATACATTCGAACAGCTTTAAGTTTAACTTCAAAACTAAATTTAGTCATAGTAACCCCCCTAAGTCAGATTCTTTTGTCCAACTTAGGGGATTTACTTCAATAAGATGAATTTTCTATTTCATCTGTATACTTAGAGGGCATTATAACCTACAAATGAGCAGTTAGCCTTTTTCTAACTTGATTTGACAATTCAGGTCTGCAAAAGTTGCTTGTTTCAGCGTTTCTTTTGTAGAAGAAACGACTAAATTATATCGACCACCTAACTTACTTTCCGTATTGTGCATCGTCATTTTGCTTATTTAACCCTAGCTGGATCAGTTGTTGTGTTTCATTTACCGTCTGATCTTTCAACGCATTTAGTGCTTGATTAAAGCGCTTGATCGTCTGATTTACATTTCTAAACTGCTTTAAGTCTGTCTTCTTAAGCTCTACCTGTTTAAGAGAATCCACTCGGTCAAGTGCGGCTTGATTCCTTTTTACTGTCGTTTGCCACTCTTGAAAATAGACTCCGACTTTTCCCATCTAAAATACCTCCCTTAGCTTTCTTCAAATTGTAATCCCACACCGATATCAGTATAAACCTCGCCTTCAAATTCAGTGAAAACAAAAAATGTCGGGGTGTTTGGATACTCACCATCTAATTTTGTTATAGCTTCCCCTAAAGTTTCCATCCCACGTGCAAAATCCAATTGACTCATCCCTTTAACACGCGTTTGCAGTACTCTTCTCACTTGAAAATAAGTACGGTAATTGAACTCTTCAGTCAAGCCACCATGATAATCTTCTTCCACTGAGACAAAAAGTTGCATCGGGATCGCCTCAGTCTGCATCAACTCGCCTCCATTAGCAAAAAATACATTTCCGACAGGTGTGTAGCCTGCTTGGGTCACATTATCGATAAAATCTGTAAATGCTGCATTCATCATTTCCATATCAACAACGCAATTTAAACTAATAACATTTTTTGCAGTAATGCTTTGTCCATGTGCTATCATCACTTTTCACCTACTTTTCTTCGATCGGCTTGATCGGAAAGATGAAGTCTACCCAATAATCAGCATAGATCGGGGTAAACACCATAAAAAATCGTTCTGGGATCGGTAGATTTTTTTCCTTGAGAAAGTCAATGATCTTTTGATAGGCATCATTGATCTCATCTCCAAAGCGAACTGTTTCTGTCACGGCTTCAGGAATATCCAAAATCGCTTGCCAATCAAAAGGATTTTCCTCAAGCTCGACCTCAACGCTTATCGGGGCATAAGCCTTAAAATCGATCTCATCTGCCAAAAACTGATCAGTCGGCAGGGATACCATTGCTGGACCTGTCTTATAGACCCCTTCGCCATATCCCATCATGTCGATATATTCAACTAGATCTACCAACTGTTCGCTCTTTAGATGACGCTCGATGGTCATCATATTTTCTTGATGTAATGCTACTACTCTCATTTATTTCTCTCCTTTTTCTTTGATACAAAAATTACCGACTTATCAATGTCTTTAGGACCAAATTCTTTTATCAGGTTACGACGATAGGGTGTGTCTAATATTAGCCAATATGGAATAACTTTAAATGATAAAATACAACCTGCCGGAATACCTAACAAATTCACAAAAACTTCCTTATCTGTAATAAAATAAAGGAAAATATTTACCAGACCTGCAATAACGGTTACATATATCATGTATTGGGCAATCTTTTTATACATTGCTCCCACTGTAAAAATAACAGCATCAAACAACAAAACTATAGATACTGCAATACTCATAGATGTTTTATTAGCACCTGTTACCCACCCAAATAATACTGCAATTATGATCACATCTACATAATTTGATACTACTTCAACGATTCCAGCATATCTAAGTCGATGATACCAAGGCCAAATTATTCTTAAAAATATTAGCAATAACGTAGTGACTACATAAAACATCAATAATTTGTCTCTATAAATATATGGAATAATACGTGATGGTAATGTTTCTGCTTCGATCCCTATATAAAGCAAAAATAATATACTAGCGTTTACCATTATAAATATTGTATTTTCCAACTTGTTGTATCTAAATTTGCTTATATATCGATATAACACTTTTCTGAAAGATGTTTTCATATCCTTACCTCATATTTTTTAACTACCAAATTTTCCTAAAAAGCTATCCCACTTATTTTTAAGGAATTTTCTTGCTCCCATATCATTTAAAATTTTTGATACCCCTACAGCTGCAACAGTAGCAATCGCAGCTCCTGTTCCCACTGTTAACCATACCGGTGCCGTTGTAACACCGAAAAGGCCCAATGCAGCAGTGCCGAGACTCGCACCTGCCATACTACCAACAGTCGATAGACCTGCAGTCACAGCCATATCACCTAGGTCAACTGCTGTGCCACCAATCAAACTCATTGCTTTCCACTTGCCTTTCAGCTTATGTTTATTCGCCATCTTAGTCGATTCGTTTAAACCGTCATAGAGCGATAATGTCTTACTGGCTATATTTATTCCAGGGACAACTCGGCCTAGTCCTTTGGCCTTACTAAAATCTTTGAACATTGATTTAAAACTCAGCTCTTTTAAAGCACTACTCTTTGCTTCTTTGAGATAGTCTTTGACTTTCAAGCTCCCTTTTTGAAGAGGATCTGCGATCTTTTTAGTATCGTAGATATACAATTGTTTGGTCAACTTCTCACCGCCCTTGACAACATTAGCTTTGATATCGATCAAAACACGCATGTTTTTCTTTGATAGTCCTGATTTTGAAGTTTGAAATGCTTTGACGATATACTTGTTATCCAAATGCTCGATCAATTTTCTCAAAGGTTTTTCTAACTTTTCTCGGGCAGCCTTGGGGAGATGTTTTTCTATTTCTTGGTACAACTCTTCAGCTGTCTTAAATCCGATCCGCCCTTTACTATCTTGCTTTAAAGCTGCCACTAAATATGCACTTATCAAATACTTTTGTGTATCTTTAGCGATCTTATATTTACCTTTGCCCCATCTTAAGTCACCGATCATTTTTGAGATATCATTCAATGTTCGTGTATCTAGATCTGTGCCACTCAACATCTCCAATGCTGGATTTCTTTTGATCACAGTTGCCCGCATATCCTTGTCGAATTTTTGTGAACTTGTCAAATAACTAGGATTGAATAAATACGAGCCTGTATTTAATGTCCCGTAACCCTTAGAAACTTCAGCCCCGACACTACCGACTGCTTTTAGCTGTAGTTCAAGCTGATCATCGATCGTTTGAAAAGCTTCATTTTGCTTTTCAAAACTTTCGAGCCATTTTTTCGTGTTCTCATATACCTTTTTGGTATCAGACAACTCTTTGGTTATCCCACCAATACTTGGCACATGCACACTGACAATATCTGAAACACTACTATATGTTTTTTTAAACGAAGCATCCAATTCTTTTAGTTCATTTTGCTTTGTCTGAAGTGTTTGTTTCAACTCATCGATCGTTTGCGTATCGATCACCGCATCATCTGCCGTCTCTTCCACAGTTTTTTTGAAGTCATCGATTTTTTGATCAAAGGTATTCACCAGGCCGATCAATGATTCTTCAAGCACTTTGATAAACGGAATTTTATAATTAGCATATTCTGCTTCAACAGCCTTTTTTACTTGGCCTGCCAACGCACTACTTTTCTTGACCGAATCAGCTGCCACTTTTGCATCACTCAAACTGCCCAAAAGAAGTTGCTTTGTCCGTGACAATTCATTTCTGGTCGTTAATACTTCTCCCACATCAATCTTCATCTTCTCCCCCCAATATCATCAAAAAGGTAATTTATTTGCTCTTCTTTTTTGATATAAAAATTGCCGACCTATCAATATCCTTAGGGCCAAACTCTTTTATCAGGTTACGACGATAAGGTGTATCTAAAATCAGCCAATAGTTAACAATTTTTATTGAACTAAGCATAGCCAATAAGAGAGTTACCACATTCCAAAAGAATTCGGTATCTGTAATCTCTCCTAGTATCCCTGAAATAACACCTATACTAGTAATTACAGTTACTATTTTTTTAGAAAATAAATCTGCTGTCTCTCCTTGTATTTCATACCAAACAGATAATCCTAAATATACAGCATAGAATATAGCTACAATTACTATATATATAATT
Source organism: Ligilactobacillus murinus (assembly GCF_003288115.1). NCBI lineage: Bacteria > Bacillati > Bacillota > Bacilli > Lactobacillales > Lactobacillaceae > Ligilactobacillus > Ligilactobacillus murinus. Next base: position 42,070 of record NZ_CP023565.1, on the reverse strand, counting down.
AATTGCTCAATTGAAATCTCTGCTAAATCTGCTAATATAAGAACTACTATTATGGTATTTACATATGTCGAAACTACTTCCACTATTCCAGCCCATTTCCTCGAGTGATACCACTTCCAAACAAGTCGCACGGCCACCAATAGAAAAAATGTTATCAAGTAGAAGTACATTATCTTACTTTGATATGGAATCACTGATGCTATTTTTAAATAATTTAAGCATATAAATAAAAATGACAACAAGCTATTTATCGCTAACATTATCGAGTTTTCAAATTTATCATAATTTAACCTAGTTACGTATTGAAACATTATTTTTCTATAAGCTTTTTTTATCATACACTAGTTCCTACTATTTTTTGTGTGCTGTTTACGCCATTTTTCAAAATATCATCTATTAAACATTTTGCTTTCTTTCTTATTCCATACTTATCAATAAATTCAGATACTTTTTTAGCAGCAAATACTGCAGCTAAAGTCCCAACACCAATAGTAAGCCATATAGGTGCTACCCCCACTATAAAAGTAGTAACTCCCACTGCACCCATACTAGCAACAGTTGCCACTCCTGCAGTCACAGCCATATCACCTAGGTCAACTGCTGTACCCCCGATCAGACTCATTGCCCTTGCCTTACCTTTTAACTTATGTTCGTTTGCCATCTTAGTTGATTCATTGAAACCGTCATAGAGCGATAAAGTCTTGCTGGCAATGTTTATTCCTTGGTGTTGCTCAACCTGTCTAAAAGATGCATCTTTATCTGTGTCAATCCATTTCTAGTTGCTAAGCCTTCGCCTATATCAAATTCTTCATCTTTTAACTCCCTAATGTCATTAAAATAAGCAATTTATTTGCTTTTCTTTTTTGATGCAAAAATTGCAGATTTCTCAATGCCTATAGGGCCAAACTCTTTTATTAAGTTACGGCGATAAGTAGTATCTAATATTAGCCAATACGGAATATATTTTAAAGTACCCATCATCGCAAAAGTTATAGCCCCTAGTCCCATCAACATATTATTGTTCAAGAAATAACCTATAGGGATTGTAATCAATGTAACTATACCTACTCCATAAAAAATGTAATGAGAAATTTTATTTATAATCTCTTTTCTATTACCATACCAAGAACTTAAAATCATAGAAATAATATAATATATTATTATCGCTATTATGCTGACAATAATATTTTTCATCGAAATACCTAATTCACTTCCAATAAAAAAGGGGGCTATACACATAGTTAAATAGTTAGAAAACACTTCAACAATTCCAACATATCTAAACCTCGAGTAACAATTCCAAAATACCCTACAGATTAGTAATAGTGCCAAATTTACTGTATAAAAATATAGTAAACACTTAGCTATATTATATTGGTATAAAAATGAAGGTATTTTTCTAGATAATATAGTTAAAATTACTATGAAATCAAATAGCATTGCTATACTATTTTCCCCCTTATTATAAATAAGCACAGTCACAATTTGATATTGTGCTTTTCTAAAAGCCTGTTTCAATTACCTTCCCCCTATATCTCTCTAGAATTAAAATTCAAAAAATCATTCCATTTTTCTTTTACAAATGATTTAAGATCGCTACTCTTTATGCGATCAGATACAACTTTACATGCTATTACAGACGCGACAGCTCCAACACCTATCGTTAACCAAGCAGGTGCTGTTGCTATACCTAAAATCCCAGCACCTGCAACAACTGCACTTGTTCCTAACATACCACCAACAGTTGCCACTCCTGCAGTCACAGCCATATCACCTAGGTCAACTGCTGTGCCCCCGATCAGACTCATTGCCCTTGCCTTACCTTTTAACTTATGTTCGTTTGCCATCTTAGTTGATTCATTGAAACCGTCATAGAGCGATAAAGTCTTGCTGGCAATGTTTATTCCAGGGATAACTCGTCCCAATCCTTTAGCTTTACTAAGATCTTTGAACATTGCTTTAAAATTCAGCTCTTTTAAGGCACTACTCTTGGCTTCTTTAAGATAATCTTTGAGTTTCAAGCTCCCTTTTTGCTGAGGAGCTACGATCTTTTTAGTATCGCTGCGTCATTTGGTCAACATTCCCCTTCAATTGTTCAAATTGTTGGAGATAAGCTTGAAAAGCTTGCCCGCGCCATTCATTTGCTATCGTGTTATTCTCATTTTGTACCCGTCGCATCTGTTGTTGGATCTCTTGAGATGCTTGAATGTAAACTTTTGCCGAAGCCCGTAGTTATTCAGGAGTTACGGAAATTGCGCCCATATGTGGACCCCACCTTTCACTTATTTTTAACACACCAAATAATAACATTATTCTAATTCTAAAACAAGGCAACTATAACCTAAAACCACCTGTTTTTCTAACAATATATCTAAATTTTTTTCATAATATAATTAATTATTTTTATATAGTTTATTCGAAATTAAGAACTCATCCTTTTATACCGTTGATTAAAAAATAATTATATAAATCACTGAAATTTAAGATATTTAACTTCCATTAATGCATAAGTAATATTTTAGTTATGGATTTTCTCATCGCATTTTTTTATTACATTTTTGTTACAAAAAAGCTATGACTTAAGTTTGTAGCTGAAGTACCCCCCCTAAGTTGGACAAAAGAATCTAACTTAGGGGGTTTTACTATGACTAAATTTAGTTTTGAAGTTAAACTTAAAGCTGTTCGAATGTATTTAGCTGGTATTGGTTCATCTACTATTGCCCGAAAATTAGGCATTAGAGAGGCAAAATCTGTTCAGATATGGGTTGCTCGTTATCGAAAATATGGTGTTCAAGGACTAGAGATTCGTTCACCAAAATTTGATTATGATGGTAATTTTAAGCTGAAAGTTTTAAACTGGAGAAAACAACACAAAGCCTCGTATCTACAAACAGCACTCCAATTTGATATTAGTAATCCCGGGACGATCGCTAATTGGCAGAGAAAGCTTAAAGAACGTGGTATTGAGGCCTTGTTTACTAGAAGAGGACGGGCGACTACCAATCATAATCAACAAGCTAGGAAACAGTTATCAGAATTAGAGCGCTTAAAAGCTGGGAATCGGGCTTTGAAAGTGGAGAACGAATATCTAAAAAAACTCGAAGCCTTAGTTCAACGTCACGGACAGTCAAAGAAGAATATCAAATCATCCAAGAACTAAGGCACGAATTCGGGTTTAGCTTAACGGAGATCTTACCATACACCACCATTAAGCGGAGTACGTTCTATTACCAAGCACACCGTCATGAAAATAAAGATGATCAAGAATTACTTCAAGTCATTAAAGACATCAAACAACAGAATCCTGGCTATGGATATCGACCAGTAACCGATGAGCTACACCGCATGGGATCAAAGCTAATCACAAACGAGTTAGCCGTCTGATGCGTGAAAATGGGCTATTGTCACTAATGTATAACCATCAAACCCGTAAATATGGTTCATCGATCGGCCCTCAAGGTAAGAAGGCCATGAATCGGTTAAATCGACGTTTTAACACTGATCGTCCTTATCAGAAAATGGTAACTGATGTGAGTGAGTATCGCTATGGTGATATGAGCCAGGATGAAAGGATTTATCTTTCGCCAATTAAAGACCTCTGTACGGGTGAAATCGTTAGTTATAATATTAGCGATCACCCGACTACTGATTTTGTAATGAAACCATTGATCGAGCTAATTAATAAGCGACCCACGCTTAATTACCGCATGACTGTCCATAGTGACCAAGGCATCCAATATCAAACAAATACATGGCGCCAGACACTAAAGAAGCTCCATATTTTCCAAAGCATGTCACGCTGGGCAACCTGTTTAGACAATGCATCAATGGAGAGCTTCTTTCATACCATGAAAGCTGAATTGTATTATGATCATCATTATCAAACCAAACAAGAAGTGATCAAAGCAATGAAGGAGTGGATCGTATATTACAATCAATATCGAATAAGGCATAAATTAAAAGGCAAGACGCCGATTGAATATCGGAATCTTGCCTTAGGAAAAATTGCCTAAATTAAAGTGTCCAACTTACAGGGTTCACTTCATAAAAAGGCGCTTTTTTACTATCTAAATATCATCTAAAACATAGCCTGATGCACTTAGATGTCCCTTTTCATCTCGCTCAAGATAGATACCTTGGATCTCTGGTTCAAAACCCGGGAATTTTCCCATGGCCCCAAGCAGTACCTTGAAGTATTCAACATCTAAGGCTTGCCATCTTTCACCCGGTGCCACGATAAAGACACCAGGGGGGTACGGTAAGGCGCCTTCAAGCGCGACTTTACCTTCGATCTTATCTAGTGGGACCAACTTGCCTTGCCCACGCATAAAGGCAAGATCAGCTGTGCGTGGTAAACAACTATAGGCTTGAAGCTTTGGCTTGACAAATAATGCTTGTTGTAGATGATAGATCTGTTGTTTCTTAAAATACTCATGCATTTCCTGACATAACTGTCTTAAAGTATAGCCGGCATACCGCTCTTTATTTTGCCGATAAAAACGGGGGAGGGCTTTTTTTAACGGAGCATCTGTCAAATAGAGCTGCTCAAATTCTAATAGAGCTGTCAGCAATGTCTGTAAACTAAGCTCATCTTCACCAGGGGTCAGGAAAAAAAGCGTTGAATAGAGATCAGCTTTGCCCGGTATGATCCGTTTTTCTATTAAAAATTCACCGACTAAGGAGCTCACGATCCCAGTTTCAGTGTATTTTCCTGTCTTTATATCGACTCCAGGAGAGGTGATCGTTAATTTCAAAGGACTGATGATCGCTTCACCTAAAGCAACTTTGTTAAACCCATGCCACGTATCTTTAGGATCAAGTTGCCATAAGCTTAGGTCAGTCGCTAGCTTTTCAGTCGGGATATTTTCCCAGGAAATACCGTTTATTTTGGTGGGAACAAGCGGTTTAAACAGCTTACTTTGATGCAATAGCTTCTTTCTAAATTCGATCCCTTTGACCAGTGTTTCTTCCCACCACGCACGGTTAGCTTGACTAGCTGCCATTGCTGCATTGACCGCTAAAGACGCATAGATCGGATAAGAGTAACTCGTGGTAACATATTTGAGATAGGCATTATTGAAGTGCTTATGATCGATATAACGTTTTTGCCCCTTCAGATGTGCATCTTTTTTCAAGATCTGAGAAGTTTGGGCTACTCCAGCTTGCTGTTTATGCACTGATTGGGTCACTAAGATCCCAGGATCATCTGGACCATATTCTAGACTCAATGGCGATAATTGGCGCATCAGATCGACAAATCGTTCATAGCCTCCCCAAGCACAATCAAATAAAATATAATCACACAATGGCCCGAGTTTTTTAATGAGATAGCGGGCATCATAAAAGACTCCATCATATGTTTCTAGCTGTAAGACCGCTAGTCTAAAAGGTCGTTTAGCTTTAGCATTTTGGGGATCGACCATTGCGATCTGTTGGCGGATATTTTTTTCATCTAGATCCTTTCCTACTAAAGGTCCGATCAAGCCTAAAGGATCTCGATCAGTCTTTAAATAGACCGGTTTAGCACCTGTCATCACAAGGGCACTATTGTAGAGTGATTTATGGTTATTACGATCAAAGAGTACTAGATCGCCCTCGGTCAAAGCTGCGGTCGCACAGATCGTATTTGAGCTGGTAGTCCCATTTGTACAAAAATATACTTTATCGGCGTTAAAAGCTTTAGCAGCTTGCTTTTCAGCTGTCAACGGGGTTCCCCCATGGGTCAAGGTATCGCCTAGCTCAGGGATCGTATCACTAACGTCGGCGTATAAGAAATTATCGCCAAAAAAGTTTTTAAAGACTTCCCCTGCTGGATGACGTGTGTAAAAATTTCCATTATGGTGTCCTGGCGTTGTAAAGCTGACTGCCCTTTCATCGGCAAAATTGATCAGATCTAACAAAAATGCGGGTACATTTTCTTTTTCATAAGCCGTAGCTAACGCAAGTATCCGTCTCATATCAGTGGCAATATTTTCTGCCGTGACCTCAATTAGCGGGAGTTTTAAGCTAGAACGCTGACAGATCGATTCCGCGAGCGCACGTTGTTTGAGATCACCAGCCTCGATCACTATCGCTGCTAATTTAGCTCCTGAAAGCTCAGGAGTCAGTTCTACCGTTGGCCATTTCTTAGCTATGTCTGCCTGCATTTTAGCCGGGGTAGCTATTTTTAGATATTTCTTCATTTTTTCACCTACTCACTTTTTCAAAATAATTCTATATTTTTTCATAAGAAAAAACAAATTTATGGTAGCAATTTCATAACGAATTCTTTAAAATGGAAAAAGTAATTATTTTCATAAAGGAGGAATTCGTGTGCATTCAAACAAGCATCCTGGTGTTAATGCAAAATAAACTCAGATTTTGCATTAATAAAGGAGATAAAATTGAATACTTTAAACCAAAACTCACTCGACCAAAAGAAATATACCCCTTGGCTCGTCTTGACTTTACTTGATTTTGTTACGATCATCAGTTTTGAAAATATCTTTTATCCTTTTCAAAACCAAGGGCTATCGGTAGTTGTCTCTTGGATCTTCATGTTGTTTGTCTATGTCATTCCCTACGAATTGATCGTCAGCCAATTAGGTTTGACCTTCGACCAACAAGCAGGTGGACTTGCTTCGTGGATCAGACGTGGGACTGGCAATGACCTCTTTGGCTACGCTACTTCTTGGATGTATTGGGTCCAAACTATCCCATACTTAGTTGATGTCTCTAACTCGATCATCGTATCCTTTAGTTGGATCATCTTGGGCGATGCTACTTTGAGCAGTCACATGTCCACATTTACTTTTGGCTTACTGACATTTGTTATCATTTTAGCTTTCATTCTTTTGGAAAATATTTTCAAAAACGCCTTAGAGATCCTATCCTTGATCGGTGGGGGCGCAATGTTTATCATGTCGATGCTCTTTGTTTTAATGACAGGTTATGCTTTAACACATGGAGCACATATTGCAACACAACCTTTTGATTGGTCAGCCTTCAAACCTAATTTCAGTCTACATTATTTTTCAACGACTGGTTTATTGATCTTTGCTATGTCAGGGGCTGAACTTGCAGCACCTTACATCAGTCGTATGAAAGATCCTAAACGTGATTTTCCACGTTCCATGTGGCTGCTTGCCTTGATGACTGGAGCATTAACGATCTTTGGGACGCTAGCTTTGGCCGTTTTCTTTGATGCCAATAACATTCCTAACGACTTCAAGATGAACGGACCTTATTACGCTTTTAAACTTTTAAGTCAACAACTTGGCTGGGGCAATAGTTTGATGTATGTCTTTGCCGTTGTCCAATCATTTTTCATGTTGGCTCAACTCGCTGTCTTGATCGATGCTGCTAGCCGCGTCTTTGCTGGCGATGTCAACCAAAAATATATGCCAACTTGGCTCACAAAGACCAACAAAAACGGGCGTCCCGTCCATAGTTATACTCTAACAGCTGGGATCGCCTTAGTACTTTTACTTTTGAGTGGGACTTTACCTGATATCAACTCCATTTATAACTGGTTGCTTAACTTAAATGGGATCGTCTCCCCGTATAAGACCTGTTTAGTCTTTGTTGCGTTCATCGCAGTTAGATGGCAACAGGACAAATTTAGTTCAGACTATATCTTCATCAAAAACCGTACCGGTGCTTTGCTCGTTGGTTTCTGGTGTTTCTTATTCACATTTGTCTGTGCGACAATGGGATTCATTCCACAAAATGCACATTTTGGAACAAAACAATTCACTCATGAATTGATGATGAATTTCTTCTTTGTCTTTTTGATCTTTGGAATGGGCGTTATCTTACCATTCTTACGTAAATTAGAGATCAAACGTAAACAAAAATAAACATAGCGGGCTAAAGATCTACAGCTGATCTCTAGCCCGCTATGTTTATTTTTCATATAGTTCTTTTTTAGCTTCAACGATCCAACGTGCATTTGTATCAAATACATGAGCTTCTAAGATCAGATCAGCTTGTTTTGTTTCTAAAATATACTCACACAGCTTTGAATCAAGTAACATCCCCGTAACTGCGATCGGTAAAGCGACGGCTTTTTTCATTGCTGTTGCATAAGGAACTTGCCAACCTTCATAAATATGGTCTGGCTTTTTATCAAATAGGCCACCAGTCGTGATACTCAAACAATCGATCCCATCACGTTCTAGCCACCGGCCGATAGTTTGCCATTCAGTCAGCTTGTTTTGCTCATCTTCTTTAGCGTAATCATCTAACGACAAGCGGACCCACAATGGCCCTGCGTAAAAGTCTCTGATCTGAGTGATGATCTCTTGTACGAAGCGATAACGCCCTGCAAGCTCAACACCATACTCATCATCACGCCGATTGAGAAGTGGCGAAAAGAATTCATCGATCAAAAAGCCCTCAGCACCCTGAAGCTCGATCAGATCGACTCCAGCTTGCTTAGCCCGCTTAGCTGCAGTTACAAAAGCGCTTTGGATGCGTTTGATCTCAGGCTTACTCAAAGCACTTGGCTCATTGTACTCATCACTGTAGGCCTCGACCAGACTCGGTGCGACTGGTACTGGTTCGGCTTTAGCTTTACGCCCCGCATGTCCAAGTTCGATCCCAACTTTTGTACCTAGACTATGTAAAAAATCGACCAGACGCTTTAGTTCTTTTCCCTGTTCATCGTTCCACAAACCTAAATCATGCTCAGTCGTGCGCCCTCTAGGTTCAACAGCGGTCATCTCAAGGATAACTAACCCAACTTGCTCGACCGCACGTGCTCCATAATGAGCAAAATGCAACGGATTTATGACTCCATCCCCTTTTTGGACACTATACGTCCGCATGGGCGACATCACTATGCGATTCTTTAGATCTAATGACGCTACTTTAGCTGCTGAAAACAGCATCGACATAAGCTTTACACCCTCTTTTGTGAATTATTATCCACCTAAGTTTAACGATAAAAGCTAAATTTGTAAAGATTCTACTCAGCTAAAATTTCTACCATAGAGATAGTAGGTCTCAACCGTCTCTTCGTTGCCTTCATCCCAGTAAAAACGCTTCTCAACTAATTTTTCCAATCCATTATGTTCATAGAATCCATAATCTGAGGAATCATCGGTATATAAATAAAATGATCTGACACCATTTTTTTGTAAATACTCACAAAAATTGTTATATAACTTTTTCCCTAAACCTAGACCACGATATTTTCCATTGACCAATAACAAATTAAGACCCCCCTCAAATTCACGGTTACTTTGAAGGAGTAGTTCTTGATCTAATGCCATCGTTTGAATATATTTTTCAAAGATCGAATCAGGTTCGATCTGCTTTAAGATCGCCCCTAAAGCCGCTGTCTTTTTTCGCAAACAAAAACGCTGGATCTTCGTATAGTCTAAAACATCGCCGGCACAGATCCCTGCAGTTTTCCCATCGACTGTTACCACAACGATATGATCTGATTTTTGCAAAAGATCACTCAAAAAATATTCTGCCATCGGCCAAACTAGGTCTTTAGGGACCCAAGAGCGATAGTCCCAAGTTGTGATCACCATTTTCAAGATCTAATCATAATCACTTGCTTGCATCAGTCTTAAATCAATTTCCATTTTTCACACTCACTTTACTGAAATACACCTAAATTTTAGCGTATTTGAGCCAAAAACAAAAGAGAGACGCAAATAACGCCTCTCTTTTCTAGCTTCTTTTGATCAGATATCTGATATAGTTAGTTGAATTGAGTGCTGTGACCCCAAATGCGATCAAGGCGATCAGCAATAGATCAGGATTTAGACTGCTCAAGCAAAAGCCTCCAAGTGTCACTAGGGTAAATAGTGTGACCACGCCAAAAGTCAGCTGCAAATTTTTGCGATTATAGCGAGCTGCCAGCAAAATTCCCGCATAAAATAACGCTAAACCTATATATAAGCAATTAACAGCCACCTGTTTGTCAAAGTGAGCTTCACCGATAAAACTCAAGGATACTGTGACCAAACTTAACCCAAATAAGATCAAGTAATGTAAGTAGATCAGTAAAACCCCAGTCTCATTTTCGCGCTCTTCGTCAATATAATGATCAAATTGTGTAATATATGTCATAAATAACATACAGACACTACCAAAGATCAAAAGTGAAGCCACGCCAAAAGTTTGTTGCGTAAAATAAGGGGCAATATTGATCAAGGTCTCACCAAAGGTAATGATCGTGATCAACGTTAACCGCTCAAGTAAATGCGGAAAATTGATCGGATGTGCGTGCATGACTTTGGTAAACCGCAATGGTAAGAGCCAACTTGCCAAAATACCAAATAAGGCTAGAAAAACGCCCCACTCGATCTTAAGTAACGGACTCAATAATAAGGCTATGCTTCGGATCCCTAAGATAAACATAAAACTTTGGGCGATCTGTTTATCAGCACTAGTTTTAGTAGTCAAATATACAAAGAAATACTGCAAAAACAGCGTTACCGATAACAGCCCTGTCGCTAAAACAAAGGGTCCAAACCAGGCTCCCAATTGCCCCGCAAAGGTATTTGACATGAACAATAAGAGCGCCATATCGACCATAAAAAAGACAATGTCACGGATCGAATTCTTGCCATACCGATTAGTATAAACCGTTTGGATGAGCCAAGTGTTCAAAAAAACGATCATAACTACCGCAAACATCCCAAAATGACCTAAAAAACTCGCTCCATCTTCGACATGGTGGATCAGACTAGTGGCTTTAGAGATCGCAAAAACAAATACGAGATCATAGAACAATTCAGTCAATTCGACTTTTTTGGGTTTCATTACTTTCCTCCACGTTCATAGTTCAAATTTCCCTGACTGACTAAAGTATCAGCCGTTAGATCTAATAGCTCTTTTTTAGCAACTAGATCAGTAGTTTTCTTGATATATTCTTTAAAATGTGGGGTCTCACGATGTTTGGCATAAGCCTGTTTATCTTGATAGAATTCTAAAAATATCCATTCATCTGGCCTATTTTGGACCGTTGCCGCATACATCGCTAAAACGCCTGGTTCAAGCACGATCGCTTGGTGCATCTCACTAAAGACCGCCGCTTTAAAGGCAGCCGCACTTGCTTTTTCTAATTGTAACTTTGCCAATTTTACCGTTATCTTATCCGGAGTACCTTTACCTAAAAAATCAAATTTTTCTAACAATAATTCCGGTATCAGATCGACCACTTTACGATTGACGATCGCATTTTTAGCAAAAGTCGCGTATTTTTGAAATTGCGGTGAGGCTTGATGTCGTTTTTGCGCCGCAGTGTCTTGGTAGAGCTCAAAAATCAGATTCTCTAGCCCCTTTTCATCGCTATGAGTCGCATGCAGCGCTAGGGTCTGTGGCTCAGTTTTGATCGATAAACTTAAATTTCTCTGGCCTAAAGCCACAAACTCCGCTTTTTTTTCTGGTTTGATCTCAAGTTCATATAATCTAAATAAAGGCGGATATTCCAATTTGGTCACTTCGCATCACCTGCCATTAATTTTTCAAAGTTTAAATACATGATCTGCTCGCGCTCTTTAGACGTCAAATTTGCCTGTTGTAAAGCAGCTGTGATCTCTTTTGTTGGTCCCACTGGCGCGATCCCTAATGGAGCATCCGTTCCAAATAAAACATGGTCACTTCCATAGTATGCCACTGCCAATTCTAAAGCCTTATGATTCCCTAACAATGCAGTGTCTACATAAAACTTCTTAAAAGCTTTTGTCTGCTCAGCTGATAAAATATGCTCGATCCGCTCTGCAAAATACGGGACCATTCCCCCAGCATGGTGCACAATGATCTTTAATTGCGGATACTTGGTAAAAATATCGCTTTGGACTAATTGTAACATTGCTTGCGTCAACTCATATTCCCAACTAAACACGATATTATTATCTGGCTTACGCTCGTCAAAGACTGGATGTAGCCAGATCGGGATCGCTAAAGCAGCCGCTTTTTCAAACACCGGATAAAACGCTGGATCTGCGATGCTTTTTCCTAATGCCCGGGTAAATAATTGGATCCCTAATAATTTGGGCTCTTTTTTTACCTGCTCTAAGATCTCAGCTGTGGCCTCTAAATTGTTCAAAGGGACCATCGCAACAGCCCCAACAAACATTGCTGGATAGCGTTTAACTAGCTCGATCAATTCTTCATTTCCACTTTGACACAACTTTGCCGCCAAAGTGGGATCCGTATAGTCTTCAGGATTCAAATTCACATTTGAAATAACTTGCTTTACTCGCCCATCAAAATGCGCTTGACGGATAGTAAGATCACTTAAGGCTGACATTTTGATAAAAGGATATTTTTGGGGCAATTCTGGCGCTAACTGTAATAATTGCTGATAAAATTTAGGAGGCAAGACATGGGCAAAAACATCAATTGCCGACTTTGACACTCCGATCACTCCTTTTGATTAATATTCTAAATTTTTTCTGTAAAAATCACGGCTAATTCTTAATTTTACTATTCGAGCCTTTCTGCTTTATTATAACAAAATCTTTAACAAAACGGCACTTATATATCACACAAGTTATTTTCAATTTTAAGTTCTAGCAACCTTAATTTCCCTAAATCACTTAAAAAATATACTTTAAATCTTGAGTTAATAGGTTTATAATACATATAATCTTTTTTTAAGAAAAACAGAAATGAGGTGCTATTATGGCAAAAAATGATGAATTACTTCACCAAGAAGCTCGCAGTTTAGCTTCACCATCACGGATCAAATACTTTGATCTCGTGATCGCACAAGGAAACGGCGCCCTCCTGACTGACGCTGATGGCAAAGAATATATCGATCTCTTAGCCTCTGCCTCATCGACCAATACTGGACACTGTCATCCGACCGTGGTCCAAGCGATCACCCAACAGGCTCAAAAGTTGATCCAATATACACCAGCCTATTTTGCTAATCCGATCGCGGCTAAATTGAGTACACGCTTGACCAAGCTCGCACCGATAACGAGGCCTGTCAAGCTAGCCTGGGGAAATTCAGGCTCAGATGCCAATGATGCGATCATTAAATTTGCGCGCGCCTATACTGGGCGGCAATACATCGTAACTTTTACTGGTGCTTACCACGGTTCGACCTATGGCTCACTTACTGCTTCAGGTGTCAGTTTGAATATGACCCGAAAACTCGGGCCCCTGCTTCCAGGGATCATTAAAGTTCCCTATCCTGATCCTTGGCAAAAAGCTCCGCATGAAACAACAGAGCAATTTGTAAACCGCATGTTTGAAGCCTTTAAGCTCCCCTTTGAGACCTATCTTCCTCCCGATGAAGTAGCTTGCATCTTGATCGAACCGATCCAAGGTGATGGTGGGATCATCAAAGCCCCCACAAAATATCTCCAAAAAGTCTATGAATTTGCCCATGAACACAAGATCTTATTTGCCGTCGATGAAGTCAATCAGGGAATGGGACGAACTGGCAAATGGTGGTCGATCCAACAATTTGGGCTTGAACCCGATCTTATGAGTGTCGGTAAATCACTAGCATCTGGTCTTCCACTAAGTGCCGTGATCGGCCGAGCTGAGATCATGGAAGCATTAAAAGCCCCAGCACATGTCTTTACTACCGCAGGAAATCCACTCACTGCTGCAGCTGCTCTAGCCACTATTGAAGTCATCGAAAAAGAAGACCTTTTACACCGCTCAAGAAAACTAGGGCGATCAGCGCTGACCTTTTTCCAACAAGCTCAAGCCAAATACGATTTTATCGGTGATGTCAGAATGTATGGTCTCAATGGTGGGATCGATATCGTTGATCCTAAGACCAAAAAGCCGTCCACTGAAATTGCGACCAAGATCATCCACCGTACCTTTGAACTGGGTGTGATCATGATCAGTTTACGGGGCAATATCTTACGCTTCCAACCCCCGCTTGTGATCACCACAGCACAATTAGACCGCGCCTTTACGATCTTAGACCAAGTCTTTAGCGAAGAAGCAGCGCAAAAATTACGCCTTCCTAAAAATGCCTCAGAACTAGGGTGGTAAAAATTAATATCCAAAAGTTGCCTTAGTGGTTTAAAATGATAAATGTAATTTTAATCGAAAGGACCACAATTATCATGAAATATCGCTTACAGGCATGTTTATTTGTTTTTATCGCTTTTATGCTCGGATGTAATGAGTATATCATCGTCGGGGTCTTGCCAGACATTTCGAGTGAATTTGGTACGGGACTGTCTCAACTTGGGCTATTAGTTACCATTTTTGCACTTGTCTATGCGTTGAGCACCCCGCTTGTAACATCATTTGGCAATCGTTTTTTACGACATCGTGTTTTACTAGCACTGATCTTGATCTTCTTTATCGGTAATACTTGGACTGCTTTAGCCACTAATTTTACTTCGCTTTTATTATCGCGGATCTTGACAGCTAGTGTAGCTGGAGCGATCATTTCGATCGTTTTGGTCATGGCAAACTACATTGCTCCCCGCCATAAACGTGCCAGCCTAGTTTCTTGGGTCTTTGCTGGCTTTAGCTTAGCCTCGATCATCGGGATCCCCCTTGGAACTTTGATCAGTACGACCTTTTCTTGGCACGATAGTTTTTGGCTGATCAGCGCGATCACATTTATCGTCTTATGTCTATTGTTTGGGCTAATTCCTAAAGATACACCACAGTTCAAAGGAACACTCAAACATCAATTTGCGCTCCTCAAAGAAAAGCAAGTACTCCTAGGTGTCACCTTTGTCGTAGCTATATGTGCTGCTGACTATACGATCTATACCTATATCCGCCCGCTTTTCACTAATGAGATGCACTTCAATAATACTTGGCTCAACTGGTTATTGTTTGGCATGGGGATCTTCTTTATCATTGGAAATAAGTTTGGGGGCTATTTAGCCGATAATGGTGGATTAAAGCCATTGCGTTACGTCTATATCACGATGACACTGTTGCTGTTACTTTTAGGCTCTGCCATTAAGCTTCCTTGGCTAGGAGCAGCGACTATCGCTTTACTTTGTGTTTGCTTTGCCAGCTATGGTGCTTCAACTCAGCTCATGTTTTTAGAAATTGCTGAGAAAAAATATCCGCAATCCCTTGATCTAGCATCATCACTTAATTCGATCTTTGCTAATCTAGGGATCTCACTAGGTTCACTTACAGCAGCGCAAACAGTTGAATTTACTTCATTAGCAAATGTAGGTTATATCGGAGCTTTGTATGGGTTCTTAGCTACTGGTTTGACTTTTATCCTTTATCGCGACCTGCTAAGAGAAAATTAAAGCAGTAGGCCAAAAAGCAACTGCGATATAAGTAAAAGGCATCTTCAAATTCCAAATATTGGAATTCTGAAGATGCCTTTATTAATATCTCTGATACAAAAAGCTCTTATGTCACACTTTTTAGTGAAGTGAACCCCCTAAGTTGGACAAAGGAATCTAACTTAGGGGGTTTTACTATGACTAAATTTTCTTTTGAGGATAAGTTGCGGGCTGTAAATATGTATCTAAGAGGATATGGAAGTAACACAGTAGCTAAAGTTTATAAAGTGAAGAATCACTCAAATATCCTTATGTGGGTCAAACGATATCAAAAATATGGTATTGATGGGTTAAAAGTTCGCTACCCTAAATACGATTACGATGGAAATTTTAAGCTCAACGTTTTAAACTGGAGAAAAAGGCATAAGGCTTCCTATCCGGAAACGGCACTTCAGTTTGATATAAGTAATCCTGGGACGATCGCGACTTGGCAACGTAAATTGGATACTAAAGGTGTTGATGCCTTATTTACTAGAAGAGGACGGGCTAAACACATGACGACCAACAATAATAAACAAGCAGAAAAATCAGAATTATCTGAATTAGAACGTTTACGAGCTGAGAATCGTGCTTTACGGGTTGAAAATGAATACTTAAAAAAACTCGATGCCTTGGTTCAGAAGCGCGGACATCGCAAGAAAAATATCAAATCATCCAAGAACTAAGGCAAAAATTTAAATATACATTGGATGAAATACTACCTTACACTAGTCTTAAACGTAGTACATTTTACTATCAAGCCCAACGAATAAACAGGCGAAAAAATAAAGATGAGGAGCTATTAAAGCTTATAAAGGAGGTCAAATCAAAGCACCCGTGTTTTGGTTATCGTACAGTAACACTGAAATTACGATCTCAAGGCATAAAAGTAAATCATAAGCGTGTTAGTCGCATCATGCGAGAAAATGATCTATCAGCGCATATGTATAATAAACAAAGGCGAAAATATAATTCTGCCCTTGGACCACAAGGTAAGAAAGCTAAGAACTTATTACATCGACGTTTTGATACACATTTACCATTTCAAAAAATGGTGACCGACGTAAGTGAATTTAGGTATGGAAATAAGACACAAGAAGAACGTGTCTATCTTTCACCTATCAAAGATCTATGTACAGATGAAATAGTAAGCTATAGTATCAGTAAGCATCCAACAACAGACTTCGTGGTAAAACCGTTGGATGCATTGATAAAACTTAGACCTAAATTAAACTATCGTATGACTCTCCATAGCGATCAAGGTGTCCAATATCAGAGTGTCCAATGGCGAAAGAAGCTAAAAGAAAATAGGATCTTTCAAAGCATGTCTCGTAGGGCAACGTGCTTAGATAATGCACCCATGGAAAGTTTTTTCCACACAATGAAAGTAGAGCTATATCACAATAAAGAATATACAACACAAGAAGAGTTGGTCAAAGCAATGATCAGCTGGATCAGCTATTACAATAACGAACGGATAAAGGTCAAACTAAAAGGCAAGACACCGGTAGAATACCGACATCTTGCCTTAAGAAATATAGTCTAAATAGAGTGTCCAACTTTATGGGTTCACTTCATAGGTGATCTTTTCTACTTATTTTTTTGCTCGTCCTTGAAATAAGCTGCGATCTGTTCGATCTGCTCAGTAGTCGTCGTACAACACCCTCCGATAATATCGGCACCAGCTGTATGCCACTTAGCGATCAACTGGGTAAAAGGCAAGGCGTTATCTGATTTTTGCCAAGTCTTAGTTGTTGGATCGTAGACCGATCCTAGGTTAGGATAAACAATGATTTTTTTAGTTGTCACCTGTCTGATCTTCTTGATCGCCTTTTCGACTAAGTCAGGAGCGACACAATTGACTCCCACTGCAAAAACTTGTGGGTAACTAGCAACTTTTTTGACTGCTTCTTGCAACTTTGTCCCATCACTTAAGGTCTTTTCACCTTGTAAAGTAAAGGAAACGTAGACTGGCAATGTACTTTGCTTTTGTTTCAACCACTCCAAAATAGCTAACGGTTCAGAAAGTTTGGGTTGCGTTTCTAATGCAAGACAATCGGGATCTTGTTTTAAGATCGTTTGTAAACGTGAAACATGAAAATCCAGATACTGCGCTGTATTCAGCAAATAATCGCCCTTATATTCGCTTCCATCAGCCAAATAGGCCCCGTACGGTCCGATCGTAGCAGCAACCACCGCATGTTTCCCCGTTTTAAGCTCGTAATCATCGCGAGCTTTTTTAGCTACTAAAATACCGATCGCTATCAAGGTCTCTGCTTGTTTACGTGAATAACCCAAGCGTTCAAAAGCATAGACATTAGCTTGATAAGTATTAGTCAAGATCATTTGAGCACCAGCCTTTAAATAGGCACTATGGACTTCATAGATTGCTTCGATATCATCGATCAAAGCTTTAGCCGTCCAAAGTTTATTATTAGTAGCGACTCCCCGTTTCTCTAATTCGGTCGACATCGCCCCATCTAAAACATGTAAGTTATTAAAAATTTTTTCTGTCATTAAAAAGCTCCCTTCTAAAATTAAATTCTGTTATAATTGTACTCAATATTTTATCACTTTTATCTTCAAATGTAAGCCTATTATTTAGGAGGGCGATCTTTATGGAATATAAAACACACTTGAACCGTAAAATGCAAGCACGACATATCCAAATGATCTCACTAGGCGGTGTTATTGGAACTGGTCTTTTTTTGAGCTCAGGTTACACCATCCATGAAGCAGGTCCGATCGGGACGATCATTGCTTATCTGATCGGAGCACTTTTAGTCTTTTCAGTTATGCTTTGCTTGAAGAAATTAAGTGTTGCGATGCTTTTCATGTCTATGCCAAACGCTACTTAGGACCTGCAACGGGTTTTTTAGTCGCGATCTTATACTGGTTGACTTGGACGATCGCTTTGGGCTCTGAATTTACAGCTGCTGGTCTAAGCAACCTGACTAAAAATGGTTGGTTTCCTAATGGTTTTGGTGGCGTATTCACTACGATGCTAACGGTTAATTTTGCTTTTTTTGGTACTGAACTTATCGGGATCACTGCAGGCGATGCTAAAGACCCACAAAAAACGATCCCGCAAGCCATCCACACTACCCTTTGGCGTCTGGTTATCTTCTTTATCGGCAGTATCTTCGTCATGTCAGCCTTGATCCCCTACGAAGTGGTAGGCGTGACTCAAAGTCCGTTTGTCTATGTCTTAAAACAACTACACCTGCCTTTTGTCTCTGATCTGATGAACTTTGTTGTCTTGATGGCGATCATTTCAGCTGCTAATTCAGGTCTATATGCTTCGACTAGAATGCTTTGGTCATTAGGAAATGAGCAAACGCTCCCCGCCACCTTTACTAAGACTTCTAAAAATGGCGTTCCAGTGATCGCCCTTTGCACTAGCATGTTAGGCGCGATCTTAGCCTTGATCTCAAGCGTTGTAGCTGCAGATACTGTCTATTTGGTCTTAGTCTCGCTCTCTGGTTTAGCCGTCGTTATCGTCTGAATGACGATCGCTTTATCACAGCTCAAATTTCGAAAGGCTTTTTTAGCCAGTGGTCATCAACTCTCGGAATTAAAATATAAAACACCACTTTTCCCCTTTGTTCCGTGGTTTGCCTTTAGCTTAAGCGGGGCCTCTTGTCTTTTGATCTGGTTTGATCCGACTCAAAGGATCGCTTTATACTGGACTATTCCCTTTGTCATTTGTTGTTATCTTGCGCACTATCTTTTCAAAAAAAGAAAATAACTAAAATATAGCTCACCTTATTGCAAAGTGAGCTATTTTATATTGCCTAGCTATTTTTTTATAAGATCTGCTCAAGTTCTAGTAGTGCCTGTTTGCGCTCAAGACCACCGGCATAGCCATGCAAACTGCCATCACTTGCCAAGACGCGGTGACACGGAATAAAAATACTTAAGGGATTATGTGCTACAGCCCCCCCAACAGCTCTTGGGTGTGAAGCTAATTTGTTTGCTAGCTCTTGGTAGGTCACCGTAGTTCCATAAGGGATCGCTCGTAGTTGGTTTAATACCCGTTGCCTAAACGGCGTAACTTTGGGGGCTAAGGTAAGCTCTGTGGTCGGGAGCTGACCATTAAAATACTCTGTTAGCCATGTGCTAGCTTGTTTTAATGCTGGTGTCTCGATAGTTGCGATTTTTTCGAGTGAAAGCTCAGGCGCAAAATATTTTTGATCAGTAAACCAAGATCCCACAAGTTCAGTTTCGGTCCCAACTAACAGTAATTCTCCTAGTGGCGTAGAAAAGCTCTGCTTAAAATACATACCTTCACCTGCTTGCTTTTTCTTTAATATAGACCGTGACTGTGGCATAAATCTATATGCCCCTGTAACTCATACTCTTGTCTAGTGCTAGTCACTTAGATTCTCCCCATTAGTTGCGATCACTTTTTTATACCAATAAAAGGAATCCTTACGGTAACGCTTTAAAGTTTTGAGATCAAATTCGTCTCGATCGACATAGATGAAACCATAGCGTTTCTTGATCCCTTCATGCGTTGAGATCAAGTCGATCGCCGACCATGGATTATAGCCTAACATCTCAACTCCATCTGAGATCGCTTCTTTGATCTGAACAATGTGTTCGCGCAAGTAAACGATCCGATATGGGTCATGGACTTTTCCATCGGCAGTTAATTCATCATAAGCCCCGATCCCATTTTCCGTGACCAATAATGGAAGTTGGTAGCGATCATATAAAGCACGCATGGTCGCTCTAAAGCCAACTGGATCGATCTCCCAACCAAACTCGGTCTTTTTCAAATTTTGATTTTGTACACTGCGGTAATATCCTGGTTCAGACATTGCGGATTGTTGATCAGCAAATTTATCAGCGATCTGTTCACTACCATCACTTGCTTCGACGGTAAACGACGTATAGTAATTGAAAGCGATAAAATCAGGTTTGGCTACTTTTAAAACTTCAGCATCTCCAGGTGCAAAAGTTGGGGTCGCATCTTTAGCTTCTAAATACGCCCAAACCAAGTTATTGTAGCGCCCATAAACAGCCATATCTAAATACAACCAGTTACGGATCGCATTGGCATTTTGTTCAGCGATGATATCTTCTGGGCGGTTACTGTTAGGGTAAGCCAACGCGATATTTGGAGCCGGACCGATCTTTGCTTTTGGCAACATCTCATGACATAGTTGCATCGCTTTTGCTTGAGCGACCAATTGATGGTGATTTTGTTGATAGATCTCCTTAGTCAAGTTCGTTGTTGCTTCTGGCACACGCAAGGTACCGATCAGTGGTCCCACCAGAGTCATCATATTTTGCTCATTGATCGTCAACCAATATTTGACCCGATCACCGTAATTTTCAAAGAGAACTCGGGCAAATTCCTTAAACCATTCAGAAGAGCTAGCATTGCTCCAAGAGCCTTTTTCTTCCAAAGCTGCCGGCATGTCGAAATGAAACATCGTGATGATCGGTTCGATACCATATTTCAAACATTCATCGATCAAATTATTATAAAATTCGATTCCCTTAGGATTAACTTTTCCGATCCCATCTGGTAAGACCCGTGACCATGAGATCGAGAAGCGATATGCTTTAAAACCCATCTCGGCCATCAAGGCAATATCTTCTTTGTAACGATGATAATGATCGACTGAGACTGTTAGATCAGCGGTCCCTGGTGGTAATTTTTTAGTATCTTGAAAAGATGGTCCTTTGCCATCTTCTAAACTGGCACCCTCAACTTGGTAGGCCGAAGTTGAAGCGCCCCATAAGAAATCTTTGGGAAACGGTTTCAATGTTTGGTGGATCATTTGCATAGGCCCCTTTCTTAGGTTATGTATAATTGTTTGGGTACACTTATATATTAAATTGTTCCCAAACATTTTGTCAAGCGTTTTCATTGTGCTATACTAAAAGCAAAGTAGGTGAGACTATGTTAAAACATCAAGCGATCGCTGCTAAACTAAAAAATTATATCGAAGAACACGACCTGCCACATGGCGCAAAGCTTCCCAATCTGACAACTTTGATGGAGCTTTATGGGACGAGTAAAAATACGATGATGCAAGCGCTCAAAAATCTTGAAAATTCTCATGTCGTTTATCAAGTTCAAGGCAGTGGGATCTTTGTTAGACGGCGCCAACGTGAAGCGTATACTCCACTGTTCCAAAATACGGCTGGTTTTTTTGGTAATTTCCATGAACATATCAAACATCAAGTCTTAGCATTTGAGAAAATCTTAGCACCACCTGACGTCGCACAAAATCTCAAAGTGACTTCTAAAGACTCGGTCTATCGGATCTTGCGTCTGCAAATATTGGATGGCGCTCCGTTTTGTCTGGAGGAATCTTTTTATGTTGTAGCGCTAGTAGGTGAGCTTCCCAAAAGCGTCGCCAGTACTTCGATCTTTAGTTACCTTCGCCAACAAGGACTAAAGATCGGCTTTTCTGATAAATACTTTGATAGTGTATTATTGGATGAAAAACAAGCTAAAGCACTTGAGCTACCACCTAACAGTCCAGCTTTAAGACTCGAAGATATCTATTATCTAAACGATGGGCAGATCTTTGATTATTCACGGACCTATTGCCAAGCTAAATTCTTCGCTCAATCAAATTGACCAGCACATTGTGGCTACCACAAATGTGCTGGTTCTTTTGGTTGATCATAATTATATGGACAGCAACATTTCTGCAGATTAGCCATTTTTTCTGCAGATTAAAATTCTAAACAAATCCCATATTATCAAGCTTCCATTGAAGTATTTCTGCAGATTAGCCATTTTTTCTGCAGATTAATTTATCTCTTTCGTGATTCTTAAATCTGCTGCTCTTTGTTTGATCGTAGCAACTTTTTGTTCCAGAGTTCTATTTAGTCGATATCGTGTGCTTCTTCCTGCCCCTTCCTCTAAAACATAGTCTGCGGTAATTAATTTTTCTAAAGACTTTGTTGCATAATGTCTTGAAAGACCTGTTTCAGCCTGAAGTTCTTTTTTTGAAAGAGAACCATCTATCTTTGATAAAGCTTTTAGAACTTGCTTTTCATTTTCATCGATTCCTTCAATACTTTCTGCAAAATCTACAGTCCAAATTCTTAATTTTGTCTTCTGTATAAATGAGTTTATTAGTCCTATCCTTACTCATAATGAGCAAATATCAGTTAATGTCTGTAAAAAATATCCTAAAAAATACTCCCCACATTTCTGCAGGAAGTGTTGTGAAAATATCCATATTAGCTTACCCATTTACTTGAACTAGCCTAATTACCTGTGCATCATTTTATTTCTTTCCATGATAGTGTCTAAAAAATAGCGAAACGGAACACCATAAACAGAATACGACAAAAAGCAAAAGAGATATTACCATAAAATACAGTAAACTAACATCACGATCACTACTAAGCCAGGTCATAAATGGAATTAGTATAATGTCTAATAGTATAAATTTCTTGCCTTTAACGCCTTCATTAACACCTCCAGCTAGCCACCATTTCCATAATTTTCTCATAGTAGATCACTCCTACCTTATCACTTGAAGTTCCTTCTACGCCTCTATGGTAACACTCATATAAAATGATCACTTAAATATTCAAATCTCGCACTTTTCTACTCATATTCGGTCATACAACGATCTGCAAACATAGCTTGGAAAAAATATAAGAAGCTCTGTAAAAACAGCTTGAGCCATTCTCACAAAGCTTCTCTAAAAAATGTTTACTCTTTACTAAGAATAGCCACATTCCTTGTACTAGCATAATTATCCGTGCATCTTTCTAGTGATCCCCATAACATTGTCTAAAAAATAGAGCAAAGGAGCAGCAAATGTTAGACAAAGCGCAACAAAAAGCAACATCTGAGGCGTTGTCACAAAGTGTAGGAAACTAACCTCACGGCCACTGTCAAGCCAAAGACCAAATGGAACACCTACGGCTTCTAATAAGGGAAAGATCACATAGCGTTTCTTACCTTTAATGCCTCCAGCTAGCCACCAATTCCATAATTTTTTCATAGTAGATCACTCCTTACATTATTCACTTAAAGTTTCATCTACGTCCCCATAATAACTCCAATATGAAACGGATCACTAAAATATTCAAATTTCGCACTTTTCTATCCCTATCTGGTACTGTAAAATTATCCATCTCTATAGATATCACTAAAACATCACAAGCTTTATTTAGCCGATCTATGTAATTACTCATACTTAATGAAATTATCCAATTATGAACTTCTAAAAAAGATACCTTTCCTCCAAGATATGCTTAAAACATTGACACAGCAAAATATTAGCTACTCGTAATTCTTATAGTTTAAATGATTTTTTACAGTCACTCTATAGGCATTCATTGGAACTAATTTTTAGTTTCTCATGAGCCAAATATATTTCCATAGAAAAAGCTAAGCCTTTAAAAGTTTATAATAATAACCTTTTTTTGCCAGTAATTCACTGTGACTACCTTCTTCCACAATTTCACCACTATCTAACACTAAGATCCTATCAGCTTTCTTTGCGATCGATAATCTATGAACTACAAAAATTATGGTCTTATCCTTCATCCCTATCAACTGTTCAATTATTTTTTTCTCAGTAATAGTATCCAAAGAGCTTGTAGATTCATCAAAAATCAAGACCTCAGCTGGTGATAATAGCGCTCTTGCGATCGTAATTCTTTGCTTTTGCCCCTCTGATAAAATACTAGCATTTTCATCTAATTTAGTATTTAATCCTAGAGGCATATTTTCTATATCATTTTTTATCATTGCAACTTCACACGCTCTATTGATGTCTTTTAGAGTCACCCCTTCTCTTCCCCCTAATTTCAGATTCTCTTCAATTGTTCCAGAAAATACGTATGGGATCTGTGGTACATAGTTTATATAACTACGTAAACTCTTTTTACTTATACTGTTACTTGGATATCCATTAAATTCTAACTTACCTGAAGTTGGATCAAAAAATTTAACTAGCATTTTGACTAATGTAGACTTCCCAGAGCCACTCATCCCTACAATAGCCAACTTTTCGCCAAATTTTATAGTTGTACTAACATTATTTAATACATTTTTCCCATATCCATATTGATATTTTATCCCTGATAATGTTATATCACCTAATAATTTTTGAGTAGTATAGTTAAAATTTTCATCCCTAAATTCACTTTTGACCAAATAAACTTCATTCATTCGAGTATATGCAACTTTAGCACTTTGCAACTTTGGCTGAAGATTTATAATATTCTGTAGTGGATCAATAAAATATGATAGTAATGCAACAAAAGTCAATAACTGTCCAACAGATAACTGGTTTTGAATAACTAGTTTAGCGCCTACCCACAAAACGATCACATTCAAGATCTGTTGAATAAAGATTTTCAATGCTTGTTGTAAAGAATCGCTTTTTATATAGCTAAGTGATTTATTTAAATAATCAAAGAATTGCTCACTTACTATATTAAAACGAACGGTTTCACTATTACATGCCTTGATCGTTTCTATACCTTGTATATCTTCGATGACTGACGAACTTAGTATTGCATTACTCTCCATTTGATGCTTATTTAATTTTTCAAATTTTTTAGCAAAAGTCATAATAACAATGATATATATTGGAAGAGCAGTCAGTGTTATAACAAATAACCTAATACTTTGAAAAAATAAGGTCACCCCAATAATAATAACTATACTAGCATCTAGTCCAATGGAAACTACCATACTGGCTAAAGCATCTATTATTTTACTAGCATCTGTAAACCTTGAAACGATCTCGCCCGTCTTTCTTGTCGAAAAAAATTCCAATGGTAGCTCAAAAATATGTTTAATGTACTCTAAAATAATATCAGTCGACAATTTTTGCCCCAAAATAGCTAATAAAAAATCTCTACTATATACAAAAATCGAATTGCACACATATGCCACTATTAATCCCATCACGACAATATCTAGCATCTGTTCCATGCCATTGGGTATATAGTTATCTATTAATACTTGAAAAAAATATGACCCCAAAATACTTATTATTGTTGTTAACATGGCAACTATCACAATACTGATGATCAATTTTATATTTTTAAACGTTCTTGGAAAAAGAGATAACAAATTACTCTTAGTTTCTTTGATAGGGCTATACTTACTACCAGGTTTCATAAAAAGTGTTACACCTGTCCACTCTGCTTCAAAATCAGCATATCTTAATTTAACTATTCCTTTTTCTGGATCAGGATCAGCAATAATTATATGATCAGATGTTGCTTTTAACACCACATAATAATGCAATATTGTTTTTTCTTTGACTACATGGACAATAAATGGATAAGTAACATCTTGCATATCAAACAAGGTCATGTCAGCTTTAATAGCCTGTGTTTCCAAGCCTAATTTCTGTGCTGCATTTATAATTCCAAATGCAGTAGTTCCTTCAATATTTGTTTTAGCTAAATTTCGTAGATATGCTAAAGATACTTCTGATCCATAATAACGCAGTATCATGGCTAATGAAGCCACACCACAATCAGATTCGTCAATTTGTGATATATACATCTTTTTATATTTACTCGACATAGATACTCCTCATATATTTCTATTTTTCCGTATTCTATCACTGCTTAAATTTTTCAGAGTATTTATTCCGTTTTTGTCAGTTTCTATTCTTATCTGACAAATATAATAATGCCTAAGCTTTACTTCACTGACCTAATATCAAAATCTTTTGCCACTTCACTACCGTTTTTTCACATTATATTTATTGATCAACTTTTCAATTTTTCTTGAATTTCTTCTAGGAAACACCTCGATATACCCGTCTTTAAATTTTACGGTCCGTAACTTTAGATCGATCTCAACGATGTTGTCTGGATTGGCTAAACATGATTGTGAGATCTTTTCTAAAAATTCATTTTCATCATCGATCTTCTTTATATTCCCCAAGAATTCACCCTCACTATCGAGCGTGACGATCTTTAATTTATGTGAATGTTCTGTGGTAACAATATAGAGAATATCTCGTATATTTTGATTGATAAGTCTCCGTCCCATTTTATAGCTAAAAGTCTGTTCTCTTACAGTATGTAGCTCTCTAATACGTTTTATCGCTAAAAATAATGCTTCATTTAAACGTTTTTGGTCAAGCTCCGTCTTAGTTATAAAATCCACAGCCCCTATCCTGCGCCGATAAGTCATTGCTGCAAAATTTTCATAAGCTGTAATAAAAATGATCTGTGCATTTGGATCTTTACTTTTGATAAATTCAGCCAGATCTATACCATTTTGACCATCGGCTTTACCTAGATCGATATCCAAAAAATATACTCCACTGTCTATGTACGTATTATTCAAATAATTTACAACTTCTTGATAGCTAGTAGTCACTAATACTACTTCACAGGTTTTATCCTTACTATCAGGCGAATCTTCCAAAGACCAAACAGCTCTATTTACAAAACCATGTAAATTTTTTAACTGAACTTGATCATTTTCACAAACCACTATCCCATAAGTTTCCATAAATTTATCCTCCTTATTTGACCCTAACACTCATATAAAACGTAAACCAACCATCAAATATATGATATTCCACTAAAATAGCATCATACTTTTTTTTAATATCCTCAATATTAGCTAATCCCAAACCACTATGCCCTTTTTTAGTCGTAAAGCCTAATTTCTTTAGCTCTAAAATCGACTTTCCAGTATCGTTAAATCGATTTTTTATTTCAAATTCTAGTTCACCTTCCTTACTATATACCATTGATTTAACTTTTGCCCCATTTTTTAATATCAAACTTGCTTCAATAGCATTATCATAAGCGATACCTAAAATTCGAATAATATCAAAAGTGATATCTTTAGCTGGTAATTGCTCTACCAAAGTTTGACATTCAAAAGTATTTTCGATATTTTGTTGAAACATAATATTTAACTTGCTTATCAATAAACTCTTTAATAAGTCATCTCTGACATTATCAATATTGTTAAACTGCCATAAACCTTTATTGTCTAAATAAAAATTCGAATACTTTTTCAATCTTGCGATCAATTCTTTATCATGTCTATCTTGAGCACTTAATTGCAAACTTATTAACATATTTCGATAATCATGCTTGAACTTGCATAAATTTTTTTGATTTATTTCAAGTTGTTTTGTATATATTTTTAAGTTATCCAATTGTTGTAAAAATACTTTATCTTTTGCTAATTTTTGGATAGTAAGATATAAATAGATCGCAAAAAAAAGTTGAACTGTAAAAAAAAGCATCAATATGAGAAAAGCTACCATTTCTGACTTTATAAAGTAGACCATATAGTTTATACCTAAAAAGGTCATGTATATATACACCATTAACCCAAAATACACTTTACCATTTTCTTGATCTAACGGTCGGATAATTGGTGTCTTCATGATAGTTAGATATATGGCCACGTACGCTACTATATCAAAAAAAATCATTTGGACTATACTATATTCTATCCCAAAAGAAAATGTGATCAAAAACATTAGAGACTCTACCATATACGAGATAGAACCGATAATTAGCAACCGGCCTAAAGTTTGATGATCTTTTGGTCTTTTGCGATAGATCAAATATAGTAATGTTATTTCTATAAATTGCTCTAGCACATTTCCCCAAGATATATATACCAACGTTAGTACGGGGATCGTAAAGCAAAAATATAGCATGTTCGCTTTTGGGCTACGTCTTTTAAGCGCTACCTTTAAAAAGATCCAATAGCCAAAACTGATCCCAATAATTACATTCATTAGGTAAAAATATTCCCACATCGCTGTATTTTTCATTTATACGATCCCCCCTTTTAATAACCATCTGTTTCCCCTTTTAAAGTAGGTAATTTATCACCAACTATCTTCTTAGTTTTGCATCCATGTTTTCAGCCTGAATTATACTACAAAAAATATTAATCTGAAGATTGATTTTTTTCTAGATATATGCTTCTAAATATCTTAAGAGCTCTACAGTGAGTGTTACATATATTTAAAAGCGCGAACAGTCTAAAAAAACAGCCTCAACTATTTTTGGCACTATGTCCCGTCAAGTATACAGATCAAATAGATAAAAATTTTAGGCGGCTTGGTTGCGGAATTGTTCCGCGGTCAAGCCGTTTTTGCTTGTGTAAGCGCGTTTGGTATTAAAGTATTCAATGGCTCCTTTGACGAGTTGTTCTAGCTCTGCTAGCGTCTTAGGACGAGGGTGTTTGTTAATCCAGATTAGCTTGAAGTCATTCCACCAACGCTCTATGGGTGAGTTTTCCCAAGGATGACCGGGGTGCGACATACTATGAATACAATTTTTAGAGGCTAAGTAGTCGTTGAACATACTTGAGCAGTAAGCTGACCCGCGGTCAGTATGGATCATTGGTTGCGCATCAGGTTCAACCGTAAAAGCACGATTAAAGGTTTCAATTACTGCTGATGAAGTTTCTGTGTCTGAAATATTGTAGCTTAAAGCGTAACGACCATATAAATCTAAAATAACGTGTACTCGTACTTTATGAAGTGTGTGTTCGCCGTAGGCTACTTCCGTTGTGTCGGTAACCCACACTTCATTTTTAGTTTCACGGTCGAATTGTCCCTGCAATAAGTTGTCATTGATGTATTCTTCATGGCGTTGAATTCGATTGCGCTTCTTCTTCCTAATATTTGCTCTAATTCCATGCTTACGCATGCAGTTAGTTATTCGTTTTAATCCAGCGGTAAAGCTTAAACGGTTTTCAAAGCTTAACTGTGTAGTCATCGCTAAATATCCCAGCGTCCAATTATGTTCTTCTTCTAACTCTACAATCGCTTCAAGTAACTCTGCTTGCTCATTATGATATTGACTTGGCTTTCGATTGAGCCATTTGTAATAACCATCTCGCGAAGAATCAGCTATTTTACACAACTGGCTAATTGACCATCCATTTTCTTGATTTAGTTCTTTGATGGCTTGGTACCGGAGTCCTTTTCCACCTCCCGATTGCGTATTTCTGTTAATTTTTTTGCGAATGCAATCTCCATCTCTTGCTTTTCTAGCTGAGCCCTTAATAAGCGATTCTCTGCCTTGAGTCGGTCAACTTCCGTCCACTTCTCTTCTGGCTTAGCTTTGCCTCGGCGATCACGAAGTGATTCTGGGTCATTACCGCTTTTGCGATACTTTTGATACCAGCCATAAACTTGTTGGTAACTAATATGGTATTTTTCAACTGCCCAATTGTAGTTCACATCATGCTTAATCAACTCTTCAATGATAGTAAGTCGTTCTTCAAAGTCAGTCTTTCGTCCACTCATTTTTGAATCTCGCTTTCTTGGCGTATAGGCCTTTAAGTTAGATTCATTATACTGCATAATCCAATCTGATAGTTGTGTTTTGGACTTTAGCCCATGCTTGATCGCGAATATTTCAAGCGACGCGTCTGATTTTTGATACTGTTGGACCAAAGATAATTTAAATTCCTTTGAATATCTATGATTATTGTGAGTAGATCGTAAGCCATCAATGCCCTGATATTCATATAGATACCCCCAAGTTCTAATAGTTTTCTTGCCCACTGCATACTTTTTAGCCACCTCACTAATATTAGAACGGGTTAGTTCATTTAGTATAGCTAATTTTTGTTCTGCACTGTATCTTGATTTCCTAGACATATAAAATACCCTCCAAGTATAAGATGAATTTTCTATTTCATCTGTATACTTAGAGGGCATTATAGCCTTTTGGTATCCACTTTTTTCTAATTTTATTTGACAATTTCGGAATAAAAATCTAGGTCAATACAAAAAAACGCATCCCCCACCAAAGTGAGAAATGCGTTTGAAACGTTGATATAACGAGATATTAACGTTTTGAGAATTGTGAAGCTTTACGAGCCTTCTTAAGACCTGGCTTCTTACGTTCTTTCATACGTGCATCACGAGTCAAGAGACCTGCACGTTTCAAGACACCGCGGAAGTCTGGATCTACTTCAAGTAAAGCGCGTGCGATACCATGACGTGTAGCGCCAGCTTGACCTGAGAAGCCACCACCGTTAACGTTTACCAATACGTCATATTGGTCTTTTGTTTCTGTGGCAACGAATGGTTGAGCCATAACTTCGCGTAAGTTTGCAAATGGAATGTATTCTTCTGCAGATTTGCCGTTCATTGTGATCTTACCTGTACCTGGTACCAAGATCACACGTGCAACTGAGTTTTTACGACGACCTGTGCCGCGATATTGTACTTGTGCCAAATTCGTTTTCCTCCTAGATTAAGTTTGTGATGTCTAATACTTCTGGGTTTTGAGCAGCATGCTTGTGTTCTGCACCACGGTAAACGTGAAGCTTCTTAGCTTGTGCACGACCAAGAGTACCCTTTGGAAGCATACCTTTAACAGATAATGCGATCAATTTTTCTGGATCCTTTTCACGGTAGTCACCAGCTGTACGTTCCTTCAAGCCACCTGGATGGTTTGAGTGATGGTAATAGATCTTATCTGTTGCTTTACGACCTGTCAAAGCAACTTTTTCTGCATTGATGACGATCACAAAGTCACCTGTATCAACGTTTGGTGTGAAAGTAGGCTTGTTCTTGCCGCGTAAAACAGATGCTACCACTGTGGATAAGCGTCCCAAAGGAACATCTGTTGCATCTACGACATACCATTTACGTTCTACTTCGCCTGGTTTTGCAATATATGTTGTACGCACGTTTATTTCCTCCATTTAATGTATACATGTTTGACAAACAATAAGATTAACGGGGCTTACTGTGGGGCAAACAATACCAAATACTATATTACGATTTTTTTTAGGTATAGTCAATTATAACTTTTAATAAATCGTAAAATCAAGTCATATTTTATTCATAATACACTTTCTTCAGATAAAGTCCACTTGCCGGTGCTGTTTCCCGACATTCATTGCGGTCTTTGACTTCATACAACCGCAAAAAATCATGAACTGGTCGCTTACCATTGCCGATCTCAAGCAAAGTTGCGACCATGATCCGCACTTGATTATACAAAAAGCCGTTGCCGTAGAATTCAAAGATCACTTCATTGTTTTCTTTGTCTTCTCTGACGGTAGCCTCATAGATCGTCCGGACATGATCTTTAGTTTGGCTGCCTGAAGCTACAAAACTCGAAAAATCATGCGTTCCCACGACATCGGGCATGGCTTCTTCTATCCGCTTGATATCAAGGGGATACTTGTAATGTCCCGTGTAGAAGCGTTTGAAAGGATCGGTAAACCATGAACGGCTGACGCGATACATATAGCGCTTGCCGTGGGTGGTAAAACGCGCATGAAAGTCATCACTGACGATCTTGCAGTCGATGACCTCACAATCAAGGGGCAGCATTGAATTTAATCCCTTGAGCATCCCTTCTGGTGAGATATCATGGGGAAAATCAAAGTGGATGACTTGCCCCAAAGCATGCACACCCGAGTCAGTGCGCCCAGAGCCATAGATCGTGATATAGTCGTCAAACTTACTCATCTTATTGAGTGCTTTTTCTAGGACTGATTGCACGGTCCGTTGCTTTGGTTGGGCTTGAAAGCCTGCAAAATTAGTGCCGTCATAGGCTAAAGTTATCATATAACGCTTCGTCATTAAAATTCCTCAATTTCTCAAAAATATCAAGGCGAGAGTCACTAGGAAAAAGAAAACTAAAGCTAGCGTATCTTGTAAATGCCAAACTTGCACCCGATACTTGCTTCGCCCTTCTCCTCCACGATAACCTCGCGCTTCCATCGCAGTTGCCAGATCTTCGGCCCGCGTCAAGGCACTGACAAATAGGGGGATCAATAGTGGGATCACTGCCTTTATCCGGGAGATCAAACTGCCCTCGCTAAAATCGACCCCACGTGAACGTTGGGCATTCATGATCTTAGTCGTCTCATCCATCAAAGTCGGCACAAAACGCAACGCGATCGATAACATCAAGGCGATCTCATGCACTGGGACCTTTAATTTCTTTAATGGTTGCATCAACGATTCAGTTGCATCCGCGATCGCAAGTGGTGTCGTTGTCACAGTCAAAAGAGTCGACATAAAAATGATCAACACAAAACGACAAAAGACATAAAAACCATTGACTAAGCCAAACTGTGTCAAAGTCAACGGGCCAAACTGCCAATAAGTCGGGCCTCCACGTGTAAAAAAGACCTGCAAAAGGACCGTAAATAAGATCAGCCAGATCAACGGCATGACCCCTTTGACAAAATAGCTCAGGTCGATCTTTGAAAGTAACACACTGAGCAAGGTCACGATCCCTAATAACAGATATGATTGCCAGTTGTTACATAAAAAGATGATCAAGACAAAATAAAAACATAAGATCATCTTGACGCGGGGGTCAAGGCGATGGACCAAAGAATCACCTTGAATGTAACGTCCAAGTAACAGTTTATCCATTTTCTCCCTCCGCTTCTTTTATTTTTGTCGCTAAAACTTTTGCTAATTCATGTTCAGTTAACGGTAACTGAGCAAATTCCATCCCCCGTTCAACTAAGCGCTGAGCAAAAGCGGTCGTTTGGGGCAAGTTTAAATGATGTTTTTTTAGCCAGCCTGGATCTGAAAAAAGCTCTGCCGGCGTTTTATCGGCGAGCAAGCGCCCTGATTCCATCACTAAAACTTGATCAGCAAAATTAGCTACATCATTCATTTGATGGGTCACTAAGATGATCGTCAATTTTTCTTTTTCATGAAGTCGCTTGAACAATGCCATCATTTCGGCACGTCCACTTGGATCTAAGCCTGCAGTTGGTTCATCTAAAACTAAAACTTTAGGTGACATCGCCAAGATCCCTGCGATCGCGACCCGGCGCATCTGGCCCCCAGAAAGCTCAAAGGGCGAACGCTCTAGCACACTTTCATCTAAATTGACGAGTTGGGCTTTTTCACGCGCGATTTTTTCGGCTTCTTGCTCGGTCGCACCAAAATTTTTCGGCGCAAATGCGATATCTTTTAAGACCGTCTCTTCAAATAGTTGGGCTTCGGGAAATTGAAACACGAAACCAACTTCTTGGCGCAACTTAGCTAACTCTTTATTTTTAGTTGCTGGCGTGATCACCTGCCCATTGACCGTCAAACGACCACTGGTAGGCTTTAAAAGTCCATTTAAATGCTGTAACAAGGTAGACTTTCCACTCCCAGTATGTCCAACAATAGCCGTAAAACTTTGATCTTTGATCGTAAAGCTTACGTCTTTTAGGGCTTGTTGGGCTAAAGGGGTCGCGGCTTGATACGTATAGCTTAATTTTTCAAGTTGAATTGCCATAACCAGTCCACCAATTCCTTTTCTGTCAAATATTTTTCGGGTACTTTGATCCCCAACTTAGCTAGTTCATGTTTCAAACGTTCGGGATAAGGCACATCTAAGCCCACTTTACTCAATTCATTTCCCCGTGTAAAGATATTTTCCGGTGTATCATCATCGATCACTTTCCCTTTCTCTAACACAATGATCCGATCAGCCAAGGCGGCTTCATCGATATCATGTGTGATCGAAATAACGGTGAAACCTTCTTCCTTATTCAAACGTCGCATTAAAGCAACTAACTCTGCTCGGCCCTCGGGATCAAGCATACTGGTCGATTCATCAAAGATCACGATCTGGGGTCTGATCGCCAAGACGCCTGCGATCGCAACACGTTGCTTTTGTCCACCCGAGAGACGAACTGGTTCGTGTTTGGCAAAAGCTTGCATGTTGACAGCTTCTAAGGCTTCTTTTACTCGTTGATGCATTTGCTCATAGGAAACGCCCCGATTTTCTAAGCCAAAGGCCACATCGCCTTCAACATCTGCACCTACAAATTGATTATCCGGATTCTGAAAGACCATCCCGATCTGGTCTCTGATCGCCCAAATGTTTTCTTCATTCAAGGGAAGGCCGGCAACGGTTATCGTCCCCTCAGTTGGCGTCAATAGCCCATCGAGCAATTTGGTCAGGGTACTCTTGCCACTTCCATTATGACCGATCAAAGCGACCCATTGTCCTTGTTCGATCGTTAAATCGATCTGCGACAATGTCTTTTGTTGACTCTCTTCATCGTACGCAAAGCTAAGATTTTTTATCTCAATAATTGCACTCATTTAGCTTCCCCCACTGAAATTTTAGTTGCCAGTCTGCAACCCTTTAGGAATAATATACCACATTCTCACGTTTTTATTTGCCAATCTGAGATTTTACTTCTAAAATTAAAGTTACGAGGTGAAATTCTATGAAAAAAATCGGGATCATTATCGGCAGTACACGTCCTGGGCGACGAAGCCCTTTGATCGCTGAATGGTTCGCTAAAAATCTACCTCAAGCTGAACTAACTTACGATATTATCGATCTAGCTGATTTTGACTTACCCTTCTTAGATGAAAGTGAAATGCCCCAAACTGGGACTTACCATCATGAGACGACTAAACGCTGGAGTGAAAAGATCGCCACTTATGCAGGCTTTATCTTCATCGTTCCTCAATATAACTGGGGCTATCCTGCCGTCTTGAAAAATGCACTTGACTATCTCTATCACGAATGGCAAGGTAAACCAGCTTGCTTGGTCACTTTTGGCGGACACGGGTGCTCACAAGCCCAGATCGCCTTACGCTTAGTCATGCAAGGGCTCAAAATGCCTGTGCTTTCGGTAGCACCGATGATCACACTTTCGCCAAGCGCAAGTCAAAGCGAGGCCTTAAATACTTTAGTTGCATATGAACCTTTGCTTCCAGCGTTAGAAGCTGAGTTCAAGCGCTATTTAAACTAACTAAAAAGCCGACCAATTACGGTCGACTTTTTAGTTAGCCATTGTTATACGCTTGCCAAAGCTTGCTCGATCGGAGTATCACCACTACTCATCATGATAACTTTTTTGCGCGTGTTGTCATGTTCTAAGATCTCTGCTAAGGTCAAAGCCACATCCGGGATCGGATTTTTGGAAACTTTAGTTGCTCCAACTGTGATCTTACCTGTACCAGGTTCTTCAGTCAAAGCGGTTGGTTGTAAGATCGTATAATCTAAGTCCGTGTTATGCACCAGATAGTGGTCTGCAAAGAATTTGGCAATATTATAATCCATGATCTGAGCCAAACCATCTTCATGCCAAAATTCTGGTTCTAAAGCATGTAATGAGCTCAACATGATATAACGTTTGATACCATTCAACTCAGCAGCTTGCATCGTCTTAACGGCACCAAAGGCATCAGTTTGTAAGAGATCTTTACCTCGAGAACCAGCTGTAAAGTAGATCGCATCCTGTTGACCGATCAACGCTGCCAATTCTTCTTTTGAAGCATGCAGGTCTAATTTGACGGCCGTCACTTGGGGAGAATCTTTCAACAAGACATTTTCAGGATGACGCGCTGCTGCGGTCACCTGATGTCCCTTAGCCACTAGAGCTTCAACTAATTTTGATGCAACTCGACCTGTAGCACCGACTACAAAGATTTTCATTTTTACTTTACCTCACTTTATTTTAAAACATCATTGAGTGCTTCACTCATCGTTGGATGGGTATAGATCTGATCACGCAACATTGTGTATGGTAATTTAGCATTGAGCGCTAAACTGAGCAAATTGATCAGCTCGTGTGATTCCTTAGCATAGATCGTAGCCCCTAAGATCAAGTCCGTTTCAGGATCAACTAAAACTTTAAAGAGTCCACGTGTATCCTTTAAGACCCGTGCCTTAGGAATAGCTGCAACTGGCAACTTGAAGAGCTTATATTCGACTCCTGCTGCCTTAGCCTCTTTTTCATTTAGGCCAACTTTAGATAGTGGTGGTTCGATAAAGACACTATAAGGAACATTTTTCCGATCACTGATCCGACGTTTGCCAGCCCCAAAAAGTTCATCTTTAACGATCCGGAAATCATCTAAAGAGATATAGGTGAATTGAAGCCCGCCTTTGACATCGCCAAGTGCCCAAACACCAGGGACACTGGTATGCAATTGATCATCAACGACCACTGCCCCACGGTCATCCAATTTGATCGCGGTATTTTCTAAACCTAGATCACTGGTCCGAGGTTTACGTCCAGTCGCAGCTAAAACTTTATCCGCCGTTACTGTATGTTCACCGTCTTTTTCGTAGACGATCTCAACTTTATCCTCAAGGTCGTAAACTTCTTTGATCTTGACCCCCAACTTGAAATCGATCCCCAAAGCACTCAAGTCATCAAAGACCATTTGGGAAATATCATCATCTTCTCTTGGAATAAACTTATCTGAAGCATCCAAAACAGTAACTTTAGCACCATAATTAGCAAACATGCTAGCAAATTCAAGCCCGATGTAACCAGCACCAATGATCACTAATTCTTTAGGCAGATCGCTTTGATCCATAGCACCAGTTGAATCCAATAAATACTTGCTATCAGCTAAACCTGGGATCGGCAATATCACTGGTTCAGCCCCAGTATTGATAAAGATCCGTTCCCCTTCAAAATCTAGTGTCTCACCAGTAGGTGTCGTTACTGTAACTACATGGTCTGACTTAAATTTAGCTGTCCCATCTAAAACACGCACAGTCGGCTCATCGGCTAGCATATGGTAATTCTTATCACGTAAGAAAGCTGTCATCTCATTTTTTCCGACTACAGCTTGATCAAAAGCTGTTTTTTTCTCGGCCTCAATGATCAAACGCTTCGATGGCAAACAGCCAATATTGATACATGTCCCACCATACATCTGAGCAGAACGTTCGATCACTAAAACTTCTTCACCTTTATTTGCCAATGTTTTAGCTAAGGTCTTTCCACCCTTGCCAAAACCAATAACGATATTTTTTACCTTTTCCATTTTCATTCCCACTTTCTATTCAGGTCTCTACTATTGATTATACAAAGTTTAGCGAACTTGTCACACAATATGCTTACATTTTGTAAGTTTTTTTATTTAATTCCTTTCACTGTTGACGTTACCGCTTTCTTTTTTTAAATGCAATTATTTTATCTCACGCAGTTTGTAAAATTAAGTTAGCAAAATAAAAAGAGCACTCCAAAGAGCACCCTTAAATAAATCGATCCTACCCGAAGATCAGTCTAAATGAAAATAATAAAAAAATCACTTTTTATAACGAAGGTTTCACAGATCCAATATCTGCTACTTAGGACTAGACTCGGTTTTACCCAACATCGTAACGCCCAGTTATCGCTATAAAAGTGACACTAGTTATATTCGTCGCTAATAATCAATAAAAATTAGTCGACCAATTCAAGAACAGCCATCTTAGCTGCATCGCCGCGGCGTTCGTTCATCTTGATGATACGTGTGTAACCGCCGTTACGGCCTTCAAAACGAGGTGCAACTTCTTCAAACAACTTTTGCAATGCTGTTTGAACAACTGCCTTATCGCCATCTTCTTTGACGTCTGCAACAACATCCATCATGAATGCAGCAGCACGACGACGAGAAGCTAAATCACCTTTTTTACCCAAAGTGATCATCTTTTCAGCAGTCTTACGTACTTCTTTAGCACGTGTTTCTGTTGTAACGATACGACCGTTAACGATCAAGTCAGTTGTCAAGTTGCGTAACATTGATTTACGGTGTGCGCTTGTGCGACCTAATTTACGGTAAGCCATGAACAGTTCCCTCCCTTAAATTTTATATTAGTCATCATGACGTAATGACAAGCCAAGATCTGCTAATTTAGCCTTAACTTCTTCTAAGGACTTGCGACCAAGATTACGTACCTTCATCATGTCTGCTTCAGACTTGTTAGTCAAAGCTTGCACAGTATTGATACCAGCACGCTTCAAGCAGTTGTATGAACGTACAGACAAGTCAAGTTCTTCGATTGTCATTTCAAGCATTTTTTCTTTATGTGTTTCTTCTTTTTCGACCATGATCTCAGCATTCTTAGCTTCATCTGTCAAATCAACAAATAATGTCAAATGCTCTGTTAAGATCTTAGCGGACAAGCTGATCGCTTCACTTGGTGTGATCGAGCCGTTTGTCCACACGTCTAACGTTAATTTATCATAATCATTTTTTTGACCAACACGTGTTTTTTCTACTTGGTAGTTGACACGTTCGATCGGGGTATAAATTGAGTCGATTGGTAAAACGCCAATAGGCATATCTTCGGCCTTAGCCTTGTTTTCCGTTGCGGAAACATAGCCTCGACCCTTGTTAGCAGTCATTCGAGCATGGAACACAGCGCCATCAGCCACAGTACAAATATATTGATCTGGGTTGAGGATTTCTACATCACTGCTACCTTGAATGTCACCGGCAGTAACTTCTTTTGGCCCAACAACATCAAATTCTAAAGTTTGAGAATCTTCAGAATCAAGTTTAAGTGCGACTTTCTTTAAGTTCAAGATGATCGCTGTCACATCTTCTAAAACACCTTTTACAGTGGAAAATTCATGTAACACACCATCGATTTGAACATCAGTGATCGCTGCACCTGGTAAGGAAGAAAGTAAGATACGACGTAAAGAGTTACCTAAAGTTGTACCATAACCACGTTCAAGCGGTTCAACGACGAACTTACCGTAATCTTGACCTTCTTCGATTTTATGAATTTTTGGTTTTTCAAATTCGATCATTCTTATCTTTACCCCTTTCAAAACGTTACGTGTAATCTGGTTGAAAACATTATGAGTCTATCCTCAAAATGAATACTGATCCACATTAAACACGACGGCGTTTTGGAGGACGGCATCCGTTATGAGGAACTGGTGTAACATCCTTGATAGATGTGACTTCAAGACCTGTTGTTTGAAGCGCACGAATAGCAGCTTCACGACCAGAACCAGGACCTTTAACTGCAACTTCAACAGTCTTCATGCCATGATCCATTGCACCCTTAGCTGCTGCTTCAGCGGCCATTTGGGCAGCAAATGGAGTAGACTTACGGGAACCCTTGAAGCCTAAAGAACCTGCTGATGACCATGCTACGGCGTTACCATGAACGTCTGTGATCATAACAAGTGTGTTATTGAATGTTGAATGAATATGTGCAACACCGCTTTCGATATTCTTCTTTACACGGCGCTTACGAGACTTTTTAACTGCCATGAAATAGCTAACCTCCTTTTTAGATTATTTAAATTATTTCTTCTTACCTGCAATTGAAACTGCTGGGCCTTTACGTGTACGCGCATTGTTCTTCGTGTTTTGACCACGAACTGGTAAATGACGACGATGACGTAGACCACGGTAAGAGCCGATTTCGGAAAGACGTTTGATGTTTAAAGAAACTTCACGGCGAAGGTCACCTTCTACCTTGTAGTTATCAACAACAGCACGGATCTTGTCTTCTTGATCTGCTGTTAAATCACGAACGCGAACGTCTTCTGAAACACCTGCTTCAGCTAAGATCTTCTTAGCTGTTGTATTACCGATTCCGTAAATATAAG
The DNA here is from genome assembly GCF_003288115.1 of Ligilactobacillus murinus. Classification (NCBI taxonomy): domain Bacteria; kingdom Bacillati; phylum Bacillota; class Bacilli; order Lactobacillales; family Lactobacillaceae; genus Ligilactobacillus; species Ligilactobacillus murinus. The sequence continues at coordinate 2,542 of NZ_CP023565.1, read as the reverse complement.
TTAAGCCGATAACGATACGCTTGTCGCGTGGTAAATCGACACCTGCAATACGAGCCATTACAATTACACCTCCTAATTAATTATTATCCTTGACGTTGTTTGTGCTTTGGATTATCGCAAATAACCATAACGCGACCTTTGCGTTTGATAACTTTGCAATGTTCGCACATTGGTTTAACTGATGGTCTTACTTTCATGAATTATACCTCCTAAATATTTTTGAAGTACAATCTATTTAAAGCGATAGGTAATGCGACCCTTAGTCAAATCATAAGGGGACATTTCAACAGTAACCTTGTCTCCTGGTAAAATACGAATATAATGCATGCGGATCTTACCGGAAACGTGAGCTAAAATCTCATGTCCATTTTCAAGTTCAACTTTGAACATCGCATTTGGCAACGTTTCTTTGATCGTACCCTCAATTTCAATCACATCATCTTTCGCCACGCAAAAGTACCTCCTTAAATTGGTTTTAAAACTTTACACGTAAAAATGTGAGAAGCTTTTTATGGAGTCCCACCTTTTTCCGCAAGTTCCGTTTGCTCAAAATGGCAAACTGAGCCTATTGAAAAGATAAACCTGAATTATCATATCATAGTGTCAAGCTGGATGCAAGCACTATTTTTAAAAATGACAATCCAGGTGTATCTTTTTTATTTGATTTTAGTTGATTTGATCTAAAACAGCCTTGATATCAGCAAAAACTTTATCGATATCTTGGTTACCATCAACTTCATGCAAGATACCTTGCTTCTTGTAGAAGTCTAATAATGGTGTGTTCATCTTGATATTAACATCAAGACGGTTCTTAACTGTTTCAGGTTTGTCATCTTCACGTTGATAGAATTCGTGTTCACCACAACGATCACAAGTACCTTCGACCTTAGTTGGGTTAAAGATCTTGTGGTAAGTTGCGCCACAGTTACGGCAGATATAACGGCCTGTCAAACGTTCCATCAAAGATTCTGGGTCAACATGAATGTTGATCACACAGTTCAATGGTTTACCTAATTGAGCCCCGAATGTTTCTAAAGCTTCAGCTTGTGCCATGTTACGTGGGAAACCATCAAGCATGTAGCCATCATTAACATCATCTTTGGCTAAACGTTCTTTAACGATACCGTTCGTTACTTCATCAGGGACAAGTTCACCCTTATCTATGTAACTTTTAGCCTCGATCCCCATTGGAGTATTGTTCTTCATTGCTGCACGGAAGATATCCCCCGTGGAAATGTGTGGAATGTGATATTGGTCCACGATCTTTTCAGCTTGGGTACCCTTACCCGCACCTGGCAGACCCATCAACATAAGATTTAATGCCATTTAAAACTCTCCTTTATAAATGCTTATAAGTTCATACTCTTCGTTAAGAAAACGACTTCTCAATTATAACATATAACAAATAACTTTATTATAAAAGCTCTGTTAAAATACTACTCTAAGTATTTTTACCTACTTTTTCTCACTTTCTTGTGCAGCTTTGACCAGCAGATCGTTTGGCAAATTAAAATACGGATAAAAGAAAAATTTCGAAAAACTCAACTCGTCGATCGTCATTTCTTTTTGGATAGCCAAAGTCAAAGTTGAGATACTTCCTGATAGATCAGCTTCAGAGCAAATTTGTGCTCCAACTAAATACCTATCTTCTTTAGTGTAAATGAGTCTGACTTTAGCCTTATTATTATTTAACATCGCCGACAATAAGACCCAATCTTCATAGTCAACATATTCGATCTCAATTCCACGCTTATAGGCCATTTCAGTAGTCAGACCTGTTGCAAAAAAATTTAAACCATAAACTCTGAACGCATTAGTCATAACTGTCCCATCAGAAATAGTTTTCTCACCAACAATACTCTTAGCAGCTACATAACTACCATGCAAAGCATCAGCGACTGAGAAATCGATCATTTGATCTTTAAATATCTTAGAATAAGACGTTGCACAATCTCCGACCGCATAGACATCAGGATCGGAAGTCTGTTGTGCACTATTTACAATATATGCGCCATTGGTAAAACAAGTCAGATGCTTTCTTCCCAATTGAGTATTAGGCAAAAAGCCAACTGCCAAAATAACCATATCAACCGAATAATTACCTTGTGTCGTAACGATCCCAGTGAGCTTTCCATTATATCCCTCAAATTTCAAAATCTCTTCGTCTACTTGAACTTGAACTCCATTTTCACTTAATTTCTGCTGTGCTAACTGGGCAAACTCCTTATCGTAATGCGTGTTTAAAACATGATCATTTACTTCAAAAAGACTGACATTTTTATTGCGAGCTTGAAGAGCCACTGCCATCTCCACTCCAATATAGCCCCCTCCAATGACAGCAACATCACGACACTTTCTTGTTGATAGCTTCTGATTTATCAAAAGCGCCTCCTTTAGATCCTTTAGTTTGTAGATCCCACTTAGTTCATTGTTTTCAACAATTAAATTTTGTTGCCTAGATCCAGTTGCCAAAACAAGTTTATCATATTTAAAGTTAAATTTTTTTCCATTACTTTTCTCAGCAAAGATCCGTTTACGTCCA